>PHCV01000003.1 GCA_002842395.1 Betaproteobacteria bacterium HGW-Betaproteobacteria-11
GCGATGGAGAACATCAAGCAGGCTAGCGTGCAGAACGTATCCGGCACCCAGCAGGCCGAAGTCGCGGCCCGGCAACTGCACGAACTGGGGCAGAGACTGGGCGCCATGATCGGCAGTAAAAGCGCTTGAATGCTGCAGCCTCTGCTGAGAATGGAACAAAGCCATGGCCGGTAAAAACGACGATTTCCTGAAAAAACTTCTGACAACGTTCCGGATCGAGGCGGACGAACATCTCAAGTCGATATCCGCGGGGCTTCTCGAACTGGAGAAAATGCCGGCCAGCAATCGCCAGGCGGAAATTGTCGAGAATATCTTCCGCGATGCGCACAGCCTGAAGGGCGCCGCCCGGGCCGTGAGCCTCACGGACATCGAGTCGGTATGCCAGTCGCTGGAGAGCGTGTTTTCCGCATTGAAGGGAAAGACGCTCGCGTCCGCGCCACCATTGTTCGATCTGCTCTATCAGACCATCGATGCGCTCAATGCGCGACTTACCCCGCAGGCGGCGGAAACTGGAAAGCCAGGGGTTGCCGCCCTGATCCGCCGGCTCGACGACGCATTGCGTGGCGTGATGCCGACGACGGGAGAGCCGCCACCCGCATCGCCGCCGGAATCCACGCTGCCGCCTGTCCCACTGCCACTGGATAAGCCCGCCGCGATGACCGGCGCGCGAATCTCTCCTGTGGTCCAAGGGCTGACATCCGAAACGATCAGGGTATCCACCGCGAAACTCGACGCAGTGATGCGGCAGACAGAAGAGTTGCTTGCGCCACGCCTGGCAGCGGGCCAGCGCACTCAGGACTTGCACGAAACCGGCGCCGTGCTCGCGGCATGGAAAAAGGAACGGGCCAGAATCCGGCCCGCCGTGCATGCGATGGAACGCTCGTTCACTCGCACCGGCAGGCGAAACGGCGCAGTCAAAGAGCAGCATGCGCTGACCAAGCTGCTCGAGCATCTGGATACGGACAATCTTCACCTGAAACATATCGAGGACCGGCTGACACGGCTAAGAAAATTCGCCGAGCGCGATCATCGCGCGCTGACAGAGATGGTGGACAACCTCCTTCACGGCGTGAAGGAAATGCATATGCTGCCGTTTTCCTCGTTGACCGAGATATTCCCGCGCTTCATCCGCGAACTCGCCCGCGATCAGGGCAAGCAGGTGGAATTGACGATCGAGGGAACCGGGATCGAAATCGACCGGCGGATTCTGGAAGCGATGAAAGACCCGTTCATCCATCTGCTCAGGAACTGCGTCGACCATGGCATCGAGAAACCGGCGGCGCGCGTACAGAAAAACAAGCCGCCGCATGGCAGCCTGCGTATCGCGGTTTCGCAGAAAGACAGCGGCAAGATCGAAATTCTCGTCGCCGACGACGGCGCGGGCATCGACGCGGCACAAGTGCAGGCGGCGGCGCAACGGCTCGGCATGCTCTCCGCCGAGGAAGCGCAGCGGCTCGGCGAACCCGAGACGATTGCCCTGATATTCCGCTCCGGCGTTTCCACCAGTCCCATCATCACCGATCTCTCGGGTCGGGGGTTGGGGCTGGCTATCGTGCAGGAAAGGGTCGAGCGCGTGGGCGGTGCCATTGCATTCGAGACCCATCCGGATGCCGGAACAAGCTTCCGGATCGTGCTGCCGCTGTCGCTTGCCACTTTCCGGGGTGTTCTGATTCGCGTCGGCGAGCAGCGCTTCGTCATTCCCGCAATCAGCGTGGAGCGGGTAACACAAGTCACCCGCAAGGATATCCAGACGGTGGAGAACCGGGAGACGATTCCGCTCGGCGGGCAGGCAGTTTCGCTGGTCTGGCTCAGTGATGTACTGGAGATGCCGCGAAATGCCGCGGCGAACGAGGCCGCAGACCGCGTGCCGGCGATCGTACTCGGATCGGGACTCGCGCACATCGCGTTTCGAGTGGACGAAATTCTTGGCGAGCAGGAAGTACTGGTAAAAAACCTCGGCCGACAACTCGCGCGCGTGCGCAACATTGCCGGAGCCAGCGTGCTGGGGACCGGCCAGGTGGCGCCGGTGCTGAACGTGTCCGATCTGATGAAATCGGCCGTGCAATTCGCGACGGCGCCGCGCCTGCTCGCCACGGCCGGGAAGCCTGCGCAAGCGCAGCAGCGCTCCATCCTGGTGGTGGAGGACTCGATCACCTCGCGAGCGCTGCTGAAGAATATCCTGGAGTCGGCGGGTTTCCTGGTCTCCACCGCGGTGGACGGAATGGACGCCTACACCGCGCTCAAGACCGCGACGTTCGACCTGGTCGTGTCGGACGTGGAGATGCCGAGAATGGACGGCTTCGATCTCACGGCAAAAATACGCGCCGATAAGCAGCATTCGGAATTGCCGGTGGTGCTGGTGACGGCGCTGGAATCGCGCGAACACCGCGAGCGTGGCATCGACGTCGGTGCCAATGCCTACATCGTCAAGAGCAGTTTCGACCAGAGCAATCTGCTGGAGGTCATCGGGCAATTGATTTAATCTGAATGCACAGAGGCGCCAGCAACAAGATGTTCCGCAAACGCACAATGAGGCAATACCTGTGATCAAAGTTTTGATAGTGGAAGACTCCCCCGTGGTACGCGAGTTTCTCGTGCACATTCTCGAAGCGGATCCCGAGCTTCAGGTCGTCGGCACGGCGAACAATGGTGAGGAAGCCACCGAGATTGTCGGGCGCTTGCAACCGGATGTCATCACCATGGATATCCACATGCCGAGGATGGACGGCTTGGAGGCCACGCGCCGCATCATGGAAGCGCATCCCACACCCATCGTCATCGTCAGCGGCAGCACGTCCTCGCATGAAGTGAAGACAACATTCGACGCCATGGAGGCTGGCGCGCTGGCCTTCCTGCCCCGCCCGGCCGGCATCGGTCATCCGGACTACGCGGCTACCGTCAAGGAGCTGGTGAAGACGGTAAAGTTGATGTCGGAGGTCAAGGTGGTGCGGCGCTGGCCCCGGCTACGGCGCGAGACAGTGGTTATGCGTGCCGCGGAAACGGGGCTCAGACGCGTCGTGCCGGCAAAGGTGGAAATCATCGCCATCGGCGCCTCCACCGGCGGGCCGCCCGTGTTGCACACCATTGTTTCCGCGCTGCCCGAAGATTTTCCGGCGCCAGTACTGATCGTGCAGCACATGGCGGCCGGCTTCATCCGCGGGTTCGCCGACTGGCTGGCGCAATCATCCCGCCTCCCGATTCATCTTGCCCGACACGGCGAGACCATTCTGCCCGGCCATATCTACCTGGCCCCGGACGAATGCCAGATGAAAGTGGCGCGCGGCGGAAAAATCGCTCTGACCCGGGACGCGCCCGAAAACGGGCTGCGCCCCTCGGTTTCCTACCTGTTCCGATCGGTGGCCGAGACCTACGGAGGCACCGCCGTCGCCGGACTGCTCACCGGCATGGGACGCGATGGCGCCGATGAGCTAAAGCTATTGAAGGACCAGGGCGCCGTCACCTTTGCCCAGGACAAGGGCAGTTCCATCGTGCACGGCATGCCCGGCGAGGCGATCAAGCTGGGTGCGGCGGCACTCGTGCTTTCGCCGGAGAAAATCGCCGCGGTGCTGACCAGCCTGGCAAACAACGGCAAGTGAAATGAGGTGTATTCGATGAAATCCAGCAAGGATAATAACGGCGGGGAAATTCTCATCGCCGAGGACAGTCCGACCCAGCGTGAACAACTGGAATACCTGCTCAAGGAGCATGGCTATGTGGTCGTTGCCACGGCCAATGGCAAGCAAGCCCTCGAGGCGGCCAAGCGGCGCAGGCCCGCCCTGATCGTCAGCGACGTGCTGATGCCGGAGCTGGACGGCTACGGCCTGTGCAAGGCGATCAAGTCCGACAAGAACTTGAAGGGCATCCCGGTGATCCTGGTGACCACCCTCTCCGACCCGCAGGACGTGATCCGCGGGCTGGAATGCGGCGCGGACAACTTCATCCGCAAGCCGTATGAAGCGCACTACCTGCTGTCGCGCATCGAGTATCTGCTGATGAACCTCGAGTTGCGCAAGAACCAGAAGATGCAGATGGGGGTGGAGATCGATCTGGGCGGCCAGAAGCACTTCATCACCGCCGAGCGCCAGCAGATCCTGGATCTACTGATCTCGACCTACGAGCAGGCGGTGCACATCAACGAGGAGCTCAAGGCGCGGGAAAAGGAGCTGGCGCATTCGAACCAGGTACTCAACGGGCTATACCGCATCGCCGAGGGACTCAACCGGGCAACCAGCGAACAGGAAGTGGCGGAGTGGGCGCTGGAACGGGCACTGGAGTTGCCCGGTGTTCAGGCCGGCTGGATTTCGCTGCGCGAAGGCGAGTCCGGCTTCCGGCTCGCCGCCGCCCGCAACCTGCCGCCAGCGCTCGCGGCGCCCGGCGCGCTGGAGGGCGAGTGCCACTGCCGCCGCCGATTGCTTTCCGGCGAGCTCGATTCGGTCTCCAACATGATGGAATGCGAACGTCTGGCCGAGGCCACGGGCGACGTGCGCGGACTGCGCTACCACGCCAGCATCCCGCTGTGGCTCGGCAACCGCACGGTGGGCCTGATGAACCTGACCGGGCCGCGACAAGGGTTGTTCGACGAAGAGGCGCTGAAGGTTTTGTACGGCGTCGGCAACCAGGTGGCGATGGCCCTGGAACGGGCGCGGCTGCACGAGAATCTGGAACAACTGGTGGAACAGCGAACCGCCGCGCTCACTGCGGAGATCACCGAGCGCAAACTGGCGGAGACAAGGTTTCGCGATCTTCTGGAGTTTGCGCCGGATGGCATGGTCATCGTCGACCGGAAGGGCGAGATCGTCCTGGTGAACGCACGGACGGAGGCGCTGTTTGGTTACCCGCGGGAAGAACTGCTCGGGAAGCCGCTTGAGGTGTTGCTTCCGGAAAAGTTTCGCGAGCGGCACGTCGGACACCGCGCGAGCTATTTCGCCGCGCCGGGGCCTCGCACTATGGGCGAAAGCATGGATCTCTTCGGGCGGCGCAAGAACGGCATCGAATTTCCCATCGCGGTCAGTCTTGGTTCGCTCAAAACGGAAGGGGATATATTGGTTTTAGCCGCCGTCCGCGACATCAGCGTACGCAAGGAACAAGAGCAGCGGATCATGCGCCTCAACCGCGTCTATGCGGTGTTGAGCGGCATCAACACGACCATAGTCCGCACCCGCAACCGGCAGGAGCTGTTTGACGAAGTCTGCCGCATCGCGGTGGAGCACGGCCAGTTCCGCATGGCCTGGATCGGCCTGCTCGATGCCAACGGGGAGGATGTGACGCCGGTGGCCAAGGCGGGCCACGAGGAAGCTTATCTCGACAAAATCAAGCTGACCGCCAGGGATGGACCGGATACCTGCTTAATGGTGGGGCGGGCGTTGCGGGAAAAAACATCCGTAGTTTGCAATGATATCGCCACCGATCCGCAAATGGCGCGCTGGCGCGAAGAGGCGCTGCGGCGCGGCTATCGTTCGCTGGTGGTCTTCCCGCTGGAAGTGGGTGGCAACGTGACCGGCCTGCTCTTGCTCTACGCCTCGGAGAAGGATTTCTTCGACACCGAAGAGATGAAGTTGCTCGCTGAAGTCGCGGGGGACATTTCGTTTGCGCTCGATCATCTCGAAAAGGAAAAGCGGCTCGACTACCTCGCCTACTATGACGTCCTGACCGGGCTGCCCAACCGCGCTCTACTCTATGATCGCCTGGACCAACGAATGAACGGGGCGCGGCATGACCAAAAGGTATTTGCGGTCATCTCCCTGAACCTCGAAAGGTTCAAGATTGTGAACGAGACACTGGGGCAGCATGCCGGAGACGAGCTGTTGCGCCAGGTCGCGCGGCGACTGCGGGATACGCTTGATGAAACCGACGTCCTGGCCTCTCGTGGCGGCAATTCGTTCGTGCTTGTTACCCGGCGTGCCGACGATGCTGCGGTCATCGCACATATCCTCGATCGGACTCTGTTGGGTGTCCATGGGCAGCCGTTCGAAATCGAGGGCAAAGAACTACGCATCGAGGTCAAGGCGGGTGCGGCGATGTTTCCCGCCGACGGCGGGGACGCCGATACCCTCTTGCGGAATGCCGATGCGGCGCTGGAGAAAGCCAATCGCTCCGACGAAAGATACCTGTTCTATGCCACCGAGTTCAACGCTCGAGTGGTCGAGAAACTGACGCTGGAGAACAAGCTGCGCCGCGCGCTGGAAAATGGGGATCTGCTGCTGCATTACCAACCGAAGATCGAACTAAAGCAGCGGCGCATCAGCGGCATGGAGGCGTTGATGCGCTGGAGCGATCCGGATACCGGCCCGATCTCGCCCGTGATGTTCATCCCCATCCTGGAGGAAACCGGCCTGATTCTCGAGGCGGGACGCTGGGCTCTGGAAAGAGCGGTGGCCGATTCCCGGCAATGGCAAAGCAAGGGATTGCGCGTACCCAGGATCTCGGTCAACGTATCGGCGATCCAGCTCCGGCATAAGGATTTCGTCGATGTGGTGAAGCGTGCGTTCGATGGCGGTGGAGGCATGGCCGGCGGCCTGAAACTGGAAATCACCGAGAGTCTGATCATGCACGACATCGAGTCGAACATCCGCAAACTGCAAGCTGTCAGGGACATGGGGGTGGAGGTGTCGGTTGACGACTTTGGCACCGGTTATTCCTCGCTCAGTTATATCGCCAAGCTGCCCATCAATGAATTGAAGATCGACCGCGCGTTCATTATCAACATGGCAAGCAACCCGGATGATCTCAGCATCGTGTCCACCATCATCTCGCTGGGCCATTCCTTGAGCCTGACGGTCGTGGCGGAAGGCGTGGAGACCGAGGAGCAGGCGAACCTTCTGCGGCTACTCAAGTGCGACGAGATGCAGGGATATTTGTTCAGTCAAGCAATTCCGGCGGAGCAGATCGAGCAGCTCCTGCGCGAGGAACAATCGCCTCGGACCACCTAAAAGCGCCAAAAAACAAGGCTCCCCTGCGCTAACTCGCACGGTCTGTGGATGCAGTGTGCTTTCAGGGAGCGATCCAAGCCGCTGCCAGTCTGTCAGGGGATATGCCGTTGCGTTCTTCGTCGTGTTTTTCTTGTCCGTGTAGTGCGGAGAAGAGATAATGCCAAGTCCTCTGGCGCTACCCACGCCGGCAAACCTGCAGCGCGGAAAATAGCGGGTATAAAAGCGGGCATCAATCGGCGGTATTCAAGGTAAATACCTCATTAATAAATAAGTTGGTGAAAATATGCTTCTGATGATCGATAACTACGACAGTTTCACCTACAACCTGGTGCACTACTTCGGCGAACTGGGCGAGGAGGTGCGGGTATTCCGCAACGACGAAATCACGCTCGACGAAATCCATGCGCTCGCGCCCGCGCACATCGTCATTTCACCTGGCCCCTGTTCGCCGGCCGAGGCCGGCATCTCCGTCGCCACGATCAAGGAATTCGCGGGGAAAATTCCGCTGCTCGGCGTCTGCCTCGGCCACCAGAGCATCGGCGCTGCCTTCGGCGGCCGGATCGTGCGCGCCAGGGAACTGATGCACGGCAAGACTTCGCCCGTGCATCACGCAGGCAGCGGCGTGTTTCGCGGCCTGCCCGAGCCGCTGACCGTGACCCGCTATCACTCGCTGGCCATCGAGCGCGCGACACTGCCCGACTGCCTCGAAATCACCGCCTGGACCGACGATGGCGAGATCATGGGCGTGCGCCACAAAACCCTGCCGGTCGAGGGCGTGCAGTTCCATCCCGAATCCATCCTCACCGAATGCGGCCACGCGCTGCTGAAAAACTTCCTCGAGGAGAGCCGATGATCACGCCGCAACAGGCGCTCACCCGTCTCATCGACGGACGCGAGCTCGACACGGAGGAAATGCAGCACCTGATGCGGCAGATCATGGGTGGCGAGGTCTCTGCGGTGATGCTGGCGGCGCTGCTTGCCGGCCTGCGGGTGAAGAAGGAAACCATCGGCGAGATCGCGGCGGCGGCGCGGGTGATGCGCGAGCTGGTGACGCCGGTGGTCACCCCGCACAACCCGCATTTCGTGGACATCGTCGGCACCGGCGGCGATGGCGCGCACACCTTCAACATCTCCACCGCGGCGATGTTCGTCGCCGCCGCGGCCGGCGCCACGGTGGCCAAGCACGGCAACCGCAGCGTCTCCTCCAAATCGGGCGCGGCCGACGTGCTGGAAGCGCTCGGCGCGAACATCGCCCTCGCCCCCGCCGAGGTCGCCGCCTGTATCGAACAGGTGGGTTGCGGCTTCATGTTCGCGCCGAACCATCATCCGGCGATGAAGCACGTCGCCGCCGTGCGCCGCGAGATGGGCGTGCGTACGCTGTTCAACATCCTCGGGCCGTTGACCAATCCAGCCGCCGCGCCGAACACCCTGCTCGGCGTCTTTCATCCCGATCTGGTCGGCCTGCTGGTGCGCGTGATGCAGCAACTCGGCGCCTGCCATGTGCTGGTGGTCTGGGGTCTCGATGGCCTTGACGAGATATCGCTCGGCGCCGCGACGCGCGTGGGCGAGCTGAGGAACGGCAAGATTCGCGAATACGAAATCCATCCCGCCGACTTCGGCCTCACCCCCGTGGCCAGTGAAGCCCTGCGCGTGGGTGACGCCGCCGAATCGAAAGCGATGCTGCTCGACGCACTGGAAAACCGGCCTGGCCCGGCCCGTGACATCGTCGCCCTGAATGCCGGCGCGGCACTCTACACCGCCAACCTGGCCGACTCGATCGCCGACGGCCTGCGCCTCGCAAACGAGGCGCTAATCTCGGGCGCGGCCCGCCGCAAGCTCGACGACTTCGTCGCCCTGACCCGGAACTTCGCCTGATGTCCGACATCCTGAACAAAATCCTCGCCGTGAAAGCGATGGAAGTCGCCGCGGCCAAAGCGCAAAAGCCACTCGTCACGCTTCGCGCCGAAGCCGAAGCCGCCGATCCACCACGCGACTTTCTCGCCGCCATCCGCGGCCGCATCGCCCAAAAAGTCGGCGCTGGCGAGACGCCGAATCCGGCTACGAATCCGGCTGCGATACCGGCGCCAAAGAGCGTCGCGGTGATCGCCGAGATCAAGCGGGCCAGTCCCTCGCAGGGCGTGATCCGTCCCGACTTCCGCCCGGCCGAGATTGCCGTCGATTACGCCGCCCACGGCGCGGCCTGCCTGTCGGTGCTGACCGACCGTGAATTTTTCCAGGGCTCACCCGAGTATCTACGCCAAGCGCGGCAAGCGAGCGGTCTGCCGGTATTGCGCAAGGATTTTTTGGTCGACCCGTATCAGGTCTATGAAGCGCGAGCGATGGGCGCCGATGCCATCTTGCTGATTGTCGCCGCGCTTGATCTCGAAGCGATGCGCGAGATGGAAGCCATCGCCCACGGCCTGGGCATGGCGGTGCTGGTCGAATCGCACGATGCCGGCGAGATCGATTTCGCCTTGCAGCTCGACACGCCGCTGATCGGCATCAACAACCGCAACCTGCGCAGCTTCGAGGTCGGCCTCGACACCACGCTCTCGCAGCTGCACCGCATTCCGGCCGGGCGCATCGTGGTGGCCGAGTCCGGAATTTCAACCCCCGCGGCGGTCGCCACCCTGTATGACGCCGGCGTACGCACGTTTCTCGTCGGCGAAGCCTTCATGCGCGCGCCATCGCCGGGCGCGGAACTGGCGCGGCTGTTCGCCTGAACTTCAGCGACCGAACTTTCAGAGCTTGCAGGCGCCGCCGGTTTCCGGCACGCCCAGCTTCCTGAGGATGATATCCATCGGGCAGAAGGTGGTAAAGCCGCTCTGGAACAGGTTGGCGCCAACGAACGCGGTGAACCACAGCCACGAAACATGGCTCAGGTCGATCTGGCCGGAAAAATGCGCCAGAGCCAGCGAAAGCAGGATGAAAAATCCGGCGATGATGCGCACGATGCGATTGACGGTCATGAGTCATTCCTCCTAAATATTTGGCTGCACCTTCCTATGCCGCATCGCGGCAAAGTACAGCACGGGGATCACCACCAGCGTCAGCAGGGTGGACACGAAAATGCCGAAAATCAGGGAGAGGGCAAGCCCGTTGAAAATCGGGTCGTCGAGAATGAACAGCGCCCCCAGGATGGCCGCCAGGCCGGTCAGCGCGATCGGCCTGGCGCGAATCGCCGCCGCCTGGATTACCGCCTCGGCGAAGTCGACGCCATGCGCCAGTTGGTGTTCGATGAAGTCAACCAGCAGGATCGAGTTGCGCACGATGATCCCGGCCAGGGCGATCATGCCGATCATCGAGGTGGCGGTGAACTGGCTGCCTGCCAGGGCATGCCCCGGCATCACGCCGATGATGGTGAGCGGAATCGGCGCCATGATGATCAGCGGCACCAGATAGCTCCTGAACTGCGCCACCAGCAGCAGATAAATCAGCACCAGGCCGACGGCATAGGCCGCGCCCATGTCGCGAAAGGTCTCGTAGGTCACCTGCCATTCGCCATCCCATTTCAACGCATATTGCGCGTACACATCCCGCGGCTGGCGGATGAAATACTCGCCCAGCGTGCCGCCCTGGGGCAGCTTCAGGTCCTTGAGCTTGCCGCGGATGTCGAACATGCCGTAAAGCGGTGAATCGAGCCTGCCGCCCATGTCGCCGACGACATAGACCACCGGCAGCAGATCCTTGTGATAAATGGTTTTGTCGCGCCAGGTCGAGCGCGGTTCGACCAGTTCCGAAATCGACACCAGTTGTCCGCCATATTGCGGCAGGGCGCGCACCTTGAGCCGCAGCAGCTGGTCGATGCTGTTCTGCCGCTCGGCCGGCAGCACGATGCGCACCGGGATTTCGTATTTGGCCTCGCCATCGTGCATCGGCGTCACATCCTCGCCGGAGAGCCCCATGCGCACCGTCTCGACGATGTCTTTTTGCGTCACGCCCAGCTGCGCGGCCTTGGCCTGATTGACATGGAGGATGATCTTTTCCGCGTCTTCATCGACCGAATCATCGACGCCGACGATATCGGCCGCGCCCTCGAAAGCGGCACGCACCTGCCGGGCCACGGCGATCTGTCCGGCATAGTCGGGGCCATACACCTCGGCCACGATGGGTGAAAGCACGGGCGGGCCGGGCGGCACTTCCACCACCTTGACATTGCCACCGTATTTCTTGGCCACGGCCGTGACCCGCTCGCGGATCGCGGTGGCGATGGCATGACTCTGCCGGCTGCGCTGGTGCTTGTCCACCAGATTGACCTGGATATCGCCCATCTCGGGATTGCTGCGCAGGTAATACTGGCGTACCAGGCCGTTGAAATTGATCGGGCTGGCGGTGCCGGCATAGGTCTGGTAATTGTTGACTTCCTCGACCTGGCTCAGCTCGGCCGAAATCTCGCGGAGTACGCGCGCCGTCTCTTCCAGCGGCGTGCCGGCGGGCATGTCGAGCACGATCTGGAACTCGCTCTTGTTGTCGAAGGGCAGCATTTTCAGCACCACGAGCTTCACCATGCCCAGCGAAACCGCCACGCTGATCGCCAGCAGCACGCCGATCCACAGTTTTCGCCGCGCCACCCGTCCGCCCTGCTCATGCAGCAACGGCGTCATCAGGCGACGGAAGAAGCCGTCGAGCCGGGCGGCCAGTTTGTCGTCGCCATGCCCGCTGCCAGGCGCCGTCTGGCGCATCAGCCTGAGCGCCAGCCAGGGCGTGACGACGAAGGCGATGGCCAGCGAAATCGCCATGCCCATCGAGGCATTGATCGGAATCGGGCTCATGTAGGGCCCCATCAATCCGCTGACGAAAGCCATCGGCAGCAGCGCGGCGATGACCGTCAGGGTGGCGAGAATGGTCGGCCCGCCCACCTCATCGACGGCGCCGGGGATGATCTCGGCCAGCGATTTTTCCGGATGCAGGAGATGCCAGCGGTGAATGTTCTCGACCACCACGATGGCATCATCGACCAGGATGCCGATCGAGAAAATCAGGGCGAACAGCGAAACGCGGTTCAGCGTAAAGCCCCAGGCCCAGGAAGCGAACAGCGTCGCCGCCAGGGTCAGTGTGACGGCTGCGCCGACGATCACCGCTTCCCGCCGGCCCAGCGCGAACAGCACCAGAAGGACGACGAAGGCGGTTGCAAAAATCAGCTTGCCGATCAGCTTCCGCGCCTTGTCGGTCGCCGTCGCGCCGTAGTTGCGGGTCACGGTGAATTCGACGCCCTCCGGAATCACCGTGCCTTTCAGGCTTTCGGCGCGGGCGATGACGGCATCCGCGACATCGGCGGCATTGACGCCGGGCTTTTTGGTCACGGCCAGCGTGACCGCCGGCGATTCGCCCTGCCTGTCGCCATACCAGACGTAGCGCGAAGGCTGATCCGGGCCATCGACGATCTGCGCCACGTCGGACATGTAGACGGGTTTGCGCGCATACACGCCGACGACCAGGTTTTTGACGTCGGTCGCCGACTGGATGTAGGTTCCCGTCTGCACCAGGATGTCGCGATTGCCGCTGACCAGGTTGCCCGCCGGCTGGGAAGCATTGGAGACCTGCAACGCCGCCTTGAGGTCCTGCGCCGCGATGCCGTAGGCATTCATTCGCTCGGCGTCCATGGCCACGCGCAGCACATGGCCTGGACCGCCGATGGTCATGACGTCGCGGGTGCCGGCGATATGCTTGAGATCGATTTCGACCGTCCGCGCCACCTGCTGCATCTCGAAGGCCGATTTCGCCGGGTCGGCGCTGTGCAGCGTCAGGGCGACGATCGGCACATCGTCGATGCCCTTGGGTTTGATGATCGGCTCGAGCACGCCCAGTTGCGGCCAGAGCCAGTCACGATTCGAATGGACAGTGTCGTAAAGCCGCACCAGTGCCTGGGTCTGATCCTGGCCGACCAGATACTGGACGGTGATGATGGCCATGCCCGGCCGGGAAACCGAATACACATGCTCGATGCCGGAAATCCGCGACAGCACCTGCTCCGCCGGGCGCGCCACCAGGGCCTCGACATCCCGTGCCGGCGCGCCCGGAAACGGGATGAAGACATTGGCCATGGTGACGTTGATCTGCGGTTCTTCCTCGCGCGGCGTGATCAGCGCCGCCATCACGCCGAGCAGTAGCGCGATCAGCGCGATCAGCGGCGTCAGCGAATTTTTCAGAAAGAAACCGGCGATGCGACCCGAAATGCCCACGGTGACCTCGATCAAGAACTACTCGAAAAACATCGCCCCGGCGGCAAGGCCGGCCGGGGCGATCTCGTAGCGGCTGCGCGGTTACTTGTCCTTCAGCTTCATGATGCCGAGCGCATTCATCACCATCTTCTCGAAGACCGGCTCCACGGTACCCTTCTTCATCTTGCGCATGAAATATTTCTCGAACGCGACCTTGGCCAGATGCACCCACTTGCCTTCCGAAAACCAGTTCACGTTGCGCGGCGGAATCTGCGGCAAGGCCACGAAGACCACCCCGGTGTCGCCGAAGTCGGCCAGGCAGACCGCGTTCCAGGTCGCCTTGTGCGAAGGCTGCTTGCCGTCGAGTTCCTCGCGGATGTTGTGCGCCGTGGCGGTCACCATCGACTCGATCATGTAGCCGGTCTTCGGCGCGCCGGTCGGCACCGGGGTAACTTCCACCGGTGGAATCGCGACGCAGACGCCGACCGAATAGATGTTCTTGAATTTCGGGTTGCGCTGATGCTCGTCGATCAGGATGAAGCCACGCGGATTGACCAGTCCCTCGATGCCGATCACCGCATCGATGCCCTTGAATGCCGGCAGCATCATCGAGTACTTGAAATCGAGGACATGTTCCTTCTTCGGCGTACCGTCGTCGTTGTGCTCGGTGACGTGCATCTTGCCGGCCTCGACCTTGGTGGTCTTGGCATTGCAGATCCACTTGATGTGGCGCTCGCGCATCGCCGATTCCAGCAGCCCCTTGGAATCCCCCACGCCGCCGAGGCCGAGATGCCCGACATAGGGCTCGGCGGTGACGAAGGTCATCGGCACCTTGTCGCGGATCTTGCGTTTGCGCAGGTCGGTGTCCATGATGAAGGCGAACTCATAGGCCGGGCCATAGCAGGACGCCATCTGCACCGCGCCGACCACCACCGGCCCCGGCGCCTTGACGAACTCCTGCCAGCCCTTTTCCGCGCTCACCGCGTGGTCGACGTGGCAGATCGAATGGGTATGCCCGTTGGGACCGAGGCCCTCGACTTCCTCGAACGCCAGCCGGGGGCCGGTGGCGATCACCAGGTAGTCGTAATCGACGCTGCGGCCGTCATCCAGCTCGATCTGGTTTTTATCCGGGTGCACCCGCTTGGCGCCGACCGGAATGAAGTCGATGCCTTTCTTGGCCAGCAGCGGGCCGATCTCGAGTTCGATGTCGTCGCGGGTACGCCAGTCCACCGCCACCCAGGGGTTGGACGGCACGAAATGGAATTTTGGATTGTTGGAGATGACGGTGACCTTGTCGCCGCCGCGCACCAGTTCCTGCATTTCATACGCCATCGGCATGCCGCCGATACCGGCGCCGAGAATTACGATGTGAGCCATGATCGAATACTCCTCCTGTTGTGGTTTACCAACACCCGCTTCAACGCCAATCGAACGGCTTGCCCATGCCATTCATCCTGTAGCCGATGCCCGGCACAAATTCATCGACCCCTGTCTCCAGACTCAGGGCGCGGCGGGCGTCTTGAGTTCGATGCCGCTACGCACCGGCTCCAGACTGACCCGTTCGCCCGCATTGAGTCCCGCCAGAACCTCGATTTCCCCACCGGCTACCCGCTCGCCCAGGCGAACCTGGCGCAAACGGGCCCGGCCCTTCGCATCCAGCACATAGACCGCCGTGATTTCGCCACGGCGCAGGATTGCCGCCGGCGGCAAGGTCAGCTTGCGTCCCTTGCCGGTGACGAAATGCGCCCGCGCCGCCATGCCCGGCGTCACCCCTTCGGCATTCTCCGGCAGATAGAGACGCACGGTGGCGGCATGGCTGCGGACATCGACCGTCGGCAATACTTCGATCCGCGTGGCATCGATCCAGCGGCCGCTCTCGGGAAATTCGACGCGCGCGCTGCGGCTCTTGCGCACGGCTTCCAGCGCGTATTGGGGAATCGTGGCGATCACGCGCAGGCTTTTCGGATCGAATACCGTCGCCAGCGGACGGCCGGGCGAGGCCATCTCGCCAAGTTCGACCAACCGCTGCGCGACCAGGCCGGAGATCGGCGCCGTCACCGCCGCGTGGGAGAGCGTGGCGCCGGCCGCGCCCGCGGAGCCCTGAGCCGACTTCCAGGCCGCCGCCGCCTGATCGAGCGCGGCCTGGCTGATGAACTTGCGCGCATGCAGACTCTGCGCCCGCTCATAGGCAGCACGCGCCTGCACCAGCGCCGCCCGTGCCGCCGCATCGGAGCCCGCCGCTTCCCGGGCATCGAGTCGCATCATTATCTCGCCGACCTTGACCCGTTGTCCGGCATCGACCCGCATGTCGACGACACGACCGCTGATCTGCGCCGCCACCGTGGCCTGACGCACCGCTTCGACGATCGCCTCGACCGGCAGCGTCAGCTCCGTTTCCTTTGCCGCCACTACCACGCTCGCCACCGTCGCGGGCGGATCGGCCGCCCATGCCAGAGGCATTGAGAAAAAAGCAGCCACCAGAATCCATCCGGTGGCGACACGAAGACCCGCTTTCGGGTCGGGGGAAAATAGGACAAACTTCATGATTATAATTTTATACTTATATTTAAAATGAAATCAAGTTCTCAGCTCCGGCCGGATTCACTCATCCCTTGTCCCAGCGCATAGTCCGCCATCGCCTGCAGCACCATGGCGGCCTCGCCGACCGGTGCCGCCAGCGTGATCATAACGCCCGGATGCCGCGTCATGGCCTGCGCCACGAGGTGCGGCAGATCCTGTTTGACATGCCCGCCGGCGGCGATGAAGACCGGCACCACCACAATTTCGTCCGCCCCTTGCCGCACCAGGGAATCGATCGCCTCAGCGAAGCTCGGCTGCATCAGTTCGAGGAAGGCGCATTCGATGCATGCTGCCGGATCGCTCGCCAGCACGCGCTCGCGGATATGCAAAAAAGGCTCCGCCCAGGCTGGATCGCGCGCGCCATGACCGAATAGCAGGATGCCCCTCATCGATGCCCTCACTCCACGCCTCGCGTCATTCGAGCTTGCATTGTAGTGCGTGGAAGCGCTGCGGCAACACTCAGGCACACTTGGGCACACTCGGGCAGGAAGGTGGGAAGTCCGCCGATAAGCCGGGTTCTGTCGTGGGCAGCCATTCCTCTGCGACCGCTGTTGCCAGCGGCCTCTAGCAGCCTACCCGGGAGCGGCGCGGGCCACGCCATCGCTCCCCTATTTGGCCTTGCCCCGGATGGGGTTTGCCATGCCGTCCGTGTCACCACGTCCGCGGTGGGCCCTTACCCCACCATTTCACCCTTACCTGATCTCCTTGCGGAGCCATCGGCGGTATGTTTTCTGTTGCACTTTCCGTCACCTCGCGGTGCCCGGCTGTTAGCCGGCATCCTGCCCTGCGGGGCCCGGACTTTCCTCCATGAGCTTGCGCTCACAGCGGCTGCCTGGCGAACTTCCCGCGCACATTGTACGCGCCGCGAGGCTGTATCCCCTCTAAAAACTCGGCGCTGGCAATACGGTGAGAATACAGAATACGGCGGCGCGCGGGGCTCAAACCGTCTCGCACAAGCGCCAGTCCAGCGCTTCGCCGGCGAACAGCGGCACCAGCGTATCGCCATCGCCGTACGGCAGGCTGGCCGGTACCGACTGCGGCGACTTGACCAG
This sequence comes from Betaproteobacteria bacterium HGW-Betaproteobacteria-11, assembly GCA_002842395.1. Lineage (GTDB taxonomy): Bacteria > Pseudomonadota > Gammaproteobacteria > Burkholderiales > Rhodocyclaceae > Rugosibacter. The sequence goes on from PHCV01000003.1 coordinate 16,723, forward strand.
GGTAATGCTTCCGGCATTGCGCGGCAAACCATAGAAACGCGCGCCATGCTCGCTGGCGAAGGCATCGAGTCGATCCAGCGCACCCGCCTGCTCGAAGGCTGCGGCATACAGTTCGAGCGCCGCATGCGCGGTGTAGCAGCCGGCGCAGCCGCAGGCCGCCTCCTTGGCGCTTTTGCCATGCGGCGCGGAATCGGTGCCGAGAAAGAACTTCGGATTGCCCGAGGTCGCCGCAGCGAGCAGCGCCTGCCGGTGATACTCGCGCTTGAGCAGCGGCAGGCAGTAGTGATGCGGGCGCAGGCCAGCGGCGAACAGCGCATTGCGGTTGAGCAGCAGATGATGCGCGGTGATCGTCGCCGCCACATTCACCTCGGCCGCGCGCACGAACTCCACGCCCTCGGCCGTGGTCACATGCTCCAGCACCACCTTCAACGCCGGAAAGTCGCGCAGCAGGGGGTCGAGCACCCGTTCGATGAACACCGCCTCACGATCGAAGACATCGACCGCCGCATCGGTCACCTCGCCATGCACGAGGAGCGGCAGGCCAAGCTGTTCCATGCGCGCCAGCGTGGCCGCGCAGCGTGCCAGATCGGTCACGCCCGAGTCGGAATTGGTCGTCGCCCCGGCCGGATAGAGTTTGACCGCATACACGAAACCGCTGGCCACCGCGGCATCGATCTCCCTGGGCGGCGTGCCGTCGGTCAGGTACAACGTCAGCAAAGGCTCGAAGCCCGCTCCCGCCGGCAAGGCGGCGAGGATACGCTGGCGATAGGCCGCCGCCAGGGCCACCGTGGTCACCGGCGGTTTCAGGTTGGGCATGACGATGGCACGGGCAAAGCGCCGTGCGGTATCCGGCAGCACGGCGGCGAGCGCCGCGCCATCGCGCAGGTGCAGATGAAAATCGTCGGGGCGGGTAAGGATCAACGTCGTTGGCATGGGACAAGTTTCCTGCATCAGGTTTTCAGTTCGAGCGCCCGCGCGTACAGCGCATTCTTCGCCTGGCCGGTAATCGCCGCCGCCAGTTGGGCGGCTTGTTTTACCGGCAGTTCAGCCAGCAGCAGTCCCAGCACGCGCTCGGTTTCTCGATCGAGCCCTTGCCGCGGCGGCGGCGGCCAGACGATGAGGACGAATTCGCCGCGTTGCCGGTCGGGGTCGGCCTCAAGCCAGGCCACAGCCTCGGCCAGCGGCAGGCGCACGATCTGCTCGAACAGCTTGGTCAGTTCGCGGGCGATCACGATCTCGCGCTCCGGTTCGAGTCGTGCCGCAAGATCGGCGATGGTTTCCAGCACCCGGTGCGGCGCTTCGTAAAACACCAGCGCGGCCTCGATACCGGCCAGATGCTCGATCGCCGTGCCACGAGCGCCGACTTTTGCCGGCAGGAAACCGACGAAGAGGAAGCGTCCATCCTCCAGCCCGGCGGCGGAGAGCGCGGTAGCCGCGGCATTGGCGCCCGGCAGCGGGATCACCGGGAAGCCGGCCGCGCGCACCGCGGCCACGGCCTTCGCGCCGGGATCGGAGATGCCGGGCGTGCCGGCATCGGAAATCAGGGCAATGCGCTTGCCCTCGCCGAGCAGACGGACAAGCTTGGCCGCCGCCTCGTTTTCATTGTGCTGGTGCAACGCCAGGGTCGGCACGCGGATGCCATGATGGTCGAGCAAATGCCGCGCATGGCGGGTGTCTTCGCAGGCGATGCCATCGGCCGCGCGCAATACCTCGAGCGCACGCAAGGTGATATCGCCCAGGTTTCCGATCGGGGTGGCGACGACATACAATGCCGGCGCTATGGAGTTTTCATTCATCCTTGTCATTCTATGACGATATGACGAGCCGTCAGCAGAAAGGCCAAGCCGGCGAAGATGCGGCGGCCGCCCATCTCGCGCGCCATGGGCTCAGGCTTGTCGAGCGTAACTTCCGCGTGCGCGGGGGCGAGATCGACCTGATCTGCCAGGATGGCCCGCTCACGGTTTTCGTCGAGGTTCGCCTGCGCACGTCTTCCGGTTTCGGCGGCGCCGCGGCCAGCATCACCGCCGCCAAACAAGGCCGCCTGATCCTCGCCGCGCGGCACTGGCTGGCGCGTTCCGGTCACGGGGAATCGCCCTGCCGCTTCGACTGCGTGCTGATCGACGGGGAACAACTCACCTGGCTGCGCGATGCGTTTTCCGCCTAGCCTGCGCGGGCTGATCGCCCTCCTCGCCCTGCTCCCCTTCGCCGCTCTGGCACAAGGCGAGGTGCGCGTCCTGGTACAGAGTTCGCCGCTCGCCGGCTTCCAGTACTACGCGGGGGAGACGCTCTGGCAGGCGATGCGCGAGGGTGACCGGCTGACGCTGGTGCGCGAGGCGGACAATCCGCACGACGCCAACGCCGTGCGCGTCGAATGGCGCGGGCAGAAGCTCGGCTACCTGCCGCGCGCCGAAAACCGCGCGGTGGCCGCCGCGATGGACAACGGCGAACCGGTTGGCGCCCGGATCGAAAAACTACGTCCCCGGCGGAACCCTTGGCAACGTGTGCTGGTCGAAGTTTTTGTTGTACTCTAGCCAACCCCCCGTTAACCCCTCCAGCCTGCCCATGTCGCTCCTTCACCGCGTCAAACAGAACTTTCACGACAGCATCGAAACCAAGCAACTCGCCGTACGCGCGCTGGCCGAGCCGATCGAGGCGGCCACGCGGCTGATGCTGGGCAGCCTGAAAAATGGCGGCAAGATCATGGCCTGCGGCAACGGGGGCTCGGCCGCCGATGCCCAGCACTTCGCCGCCGAACTGCTCAACCGGTTCGAGAAGGAAAGACCGCCACTGGCGGCGATCGCCCTCACCACCGACACCTCGACGCTGACCTCGATCGCCAACGACTATCGCTACGAAGACGTCTTCGCCAAGCAGCTCCAGGCGCTGGGCCGGCACGGCGACGTGCTGCTCGCCATCTCGACCTCGGGCAACTCGCCCAACGTCATCGCCGCCATTCACGCCGCCCATGTCCGCGGCATCCGCGTGGTCGCCCTCACCGGCCGCGGTGGCGGCAAGATGACTGCGCTGCTCAAGGAAGACGATATCCATCTGTGCGTTCCGGTCGAGCGCACGGCACGCATCCAGGAAGTCCATCTGCTCACCATTCACTGCCTGTGCGACGGTATCGACGCACTCATTCTCGGAGAACTGCAATGACCCTCAACCATCCTGCCCGTCTGATCCACCGCCTGCGCCTGCTCGCCCTCTTCCTCATCCTGCCCCTGCTCGCCGGCTGCTTCGGCGCGGCCGCGGTCGGCGTCGGCGGCGGCGTTCTGCTGCTGTCCGACCGCCGTCCATCCGAGACCTACGTCACCGACGAAGGCATCGAGCTGCGCGCCGGCAACCGCATCAGCGAAAATTTCGGCACCAAGGTGCATGTCAATGTCACCAGCTACAACCGCATGGTGCTGCTCACCGGTGAAGCACCGTCGGGCCAGGCCAAGGCCGAGGTCGAGAAAATCGTCGCCGGCGTGCCCAACGTCAAGTCGGTCAGCAACGAACTGGCGATTGCGGGGCCGTCGAGCATGGGCGGACGCAGCAACGATGCCTACCTTACCTCGAAGGTCAAGGCGCGCTTCGTCGATGCGCAGAAATTTTCCGCCAACCACGTCAAGGTGGTGACCGAGGCCGGGGTGGTCTTCCTGCTCGGTCTGGTGACCCAGGCCGAGGCCGATGCGGCGGTCAACATCGCCCGCACCACCGGCGGAGTGCAGAAGGTGGTGCGCGTCCTGGAAATCATCTCGCCGGAAGAAGCCCGCCGTCTGGACGCACCGCCCGCCGAGCACCAGGCGCCGGTCAAGTAATCACGCAATGGCGCTCGTCCCACCGCCGGCGTTCGAGGCCAGGATCGTCGCGCCCGAGGCGCTCGCGGCGAGCGTTGCCCGGCTGCCACGGCCGCTGGTGTTCACCAACGGCTGCTTCGACATCCTCCATCGCGGCCACGTCACTTATCTCGCCCAGGCCCGCGCACTCGGCGCCAGCCTCGTCGTGGCGGTCAATTCCGACGCCTCGGTCAGGCGCCTGGGCAAGGGCGAGGAGCGGCCGGTCAATACGCTCGCGGACCGCATGGCGCTGCTTGCCGCGCTGGAAGCGGTCTCGCTGGTCACCTGGTTCGAGGAAGACACGCCGCTGGCCCGCATCCTCGACTGCCGCCCGGACGTGCTGGTCAAGGGCGGCGACTGGCCGGTGGAAAAAATTGTCGGCCATGCCGAAGTCAGCGGCTGGGGCGGCCGGATCGCCTCGATCCCCTTCCTGCACCAGACCTCGACCACCACCCTGCTGGAAAAAATCCGCCGGCTGTAAACCACTGCAGAAACTCGGTGCTGGCGGTACGGCGGGAAAGCGCGGCGGGGAAGCAACCCGCTATCCCGCTCACTCGGCCGTGTGCTTGAGGATGGTCTCCCGCACCAGGCCGATGTGCTGGCGCAAGGTGTAGAGCATGTCGGCAAAAGCCAGCGGGGTGCGGATGTGGTTGGCATCGCATTCGATCTGTTCGAGTTTCTGCAGCCATTCCTCGCGGCCGTGCTGTGACGGATTTTCCTCGACCTCGCTCTCGAGGAACTTCAGCTCGCCATAGCGCCGGTAAATGCGCGAACGCACCCGCCAGCCATAAAAGCTGGGCGCAAACCGGAACAGCGGATAGAGCACGGCGAGCAGGGGCACCAGCAGAAGCACCAGGCGATCGACCCAGATCGCCGCCCAGAACGGCAGATAGCGTTGCAGGAACGGCTTGCCCGATCTGTAGTAGCGTTCGGCTTCGAGCGCGAGCGGAAAATCGCCGTGACTGACACGCGGAAATTCGCCCGGTTTCTGGAACACGCCCGGCTCGCCATGGACTTCGTGCGCCGCCTGCAAGAGCAGCCAGATCAATGCCGGATGGGTATCCTCGCGGGCCAGCAGGGTGGCCGTGGTGGCGACCAGGTGGATGTCCCGCGCCGGAATCTCCCGCCCCAGATCGATCGCCCCGCGTGGCAAAACCAGCGGTGTCAGGTAGGGAAAGCGTCGCGCGTAGGCCTCGGCATGCACCATATCCATCAGCCGCACACCCGGTGCATAGAGCAGCGCCCAGACCAGCGCCGACTGGGTCGGACCGACGACCACCACGGCGTCCACTTCGCCCTTTTGCAGTTGGTCGACCAGCCCGAAGTCGCCCGCCTCGACGAGGTGGGTGTTGCTCGCATCAAGCCCGTTGGCGGCCAGCAGTTCCTGGGCAAGGTAATGCGTGCCGCTGCCCGGCTCGCCGATCGCCACCCGCCGCCCCCTGAGGTCGAGAATCCGCTCGCCACCCCTGACCGCGCCCTGGCGGTAGAACACCCACAGCGGCTCGTAGTACAGGTCGCCCAGCGAGACCAGCCGGTCGCCCGCCTGGGGTCGCGCAGCGCCCCCCTGAATGAAGACAGCATCAAGAGTGACGGCGGGATCGCGCAGACGTTGCAGGTTTTCCAGCGAGCCGGCCGAAGCCTGCGTCTCGAGGCGAATCCCGTAGCGGGCAAGAACGTCGGTGTACAGCGCGCCGAAGCGCTGGTAGGCGCCGCCCTCGCTGCCGGTGCCCAGCAACACCCGGGTCGGCGGCGCCGGCTTGATGAATTGCGCCGCCAGCCAGAAGGCCAGGATGACCAGCAGCAACGAGGGCAAGGCGACGAAGAACACGTCGCGCCAGGAAACCAGTCGCATCCGCTCAGCCATTGCACGCAGGGTCATGGCCGCTCACGCCGAGTCCGGTTTCAGAAGGGAATGTCATCCTCGAAATCGTTGAATCCGCCACCCGCCGGAGCGGTGGCGGCGGCCGCCTGTGTCGATGTCGCCGGGGCCGCACTTTCGCGTGGCGGCGCATCGCTCATGCCCTGGCGCGAGCCGAGCATCTGCATGGTGTCGGCGACGATCTCGGTGGTGTAGTTGGTATGGCCGTCCTTTTCCCACTTGCGGGTTTTCAGGCTGCCTTCGATGTATACCTGCGAGCCTTTTTTCAGGTACTGCGCGGCGATCTCGGCCAGGCGGCGGAAAAACACCACCCGATGCCATTCGGTGGCTTCCTTTTTCTCGCCGCTGGTCTTGTCCTTCCAGGTATCCGTGGTCGCCAGCGTGATGTTGGTCACCGCCTCGCCGCTGGGCATGTAGCGCGTTTCGGGGTCTTTGCCGAGATTGCCGACCAGAATGACTTTATTGACGGATGCCATGTGTTTTCTCCTCAGGATTTGGTTTCAAGTATGCCATGTCCATCCCTCGTCGGGGATGCGGCAGGGCGCGTGCGAATCGGCTGCATGCTGGCCGCCGCCAGCAGCCACAGGGTGGTCATGCCGGCGGCAAAAGCGAACACGGCAACCGGGCCGAAGTGCTTGGCCAGAAAGCCGCCCAGCGCACCGCCGCAGAACAGGCCGAGTGCCTGGGTGGTGTTGTATACGCCGAGCGCGGCGCCCTTGGCGCGCGGCGGCGCGACCCGCGAAATCAGCGAGGGCAGCATGGCCTCGAGGATGTTGAAGGCGACGAAAAAGCTCACCAGCCCGCCGGCGACGAAGGCGAAGTGTTCGCCTTCCAGCGACAGGGTGAGCAAGGTCAACAGCAGCAGCCCGATGGCGGCGACGAACACCTGGCGTAGCTTCTGCCGCTTTTCGGCATAGATGATGGCCGGCACCATGAGCACGAACGAGGCCAGCACCGCCGGCAGATAGACCTTCCAGTGCGCGGCCAGCGGCAGGTTGCCACCGGACACGAGCAGGCCGGGAACGACGACGAAAAGCATCATCTGGCTCATGTGCAGGGTAAAAATGCCGAGGTTGAGGCGCAGTAGCTGGGAATCGGTGAGCACCTCGCGAAACGGCACGCGCGGGCCGGGATGCGGCGGCGGTGGATTGGGCACGCCGCGGCTCACCAGCGCGATGGCGGCAAGGGCGAGGAAACCCGTCAGCCAGAAAATTCCGCTCATGCCGATCGCCGCGTAGAGCATCGGCGCCACCACCAGCGAGATGGCGAAGACGAGACCGATCGAGGAACCGATCATCGCCATCACCTTGGTCCGGTGCTCCTCGCGGGTCAGGTCGGCGGCGAGCGCGGTGACCGCGGCGGAAATCGCCCCGGCGCCCTGGATCACTCGCCCGGCGATGACCCAGTGGATATCGTCGGCCAGCGCCGCAACCGCTGCGCCGAACGCGAAGAGCAGCAGTCCGGCGACGATCACCGGCTTGCGGCCGAATCTGTCCGAGGCCATGCCGAAGGGAATCTGGAACAGCGCCTGGGTCAGGCCATAGGCGCCAAGCGCGAGGCCGACCAGCGTCAGGTTGTCGCCGCCGGCCAGCCCTTGGGCATAAATGGCGAAGACCGGCAGGATCAGGAACATGCCCAGCATGCGCAGGGCAAAGACCGCCGCCAGCGAGGCGCCGGCGCGTTTTTCCTCGCGGCTCATGGACTCTGTGGCAGGCGAACGCATGGTCTGCTGAAAATCGTGGAAATCGTGAATTGGGGCCGCGTATACTAGCAGTTCGCCACCGTCGATAACCCATTGTCTCATCACCCCAACGCCCTTCATGGACGCCATCAGGATTCGCGGCGCACGCACGCACAATCTCAAGAACATCGACCTCGACCTGCCGCGCAACCGGCTGACGGTGATCACCGGCCTGTCCGGCTCGGGCAAGAGCTCGCTGGCCTTCGACACGCTCTACGCCGAAGGCCAGCGCCGCTACGTCGAATCGCTCTCGGCCTACGCCCGGCAGTTTCTGCAACTGATGGAGAAACCGGATGTCGACTCGATCGAGGGCCTCTCGCCGGCCATTTCGATCGAGCAGAAAGCCACCAGCCACAACCCGCGCTCGACCGTCGGCACGGTCACCGAGATCCACGATTACCTGCGCCTGCTCTATGCCCGCGCCGGCACGCCGCACTGCCCCGAACACGGACGGCCGCTGGAAGCGATGAGCGTGGCGCAGATGGTCGATCATGTCCTCGCCCTGCCCGACGACACCCGGCTGATGATCCTCGCCCCGGTGGTGGCCGGCCGCAAGGGCGAGCAGCAGGAGCTGTTCGCCGAGCTGCGCGCGCAAGGTTTCGTGCGCCTGCGCATCGACGGCGAAGTGCATGACATCGACAGCCTGCCGAAACTGGCGAAGAACAAAAAACACAGCATCGACGTCGTCATCGACCGCCTGAAAGTCAGGCCGGATCAACGCCAGCGCCTGGCCGAGAGCTTCGAGACGGCACTGCGTCACGCCGACGGCCGTGCCCTCGCGGTGGAGATGGATTCCGCCGCCGAGCATCTGTTCTCGGCCAGATTCGCCTGCCCGGTGTGCGACTACGCACTGGCCGAACTGGAGCCGCGCCTGTTCTCCTTCAACAACCCGCTGGGCGCCTGCCCGCAATGCGACGGTCTCGGCCAGATCCAGTTCTTCGACCCGGCGCGCATCGTCGCCTATCCGCACCTGTCGCTGGCCGCCGGGGCGATCAAGAGCTGGGATCGGCGCAATTCGTTCTACTTCCAGATGATCGAATCGCTCGCCGCGCATTATCGCTTCGATGTCGACACCCCGTTCGAGGACTTGCCACCACAGGCGCAACAGGTCGTGCTCCATGGCTCGGACCAGGAGCCGATCCGCTTCACCTATCTCAGCGACAAGGGCACCCGCTTCGATCGCTCGCATCCCTTCGAGGGCATCCTCCACAGCATGGAGCGGCGTTACCGCGAAACCGACTCGCCGCAGGTACGCGAAGACCTGGCCAGATACCTGAGCAGCAAGCCCTGTCCGGAATGCGAAGGCGCCCGCCTGCGCCGCGAGGCGCGTCACGTCCTGGTCGGCGGGCGGATGATCAGCGAACTCAGCCGCCTGCCGCTTGGCGAGGCACGAGCATTCTTCGCCGGCTTGCAGCTCACCGGCCACAAGGCCCAGGTGGCGGAAAAAATCGTCAAGGAAATCACCGCGCGGCTGACCTTCCTGATCGATGTCGGCCTCGATTACATCGCGCTCGACCGCTCGGCGGAAACCCTCTCCGGCGGCGAAGCGCAGCGCATCCGGCTGGCCAGCCAGATCGGCTCCGGCCTCACCGGCGTGATGTACGTGCTCGACGAGCCCTCGATCGGCCTGCACCAGCGCGACAACGCACGCCTCCTGAAAACCCTCGTCCATCTGCGCGATCTGGGCAACACGGTGATCGTCGTCGAACACGACCAGGAGGCCATCGAAGCGGCCGATTTCGTCGTCGACATGGGTCCGGGCGCCGGCGAACACGGCGGCCGGGTGGTGGTCGCCGGCACTCCGGCCGAGGTCGCCGCCCATCCCGATTCGCCCACCGGCGCCTATCTCTCCGGTCGGCGCCGTATCGCCAGCGCCAGTGCTATGCATCCTTCCAGGAACTTTCCGACCCCGCCCGGCGAGCGCTGGCTCAAGCTCCTGGGCGCCGCCGGCAACAACCTGAAAGACGTCAATCTGTCGATTCCGGTCGGGCTGTTCACCTGCATCACCGGCGTCTCCGGCTCGGGCAAGAGCACGCTGATCAACGACACGCTGTATGCCCTCGCCAGCCGCCACCTCTACGGTTCGGCAAACGATCCGGCGCCGTGCCGCGAGATTCACGGCCTCGAATTCTTCGACAAGGCGATCAACGTCGATCAGTCTCCGATCGGCCGCACCCCACGTTCCAACCCGGCCACCTACACCGGCCTGCTGACGCCGATCCGCGAGCTCTTCGCCGGCGTGCCCGCCGCCCGCGAACGTGGCTACGGGCCGGGGCGCTTCTCCTTCAACGTCAAGGGCGGGCGCTGCGAAGCCTGCCAGGGCGACGGCGTGATCAAGGTCGAGATGCACTTCCTGCCCGACGTCTATGTCCCCTGCGAGGTCTGCCACGGCAAACGCTACAACCGCGAAACGCTGGAAGTGCGCTACAAGGGCAAGACCATCCACGAAGTGCTGCTGATGACGGTCGAACAGGCGCACGAATTCTTCGCCGCCGTGCCGGTGGTCGCCCGCAAGCTGCAGACGCTGGTCGACGTCGGCCTCGCCTATATCCAGCTCGGCCAGTCGGCCACCACACTCTCCGGCGGCGAAGCGCAGCGGGTCAAGCTCGCGCTCGAGCTGTCCAAGCGCGATACCGGCCGCACCCTCTACATCCTTGACGAACCGACCACCGGCCTGCATTTCCATGACATCGAGATGCTGCTCTCGGTGCTGCATCGCCTGCGCGACCACGGCAACACCATCATCGTCATCGAACACAATCTCGATGTCATCAAGACCGCCGACTGGCTGGTCGATCTCGGCCCCGAAGGCGGCGCAGGCGGCGGCCGGATCATCGCCAGCGGCACGCCGCAAACGCTGGCCGCCACGGCCGGCAGCCATACCGGGCAGTATCTTGCCCGCCTGTTCGCCACCTCTCCGGCCACCACTCCGCCCACCCCCGCGACCCAACCCGCACGACGACGAAAGGCCAACGCGCCATGAGCATCCCGGAAAATTTTGCCGAAGAAAGCGCAGATCTCGAACGCGAGATCGAGCGCAAGGGCGTCATCCTCGACATCGACTGGAACGACGACGCCCAGGTGCAGGCCCTCGCCCGGCAAGCCTTCCACTGCCACCTGGGAGCGACCGGCTGCGACATCGATGATCCCGGGCAGCGCGCCCGCGTCGAGCTCTTCGCCATCGCGCAGCTGATGCTCGAAGTGATGACCAAGAGCGCCGACAACGGCCTGCAGGTTCATGGCGGCCCGGCCTGGAAAGCCTTTGCCCGCGCCCTGTGGCGCGAGAAGGAAGGGGCGAACGCCACTACCGCTGCACCTGCAGACAACCAACCCGAGACCTGACTCAATGCAATCTATCGGCAATCCACTCGTCTGGAGCATCTTCATCGCCATCGTCCTCGCCATGCTGGCGATCGACCTGTTCATCGTCGGCGGCGGCAAGGAACATCGCGTCTCGTTCAAGGAATCCGCGACCTGGACGCTGGTCTGGATCGGCGTCTCCCTGCTGTTCGCCGTCGGCCTCTGGTTCTGGCTGGCGAACACGCAGGGAACGGCGATTGCCTCGGCCAAGGTCATCGAATACCTCACCGGCTACCTGCTGGAAAAATCGCTGGCGATCGACAACCTGTTCGTCTGGCTGATGATCTTCGGCCACTTCGGCGTGCCCGCCACGCTGCAAAAGCGCGTGCTGGTCTATGGCATCTTCGGCGCGCTGATCCTGCGCACGATCATGATCCTGCTCGGTGCGGCGCTGATTGCCCGCTTCCACTGGGTGCTCTATCTGTTCGGCGCCTTCCTGCTCTATACCGGCGTCAAGATGGCCTGGTTCAGCGAGGAAGAACCCGACCTCGAGAACAACGCCCTGATCCTCTGGCTACGCCGCCATGTCCGCATCACCCCGGCACTGGTCGGCGAACGCTTCTTCGTCTGGCTCGATGAAAACGGCCAGCGAGTGCGCCATGCCACGCCCTTGCTGCTGGTGCTGGTGCTGGTCGAGTTCTCCGACATCGTTTTCGCCGTCGACTCGATCCCGGCGGTGTTCGCCGTCACCACCGACCCCTTCATCGTCCTCACCTCCAACATCTTCGCCATCCTCGGCCTGCGCGCGATGTACTTCATGCTGGCCGGCATGGCCGACCGCTTCGCCCTGCTCAAGTTCGGCCTCGCCGCCGTGCTGATCTTCGTCGGCGTCAAGATGCTGCTGATGGATATCTATTCCATCCCGACGGGATTTTCGCTGGCCGTGATCGTTACTTTCATCGGAATTTCAGTGTGGCTTTCGCTGCGCCACGCGCGCGACAAATCCGCCCATCCCGGAAAATAACTTCCCTTCCGCTCATTCGCCGTCTCGCCAGCGCCGACTTTAGGTGCAGCCGACCTTTCAGCCGGCCAGAGTCTTGATCTCGGCGATCACCCCGGCGATGGCCTGCTGCGCGCTACCATAGAGCAGGCGCGTATTTTCGCCATAGAACAGGGTATTCTCGATGCCGGAATAACCGGCGCCCTTGCCGCGTTTGTTCACGATCACGTTCTGCGCCTGATCGACATTGAGGATCGGCATGCCGTAGAGCGGGCTCGATTTATCGGTGCGCGCGGCGGGGTTGACGACGTCATTGGCGCCGATCACCAGCGCCACGTCGGCGGTGGCGAATTCGCCATTGATCTCTTCCAGATCGAAGATCAGTTCATACGGCACGCCGGCTTCGGCCAGCAGCACGTTCATGTGTCCGGGCATCCGCCCGGCCACCGGATGGATGGCGAATTTCACCTCGATCCCGGCCTCCTGCAGCAGCCGCGCCATTTCCCATACCTTGTGCTGGGCGCCGGCCACCGCCATGCCGTACCCGGGGACGATGATCACCTTCTGCGCGAAACGCATCATCGCCGCGGCATCCATCGCGCTGGCTTCCTTCATCGTTCCGATGGGCGCCTCGCCCGCCTGCGCCGCGCCGCTGATCGGCGTGAAGATGACATTGGCAATCGGCCGGTTCATCGCCTTGGCCATCAGTTGCGTCAGCAACGTGCCCGAGGCGCCGACCACGATGCCGGCGATGACCAGCGCCGGATTGCCCAGCACATAGCCTTCGAAACCGACGGCCAGGCCGGTGAAGGCATTGAGCAGCGAAATCACCACCGGCATGTCGGCGCCGCCGATCGGACTGGTGAGCACCACGCCCAGTACCAGCGAGAGCACGAAAAAGAGGGCGAGATCGCGGCCGAGCGGAAACGGACCGGCGACGAGCTTCACCGCCAGGCCGAGCACCGCCAGCGCCAGCACCAGATTCACCGCATTCTGCGCCGGCAGGCGATGCGCCTTCTTCATGATTCCCTGCAGTTTGGCGAAGGCCACGCAGGAGCCGGAGAACGCCACCGAACCAATCAGGGCGCCGAGCACAGCGAGCAGGGTAACGGTGAAGCCCTGTACATGGCCGCGAGAAAATTCGAGCGCCGCGATCGCCGCCGCCGCGCCGCCGCCCATGCCGTTGTAGATCGCCACCATCTGCGGCATGTCGGTCATCTTGACGACGCGACCGAGATATCCCGCGAGCCCGCCGCCGAGGGCCATGGCCAGGATCATCAGGGCGAAGCTCTGCATCCCCGGCGTGGCGAAGGTGACCAGGGTGGCGAGCAGCATGCCGGCCCCGGCCCACTGGATGCCGCGCCGCGCGGTGACCGGCGAGGACATCGCCTTGAGGCCAAGGATGAAGAGGATGGCGGCGGCGAAATAGCTGGCCTGGATGAGCGGCATCATTTCCCGCTCCCTTCCGCGGCGTCAGGCTTTTGCCGCGGCTTGAACATGGCCAGCATGCGTTCGGTCACCACATAGCCGCCGACGGCATTGGCCGCGCCGAGGAAGACGGCGAAGAAGCCGAGCGCCAGTTGCCAGGGCTGGTTGGTGTCGGCCGAACCCAGCGCCACCATGGCGCCGACCAGCACCACGCCATGGATGAAGTTGGAACCGGACATCAGCGGCGTGTGCAGGATCACCGGCACCCGCGAAATCACCTCGTAGCCGGTGAAGGCGGCGAGCACGAAAAGATAGGCATACAGCAGCATCAGATTGTCCATGGTCGCTCCGCGTTTACAAACCCAGCACGTTCCTGACGCCGGCATGGACCAGCTCGCCCTCGCGGGTGAGGCAGGCGCCGGCGACGATTTCGTCGTCCCAGTCCAGATTCAAGGCGCCCTCCCCGAGCCAGGGCGAGATGAAGTTAAAAAGATTCCTGGCGAACATCTCCGAGGCATGCACCGGCATCCTTGCCGGCAGATTGAGCGGGCCGATCAGGGTCACCCCGCCCATCTTCACCGTCTTGCCGGCCACCGTGCCGGCGCAGTTGCCGCCGCCTTCGGCCGCCATGTCCACCACCAGCGCGCCGTTTTTCATGCCACCGATCATCGCTTCGCTGACGATCAGCGGCGAGCGCCTGCCCGGAATCGCCGCCGTGGTGATCAGCACATCGGCATTGGCCACGGCGCGGCCGAGCTTCTCCGCCTGCTGCGCCTTTTCCTCCGCCGTCAGCTCGCGCGCGTAGCCGCCACTGCCCGCCGCACTGACTCCGGTATCGACGAACTTCGCGCCGAGCGATTCGATCTGCTCGCGGGTTTCCGGTCGCACGTCGTAGCCTTCGACGATCGCCCCCAGCCGTCGCGCGGTGGCGATCGCCTGCAGCCCGGCGACGCCGGCGCCGATCACCAGCACCCGCGCCGGACGGATGGTGCCGGCGGCATAGGTCAACATCGGAAAGAATTTCGGGCAGTGGCCGGCGGCGATCAGCACTGCCTGATAGCCCGCCACCGCCGCCTGCGAGGAGAGCGTGTCCATGCTCTGCGCCCGCGAGATGCGCGGAATCAGTTCGCTGGCAAAGGCGATGATCCGCCTTGTCCGCAAGATCTCGATCCGCTCGCGGCTGGCGTAAGGCGAGAGGCCGCCAAGCAGCACAGTGCCGGACGCCAGGCGCGCCAGGGTTTCCAGCGCCGGCGGCTGGATGCAGAGCAGCACCTGCGCCGCGGCAATCACCGTCTCGCCAGCGCCGACTTTTGCACCGGCGGCGAGGAAATCCTCGTCGCGCAGAGAACTGCCCTCGCCCGCGCCGGCCTCGATGCACAGCGCGATATCGAGCGCGTGGTATTTCTTCACCACCTCCGGAACGACGGCGATCCGGGTCTCGCCCAGCGAAGTCTCGCGAAGAATGCCGATGGTCACTGCCATAATCGTTCGTGCCCCATAACCTGTAATCCGCTCATGATAGTAAAAACCTTTCCGCTTGGCTCGATGGTGTTCGCTTTGCTACACAGCGCGGCCGCTGTCCCGGCGACCTGGCAACCTTGCAGCAGCCTGACGCCGCAAGCGTTTCAACTGGAACCACGGGTTGCCGCAAGCCTCGGATGGGGACACCGGGATGACATCATGCAAGCACCATGCCTAGCCGGCGGCACATATAGCCTGCATTCTCCGGATAAAGATTCGCCCAGGGTTTTCGCTCAGCGCCGAAGGCTTGCGGCGGCCTCTTCACGATGTTTGGCAATGTCACCCATGCCGCCCGCCTGGCACAACGCAACCGTACCGAGTTCTACAAGCTGCTGGCGCGCCATGATATCGATCCGGCGCATTACAAATAAACAGCGAATCGTTCCACACGCTCCGCCAGCACTTCGACCCAATGCCGTACCGGCAAGCGGGTTCCGCCTTGCAGATGCGTGATGCAACCGACATTGGCGCTGACGATCAGCGCCGGTCCGCCAGCGCCGAGTTTGGCGAGCTTGTCCGCGCGCAGACGATTCGACCACTCGGGCTGCAACAGCGAATAGGTACCCGCCGAGCCGCAGCACAGATGGGCATCGGCAACCGGCACGAGCTCGAAGCCGGCAGCAACCAGCAGCGCCTCGACCTGACCGACGATCCGTTGGCCATGTTGCAGGGTGCAAGGGCTGTGAAAGGCGAGCCGGCGCGACCCGGCGGGTAGCGACGGCAGGGCGGCGAGCAATGGCAGGAGCCCGGCACTTTCGGCCGCCACCACTTCGCCGATGTCGCGGGCAAGCCCGGCGATGCGCGCGGCTTTCCCGGCATAGCGCGCATCCTCGCCGAGCAGGTGGCCATAATCCTTGACCTGTACCCCGCAGCCTGAAGCAGTGATGACGATGGCTTCCGCCCCGGCCTCGATCCCCGGCCACCAGGCGTCGATGTTGCGCCGGGCGGCCTGCCGGGCGGCATCGGCGTCATCGAGATGCAGGGCGAGCGCGCCGCAGCAGCCGGCCTGTGGTGCGACATCGAGAGCGATGCCGAGCCGGTCGAGCAACGCCCGCGCGGCGGGCAGGGTGTCCGCCGTCAGGCTGGGCTGGACACAGCCCGCCAGGGCCAGCATGCGGCGCGGATGGGAGGAGCGCGCCGCTACGAATGACGAAGCCGCGACACGGGCGGGCGGCAGCTTCTCGCGCAGCAGCGGCAGCAGGGGCCGCAGGAGCCGCCCCAGGCCGAGTGCGATGGCAAAGCGCCGCGGCTGCGGCAGCACGGCGCGCAACAGCGCGCGCCGCAGGGCATCCCGGCCGCGCCGCGGCTGCTGGGCGAGCACCGTGGCACGGCCGATGTCGAGCAATCGACCGTACTCCACGCCCGACGGACAGGTGGTCTCGCAGGCCCGGCAAGTCAGGCAGCGATCGAGATGCACGCGGTTTCTTTCGCTCGCCGGGGCGCCCTCCAGAACCTGCTTGATCTGATAAATCCGCCCGCGCGGACCGTCGAGCTCATCGCCGGTGAGCTGGTAGGTCGGGCAAGTGGCATTGCAAAACCCGCAATGCACGCAGCGCCTGAGAATGGCCTCGGCCTCGCGGCCGGAAGGCGTGCTGCGAATGAAATCGGCGAGATGGGTTTCCATCAGAAGTCCGGAAAAAGTCGACCGCGATTGAACAAGCCGTGTGGATCGAACACGGTTTTCAGGCGCCGGAAAATCGTCTGGACGGCAGGGGCTGGGCGAGGAAACACGCCCACTTGTCGGTCGCCGCCGCGAAACAGAGCGACTGCCGCCGCTGCGCCGCTGCGACTTTCGATCAGCGCGCGGTCGGCCTCGCAACGCAGCCAGCGCAGCGCGCCCCCCCACTCGATCAGGGTCGGCCCCGGCAGGTCGAGCACGGGTGTGGCCGAGGGTACGCTGACCCGCCACAGCGGGGCATCACCGGCAAAAAAGGCCATCCGCTGCGCGCCCAGATCCGCCCAGAAATTCGCCGCCTCGTCAGCGCCGGTTTTTTCGCCGCCGAGCTTCGCGCAGGCCGCGGCCACGGCAGCTTCCGCCCCCGACAGGCGCAGATGGAGCACCCCGTCCCGCCAGCAGCTGGCGGAAATCGGCAGCGGCTCGCCAGCCCAGTGGTTGACCGCCTCGATGGCCCGCGCCTGGGGCAGTTCGAAGCGCAGCGTCGCCTCGCAGCGCGGCATCGGCAACACCTTCAGTGAAACCTCGAGCATCAGCCCCAGCGTGCCAAGGCTCCCCGCCATCAGCCGCGAGACATCGAAGCCGGCGACGTTCTTCATCACCTGCCCGCCGAAATTCAACACCCGCCCCTCGCCATCCATCAGCCGGACGCCGAGCAGATGATCGCGCACGCCACCCGCCGTTCCCCGTCGTGGCCCGGCAAGCCCCGCGGCGACCACGCCGCCGATCGTCGCCGCTTCGCTGAAGGCCGGCGGCTCGAAGGCCAGCATCTGTCGCCGTGCCGCCAGCGCCGAGTTTATTTCGGCCAGTGGCGTGCCGCAGCGCGCGGTGAGCACTAGTTCGCTCGGCGTGTAATCGATGATGCCCGCATAGCCGGTGGTGTCGAGCACCTCGCCCTGCTGCGGCCCGCCATGGAAATCCTTGCTGCCGCCGCCACGGATGCACAGTGGCCGGCGCTCGCCAATCTTCTCGCGGAAAGCCTCGAGCCTGGTCTCCATCAGAAGCGTTCCAGTTCGGGATGCGGCAACTGGCCGCGATGCACATGCATGCGGCCCAGCTCGGCGCAACGATGCAGCGTCGGGACGGCCTTTCCCGGATTGAGCAGGCCGGCCGGATCGAAGGCGCGCTTGATGGCGTGAAAGATTTGCAATTCGTCGCTGGAAAACTGCTCGCACATCGAGCCGAGCTTCTCGAAGCCGACGCCATGCTCGCCGGTGATGGTGCCGCCCAGTTCGATCGAACGGCGGAGGATCTCGGCGCCGAAGGCTTCGGTGCGCTCGAGCTCGCCCGGCACATTGGCGTCATACAGGATGAGCGGATGCAGATTGCCATCGCCGGCATGAAAGACGTTGAGGCAACCGAGGCCGTATTTCTTTTCCATGGCGGCGATGGCGTTCAGCATCCGCCCCAGATGGCGGCGCGGAATCGTCCCGTCCATGCAATAGTAATCGGGCGAGATACGTCCGGCGGCGGGGAAGGCAGCCTTGCGCCCGGCCCAGAATTTGAGCCGCTCGGCCTCCGAGGTGGAGACGCGCAACGACGTCGCGCCATGCCGTTCGAGTATGGCGCGCATCGCGGCGATTTCTTCCTCGACTTCCTCGGCCGTGCCATCGGCCTCGGCGAGCAGGATCGCCGCCGCCTCGAGGTCGTAGCCGGCCCCGACGAAGGGCTCGACCGCCCGCGTGGCGGCCTGATCCATCAGTTCCAGCCCGGCCGGAATCAGCCCCGCGGCGATTACCGCCGCCACCGCCTCGCCCGCCCGGGCGATGTCGGCAAAACCGGCGAGGATCACCCGCGCCGTGCGCGGTTTCGGCAGCAGCCGTACCGTCACCCGGGTGACCACGCCAAGCAATCCTTCCGAACCGATCATCAATGCCAGCAGCTCCGAGCCCGGCGCATCCGGCGCCATGCCACCCAGCTCGATGATTTCGCCATCCATCAGGACGACCCGGAGCGCCAGCACGTTATGCACGGTAAGACCATATTTCAGGCAATGCACGCCGCCCGAGTTTTCCGCCACGTTGCCGCCGATCGAGCAGGCGATCTGCGAGCTCGGATCCGGCGCGTAATACAGGCCATGCGCGGCGGCCGCCTCGGAAATCGCCAGGTTGCGCATGCCCGGCTCGATCACCGCGAGGCGCGACAGCGGATCGAGATGGAGCATGCGCTGCATCCGCGCCAGCGACAGCACGATCCCATGCGCATGCGGCAGCGCGCCCGCCGAGAGGCCGGTGCCGGCACCACGCGCCACCACCGGCACGCCGAGCCGATGGCACAGGCGCAGCACCGCGACCACCTGCGCCTCGTCCTCGGCCAGGACCACGGCCAGCGGCAGACGACGATAAGCCATCAGCGCGTCGCACTCGTAGGGCCGGAGTTCATCTTCCGTCGTCAACAGGGCCGTGGGCGGCACAAGCCTGGCCAGGGCGGCAAGCAAGGCGGTGCGATCGGCCATGGGAAAATCTTCGGCAGGATCGATGACCGACGCTGAAGTAGTCATGGCTCAATCAGGATGGCGCGGAAATCATTGACATTGGTCCGCGTCGGCCCGGTCACCAGCAGATCGTCCAGGGCGGCGAACACGGCATGGGCATCATTGTCCAGCAAACGGCCACGGGCATCGATGCCGAGCGCACCGGCGCGGGCAAGGCTATCGGGGTCGAGGAAGGCGCCAGCGTTCCCGCCCGTCCCGTCGATGCCATCGGTATCGGCGGCGAGGGCATGGATGCCCGCCGCGCCGCGCAAGGCCAGAGCCAGGGCCAGCAGGAATTCGCCATTGCGCCCGCCGCGCCCCCGGCCCCTCACCGTCACCGTCGTCTCGCCGCCGGAGAGCAGCACGCAAGGCGGCGCCACGGGCGTACCGGCTTGCCGGCAGGCGCGCGCGATGCCGGCCATCGCTTTGGCCACCTCGCGCGCCTCGCCTTCGATCGCCGCGCCGAGAATCAGCGGCCGGATGCCATGTGCACGCGCCACCCCGGCCGCCGCGGCGAGCGCCGTGCGGCCGCTGGCGATGATGCGCGCCTCGTGGCCGGCAAAGCGCGGATCGCCCGGCTTCGGCGTTTCCGCCTGGCCTGACCCGAGCAGCGCGGCCATCCCCGGAGTGAGCACGATGTCATGGCGGCGACAGATTTCCAGCGCCTCGGCACAGGTGGTCGGATCGGGCGCCGTCGGCCCCGAGCCGAGGCTCGCCAGGTCGTCGTCGGCGACATCGGAGATCGCCAGCGTCAACACCCGTGCCGGCTGCGCCGCCAGCGCCAGCCGCCCGCCCTTGATCCGCGACAGATGTTTTCTGACCGTGTTGATCTCGTCGATGCTCGCTCCGCTGGCGAGCAAGGATGCAGTCACCGCCCGCTTCTCGCCGAGCGTGATGCCCGCCAGCGGCGCGGCGAGCAGGGCCGAGGCGCCGCCGGAGAGCAGCACCAGCACAAGGTCGTCTGCGCCCAACCCCTGCACGGCGGCGAGCATCCGTGTCGCCGCCCGCTCGCTCGCCGCATCGGGCAGCGGATGGGCGGCCTCGATCGACTCGATGTGGCGGAGTGATGCAGCGTGGCCATAAGGGACGACGACGAGGCCGGAAATCCGCTCTGACGCCTTTGTCCAGCAGGCTTCGAGCGTCTGCGCCATGGCGCCCGCCGCCTTGCCAGCGCCGACTATTCGGATGCGGCCGGCGACGCCTTGCAGCAGACCGTCGAGATGCGGCGGCAGGCAGCGTGCCGGCTGCGCGGCCGCCACCGCGGCATCGAACAGCGCCACAAGCAGCTGCCGGGGCGACCGGGCGACGGCCTTCATCGCCAGCGCGCAAGCCAGCCCAGGCTGGCTTCGCTGCGCCCGCTCGGTTGGTACTCGCAGCCCACCCAGCCAGCATAACCGAGGGCATCGAGCCGCGCGAACAGGAAATCGAAGTTGATCTCGCCGGTGCCCGGCTCATGCCGCCCCGGCACGTCGGCGAGCTGGATGTGGCCGATCCGCGGCAGCTCGGTTTCGAGCATGTGCGTCAGATCGCCGGCCATGATCTGGGCATGATAGAGATCGTATTGCAGATGCAGGTTGTCGCTCCCCATCTCGGCGATCAGCGCGAGCGCCGCCTGCGGCGTCGGCAGGAGGAAGCCGGGCACGTCGCGGCTGTTGAGCGGCTCGAGCAGCAACTCGACGCCGGCGCGGCGCGTCATCGCGGCGGCAAAGCGCAGGTTCTCGATCAGCGTGCGCCGCGCCACCGCCTCCGTCACGCCTGCGGGTTGCGAACCAGCCAGACAGTTGAGCCGCGGACAGCCCAGCGTGCGGGCATAGTCGAGCGCGCGACCGACCCCTGCGCGGAATTCGTCGATCCGGCCGGGATGACAGGCGATGCCGCGCTCACCCGCCGCCCAGTCGCCGGCCGGCAGATTGAACAACACCACTTCAACCTCGGCGGTCAGCATCACCTCGGCCAGTTGTGCCGGGGCGAAAGCGTAGGGAAACTGCATCTCCACCGCCGTGAAACCACAGGCCCGCGCCGCGGCGAAGCGTTCGAGGAACGGCTGCTCGGCGAACAGCAGGGAGAGATTGGCGGCGAAACGGGGCATGGGCAAACAAACGCGCATGGATTGAAGACAACCCGGATGATAAAAGCTTTCTCCCCGGCTCGTGACCCTTGCCCCCAACCTTTCTCCCTGCGGCGAGAGACGGAGCTTCGATAGTCGCCTGGGCGACTTTCATGGAAAAGATGGCAACAGCGCTATGATGCCGCAAGCCTTGCCCGCCCCGTGCGCAGATCACCTCGCCATGGCACGCGCCACCACCGGAACCCCGAGATGAGCGAAACCGCGATCCACTACCGTACCTGCCCGCTGTGCGAAGCGATGTGCGGACTTGCCATCAGCCATGCCGACGGGCGCATCGTGGCGATCAGGGGCGATGATGCCGATCCGCTCTCCAAAGGCCATATCTGCCCCAAGGCGGTGGCCCTGCAGGACATTCACACCGATCCGCTACGGCTACGCGCGCCGCTCAAGCGCACGTCGACGGGCTGGGCGGAAATTGGCTGGGAGGAAGCCTTCGCCGAAGTAACGCAGAACCTGCGCAGCATCCGCGACCGGCACGGCGAGCAGGCACTTGCCGCCTACTTCGGCAACCCGACGGTACACACCCCGGCGCTATTGATGGTGCCGGGTCTGATCGAGGCGATCGCCGGCGCGCAAATCTTCAGCGCCACCTCGGTCGACCAGCTGCCGATGATGCTGGCCAGCCTGCAAATGCTCGATCACCAGTTACTGCTCCCCATTCCCGATGTCGACTGCTGTGGTTTCCTGCTGATCGTCGGCGGCAATCCAGCGGCATCGCAAGGCAGTTTCATCAGCGGCGGCGACGTGATGGCGCGGATCGAGGGCATCCGCCAACGCGGCGGCCGTGTCGTGGTAATCGATCCACGCCGTACCGAAACAGCGAAACAGGCGGACGAGCACCTCTTCATCCGCCCCGGTACGGACTTCTTCCTGCTCGCGGCGATGGCGCAGGTAATTTTCGCGGAAGGCCGCGTGCGCCTGCGCGAACTCGCCCCCTGGGTCGACGGCCTGGAAACATTGCGTGAAGCCGTTGCGGAATTCACGCCCGAGCGCGTGGCACCCAAAACGGGTATCGCTGCGGCAAAGATACGCGAACTGGCCTTGGCCCTCGGCGATGCCGAACAGGCCGCAGTCTACGGCCGGATCGGCTCCTGCACTCAAGAGTTCGGCGGCCTCTGCAACTGGCTGTTGTATGCACTCAACATCATCAACGGAAGTCTCGATCGCAGCGGCGGAATGCTGTTCCCGACGCCGCCGATCGATCTGGTGCGTCTTGGCCCGCGGGGGAGTTTCGCCCGGCGGCGGACCCGGCTGCGCGGCTTGCCGGCGTTCGGCGACGAGTTTCCGGTCGCCGTCCTGGCCGAGGAAATCCTCGCCCCGGGAGAAGGCCGGATTCGCGCCCTGATCACCCATGCCGGCAATCCGGTACTCTCCACACCGAACGGCCGGCAGCTCGATCGCGCCCTGACAGCGCTGGATTTCATGGTCTCAATCGATCTTTACCTCAATGAAACCACTCGTCATGCAAATATCATTTTGCCGCCTGCCGGCCCGCTGGAACGGCCTCATTTCGACGCCGGTCTGCCGCTGGCGGCAGTACACGCCAGCGCCAAATGGTCGCCGCCGCTGTTCGCCGCGCCGTCCGGCAGCTATCAGGACTGGCAGATCATGGTCGAACTTGCGCAACGCCTGCATCCCCGCTTCAGCGGACGGCTGGTGCATCGCCTGGTCCGCCGTCTCGGGCTGGAGCGGGTCACCGACTGGCTGTTGCGGCTAGGCCCGTATGGCACACATGCGGCACTTCTCGACGAAGATGCCTCCTGGACGCAAAAGCTGCGCATCCTGTTTTCTCCCGCGCGCGACGGCTTGAGCCTGCACGCCTTGCGCCAGCACCCGCACGGCATCGATCTCGGAGCAATGCAGCCGGGACGCCTGATGCGCCATTTGAAAAGACGGAATACCGGCATCCATCTCGCGCCATCGCTGTATCTGGCCGATTTGCCACGCGCCCTGGCGCGGCTCACGGAGAGCGCCGATGCTGCGCCACGCGACAGCCTGCTGCTGATCGGCCGCCGCCATGTCCGCAGCAATAATTCCTGGATGCACCGGATACCCCGTCTGATCAAGGGCCCCAATCGCTGCACCCTACTGCTGCACCCGGACGACGCCGCGCATCGCGGTATCGCCGAGGGCGACCGGGTCACGGTTACTTCCCGGGTGGGCGCCGTCACACTACCGGCACAGCTCACCACCGACATCCTGCCCGGCGTGGTCAGCATGCCGCATGGCTATGGTCAGCGCGATGCAGGCGCCTCGACGGCGGCAGCGCATGGCGGCGGCAGCATGAACGACATCACCGACGAGCAGTTTATCGACGCGCTCACCGGCACACCGGTGTTGAATGGCGTGCCGGTGACGGTAACCCGGTAGCAGGGCAGTCTGCCACTCCTACGCCACCGTATGGGCTGGGCAGCGGTACATCAATGGGATGACATTCTTGATGCACGGATATTCTGAACGGTCATCCTGGTGACTGCCCTCTCCCCCACCAGAATTTTCCGGTCATAGGCTTGCACTCTCTCTTATCGCCGACTTCGGCTTTTTTTGTAGCGAGAGTGACAATGAGCGTTCAACAGGGACAGTTACGTTAGAGGTGCTTTTGTTCATGTGGTTGAGTTTCCCATTCTTGGTCGGCACGGCCGCGATCGCTGTTGCGGCCTACACTTACCGCCGTGCTCATCAACCGCGATGGACACCGCCCGGCGGGCGCGTCGTAAAGACGTCCTCGCTGAGTGTCCGGCTCCTCGGCGACACAGGTCCGCCTGTCTTGCTCTTGCACGGCCTCGTCGCATCGGGCCTGTACTGGGGCGGAACCTACGACCAGCTCGCCGACCATAATCGCCTCCTTGTACCTGACCTGCTGGGATTCGGACGATCCCCCCGTCCTGCATCCGGGTACGGGCCCGACGATCATGCCAATGCCGTGATCACTTGCCTCGACGAACTCAATATTACCGAACCAATCGTTATCGGCGCACATTCTCTCGGCAGTCTCATTGCGTTGCGGCTCGCCGCTGTCCACCCCGAACGCGTGGCGGCCATCGTTGCGTTCGGGCCACCCCTCTACCCCGGAACAGTCGCCGCGCGCGCCCATATCGTCGCCGCCAGCCCGATAGGTCGTCTGTTCGTGCTCCCCGGCCGCGTTGCCCAGGCTGCGTGCAAGTGGATGTGCACCCATCGAACCCTCGCGGCCCAGCTCGTTGTACTCACCCACCCCGGGTTGCCACCGGAAATCGCCGCCGATGGCGTCCAGCATACCTGGGTGTCGTACTCCCAAACCCTCCAACAGCTGATCCTCACCGCGGAGGCACAAACCTGGATCGATCGGATCAGTTGTCCCGTACACCTTGTCGCCGGTAGCCACGATCCCGTCGTCGACAACGAATACCTGCGCCAGTTATCATCCAGATACCCCGTCATCAAGCTAACTGAATGGCCGGGTCGCCACGACCTACCCCTCAGCCAACCGGCTGACTGCGTCGTACTCATAGCGGCAGCCGCCAATTCCAGGGTTTGACGTCACAAGAGTCAGCCCGCCAGACACACCACGATTCCGTCACAACCTTCACCACAAATGCCGGTACTACAGGCCAATACCCCACAGGCACAACGCAGCGTCTACAATGCCGGCATGGGCTATCGACTTTCAAAAATCTATACACGCACCGGCGATGCCGGCACCACCGGCCTCGGCGACGGCTCGCGGACGGCGAAGGACTCGGCGCGCATCACCGCGCTGGGCGATGTGGATGAGACCAATTCGCTGATCGGCGTCATCCTCTGCGAAGAGTTGCCGGCCGAGGTGCGCGAATTGTTCATCGGCATCCAGCACGATCTGTTCGATCTCGGCGGCGAGTTGTCGATTCCGGGCGCGAGCCTGCTCAAGGCGACGCAGCCGGCCCGCCTGGAAGCCGCCATCGACCGCTTCAACGCCGAGCTCGACCCGCTCAAGGAATTCATCCTGCCCGGCGGCGTCCGCGCCGCGGCGCTGATTCATCTGGCGCGCACCGTCTGCCGCCGCGCCGAACGCACGCTGGTCGCGCTCGCCGCCGGGGAGCCGATCTCCGAGAGCGGCCGGCAATATCTCAATCGCCTCTCCGATCTGCTCTTCGTCCTCGGCCGCTGGGTCAACAAAACTTCCGGCCAGGGCGATGTGCTGTGGCAAAAAGGCAAGAACGCGTGAGCTGAAAAGTCGGCGCTGGCGAGACGGCGATTCGTTCGCCCATCAGCGCCACCCACGCACTCCACCACCTCATGTCGTCCGTCCGCTCGCCCTGGTCACCTCGTTTGCCGCTCGATGCCGCGGCACGACCCTACCGCAACTGGCTGACCGAGCGCCGCTCGCTCACCGCGCGCTGGCAACGCGCCAGCGGCGCCTTCCGCGTCGAGCCGGTGCGCCAGTGCCTGGCCGCACCGCTGGCCGACGAACGCGAGCGGTTGGCCCTGCCGCCCCGGCGTCCAGCCTGGATTCGTGAGGTCGTCCTCTACTGTGGTGGCACGCCGGTGGCCTTTGCCCACACTGCGGCCAGCGCCAGTCCGCGCGGACCGGTGGCGCACTGGCTCAGGCGCCTGGGCAGGCGCTCGCTGGGTTCGCTGTTGTTTTCGCAGCCCGGTTTCGTGCGCCTCGGCGTCGACTACGCCGCCATCGATCACCGCCACCCGCTGCATGCGGCGCTGTGCCGCCATGTTCCCGGCGCGGGCCGGGGCCAGGGGCATTACTGGGCGCGGCGCACGCTGTTCGCCCACGGCCGCCAGCGTGTGGTGTTGACAGAAGTCTTTCTGCCTGCTGTATTGCACTTCTGAGCGACCCGGTCGAGCCGCTGCCGACGAGGAGAACGTCATGCTGACTTCAAGGAATCCCCATCTTGCCACCCTGCTCGGCGCCGTTACAGCGGACGCCGCAGCCATGGGTCTGCACTGGCTGTACGCTGCCGACCGACTCGAACAACTGCAACGGCAGGCGCCGCTGGCCTTTCGTCCGCCTGCGGCGGCGAACTATGCCGGTGCGCAAGGCTATTTCGCGCACGGCGGCAAGGCCGCCGGCGAGAATTCCTTCTACGGTGAAACCTGCCGCCTGGTCATTCATCATCTGGCACGCCATGGCCGTTTCGACCGATTGGCCTATCAGCAGGAATGGCTGGCCCATTTCGGGCCGGGCGGCCGCTACACCGGCTACATCGACCATCCGACCCGGGCGCTGGTGATCCGCCTGCTCCACTGCGCCACACCGGCGGACTATCCGGCCGTCAGCGGCAGCGCCGACAGCCAGTTGCCCGCCCTCGAATGCGTCCCGGCGCTGGTCGCCTGCCATCGCGGCAGCCGCAGCCAGTTGCTCGATACCGTGCTCGAAGCGGTGGCCGTGAGCCACGATCATCCCCTGGCGAACGAGGCAGCCACCGCGGCTGCACAAGCTCTGGCCGATGTGCTGGAAGGCGTGCCGCTGGCCAAGGCCCTAGCCAATGCCGCCTCGTTCGCGGGGACGACGTTGCAACCCTTGCTGGCCGACGCACTGGCCATGCCGCGGCTGGACGCCGTCGCCGCGGCCGCACGCTTCGGCATGGCTTGCCCGCTCGAAAAAGGCCTGCCGGTAATTTTCCATATCGCCCGGCACGCCCCGAATTACGCCACGGCGGTCGAAGCCAACATCCTCGCCGGCGGCGACAGTTGCGGCCGCAGCCTGCTGCTCGGCGCCCTGCTGGCGGTGCGCGACACCTTGCATGACACATCGATGGAGGACCGCTCCGGCATCCCCCTGGCCTGGCTGACCCGTGTCAGCGATCTCGCAAAACTGGTCGGCGATGCCGGGACGGCGTTGCGTCTCGACGACGAGACTCCTGCTATATAATCAAAAAGTTCTTTCCGTTTCTACCGAAGGGTATGCCATGAATATCACGCTGCGCCACTTTTCCGCACCCCTGGTCGCCTTGCTGGCCCTGCTCGCGCCACCGGCGCAGGCACAGATGATGATCGCCCATATGTTCCATGGTCAGCATACCGGGTGCATGGTGGAAACCGGCACCTATCCGGTGCATTTTTCGGCCATCCCGGTCCCTCCCGCCGGCCAGGAAATGGCCGAGCAACACGCCCATTGCGATCATCTGCCCGAGGTGGGGCCGATACGCCTGATGGTCGACCTGGTTAATCAGGAACAGCGCGCCATTCCGCTGGCCATGCGCTTGGTCAAGATCGAAGGTAATCACGAGAAAGAGGTGCTCACGGTTCCGGCCAAACTCTATGAGATCGGCTTCGCATCGATCGAAGTAACGATCGTCGAGGAGGGACAGTATGCCCTGCTGCTCAATTTCGCCAAGACCGAAAAATTTGGGGAAGGTCACGTGCGGATTCCGCTGCACGTCGGTAGTGGCGAGGGTCACGGCTTCCCGTGGGGGACGGTGCTCGGCGGCCTCGTTCTCGTGTTCGCCGCCGGCGGTGGCGCTTTCTTCTGGCTCAAGCGCAAACCCAGAACCTGATCCGGAGCGAACGGCTCGCATCTGCCCCGGCGCGTGGGCCGGGGCAGTGTTCAACACCGGCTCACGACACCCGCTGCCAGAGCATGGCCTGGGTGACGATGAACTGATACTTGCGCCGGTGCTCGCGGATCACCAGCGGCACCTCCTCCTCGCGGCGCAGGATGAAGCCTTCCCGGGTCAGCAGCTCGCATAGCATGTCGGCGCTCTTCACTTCCAGTCCATTCTTGACATAGCCACCCAGCCAGGCGCCATGTGGAGTGAATTGCTCGAGCCAGCTATACGGGGAAAACAGCGCCACCAGCCCACCCACTCTGACCAGCCCGCGCGGCCCGCCCAGACGGCCGAGCAGGGATTTCGGGCTGGGCAGGCGACAGAGCAGGTTGGCCATCAGCACGGCATCGAAATCCACCCATTCGGCCGGCAGCGAACAGGCGTCGGCTTGGCGGAAGCCGACCCGGCGGCGGTCGATCGCCGGGTCGATCACGGCCGTCAGCGTCGCGCCCAGGTCGCCCTCGTCCTTGCGGAAATAATCCAGCCGACCGGCCCGTTTCAACGCCTGACCAGCCTCGACGAAGGCCGCCGAAAGGTCGACACCGGTCACCTCGCGATAACCGCGGGCCAGTTCGAATGTGGCACGGCCAACGGCACAACCGACATCCAGTGCCCGCTCCATGCCGGCGCCAAATTCACGCGCCCCTTCCAGCAGCCAGCGCGCGCAGCGGACGGGAAACTCGGTTGTCCCGCGCGGCCCGAATCCATAGGGCATCTGCTCGCCGGGTGCGCCATAGTGGAGCAGCATGTAGTCGTTCACCATCTGCCGGTCTTCGTACACCTGATGCGCCGCATCGGCGGTATCGAGATGCACGGCGCCACCTTCGTGCGCGGTTTCGACCAAGCGAAAGCCGGCATGCTGAAAGAAGTGGGAACGAAAATGAAAGCGCGCCCACGGCCCGGCCTCCTCGCCCGTTGACGCCCAGGAACCGCCGAGAATCATCTGATGCTGACCGTCGTAGCACGGACTGCTGAAGTCGTCGTAATAGGGATGTACTTCGGAGCCGGGCAAGGGGTTGAAGTCGTCCTCCAGCCACTGCCAGAGATTGCCGAACACATCCTGGAAACCCGCCGACGTGGCACGGCCGGCATCGACCGGGCTGGACGAACCGTAGGCCAGCGCCAGATTGATGCCGTGCCGACGGAAGTCGGCGCCATCGCAGGCGAGCGCCTGGTCTTCCGCGCTTGAGCGCACCGGATCGCGCAGGGCATGATGCTCGTTCTCGCTCGGCAGGCGGAAGTGTCTGCCCTCGCGCTCCGATTTCCAGGCACAGAAGGCATGTGCCTCGTGACCATTGACCTCGGCCGGCCAGTTCCACGGCATGTCGATCACCTCGAACAACGTGCGCAGTTTGTAGAGATGCGAGCCTTCCGGTCCATTGGGCACCCAGAAGGTCGGCCATTTGAGATTGCGGTAACGGCGCCAGGCCCAGCCGGCGGCCGACCAGTAGCGCTCCGCGCGATAGCCGCCGGCAGCAACGAATTCATGAAACTCGCCGTTGCTGACCAGACGCGTGCCGGCGCGGAACGACTCGACATGAGCGCTGCGCGTACCGTATTCGTTGTCCCAGCCGTAGGACGGCCAATCGCGGGGCTTGCCCAGCGTGATCTCCTGCGTCGCCGCCATGCGCCACTCCGGCAGCGGGAAATCCTCGCCGGGACGCGGCCGCATCGCCGTCGCGCCAGCGCCAGTGCCGTGCATCCCTGCGGGAACTTTTTGCGCGGAAGGGTGTAAACGCGGCCAGGCAGCCGGACGCTGGACGAGGTCGAGGGGCAATTCGTGGATCAGCACCGAGGAAGTCTCGATGTGGATTCGCTCATGTTCGAAGCCCATGAACAACGCCCACAGCGGATCGTCCGCGGTGATCGGCGGATGACCGTCGGCGAGGCCGGGATGGGCGGCGATGGTCTGGCTCACGGTCGCATATACGCGGCGCCGATAAGCCCAGACCTCGCTCACCGAAGGCCAGAGCATTTCGTTCTTCGACATGTCGTCCCAGCGCATTTCATCGACGCCGACTTCGAACAGCTTTTCGAAATAGGCATCGAGCGGCTCGGCGAGCAGCCCGGCGACGCGCAGCTTGTTGATGTAGAACACCGGTGGATGGCAGGCGTAGAAAATCATCGGGTGGCGCAGTCCGTGATACGGCGGCCGGAAAAAAGCCTCCTCGCCCTTGAGCCCGGCGAACAGGATTTCGGTCAGCGTCCAGCCGTTGTCGAAATAGTCCTGCACCTCCTGCCGCGTGCAGGTGGCGAGGTTGGGCAGGGAGAGGGAGGTCAGGGTTCCCGTTGCTTCCATGCCGGGACAGGCGGTGGGAGCCTTGCCGCTCCACCAGCTCGCCGCGCGCGCCGTGGCGAGCACGTCGTCCATGTCGCCGCGCAAATTGGCCCGCCAGGGCTCGTCCTGGACAGGTGCAGCCTTCGTGTTCTGCGTAACCATATCTTTCCTCCTGTGTTGTGCCCATTCAGGGACAGTCTGTCGTCGTCAGTATACTTTTCTTCGTCCACGGGCGATCTCCCTGGCAAAGCATGTCACCCGGCGTTTCTTAAGACGGCATTAAGCCGCCGACCTTACACTCCTTGCAAGGAGGGAGATTTCCATGCGACGGCTCGCAGTTTTTAAAGCGGTTACACCAGCGCTTGCGGTTTTGTGTGGGTTGCAGTCCAGCGTGGGGACTGCGGTCGCTCAAGATACGGCCAGCCATCGGCAAGCCAGCCGCTCCGCGCTGGAACCGGCAGTGTCCGCGCCTCTATCGACAGGCTTTGCCGGACAAGCGACTGAATCAACTGAATCCGCCACGGCATTGACATTGCGGGCGGCCATCGGGCTTGCGCTGTCCAGCAACGCCGACCTGATGATCGCGGCACGAGAGATCGAGGTGATCGAAGGGCAAGTGTTGCAAGCGCAAACACGCCCCAACCCGGAGCTTGCCTACTTGCTTGAGGACACGCAACGGGCCACGCGCACCACCACCTGGCAGGTGAACTTGCCGATTGAAATGGGCGGCAAAAGATCCGCTCGCATCGAGGCGGCGCAACGCAGACGTGACATCGTGGTCGCGGAACTCGCCACCCGCCAGGCCGAGCTTCGCGCCAGCGTGACCGCTGCTTTTTTTGATGTGTTATCCGCACAGGAACGGGTGGCGCTAGCGCAGGACAGTGTTGCCCTGGCCAGGCGTGCGACCGATGCAGCCAGCAAACGGGTTCTGGCCGGGAAGGTGTCGCCCGTCGAGGAAACCAAGGCGCGCGTCGCCGAGGCCGGGGTGCGGGTTCAACTGGCACAGGTGCAAAGCGAACTACGCAATGCACGCCAACGCCTGGCCAGCCTGTGGGCTGACGCTACGCCACGATTTACGCGGATTGACGGGCAAGTGGATACGCTGCCAGCGGTACCGAGTGTCCAAGAGATTGAACAACGTCTGGCGGATTCACCCAATCTGAAACGAGCGCGGATGGAAATACAACGGCACAAGGCCCTGGTGGAGGTGGAGCGCGCCAAGCAAGTGCCAAATGTGACGGTGAGCGTGGGGACAAAGCGCGCGGAAGAACTGGGGCGCAACCAGATTGTGTTGGGGGTGTCCGTGCCTTTACCGTTCTTTGACCGCAACCAGGGTAACTTGGTGGAAGCCATGAAGCGTGAAGACAAGTCACGCGATGAGTTGCTGGCGTTGCAAGTCCGGCTCAACACCGAAGTGCTGCAAGCGTGGGAGCGCTTGAGTGCCGGCCGCAGCGAGATTGATGTCCTGCGGCAGGAGGTGCTGCCCGGCGCAAAAAGCGCCTACGACGCCGCGACCATCGGCTTTGAATTCGGCAAGTTCAACTTCCTTGAGGTGCTGGACGCGCAGCGCACCTATTTCCAGGCCAAATCCCATTATCTGAAAACACTGGCGGAAATCCATCGTGCCGCGGCCGACATTGATCGTTTGTTGGGCGACCAGCTCACTCCGATGGGCCACCCAGACACCCCTCCCATCACGCTCCAGGAACAATGATGAAACGCATGATCCGGCAATTGATGTTCAAACTGGGCAGAAGCCAGGGCATGGCCATTGCCGTCATCCTCGTCGTCGCCCTCGGCTTGGGCGCAGCCATATTGAGCACGGATGCCAACAAGACAGACGGCAGTAAAGGCGACACGCAAGATGTCGATGCCGGAAAGCCCCCCAAGGGGCCGCATGGCGGCCGGTTATTTACCGCCAGCGACTATGGCCTTGAGCTGACCATTTTCGAAAAAGGCATCGAGCCACAATTCCGGATTTATACCTATCGCAACGACAAACCCACCGATCCCGGCCAGACCAAGGCAACGGTCACTCTTGAGCGACTTGGAAGAAAACCGCAAACCTTCAACTTCACCAAGGAAGGCGACTACCTGAAAGGCGACGCCATCGTTGAAGAGCCACACTCCTTCAAGGCCAGCATTGCGGCAGAAAGCGATGGCAAGTCGTACGCATTCAGCTTCGAGCAAGTCGAAGCGCGTGTCACAATGACCGATGCGCAAATGAAAAGCAACGGCGTCCAAATCGCCAAGGCCGGGCCGGCACGCATCAAGGCGGCCCTGCAATTGACGGGCGAGATTCGACTCGATGAGGACCACACGGTGCATATCGTGCCGCGCCTGAGCGGTGTGGTGGAGAAGGTTTCTGCGAATGCAGGGGATCATGTACGCAAAGGCCAGGTGCTTGCCGTGATGTCGAGCCAAACCTTGGCCGACCAGCGCAGCGAATTCCTTGCCGCCAAAAAACGCATGGGTCTTGCACGCATAACCCACGAGCGAGAAAAGAAACTGTGGGAGGCCCGCATATCCGCTGAGCAAGATTATCTGCAGGCGCAGCAAGCACTCCAGGAGGCGGAAATCATTGAGCAATCGGCGCGCCAAAAACTGGTGTCGCTGGGTGCGGCAGTACTCGCCTCGGGAAATTTGACCCGCTATGAAATTCGTTCACCTATCGATGGCGTAGTGACCGAGAAAAATATTGCCGCCGGTACGGTACTGAAAGACGATGCCAATATTTTTACCGTCGCCGATTTGTCCACGGTGTGGGTCGAGATGACGGTTTACGCCAAAGATCTGGACGCGATCAAAACTGGTCAATCGGCAACGGTCAAGGCAGCGGCTTTTGACGCCGAGGCAACCGGCACCATTTCCTATGTAGGCTCCGTCGTCGGCGACCAGACCCGGACAGCCAAGGCACGCCTTGTTCTACCTAATCCCAAGGGAGCATGGCGACCGGGGCTGCCTGTCAATGTCAGCGTTGCCGCCGAGGAGGTGGAGGTGCCCGTGGCCATCGCGGTCGATGCGGTGCAAAGCTTGCATGACTGGATCGTGGTGTTCGGTCGATACGGCGACAAGTTCGAGGCACGCCTCGTTACATTGGGTCGCAGGGATGAAAAAACCATCGAAGTGCTCAGTGGATTGAACCCCGGCGAATCCTACGCTGCCAGCAACAGCTACCTGATCAAGGCGGATATCGGCAAAGCCGGCGCCAGTCACGATCAGTAGGGGATCGTCATGTTTGAAAGAATCATTCGTTTCGCCATTGAACAACGCTGGCTGGTGCTCCTGGCCGTGCTCGGGATGGCTGCGCTGGGCGTTTACAACTATCAGCGCCTGCCTATCGACGCCGTGCCGGACATTACCAATGTACAGGTTCAGATCAACACCCCGGTACCGGGTTATTCACCGCTGGAGTCCGAGCAGCGGATTACTTTTCCGGTCGAAACAGCCATGGCTGGTCTGCCTTTTCTGGAACAGACCCGCTCGTTGTCGCGTTATGGACTCTCTCAGGTCACGGTCATTTTCAAGGATGGAACCGATATCTATTTCGCGCGCCAATTGGTGAATGAACGCATCCAGGAAGCCAAGCAGAAACTGCCCTCTGGCGTGGCGCCGACGCTCGGGCCCATTTCCACCGGCTTGGGCGAAATCTACATGTGGACAGTGGAGGCAAAGGACGGGGCAAAGAAGCCAGACGGTACACCCTACACGCCAACCGACCTGCGGGAAATCCAGGACTGGATTATCAAGCCACAGCTGCGTAATGTGCCTGGTGTCACCGAGATCAACACCATTGGCGGCTACGTCAAGGAATTTCAAGTCGCCCCCTATCCGGACCGCCTGATCGCGCATGGCCTCGCCCTATCGGACCTGGTGGGCGCACTGGAGCGCAATAACGGCAATGTCGGCGCCGGATACATCGAACGGCGCGGCGAGCAATACCTGATTCGGGCACCGGGCCAGGTCGGCAATCTCGACGACATTGGCAACATCGTGATAAGAACCACGCAAGGCGTGCCGCTACGGATTCGCGATGTCGCCGACGTGGTGCTCGGAAAGGAGTTGCGTACAGGCGCGGCCACCGAGAACGGTAAAGAGGTGATCCTCGGCACCGTGTTCATGCTGATTGGGGAGAACAGCCGCAATGTGTCGCGGGCGGTGGACCTGAAGATGGAGGAGAT
This sequence comes from Betaproteobacteria bacterium HGW-Betaproteobacteria-11, assembly GCA_002842395.1. Taxonomy (GTDB): domain Bacteria; phylum Pseudomonadota; class Gammaproteobacteria; order Burkholderiales; family Rhodocyclaceae; genus Rugosibacter. Next base: position 50,669 of record PHCV01000003.1, read on the forward strand.
CAATCGATCCCTGCCGTCCGGTGTGATTGCGCAAACGGTCTACGACCGCACGGTCCTGGTAGACAAAGCAATCAATACGGTAAAGAAGAACCTTGTCGAAGGCGCGCTGCTGGTCATCGCCATCCTGTTTCTGTTCCTCGGAAACATGCGCGCCGCGATCATTACGGCTACGGTCATTCCACTGGCCATGCTGTTCACATTCACCGGAATGGTCGGCAACAAGGTCAGTGCCAGCCTGATGAGTTTGGGCGCGCTTGACTTCGGCATCATCATCGACGGCGCCGTCGTGATCGTGGAAAACTGTGTACGGCGACTGACCCATGCCCAAGGTGGCTTTGGACGCCCCTTGACCCGTGACGAACGCTTTCATGAGGTGTTCGTTGCAGCCAGGGAAGCGCGGCGCCCGTTGATCTATGGGCAACTCATCATCATGATCGTCTACCTGCCGATTTTTGCCCTCACCGGCGTTGAGGGCAAGATGTTCCATCCCATGGCATTTACCGTGGTGACGGCCTTGCTGGGAGCCATGATTCTGTCGGTGACCTTCATACCGGCAGCGGTCGCTTTGCTGATGAGCGAGAAAATCAGCGAACAGGAAAATCGTCTGATGGTGTGGGCGAAGCAGGGCTATCGCCCCGCGCTCGACTGGGCGCTGCTGAACAAGCCCCTGGTGCTCACCATCGCCGCTGTCTCGATCATTCTTAGCGGGCTGCTTGCCACCCGCATGGGCAGTGAGTTCATTCCCAGCCTGAATGAAGGCGACATTGCACTTCACGCACTGCGTATTCCGGGTACGAGCCTGACCCAGGCCATTGAAATGCAGACCGAGCTTGAGCGGACAGTGAAGAAATTTCCCGAGGTCGACAGAATCTTCGCCAAGATTGGTACCGCCGAGGTTGCCACCGACCCCATGCCACCTAATGTGGCAGACAACTTCGTGATGCTGAAAGCCGAGTCCGAATGGCCGGACCCGAAGCGCAGCAAGGCCGAGCTGGTGGCCGCCATGCAAGAAGCCGTCGAAAAGGTTCCCGGCAACAACTACGAGTTCACGCAACCGATTCAGATGCGGTTCAATGAACTGATCTCCGGCGTTCGCAGCGACGTGGCCGTGAAGGTCTTTGGCGATGACATGGACACCATGAACCGCACCGCGGACCAGATTGCCGAGGTCTTAAATGGTGTTTCCGGTGCCGCGGACGTAAAGGTCGAACAGACGACCGGGTTGCCCATGCTGACCCTGAACGTCGATCGGGCAAAAATTGCACGGCTGGGCGTCAACATGAATGACGTCCAGGATGCGCTGTCCATTGCGGTTGGCGGGCGCGAATCCGGTCTGCTATTCCAGGGTGACCGGCGCTTCGGCATTGTCGTGAGGCTGCCGGACTCGCTGCGGATGGATACGGAAGCGATCAAGCGGATACCCATCCGCCTGCCATCGCCCGACAACGCGGCACGTCCAGCCTATGTCCAGATCGGCGAAGTCGCCAGTCTCGATGTTGCTCCCGGCCCTAACCAAATCAGCCGGGAGAGCGGCAAGCGTCGCGTCGTCGTCACGGCCAATGTGCGTGGGCGGGACATGGGTTCCTTTGTCGCGGAAGCGCGCCAAAAACTCGAACAACACGTCAAGGTACCAACCGGGTACTGGACTTCCTGGGGGGGAACATTCGAGCAGTTGCAGTCAGCCAGCAAACGTTTGCAGATTGTTGTGCCAGTCGCCCTGTTGTTGGTTTTCGTGCTGCTGTTTGCGATGTTCAATAACGTCAAGGATGGCCTGCTGGTGTTCAGCGGTGTGCCTTTCGCTCTGACGGGGGGAGTTGTGGCCCTGTGGCTCAGAGACATTCCCTTGTCGATTTCGGCAGGTGTCGGATTTATCGCCCTGTCCGGGGTGGCGGTTCTCAATGGCTTGGTGATGATCTCGTTCATCCGCTCGCTACGTGACGACGGGATGCCGCTGGACCAGGCAATTCGTGAAGGCGCATTGACCCGTTTGCGCCCGGTACTGATGACCGCATTGGTTGCCTCGCTCGGCTTCGTGCCGATGGCAATCGCAACCGGTACCGGCGCGGAGGTTCAACGCCCGCTGGCAACGGTAGTGATTGGCGGCATTTTGTCGTCCACGCTGTTGACCTTGCTGGTGCTGCCGCTGCTCTATCGGCTGGCACACCGGCCAACCGAAAAACCGTCGCCCGGCTGGTGCTGAATATCATCACCCAGTCTCTTCCGCCCTGACCCCCAGCGGCATGCGACGCTTGTCTACGGTAAAAGTCGGCTATGGCGACACGGTAAAAAAGCCAGCCACTGATGGGCCGCCGAATAGAAAACTCAACGAATACGCAGGCGCCGCGCCTCGCGGCAGGCGATCAGCTCGGCGCTGATGGTACGTAGCCGCTGATTGAGCAGCATCAGCAGTTCCATCAGTAACTTGACGCCCAGGTGCGGCTCCTCGGTGACCAGACGGGAAAGACTGGCACGGTCGAGTACGGCAAATTCCAGCGGGTCGAGCGCGACGCAGCTGGAAAACCTGGGTTCGCCGTCGATCAGCGACATTTCGCCCAGTGTCTTGCCAGGGCCAACGGCAGCGAGCACCTGCGGCAGTCCGCGGGCATCCTGCTTGATCACCTCGGCAGAGCCATCGAGGATCAACAGCATGAAGTCGCCCGCCTCGCCCTCGCGGATGATCTCAGTGCCCTGAACAGCGCGATAACAGCGCATGTAGCGCGCCAGCATCTCGATTTCACGGCCCTCGAAATCATCGAACAGGCGGATCGCGGCGATGATCTCGTGGATCCGATCGACGAAGGGCGTCGCATCACCGAGCGGCTCGATCCCCGGCAGGGTTTCGATGCCGCTCATATCGGCAGACTTGCCGGCAGACGCGACAAACCGGCAGCCCCCAGGCAGAAGCGGGAGCTGCCGGTGAAGCGTGGCTGGCGTTTCTGAATCACGCCACCAGCGGCACGATCAGCAGTGCCACGATGTTGATGATCTTGATCAGCGGATTCACCGCCGGGCCGGCCGTATCCTTGTAGGGATCGCCCACGGTATCGCCGGTCACCGCCGCCTTGTGCGCTTCCGAGCCCTTGCCGCCGAAGTGACCATCCTCGATGTACTTCTTGGCGTTATCCCAGGCGCCGCCGCCGGTGGTCATCGAAATGGCGACGAACAGGCCGGTGACGATGGTGCCCATCAACGCGCCGCCCAGGGCGCGCACTCCGGCTCCGACGCCATCGACGGCCGGCATCAGCGCGTTCATGCCGAAGGCCACGGCCACCGGCACCAGCACCGGCAGCAGTGAAGGAATCATCATTTCCTTGATCGCGGCCTTGGTCAGCATGTCCACGCAGGTACCGTATTCCGGCTTGGCCGTGCCTTCCATGATGCCCTTGATCTCGCGGAACTGGCGACGCACCTCGACCACCACGGCTCCTGCCGAGCGACCGACCGCTTCCATCGCCATGGCGCCGAACAGATAGGGAATCAGGCCGCCGATGAAGAGGCCGATGATCACCGCCGGATCGGAGAGGTCGAACAGGAACTTGATGCCCGGCTTGGCCGCTTCCAGCCCGTGGGTGAAGTCGGCGAACAGCACCAGTGCGGCAAGGCCCGCGGAGCCGATCGCATAGCCCTTGGTCACCGCCTTGGTGGTGTTGCCCACCGCGTCCAGCGGATCGGTGATGCCGCGCACCGAATCCGGCAGATCGGCCATCTCGGCAATGCCGCCGGCATTGTCGGTGATCGGGCCATAGGCGTCGAGTGCCACCACGATACCGGCCATCGACAGCATGGAAACCGCCGCGATCGCGATCCCGTAGAGCCCAGCCAGGGCGTAGGCGGCCCAGATTGCGGCACAGACGGAAAGTACCGGCCAGGCCGTGGCCTTCATCGAAACGCCGAGCCCGGCGATGATGTTGGTGCCATGTCCGGTGGTGGACGCCTCGGCTACATGCTGCACCGGCTTGAACTCGGTACCGGTGTAATACTCGGTGATATAGACCATCAGCCCGGTCAGCACCAGACCGATCACGGCGGCGCCATAAAGCGCCAGCGAACTGACCGTGTGTCCGTCCGCGGTAGTCAGTCCGGCCCCCAGGATCCAGGTGGTCAGCGGATAGAACGCAACCAGTGCCATCGCGCCGGCGACGGCGAGGCCCTTGTACAGCGCATTCATGATCTTGGCCCCGGGCGAGGTCTTGACGAACATCGCACCGACGATCGAGGCAATGATCGAGAAACCGCCCAGCACCAGCGGATAGACCACCGCGGCTTCGGCCATCGCCATCGAGCCCTTGAACAGCAGCGCGCCCAGCAGCATGGTCGCCACGATCGTCACCGCATAGGTTTCGAACAGGTCCGCCGCCATGCCCGCGCAGTCGCCGACGTTGTCGCCGACGTTATCGGCGATCACCGCCGGATTACGCGGATCGTCTTCGGGAATCCCGGCCTCCACTTTACCGACCAGGTCGGCGCCAACGTCAGCACCCTTGGTGAAGATGCCGCCGCCGAGACGGGCAAAAATCGAAATCAGCGAGGAACCAAAGCCCAGGCCGATCAGTGGATGCACGATGTGCTCGAGGCTCGCATCGCCAGCCCCGCTCTTGAGGAAAACGAAATAGCCCGCCACGCCCAGCAGTCCGAGACCGACCACCAGCATGCCGGTGATCGCACCACCGCGAAACGCCACATTCAGCGCCTCGTTCAAACCGGTACGCGCCGCCTCTGCCGTGCGCACGTTGGCCCGCACCGAAACATTCATGCCGATGTAGCCAGCCGCGCCGGAAAGCACGGCGCCGATGACGAAGCCGACCGCGGTCAGGGTCCCGAGGCTGAACCAGAGAATCACGGCCAGCACCACGCCGACCATGCCGATGGTGGTGTATTGGCGGTTGAGATAGGCTTGCGCCCCTTCCTGAATCGCCGCGGCGATTTCCTGCATGCGCGGGTTGCCGGCGGGCTGCGCCAGAATCCAGCGAGTGGACAGCCCCCCATAGGCAATCGCAATTACGGCACAGATCAACGCAAACATCAGTCCTGCTGACATACGGTTCTCTCCTGTTCAATTAATTTGGACTACGGTTAAATGACGAACTGCGGCAACCCCTTCTTTATTGTTTCGTTGCGCAACCTGACATAGACGGGCAGGCCGTCACGAAAGGGCGGAAAATCCTCACCCTGAATCAGGGGCGCAAGATAGCGGCGCGCCTCTGCCGTAATGCCGAAGCCATCAGCGGCGATGAATTCTTGCGGCATTTTTCTTTCCACATTGGCGACCTGATCGAGCGGTGCGGCAATGATATCCCATTGGTAAGGCGCATCGCTCAGGCGTCGGATCGCCGGCATCACGGCATTCTTGCCGGACAAAGCCATCTCCACCGCGGCGCGACCCACCGCAAAGGCCTGTTCGACGTCGGTCTTCGAGGCAATGTGACGTGCCGCGCGCTGCAGATAATCGGCTACCGCCCAGTGAAATTTGTAGCCCAGGCGTTGCTTGACCAGTCCGGCGATGTGTGGGCCGACACCACCCAGCTGCGCATGACCAAAGGCATCGACCGTGCCGGCTTCGGCCAGGAACCGGCCATCGGACGCAAGCAGGCCTTCGGACACGGCGACGGCACAGAATCCATAACGCGTAACACACTCCTTGACCCGTTCGAGAAAACGCGTCTCATCGAAGCGCACTTCCGGCAGAAGCAGGATATGCGGCGCCTCGCCCTCGTTTTCCGCCGCCAGGGCGCAGGCCGCGGTAATCCATCCGGCATGGCGGCCCATCACCTCCATGACGAACACCTTGGTCGAGGTGCGTGCCATCGAGGCCACGTCGAGACCCGCCTCGCGCATCGAGGTCGCCACGTATTTGGCCACCGAACCGAAGCCCGGACAGGTATCGGTCAGTGGCAGATCGTTGTCCACGGTCTTGGGAATGTGGATCGCCTGCAACGGATAGCCCGAGGCTTGCGCCATCTGCGCCACCTTGAGGCAGGTATCGGCCGAGTCGCCGCCGCCGTTGTAGAAGAAATAGCCGATGTCATGCGCGCGAAATACCTCGATCAGCCGTTCGTATTCGCGCCGGTTCTGCTCCAGTCCCTTCAGCTTGTAGCGGCATGAGCCGAAGGCGCCACCGGGCGTATGGCGCAGAGCGGCAATCGCCGCGGCGGATTCCCGCGAGGTGTCGATCAGGTCTTCGTTCAATGCCCCGATGATGCCGTCACGCCCGGCCAGCACCTTGCCGATCCGCTCTGGATGCTGCCTCGCCGTCTCGATTACGGCGCAGGCCGAGGCATTGATGACAGCCGTCACGCCACCGGATTGCGCATAGAAGGCGTTGCGGGCACGCATCGACGACAATCAGGCGAGTGCGGAAAATACCTTGCCGGTGATCTCTTCGACCGAGCCGATCCCTTCGACACGGGTGTAGCGCGGCGCCACCGGATCGCCACTGGCTGCCCAGCTCTGGTAATACTTCACCAGGGGCAGGGTTTGGGCGCGATAGACCTCGAGACGTTTTTTCACCGTTTCTTCCTTGTCATCGTCACGCTGGATCAGGGGCTCGCCGGTCACGTCATCGCGACCTTCGACCTTGGGTGGATTGAATTTCACGTGATAGGTGCGTCCGGAACCCGGATGCACGCGCCGGCCGCTCATGCGGGCGATGATCGCCTCGTCGGCAACATCGATTTCGAGCACGTGGTCGATCGGCACGCCAGCCGTCTTCATGGCCTCGGCCTGGGGAATGGTGCGCGGAAAACCATCGAGCAGGTAGCCGTTGCCGCAATCGGCCTGCTGCAAACGCTCCTTGACCAGGCCGATGATGATGTCATCTGACACCAGCCCGCCGACGTCCATGATCTTCTTGGCCTCGACACCCAGCGGCGTCCCGGCCTTGACGGCAGCACGCAGCATGTCGCCGGTGGAAATTTGCGGAATACCGAATTTTTCGCAGATGAACCCGGCCTGCGTGCCCTTCCCTGCGCCGGGAGGACCAAGAAGAATCAAACGCATAGTTACTCCATTGATATCAAAGAATTAGAAAGTGCGATAACCCGCCTGTGGGTCGCCAAGATACCGTCAATCCGTGCCCCGGTCAAACAGGCGCCGCACGCGGGCCAGATCCTCCGGCGTATCGACGCCGCCTTGGGGTCGGCCTTGGCAGTCGATCACATGGATGACATATCCGTGGCCGAGCGCCCGCAGTTGTTCCAGCGCTTCCCATTGTTCCGCCGGTGGCGAGGCAAGCCCGCCGTAGTGCCGCAAGAATCCGGCCCGGTAAGCATACAGTCCGATATGACGGCGGGCCATGAAACCATCGGGCAGCAACTTGCTTCCCATGGCAAAGGCATCGCGCGGCCAGGGAATCGGTGCACGGGAAAAATACAGCGCGCGGCCATGTTCATCGACCACCACCTTGACCACATTGGGATCGAGAAATTCGGCGATCGCGGTAAGCGGATGCGCCGCAGTAGCGATGGCCGCTGCCCGATCCTGCGCCAGGGCTGCCGCCACCTGCGCGATGAGGGCAGGATCGATCAATGGCTCATCACCCTGCACATTGACCACGATCGTCTCATCCATCCAGCCTTGCCGATCGACCACTTCGGCCAACCGGTCGGTGCCGGAGAGATGATCATTGCGGGTCAGCAGCGCCTGCCGGCCATGCGTCGTCGCCGCGTCGATGATGCGCTGATCGTCGGCGGCAATCAGCACTTCGCGCGCGCCGCTGGCGGCGGCCGCCTCGGCCACGCGCACCACCATCGGCTTGCCGCCGATGTCGGCCAGGGGTTTCCCGGGCAGGCGGGTCGACGCCCAGCGTGCGGGGATCACGACACGAAATGGCATCGGCGGTCTCAGTCCCCGTCGGGGCCGAGTTTGCGGGCTTCGTCTTCGAGCATGACCGGAATATCGTCCTTGACCGGATAGGCCAGCTTGCAACCCTTGCAGACCAGCTCGGCGGCAGGCTTGCGGTAATCCAGCGGGCCCTTGCATACCGGGCAGACGAGTATTTCAAGCAGGCGATGATCCATTGAGCTTCTCCAGGATGAATGCGGCAAGGTCGGGATTCACATCGGCCGTCACGGGGAGCACCCAGACCGGCAAAGGTAGATCAAGCGCGGTCAATTTTACGGCATCCTTTTCCGTCGTCAGCAAGGCATCGGCGGAAAACAGCAGTTCTTCGCGACGATAGCCATGATGATCGGGGAAGGGATGGACAACACATTCCAGCCCCAGGGCGGCCAACGTATCGAAAAACCGCTCGGGAGCGCCGATGCCGGCGATCGCATGCAGACGTCGTCCCTGCAACTCGGCAGCACGGCAAACGATATCTGGCTGATCGAGCCGATAGAACAGCTCGCCGCCGAGTGTCATGCGAAATACGGGACATGAAAAAGTCGGCGCTGGTGAGACGGCGAAAACATCGTTGAGCACCACCGCATCGACCTCGGCCAGACGCGACAGCGGCTCGCGCAAGGGACCGGCTGGCAACAGCCAGCCGTTCATCGCGCCGCGCGAGTCGAAGACGGCGATTTCGAGGTCGCGCGCCAAACGGTAGTGCTGCAAGCCGTCATCGGAAAGAATCAGATTGCATTCGGAATGCGCCGCAAGCAGCGCCCGGCCCGCGGCGGCACGGTCGCGTCCGACGAATAGCGGACAGCCGCTGCGTCGGGCGAGCAGTACCGGCTCGTCGCCAGCCAGAACGGGATCGCTATCGGCGGTAACGGCCATTACGCCGTCATTCCTGCCACCATGGCCCCGGCTGAGGATGCCCGGCCGCAAGCCACGTGCCCGCAGGGTTTCGGCCAGATGAAGGAGCAACGGCGTCTTGCCGGCGCCACCGACCGTCAGGTTGCCGATGACCACGACCGGAACCGGCAGGCGATGCGTCTTCAGCCAGCCACGGCTATAGAGCGCACGCCGCAGCGCGACCAGCATGGCAAAGCACAACGAGAACGGCAACAGCAGCCAGGCGAACACGCCGCGCCGCCGCCACAGCGTGGCAAAGCCACGGTCAGTGCCTGGCTTGCTGCGTGGCAAAAGAGATATGCGCGAGTCCGGCACCTTGTGCCGCCTGCATGACGTCGATCACGCTCTGATGCGTGGCCTTGGCGTCGGCGTTGATGACGACGATGGCTTCCTTGCCGGAGCCGGCGGCGCGTTGCAACGCCTCGCGGATCGCCTCGGTCTCGTGGCTGCCGAGCGCCTGCTTGTTCACCATGATGTCGCCGGAAGCCGTCACCACGACGTTGATTTCGTCCGGCTGCTCCTTGTTTTGCTGCACGTCGGCCGTGGGTAGATTGATCTCGAGGCCGGAGAACTTCGAGTAGGTGGTGGTGATCATGAGGAAGATCAGGATGACGAGCAGGACGTCGATCATCGGAATCAGATTGATTTCGGGCTCCTCATGCCGGCGATTGTGTTTGAAGTTCATCGCCCCGGGCTCACTCGCGCTCGCCGTGAATGGTTTCCACCAGACGCACCGCCTCCTGCTCCATGTCGAGCAACAGGCTATCGACGAGGGCACGGAAGTGGCGATAGGCAATCATGCTGGGGATGGCGACGATCAGTCCGAAGGCGGTGTTGTAGAGCGCCACCGAAATGCCATGTGCCAGCGCCTGCGGGTTGTTCCCGGCAGCCGTGGAAGAGCCGAAAATTTCGATCATGCCGACTACCGTGCCGAACAATCCCATCAACGGCGCGATCGAGGCGATCGTGCCCAGCGTGGTCAGGTAGCGTTCGAGTTCGTGCGCCACGGCACGTCCGGCTTCCTCGATCGATTCCTTCATCAGGTCGCGTGAAAACTTTGCATTGCGCAAGCCGGCGGCCAGGATACGGCCCAGCGGAGAATTCCCCTCGAGTCGCGCCAGCAAGGCGGCGGAAGCTCCGTTCTGCCTGGCCTCGGCCAGGGCACCTAGCAACAGGCCGGGAGGAGCGATTTTTTCGCGGCGCAGTACGGTGGAACGCTCGATGATGAGGGCCACCGCAATGACGGAAGCCAGAAGCAAAGGCCAGATCGGCCAACCGGCCGCTTGAATGATGACTAACACGTAGACAACTCCGGAAAACAGCGAAGCCTGAACTTTAGCCCGCGCCATCGGATTCGGCAATAGGCCAATGCAAAGACGATGTCATGCCCCCGGACGCTTTTTTTTGCAGCGCGTCATTCTTATTCACAAAATCTGTGGATAAGTCAGCAAATCATTCACCCGCCAAAACTCCAACGGCTCAGCCAGCAAAGGATTTTCTTTCGTCGCGCAAAAACGGAACAAGGTTTCCGACCTGCTCGCCACGAGTAGAATTTGAAGTCTCTTGCCACACACCGCGCCATGATCGAATCCACCACCGTCATCGCCGTCGGCGAATTGACCCGGCTTGCACGGCAGACACTGGAGAGTACCTTTCCACTGCTCTGGGTGGCCGGCGAGGTCTCCAATCTGACGCGTGCCGTTTCCGGGCATCTTTACTTCACCCTCAAGGACGAAACAGCGCAGGTACGCTGTGTCATGTTTCGTTTGCGTGCGCAATCGATTCCCTGGCGACTGGAAAATGGCCAGCAGGTGGAAGCGCGGGTTCTGGTCTCGCTTTACGAGCCCCGTGGCGATTTTCAATTGAACGTCGAAACGATGCGCCGTGCGGGACTCGGGCGCTTGTTCGAAGCTTTCGCCCACCTCAAAAGCAAGCTCGAGCTCGAAGGCCTGTTTGCACCAGAAAGGAAGCAGCCGCTGCCGCGCTTCCCACGGCGGATCGGCATCGTCTGTTCACCACGTGCCGCCGCGCTGCATGATGTGCTGACCGCCCTGCGGCGTCGCGCCCCGCATCTCGATGTGCTTCTCTATCCAGCCCTGGTGCAGGGTGAAGCCGCCGCCGGAGAAATCGCCACCGCCATCACCCTGGCCAACCAGCGCAACGAATGCGACCTGCTGCTCGTCGTCCGCGGCGGCGGCAGTCTCGAAGATCTGTGGGCCTTCAACGAGGAAGTCGTGGCGCGTGCCCTGGCCAGAAGTTTCCTGCCCATCATCAGTGGCGTCGGACACGAGACCGATACCACCATAACCGATCTGGTCGCCGATGTCCGCGCCGCCACCCCGACCGCCGCAGCCGAGCTGGCGAGCCAGGCCTGGTACGAGACAAGGCAGACGCTCGCGGATATGCTGGCGCTACTGCACACCACGACTCGGCGACGGATCGAGCGTGAACGGCAGCGCATCGATCATCTGGGGCTACGTCTGATTCATCCGGCGGTCCGCCTACGTCAGGGACGCGATCGACTGCCCCTGCTCGGTGCACGGCTCGACGCTGCCACGCAAAGAGTGTTGCGCCGGCGGCAGGAGCGCGTCGATGCACTCGCCCTGCGCCTGAGCCGCGCCGCGCCGCGCACCACGGCACTGTATGGGCGCCTGGAACTTCTGGCACAGCGGCTGGAGACCACGATCAGCCGCGGCATCCAGCGACGCCGCCACGGCCTCGAACAGCTTGCCGACGCACTGACCCATCTCGATCCGCAGCAAGTCCTGGCGCGCGGGTTTGCCATTGTTCGTGGCAGTGAAGGCAAGATCATCCGCACCGCCACCGACCTGTCACCCGAGGAGGCGATCGATATTCAGTTTGCCGTCGGCACAGCCCAGGCCATGATCATCGATACGACCCATGGGCGCGGTGACCCGGCAGTGACGGTTGTCAGCCGTGATAATCCTGACTAGAATCATCGGGATTGCGCAGCCCCCAGAAAGAACAAATTATTTCCCCAACAGCTCACCGGAGATCGACCATGGAACACACTCTTCCCGCCCTGCCCTACGCGATGGACGCACTCGCGCCGCACATTTCGAAAGAAACCTTCGAATATCACTACGGCAAACACCATCAGGCCTATGTCACCAACCTCAACAACCTGATCAAGGGCACCGAGTACGAAAGCCTGGAGCTCGAGGCCATCATCAAAAAAGCCCCCGCTGGCGGCATGTTCAACAACGCGGCCCAAGTCTGGAACCACACTTTCTTCTGGAGCAGCATGAAAGTCGGCGGTGGCGGCACGCCGACCGGCGCCCTTGCCCAGGCCATCGACGCCCGGTGGGGCAGCTTCGAGGAATTCAAGAAAGCCTTCCAGGCCTCTGCCGTCGGCAACTTCGGCTCCGGCTGGACTTGGCTGGTCAGGAAACCCGATGGCTCGGTCGATATCGCCAACACCAGCAACGCCGGCTGTCCCCTGACCACCGACAACAAGCCGCTGCTGACCATCGACGTCTGGGAACACGCCTATTACGTCGATTATCGCAACGCGCGGCCCAAGTTCGTGGAAACCTTCCTTGCTGCACTGGCCAACTGGAATTTCGCGGAAAAAAACTTCGCCTGATCAACCGCCGATCCAGTCGTCGCAGGTCTCGCCCTTGACGACTGGCAAGACCTGCGTCGGCGAATTCCTTGCAGCCAAGTTTAGCTTGCACCAATGGCAAGTTTTCCTTACAATACCGCGCTTCAAAGTCTCACCTGTTAACTGACATGGCAAATACCGCACAAGCACGCAAACGCGCAAGGCAATCGGCCGAGCAACGCGTTCACAACATGGGGCTCCGCTCCGAATTGCGCACGGCAATCAAGAAAGTGCGCAAGGCAATCGATGCCGGCAACAAGGAAGTCGCGCAAAAGGTGTTTGTCGAATCACAAAGCGTCATCGATTCGATCGCCGATAAAAAAATTGTGCACAAGAATCTTGCCGCTCGGCAAAAGAGCCGACTGTCGGCGGCGATCAAGGCACTCTGAATCCCGCGCAATCCCGTCAGACAAGCCATCTGACAAATGAAAATGGCTGCCATGGCAGCCATTTTTTATGGAATCTGCTTGGTGGAGACGGCTATCGTCCGTTGGGTACCCCGGCCATACCGGCAATCGGGAATCCGGTGCCAATACCGCGTTCCCTGAACCACCCAAGATTCATCTCCAGGGCATAGACCGCGGGCCTCGCCGCGCAATGGCTGTCATCGGTCTGCGGCTGCATGTCTTCGATATTGATGATCCGTCCCTGCGCATCCAGAAAGGCGACGGACAATGGCAAATAGGTATTACGCATCCACATGCAGTGGCGTGCCGGAGTCGGAAAAACGAAAAGCATGCCTTTTTGCATCGGCATGCTCTTGCGCTGCATCAGGCCCAGCATGCGCTCCTGTTGGGTGGCTGCAACTTCCGCCTCGATCCGGTACATGCCGGCTGCGAGTTCGATAGACGGAAACGTTCCGTTCTGCGCCAAGCCCAACCGGCTGAAAACAGAAAGCAGCAACAGTCCGCCGAGGCAAAAAAATCCTCTCGCGCGCATAGCCACGCAGTCTTGGAAAATCATTGAAGGGCACAAAAAAAACGGCGGAGTAGCCCCGCCGTTTTCTTCGACCAGTGGTTACTTCGCAGCGGCCGGGGCTGCAGCCGGAGCAGCTTCGGCTGCAGCGGCCTTTTTGGCATGCTTGTGCTTCTTGGTCTTCTTCGCGGCTTCACACTTCGCGGCTTCACATTTCTTCTCGGCACCGCATTTCTTCTCGGCAGCCGGAGCAGCCTTCTTCGCGGCATCGCACTTCTTCATTTCTGCAGCCGGAGCAGCAGGAGCGGCAGCGGCAGGTGCAGCCTTGGCATCAGCAGCGGGAGTGGCGGCAAAAGCGGAGGTGGCGATCAGGCCAGCAAACAGGATAGCGATCAGCTTGTTCATCATGTTTCCTTTCGTTTGTATTCAGAAGAGTTGTCTGACAACTGCCAGTTTCCTGGAGCGTCAGCGAAATTAACGCGCCGTTTTGCGCCAGGTTGACCCGGAAGCACAATTTCGCGCCAGTATCCCGGCAAAATTTCACGCACAGTCCAATCACCTACCGCCCAGCGGATCAGCCGCAAGGTGGGGAAGCCGACGTTGGCCGTCATTCGCCTGACCTGACGGTTTTTTCCTTCACGCAGCACGATTTCCAGCCAGGTCGTCGGAATCGTTGCGCGGTAACGGACCGGAGGCTGTCGCGGCCACAAACCTGAAGGTTCGCCCATGCGCCGCACACGACAAGGCTGAGTGATGAAGTCACCCAGATCAACCCCCGCCGCCAGTTTTTGCAAAGCCGTATCCGGCGGGACACCTTCCACCTGCACCCAGTAAACCTTCGGCAGTTTGTAGCGAGGATTGGCAATTCTGGCTTGCAGCCCACCATCATCGGTCAACAGCACCAAACCTTCGGAGTCCTTATCCAGCCGTCCTGCGGCATAGACTCCGGGCAGCGGAATAAAATCAGCCAACGTGGCCCGACCCTGCGCATCGGTGAATTGAGTCAGGACGCCATAGGGCTTATTGAACAGGACGAGGCGGCTCACCCGGCGCTATCCAAAGCAAAGGCATTGCAAAACCGTAATGATTCTGAATAGGGATAAAAATCCCTGACAACCCCCTGCCGTATCTCATTCTGGGCATTTTTCCAAAATTCGACATCCAGAAGATCGGCATGGTCGCGGATGAAGGCAGCGCGGATCCTGCCGGAAACCAGTAGAAAGGTTGCGAACTCTTCTGGAAAGACATCATTTCGCGCCACCGAATACCAAGTCTCGCCTGACATTTCCGTCTCGAAATCGGGTGCTTGTGGAATCCGGCGGAAGTTGCAGGAAGTCATGTATTCGATTTCGTCATAGTCATAAAACACCACGCGTCCATACCGGGTGATGCCAAAGTTCTTCCAGAGCATGTCACCCGGAAAAATGTTGGCGATGGCAAGTTCCCGTATGGCGTTACCATACTCGCGCACCACGCTCTCGATTTGGTCGTCCTTTCCCGACTGCTCCATCCGTTCGAGAAACATGTTGAGTGGCTCCATGCGCCGTTCGATATATACATGCTTGATGATCAGGTCATCTCCGTCCTCCATGATCAGCGAAGGCGCCAGTTCGTACAGCGTATCGATCAGTTCTTGCGAGAATCTGTTGCGCGGAAGCGCCACATAAGAAAACTCGAGCGTATCCGCCATCCGCCCTACGCGATCCACCTGTTTGACCAGCTGGTATTTGCCCCGAACGGTTTCGTGATCGACCTCCTTTGACTTGCCGAAAACATCCTTTATCAGCTTGAATACGTAAGGATAGGAAGGCAGAGTAAAAACCAGCATCACCAGCCCCGGTATGCCAGGTGCGACGATGAATTTATCGGCCGAATGGTGCAGGTGAAAAATCAGGTCACGGAAAAACATCGTCTTGCCCTGCTTGCCGAGTCCCAGCATGGTGTAAAGCTCCGAACGGGGTTTGTTGGGCATGATCGACCGCAGATACTGGACATAGGCCGATGGCACTTCCATGTCGACCATGAAATAGGCACGCGAAAGGGAAAAAAGAATGCTGATACGCCACGCGTCCAGAAGAATCGTATCGAGAAAAAATTTTCCTTCCGGCGAATGCAACACCGGAATGGCAAACGGGTACTCAATGGGGCCGTTGATGGCCTTGCCGATTACATAGGCTCCCTTGTTCCGATAGAAGGCCGAATTAAGAACCTGAATCTGAAAGTTAACTTCCTGCTGCGGCCATTCGCCAAGATGTCGCCTCACCGTGCGCACGACAAATTCGATATCCCTGTCAATGTCTTGAAATTCACGCGTCCAGCCAAAGTCCAGAAGCATCTGGTGGATGACCTGATGCAACTCGCCTGGATGCGGGTAATAACTGCGATACGCCGGGGGGTCCGACTCGATGTATTCGGTGGAAACCGCCGGTCGAACAAAGATGAACTCGTTGTGGAAATAGGTGCGATCGAGAATTTTGCAGAAAACCGAATTGAAAAACGTCTCCGCCAGTTCTGGCTGCCGGTGATTAATCAGCAGGCCAATGTAATTCAGCTTGGCTTGCTGCCAGACCTCATCTGACAGTTCATCGATAGTGAATTCATAACGCAGTTGCTGCGTTGTTTCCAGAACACGATCATCATAGAACTGGATGCGATCCTTGACGGCTCGCTGACCGTCGATCCAGCGGGCCTCTTCAAAACGCTGCTTCGCCCGTGCCGAACAGTCGCGAAACAGCCGGTAGTGTTTATTGAATCCATCCACTAGAACGGATGAAATTCGTTGTGCAGTCAAGTCAGTGCTTGGCATCGGAAATATCAATCAATTCATCAGGGATTCGGCGTTCGATTCTAGCAGCCGATGAATAACGTTCATGCGCTCAACCCTGTAGCGAGGCTGGCGTTTCCGCCACCCACAACGCCCCGAACAAAATCACGCTCCAAGACAGATGGAGCCACACAAGAAACACCGGAACGATCGAAAACGCCCCATAAACAAGCGTATTCGCTGCAAACCCAGCCAGATAAAGAGCAAATGCCTTTTGCACTCCGGCCAAGCCGAACGCAGCCAGTATCCCCCCTGGCAAGGCATGCCAGAAACTGACCTTCTTGTTCGGCACCCGCCAATAAACCAGGGAAAACAGGCTGGCCATGAAACCAAAAGGCAGGGCGCTGCGCATGATGAAAGACCGGAACCAGACGGGCTCATCAACCAGGCCAAAAGAGGTGCTGACAACCAGGGAAATGATCAGAAGGCTTCCCCCGAAAAACAGCGGCCCAAGGGTCAGGGTCAGGGAGTGCAGCACCAGGCGCTTGAAGAAAGGGCGAGGCTGCTTGATTCGCCAAATCCGGTTGAACGTATGCTCGATCGTTAACATCTGCATCACGGCAGTTGCTCCAAAAGCCACGATACCGAAGAAAGTCAGTCTTTCTGCCCGAACCACGAACTGTCCAAGATATTTGGCAATAATGATGCCTGCTTTCTCTGGTAACAAATTGGCCAGAAGAAATTTTTCGAGCGCTTTGCCAAGCCCAATGCCCTCCGGCAGAACCGAGATGATTCCGACTCCCGCCATAATCATCGGAACTAGTCCGAGTAACGTGGCAAAAGATAACGCGGCGGCAGTTTGGGTACATTGCTCTGCCCGGAATCTGCGGAAACTGCAAACCACGAGGCGAAATGGGGCAAGCAGCCACATATAATTCAGACCCTTTTGGAAAGAAAGTGAAAAATAAATGCGATCGACGGAAGTACCCAAGGAAATCCTGGTGCTTTATTACAGCACCCATGGCTCGGTCCGCGAACTGGCTCGATATGTCGCTCAAGGAATCGAACTCGTCCCTGGAATCTCCGCTCGTATTCGCACGGTACCCAAAATCTCCCCCATCTGCGAAGCGGTCGAACAACCCATCCCCGAGCATGGGGCACCCTATGTCGAATTATGCGACCTTCGGGAGTGCATCGGTCTTGCCCTGGGTAGCCCGACCCGTTTTGGCAACATGGCTGCACCCCTGAAGTATTTCATCGATTCGACCAGCAGTTTATGGATGGAAGGCGCTCTGGTCGGCAAACCCGCGATCCTGTTTACCTCAACCGCCTCGCTGCACGGAGGCCAGGAAACCACACTACTATCGATGATGTTGCCATTGCTTCATCACGGCATGATGGTTCTCGGCATTCCCTATACCGAAGCGGCCCTCTCCACCACCGAAACCGGAGGCACCCCATACGGCGCCAGCCATGTGACAGGCGCCTCGGGCGTGACGACGTGTACCGAGCATGAACGTCAGTTGGCAGTTGCGCTGGGCAAGCGCCTTGCAGAAACCGCAAAAAAACTTGCCGCATGAACCCCTGGCCCAACCGCCTGGCGATTGGCAGTCTGCTCACGCTCCTGTTTCTCTGTTTAGCCTGGGAGCTTTGGCTGGCGCCCCTGCGAGCAGGCGGCTCTACACTCGCCCTCAAAGGCATCCCTTTGCTCTTTCCATTGTTCGGGCTTTTGCGCGGCACGCGCTATACCCATCAGTGGACCTCACTGCTGGCATTGCCATACATCGCTGAGGGTGCCGTACGTGCAGTATTGGACACGAAATTGAGCCAGGCCCTGGCGTTTGCCGAAATAGCACTCGCTCTTGCGCTCTTCGGCAGCTGCCTGGCCTATGCGCGCATCAGCGCCCCGTCAAGAACCCGTCAAAGCTGAGGATTGATCTTTTCCTTCCCTGAGCTCAGCTTGTTCAACGCATGGATATAGGCCTTCGCGGAGGCGACGATGATGTCGGTGTCGGCGCCCTGACCATTGACGATGCGACCATCCTTTGCCAGCCGTACGGTAACTTCGCCTTGTGCATCGGTACCGGTAGTGATCGCATTCACCGAGTAAAGTAACAGTTCGGCGCCGCTTGCGGCGATACTTTCTATCGCCTTGAAGGTGGCATCCACCGGACCGCCCCCACTCGATGCGGCGATTGTTTCAACACCTCTGACGGCAATCGTCAATCGCGCCTGAGGCAACTCCCCAGTTTCAGAATGGAACATCGATGACACCAGGCGATACTGCTCATCGCCGGGCACAATAGCCTCCTCACTCATCAGGGCATGCAGATCTTCATCGAAGATTTCATGTTTCTTGTCAGCCAATTCCTTGAACCGGAGAAAGGCTGCATTCAATATCTGCTCGCTATCGACCGTGATGCCCAACTCCTGCAAGCGGGCCTTGAACGCGGCCCGTCCGGAATGCTTGCCCAGAACCAGCTTGTTGGCATTCCAGCCCACATCCTCGGCACGCATGATTTCATAGGTCTCGCGATGCTTCAGCACGCCATCCTGATGAATGCCCGACTCGTGCGCAAATGCATTGGCGCCGACAATCGCCTTGTTGGGCTGTACCGGAAACCCGGTGATGCTCGAAACAAGTTTTGATGCCGGGACGATATGTGTCGTATCAATGCGGGTTTCACATGGAAAAACATCCTGCCGCGTACGCACTGCCATCACCACCTCCTCGAGCGCCGCATTGCCAGCACGTTCGCCAAGGCCGTTGATAGTGCATTCGACCTGGCGAGCCCCGGCCAATACTGCGGCGAGACTATTCGCCACGGCCAAACCAAGATCGTTATGGCAGTGAACCGACCAGACCACTTTGTCCGAATTGGGTATGCGTGTGCGCAACTGGTGAATGCGTTCCGCGAATTGTTCCGGGACGTTGTAACCCACGGTATCGGGAATATTGATCGTGGTCGCGCCTTCCTTGATGACGCCCTCGATGATCCTGCACAAAAAATCCAGCTCCGAGCGCCCTGCGTCCTCGCATGAAAACTCGACATCGTCAATTCCGTTGCGCGCTATCCGAACTGCATTTTCCGCTGCAACAATGACGTCAGCGGGAGACATGCGCAACTTTTTCTCCATGTGAATCGGACTGGTGGCAAGAAAGGTGTGAATGCGTCCCGATTTCGCCGGTTTTATCGCTTCCAATGCACGGCTGATATCATTGGGGGACGTACGGCACAAGGCAGCCACCGTCGAATCGCTGATGGACTCGGCGACCAGCCTGACCGCCTCGAAATCTCCGTTGGAAGCCGCTGGAAAGCCAGCTTCAATCACATTGACGCGCATGCGTTCGAGTTGCCGCGCGATTCGAACCTTTTCCTCTTTCGTCATCGAAGCGCCCGGGCTTTGCTCGCCATCGCGCAAGGTGGTATCGAATATGATCAATTGTTCCTTGGACATGCTGATCTCCTATAAATGGCAAATAGACGCGATGCACCAGTCCCGCTCATCGCCGGGATGGCACTGCAAGAAACCGGATTGTGGGGTGGGAGTTTTATGTGCGCGGGCAGCGCAGCAGGCGCGAGCGCAACGCCAGACGCGCAAGCTGCACGCCGGCCAACAGCAGAAATGTCGCAGAGAAGGCGGTTAACGGATACATAACTTAACTATAAAAGCTTTATCCGGAAAGCGCAAGGGGCTCGCTACCTACCAGGCTCGCTACCTACCTTGCGCTTGCCATACCAGGTCCAAACAGCCATCCCATAGCCCGATATGGCATAGGCGAGGAAGAGCAGGAACAGGACTCCGGGCGGATAGGTCGATATCAGCGCAAAGCCCAAAACTATCGCGCCCACCATCATGAAAGGGACGCTTTTTCTCAGATTCACATCCTTCCCCGACCAATAGGGAATGTTGCTGATCATGGTCACACCGGCGAACACTGTCAGCCCAGCGGCGACCCACCGAACTTCCTCGCCGGAGAACCCGAGATCGATCAAAACCCAAATCAGACCGGCAATCAGTGCCGCCGCGGCCGGGCTGGGAAGACCCTGGAAATAACGCTTATCGACTACCCCGATATTGGTATTGAATCTGGCCAGACGCAGGGCTGCTCCAGCACAGTAAATGAAAGCGGCAACCCAGCCCAGCTTGCCAAGCCCCTTGAGCGCCCATTCGTAAATTACCAGCGCCGGGGCTGCCCCAAAGGAAACCATGTCCGACAGGGAATCGTACTCCGCGCCAAAAGCGCTTTGTGTATTTGTCATCCGTGCCACACGGCCATCGAGGCCATCCAGCACCATGGCAATAAAAATGGCGACAGCTGAATGCTCGAACCGCCCATTCATCGCTTGCACGATCGCGTAAAAACCCGCGAACAGCGCTGCGCTCGTCAGCAGGTTCGGCAGAATATAAATTCCTCGACGACGCAGTTCAGGATTGACCAGCGTTTTTCGGGGAGGTGTGGGCGGAATGGGGGTCATGGATTCCAGCACAAAAGACAAGGGCCCATTCTACAGGCCACGTGGTCGACTCAGGACAGTTCCGCGAGAACGGTCGTCGTAGCTTTCACCGTCTCGCCAACGCCGACTTTTGCGCGCGTATCCGATGGCAGATAAAGATCGACCCGTGAGCCGAAACGGATAAACCCATAACGCTGCCCGCGGGCCAGGGTCGAGCCGGCATCCACGTAACAAAGTATCCGCCGAGCGATAAGCCCGGCCACTTGGACGCAGGTGATATCACGTCCGTCATTGGTGCGGATATGCAGGGCGTTACGTTCATTCTCGACGGATGCCTTGTCCAGGGCAGCATTGACAAATGCTCCGGGACAATACCAGCGCTGAACAACCTGCCCCTCCACCGGACTGCGATTCGAATGAACATTGAAAACATTCATGAACACGCTGATTTTCAGGCAGTCCCTGTTCAGCCAGGGATCACGTGCAGGTTCGATGACCACAATGCGACCATCCGCCGGAGAGAGAACCATTCTTTCTCCGGACGGAACATTTCGCGGAGGATCACGGAAAAACTGCACGCAAAAGACCAGGAATATCCAGAAGGGAAGACTCCATGCAAAGCCGGCCAGAAACCAGACCCCCAGCGCAGCCAACAAGGCGATCGCAATAAACAACCAACCTTCGCGGGCAATAATCGGATGCGGATAGTCAGTCATGGTCATATAGGAGGAAGCTTGTTACGGACTGTTGCCCGGATGACTCGGGTAGCAGGGACACGGCGCAGCCGTGTCCCTGCTTTAACATAAGCAAGGTCGGATCAGTTCTTGGTTTGATCGACCAGCTTGTTTTTCCTGATCCACGGCATCATCGCACGCAGCTGCTCACCAACCTGCTCGATGGGATGCACTGCAGTCAGACGCCGGCGGGCAGTCATTTCAGGATAATTGGTGCGTCCTTCAAGAATGAATTTCTTGGCATACTCACCCTCCTGGATGGAGCGTAGCGCCTCCTTCATCGCAGCACGGGCCTCTGCCCCGATCACCTTGGGACCTGTTACGTACTCGCCGTATTCGGCATTATTCGAGATAGAGTAGTTCATGTTTGCGATACCCCCCTCGAAAATCAGGTCAACGATAAGCTTGACCTCATGCAGGCACTCGAAATAAGCCATTTCCGGAGCGTAGCCCGCTTCCGTCAAGGTCTCATATCCCGCCTTGATCAGTTCGACCAGGCCGCCACAAAGAACGGCCTGCTCGCCAAACAGATCGGTTTCAGTTTCTTCGCGAAAATTGGTCTCGATCACACCCCCTTTGGTTCCGCCATTCGCCGCGGCATAGGAAAGTGCGATATCTTTTGCCTTGCCTGAATTGTCCTGATAGACAGCAATTAACGAAGGCACACCACCACCCCGCAAATACTCGGAACGGACAGTGTGGCCAGGACCTTTGGGCGCGATCATGATGACATCAAGGTCAGAACGCGGGACGACCTGGTTGTAGTGAATATTGAAACCATGAGCAAAGGCCAGCGTGGCATTCTTCCTGATATTCGGTTCAACGTCACCGTAATACACCGCAGGAATATTCTCATCGGGTAACAATATCATCACGACATCGGCATCCTTGACTGCCTTGGCAATCTCTTCGACTTTGAGCCCAGCCTTTTTGGCCTTATCCCATGAAGCTCCGCCCTTGCGTAATCCCACCGTGACCTTCACCCCGGAATCGTTTAGATTCTGGGCGTGAGCATGTCCCTGAGAACCGTAGCCAACGATGGCGACCTTCTTTCCCTTGATCAGCGAAATATCAGCGTCTTTATCGTAATAAACCTTCATTTTGTTTTCCCTTGTTTCAAAAAAATCAAACCTTCAAAATACGATCGCCGCGGCCTATGCCACATACGCCGGTACGAACGGTTTCCAGTACCAGATCGGGATTTATGGCGGCAAGACACGCATCCAGCTTCGAGCAGTTTCCCGTCAGTTCGATGACATACGTTGACTCGGTGACATCGACGATTCTGCCACGAAAAATATCCGCGACCCGCTTCATCTCTTCCCGGTCCTTGCCTGTTGCCCGCACCTTAACGAGCATCAACTCACGCTCGATGTGCGCCGACTCGGACAGGTCGACCACCTTGATCACGTCGATCAGTTTGTTCAACTGCTTGATGATCTGTTCGATGACCCCATCGGACCCGCTACTGACAATCGTCATGCGGGATAAAGACGAATCCTCGGTTGCGGCCACGGTCAACGACTCGATATTGAAGGCACGTGCCGAAAATAGCCCCGATACTCGCGACAACGCACCCGCCTCATTCTCAATAAGAATGGAAATGATATGTCGCATGGTCAAAGCTCCTCGGCCAGGATCATTTCAGACAAACCCTTACCGGCAGCAATCATCGGGTACACATTAGCCGTCTGGTCGGTCAGAAAATCCATAAAAACAAAATCATTCTTATGCGTGGTGAACGCCTCGCGCAAGGCAGGTTCGACATCTGCTGGCCGCTCGATACGCATCCCGACATGCCCGTACGACTCGGCCAGCTTCACAAAGTCGGGCAGCGCATCGACATAAGACTCCGAATACCGGTTGCCATGAAACATTTCCTGCCATTGCCGGACCATGCCGAGATAACGATTGTTGAGATTGATTACTTTGATGGGGAGCCTGAATTGCCTGGCCGTCGACAATTCCTGAATATTCATCTGAATTGATGCCTCACCCGTAATGCACGCCACGGTTGCCTTCGGATTGGCAAAGCGAACACCCATGGCATAAGGCAGACCAACACCCATGGTGCCAAGCCCACCCGAATTGATCCAGCGTCTCGGTTTGTCGAACTTGTAGTACTGAGCGGCCCACATCTGATGCTGGCCGACATCGGATGTAACGAAAGCTTCCCCGCCAGTAATCTCATAAAGTTTCTCGACAACATACTGGGGCATGATCAACTCCTTGCCCTGTTTGTATTTGAGCGAGTTTCTGGCACGCCAAGTATTGATCTGCTTCCACCAGACAGCCAATGCCTTCGCATCCGGCCTTTCGGCAGACTGCTCCAGCAATGCTTGGAGCTTGCCAAGTACGTCCGGCAAATGCCCGACGATCGGGACATCAACATCCACTCTTTTCGAAATCGAGGACGGATCGATATCTATATGAATTATCTTTCGCAACACCGAGCCGAAATGTTCAGGGTTCCCAATCACCCGATCATCGAAGCGGGCGCCTATTGCAACCAGCACATCACAATGTTGCATGGCCATGTTGGCCTCATAGGTTCCGTGCATCCCCAGCATCCCGACGAACTGGTCATCGGTCGCAGGATAACCACCAAGACCCATCAAGGTATTTGTCACCGGGAAACCAAGGGTACGGGCCAGTTTGGTTAACTGATTCGAAGCATCGGAAAGGATAACTCCCCCTCCCGCATAGATCATCGGCCGTTTTGCCCCGAGCAATAACTGAAGCGCTTTCCTGACTTGTCCCTCATGCGGCTTGACGACAGGATTATAGGAACGCATCGAAATCGATTTCGGATACTCGAAATCGCACTTGTGCATCGTCACATCTTTCGGAATATCGACCAACACAGGTCCCGGGCGGCCGGTTTTGGCGATGTAAAAGGCCTTTTTCAATGTCGTTGCCAACTCCTTGACATCTTTGACCAGAAAGTTGTGCTTGACGCATGGACGCGTAATGCCTACCGTGTCGCACTCCTGAAAAGCATCTTGCCCGATATATGGGGTGGGTACCTGACCACTGATGATCACGATCGGGATCGAATCCATATAAGCAGTGGCAATCCCGGTTACCGCATTGGTAACACCAGGGCCTGAAGTCACCAGGCAGACGCCTATCTTGTTCGACGATCTGGAATAAGCATCGGCGGCATGGACCGCGGCTTGCTCATGTCGCACCAGAACATGCTTGAACTTGTCCTGCTTGAACAGTTCGTCATAAATATAAAGGACGGAGCCCCCAGGATAGCCGAACACATATTCGACCTTCTCTTCCTGAAGACACCTGACAACGATTTCTGCGCCAGTTAGCTGCATTGTGATCACACCCGCTGCGTTTTCAAAGTAAACTCGTAACCATACTGTTTCGCCATCAAATGGTCAAGGATTTATAAGTCCAACCCTTCGCCATTTTCGTTCGCCAAGAATCGATTTTCTATTTTGGATGAAGACAATTCCGGCTTCCGGTCCCGAACTTTCCGCTTTTCTTGCCAGTGTCGAACGGCGCGCCTTCAAGCAGGCCATGTTCGCCGTAAGAAATCATGAAACGGCGCTGGATATCGTCCAGGACGCAATGATGAAGCTTGTAGAGAAATATGGGGCTCATTCATCCAATGAATGGCCCATGCTGTTCCAAAGAATCCTGCAGAACACCATTCGCGACAGTTTTCGACGCTCGAAAATTCGCACGTTATGGATGACACTTTTTTCTTCATTTGTCGATAGTGACGATGAGGATTCAGACCCTCTGGATATCATCTCTGCCGGCAGCGAAGCCCCCGGGTTTTCCTCGCCACAACGACAACTGGAACAATCCAGACTACTTTCGGTCATCGAAACCGAAATTGAAAAGTTACCGGCACGTCAACGCGAAGCCTTTGTGCTGCGTTATTGGGAAGAGATGGGGATAAGCGAAACCGCTTCGGTGATGGGATGTTCGGAAGGCAGCGTCAAAACCCATTGTTCACGCGCCACGCACACCCTGGCAGCAGCCCTAAAGGCAAAAGGAATAACACTATGAGTGAAGACTTCGAGCTTGTTAACCGCAAGATTTGTCACATCCTCGACCGGGGTGCCAATGAGCTTGACGCAAGTGTTGTTGCCAGGCTGCGTCTGGTGCGTCGCACGGTCCTTGAGCGTTGCTTTGTCACGGCTTCAACCTCTCGCCTTGCCATCATCGACGGCAGCACGGTACGTACCTTGTTTCATCATGCACGCGCTACCCTCATGATCGTCGCACTCGGGCTGGGGGCTGTTGGGGCCTATTACTGGAATGGTCTTGAACAGGCTCAGGAACATGTCGAGATTGATAGCGAGATCCTTGCCGACGAACTGCCTCCCTCTGCGTACATTGACCCCGGCTTTCAGGAATGGCTAGACACTACCTCGCACTTATCCTTGCCGCAAAACTAATCCTGGCGTCCGTTCCAGGCTACGCGTTCACCCTGCCGGTTTCTCAACCGTCCTGGGCGGAGTTGAGTGCGGAGCAGCGGGGAATCCTCGCTCCATTGGCAAATAACTGGGATGAAATGGATGCTTTCGGTCGCAAGAAATGGATCGGGATAGCCCGGCATTACCCACATATGAGCGCCGAGGAAAAGATGAGAACTCAGCGGCGCATGACCGAGTGGGCAAATCTCAGCCCTGAACAGCGGAAACTCGCCAGAAACAAGTACAAGATCATCAAAAAAACCTCGCCAGAAAAGAAAGCGGAGGTCAAACAAAAATGGGAGGCGTATAAAAGTCTTCCTGAAAGCGAAAAACTTCGCCTGAAAAAGGAAGCTGAACGCAAAAGAAAGTCCGGACTCGGCCCAGTGAAGCCGCCTCACACAACCTCACAAAAACTTGCTCCAAGTCCAGTAAACAGCGTTCCAACGCCCCTACCCACACAGCAATAAGCCACGATGCTCTCCACTCAGCGGCCAAGTTTGCGTCGTCGCATTGCAAGCATGGCCTACGAAGGGCTTTTGCTACTTGGAGTACTTTCCGTTACCTTCATGTTGCCCTACCTGATATTGGGCATGGCATGGGGGATCACTCCCCCGGGTTGGGTTCTGGTCACGCATATTTTCCTGGTTCTCGGTGTTTACTTTGTCGGATACTGGCACCGTCACGGGCAAACCCTCGCCATGCAGACATGGCACCTCAGGCTGACGACCGTCAACGGCGGTCCGCCAACGCTTGGCCAACTGGTCATGCGCTACATCCTGGCCTGGCCCAGTCTCCTGTGCTTTTTTGCCGGAGTGGTCTGGGCACTGTTCGATCGTGATCGCCAATTCCTTCATGATCGACTTTCAGGCACACAGCATTGTCTTAAAGCACCCGAATCCAACCCGCGTTAACGCCGCTCGACCCACCATAACATGCCACCCGCGGCAACCAGGAAGAGGGCACTCGGAGTTATGGCTGAAAAAAACGGAGCCCAGCTATTGATTACACCAAGACTGGAAAACAACCCGTTCATCAACTGGAATCCAACACCAAGCATTATCCCCATGAAAACCCGGAGGCTGGTTACGCCCATCCGGTCCTGCATGTAGGCAAAGGGTAACGCCAATGCCATCATGACCAAGGTTGCCAAGGGATAGATGAATTTTTTCCACATCGCGATCTGATAGCGATCCGTTTTTTGCTGGTTATCGCTTAAATGACGGATATATTGATAAAGGCTCACCAGCGACATTTTCTCCGGAACGACCATCAGCACGGCCAGCAGGTCCGGATTGAGCGCGGATTTCCAGTTCATTTCGTCATGGCGTTCGACCCGTGCGGCGTCTTCTGAAAAAGTTGTACGAACGACATCGTCAAGCAGCCATTGGCCTTCGGAAACATAATGGCCACGTTTTGCCTCGCTGATCGAGCGCAACTGAAAACCTTTGTCGAACTCGAATATCCGCATGTCCGTCAGCGCGGCATCTGGAAGAACCTCGCTGACATTGACGAAGGAATGTTCGTCCTTGACCCATAACCCGGAACGAAACTCCTGCGCCACCAAGGCTCCCATGGCTTTCAGGCGTAATTGTTGCGCAGCCTGCTCGGCAGGCGGCGCCAGGAATTCTCCAAACAGAAATGTCAGTGTTACAAAAACCAGACCAATCCGCATCAGGGTTAGCAACAGGTCGCGCGTCGACAACCCCGCTGCCCGCAATACGGTGATTTCGGAATGCCGCGCCAGCAACGTCAGCGCATACAGTGTCCCGATCAGCACGCAAATCGGAAACAACTCATATACGCGCCCTGGCATGGTCAGGGCGACGAAACCCAATGCGTGTCGTAACTGGTAATTACCCTTGCCGATACTCTCCAGTTCGTGAATCAAATCGAAAAAAGCAAAAAGCATCAGAAACGCCAGCAATACCAAAGCAGTCGAAGCATAAATTTCTCGCGCCAGATGCCGCTCATAGAGTTTTATCGCCACCCGAGTCTGCCCCATGCCAGTGGATTCTGCCGACGATAAAAAAGTGCCAGGAGAAACAGCAACATCACGATATGTACAGCCCAGACACCGAACTCAAAGCGTAGCTTGCCCTGGGCCACCCACGCCTGGCTGACGCTCAGCAGGTTGCTGTACACCATGTAAGTCAGCAAGGCGAAGAGGAGATTGTTGGTACGGCCGGCACGTGGATTGACGAACGAGAGAGGAATCGCAAGAAACACCAGATTCAATGCGGCAATGGGCAAGCCAAGGCGCCACAACAGTTCGGCCAGATTCACCGGCTGCGGATCACCCAGCAAATCGGCCAGAGGCTTGGTACGAGGTGAATCCTGCAAACCTCGGGCCTCCTTGGTCTCAATTCTGAGTGCATAGCGTGCGAATTCCATCACTCTGTACTCGGGAGTACCCGCCATCCCCTCGTAGCGCCGCCCATGATCGAGTACCAGGAAGCGATCACCGTTGGGCATGGCTTCGATGTGCCCTTGCGCCGTCGCCATCACACCCAGGCGTCCATGCTGGACCGAACTGATGAAAACATTCTTGACGAGTCCGGCCTGACCGGCAACGCCTTCGACAAAAAATACCCGGTCGGCAGAGCCTGATTCATTGAATGCACCAGGTGAAACACGTTCCACGTCTTCGCGCTGGTCCATTTTCTGCCGGTAGAAATCGCTCTGGCGCATCGCCCATGGGGCCAGCAACAAGGAAAGAACAGCGATTCCGAGTACGGGCAGAACTGCGAACTTCAACACCGGCCTGATCCAGGCGGTTAGTGGCAATCCCGAAACCAGCCAGATGACCATCTCCGAATCACGATACCAGCGTGACATGGTCATCAGAACGGAAATGAACAGGGCCAACGAAAGCAACACGGGCAAATAGCCGATGGCGCCAAACCCGAGCAGGGCCACGACGGCTTCCGAGGCTACCTTGCCGCCAGCGGCCTGCCCCAGAAGCCGGATCAGTTGCGTCGTCAGCAGAACCGCCAACAACGCCACAAAAACTGCCACCGCGGTATGCGTAAACTCCCTGATTGCGGCGCGCTGGAAAATCATCGGTCGAAGGATGGTTCTTTGACTTCTCAAGGAAACTTGAGGAGAATTCAGCCCGTTACGGGAGGGGGTTGGATGCAGTTTTTGCACATGCTACCCTCGCCAAACCTGCCCAAGGAGAGCGTTTTGGAATTTAGCATAAAAAGTGGAAGCCTGGAAAAGCAGCGCACGGCCTGCATCGTCGTGGGCGTTTATGAAACGCGGAAATTTTCTCTGTCCGCTGAAATTCTTGATCATGCAACACAGCAGTCCCTCGCCGAAGTCTTGGGCCAAGGCGACATGGAAGGCAAAGCCGGCTCGACACTCCTGTTGCAAAAACCATCTGGGGCCAGGGCCGATCGCATTCTGCTGGTCGGACTTGGCAAGGAAAAGGAATTTGACGACAAGTCATATCGCTCGGCCATCAGTACGGCAGTCAAAAGGCTCAACGAAATCGGCGGCTCTGACGGCATGCTTTGCCTGACTGAACTTCATGTTGGGAAACGCGATGTTGCATGGAAAATTCGTCAAGCCGTTATTGCGGCGCAGGAAGCGATTTATCGCTTCGATCAGCTTAAATCCAAACCGGAAGAGACACACCGGCCCTTGCGGAAACTCATTTTTCATGTCGCCAGCCATGGCGAACTGGCCACTGCCGAAACCGCACTGACCGAAGGAATGGCAATAGCCGCAGGGCAATCTTTGGCAAAGGACCTGGGCAATCTTCCCGGCAACATCTGTACTCCGGCCCATCTGGCCGACGTGGCACGTGGGCTCAAGCGTTCCCACGGCCTCGCGGTCGAGATTCTCGAACGCACCGACATGGAGAAGCTGGGCATGAACACCCTGCTTTCCGTGGCCCGTGGCTCATGCCAGCCGCCCAAGTTCATTGTCATACAGCACAAGGGCGGCCCCAAGGGAACGAAGCCTGTCGTGCTCATCGGCAAAGGCATCACTTTCGATAGCGGCGGCATTTCGCTCAAGCCGGGCCCGGAAATGGACGAAATGAAATACGACATGAGCGGTGCGGCCAGCGTGCTGGGCACGCTCAGGGCAGCGGCTGAATTGAAGTTGTCGCTCAACGTCATTGGCATTATCCCGGCCACCGAAAACATGCCCGGTGGCGCCGCGACCAAACCCGGAGACATCGTTACCTCGATGTCCGGTCAAACCGTTGAAATCCTCAATACCGACGCCGAAGGCCGTCTGGTACTGTGCGATGCCTTGACTTACGTCGAGCGTTTCGATCCAGACTGCGTCGTCGACATCGCGACACTCACCGGCGCCTGCGTGATCGCACTCGGCCATATGGCCAGCGGACTGCTGGCCAACGACGACAGCGTGGCAAAAGAGTTGCTCGATGCCGGCCAGGAGGCTGGTGACCGAGCCTGGCAGCTTCCGCTTTGGGACGACTACCAGGAGCAGCTCAAGAGTAATTTCGCGGACATGGCCAACATCGGCGGCCGGCCGGCGGGGACTATTACGGCCGCCTGCTTTCTCGCCCGTTTCGCCAAAAAATATGCCTGGGCCCATCTCGATATCGCCGGCACCGCATGGCGCTCCGGCAAGGAGAAAGGCTCGACGGGCCGGCCGGTTCCCCTGCTCACCCATTTCCTTCTCGAAAGAGCCCGCCGGGCATCAAAGACTTCATCCCGGCGCAAACAAAGTTGACCAAAATTACCTTTCTCCATGGCGCCAGCGATCGCTTCCAGGCGGCGGTCACCTGGCTTGCAGCTGCCTATTCAAAGGGAACACGGGTCATCGTCTATGCCCCGCTCGATGCACCGACCATCGACCAGCGGCTGTGGACTCAACCGGCGACAGGCTTTATTCCACACTGCCGGGCGAACTCCCCGTTGGCCACGGAAACTCCGGTGCTCATTGCCACCGATCTTGAGTGCATCGCGCATGATGAATGCCTGCTCAACCTGTCCGACGAAATACCGCCGGGGTTCAGCCGTTTCGTCGGCCTTACCGAAATTGTCAGTACCTCAGATAGCGACCGGCTCCCTGGACGTGAGCGTTTTCGTATATACAGGGAGCAGGGCTATCCACTGGAAAGCCGAAACATCGCCACGGAGTTCTAATCCATGCCTGATGACAATACCTTGGAGATTCTCAACCAGGCCGATGCCCTGATCGGGCGCCGGCGGGTCTTTGTGGCCACGCCACCCGAAGAGGAGAGCGCCGGGGCAGACCGCAAAGAAACTGAACCACGGCCAGACACCAGCAACGATATTCGTTCCGAACTCCCGCTATTGACCGAGATCGTCACGCCAGACGAGGTCGCCTCGCCGCTGTCCGAGGAACGGCAACGCAACGATGCGATTCAGAAGGAGCTGGCCCGCTGGCTCGACGAAGATTTGCCCGTGGTCATTCTGAAAGTCACCGACGGCCTGGCCGATCAACTGGTGCAAAGAATTACCGATCAAGCCGCCAGCAAATTGGTGCCTCGTCTGCGGGCCTGCATCGAAGATCCCTTGGCTTCGATTCCACCGGACGATCCCGCCTGACTTTCATGATGCGGAAAACATCACCCCGCATCAGGAAAGTCAGCCCATTCTTGCTCCCGCCCCCCCCTTCGCCCCCCCTCACGGGGGGTTCCTGGTTGGCTCGCTTCGACCGAAGGAAGTGCAAGGCCGCTCGAACCTCGACAGGATGCAGGATGCCAAAGGAGCGAGTTGCACGCTAACCTCACCCGAATACCCTCCCGAAGAGCAGGAATCACCTGCGTGCCGTCGGCGATTCGGCCAGACGAAAATCGATCTTGTTGGCCTCCATATCGACACGTACCAGTTGCACCTGCACCCGATCGGACAGCCGGAAGCGCCGTCCGCTGCGTTCCCCCACCATGGCGTGGGTCTTTTCGTCGAAATGGAAGTAATCCTGGCCAAGTTCGGAAACGTGCACCAGGCCCTCGACGAATACGCCATCGAGGGCGACGAAAATACCGAATGGGACCACCGAGGAAATGCTGCCGGTAAATGTCTCGCCGATGCGGTCCTGCATGTAGTAACACTTCAGCCAGGACTCCACGTCGCGCGTCGCCTCATCGGCACGCCGCTCGGTCTGCGAGCAGTGCGCGCCGATCTCTTCCCAGCTTCCGGGTTCATATCGCCGTCCCGCCAGCGCCGACTTTATCGCCCGATGAACCAGCAGGTCGGGATAACGGCGGATCGGCGAAGTGAAATGCGTGTAGCTTTCATAGGCCAGGCCAAAATGGCCGACATTGTCCGGGCTATACACCGCCTGTCGCAACGAGCGCAACATCACCGTCTGCAATAACTGGCGATCGGGGCGCTGGCCGATTTGATCGAGCAGCCGGGCATACTCCATGGCACCAGGCGCATCCCCCCCGCCCAGTTGCAAGCCAAAGGTGCCGAGGAAATCACGCAGTTTCTGCAATCGCTCCTCGGTCGGCCCTTCATGGATACGATAGAGCACGGGATGTTCGCGCTCGCGCAGAAATTCGGAAGCACATACGTTGGCGGCCAGCATGCATTCCTCGATCAGGCGATGCGCATCGTTCCGCTCGTACGGCTCGATCCGTTCGATCTTGCCATGGTCATCGAAAACCATCCGCGTCTCGACGGTTTCGAAATCGATCGCACCCCGCTTCTCCCGCGCCTTGGCCAGTTGCCGGTACAGCGCATCGAGGGTTTCCAGGTGGGGCAAAACCGAAGCCAGCTTCTCTCGCGCAGCCGGCTGTTTGTCATAAAGCGCCGCCGCCACTTCGGTATAGGTCAGCCGCGCATGCGAAAACATCACTGCCGGATAAAAGCGGAACTGCTTGATCGCCCCGCTGGCACCGATCGCCATATCGCAGACCATGCATAACCGCTCGACCTGCGGATTGAGCGAACACAAACCATTCGACAATTTCTCCGGCAGCATCGGAATCACCCGGCGCGGGAAATATACCGAGTTGCCGCGTTCGTAGGCATCCTGATCCAACGCATTGCCTGCCGCCACATAATGCGAAACATCCGCAATGGCGACCACCAGCCGGTAACCTTTCCCCTGCCGTTCGCAGTACACGGCGTCGTCGAAATCCCTGGCCGTCTCGCTATCGATCGTCACCAGTGGCAGTGCCGTCACATCCTCGCGGCCTTTCCAGTCGGACTTGCGCACGGCATCCGGCAGCTTTTTTGTCTCCGCCAACACCTCTTTCGAGAACTCGAAAGGCAGTTCGTGCTTGCGTAAAGCGATCTCGATTTCCATCCCCGGATCGGCATAATTGCCCAGCACTTCGATCACCCGGCCAATCGGCTGCGAATGTCGGCTGGGCTGCTCGATGAGTTCCACCACGACTACCTGTCCGGCCCGCGGTCTGGCCAGCTTTTTCGTTCCCTTTTCGGCGGGAGCGATCAGGATGTCCTGGCTGATGCGATGATTTTCCGGAACGACGATAGTCACTCCATGCTCTTCGATAACGCGCCCGACCAGGGTCTTGTTTGCCCGCTCGGTGACCTCGACGATTTTTCCCTCGGGGCGCCCCTTGCGATCGACGCCGATGACGCGCACGATGGCCCGATCGCCATGCAGCACCTTGTCCATCTCCTTGGCGGCGAGAAAGATATCGCCCTCGCCCTCCTCCGGCTTCAAGAAGCCGAAACCATCGGGATGGCCGATGATGCGGCCACGAACCAGATCCGCCTTGTCCGGAATCAGCCAGTCGTCGCGACGGTTCTGCAGCAGTTGCGCATCCCGGGCCATCGCACCGAGACGCCGCCGGAACGGCTCCAGTTCATCGGGCTGGATGTCGAGCAACTCGGCCAGCCGCTCGGAACTCGTCGGAGCCCCTTGTGCCGCAAGGATCTGCAGAATGTATTCGCGGCTCGGCAAGGGGTGGGGATACTTGGCCTGTTCGCGGGCCAACTCGGGGTCGGCACGACGGATTCTTGAAAGTTTTGACATGACGTTGTTTGACAATTTGGGGTTTTCCATTAGAATTCGCGCCTCGTTTCGGGTACCGCCCAGGTGGCGGAATTGGTAGACGCACTAGGTTCAGGTCCTAGCGGTGGCAACACTGTGGAGGTTCGAGTCCTCTCCTGGGCACCACGCACGGCAGGCAATACGCTACGCGATGG
Source organism: Betaproteobacteria bacterium HGW-Betaproteobacteria-11 (assembly GCA_002842395.1). GTDB lineage: Bacteria > Pseudomonadota > Gammaproteobacteria > Burkholderiales > Rhodocyclaceae > Rugosibacter. The sequence continues at coordinate 84,468 of PHCV01000003.1, forward strand.
TTCAATGGTACGCGATAACGACGTTGCAGCGCCCGATCGTTTCATGCCGCAGCGCAATCAAGCCTCTCCGCAAGCCGCTAGAACGAGTGAATATTCCATCCGGAATTCATGAGTTGGCGGCTTTTTCGTTTTGTTGACGCATCGGGTTCCGGAAAAGGCTGCCGATCCGGCAGATACATAAAGAGGCTTCGCTCCGGCCCAAAGTCATCTTCGAAGCCGTCCTCCGTGGTGCCGGGAGGGGGAGTCGAACCCCCACACCATCACTGGCGGCGGATTTTGAGTCCGCTGCGTCTACCGATTCCGCCATCCCGGCTCTACGCGCCATGCTGGGCGCGAGGCGCGCATTATCCGACAAACCCGCCCAGCCGACAACGATTAAATTCGACCCTGCTGCCCTGCTGTTCAGGCAGCCCATTCATTCGCTGCCACCCGCCGCATCGAATGGCTTGCTGTCCCCACCCAGCGCCACGTAAAGTTGTATGGCCGAAGCGGACAACGCACGCTGTACCTGAAGCGTCGTCTGCTGGGCAACAAAGGCCTCCCGTTGCGCATCGAGCAGTTCCAGATAGCTCGACACGCCCGCCTTGTAGCGCGCATCGACCAGGCGCAGGCGCTCGCTTTGTGTCCGTTCGGTCGCTTCGACGGCGGCCTGTTGTTCGGCCAGCCAGTCGCGCGCCGCCAGCAGGTCGGCGATTTCGCGAAAGGCCTGTTGCAACGTTTTCTCGTACTCGGCCACGGCAATCACCTTGCGCGCTTCGGCCAGGTCGACGCCGGCGCCGCTGCGCCCGGCATCGAACAAACCGGCCAGCGTCGGACTGGCCGTGCCTAGCGCCAGACTCAACACGACGCGCGGCAGGAACGCCGCGCGCGCAGCGCCGATATTGGCGTTGGCGGCGATCAGCCGTTGCTCGGCGGCACGCACATCGGGGCGGCGCAACAGGACTTCCGAGGGCAAAGCCAGCGGCAGGTGCGATAGCACAAGCTGTTCGCGCAAACGACGGCCGGGAGGCAAGTCCGCGACTTGCGTTCCGACCAGCAGCGTCAGCGCATTGGCCGCCGCGGCTCGGCTGCGCTCCAGGTTCGCCACTTCGGCACGGGCCGAGGCATAAGCCCCGTCGGCTGCCAGGTAGTCGAGATCGCCGGCCAGGCCGACCTCGCGCCGTTTGTCGATCAGACGGCGGCTCTCGCCGCGCGTTTCGAGCGTCGCCCGCGCGATGGCGAGACGTTCATCGAGTTCGAGCCTGCTGAAATAGGCATTGGCAACATCGGCAATCAACGACAGGCGGAAGGCCTCGCCGGCCTCTTCGCTCGCCAGATAGCTGGCTCGGGCCGCCGCATCGAGGTTTTTCACACGCCCCCAGAAATCGAGTTCGAAGGCCGTTACTCCAAGGGCCACATCGTAACGGCGACTGGTCAGCGGCTGCCCGCTTGCCGTCAGACGACCCGGTGTGCGCGCTGCGGACTGTCCGCCGGAGAGTGCCACATTCGGCAGGCGATCGGCATGAACGATGCCGAACTGCGCCCGTGCCTCGGCCACGCGCGCTACGCTGATGCGCAGATCACGGTTGTATTCCAGCGCGGTGGCGACCAGGGCCTGCAGCCGCGGGTCGGGCAGAACGTTCCGCCAATCACCAAAATCATCCATCGTCGCCGTATCACCAGCGCCGACTTTTTGAGCAGCTTCTGCGGCAGACCCCGACGGCCAGGTTTTCGCCACCGGCAACTCCGGCCGCTGATACGGTGGCGCAAGCGAACAGCCGGCAAGGCAGAGCGCAGCCAGCAGTGATGAAATGTCACGCATCGTGCGACTCCTCATGACGGCGCGGCTGCCCAGGGAAGAAGTGGCGCACCACGACAAAAAATACGGGGACCAGAAACACCGCCAGCACGGTGGCTGTCAGCATGCCGCCGATGACGCCGGTGCCGATCGCATGACGGCTTTCGGCTCCGGCGCCGGTCGAGACGGCCAGCGGGAACACGCCGGCGATGAAGGCGATGGAAGTCATCAGGATCGGCCGGAAGCGCAGGCGGCACGCTTCCAGCGTCGCCTCGAGCAGGCCCATGCCGTCATCTTGCAGCTTGCGGGCGAATTCGATAATGAGGATGGCATTTTTCGAGGAGAGGCCGATGATGGCGATCAGCCCGACCTTGAAATAGACATCGTTCGGCAGGCCGCGCAGCCCCACCGCCACAGCGGCGCCGAAGACACCCAGCGGCACCACCAGGATCACCGCCAGGGGTACCGACCAACTCTCGAACAACGCGGCCAGACAGAGAAACACAACGAGCAGCGAAACGCCGAACAGGAGCGGTGCCTGCGAACCCGAAAGACGTTCTTCGTAGGACGTTCCCGCCCATTCGAAACCGATCCCTGGCGGCAGCTTGGCAGCAACCTCCTCCATCGCCTGCATCGCTTCGCCGGTGCTGTGTCCAGGCGCCGGTCCTCCGGCCAGCTTCATCGATGGCAGCCCATTGAAACGATCCCGTTTCGGCGCACCCACCACCCAGCTCGGCACCGCGAGTTCACCCAGCGTCACCATGCCGCCCTTGCCGTTTCTCACCGGCAGGCGAAGGATGTCATCGACGCTTTGCCGGGTTACGGTTTCCGCCTGCATCTGCACGCGGAGCACCCGTCCCTTGCGCACGAAGTCGTTGATGTAGGCAACCCCCAGCGAAGACTGCAAGGTATCGTTCAAGTCAGTCATGCTGACCCCGAGCGTCTCGGTCTTGGCCCGATCGATGTCGAGGAAGAGTTGTGGGGCCGGCTCCTGGCCTTCCGGTCGTACGCCGGCAAGACGCTTGTCCTGGCCAGCCAGCCCCAACGCCATGTTGCGGGCCTCGACCAAGGCTTCGCGCCCCACCCCGGCGCGATCCTGCAGGCGCAGGTCGAAGCCGCCGACGGCGGCAAGCTCGGGAATCGGCGGCGGATTGATGGCGAAGATCATCGCCTGCTTGATGCCGAACAGCGCCTGATTGGCCTGGCGCACCAGGGTCTGCGCCGAACTCCCGGTCGCCTGGCGCTGATCCCAGTCCTTCAGGCGAACGAAAACCAGCGCCGCATTTTGCCCGCGTCCGAAAAACGAAAACCCGGCGATGCCGACCACATGCTCGACTTCAGGCAGCTTCAGGTAATACCGCTCGACCTCGGCCAGCACGCCGAGCGTACGTTCCTGGGTGGCGCCGGGCGGCAGCTGGATCATGCTGAAGAAATAACCCTGATCCTCTTCCGGCAGGAAACTGCCGGGCAGCCGCCAGAGCGACCAGCCGGTGGCAAGGATCAACACCAGATACAGCAGGAGATAGCGGCGCGTGCGCCCGATGATGCGGCCGACCCGCGAAGTGTAGGACGTGGTCGTACGCGCAAAGAAGCGGTTGAAGCGGCCCAGCAAGCCGGTTGCCGGCAGCACGTCGTCCTTGCCTGGCTCATGCCTGAGCAGGGTCGCGCACAATGCAGGCGTCAGCGTCAACGCCATCAACGCGGAAAACAGGATGGTCAGCACCAGGGTCACGGCAAACTGGCGATAGATCGCCCCGGTCGAGCCGCCGAAAAAGGCCATCGGCACGAACACCGCCGAGAGCACCAGGGTAATGGCGATGATGGCGCCGACGATCTGCTCCATCGCCTTGCGGGTAGCCTCGCGCGGCGCCAGTCCTTCCGTGGTCATGATGCGTTCGACATTTTCGACGACGACGATCGCGTCATCGACGACGATGCCGATCGCCAGCACCATCGCGAACAGGGTCAGCACATTGATCGAATACCCGAAGACATACAGCCCCAGCACTCCACCGATCAATGCCACGGGCACCACGATGGTCGGAATCAGCGTGGCGCGCAGATTGCCCATGAACAGGTACATCACCAGGAAGACCAGGAACACGGCCTCGACCAGCGTCTTGATCACTTCCTTGATTGAGATATCGACGAAGGTCGAGGTGTCGTAAGGCACCACCCAGGAAATATCCTTGGGGAAGAAACGAGAGAGTTCGCCCATCCTCTGGCGAACCGCCCTCACCGTATCCAGGGCATTGGCCTCGGGCGTCAGGCGAATCGCGACGAAGGCCACCGGCTGTCCATCGAGTCGCCCCGAACGCACGTAATCCTGCGCACCCAGTTCGACCCGCGCCACATCCTTGAGACGCAGGGTCGACCCATCGGAGTTGGTGCGCACGATGATGTCGCCAAACTCCTCCGGGCTCGACAGGCGGCTGCGGGTCACGATCACCGCATTCAGTTCCTGCCCGGCAGGCACCGGCAGTTGGCCCAGTTCTCCGGTGGACAACTGCACGTTCTGCGCTCGCACCGCGCGCGAAACATCGGCGGGCGACAGGTGATAACCCTGCAGCTTGTCCATCCGCAGCCAGATGCGCATCGAATATTCGGTGCCGAACAGCAAGGCCTCGCCGACACCGGGTACCCGCCGCAGAGGCTCGAGCAGATTGGCTGCCGCATAACTGCCGAGATCGAGATCACGCAATGTTCTGTTGGGCGAAAACAATGCAATGAACATGACATAATTGCGCGCTGCCTTGTTCACCGTCACGCCGAGCCGGCGCACATCTTCAGGTAACCGTGCCTCGACCCGCTTGATCCGGTTTTGCGCCTCGACCGAGGAAAAATCGAGATTGGTGCCTGGCTTGAAGGTCAGGGTTAGCGTGCCCACCCCGACTTCGGAAGACGAATCCATGTACAGCAGATTCTCGATCCCGTTCATCTCCTGCTCGATCAGGGCCACCGTCGTTTCCTCGACGACTTGGGCCGAAGCGCCGGGATAATTGACGGTTATGCCCAGCGCCGGCGGCGCTACCGCCGGATACTGGGCTACCGGAAGCGAACGCAGGGCCAGCAAGCCGCCAAGCACGATGATGATGGCGATGACCCAGGCAAAAACCGGGCGGTCGATGAAAAACCGGGCCAGCATGGATCAGCCCTTGCTGCCGGTGGTTTGCGATACAGGCGAAGCAGCAGGAGATTCCGGGGAAGTACTCCGCACTCGCCAGGGAACCGCCTTGACCGGCATCCCTGGACGGATTTTCTGCAGGCCATCGACGACGACCTGCTCGCCGCCCCTCAGCCCTTCGGCGATGACGAAATCACTGCCCGCCATGGCTCCGGTCTTCACCGGCTGGGAAACGACCTTGCCCTCGCTCGATACCAGCATGACGGACTGGCCTTGCGGCCCGCTCTGCACGGCGCGCTGCGGGACGTGGATTGCCTGGTCGGTGGATGCCGCAGGGAAACGCACACGCACGAACATGCCTGGCAGCAACAGGCGTTCCGGATTGGGGAACCGGGCGCGTAGCGAAATGGCACCGGTCCCTGGATCCACGGCCAGGTCGGAAAACAGGATTTTCCCGGACAAGGGATAGATACTGCCATCTTCCAGCAACAGCTCGACCCGGGCGGACGCGGCACGCTTGAGCGTGCCGGCTTTGACTGCCGCCTGCAGGCGCAGAGCCTCGCTTCCCGGCTGGGCGAAGTTGACATAGACCGGATCGATCTGTTCGATGGTTGCCAGATGGGTCGCTTCGCCACGGCCGACCAGCGCGCCTTCGGTCACCAGCGCGCGTCCGATGCGGCCGGAAATCGCCGCCGGCACCCGGGTGTTTTCCAGGTCGAGTTCGGCCCGCGCCAGGGCTGCCTGGGTTTGTTTGTGATGGGCCAGCGCGGTATCGAATTCCTGCTGACTGACGGCCTTGATCTCGAGCAATGGCCGATACCGTTCGACCACCAACCGCGCCGCATCGGCATCGGCCCGTGCCGCATCGCGCGTGGCGGCATACGTCCGCGGATCGATCTGAAACAGGGTAGCCCCTGCCTTGACATCCGAACCTTCGGTGAACAGCCGTTTTTCGACGATGCCCTCCACCCGCGCCCGCACCTCGGCCGTGCGCCAGGCCTCAAGCCTTCCCGGCAGATCCTGGGTCAGCGTCAATGCTCCCGCTTGAGCCGTGATCACCTCGACTTCCATCGGTGGCGGCGCGCCCGCCGCCGGTGCCCCTGCGGCCGGTTGGTCATTGCCGGCACCGCAACCTACAAGCAGGAGGATGGCGACCGAGGCGGCAGCCACGGTCCATGCACGAGACAATTTCATCACTGCAATCCTTTCGCTGATGCTCCTGCCGCTCATTCGTTGATGGCTTCCACCGGAATGCTCAACGTCACCTCGTCGCTGACATGCGGGACGTGCTTGCTCATGTTGAATTCGGAACGCTTGACGTGGGCAATGGCGTTGGCGCCGCAGGCATCCTTCTGCCGCAGGGGATGCGGCTTGCATTGCATCGATTTCACCTCGAGCACCACGGGCCGGGTCACCCCTTTGATCGTCAGCTCGCCTTCGACGGCCACCAAGCGGTCACCTGCGAATTGCATGCGGCTGGAGTTGAAGGTAATCGACGGGAAGCGCGCCGTATCGAAGAAATCCTCGCCTTGAATATGCTTGTCGAAAAGTTTGGAGCCGGTATCGACGGAGCGGGCATCGATCGCCACCTGTACCGAACCCGCTCTTGCAATCCGATCCAGAGTAATGGTACCGCTGGTTTTGGTAAACCGGTGCGTCTGCATCGAAAAGCCGAGATGGTTGTATTCAAACATCGGATAAGTGTGCGTGCCGTCGATGATGTAGGTCTGCGGGGCAGCGAGTACACATGATGAAATGGAAAACGCGGCAAGCGCACACAGGGAATTTCTTTTCATGGCGAATCTCCTTGATCAAGTAAGGTTCAGAAAGGCTTCCGGCGCAATGACATGCGCCGCAACAAACCATCGCGATCGATGAAATGATGCTTCAGCGCCGCGACGACATGCAGACCGACAACGGCCAGCAAAATCCAGTTCAGACTCTCATGCACCTCGGTCAGCAACTCGCCGAGCGCCTTGTCTTTGGCAACCAGGTCCGGCAAGGGCAGGATACCGAGCCAGACTGTCTGGAACCCCTTGGCCGAACTCATCAGCCAGCCTGAAACCGGAACCGTCAGCATCAGCAGGTAGAGCAGATGATGCATGCCATGCGTGGCGACCCGCTGCCAGCGCGGCATGGTCACCGGCAAGGGGGGCGGACGATGATAAAGGCGCCAGCCAAGGCGCAGAACCACCAGCATCAGCACCGTGATGCCAATCCACTTGTGGTAGCTGTATAGCTTCAGCCGGGTGGGCGACAGAGGCAGATCACTCATGTAAAGCCCGAGTGGAAAGGTGGCGATAATCAACAGGGCCACCAGCCAGTGCAGGACGATCGCGGTTCGGGTATAGCCAGCCTCGGCCGCACTCACGCCTTGCTCCCGTCGCATTCGCTGGTCAGGGCACAGCGCAGATCGCGGAGCGCCGTCTCGATGCGCTGGTAATCCACCGCCTCGAATCTTGTAAAAGCCCGCTGGATATAGCGCAGATGTTCGGGAAAGACTTTCTGGAACACGTTTTCTCCCTGCTTGGTCAGCATGACGACCTGGCTGCGGCGATCCGCGGCGCTCGGGCTGCGCTTGATCAGCTTCTTTTCCTCGAGACGGTCGATGATTCCGGTCAGCGTCCCCTTGGTAATCAGTGTGCGCTCGCCCAAAACCTTAGGTGTCAAGCCCCCGGCATTACCGAGCGTGACGAGGATATCAAACTGGGGCAGGGTCAGGCCCAGCCGACGGATGTGCGCCGTCGCATAGCATTCGAACGCCTGGTAGCAGCGGGCCAATTCGCGCAACATTGGACGAAAGGGAGCTTGCGTCATATGATTCCGGACGATAGAGATAGTTCTAATTAGAACCAGTCTACCCACGGCAAGATGGGGCTGTCAAATCGACGGGTTAGCCATGAAAGGAACGATCTCGCATGAACTCTGCCGTGATACCATCGGAAAGCATGCATCTTATCGAACACGGTAGCGGGGGGGCGGCGGAATGCATGCATCTCGCGCAAGCTGCGATCCCGGTTCCCGGACCGGGGGAAGTCCTGATTCAGGTGGCCTGTGCCGGGGTCAATCGTCCCGACATCCTGCAACGTGCCGGAAGTTATCCTCCGCCGGTCGATGCTTCACCCATCCTCGGGCTGGAGGTCTCCGGACGGGTTGCGGCGGTGGGTGCCGGCGTCGATGAATGGAAAGTCGGCGCTGGCGTGACGGCGCTGGTACCGGGTGGCGGCTACGCGGAATACTGTGTAACCCCAGCCTGCCATGCCCTGCCGATTCCGCAGGGGCTGGATTTTGCGCAGGCCGCCGCGCTACCCGAGAACTGGTTCACCGTCTGGGCCAATCTGGTCGATCTCGGCCGGCTCGCCAGGGGCGAACGCCTGCTGGTTCATGGTGGATCAAGCGGCATCGGACTGACCGCCATCCATCTTGCCAAACACGTCGGCGCCGAAGTGGTCGTCACCGTCGGCAATGATCCCAAGGCCGGATTCTGCCGCAAATTCGGCGCCGACCACGCCATCAACTATCATCGCGAGGACTTTGCCGAGATGGTCAAAACGTTCACCGCCGGAGCCGGCGTCGATGTCATCCTGGACATGGTCGGCGCACCTTATTTCCAGCGGAATCTCCGGCTCTTGCGCAAGGATGGCCGCCTCGTCTCGATCGCCTTTCTGGAAGGCAGCCGCGGTGAGTTCGACCTGCTGCCGATCATGCTCAAACGGCTGACCTGCACCGGGTCGACCATGCGCTCACGGAGCGTGGAAGAAAAAAAATCCATTCGTGATGCGCTGCTCGCCAGCATCTGGCCGCGCCTCGCGGCGGGCGCCTTGCTACCGCATGTCTGCGCCCGCTTTCCCCTGGCCGAAGCCGATGCAGCGCATCGACTGATGGAAAGCGGTCAGCACATCGGCAAGATCGTGCTTGACGTCGCCCCCTGAGATGCATGGTGAAAAGTCGGCGCTGGCGAGACGGCGGAGCGACACCACTCACCGCACGATGAGTCGCCTATTCCGGCACCGGCCAGTCACCGGCAAGGATTTTTTCCGCCCAGAGCAAGGCGGAGATGGTCTTGGCATCGGTGATTTCGCCGTCGCGCACGGCCAGCAGGGCATCGCCGACACCCATTTCGACGACATCGAGGAACTCGCCATGATCGCGTTCATGCCCGACATAGCTGAGTCCATGCGCCCAGAATAGTTCAATCCGCTCGTTGGAATAGCCGATGCAGGGATGCATCACCCCCAGGTGGCGCCACACCCTGGCCTTGTAGCCGGTTTCTTCGCGCAGTTCGCGCTTGGCGGTATCGAGCGGATGTTCGCCGGCATCGATCTTGCCGGCCGGAAGTTCAAGAAAGATGCGGCGTAACGGATAGCGGAATTGCCGCTCGAACAGTAAATGCCCGTTGTCGAGCCGGCCGAGCACGACAACGGCGCCCGGATGGTCGATCCATTCGCGCACGCCCTGACTGCCATCGGGAAGCCTGACACCGTCACGGTGCACCTGCAAGAGCTTCCCGGCGTATACCGTTTGACTGGAAAGTTCCTGCTCGATCAGTTCCGCATCATCCATGTGCCCTCCAGAAGCTGACCGGGGACTTTTGCCCGCTTGCATGACCCGCGGCAACCGGGGTCCCTGGCTTACAGCGAACGCAACAGAACGGCAGTGCACATGGTCATGATCGCATCCGGGAACAGACCGAATGCCGCCACGGCGACACCGTTGAGCGAGAGCAGAAAAGTCATGTTGACCGGTGCGCAGATCGGGCTGGCATCGACCGGATCGTCGAAGTACATCAGCTTCACCACGCGCAGGTAGTAGAACGCGCCGATCAGGGAAAACAGCACGGCGACCACGGCAACCACGGTGTGCCCGGCTTTCACGGCGGCCAGCAGCACGGCGAACTTGGCGAAGAAACCGATGAAGAACGGAATCCCGGCCATCGAGAGCATGAACACCAGCATGATCGCGGCAAACCATGGACTGCGCTGATTCAGCCCCTTGAAGTCGTCGAGATGCTCGGCCTCGTAACCGGCGCGGGAAAGCAGCAGGATCATGCCGAACGAACCGAGCGACATCAGCACATAGGCGACGGTGTAATACAGTGCCGAGCCGTAGGCGTTGACCACGGTGAATGGGTCGACCTCGGCGCCGGCCACTCCTGCCGTCAGACCGAGCAGCATGTAGCCCATGTGGGAAATGGCCGAATAAGCCAGCATCCGCTTGAGGTTGGACTGGGCGATGGCGGCAAGATTGCCCAGACCGATCGAAAGCACGGCCATGATCAGCAGCATGGTCTGCCACTCCTTGGCCAGGCTGAACAGACCATAAACCAGCAGGCGCAAAGCCATCGCATACGCTGCCAGCTTCGGCGCCGAGCCGATGAACAGGGTCACCACGGTGGGCGCCCCATGATAAACATCGGGAATCCACATGTGGAAGGGCACCGCACCCAGCTTGAAGGCGATCCCGGCAACGATGAACACCAGACCGAATACCAGCACGGTCTTGTCGGCCTTGTCCTGCAGCAACGCCTGGGCAATACTGCCGATTTCGAGGTTGCCGGTGGCACCGTAAATCATCGACATGCCGTAGAGCAACAGGCCGGAGGCCAGCGCGCCAAGCACGAAGTATTTCATTGCCGCCTCGGTTGCCCGAGACGAATCACGATCGATTGCGACCAAGGCGTACAGCGAAAGCGACATCAGTTCCAGGCCGAGGTATAGCGTCAGCAGACTGGCCGCCGAAATCATCACCATCATGCCCAGCGTGGCGTAGAGCACCAGCAGGTAAAACTCGCCCTTGTCCAGTTGCCGGTCGGCAAGGTATTGCCGCCCGTAGACCAGCATCGTCGCCACGGCAACATAGGTCGTCAGCTTGAGAAAATCGGCCAGCAGGTCATCGATGAACATGTTGCTGAAAGTCAGGGTTGACTGTCCATCATCGGTATAGACGGTGATGAATGCACAGCCGATCAGGGTCAGCAACGTCAGGCGTCCCGCCAGCCGGCGCTGGGTGGCTCCCAGAAACAGATCGGCAAACAACACCACGAACGACATGAGCAGGAGAAAAATCTCCGGCGCCGCCGGGTAGAGGTCGGGCATGACAAAATTATTCAGCATCAGTTGTCTCGGACTTTCGCTTCGTCTTCATAGAGAGAATTCGTCGATTCATGGCAGCTTGCTGACAGCAACGTGCTTGAGCAGATTTTCCACCGAAGCATGCATCACCTCGGTGAAGGGCAATGGGTACAGGCCCATGGCCAGCACGCAGGCGGCCAGCACGGCAAGGAAAAGAAACTCACGCGCGCCGATATCGGTCAGTTTTGCCACGTGCTCATTGGCGACGGCGCCGAATACGACGCGCTTGTACATCCACAGCGTGTAGGCGGCACCCAGAATCAGCGTAATCGCGGCAGCGAACCCGATCCAGAAATTGAACTTGACGGCACCGAGGATCACCATGAACTCGCCGACGAAACCCGAGGTGGCCGGCAAGCCCGCATTGGCCATCGCAAACAGCAGGAAGAAGGCGGCAAATTTCGGCATCGAATTGATCACGCCACCATAATCGGCGATCTGGCGCGAATGCATCCGGTCATACATGATACCGATGCAAAGAAACATGGCACCGGCGACGAAGCCATGGGAAATCATCTGCACCAGGGCGCCTTCCATGCCAATTGGATTGAAGATGAAGAAACCCAGGGTCACGAAACCCATGTGCGAGATCGAGGAATAGGCCACCAGTTTCTTCATGTCGGACTGGACCAGGGCGACGAAGCCAATATAGATGACCGCAATCAGGGACAGCGTGATCACCATTGGCGCCAGGTAATGGCTGGCATCGGGCAGGATCGGCAGGGAAAACCGCAAAAATCCGTAGGCCCCCTGCTTCAGCGCAATGGCGGCAAGAACGACCGAGCCGCCGGTCGGCGCCTCGACGTGCGCATCCGGCAACCAGGTATGCACCGGCCACATCGGAATCTTGACGGCAAAAGAGAGCATGAAGGCAATGAAAAGCAGAATCTGCGCCGTCATGCCGATAGGCAGGCGGTACCAGTCGAAGATATCGGCACTGCCACCCGCCTCGAGGAACAGCCAGATCATGGCGATCAGCATCAGCAGCGAACCGAGCAGGGTGTACAGGAAAAACTTGATCGCCGCGTAGACCCGGTTCGGCCCGCCCCAGATCCCGATAATGAGGTACATCGGGATCAGCGAGGCCTCGAAAAAGACATAGAACAAGATTCCGTCGAGTGCGCTGAAAATGCCATTCACCAGACCCGACATGATGAGGAAGGCTCCCATGTACTGGGCCTGTTTCTCCTCGATCACTTCCCAGCCGGCGATGACCACGATGACCGTGATGAAGCTGTTCAGGATGACGAAGGGCATCGAGATGCCATCGACGCCCAGCGCATACTGGACGTTGAAACGGGTGATCCAGGGCGCCTGCTCGACGAACTGCATCCCGGCCTGGCTGATGTCAAAACCCAGGTACAGGGGAAGCGTTACGGCAAAGCCCGCCAGGGCAACGGCGAGGGCCAGCCAGCGCATCTGATTACGTCGCTCGCTGCCCAGAGCGAGTACCGGTAGTGCACCGACGATGGGAACCCAGATTGCCAGACTCAAAAGAGACGAATTCATACGTATTCCATCAGACCCGGTTGAACCAGAGTGTCAGCAGGGCAAAAATTCCAAAGATCATGCCGAAGGCGTATTGATAGATGCGCCCGGTCTGCAGCAGCCGCACAGCACGCGCAAACCAGCCAACGACATGCGCAGATCCATTGACCATCAACCCGTCGATGGTAAACTGGTCTCCCCCTTTCCAGAGACCCCGTCCAAGCAGGCGGGCGCCACCGGCGAAAAAGACTTCGTTGAACTTGTCGAAGTAATACTTGTTTTCCAGCAGGGCGTAGAGTGGTCTCACGGCCTTTCGAATCGTCTCGGGAATATCCGGTCGCCGGAGGTAGAAGTACCAGGACAGCACGATGCCGCCGATCGCCAGCAAGAAAGGCAGACTGGTCAAGCCATGCAGCGCCATGCCGGCCGCTCCGTGAAACTCCTCGGCCAGAACGGCTATTGCCGGATGTTTCGCCTCATCGACGAGAATGGCGCCGGCAAACCAGTCACCGAACAACATCGGCTGGATCGTGATGAAACCGATCACCACCGACGGAATGGCCAGCAAAACGAGCGGCACCGTGACCACCCACGGACTTTCGTGGGGCGCCCCGCCATGATGCTCGTCATGCCCGCCATGGTGATCGTCGTGCGGCATCTGGTCAAAACGCTCCTTGCCATGGAAAACCAGGAAATACATCCTGAACGAATAGAAGGCGGTAACGAAAACCCCGGCCACCACCGAGAAATAGGCAAATCCGGAGCCCCACAGCGTGGAGGCATGAACTGCTTCAATGATCGAGTCCTTGGAATAGAACCCGGAGAAAAAGGGAAACCCGATCAGCGCCAGCGAACCCAGCAGTGAAGTCAGCCAGGTGATCGGCATGTACTTCCTGAGCCCCCCCATGTAGCGAATGTCCTGGTTGTGATGGCAACCCATGATCACCGAACCCGCACCGAGGAACAGCAGCGCCTTGAAGAAGGCGTGCGTCATCAGATGGAACACGGCGACGGAATAGGCCGACGCGCCCAGGGCGACCGTCATGTAGCCTAGTTGCGAAAGTGTCGAATAGGCCACGACGCGCTTGATGTCGTTCTGGATGATGCCCAGGAAACCCATGAACAATGCCGTGATGGCGCCAATGACCATAACGAAAGACAGCGCCGTATCCGATAGTTCGAACAGGGGTGACATCCGCGTCACCATGAAGATCCCGGCCGTGACCATGGTGGCAGCGTGGATGAGAGCCGAGATCGGCGTCGGGCCTTCCATCGAATCCGGCAACCAGACATGCAGCGGCACCTGCGCCGACTTGCCCATGGCGCCAATGAACAGGCAAATGCAGATGGCCGTAATCAGCGGCCAGCCGGTGACGGTTTCGGTGATTGCCGCCAGTTCGTTGCGCTTGGCGAAGACAACCGCATAGTCGAGGCTACCCGCATAGGCGGCAATCAGCGCGATGCCCAGCAGAAAACCGAAATCGCCGACCCGATTGACCAGGAAGGCCTTGAGATTCGCGTAAATCGCCGTCGGCCGGGTGTACCAGAAACCGATCAACAGATAAGAGACCAGGCCCACGGCTTCCCAGCCGAAGAAGAGCTGGACGAAATTGTTACTCATCACCAGCATCAGCATCGAAAAGGTGAATAGCGAGATGTAACTGAAGAAACGCTGATAGCCGGGATCCTCGGCCATGTAGCCGATGGTGTAGATATGCACCATCAGCGAAACGAAGGTGACCACCAGCATCATCATCACCGTCAGCGGATCGATGAGGAAGCCGACTTCCATTTTCAGGCCACCGGATTCGAGCCAGGAATAGACGGTGCCATTGAAGTGATGGCCTGCCTGCACATCCTGAAAAATGATCAACGAAGCAGTGAAGGCGACGGCAACGCCCAGAGTGGTTACCCAATGCGCTCCGCTACGGCCGATCATTTTGCCGAACAGTCCGGCCAGAATCGCACCGATCAGGGGCGCAACGGGTACCAGCAGATAAAGGCTTTTCATCTCCATGTCTCAGCCCTTCAGATTATCGAGATCATCGACATGAATTGATGACAGGTTGCGGAACATGACCACCAGAATCGCCAGACCGATGGCCGACTCGGCGGCGGCGACGACGAGAATGAAAAAGACGAAAATCTGGCCCGAGAGATCATTGAGATAATGTGAAAAGGCCACGAAATTGAGATTGACGGCCATCAGCATCAATTCGATCGCCATCAGCAGAACGATAAGATTTTTCCGGTTGAGAAAAATGCCGACGACACTGATGGCAAACAGGATCGCAGCCAGAATCAGGTAGTGGGAAAGCGGGATCATGCCTGGTCTCCCCCCTCTTCCTTGCCTGCCGGGAATTGATTGACGGAAGGCATATTCACGATGCGCACCCGCTCGCTGCGCTTGATGTTGAGTTGTTGCGCAACGGGCAACCCCTTGGTGCCCTTGCGCCGCCGGAGCGTCAGCATGACGGCGGCGATGATGGCCACCAGAAGAATGATCGAAGCCAGCTCGAACGGATAGGCGTAATCGGTAAACAGGATCCGGGCCAGCTCCTTTGTATTGCTATAACCCGCCGGTGTTTCATGCGCGGGAAGTGCTTCCAGGCTGAAATATTTTCCTGTCAAAACGACAGCCATCTCGCCCACCAGCAGCAAACCGACCAGCGCTCCCAGTGGCAGGTTGTTCCAGAAGCCGCGGCGCATGCGCTCGATGCTGATGTCCAGCATCATGACGACAAAGAGGAAGAGGACCATCACCGCGCCCACGTACACCATGACCAGTGCAATGGCGAGAAATTCTGCCTGTAGCAGCAGCCACAAGCCCGCCATGTTGAAAAACGCCAGCACCAGGAAAAGGACGGCATGCACCGGATTACGGGCAGTGATGACGCGCAAGGCGGCGACAACGGTCACCGCTGCAAAGAGATAAAAGAGAAAGTTTTTAAATTCCATGACGATCAGCGATAGCGGGCATCTTGTTCGCGGTCGGCGGCAATCTGTGCTTCATAACGGTCGCCATTGGCCAGCAGCATCTGCTTGGTGTAGTACAGGTCGCCTCGCGACTCGCCGTGATATTCGAAGACTCGCGTCTCCACGATTGCATCGACCGGGCAGGCCTCTTCGCAAAAACCGCAGAAAATGCACTTGGTCAGATCGATGTCGTAGCGCGTGGTTCTCCGGCTTCCATCGTCCCGCTGCGCGGATTCGATGGTAATGGCCAATGCCGGGCACACCGCCTCGCAGAGCTTGCAGGCGATACAACGCTCTTCGCCATTGGGATAGCGGCGCAGCGCATGCAAGCCGCGGAAGCGATTGCCTTGCGGAGTCTTTTCTTCCGGGAACTGCACGGTAATCTTGCGCGCGAACATGTACCGTCCGGTCACCGCCAGGCCCTTGAACAATTCCTTGAGGAACAGACTACCGATGAAATCTTTGGCACCCATGGCTAGCTCCTCGGCCTCATTTCCAGATATTCAATGGCGACATCATCCAGACGCCCACCACGAGAATCCACACCAGTGTCAATGGCACGAACACCTTCCAGCCCAGACGCATGATCTGGTCATAACGATAGCGGGGGAATGTGGCGCGAATCCAGAGAAAGAAGAAAAGTATGGCGGCGATTTTTACCGCCAGCCAGAAAAAACCATCCGGCAGGAAACCGACGGGCGAAAGCCAGCCGCCGAGGAAGAAGGTCGACACCATGGCCGAAACCAGAATCATGTTGGCGTATTCGGCAAGGAAGAACATGGCGAAGGACATGCCGGAATATTCGACCATGTGCCCGGCGACGATTTCCGACTCGCCCTCGACCACGTCGAATGGAGCCCGGTTGAGCTCGGCCACGCCCGAGATCAGGTACACCCCGAACATCGGCAGCAACGGCAACCAGTTCCAGGAAAGGAAATTCGCGCCCATCGAAGCGAAGAGCCCACGCTCCTGGCCATGCACGATTGCACTCAGATTGAGGCTGCCGGAAACCATCAGCACGGTGATCAGCGCCATGCCCATCGAAATCTCGTAGGAAATCATCTGCGCCGAAGAACGCATGGCGCCAAGGAATGCGTATTTCGAATTCGAAGCCCAGCCGGCGATGATGATGCCATAGACCCCAACCGAGCTCAGCGCCAGCAGATAAAGAACTCCAGCATCAATGTCGGCCAGCACCCAGCCATCGGCAAACGGGATCACGGCCCACAAGGCCAGTGCCGGAGCGATCGCCATCACCGGGCCGACGATGAAAAGCTTCTTGTCCGCCACCGTCGGGAAAATGATTTCCTTGAAAAACAGCTTCATGCCGTCGGCGATCGGTTGCAGCAAGCCCCACGGACCGACACGATTCGGGCCGATCCGCACCTGCATCCAACCGATGATCTTGCGTTCCCAGAAAGTCAGATAAGCGACGGCAAGCAGCAGCGGCGCAATGATCAGCACGATCTTCAGCAGGGCCCACACCAAGGGAAACATCGACCCGAAGACTTGCTGCATGGAAGTCATCACCGTAACCATCACGCCTTCTCCACCGTCAGCGGGGTAAACAACGGCCCCAGTGCCGCCGTCTGCGGACAGGCTGCCGAAACACGCGCCGCGCCATCGGGCAATGTGGCATCGAGTTCGGCCTGCAGCGTAATTCTCGCCGTATCGCCATTCGCTACGGCGAGGAGAGCGTTTCTTGCTCGACCGCCTTGTAGCGCAGTTGCTTCATCAGCGCCGACTTTTACCAGCTCACCGGCGACGAGATTCAATCGCGTCAGCATCCCGGCATTCATGCGCAGGGTCGGCGCCGCCGAATCACGTGCCGCCTGCAAACTCGGCGCATGCCTCACCAGTGAGTCGGCGAGGTAAATCGGCACATCGGCCACGCGTTCGATTGCGGATCCGCCAGCTGGCGGCAGATCGAACGGGACACCCTCGATCGCGTTGTCGAGCCCGGAAACAAACTCCTGCTCAACGAGCAGAAGGTCGCGCAAGGCTTCCGCTCGCACTTCCTCGCTGCTGTTGTAATCGAAACCCTCGAGCCCGAGCAGATTGCCGAGTACACGCAATACCTTCCATGCCGGCCTGGCTTCACCCTGAGGTTTTACGGCTGCATAAAAGCCCTGCACGCGCCCCTCCATGTTGATGAAGGTGCCTGACGTCTCGCTGAATGGCGCGATCGGCAAAAGAACATCGGCATAATCCAGCGCCGCCTGCGACTTGAACGAGGCAAGCACGATCACGCTCGCCGCCTGCCGCAAGGCAGCCAGCGCCTGCGCGCCATCGGCGCAGTCGAGTTCGGGCTCGGCGCCGAGCACCAGATATGCGCGACGGGGGTCGCGCAGCATCGCCGAGGCATTCAGGCCGGCGTTGGCCGGCACGCTCCTGGCCACATGGGCGCCAACGCTGTTGGCCGCCTCGCCGAGAACACCAAGCTTGCCGCCCAGCACCTTCGCCAATTGCCATCCCAGCGCGTGTAATTGGGCAGCCTGTGGATGCTGCTGGGCAAAGTTGCCCAGCACGACGCCCGCCTTGTTGCCGGAAACCAGACCCTGTGCAATCTGCTGCGCCTGTGCAGCCACGGTAATACCAGACAGTGCAGCATCAGCCGCGACGTCCTTCAGTTCGCAGACTGCCTTGAGCACCTGCGCCAGAAGCAGTGGCAACTGCGAAGGAGCGGCGATAGCAGATGCACTCAACTTGATCAATGAATCATCGGCGGCACTGTGGATGAGACTGATCCTGGCGCCACGCTTGGCCGACTGGCGCAGCCGCTGGGCAAGCAGCGGATGCTCCTTGCGCAGGAACGAGCCGACGACGAGGACACGATCGAGTTCCGCCAGTTCGGCGATGCGCATGCCAAGCCAGGGCGTGCCTTTGCGTTTTGCATCCGCGGAGAAGTCACTTTGCCGCAGGCGGGCATCGATGTTTTCACAGCCCAGGCCGCGCAACAGTTTTTGCGCCAGATACATTTCTTCGAGCGTGGCATGCGGACTGATCAGGCCACCCAGCGCCTGGCCACCGTGCGTCTTGACCTGATCGCGCAACGCATGTGAAACATAATCGAGGGCGACGTTCCAATCGACTTCATGCCACTCACCGCCTTGCTTGACCATCGGCCGCGTCAGGCGATTTGCGGAATTCAACGCCTCGTAGGAAAAGCGATCCTTGTCCGAAAGCCAGCATTCGTTGATCGCCTCGTTTTCACGGGGCAAGACGCGCATGACGCGATCGTTCTTCGTCTGAACGATCAGATTGCTGCCCAGCCCATCGTGCGGGCTGACCGACTTGCGTCGTGAAAGCTCCCAGGTGCGCACCGAAAAACGGAAGGGCTTCGAGGTCAGGGCGCCCACCGGGCACAAATCGATGATATTGCCCGACAGCTCGGAGTCCACCGTGGCGCCGACAAAGGCCATGACCTCGGCATGCTCGCCGCGGAATGCCTGGCCCAGTTCCATGAGGCCGGCGACTTCCTGGGTAAAGCGGATACAGCGCGTGCAATTGATGCAACGGGTCATGTCGGTCGAAACCAGCGGCCCCAGGTCTTTGTTGGGAACAACACGTTTTTCTTCCTGGTACTGCGATGCGGAATCCCCATAGCCAACCGCCAGATCCTGCAGCTGGCACTCGCCCCCCTGATCGCAGATCGGACAGTCCAGCGGATGGTTGATGAGGAGGAACTCCATGACCCCTTTTTGGGCCGTAAGCGCCAATTCGGAATGGGTAAACACCTTCATTCCATTGCTCACCGGGGTAGCGCAGGCCGGCAAGGGTTTCGGCGCCTTCTCGACCTGCACCAGGCACATCCGGCAGTTGGCGGCGATGGACAATTTTTTGTGATAGCAGAAATGCGGGATGTACGCGCCCGCCTGGTGGGCCGCGTCCATGATCGTGCCACCCGCCTCGACCTGCAACGGCTTGCCATTGATTTCGATTTCAATCATTGCGCGCGCTCCGGGCGGAAGAATCCGCTGCCTGCGGCTTGTACAGCCGGATCGACCAGGCACTTGCCATGGTCGATGTGATATTCGAATTCACTCCTGAAATGCTTGATGAAGCTGCGCACCGGAAGCGATGCGGCATCGCCCAGCGCGCAAATGGTGCGGCCCATGATGTTGTCCGTCACCCGATTCAGCAAATCAAGATCCTCGGCGCGTCCCTGGCCATGCTCGATGCGATGCACCACGCGATAGAGCCAGCCGGTACCTTCGCGGCACGGCGTGCATTGACCACAGGATTCTTCGAAATAGAAATAGGACAAGCGCTCGAGCGCCTTGACCATGCACACCGTTTCGTCCATCACGATCACCGCGCCGGAACCGAGCATCGAGCCACCCTTGGCAATCGAATCGTAGTCCATGGTGGATTCCATGATGACTTCGGCCGGCATCACCGGTGCCGACGAACCGCCCGGAATCACCGCCTTCAGTTTGCGGCCACCCCGCATGCCCCCCGCCATTTCCAGCAGCTTTGTGAACGGTGTTCCCAGGGGAATTTCATAGTTACCGGGACGATTGACATGCCCGGAAACGGAAAAGAGCTTGGTTCCCCCGTTATTGGGCTTGCCCAGTTCGAGAAACGCCTCCCCGCCCATGCCCAAAATAAAGGGGATGGCGGCAAAGGTTTCCGTGTTGTTGATCGTCGTCGGCTTGCCGTAAAGGCCGAAACTCGCCGGGAATGGAGGCTTGAAGCGCGGCTGTCCTTTTTTGCCCTCGATCGATTCAAGCAGCCCCGTCTCCTCGCCACAGATATAGGCGCCATAACCATGGTGGGCAAAAAGCTCGAAACTGAAATCCGAACCGAGGATCCGCTGCCCCAGATAACCCGCTGCACGAGCTTCTTCCAGGGCCTCCTCGAAGCGCTCGTAAATATCGAAAATTTCACCGTGAATGTAGTTGTAGCCCCGCGCGGCTCCCATCGCATAGCCGGCAATGATCATGCCCTCGATGACGGCATGGGGATCGTAACGAAGCAGGTCACGGTCCTTGAAGGTACCCGGCTCGCCTTCATCGGAATTGCAAACGACATATTTTTCGCCCGGAAACGAACGGGGCATGAAGCTCCACTTGAGGCCTGTCGGAAAACCGGCGCCACCGCGACCGCGCAATACGGATTTCTTGACTTCACCGATCAGATCATCCTGGCTCATCTTTTCAGCGAAGATGCGCCTGAGCTGGACATAGCCGCCACGAGCCTCGTATTCCTTGAGTCCCCAGCCGGCATCGCCTTTCGTCCAGCCGGCTGAAAGCAGCGGATTGATTGCGGATATCAATGCCATCTCACTTGCACTCCGCCAGTAGTTTGTCGATTTCTTCCGGCAACATGAAACTGCACATGCGCTTGTTATTGACCAGCATCACCGGCGCATCCCCACAGGCGCCCATGCATTCGCCTTCCTTCAGGGTGAATAGGCCATCCGCTGTGGTCTGATTGAAGCCGATCCCCAATTTCTGCTTCAGATAGTCGGCGGCATGCATGCCACCCGACAGCGCACACGGCAGATTGGTGCACACCGACAACTTGTACTTTCCGACCGGCTCCAGGTCGTACATGTTGTAGAAGCTCGCCACTTCATAGGCGGCGATCGGCGGCATGCCAAGATACTTGGCCACGAAATCTATCGTCTCGCGCGCCAACCAGTGCTTTTCGTCCTGCGCAATCGCCAACGCGGCCATTACCGCGGATTGACGCTGTTCGGCAGGATACTTCGCCACTTCGCGATCGATTTTTTTCAGCGCCTCGGGACTCAGCAATGAGTTCGTCATGTCGTGATTCATCTTGTTCACTATCGATCCGTATCGCCAAGCACCAGATCTATGGTGCCGATGATGGCCGTGACATCGGCAATCATGTGTCCCGTCGCCATCTCATTCACGGCCGCCAGGTGGGGGAAGCCGGGGGAACGCAGTTTCAGCCGGTAGGGTTTGTTGGCGCCATCCGAAACGGCCCACACGCCGAACTCGCCTTTCGGATGTTCAATGGCGGCATACACCTCGCCCGCGGGAACATGCATGCCTTCGGTAAACAGCTTGAAGTGATGGATCAGCTCTTCCATGTTCGCCTTCATGCTTTCACGGGCAGGCGGGGCCACCTTGTGATTATCCGTAATCACCGGCCCCGGATTGGCACGCAACCATTCGATGCACTGGCGGACGATGTGATTCGACTGCCGCATTTCTTCCATTCGCACCAGATAGCGGTCATAGCTGTCGCCATTGACGCCAACCGGAATATCGAACTTCATCCGGTCATAGACTTCATAGGGCTGTTTTCTGCGCAAATCCCATTCGATGCCGGAGCCACGCAGCATCGGCCCGGTGCAGCCAAGTTGCAGCGCTCGCTCGGGGCTAATGACACCGACGCCGACCGTACGCTGCTTCCAGATGCGGTTGTCGGTCAGCAGCGTTTCATACTCATCCAGATAGACGGGGAAGCGCCGGGTGAAATCATCGAGAAAATCCAGCAGCGAGCCCTGACGTGCCGCGTTGAGTTCCCTGACATCCTCCGCCGACTTGAAGCGATTGACCTCATACTGCGGCATGCGATCCGGAAGATCGCGGTACACCCCGCCAGGCCGATAGTAGGCCGCGTGCATCCGCGCCCCGGAGATCGCCTCATACACATCCATCAGGTCTTCGCGCTCACGGAAGGTATACAGCACCATGGTCATGGCGCCGATATCGAGGGCATGCGTGCCAATATTCAGCAGATGATTGAGGATGCGCGTCACCTCGTCCATCATCACCCGGATGTATTGGGCGCGCAGCGGGACTTCCAGGCCGAGCAGTTTCTCGATAGCCATGCAATAGGCATGCTCATTGCACATCATCGAAACATAATCGAGTCGATCCATGTAAGGTACCGACTGTATCCAGGTGCGCGTTTCCGCCAGCTTCTCCGTCGCGCGATGCAACAGGCCGATGTGCGGATCGGCGCGCACCACGACCTCGCCATCAAGCTCGAGAATCAGGCGCAGAACACCGTGTGCCGCCGGATGTTGCGGGCCGAAGTTGATGGTGTAGTTCTTGATTTCAGCCACGGCCATAGTCCTCTTCACGCACGATACGCGGCGTCACTTCCCGTGGCTCGATCGTCACCGCCTGATAGATGACCCGTTTCTGTTCCGGGTCATAGCGCATTTCGACATGGCCGAAAACCGGGAAATCCTTGCGGAATGGGTGGCCGACGAATCCATAGTCGGTCAGGATGCGGCGCAAGTCGGGATGCCCATCGAAATGAATCCCATACAAGTCGAACGCCTCGCGCTCATACCAGTTGGCGCTATTCCAGACCTCGGTCACCGACGCGACAATCGGAAAGCTGTCGTCATCCGCAAACACTTTTACCCGCAACCGCCAGTTATGCCTGATCGATGTCAGATGCGACACGACCGCAAAGCGCTTTCCTGCGTAGCCGTTGAATTCGGAGTAATCGATACCGCTGAGATCGATCAATTGCTCGAAGGACAATTCAGGTTCGTTGCGTAGCTTGCCCATCAGGGCCAGATAATCCTTCGCCGCAACCTCGATCGTCACTTCGGCAAAAGCAACCACCGGCTCGCCAACAATGCCGCGGCCGAGGATTTCCTTGAGCAAAAGACACAAACGTTCCAGTTTTTGATTCATGACGTGCTCTGCCCCCGATTCAACGGGCAATGGTGTAGGTGCGCTTGATCTTGTTTTGCAGCTGGATGATGCCGTATAGCAGTGCCTCGGCTGTCGGCGGGCAGCCGGGAACATAGACATCGACCGGAACGATGCGATCACAGCCACGCACCACCGAATAGGAATAATGGTAGTAGCCACCCCCGTTGGCGCACGAGCCCATGGAAATCACCCAGCGCGGCTCGGTCATCTGGTCATAGACCTTGCGCAGGGCCGGGGCCATCTTGTTGGTCAGGGTTCCGGCGACGATCATCACGTCCGACTGACGCGGGCTGGCGCGAAACACCACCCCGAAGCGATCGAGGTCATAACGCGAACAACCGGCATGAATCATCTCGACCGCGCAGCAGGCCAGACCGAATGTCATCGGCCACATCGAGCCGGTACGCGTCCAGTTGATCAACTTATCCAGGGAGGTGGTGACGAAGCCTTCCTGTAGCACGCCTTCAATGCTCATGTGTGGAGTCTCTTATTCCCAGTCCAGAGCGCCCTTGGCCCACGCATAGACATAGCCAATGACCAGAATGCCGATGAAAACGAACATCTCGACGAAACCGAACAGCTTCACCGCGTCGGTCTTGACAATCTCCCCGAAAATCGACGCCCAGGGAAAGAGGAAGGCAATTTCAAGATCGAACAGAATGAAAATGATGGCAATCAGGTAATAGCGCACATCGAATTTCATGCGCGAATCTTCGAAGGGCTCGAAGCCACACTCGAAGGCGGACAATTTTTCGCCATCAGGGCGATTCGGAGCGATCAACCAGCCAAGAGCGATCGGCACGCAACCGAAAGCGAGGCCAACCAGAATAAAGACGAAGACCGGAAAATAATTATCGAGCATGAATGGATTGACAGCGATTCATTGTTTCACTTGTTATCAGCGGATCACCACAAAAAACACTGCACAAAAAGCGCGCCACGGACGACGCGCATACCCCGCCCTGCTTCGACTTCCCGCATTTCCTTACCTGGTGCCGACGGCGAGACTCGAACTCGCACAGCTTTCGCCACTACCCCCTCAAGATAGCGTGTCTACCAATTTCACCACGTCGGCATTGGAGCAATTCGACCGCTCGAAATTATACCGTAACCTATCGACTGGTTAACGCACTGCAACAAAAAACCCTGGCAGGAAATCCCTTACTTTGGAATATCCTTCGCCTTTGAATCCGCTGCAGCCGGCATCTGTGCCGGAGCCGCAGGAGTGGTCGTCACCGGCATGGTATCCATGACGCTACCGGATGCTTTCGGCCGCTCGCTGGCGATGTAAGCCAAGCCGAGGCTGGTGCAAAAGAAAATGGTCGCCAGCACTCCAGTCGCCCGCGACATGAAATTAGCCGCCCCGGTGGCGCCAAAAAGGCTGCCCGATGCCCCGCTGCCAAAGGCCGCCCCCATATCGGCGCCCTTGCCATGCTGGAGCAGGACCAGCGCGATAATGCCCAGGCCAGCGAGGATGTGTATGGTCAAAATGATGGTATGCAATAAGTTCATGTAACACTCCAGAAAGTAATCAGGTCGCCGCGCAAATCGCGAGGAAATCCGCCGCCGCCAGCGAAGCCCCGCCAATCAGCCCGCCATCGATATCCGGCCGGGCAAAAATCTCTGCCGCATTCGCCGGCTTGACACTGCCGCCATACAGAACCCGCAGGCCGTTGCCGATCACGGCATTCTCGGCGCACAATCGTCCGCGAATCAGGGCATGTACTTCCTGCGCCTGATCCGGGGTCGCCGTGCGGCCGGTGCCG
Source organism: Betaproteobacteria bacterium HGW-Betaproteobacteria-11 (assembly GCA_002842395.1). Lineage (GTDB taxonomy): Bacteria > Pseudomonadota > Gammaproteobacteria > Burkholderiales > Rhodocyclaceae > Rugosibacter. The sequence continues at coordinate 109,382 of PHCV01000003.1, forward strand.
ATCGCCCAGACCGGCTCGTAAGCGACGACGGCCGCAGCGAATGCCTCGATACCACTGGCTTGAACCACGACATCGAGTTGCCGCGAGACAACCTCGCCTGTCATGCCCGCTTCCCGCTCTGCCAGGGTCTCGCCCACGCAAAGAATGGGAATCAGGCCGGCACGCCGCGCCGCGAGAAACTTGGCGGCGACGACGCCATCGGTATCGCCGAAAAAAGACCGCCGCTCGGAATGGCCGACGATGACGTAGCGGCAGCCAAACTCGGCCAGCATCGCCCCGCTGACTTCCCCGGTCCATGCCCCCTGATCATGCTCGGATACATCCTGCGCGCCCCAGCTCACGGCGCCGCCTTCCAGCAACGTCCAGGCCTGAGCAAGATAAGGATACGGCACACACACGACCACCTCCGTCCGCAACCCACCAGCGCCATCGCGCACGGCCTGCAACAACTCCGCATTGACCGCCAGGCTGCCATGCATTTTCCAGTTGCCGACGACGAGTTTGCTGCGCATGGCACAGAGGGTGAGGACGCAAAGCGGGGAATTATAAGGGCTGGAGATGAGAATGCCAATGAACCGCCAGAAGAAAATGACTGCCGCCGGCAAGAATATCCGGCTACCGGGTGCCTGGGGTTTCCGCGTTTTCAACATCCGGAGGCACGGTAACCGCATTCAGGATTCATCTTTACGAAACACGTTGGACATCGTCCGGTAACAAGGATTTACCAGAATCGGGGTGCATTCAACCAAAATGGAGAGAACCCATGACGTACCCCACGCCGCCCTCGCAGCAACAGACCGTTTCCGGTACGCAACAGCACCACCGTCCCCGCCTTCAGGTCAGCCTCGCCCAGCACGAATGCGAAGTCCGCGAGGCCCAGCATCTGCGCTACAAGGTTTTTTCCGAAGAAATGGGGGCACGCCTCGTCTGCAAGATTCCGGAGCACGACACCGACCTGTTCGATCCCTGGTGCGACCATCTGCTGGTGCGCGACGAGGCCAGCGGCAAGGTGGTGGGCACCTACCGCATTCTCTCGCCCGAAGCGGCGCAACGCGTCGGCAGCTACTACTCGGAAAACGAATTTTCACTGACCCGGCTGCAGCACATTCGCGGCCGGATGGTCGAAATCGGGCGCTCCTGCATCCATCGCGACTACCGCAACGGCGCCGTGATTGCCCTGCTCTGGTCGGGCCTGGCCGCCTATATGCACCGTGGCGGTTATAACTACCTGATCGGTTGCGCCTCGATCGGCATGAACGATGGTGGTCATAATGCAGCAAATATCTATCGGCAACTCGCCGACGCGCAACAGGCGCCACTCGAATACCGTGTCTTCCCGCATCATCCGCTGCCTTTCGAACACCTTGCCGACGGACAACGGGCGCAGGTGCCGCCGCTATTAAAAGGTTACCTGCGCGCTGGCGGCCTGGTCTGTGGCGAACCGGCGTGGGATCCGGACTTCAACACCGCCGATCTCCTGCTGATGCTACCCATGGCACGCCTCAGCGAGCGGTACGCCCGCCACTTCATCGGCCCGTCGGCCTGAGCCCCTTTCACCAATGACCGCTTCTTTGCCCATCCTGATGTTGAGCGATGTCTATTTCCCGCGCATCAATGGCGTCTCGACTTCGATCCAGACTTTCCGCCACGCCCTGCGCGAACATGGCGTGCGACTGACGATCGCCGCGCCCGAATACCCGGGCCATGTCGAACTGGAGGACGTCCTGCGGATTCCCTCGCGGCCGGTTCCCCTCGACCCCGAGGATCGCCTGATGACACGCGCCGGCCTCGCGGCCTTCGGCCACCGTATCGCCAGCGCCGACTTTTCGCTGATCCACATCCAGACGCCCTTTGCCGCCCACTATGCCGGCATCAAGCTGGCACGCAGGCATGGCGTGCCGGTGATTGCCACCTACCACACGCATTTCGAGGAGTATCTGTTCCACTATCTGCCCTTTCTGCCGCGCCGTGCCCTGCGCGGCATTGCGCGACGCAGTGCGCGCGGGCAATGCAACAGTCTCGATGCGATTGTCGTACCCTCGCAGCCGATGGCGCAAAAACTGCGCGACTATGGGGTCACCACCCCGCTGCACGTGATCCCCACCGGCCTGCCCGCAAGCCAGTTCGTTCGCGGCGACGGACAGCGTTTCCGTACCGCTCACAACATCGGCCCGGAGCGGCGGATCGCCCTCTTCGTCGGCCGGGTCGCCTTCGAAAAGAATATCGACTTCCTGCTCGATGTGGTTGCCCATGCCCACCACCAGCGCCCCGATCTGCTGCTGGTCATCGCCGGCGAAGGCCCGGCGTTGCCCGCCCTGCGGCGCAAGGCCCGGCTCGCGGGATTATCCGACCATGTGCGCTTCGTCGGCTATCTGCCGCGCGACGCGGGACTGCGCGACTGCTATGCCGCCGCCGATGTATTTACCTTCGCCTCGCTGACCGAAACCCAGGGCCTGGTGCTGCTCGAAGCACTGGCCGTCGGCCTGCCGGTGCTGGCCATCCCGGCGTTGGGTGCGGCCGAGATCGTCGGCCCGCAGCGCGGCGCCATTGCCGCCGCCGGGACAGCCCGGGAATTCGCCGGCCAACTCACCGCCCTGCTCGATCAACCGCAACGCCTGACCGATCTAAGCCGGGAAGGCATCGCCTTCGCCCGCGAGTGGGATGCCGCGACCCAGGCCGCGCGCCTGGCCACGCTGTATCTGGAAATCATTACCCACCATGCCACAACGCGACAAATGAATAACAAAACCGTCATCTGCACGTAGCCGGGATGCAACGGTGCAAAGGCACAGTAGTGACATGAAAAAGACCATGCACATTGCCCTGGTGACCGAAACCTGGCGTCCCGAAATCAACGGCGTTGCGATGACCCTGGGCCACTTGACCGATGGCCTGCGCCACCACGGCCACCGGTTTACGCTGGTGCGTCCGCGCCAGCATGCCGAAGACATTCCTGCTGTTGAACCAGGCCTTGCCGAAATACTGGTCGGCGGATGTCCGATCCCTGGCTATCACGGGTTACGTTTCGGTCTGCCGTCCAAGGCGCGCCTGCTCGATGCCTGGCAAATCGACCGCCCGGATGTCGTTCAAGTCGCAACCGAAGGCCCGCTCGGTGGATCGGCAATCGCTGCCGCACGCAAGCTCGGCATTCCGGTGGTCTCGGAATTCCATACCAATTTTCACGCCTACAGCCGACACTATGGTTTCGGCTGGCTTGAAGGCCTGGTCAGCGCCCATCTGCGTCGCCTGCACAATAAAAGCGCCGTCACGCTGGCGCCGACCGTTGTCGTCGCCGAGGAACTTCGGGCCAGGGGCTATCGCTCGGTGCGCGTGGTTTCGCGCGGTATCGATACGGCACTGTTCCACCCGGCACGGCGCAGCACCGCCTTGCGGGCCGAGTGGCACGTCGGCGACGATCAGTTGGTCGTCGCCTATGTCGGCCGTCTGGCGGCGGAGAAAAATCTGCCACTGGTGATGCGGGCCTTCGATGCGATCCGCGCCGTGCGCGCCGATGCCCGCCTGCTCTTCGTCGGCGATGGACCGCTACGCGACGAACTGGCGCGTAGCGACGAAACCATCCTGTTCGCCGGCATGCGTCGTGATGCCGACCTCGCGGCACATTACGCCAGCGCCGATCTGTTCCTGTTTCCCAGCCTCACCGAAACCTTCGGCAACGTCACCGTCGAAGCGCTCGCCAGCGGCCTGGGCGTAGTCGCCTACGACTGCGCCGCCGCCGCGGAACTGATCCGCGACGGCGACAACGGCCGCCTGGCCGCCTGTGGCGATGAAGCACTGTTCATTTCCGCCGCAGTGGAACTGGCGCGCAATCCAGGCCTGCTCGCCACCCTGCGCCAGCGTGCGGCGGACAGCGTGCGCCATCTCGACTGGGGAAGGATCGAGGGCGACATGATTGCCGTGCTGCGGGACTCGATTCGCATTCACCAACGGCAAACAGATGCGGCCCCGATCTTCCGCTTCGCTCCCGATTGAAACCGGAGCCAGCTGCATGAAGGTACGCTCGCTGTTCCTGTCCGACATCCATCTCGGCACCCGCGGCTGCCAAGCCGAGCGACTGCTCGATTTCCTGCGCCAGATCGAGACGGAGAGAATCTTCCTGGTCGGCGACATCATCGACTTCTGGGCCATGAGCCGCGGCATCCACTGGACTTCGGCACAAAACACCGTGGTGCAAAAAATTCTCCGCCGCGCTCGCCATGGCGAACAGGTCATGCTGATACCCGGTAACCACGACGAGGCGCTGCGCGACCATGACGGCATTTCCTTCGGCGACATTCTCGTCGTCCACGAGCATGTTCACGTCGCCGCCGACGGCCGCCGCTATCTGGTGCTGCATGGCGACGAATTCGATCAGGTCACCCGCCATCACCGCTGGCTTGCAGTGCTCGGCGATGTCGGCTACAACCTGCTGGTTCGCGTAAACGGCTGGCTCTCATGGTGCCGCCGGCAGCTCGGCAGACCCGGCTACTGGTCGCTCGCGGGTTATGCCAAGCGCAAGGTCAAGCGCGCCGTTTCCTTCATCTTCGATTTCGAACACGCCGTCGTTCACGCGGCCCGGGAGCGGGGACTCGACGGTGTCATCTGCGGCCACATCCATTGCGCCACGATCAAGGACATCGACGGGGTGACCTACATCAACTGCGGCGACTGGGTCGATAGCTGCAGTGCGATCGTCGAACACCCGAATGGCCGCATGGAACTGCTCCATGCCTGGCACCCGGCGGCACGGGTTGCAGCCGCCAATGATGCCGCACGGAATCCGCCGCAGGTCGGCGTGCCCACAACCGATGTTTCCGCCCAGGCCAGCCAGAGGCAACCTGCCGTGACTCCCTAAACCGATGAAAAGAGAATCTCTGTTGCCACCACCCTTCATTCTGCTCGAGCGTCCTGCTATAAGTGGCTGCCCCATTGCGGCTGCCGAGCCTGCGATAACCCGCACCCAGCTCGATGCGTTCTTCGATCTGATGGCTACCCGCCGTCTGCATGCGGTGTTCCAGCCGATCCTCGACATGCACAATGGCGAATACTTCGCCTTCGAGGGACTGATCCGCGGCCCCGAGGATTCACCACTGCATAGCCCTGACGTCCTGTTCCACCTGGCGCGTGAAAGCGGACTGACCTGCGAATTCGAGCATCTGTGCCGCGACATCGTGCTCACCGACTATGCCCGCCTCGACCTGCCCGGCAAGCTGTTCATCAACGCCAGCATCCCCTGCCTGAATGACCCCGGATTCCGCGACCACGGTGACCTGCCGTTGCTGGAAAAGCTGGGACTGAAGCCGGGCCGGGTCATCATCGAAATCACCGAGAATCATCTGGTCAGCGACTTTTCCGTGCTCCACGACATCCTCGCCGAATATCGCAGCCGTGGCTACGATCTGGCGATGGACGACCTGGGCGAAGGCTTTTCCAATTTGCGCATGTGGTCCGAAGTACGCCCCGAGTTCGTCAAGATCGATCGCCACTTCATTACCGGCATCGCCGACGATCCGCTCAAATTCCAGCTGGTACGTGCCATGCACGAGATCGCCGAAACCTGTGGTGCGCAATTGATCGCCGAAGGGATCGAAACCGAGGCCGAATTCGCCACGGTGCGCGATCTGGGCATTCGTTTCGCCCAAGGCTATCTGATCGCCCGGCCGCAGGCCGACCCGGACGGCGCACCCCTGCCCCGCATCGGCCAACTGCTCAGCAACGCACGGCTCATCGTATTCCCCCGCCAGGGCGCCGGCAATGCGGCCGGCGTCCCGATCCGGCAACTCCTGCGTGCCATCGAGCCGGTCTCCCCCGAGCTTGAAAACGACGCGGTCTATGACCGCTTCGAGCGTGAGCACAAGTTGCTTTCACTCCCGGTCGTGGCGGAGGGAAAGCCTCTGGGGATCATCCAACGCTTCGATATGGTCGACCGCTTCGCCCGCCCGTTCCGCCGCGAGCTGTTCGGCAAGAAGCCATGCCATACCTTCATGCAGTCGGGGCCTCTGATCGTCGAGCACACCGACAGCGTGCAGGATGTCGCCCGCCGCGTCAGCAGCTCGGAACAACCCACGCTGGCCGACTGTTTCATCATCGTCCGCGATGGCCACTACCTCGGCATCGGCTCGAATCGCGAACTGATGAGCCTGATCACCGACCTGCAGATTCGCTCCGCCCGCTATGCCAACCCGCTGACCCAGTTGCCCGGCAACGTACCGATCTTCGATCACATTGAGCGCCTGCTGGCGAGCCAGAAGCCGTTCGTCGCCTGCTATGCCGACATTGACCACTTCAAGCCTTACAACGATGTCTATGGCTTTCGCCGCGGCGACGACGTGATCCAGATGCTGGCGCAGGTGCTGACCGGAATCATCGAACCGCACGATGATTTCCTGGGACATATCGGCGGCGATGATTTCATGCTGCTGTTTCAACGTGCCGACTGGGAATCACAATGTCAGCGTGCGCTGGTTGTCTTCGACCAGCGCATCGAACAACTGGTCGACAGCGCTCATTGGCAGGCGAAGGGATTCAGCGCCGAGAACCGGAGCGGTGAACAAGTGTTTCACCCGCTGCCCTCGCTCTCTCTCGGCTGCCTTCCCGTCAGCCCGGGCATGTGCCACTCGCATCATGAAGTCTCCGCCGCAGTCAGCGCGGCCAAACACCAGGCCAAGAAGACCACCGGTTCGAGCCTGTTCGTCGAACGCCGCCGCCTGGCAAACTGACCCTCCGGGCTAACTCTCCCCGATCGCTCGCCGCACCGCATCGGCCAGGGCTTGCGCCTGCGCGTCGACCCGTGCGGCATCGCGCCCTTCGACCATCACCCGCAGCAAAGGCTCGGTGCCCGATGCCCTGAGCAGCACGCGCCCCTGCTCCGCCAGCGCCGCCTCGGCCGAAGCCAGCGCAGCGCGGATACCGGCTTCGCCGGCCCAGTCGAAGCCAGCAGGCAAGCGGAGATTGATGAGCCGTTGCGGGTAAAGGGTCAGGTCGGCGCAGGCCTGGGCCAGGCTTTCCTCGTCGGCCCGCAACGCCGCCAGCACCTGCAGGGCGGCGATGATGCCATCGCCGGTCGTATGACGATCGAGACAGATGATGTGGCCGGAATTCTCGCCACCGAGGATCCAGCCGCGTTCCTGCATCATTTCCAGCACATAGCGATCGCCGATCCTGGCGCGGCCGAAGGCGATGCCCAGCCTGCCCAGGGCATGCTCGAAACCGAGATTGCTCATCAAAGTTCCAGCCACGCCGGCCAATGGCGCGGTACGCACCCGATGCCGCGCAACCAGGTAGAGCAGCCGGTCCCCATCGTAAATCTGGCCAGCGGCATCGACCATTAGCAGACGATCGCCATCCCCATCGAGGGCAATCCCGCAATCGGCTTTTTCTTCCAGCACGGCAAGGCGCAGCGCTTCCGGCGCCGTGGCGCCGACGCCGTCATTGATGTTGAGGCCATTCGGCGTGTCGCCAACGCCGACTATTTCTGCGCCCAGTTCGTGAAAGACCTTGGGCGCAACATGGTAGGCCGCGCCATGCGCGCTATCGACCACGATCTTCATGCCGCGCAGATCGAGATCGTTGGGGAACGTACTCTTGCAAAATTCGATATACCTGCCGGCGGCATCGTCGACCCGGCGAGCACGGCCGAGTTTCGCCGAGGTCATGCAGGTCATCGGCTGCGCCAGCCGCGCCTCGATTTCGCGTTCGATGGCATCGGGTAATTTGCTCCCTTGCGCCGAGAAGAATTTGATCCCGTTGTCGTCATACGGATTGTGCGAAGCGGAAATCACCACCCCCGCCTGCAAGCGCAAGGCGCGTGTCAGATAGGCCACCGCCGGGGTCGGCATCGGCCCGCACAACATCACATCGGCGCCGGCCGCTGAAAAACCGGCCTCCAGCGCCGCCTCGAGCATGTAGCCGGAAATCCGCGTGTCCTTGCCGATCAGTACCGCCGGATGGTCGCCTGCCGGCAACTTGTCCCGCGCCACCAGCGTTGCGCCGGCGGCATAGCCCAGCCGCATCACGAAATCCGGCGTGATCGGCGTCTCGCCGACCCGGCCACGCACGCCATCGGTGCCAAAATACTTTCTTGTCATCGCCCCTCCTGTCTATCCTTCGACCGCCTGAACCACAACCAGCGCATCGCGGGTGGCCGCCACGTCGTGCACCCGCAAGATCCGTGCGCCACGCATCACCGCCAGCACCTGCGCCGCAATCCCGGCATGCATGCGCTCCGCCGCCGCACGCCCGGTCAGTGCCCCGAGCAGGGACTTGCGCGACAACCCGACCAGCAACGGAAAACCGGAAACCGCCAGTTCGTCGAGCCGGCGCAGCAGGGTGAGATTATGCTCCACGGTTTTGCCGAAACCGAAACCGGGGTCGATACAGATCCGCTCCGCTGCAATGCCGGCCGCCTGTGTGGCAGCTACCCGTGAGCGCAGGAAATCACCGACTTCGCTGACGACATCGACGTAATGCGGCGCAATCTGCATGGTCTGCGGACGCCCCTGCATATGCATCAGGCAGACGCCGGCGGAACTGCCGGCTACCGCCTCCATTGCTCCCGGCGTCTGCAACGCCAGGATATCGTTGATCATGTCGGCCCCCACGGCAAGGACGGTACGCATGACCTCGGGCTTGGTCGTATCCACGGAAAGCGGCACGCCGCAGTCGAGCAGGCCATCAATCACCGGCAGCAGGCGCTCGACCTCCTGCGCGGCGGCAATCGGCGGCGCTCCTGGCCGGGACGACTCGGCGCCCAGATCAAGCAGGTCGGCGCCCTCGTCGACCAAGCGCTTGCCTTGCGCGATGGCGGCGGCCGGATCGTCGCGCAGTCCGTCACCGGAAAACGAATCGTCGGTGAGGTTCACGATACCCATGACCAGCGGCCGCCGGACATCGAGCACATAGCGTCCGCAATGAAAGCCCTGGGTCATAAAAAATAAGCCGCCGATTCTTACAAATCGGCGGCTGTATCGATCGCAATAGCTATCAGGCAGTGGCCGTTGCCGTCGGCGCCGGGCCCGGAGTACCTCCATCGGCCTTCGGTGTCGGCGGCAGGCTGCTCGGCTTGGGTGCCCGTGGCGGTTTGCCGGCCATGATGTCGCTGACCTGTTCGGCGTCGATGGTTTCCCATTCGAGCAACGCCACTGTCATGGCTTCGACCTTGTCGCGGCTTTCTTCGAGAATGCGGCGGGCGACCGCATACTGCTCATCGAGAATACGCCGGATCTCGGCATCGACCTTCTGCATGGTCGCTTCCGACATGTTCTTGTGCGTCGTCACCGAGCGTCCGAGGAAAACTTCACCTTCCTCTTCACCGTAGACCATCGGCCCGAGAATATCCGACATGCCCCACTGGGTCACCATCCGCCGCGCCAGGTCGGTGGCACGCTGGAAATCGTTCGAGGCACCGGTGGTCATCTGATGCATGAATATTTCCTCGGCAATACGACCACCGAACATGATCGCGATGGTGTTCAGCAGGCGTTCCTTGTCCTGGCTGAAGCGCTCTTCCGAGGGCAACTGCATGGTGACGCCCAGCGCACGGCCACGCGGCATGATGCTGACCTTATGCACCGGATCGGTCTTCGGCAGCTTCATGGCAACGATGGCGTGACCGGACTCGTGATAAGCCGTGTTCTGGCGCTCTTCCTGAAGCATCACCATGGTACGCCGCTCGGCGCCCATCATGATCTTGTCCTTGGCGCGCTCGAAATCGTCCATATCCACCACGCGCTTGCTGCCACGCGCGGCGAACAGCGCCGCCTCGTTCACCAGATTGGCCAGATCGGCGCCGGAAAATCCGGGGCAGCCACGCGCCAGCACGGCGGCATCGATATCCGGAGCCAGCGGCACCTTGCGCATATGCACCTTGAGGATCTGCTCGCGACCCCGCATATCCGGCAACGGCACGGTTACCTGACGGTCGAAGCGGCCCGGTCGCAACAGGGCGGAATCGAGCACGTCCGGCCGGTTGGTGGCGGCAATCACAATCACGCCGGAGGCGCCTTCGAAACCATCCATCTCGACCAGCAGCTGGTTCAGCGTCTGTTCGCGTTCATCGTTGCCACCGCCCAGCCCCGCGCCACGCTGGCGCCCCACGGCATCGATTTCGTCGATGAAAATGATGCACGGCGCCGCCTTCTTGGCCTGTTCGAACATGTCGCGCACCCGTGAAGCACCGACACCGACGAACATCTCGACGAAATCGGAACCGGAAATAGAGAAAAACGGTACCTTGGCCTCGCCGGCAATGGCCTTGGCCAGCAAGGTCTTGCCGGTCCCCGGATTACCGACCATCAGCACACCGCGCGGAATCCGGCCGCCGAGTTTCTGGAATTTGGTTGGATCACGCAGGAAATCGACCAGTTCGGCAACCTCTTCCTTGGCTTCGTCACAACCCGCAACATCGGCAAACGTCACCGTGTTGGACGCTTCCTCCGTCAAACGCGCCTTGCTTTTGCCGAAGGACATCGCGCCGCCCCTTCCACCCCCCTGCATCTGGCGCATGAAGTAAACCCAGACACCGATCAGCAACAGCATCGGAAACCAGGAAACCAGGATGTTCATGAGGAAAGACTGCTCCTCCTCGGGTTTGGCGACCACCTTGACATTGTTTTTTAGGAGATCGGAGACCATCCACAGATCGGGAGGCGCATAGGAGATGACTCGCCGCCCCTCGCTGGTCGTGGCTTCCAAGGTACGCCCTTGGATGACCACCTTGGCGATATGGCCCTGTTTCACTTCGTCGAGAAACTGCGAATACTCGAGCGTGTTCTGGGCCGCCTGCTGCGAATTGAAATGGTTGAACACTGTCATCAGCACAATGCCGACAACCACCCAAATCGCCAAATTTTTGAACATGCCATTCATGACTAGCCCTCTCTTGGGATGACCTTCAATTTCATTCTAGTGGTGTTGCGGATATTCCGCAATCACTTATATTCAACCCTTCTCCCGACGCAGGTACTCCCCTCCACGCCGACCCCGCGCCAGCAGGAAATTTTCGGCGCTCCGCCCGCGGGACGCCGCCGGCTTCCTCACTTCCACCGTCTGGAAAACACCCTGCACTGCGGTGCGCAATTCCATATAGCCACTCCCTTGGAACACTTTGACCAGCATGTCGCCACCGGGTTTCATGTGCCGCTCGCAAAATTCGAGCGTCAGTTCGGCCAGCAACATCACCCGCGACTGATCGACCATGCCGATGCCCGACATATTGGGGGCCATGTCCGAAAGCACAAGGTCTACCTGGCGGCCTTGGAGTTTTTCTTCCAGTTGGCGCAGCACATCGTCTTCACGAAAGTCGCCCTGAATGAACTCGACACCCGACAGGCTTTCCATCGGCAGCAGATCGAGGGCGATCAGGCAGCCATGCGGAGCAATCCGCCTTGCCACCACCTGCGACCAACTCCCCGGCGCCGAACCGAGGTCGACCACCGTCATCCCCGGCTTCAGCAACTTGTCCTGGTCATCGATCTCGATCAGCTTGAATGCCGCACGCGAGCGCCAGCCGCCGGCCTTGGCACGCTGCACGTAAACATCCGTGACGTGCTCCATCATCCAGGCCTTGTTTTTTTTGTTGCGCTTGATCTTGTCGGTCACGCTACAATCCCGCCATGACTGAAATAAGCCCCGTCCAGCGCCGCGCCCTGCGGGCCGCCGCGCATCATTTGAACCCTGTCGTCTCGATCAGCCAGAAAGGACTCACGTCGAACGTGCTGGCGGAAATCGATCGCAGCCTGAAGGCCCACCAGCTGATCAAGGTTCGACTCTACGCCATCGAACGCGGCGCACGCGAACTCATTGCGGCGGAAATCTGCACTGCCCTGGCTTGTGTCGATGTGCAGCATATCGGCAAGCTGCTCATCCTCTGGCGTGAAAATCCCGAAGGCAGCGAAACCCGGAAACCGGCGCCGGCGAGACGGCGAAGCGAAGCCGCGGGAACGAAAAAACAGATGGCTGCCCGGCTCGAAGTGCGCAGAGGAAAGCGCGCTTAGTCGCTTAGCCAAGGCGACGATCGCCGGGCCGAGCGACGAGCACCAGGGCCAGCCCGATCAGGGTCTGCAGCAGGTAAAGCACGCTGGAAACGCCGTGCCACAGGGAAAACCGGGCGCGTAACGGGCTCTCCATCACCGGCAACGGCAAGGCCTCCGCCTTGAGTCCGGCCAGCAACGGCCCAATGCCGAAATGCCCCAGCAACGTCAGCGCCAGCATCAACGCAATGCAGCCGAACTCGAGCGAGCGAAACGCAGCCCTGCCACGCGCCAGCGCGAGCGCGAGCAGCAGGCAGGCCCCGCAACCCAGCCCGACCCTGGCCATGACGGCGAACATCGCGCCGGCCAGGGCACCGGCCAGCGTCCGGTCGGCAAGCTGCGAAAACAGAACCGGAGCGACGATATAACCAATCGCCATCTGGCTGCCGACCCAGAAGGCGATCACCAGCGAATACAGGGCGGCCGCCAGACGCTGCGCGCGTGTTTCAGGATGCTGCATCGTCAGAGGTACTTGACGTCGAGAATCTCATATTCCCGTGCGCCGCCAGGTGTTTTCACCTCCACCACATCGCCGGCGAACTTTCCGATCAAGGCACGGGCGACGGGCGAATTGAAGGAAATCTTGCCCGCCTTGATATCCGCCTCGTCGTCGCCGACGATCTGGTAGCAAACCTTCTGTCCGCTGTCCATGTCCTCGAGTTCGAGCGTCGCGCCGAATACCACGCGACCATCGGCATCCAGCGCGGCAGGATCGATGATCTGGGCGTTGCCCAGCTTGCCCTCGACCTCGCTGATGCGTCCCTCGAGAAAACCTTGCCTCTCCTTGGCCGCGTCGTATTCGGCATTTTCCGACAAGTCACCATGAGAGCGCGCCTCGGCGATCGCCGCGATCACCTTCGGCCGCTCGACCGTCTTCAGGCGATGCAACTCGGCGCGCAACAGTTCGGCGCCGCGCAGGGTGATGGGAAATTTTCCACTCATGACAGAAGTTTGCCGTGAAGATATTGCAATGAATAGGTCTCCAGCCCGGAATGCCGCATTCCGGCGCAGGCCGCGCGGGCGCCTTCCACCGTGGTGAACAGCGTGACCTTGGCGCCCAGGGCGGAGGTGCGGATCGAGCGCGAGTCGATGATGGCGGTGCGTTTTTCCTCGACGGTATTGACGATCAGCGAAATGTCCCCGTTCTTGATCATGTCCACGATATGCGGTCGTCCTTCGGTCACCTTGTTGACCGTCTCCACCGGCAGGCAGGCCGCCGCGATCGCGGCGGCGGTGCCCCGCGTCGCGACCAGCGAAAAGCCCAGCTGATGCAACTGCGCGGCAACTTCCACGGCCTTGCCCTTGTCGGCCGGCTTGACGCTGATGAAAACCCGCCCCGCCGACGGCAGCTTCGTCCCCGCGGCGAGCTGCGACTTGACGAAGGCTTCGCCAAAACTGCGGCCGATACCCATGACTTCACCGGTCGATTTCATTTCCGGACCAAGGATGGTGTCGGTGCCGGGGAACTTGGCGAAGGGGAAGACAGCCTCCTTCACCGAATAATACGTCGGGATGACTTCCTGCGTCACCCCCTGCTCGGCGAGCGAACGACCGGCCATGCAGCGCGCGGCGATTTTCGCCAGCGGCAGGCTGGTGGCCTTGGACACAAAAGGCACGGTGCGCGAGGCCCGCGGATTGACCTCCAGCACATAAACCACGTCCTCGCCCCCTGCCGCGCCGCTTTTCTGGATGGCGAACTGTACGTTCATCAGGCCGACCACATCGAGGCCCCGCGCCATCATCGCCGTCTGCCGCCGCAACTCGTCCTGGATGGCCAAGGACAGGCTGAACGGGGGCAGGGAACAGGCCGAGTCACCCGAATGCACACCAGCCTGCTCGATATGCTCCATGATGCCGCCGATGAGTACCTGGGTCCCGTCGCACAAGGCATCGACATCGACCTCGGTGGCATCGTTGAGAAAACGGTCGAGCAGTACCGGAGAATCATTGGATACCTTGATCGCGTCGCGCATGTAGCGCTCGAGATCTTTTTGCTCGTGGACGATTTCCATCGCCCGTCCGCCAAGCACATAGGAGGGCCGCACCACCAGCGGATAGCCGATCTCGGCGGCCAGGCGCAGGGCATCGGCCTCGGTGCGCGCGGTGCGGTTGGGCGGCTGTCGAAGACCGAGATCATGGAGCAGCTTCTGGAAGCGCTCGCGGTCTTCGGCGGCATCGATCATGTCCGGGCTGGTGCCGATGATGGGCACGCCATTGGCCTCGAGGTCGCGGGCACGCTTGAGCGGCGTCTGGCCGCCAAACTGGACGATCACGCCTTCCGGTTGCTCGACGTGGACGATCTCGAGGATGTCCTCCAGCGTCAGCGGCTCGAAGTAGAGACGATCCGAGGTGTCGTAGTCGGTGGATACGGTTTCCGGGTTGCAATTGACCATGATCGTTTCATAGCCGTCCTCGCGCATCGCCAGCGCCGCATGGACGCAGCAGTAATCGAACTCGATGCCCTGTCCAATGCGGTTGGGGCCGCCGCCCAGCACCATGATCTTGCGCCGCGTGGTCGGTTGCGCCTCGCACTCGTCCTCGTAGGTCGAGTACAGGTAGGCGGTGGAGGTGGCGAATTCGGCGGCGCAGGTATCGACCCGTTTATAGACCGGACGAATGCCCAGCGCATGGCGCCGTCCGCGCACCAGGGTTTCCGTCGCCGTCTCGCCAGCGCCGAGTTTCTGGCCGATGCGCCGATCGGAAAATCCCTTGCGCTTGAGGCTGCGCAAGGCATCGTGATCCAGATCATCGAGCGTCTGGCCGGAAAGCCAGGTTTCCGTCCTGACGAGATCCTCGATCTGGACCAGAAACCAGGGGTCGATCCGGGTCAGGGCAAACACCTCGTCCAGCGCATAGTCCTCGCGAAATGCCTGGGCGACGTACCAGAGGCGTTGCGGACCGGGATTCGCCAGTTCGTGGTTGATCTCTTCGTGATCCGCGTCGATCTCGTCGAAACCATAGACGCCCGTCTCCAGCCCGCGCAGCGCCTTTTGCAGCGACTCCTGAAAAGTGCGGCCGATCGCCATCACCTCGCCCACCGATTTCATCTGCGTCGTCAGCCGGTTGTTGGCCTGCGGAAATTTCTCGAAGGCAAAGCGTGGAATCTTGGTCACCACGTAGTCGATCGTGGGCTCGAACGAAGCCGGCGTGGCGCCGCCGGTGATGTCGTTCTGCAACTCGTCCAGGGTAAAGCCCACCGCGAGCTTGGCGGCGATCTTGGCGATCGGGAAGCCGGTGGCCTTCGAGGCCAGCGCCGAAGAGCGCGAGACCCGCGGGTTCATCTCGATCACGATCATCCGGCCGTCCCGCGGATTGATCGCGAACTGGACGTTGGAACCCCCCGTGTCGACACCGATTTCGCGCAGCACCGCGATGCTGGCATCGCGCATGATCTGGTATTCCTTGTCGGTCAGCGTCTGCGCCGGCGCAACGGTGATCGAGTCGCCGGTATGCACGCCCATCGGGTCAAGGTTTTCGATCGAGCAGACGATGATGCAATTGTCCTGGTGATCGCGCACCACTTCCATTTCGAACTCTTTCCAGCCGAGCAACGATTCCTCGATCAGCAGTTCGCGGGTCGGCGAAGCCTCGAGGCCGCGCTTGCAGATTTCGGCGAATTCTTCCTGGTTGTAGGCGATGCCGCCGCCCGAGCCGCCCATGGTGAACGAGGGCCGGATAATCGTCGGGAAACCGAGGGCCGCCTGCACCTGTTGCGCTTCCTCCATGCTGTGCGCCACGCCAGAATGAGCGGAAGCCAGGCCGATGCGGGTCATCGCCTGCTTGAATTTTTCGCGATCCTCGGCCTTGTCGATCGCCTCGCGCGAGGCGCCGATCATCTCGACGCCGTACTTTTCGAGAACGCCATGTTTGGCCAGATCAAGCGCGCAGTTGAGCGCCGTCTGCCCGCCCATGGTCGGCAGCACGGCGTCGGGACGTTCCTTGGCGATGATGTTTTCCAGCACCTGCCAGGTGACCGGCTCGATGTAGGTGACATCGGCCATCTCCGGGTCGGTCATGATGGTCGCCGGATTGGAATTGACCAAGATGACCTTGTAGCCCTCTTCGCGCAGGGCCTTGCAGGCCTGGGCGCCGGAATAGTCGAACTCGCAGGCCTGACCGATGATGATCGGGCCTGCGCCGATGATGAGGATGCTTTGGATGTCGGTGCGCTTGGGCATGTTATGTCTCCGCCGGGCCGTCCCCAAGGAGACGGCGCTCCTCCGTGGGGGGCAACGAGCCGGGCTTGCGGGCGTGGGGGGCCATCATCGCTCCATCATCCCGATGAAGCGATCGAACAGATAGGAAATATCGTGCGGACCGGGGCTCGCCTCGGGATGCCCCTGGAAACAGAAGGCCGGCCGGTCGGTCCAGGCGAAGCCCTGCAAGCTGCCGTCGAACAGCGAAACATGCGTGACCCTGACGTTGTCCGGCAGGCTCGAAGGATCGGCGGCGAAGCCATGGTTCTGGCTGCTGATCAGCACGCGACCCGACTCGAGATCCTTCACCGGATGATTGGCGCCGTGATGACCGAATTTCATCTTCTGCGTCCGGCCACCGGCCGCCAGGGCCATCAACTGGTGGCCGAGACAGATGCCGAAAGTCGGCAGGCGGCGCTCGAGGAATTCGCGGATCGCGGCGACCGCATAAGCGCAGGGTTCGGGATCGCCCGGGCCGTTGGAAAGAAACACGCCGTCGGGATCCAGCGCCAGCACCTCGGCGGCCGGCGTCTGCGCCGGCACCACGGTGAGCCGGCAACCGCGCGAGGCCAGCATGCGCAGGATGTTGCGTTTGATGCCGAAATCATAGGCAACGACGTGGAACCGAGCGCTCTTTGCCGCCGTGTAGCCAGCGCCGAGTTTCCACTCGCCTTCCGTCCAGACGTAGGGCTTGTCGGCGCTGACCACCCTGGCCAAGTCCATCCCGGCCAGTCCCGGAAAGCCGCGCGCGGCGGCCACCGCGGCAGCGGTGTCGAGCGCCTCGCCTGTCGTTTCGCCCGCCACCAGGCAGCCGGCCTGGGCGCCTTTTTCACGGAGCAGACGGGTCAGCTTGCGGGTGTCGATATCGGCAATGCCGATCACATTTTCCGCGCGCAAATAGGCATCCAGTGTTTGTTCGCTGCGAAAGTTCGAAGCCAGCAGCGGCAGGTCGCGAATCACCAGCCCGGCGGCATGGATGCGCCCGGCCTCGCAGTCCGCGCGATTGACGCCGGTGTTGCCGATGTGGGGATAGGTCAGGGTGACGATCTGGCGGCAATAGGAGGGATCGGTAAGGATCTCCTGATAGCCGGTCATGGCGGTGTTGAATACCACCTCGCCGACGCTCTGGCCGGCCGCGCCGATGGCTTTGCCCTTGAATACCGTTCCGTCGGCCAGGGCGAGAAGGGCGGGCGGAAAGTGAGGCACGGCGGGCTCCTGAATCAAGGCGTGAGGACGGGTGAAACCGGATGGCGCGCTGCATCAACATGACACCCGGCAAACCGGCGGATTGTAGCCGGTTAGCCGGCTCACGGCAAGCCGCAGGCCCGTCGAGCGGCCCTTCGAACGGGATCACACGCCGGTCGAATCAGATCGCGGCAAGACACCCCAGGCTATCTCAGTCCCAGCACATCCTGCATGTCGAACAAGCCGTGCGACTTGCCCAGCAGGAATCGTCCAGCGCGCAGGGCCCCCCGTGCGTAAGGCATGCGACTGGCGGATTTGTGCGTGATCTCGATCCGCTCGCCGAGGCCGGCAAAAAGGACGGCATGGTCGCCGACGATATCGCCGCCGCGGATCGTCGAAAACCCGATCTGCGTCGCCGGCCGCTCGCCGGTATGACCTTCACGGCCATAGATCGCGCACTCTTCGAGCTCGCGGCCAAGCGCACGGGCGACGATCTCGCCCATGCGCAGCGCGGTCCCGGAAGGCGCATCGACCTTGTGCCGGTGATGCGCCTCGATCACCTCGACGTCGTAGCCTGCGTTGAGAATCCGTGCCGCCACGTCGAGCAGGCGGAACACGGCATTGACGCCGACCGCCATGTTGGGCGCGAAGACCACCGGAATCTCGCGGGCGGCGGCGGCGATATTCGCCTTGCCCTCCGCCGAAAACCCCGTCGTGCCGATAACCATGGCCACGTGATGGGCGCGACAGGCCTCGAGATGGCGCAGCGTGCCTTCGGGTCGGGTGAAGTCGATCAGGCAATCGGCGCCGGCCAGCGCCGCGTCGAGATCGGTCGTGATCTCGACGCCGCAGGGCATGCCGAGCGGCTCGCCGGCATCCTTGCCCAGCGACGGACTGTCCGCGTGCTCCAGCGCGGCGGCCAGCTCGGCATCTGCGTCCTGCAACACGGCCTCGATCAGCGTGCGCCCCATGCGACCGGCACTACCGGCGATGGCATAACGGATTTTTCGCGTCGGCGGGCTGTTCATGGCTGGCCCGGCCGTTCCTGGCTGGCGCCTTCCGGCGCCGCAATGTCGACGACGCGCGCCGCGGGCTTGGGTTCTTCCGTCACCGTACCCTCGTCGGCCACCACATCACCGGCGACACGAGCCAGCTTGCCGTCCTGGAAGAACACGATCAGATGGCGCTGTTGCGCTTCGCCATGGCCCGGCCGCAGGCGATAGATATAGTCCCAACGGTCGGCGTGAAACATGTCGGCGACCAGCGGTGTACCAAGGATGAAGCGCACCTGCTCGCGGCTCTGACCCGGCTTCAACTGCGACACCATGTCCTGGGTCACGAAATTGCCCTGCCGCACATCGATGCGGTAGGGCGAAAGATAGGAAGTCACCTGCGGCGCGTTGGAACAAGCGGCGCAAAGCACCAGAGTCGACAGGAGGAGCAATCGCTTCATCGGGAGAATCCGGAATGAATTAAAGGAAAACATACGTTACGGAAGTCGCTGGCGCCGCAAGACCAACCAACCAGCCGGAGCGCGAAAACTATATCATACCGGCTTGCCGGCCCTGCCCTTCCCTATCCCTGCACCGACGCATCCGCTGACCATGACCGACCCCGATAACCTCAAGAGCATCGGCCTCAAGGCCACCGTGCCCAGACTGAGGATTCTCGACCTGTTCCACAAGCTGGAGGAAGAGGGCGCCTCGCGCCACGTCACGGCCGAGGACGTGTACCGTCATCTGCTCGCCGACGGCATCGACATCGGTCTCGCCACCGTCTATCGCGTGCTGACCCAGTTCGAGCAGGCCGGCCTGTTGCAGCGCCATCATTTCGAAACGGGCAAGGCGATTTTCGAGCTGAACGCCGGGCAGCACCACGACCACCTGGTCTGCCTGCAATGCGGCCGCGTCGAAGAGTTCATCGACACCGAAATCGAAAAACGCCAGCATGAAATCGCCGCCGCGCACGGCTTCACCCTGCGCGAACACGCACTCTACCTTTACGCCGAATGCACCAAGCCCGACTGCGCGCATCGCAAATCCCGGGGCTGACCTGGAATGAACGTAAAAACCTCAGTCGAACCACGGCGGTCACCGTAATCACCGTGGCGAACTGCTTTTCCCAAGGATGAAACACCCTCCATGGATGCCTTCCTCACCGCGACTACGCTGGTCGCGGTGGCCGAAATCGGCGACAAGACCCAGTTGCTCTCCTTCGTGCTCGCCGCTCGCCTGCAAAAACCGCTGCCCATCATCGCCGGCATCTTCGTCGCCACCGTGCTCAACCACGCCCTCGCCGGCTCGCTCGGAGTCTGGCTGGCCGGGTTGATCGACGCCCGGTGGTTGCCCTGGATCACCGGCACGGCCTTCGTCCTCTTCGGCCTCTGGGCGCTGCATCCGGACGCCCTCGACGACGACCCGAAACTGCATCGCGCCGGTCCCTTCGTCACCGCCGCGATCGCCTTCTTCCTCGCCGAAATGGGCGACAAGACCCAGTTCGCCACCATCACCCTGGGCGCCCGCTTTCCACACGCGCTGCCGGCCGTGATACTGGGCACCACCTTCGGCATGATGCTGGCCAATGTTCCCGCCGTGCTCATCGGCGAGCGCCTCGCCCAGCGCCTGCCGCTCGATCTCGTGCGCTGGCTGGCCGCCGGCATTTTCATGCTCACCGGCGTGCTGACCCTGCTCGCCGCACCCGGCGTGGCGCAATGACAGAAAGTCGGCGCTGGCAATACGGCGCGGGGGGACTACAGTGGGCATTCCATTCCTATCACCCAACCCCGCCCATATACACTTCATGTTCCATTCCGACGAAGTACCATTTCAAGCCGAATCATGACCGCCCATGAACATAGACTGATATGCATCATGCAACGCCTGCTGGGCTGGCGGCTGACGCTGATTTTTTCCGTTGCCATCCTGTTGGCGACTCAACTGATCGTCGCCCTTGCCGACCTGCTCTTGAAAGGGGCAGTGCTCCCCATCGACCTGCTGATCGGCCTGATAACCGCTGGCCTCGTGACTCCCCCGAGCATCGCGCTGATAAATTATCTGCTGCTCACCTATGCCCGGCATCGGCGCCAAGGATTGGCGCACGATCTGGCAAAGAGCGAAGAACTCAATAGCGCCATCGTCAGCCAGGCTGGTGACGGGATCGACCTGAGCGACGCCAAGACCCTCTGTTTCGTCGAGATCAACGAAGCCGCCTGCCGCATGCTCGGCTATGCCCGCGAGGAATTGTGCGGCCAGCCGCTGAGCCTGATCCAGGCCGAGTTCACGGCGGACGCATTGCGCGCCGCCGCCGATCGCGTCCTGGCCAGCGGCCAGGCAAGTTTCGAAACTCGTTACCGCCGCAAGGATGGCTCGGTCTTCGACATCCAGCTCAACGTGCGCGTCCTGAACATCAAGGGCCGCGAACTGCTGGTCTCCGTCTGGCGCGACATCACCCAGCACAGACAGTCCGCAACCGCGCTGCGGGAAAGCCTGCTGCTGCTGCGCTCGGTGACGGACTCATCCCTCGATGCAATCATCAGCATGGATCAGGATGGCAGGGTCATGACGTGGAACCATCGGGCCGAAGTCATCTTCGGCTACACCGAAGAGCAGGCTGCAGGACGCGAAGTTGCCGAACTCATCGTCCCAGCCGCATATCGCGAGGCGCATCGGCAAGGGGTCGCACGCTTCATCAAAACAGGCTCATCGAACGCCATCATAGGCAAACGCACGGAAATTCAGGCCATGCGCGCCGATGGCTCGGAATTTCCCGTGGAAATAACGGTCTCGGCGCCAAGGTGGAACGAAATGCAGGTTTTCGGCGCCTATGTGCGGGACATCACCGAACGCAAACAGGCCGAAGAAAAGCGTCAGCTGGCGGCCAGCGTGTTCACTCATGCCAACGAAGCCATCACCATCACTGCCCCGGACGGCACGATCATCGACGTCAACGACGCCTTCACCCGCATCACCGGCTACAGTCGTGCCGAAGTGCTGGGCAAGAATCCACGCATTCTCTCCTCTGGTCGGCAAGGCCCGACTTTTTATGCCGAGATGTGGCACAGCCTGACCGAAAACGGCCACTGGCATGGCGAAATCTGGAACCGGCGCAAGAGCGGAGAAATCTTTGCCGAACGACTGACCATCAGCGCCGTGCGCGACGCGCAGGGAGCCACGCAACACTACGTGGGGCTGTTCTCCGACATCACCATACTCAAGGAACACGAGAAACAGCTTGAACACATCGCCCACTATGATGCACTGACCACCCTGCCCAACCGCGTGCTGCTGGCCGACCGCCTGCGCCAGGGCATGGCGCAGACCCAACGACGCGAACAGCGGCTGGCGGTAGCCTGTCTCGACCTTGACGGCTTCAAGGCGATCAACGACCTCCATGGTCATGAAGCGGGCGATCAGTTGCTGATCGGAATCACGGCCCACATGAAGGAAGCCCTGCGCGAAGGCGACACACTGGCGCGCATCGGCGGCGACGAGTTCGTCGCCGTGCTGCTCGATCTGAACGATGTCGCCGGCAGCATGCCGCTGCTTGCCCGCCTGCTTGCCGCCGCGTCCGAGCCGGTACTGCTGGGCGAGCGCTCCCTCCAGGTTTCGGCCAGCCTGGGCGTCACCTTCTACCCGCAGACCGAGGTCATGGACCCCGACCAGTTGTTGCGCCAGGCCGACCAGGCCATGTACCAGGCCAAACTGGCCGGCAAGAACCGCTACCATATCTTCGATGCCGAGCATGACCGTAGCATTCGCGGTCGCCACGAAAACCTGGAGCATATCCGCCGGGCATTGGCGAAGCATGAATTCATGCTGCATTACCAGCCCAAGGTGAATATGCGCACGGGAACGGTAATCGGCGTCGAGGCGCTGATCCGCTGGCAACATCCGGAACGCGGCCTGCTCTCGCCGGGCGTCTTCCTGCCGATCATCGAAGATCATCCGCTGGCGGTCGACCTCGGCGAGTGGGTCATCGACGCGGCACTGACCCAGATGGAATGCTGGCAGGCCGCAGGGCTCCATCTTCCGGTCAGCGTCAATATCAGTGCCCGCCAGTTGCAGCAGCCCGACTTCGTCCAGCGTCTGCGCGGCCTCCTGACCAGACATCCCCGAGTCCCGGCGGGCAACCTCGAACTGGAAGTCCTCGAAACCAGCGCCCTGGAAGACCTCGCCCATATCACCGAAACCATCAATACCTGCCAGGAACTCGGTGTGGGGTTTGCCATGGATGACTTCGGTACCGGCTATTCCTCGCTGACCTACCTGAAACGCCTGCCCGTCACCTTGCTCAAGATCGACCAGAGCTTCGTCCGCGACATGCTGGACGATCCCGACGACCTGGCCATTCTGGAAGGGGTGATCGGCCTGGCCATGGCCTTCCGCCGCGCGGTGATCGCGGAGGGAGTGGAAACCACGGAACACGGCGAGCTGCTGCTACGGCTTGGTTGCGAACTCGGCCAGGGCCACGGCATTGCCCGCCCCATGCCGGCCGCCCGGATAGCTGACTGGATCGCGAGCTGGCGTCCGGACGACTCCTGGGCCCGCCAGGCGCCGGTGCACCGCAGGGACTTGCCGCTGATCTTTGCGGGAGTCGAACACCGCGCCTGGATTACGCTCCTCGAACGCTATCTCCGGGGCAACTGTTCCGCTCCGCCCCCCCGTGGATCACCACCAGTGTCACTTCGGGCAATGGCTGGATACCGAGGGCGCCCACAGATGGCAGGGACAAGACATCCTTCAGGAGATCGATGCCCTGCACCGCCGGATCCATGCGCTCGCGGCGGAAACGTTGGCGCTTCACGCCGCACAGCGCGGTGATGAGGCGCTGCTGCGGTTGGCCACATTGAAACAAGCCAGTCGCGCGCTGCTCGACCAGTTGAAACACCTGGCGGGACAAGGCTAAGGAGACACTGAACAAGTCGTCATGCCCGCGCAAGCGGGCATCCAGCGCGTTGATCTTCATGGATTCCCGCTTCGCCCGCCGCGAAGCGGAGTTGCCTGCCCCCGCAGGCTTTTTCAGCGTCTCCTTAAAAGTCGGCGCTGACAATACGGCGAACCGTGCAGGCTTGCCACGCCGCAAAGACGACAAGTCAGCGGCTGGCCGGCAACTCGAAGCCGAGCATTTCCGCCGCGTGCCGCCGCGTGGTTTCAGTGATCCTCTCGCCGCCCAACATACGGGCGATTTCGCCGATGCGGGTCTCGGCATCGAGCACCTGCACGCGGGACAAGGTTTCAGCGCCCACCGTCTCCTTGGCGATCGACCATTGCCAGTCGGCCTGCGCCGCCACTTGCGGCAGATGCGTCACGCACAATACCTGACGACTGCGGCCCAGTTCGCGCAGCAGGCGGCCGACGATCTCGGCCACCCGCCCGCCGATGCCGACATCGACCTCGTCGAAAATCAGCGTCCCGGCCGGATGCGCCTGACTGGCCATGACCTGCAGCACCAGACCGATGCGCGACAGCTCGCCGCCGGAGGCCACCTTGGCCAGCGGCCGCAGCGGCTGGCCGGCATTGGCCGCGACCTGGAATTCGATGTCCTCGATGCCATGGGCACTGCCTGCGGCCAGCGGCGTCAGGGCAATTTCGAAGCGGCCGCCGGCCATCGCCAGTTCCTGCATGCCGTGGCTCACCGCGGCGGCGAGCGTCGCGGCGGTTTTCACGCGAAGCGCGGAAAGCTGCCCGGCCCGCGTGCGATAGGCGGCCTCCGCCTCGCGCTCGCGCGCGGCGAGCGCCGCGGGATCGGCGGACAGGCTCAAGGCCGCCGCGCGCGCGCGCAGACGGGCGAGAACAGCGGGCAACTCTTCCGCCGGCACCCGGTGTTTGCGCGCCATCTGGGTCACCGCCTGGATCCGTTCATCGAGTTGCGTCAGCCGCGCCGGGTCCAGCTCAAGCCGTTCCTGATAACGGCGTAGCGCCAGCGCCGACTCTTCGAGCTGGATCAACGCGCCCTCGAACAATTGGGCGACATCCTCCAGCGCCGGATCGACCACCGCCAGCTCCGCGAGCCGCGAGCCGACCGGGTGCAGCGCCGACAGGGCCGCCGCCTCGCCTTCGTCGAGCACGGCGAGCGCACCCGCCACGCCCTCCTGTAACTCACTGACATGACCGAGACGCCGCTGCTCCTCCTGCTCCGTCTGCCAGCTCCCTGCATCGAAGGCAAGCTCGGTCAGTTCCCTGATCTGCCAGGTCAGCAGCTCGCGCTCGCGGACGCTGGCTTCGCCATCCTGCTCGGCCGCCAGGCGCGCCGTCCTGGCTTCGCACCAGGCTCGCCAGGCCGCCGCCACCTGCTGTGCCAGAGCCTGCGCGCCGCCCTGGGCATCGAGCAGCGCACGCTGGGCCTCGGGCTTGAGCAGCGAAAGATGGGCATGCTGGCCATGGATGTCGGCGAGGAAATCGGCCGCTTCGCGCAACTGGCCGAGCGTCGCCTGCGCACCGTTGATGTAGGCGCGCGAGCGGCCGCTGCCATCGACGATACGGCGCAACAGACAGCTCTCGCTGTCGAAATCGTTGGCCGCCAGCCAGTCGGCCAGGCCCGGCGCATCGCGCAGGGTGAATTCGGCGCAGATCTCCGCCTGCTTCGCGCCGGCGCGTACCACCAGGGCATCGGCGCGCTCGCCCAGAGCCAGTGAAAGGGCATCGACCAGGATCGACTTGCCGGCGCCGGTCTCGCCGGTGAGCACGCCGAAGCCCGCCTCAAAATCGAGTTCAAGGCGATCGACGATGACAAAATCACGGATCAGCAGACAGGACAACATGGCGAATGCGGGGGCCAGGACTCAGCTACGCGACGTCGAGCTCCAGTGCAGCTTTTCGCGCAGCATGGCGAAATAGCTGTAGCCCGGCGGATGCAGCAAGGTAATGGCCGCCTTGGCGCGGCGCAGGCGGATGACATCGTCACCCCGTGCGTCGAAGCGTGTCTGGCCGTCGAAATGGATGCGGCCTTCATGCGGCGGCAGGAAACGGATCCCGATCTCGCTCTGGTCGCTGATGGTGATCGGCCGATAGGAGAGCGCATGCGGACAGAGCGGGACGATGGCGATGCCGGCCACCGCCGGATGCAGGATCGGGCCGTTGGCCGAGAGCGCGTAGGCGGTCGAGCCGGTCGGCGTGGATACGATCAGGCCGTCGGCGCGCAGCACGTGGATCAGCTCGCCATCGACCTTGACCTCGAGCTCGATCAGCCGTCCGGCATCGCCCTTGTTCACCACCACGTCGTTGAGCGCCAGGTTGCGCGCCACCGGCTGGCCGGCGCGCAGCACCTCGGCTTCGAGCAGGAAACGCTGCTCGCGCGAATGATTGCCGGCAAGGATCGCGGTCATGCTCTGGAACATGGCGTCATGCGCGATGTCGGTCATGAAACCGAGCTGGCCCTGATTGACACCGACCAGCGGCACGCCGGATTCGGCCAGCTGGCGGGCGGCGCCGAGCAGCGTGCCATCACCGCCGAGAATCACCACCAGGTCGGCACACTGGCCGATCCGGGCATAACTGGCCGTGGGATAGGCGGCAGCCGGGATGGCCTGCGCCGTGGCTTCCTCGATCAATACCGCGACGCCCTGGGCAACGAGAAAAGCGGCGAGCGCGCGGAGCGATTCGGCCACTTCCGGGCTTTGATGTTTGCCGACCAGGGCCACGGTGCGAAATGCGGATTCCATGACAGCGATTAAACCATATTCGCCACGGCCTTTTTTCGGGCCAATTTTGACTAGAATCATCGCCATGCTCGACCGACGCGCCCAAACCCTGCTCAAGACCCTGATCGAACGCTACGTTGCCGAAGGCCAGCCGATCGGCTCGCGCACCCTGTCGAAATACTCGGGGCTCGAGCTTTCGCCGGCGACGATCCGCAATGTGATGTCCGATCTCGAGGAGCTGGGCTTCATCGCCAGCCCGCACACCTCGGCCGGCCGCGTGCCGACGCCGCTCGGCTATCGCCTGTTCGTCGATTCGCTGCTCACCGTGCGCCCGCTCAAGGCGAGCGAGCTTTCCGAACTGCGCGACGCGATGCAGCCCGACCAGCCGCGGCGGGTAATCAGCCACGCCTCGCAACTGCTCTCGCAACTCACCGCCTTTGCCGGCGTCGTCGTCGCCCCGCGCCCCCAGCAGCCGCGCATCCGTCAGATCGAATTCCTCGGCCTGGCGGACAAACGCATCCTGCTGATCATCGTCACCGACAAGGGGGATGTGCAAAACCGCATCCTGTTCACCCAGCGCAACTACACACCGTCCGAGTTGGTCGCGGCCGCCAATTACCTCAACCAGAATTGTCTCGGCCTCGACTTCGACCAGGTGCGCACCCGCGTGGTCGACGAGCTGAGGCAACTGCGCAGCGACATGGGCGAGCTGATGACCGCCGCCCTCGAGGCCGGAAACCAGGTGATCGCCGACAACTCGACCCAGTATGTCATCAGCGGCGAACGCAACCTGCTCGACATCGAAGACCTCTCTTCCAACATGCAGCGCCTGCGCCGGCTGTTCGATCTGTTCGAGCAAAAAACCGCGCTGGTGCAATTGCTCGAACTTTCCGGCCGGGCCGAAGGCGTACAGGTATTCATCGGCGGCGAATCCGGCATCGCCCCGCTCGACGAATGCAGCGTGGTCGCCGCGCCCTACGAAGTCGATGGCCAGATCGTCGGCACCATCGGCGTCATCGGCCCGACCCGGATGGCCTACGAGCGGGTGATCCCGATCGTCGACATCACCGCCAGGCTGCTCTCCTCCGCGCTCTCGGCGCCATGAAGGCGATTCTGCTGATCAACCTGGGGACGCCGGCCGCCCCCACGGCGCCGGCCCTGCGCGCCTACCTCGCCGAATTCCTCGGCGACCCGCGCGTGGTGGCCTTGCCCCGCCTGCTCTGGCTGCCGATCCTTTACGGCATCATCCTCAACACCCGGCCGGCAAAATCGGCCGCCAAGTACGCGAAGATATGGATGGCCGAAGGCTCGCCCCTGCGCGTGCATACCGAACGCCAGGCCAAGCTGTTGCGCGGCCTGATCGGCGAGCGCGGCGACAAGAGCATGCCGATCGAATGGGCCATGCGCTACGGCGAACCCTCCATCGCCGGCGCCCTCGGCCGACTACAGGCCGCCGGCGCGACCGAGGTCAGCGTGGTGCCGCTCTATCCGCAATTTGCCGGCAGCACCACGGCAAGCACCGAAGACGCCCTCGCCGCCTGGCTCAAGCGTCGTCCCGGCGCGCTGGCCATCGCCACGGTGCGCGACTACCACCAAAATCCCGGCTACATCGGCGCCCTGGCCGCCAGCGTGCGCGAACACTGGCAAGTCAGCGGCCGTGCCGAAATGCTGCTGCTGAGTTTTCACGGGATCCCCCAGCGCAGCGTGGACCTCGGCGACCCCTACGCGGCCCAGTGCCACGCCACGGCGGAACGGCTGGCGGCCGAGCTGGGCCTGGCGGCCACGCAATGGCGCCTCACCTTCCAGTCGCGCTTCGGCGCGGCAAAATGGCTCCAGCCTTACACCCAGCCCACACTGGAGCAACTGGCCCGCGACGGCATGCAGAGCGTGGATGTGATCTGCCCCGGCTTCCCGGCCGACTGCCTGGAAACACTGGAGGAAATCGCCATCGAATGTCGCGCGGCCTTCCTCGCCTGCGGCGGCAAGGATTTCCGCTACATCCCCTGCCTCAACGAGCGCCCCGACTGGATCGCAGCCCTGGCCGGGATCGCCCTCGCCGCTTGATTTCTGCCAGCGCAACCCAACATCGGCAGAATCCGATATTCGGAGTACACCATGACCGATGCCCTGATCGTCGTCTGCCCGCATTGCCATGCCGCCAACCGCCTGCCCGCGCCGCGACTGAACGAACATCCCGCCTGCGGTCAATGCAAGCAACCCCTGTTCACCGGCGCGCCGCTTGAAGTCGACAGCGCTCGCTTCGAGCGTCACGTCGGCCGCTCGGGGATTCCCCTGCTGGTCGATTTCTGGGCGCCGTGGTGCGGGCCCTGCCGCGCAATGGCCCCGGCCTTTGCCCAGGCCGCGCAACTACTCGAACCGCGGGTCCGCCTGCTCAAGGTCGACACCGAAGCCGAACCGCAGCTGGCCACCCGCTTCGGCATCCGCTCGATCCCGACCCTGGCCCTGTTTCGCAACGGCCGGGAAGTCGCGCGGCAGGCGGGGGCGATGGATGCCGGCAGCCTGGTGCGCTGGGTTCGGAGCCACGAATAAAAAGTCGGCGCTGGTACCACGGCGAGCGACACCTGTCCCCGGCAGTGAATTCGCTTTTCCGCCGGCCGGCCATTGAAAAGCGAATTGCCGGCCCCATATTCGGCGACGCATGCCTTTTTTCGAGATCATGAACGGAGCCAAAACCCCATGCAGGATCAGCCAAACCCTTCCGCCGCCCAACCCGATGCTGCCGCGCCAGCCCCCGCAGTCGAGGTCATGCCCAGCCTCGAAGGACTGCTCAAAACCGCCGAACTGCAGGCCGCCGAACATCACGACGCCTGGCTGCGGGCCAAAGCGGAAACCGAAAACGTGCGCCGGCGCGCGCTGGAAGACGTCGCCCGGGCCAGCAAGTTCGCGGTCGAAAAATTTGCCGGCGAGTTGCTGCCGGTAAAGGACAGCCTCGAAGCCGCGCTCGCCAACGAAAACCAGAGCGCCGAGAATCTCAAGGCCGGCGTCGAACTGACGCTCAAGCAGCTGATCGCCGCCTTCGACAAATCCGGCCTGGCCGAGATCAATCCGCCGGGCGAGAAGTTCGACCCGCACCGGCATCAGGCCATCAGCCAGATCGAAGCCGACGGCGAGCCCAACACAATCATCAGCGTCCTGCAAAAAGGCTATGCCCTCAACGACCGCGTGCTGCGCCCGGCACTGGTCGTCGTCTCCCGGGCCAGAGCCGGCGGCGAGGCTTGAATCCACGCTCAGCGCCCTGATATGGCCGATTGACGTATCTCCAAACACGCAGCTCCACTTTGTCAGTTCCACCTGATTCAAAAGGAAAAATCATGGGAAAAATCATCGGTATCGATCTGGGCACCACCAACTCCTGCGTCGCCATCATGGAAGGCGGCAAACCCAAGGTGATCGAAAACTCGGAAGGCGCGCGCACCACGCCGTCGATCGTCGCCTATGCCGACGATGGCGAGATTCTTTGCGGTGCCGCGGCCAAGCGCCAGGCGGTAACCAACGCGAAGAACACCCTGTATGCGGTCAAACGGCTGATCGGCCGCCGCTTCGACGAAAAGGAAGTGCAAAAGGACATCGACCTGATGCCCTTCAAGATCGTCAAGGCCGACAACGGCGACGCCTGGGTCGAGGTGCGCGGCAAGAAGATGGCGGCGCAACAGGTATCCGCCGAAGTGCTGCGCAAGATGAAGAAGACCGCCGAAGACTATCTGGGCGAAGAAGTCACCGAGGCGGTGATCACCGTCCCCGCTTACTTCAACGACAGCCAGCGCCAAGCCACCAAGGATGCCGGCCGCATCGCCGGTCTCGACGTCAAGCGGATCATCAACGAACCGACCGCGGCGGCCCTGGCCTTCGGCATGGACAAGCAGGAAGGCGATCGCAAGATCGCCGTCTATGACCTGGGCGGCGGCACTTTCGATATCTCGATCATCGAAATCGCCGCCATCGAAGGCGAGCACCAGTTCGAGGTGCTGTCCACCAACGGCGACACCTTTCTCGGCGGCGAGGACTTCGACCAGCGCCTGATCGATTACGTGGTCACCGAGTTCAAGAAAGAACAGGGCGTCGACCTCAAGAACGACGTGCTGGCCCTGCAACGGCTCAAGGACGCGGCGGAAAAAGCCAAGATCGAACTGTCCTCCGGCCAGCAGACCGAGATCAACCTGCCCTACATCACCGCGGATGCCAACGGGCCGAAGCATCTGGCGCTGAAGATCACCCGCGCCAAGTTCGAAAGCCTGGTCGAAGACCTGATCGAACGCACCATCGCGCCCTGCCGGCTGGCGATCAAGGATGCCGGCGTCAGTGTCAATGACATCACCGACGTGATCCTCGTCGGCGGCATGACGCGGATGCCCAAGGTGCAGGACAAGGTCAAGGAATTCTTCGCCAAGGAGCCGCGCCGCGACGTCAATCCCGACGAAGCGGTAGCCGTCGGCGCCGCGATTCAGGGCGGCGTGCTGCAAGGCGAGGTCAAGGACGTGCTGTTGCTCGACGTCACCCCGCTCTCGCTCGGCATCGAAACCATGGGCGGCGTGATGACCAAGCTGATCCAGAAGAACACCACCATCCCGACCAAGGCCAGCCAGGTCTTCTCGACCGCCGAGGACAACCAGAACGCGGTGACCATCCACGTCCTGCAGGGCGAGCGTGAAATGTCCTCCGGCAACAAGAGCCTCGGCCAGTTCAACCTTTCCGACATCCCGCCGGCGGCGCGCGGCATGCCGCAGATCGAGGTCACCTTCGACATCGATGCCAACGGCATCCTGCATGTTTCGGCCAGGGACAAGGGCACCGGCAAGGAAAACAAGATCACCATCAAGGCCAACTCCGGACTCTCCGAAGAGGAAATCCAGCGCATGGTCAAGGATGCCGAGGCGCATGCCGAAGAAGACAAAAAGGCCCACGAGCTGGTCGATACCCGCAACCAGTGCGACGCCATGGTGCATTCGGTGAAGAAAGCGCTGGCCGAATACGGCGACAAGATCGACGGCGACGAAAAGGCCAAAATCGAAGCCGCGCTCAAGGAAGCCGAAGAGGTCATGAAAGAAGGCGACAAGGATGCCATCGAAAGCAAGACCCAGGCACTGGCCCAGGTGTCGCAGAAGCTGGGTGAAAAAATGTACGGCGAAGCCCAGGGCGCGGCAGGCGGTGCGGCCGAACACGGGGCTAAACACGGGGCCGACGCCGCGGGCTCGGGCGCCAAGGCCGACGAGAGCGACGTAGTCGATGCCGAGTTCACCGAGGTAAAAGACAAGAAGTAACCGATAACGCAGTTCTCCGACTCACCCTTCGGGCCGACCGCTGCACCAGCGGCGGCCCGTTCTGCTTGGTTCCCGAACCCCATGGCAAAACGCGACTTTTACGAAATCCTCGGCGTCAATCGCGACGCCTCCGATGAAGAAATCAAAAAGGCCTACCGCAAGCTGGCCATGAAGCACCATCCGGATCGCAACCCGGACAATCCCAAGGCCGAGGCCCAGTTCAAGGAAGCCAAGGAAGCCTACGAGATGCTCTCCGACCCGCAAAAGCGCGCGGCCTACGACCAGCACGGCCACGCCGGCGTCGATCCGCAGGCGCAGGGCTTCGGTGGCGGCGCGGGTGGTTTCGGCGATGCCTTCGCCGACATTTTTGGCGACATCTTCGGCAGTGGCGGCGGGCGCTCCAATGTCTATCGCGGCGCCGACCTGCGTTACAACCTCGAAATCACCCTGGAAGACGCCGCGCGCGGCAGCGAAACGCGGATTCGCATTCCCACCCTGGCCGAATGCGAAACCTGCAACGGCAGCGGCGCCAAAAAAGGCACCCAGGCCAAGACCTGCCCCACCTGCGGCGGCCACGGTCAGGTTCGCCTGCAACAGGGCTTCTTCTCGATCCAGCAGACCTGCCCGAAATGTCATGGCAGCGGCCGCTACATTCCCGAGCCCTGCGCCGACTGTCATGGCTCCGGCCGCGTCAAGCAGCACAAGACGCTCTCGGTCAAGATTCCGGCCGGTGTCGATGAAGGCGACCGCATCCGGCTTTCCGGCGAAGGCGAAGCCGGCGTCAATGGCGGCCCGGCAGGCGACCTTTACGTGCAGATTCACCTCAAGGCGCACACCGTCTTCCAGCGCGAGCATGACGACCTGCACTGCGAAGTGCCGGTCAGCTTCACCACCACCACCCTCGGCGGCGAAATCGACGTACCCACCCTCGACGGCACCGCGCATCTGAAGATTCCCGCCGGCACGCAAACCGGCAAGGTCTTCCGCCTGCGCGGCAAGGGCGTCAAGGGCGTGCGCTCGCGCAGCCACGGCGACCTGCTCTGCCACGTCACGGTCGAAACCCCGGTCGACCTGACCGAGCGACAAAAGGAACTGCTGCGCGAATTCGACGAAATCAGCCGCGGCAACACCGGCCGCCACCACCCCAAGGCGCAAGGCTGGATGGACAAGGTCAAGGATTTTTTCAGCGAGTAATGCCCGCTGCTTGAAAACTCGGCGCTGGCGACACGCCGGGCAGGGGCCTCGCGCGCCCGGCCTGCCGCCGGCCCCACCGCACCCCGAGCCAACCCGCCCCTGGCGAATCCGCCTGCGACCTGCGTAGACCAAGCAAGTAGCCGGTTCACCCTTCGTTCAATTCTGGCGGCATAAGCCTCGGCGTCCCGCCATTCAACAGACAGTTGAAAGCGTACTGTGCGAAAACCCTCCGGAAAACTGTATCCCGATCAGGCGAGATCGAAGCGATCCAGATTCATCACCTTCGTCCACGCCGCCACGAAGTCTTTGACAAAGCGTGCCTGGGCGTCAGAGCCTCCGTAGACCTCCGCGATGGCTCGGAGCTGTGAGTTCGAACCGAAGATCAGATCGATGCGGGTGCCGGTCCACTTGCGCTCACCGGTCGTGCGATCCGTGCCCTCAAACACATCTTCAGCACCCGACACCGGCTTCCAGCTCGTGTTCATATCGAGCAGGTTGACGAAGAAATCGTTGGTGAGCACCTCATGACGCTTGGTGAAGACACCATGCCGGGACTGTCCGAAGTTGGCGTTCAGAACGCGCATGCCGCCCACCAGAACCATCATCTCGGGTGCGCTCAGCGTCAGCAATTGGGCCTTGTCGACCAGCAGTTCCTCGGCCGAGACGGTGTATTTGGCCTTCTGGTAGTTGCGGAAGCCATCAGCGATCGGTTCGAGTACGGAGAAGGATTCCATGTCGGTCTGTTCTTGGGAAGCATCCATGCGGCCCGGCGTGAAGGGAACCGTCACCGGGTGGCCGGCATTCATCGCGGCCTGCTCAATGCCGGCGCAACCCGCCAGCACGATCAGGTCAGCCATCGAGACTCGTCTGCCGCTGCTGCTGAATTCACGCTGAATACCTTCGAGCTTGCCAAGCACTTTTGCCAGTTGGCCCGGTTGATTGGCTTCCCAGTCCTTCTGCGGCGCGAGACGAATACGCGCGCCGTTCGCGCCGCCGCGCTTGTCGGAACCGCGGAACGTGGACGCCGAGGCCCAGGCGGTCGAGACCAGCTCCGAAACGGCCAGCCCGGAAGCCAGTATCTTGCTCTTGAAAACGGCGATGTCCTTGTCGTCGATTAAGGGATGGTCGACGGCGGGGATGGGGTCTTGCCAGATGAGATCCTCTTTCGGCACTTCGGGGCCGAGGTAGCGCGAACGCGGACCCATGTCGCGGTGCGTCAGCTTGAACCAGGCACGCGCGAAGGCGGCGGCGAATTCTTCCGGGTTTTTATGGAAGTGACGCGCGATCTTTTCGTATGCTGGATCTATACGCATGGCCATGTCGGCGGTGGTCATGATGATCGGCGCTTTCTTCGATGCGTCGTGCGCGACCGGGGCCATATTGCCGTCGGTCGCCTGCTTGGGCGTCCACTGCCAGGCGCCGGCCGGGCTCTTGGTCAGTTCCCACTCGTTGCCGAACAGCATGTCTAGGTAGCTCATGTCCCACTGCGTAGGCGTCGGCGTCCACGAGCCTTCCAGGCCGCTGCCGATCTGGTCGCCGCCCTTGCCGCTGAGGTGTTTACTTTTCCAGCCCAGGCCCTGCTGCTCGATCGGGGCCGCCTCGGGATCGGGCCCAACCAGCGATGCGTCGCCCGCGCCATGGCATTTGCCGAAGGTGTGGCCGCCGCAGGTGAGCGCGACCGTCTCATAGTCGTTCATGGCCATGCGCGCGAAGGTTTCGCGCACATCCCGTCCGGACTTGATCGGGTCCGGATTACCGCCGGGGCCTTCGGGGTTGACGTAAATCAGGCCCATCTGCACAGCAGCAAGCGGGTTTTCAAGGTTCCGCTCGCCGGAGTAGCGCGCACTATCGCCCAGCCATTTATCCTCGTTACCCCAGTAGACGTCGATTTCCGGCGCCCAGATATCTTCGCGTCCGCCGCCGAAACCGAAGGTCTTGAATCCCATCGATTCCATTGCGACGTTGCCGGTGAGAATGATGAGGTCGGCCCAGGAGATTTTCTCGCCGTACTTCTGCTTGATCGGCCACAGCAACCTGCGCGCCTTGTCGAGGTTGACGTTGTCGGGCCAACTGTTGAGCGGCGCAAAGCGCTGATTGCCGTGCCCTGCACCGCCGCGACCATCGCCGGTGCGGTAGGTGCCCGCGCTATGCCACGCCATGCGAATGAAAAATGGTCCGTAATGGCCGTAATCCGCCGGCCACCAGTCCTGCGAATCAGTCATCAGGGCACGGAGATCCTTCTTCACGGCGGCGAGATCGAGACTCTTGAATGCTTCGGCGTAGTTGAAGTCTTCCCCCATGGGATTGGACTGGGGGGCATGCTGATGCAGGATTTCGAGCCGCAGCTGGTTCGGCCACCAGTCCCGGTTCGACGTGCCACTTCCGGCTGTGTGATGAAACGGACATTTGCTATCGGACATGATGATCTCCTTGTGTTTGGTGGTGACGAAACCCATGGTAGGACTTGTCAGACGATCAATCCAATTGAATGTCACTATCATTGAAATAGCGCATAGCTATCGATAGCCCACCTTGGCATACCGTATGTGGTGGTAGCAGGATGTTGAAATTTCCGCTGATGCCTTCGGCTATTGGCTTTTGATGGCAACGAGTTTTTTCTGCGAAGCCCTTGGGGTGTCAGGGAACTGGATTTCAGCCGGTTTTCTGGCCCCCATTCGGGGTTCAGATCGCCTTGCGGCGATCACTGGGCGGATTGCGCCCTATGCAAAGCTCAATCGCCAACCAAAGATCGTCACCATCCGCGTCAGGTTGTAAGCGGCCAAGGCGAACATATTTTCGCCGCTTCACCAACACCGACTTTTTGATTCGCTCCCTCGCCAGGCCGGACGAATCAACGCTTGACCGTCAGCCCCTGTTGCGCGGCAAAGTAGGCGGCCAGGTCTTCGATGTCGGCTTTCGACAGCGCGGTGGCCTGCGCGCCCATGATCGGGTTCTTGCGCTTGCCCGACTTGTAGGCGGTGAGCGAGTGGACGAGGTAGTCCTGGTTCTGGCCGGCGAGCTTGGGGAACATGGCGATGGGGCTGTTGCCGTCGGCGCCGTGACAGGCGGCGCAGGGGGTGGACTTGGTTTTGCCGGCTTCCGGATTGCCGGCGGCCTGGGCTTGCAGGGTGAAGGTGGCCGAGACGAGTGCAATGAGGAGCAGGGTTTTGTTCATCATGATATGCACTCTTCAGTAAGCCGGACCCGCCGCAGCGGGCGTGGTGGCGTAATAGGCGGCGAGGTCTTCCATGTCCTGATCGGACAGGCTGGCGACGATGCCGTTCATGGTCGGGTGGGAGCGTTCGCCGCTTTTGTAGGCCTTGAGCGCGGCGACGATGTATTCGGCATGCTGGCCGCCGAGCTTGGGCACGCTATAGACCTCGGGGTAGGCCGTGCGCCAGCCGGGGATGCCGTGGCAGCCCTGGCACATCGAGTTTTTCTGTTCGCCCGCCCTGGGGTCGCCGGCGGCCTGCGCCGGCAGGGCAAGTGCCAGCAGCAGGGCGGCACTCAGCAGGGATGCTGTTTTCAATCGCATGATCGTTCGCTTTCTCTCGGTGGGTGGGTCAATTTTGCTGCCCTGTCTGCGCAAGGATGTGCCGATTATAAGTGTGTCGCGGCCGGCGCAGGCTACTCGCGGCGCCAGGTCGTGCCGGCGGGGCCGTCTTCGAGGACGATGCCCGCCGCCTTGAGCTCGTCGCGAATCCGGTCGGCGGCGGCGAAGTCGCGCATCTTTTTCGCCGTAGTGCGAGCGCCGACTTTTTGCTCGATCGTGGCGTTGTCGAGGCCACCTTCCGGCGCGGCCTGAAGGAAGGCAGATGGCGCGCGCGCGAGGAGGCCGATCATCTCGCCCAGCGCCTTGAGTTGCGCGGCCAGGGCGCGCTCGCCGCGATTGATCGCGGTGGCCAGGTCGAACAGCACGGCGATCGCTTCCGGGGTGTTGAAGTCGTCGTCGAGCGCGGCCTTGAAGCGCCGGGCGTGGGGCTCGTTCCAGTCGGCTTCCGCCGTGCCGGCAAAGCCCTTGAGCGCGGTGTAGAGGCGGTTCAGGGCCTGGCGCGCATCGTCGAGATGGGCAGCGGAGTAGTTGAGCGGGCTGCGATAGTGCGCGCGCAGGATGAAGAAGCGCACCACTTCGGCGTCATATTTCTTGAGCACTTCGCGGATGGTGAAGAAGTTGCCCAGCGACTTGGACATCTTTTCCTCATCGACGCGGACGAAGCCGTTGTGCATCCAGTAATTCACGAAGCGGCCGTCATGCGCGGCTTCGGATTGGGCGATCTCGTTTTCATGGTGGGGAAACTGGAGATCCTGGCCGCCGCCATGGATGTCGAACCGTTCGCCGAGCAGATCGGCCGCCATGGCCGAGCATTCGATGTGCCAGCCGGGCCGGCCTTCGCCCCACGGCGAAAGCCAGCGCGCCTCGACCGGCTCGTCGGCCTTGGCATGTTTCCAGAGCACGAAATCGAGCGGGTCCTGCTTGCCGGCCATGACATCGACACGCTCGCCGGCGCGCAGATCGTCCACCGACTTGCCCGAGAGCTTGCCATAGCCGGCAAACTTGCGCACCGAATAGCAGACGTCGTGATTGGCGGCGACATAGGCATAGCCCTTCTGCTCCAGCGTGCCGATCAGCGTCTGCATCTGCGCCACATGCTCGGTGGCGCGCGGCTCGAAGTCCGGCGGCAGGACGCCGAGCACGGCGGCATCCTCGTGCATCGCCTGGATGAAGCGGTTGGTCAGCGTGCGGATATTCTCGCCATTTTCCTCGGCGCGGCGAATGATCTTGTCGTCGATATCGGTGATGTTGCGCACATAGGTCAGCCGGTAGCCGCTGGCCCGCAGCCAGCGCGCCACCAGATCGAAAACCACCATCACACGGGCATGGCCCAGGTGGCAGTAGTCATAGACCGTCATCCCGCAGACATACATCCTGACGTGTCCGGGCTCGATGGGAACAAAAACCTGCTTGTCGCGGGAGAGTGTGTTGTAGAGTTTCAGCATCGGAAAATCGATCGGCGGGCATCGCGTCCCGCGCTCCGGCGCCGGGGCGAAGGGTTTGGACGAAGCGAAGCGAAGGTTTGAACGAAGCGGCTGGCGGGTTTTCCCGTTTCCTGCCAAGGTATTGTTCCGGGCAGGTTCTTGCTAGAATCCGCGGTCGAATCCAACGGAAACGGACGGCATAACCCCCCGCCCCATCCACGTCGAACCACCACGTCAAGAAGTATATACCATGACAAAAATCTGCTTCGCCTTCATCCGCGCACTGGCCTCTGCGACGATCTCGGTCGCAGTGCTTTTCTCGTCTCCGCTGGCCCATGCCGACGGCCTTCAGGACATCAACAAGCTGATCAAGCAGAAGCAGTACCCGCAGGCGCTGGAACAGATCAACACTTACCTCGCCCCGCGGCCCAAGGATGCCCAGGGACGTTTTCTGAAGGGGGTCGTACTGACCGAGATGAACAAATCAGCCGAGGCGATCGTGGTTTTCACCCGGCTGACCGAGGACTATCCCGAGCTTCCAGAACCCTGGAACAACCTGGCCGTGATCCATGCCCAGCAAAAGCAGTACGACAAGGCTCGGCAGGCGCTGGAGATGGCGATCCGTACCCATCCGTCCTACGCCACCTCGCATGAAAACCTCGGCGACATCTATGCCCGCCTGGCCAGCCAGGCCTATGACAAGGCGCTGCAGATCGATTCCTCGAATGCCAGCGCCCAGCACAAGCTGGCCCTGATCCGCGAGTTGATCAGCGTCTCTGGTAACACGGAGCAATCGAAACCAGCCGCTTCCCGTGCCGCCGAGCCGGTAAAGCCGGCGCCCGCACCGGTAGCCGGCACGCCGGTTGCAGCGGAGGCCACTCCGCCGGGCGCCGCGCCCCAGCCCGCGACGGAAGCTCAATCCGCCTCGCCGACTCAGACGGCCAGTACCGCCGTCACCACCAGTGCCGAAGTCAGCAAAGCAGTCGACGCCTGGCGTAGTGCCTGGTCACGCAAGGACGTCAAGGCCTATCTCGCGGCTTATGCCGGCACCTTCCAGACGCCGGGTGGCATTCCGCGTTCCGCCTGGGAAACCGAACGCCGCCAGCGCATCACCAAGCCCGGAGCCATCAGCGTCAGCCTGGAAAATCTGCGCATCGAGATCAAGGGCGATACCGCCATCGCCCGCTTCCGCCAGAATTATCAATCCGGCAACCTGAAGACCAAAAGCAACAAGGTGCTTCATCTGCTCAGGCAGAACGGCCAATGGCTGATCGAACAGGAGCGGATCGGCAACTGATGCGTCGCTTCGCCTCTCCCCGCTCCAACCTGGCGAGCCGTTGCCTGCTGACGCTGGCGCTGCTCGTACTTGCACCGGCCGCCGCCGAGGCGAGGAAAGCCAGACCGGAACAGGCGCTGGTCAAGGCGATCCATCACAGTCTTCCGGCAGCCACTGCAACGGTGTTTGCCGATGCCGGCCCCGAGCCCCTGCTCGACGATATTTTTGCCGCCATCGAACAGGACCGGCTGGATCAGGCCTTGCAGCACGTTGAACTGTTGATCAAGGCGTATCCGAACTTTCGTCTCGCCTATCTGATCAAGGGCGATCTGCTCCTGGCGCGCGCGCGCCCGCTCACCACCTTCGGCCAGGGGGGCGCCGCAGCCGAGGACAAGGTGGCCGATCTGCGCGAGGAAGCCATCGTCCGCCTGAAGGGCTATCGCGGCAAACCGCCGGTCGATTACGTGCCGCGCTATCTGTTGCAGATGCTGCCGGAACAGGAATACGCGGTCGTCGTGGACACCCGGAAATCTCGTCTCTACCTCTACCGCAACGATCAGGGCACGCCCCGTTTCGTCGCCGACTATTACATCAGCCAGGGCAAACTGGGGGCCGACAAAGCCCGCGAGGGTGATCGCAGGACCCCGATCGGGGTCTATCACGTCACCGCCAACCTGCCACGGCAAAAGCTTGGCGACTTCTACGGTAGCGGCGCTTTTCCGCTCAATTACCCCAACCAATGGGACAAATGGCAGGGACGCAATGGCCATGGCATCTGGCTGCACGGCACGCCGTCCGACACCTTCTCGCGGCCGCCCAGGGCTTCCGATGGTTGCGTCGTGCTGACCAACCAGGACCTCGACAAGCTGGCGAAAAATATCCAGATCGGACTCACCCCGGTGATCATCAGCAACAGCATCGAGTGGCTTTCGCTCGACGACTGGCAGAACGAACGCCAGGCCCTGCGCAACGTGATGGAACAATGGCGGCAGGACTGGGAGAGTCGGGACATCGAACGCTATGCCCGGCACTATTCGAAAAAATTCAGGGCGGGTGAGCAGAACCACGCGGCCTGGATCGAACAAAAACGCCGCGTCAATGCCGGCAAGAGCTGGATCAAGGTTGGCGCCGACCATATCAGCATGTTCCGCAATCCGGGCCGGGAAGACTATGTCGTCGTCACCTTCGATCAGGACTACCGCTCCAACAACCTGAACGATCAAATGAGAAAACGCCAGTACTGGATCAAGGAAGACGGCCAATGGAAGATCTTGGCGGAAGGCGCGGCCTGAGTCTTCCTTGCCGAGCAGCCCAAACCCTTTACCATCCCGTCGGAGGTCCCATGCAACGCCTGTTTCCATTTCTTTTCGCTCTGCTCTTCAGTCTTGCTGCCCAGGCCGCCAACCCGCAGGTGGAAATGAAAACCTCGCAAGGCACGCTGCTCATCGAGCTCTATCCCGGCAAGGCGCCGAAGACAGTGGAAAACTTCCTGCGCTACGTCAAGGATGATTTCTACAAGGGCACGATTTTCCATCGCGTGATCGATGGCTTCATGATCCAGGGCGGCGGCTTCACCGCCGACATGAAGCAGAAGGAAACCCGCGCACCGATTCCCAACGAGGCAAAAAACGGTCTGCGCAACGAAGTCGGCACGCTGGCCATGGCCCGCACCGGCGATCCGCATTCGGCCACCGCGCAGTTTTTCGTCAACCTCAACGACAACGGCTTCCTCGACTATCCGAGCCGCGACGGTTGGGGCTATTGCGTTTTTGGCAAGGTAGTGCAAGGACTCGACGTGATGCAGAAAATCGGCAAGACCGCCACCGGCAACTTCGGCCCTTTCCAGAATGTGCCGAATACGGTAATTCTCATCGAATCCGTCCGGCTCCTGCCGGAAAAGAAATAACCAACCAGGGGTACTCTCTATGACTCAAGTCAGACTCACCACCAATCACGGCGCCATCACGCTCGAACTCGATTCCGAAAAAGCGCCCGGCACCGTGGCCAACTTTCTCGCCTACGTCGAGGCCGGACATTATGACAAAACCATCTTCCATCGGGTGATCGACGGCTTCATGATCCAGGGCGGCGGTTTCGCGCCCGGCATGAACCAGAAACCGGTCAATGCGCCGATCGAGAACGAGGCCAAGAATGGCCTCAAGAACTCCCGCTACAGCGTGGCCATGGCCCGCACTTCCGAGCCGCATTCGGCCACCGCGCAGTTTTTCATCAATCTCGCCGACAACGATTTTCTCGACTATGGCACCTGCCAGGATGGCTGGGGCTATTGCGTCTTCGGTCGCGTGGTCGAGGGCCAGGACGTGGCCGACAAGATCAGGGCGGTGAAGACCCGCACTCTGGGCTTCCACCAGAACGTCCCGCTTGAGAACGTCGTCATCGAACGCGCCGAAGTCGTTTGATGCGCTCCGCAGCGGAGAACGCGGCATGCTGACCTTTACCGGTACGCTCCGCTTCGTCTCCGATCTGCATCTGACGGCCGAGCGCGCGGCGGTGAGCGAACGCTTCGCCGCCTTTCTGGCCGATACTGCGCGCGCCAAAGCCACGGCGCTGTTCATCCTCGGCGACCTGTTCGAGTACTGGATCGGCGATGACGATCTCGCCGATCCCTTCGCAGCGCGCATCGCCGGCCTGTTGCGCCAGCTCGCGACGAGCGGGACGCGGATTTTTTTCATCGCCGGCAACCGGGATTTTCTGATTGGTGAAAACTTTTGTCGGGCGAGCGACATGATCCGTCTTGCCGATATGCAAAAAGTCGGCGTTGGCGACACGGCGATTCTGCTCATGCACGGCGACACGCTATGCACCGACGATGTGGCCTACCAGGTCTTCCGCCGAACCGTGCGCAGCGCAGCCTGGCAACGGGAATTTCTTTCCCGCTCGCTGACCGAACGCCGTGCCGAAGTGACCGATCTGCGCCGGCGCAGTCAACGGGCGATGGAGGGTAAATCGGCGCAGATCATGGACGTCAACCCGGACGCGGTGCGTGCCACGCTGGCGGCCTCCGGTTGCATCCGGCTGATCCACGGCCACACCCACCGTCCGGGCCGCGAACAACTGACGCTGGCCGATGGCAGCGCGGCAGAACGCTGGGTGCTCTCCGACTGGGGCGAGGGTCGTGGCGACGCGCTCGAAGTCGATGCCGGCGGCATTCGCCGGATCGACTGGTCAGGCCGTTAATCCGCGGTTCAAATCGGCCTCGATATCAGCCGGACTTTCCAGCCCGACGGAGATTCTGAGCAAGCCCTCGCCGATGCCGGAGGCAGCGCGCGCCTCGGCGGAAATGCGTCCATGCGTAGTCGAGGCAGGATGGGTGATGGTGCTCTTGGTATCGCCCAGGTTGGCGGTGATCGACAACAACCGGCAGTGATCGACCACCCGCCAGGCCACCTCGCGCCCGCCCCTGACATCGAAGGCGACGATGGCGCCGCCGGTTTTCTGCTGACGCATGGCCAGGGCGTGTTGTGGATGCGAGGCCAGCCCGGGGTAATACACACGCTCGACCTGCGGCTGGTGCTCCAGCCACTGCGCCAGTTCCAGGGCATTGGCCGATTGCTGCCGCATCCTCAGCGCGAGCGTTTCCATGCCCTTGAGGATCACCCAGGCATTGAACGGTGAAAGGCAGGGACCGGCGGTGCGCAGAAACTTGAACACCTCGTCGATCAACGCCCGCGGCCCGCAGACCGCGCCTCCCAGCACGCGGCCCTGACCGTCGAGATACTTGGTCGCCGAATGGATCACCAGGTCGGCGCCGAATTCGAGCGGCCGCTGCAGGGCCGGGCTGCAAAAACAGTTATCGACCACCAGCAGCACGTTACCCGCATGGGCAACCTGCGCCAGCGCGGCGATGTCGAACACTTCGGTGAGCGGGTTGGAGGGCGTTTCAATGAACAGCAAGCGGGTGTTCGGCCGCAGGGCGGCACGAAAAACCTCGCTGGCGGGAGAATCGATGAAGGTCGTCTCGATACCGAAGCGCGGCAGGATGGTGCCGAACAACTGCTGGGTGGCGCCGAAGATGCTGCGCGAAGCGACGATGTGCTCGCCCGTCTTCATCAACGCCATGACCGTCGCCAGAATCGCCGCCATGCCGCTGGCGGTGGCCACGCAGCCTTCGGCGCCTTCCAGCGCGGCCAGCCGCTCCTGCATCATGATCACCGTCGGATTGGTGAAGCGGGCGTAGATCATGCCCTCCTCCTCACCGGAAAAACGTGCCGCCGCCTGCGCCGCGCTGTCGAAGACGAAGCTGGAGGTAAGGTAAAGCGCCTCGGCATGCTCGTTGAACTGGCTGCGCACCTGCCCGGCGCGCACGGCCAGGGTTTCCAGCGACCAGTCGCCGTCGGGCAAAGAGTCAGGCTGCGCGTATGTCATGGCTTCTCCTATCGTCCCAGGTTCAGATCGAGTTGCGCGCCGTCGTTGCCGTCGCTATCGCCGTCGCTGTCGCCCTCATCACCAACTGTTGCATGGCTCCGGCCATTGCCGTCTTCCATGGTCTGCAGGTAGGTCGCGGTAATGTCGCCAGTGATGTAATGGCCATCGAAGCACGAGGTCTCGAACCGGGTGATCGCCGGGTTGACCGAGCGCACCGCCGCCTTGAGATCTTCCAGATCCTGGTAGATCAGCGCATCGGCGCCGATCTCGCGGCAGATTTCCTCGTCCGAACGGAACGAGGCGATCAACTCGCTGCGCGTCGGCATGTCGATGCCATAGACATTGGCATGGCGTACCGGCGGCGAGGCCGAGGCGAAATAGACTTTCTTCGCACCGGCCTCGCGCGCCATCTGGATGATCTCCCGGCTGGTGGTGCCGCGCACGATCGAATCATCGACCAGCAGCACGTTCTTGCCGCGAAACTCCTGGGCGATGGCATTGAGTTTCTGCCGTACCGATTTGCGCCGCGTGGATTGCCCGGGCATGATGAACGTGCGGCCGATATAGCGATTCTTGACGAAGCCTTCGCGGTACGGCAGGCCCAGCCGCGCCGCCATGTCCATTGCCGAATGGCGGCTGGAATCGGGAATCGGGATCACCGCGTCGATCGCCAGATGGGGCAGTGTGCGTTTTAGCTTGTCGGCCAGGAAATCACCCATCCGCGCCCGGGTTTCATAGACCGAAATGCCGTCCATCACCGAGTCCGGTCGCGCCAGATAGACGAACTCGAACATGCAGGGTGCATGCAGGGTGCGCTCGGCGCACTGCCGGCTGACGAAATTGCCATGGGTATCGATCAGTACCGCTTCGCCTGGTTCGACGTCGCGCAACAGACGGAAACCCAGGGTGTCGATCGCCACGCTCTCCGAGGCCACCAGATATTCGGTACCCTGCGACGTCTCGTTCTTGCCGATCACCAGCGGCCGGATGCCATACGGATCGCGGAAGGCGACCAAGCCGTAGCCGGCGATCATCGCCACCACGGCATAAGCGCCACGCACCCGGCGGTGCACCCCGGCCACGGCCTTGAAAATGATTTCCGCATCGACCTGATGCGAAGTCGAGGCGACCTGTAGCTCGTGCGCCAGCACATTGAGCAGCACCTCCGAGTCGGAGTTGGTGTTCATGTGGCGCAGATCCTGGAGGAACATGTCCTGGCGCAACTCGCTGGCATTGGTCAGATTGCCGTTGTGCGCGAGCATCAGGCCGAACGGGGAATTGACGTAGAACGGCTGGGCTTCCGCCGCGCTGTAGGCGGAGCCGGCCGTCGGATAGCGGCAATGGCCGATGCCCCAGTTGCCGGTCAGGCTACGCATGTTGCGGGTGCGAAACACGTCGCGCACCAGCCCCGGCCCCTTGTGCATGTGAAAACGGCCAGCCTCCGCCGTGGCGATGCCGGCGGCATCCTGGCCGCGATGCTGCAGCACCTGCAAGCCGTCATAGAGCAGCTGATTGACCGCAGTGGTCGCCACCACGCCCAGAATTCCGCACATGATCGTCCTCTATCGAAATCGAATCCGTTTTGCCACTTCGGCCGGTAGCCAGGGCTTGGCCGCAATCACCGCCGTTTCCAGGGGCGGCGCGAACACCGCCTCACGCCACCAGACCGCCTTCGGCAATGCCGTCATGCCACCCGCGGCGACCCCGACAAGCACCACCAGCCCCCCGCGCAGCACG
Source organism: Betaproteobacteria bacterium HGW-Betaproteobacteria-11 (assembly GCA_002842395.1). Classification (GTDB taxonomy): domain Bacteria; phylum Pseudomonadota; class Gammaproteobacteria; order Burkholderiales; family Rhodocyclaceae; genus Rugosibacter. The sequence goes on from PHCV01000003.1 coordinate 154,276, forward strand.
CCGAAACAGGCCCCCAGCAGGCGATCGAGAAAACCCAGGCCCGCCGCCTGCAACAGCATCGAGAGGAGCAGGCGGGCCAGCAAAAATACCACGAGCACCCCGATAAAAACCACCGCAAATCCTGCTGCCAGTTTCAGTGCCGGATCGGGGATCTGCTCGCCCAGCAACGGTACCACTCGCCAGGCTTGTGCGCGCGCCACGAGGAACGCCACCACCCAGGCCACCAGCGCCAGAATCTCGCTCACCACGCCACGCCAAAAACCGAGCAAAACCGATGTCGCCAGTATTGCCAGAACCCCGTAATCGAAAATCGTCATCGGCTATTTCTGTACCACCGGGCCATCGACACTGATGATCTTGAGGCGTGCCCGAGCCTTCTCTGCCGCCTCACGGGTGGTGAACGGGCCGGCACGAACGCGGATGCGCGGACCCTGTGTCGTATCGACCTGTTCGGTATAGGACGGCAAATGGATTTCCTTCAGCTTGGCCTGCAGGTGTTTGACATTGGCCGCCTCCTTGAAGGCACCGAGTTGCACCACCCATTGCGGCGAAGGCTCGCCGACGCTGGCGGGCTCAGCAGCGGCCGGGGTGGGCTTGTCGGCTTTGGCGGCTTCCCTGGAAAGGTTTCCGGTGGTCGGCTTCGGGGTCGGCGTAGCGGCCGTGGCAGGGGCGGGCGATGGAGTTTTCGCGGCCACGGACGCAGGCGCAGAGGCATGTTCGGCGACCATATCCGCCTTGCCCGGAAGCTCTGCTCCAGGGGGCGTTTTCGCTGGCGCGGCAGGCAAAGGCGTGGCCAGCGGTTTCCCGGGCAGCAGACGTCCGGCAAGACCGCCCGCGTCCTGGCTGGGAATTCGCACCTGGATATCCTGTAGCGGCGGACGCGGTGCACGATCCATCACCAGCGGCAGGACGATGATGGCGAACAGGACCAGGGCGGCCGCACCGACCAGCCGCCGCCGGGCGCGTTTTTTCAACTGCAGATCGGCATCCGCGGCGAGCGGGAAGTCGCTCTCCTCTCCAGCCTCGGTTGCAGCATCGTATTCCGCCATCATGGGTACCCGAAATTCATGCCGGGCGGCCAAGAAACTGCAAGGCCGCGGCGACGGTAAGGAATGATCCGAAGGCGAGAATTCTATCATCTTCACTTGCCGCCTCTTGCGCCGCCGCCAAAGCTTCCCGCGCCGAAACATGGCAGCCGGCGACGTTCAATCCGCGCTGCTGCAGGCGGCTCGCCAAAAAGTCGGCGCTGGCGCCACGCCGACCTTCCAGCGTGCAGGGCAGCCAGTGCGTGACCCGCTCGCTCATGGCGTCGATCACGCCATCGACATCCTTGTCGGCGAGCATGCCGAACACCGCCCAGGTGCGCGGATGAAAGGCCATCTCGCCCAGGTTGGCGGCCAGCACCCGTGCCGCCTGCGGGTTGTGCGCCACGTCCAGCACCACGGCGGGACGACCCGGCAGGACCTGAAACCGGCCCGGCAGTTCGGCTTCGAGCAGTCCCCGCCGAATGTCCTTCATCGCCACCGGCAGCCGTTCGCGCAAGGCATCGAGCGCGGCCAGGGCGCAGGCGGCATTGGCCAGCTGGTTGAGCCCGCGCAGACCGGGATGGGCCAGGCCGCCACGCCGTCCGCCCGGGCCCCAGTAGAGCCACTGCTGCTCCTGCCTGAGGTAACCGAAATCGCGGCCGAGGAACTGCAACGGCGCACCCAATGCGGCGGCATGCGCCAGCAGGGAGTGCGGTGGTCGCGGATCGCCGCAGATGGCGGGCACGGCCGGACGGAAGATGCCGGCCTTCTCGAAACCGATCGCCTCGCGGTCGGCGCCGAGCAGGTCCGTGTGATCGAGATCGACGCCGGTGACGATCGCGCAGTCGGGCCGATAGACGTTGGTTGCATCGAGCCGGCCACCAAGGCCGACTTCGAGGATGACGGCATCCACCGCGGCCGCGGCGAACACTTCCCAGGCCGCCAGGGTACCGAACTCGAAATAGGTCAGCGGCGTCTCCTGCCGCGCCGCCTCGACGCGGGCAAACGCCGCGCACAGCGCGGCATCATCGGCCACCTGGCCCGCCACGCGCACGCGCTCGTTGTAGCGCAGCAGGTGCGGCGAGGTATACAGCCCGACGCGATAGCCGGCGCTATGCAGGATGCGTTCGAGCAGGGCGCAGGTCGAGCCCTTGCCGTTGGTGCCGGCGACCAGGATGAGGGGGACGGTTTCGCGTTGTTCCAGGCGGGATTTGACCGACGCCACCCGCTCGAGGCCAAGCTCGATGCCGGCGCTACCGCGTGGATGCAATCCTTCGAGGTGCGCCAGCCAGGTATCCAGTGTCCACGAACGACTCACGGGAAATTCAGGGCGGCGGCAGACGCAGCAGCAGCGTGACCAGGGCAGCCAGCTTGTCGCGCAATTCACGCCGGTCGACGATCATGTCGATGGCACCTTTCTCGAGCAGGAACTCGGCGCGCTGAAAGCCTGCGGGCAAGGTCTGCCGCACCGTCTGCTCGATCACCCGCGGGCCGGCGAAACCGATCAGCGCACCCGGTTCGGCGAGCACGACGTCGCCGACGAAGGCGAACGAGGCCGACACGCCGCCCATCGTCGGATCGGTGAGCAGGCTGACGAAGGGCAGGCGGTGCTGGCCCAGCCGGGTCACGGCCGCCGTGGTCTTGGCCATCTGCATCAGGGAAAACAAGCCCTCCTGCATCCGCGCGCCACCCGAGGCGGTAATGCAGACAAAAGCGCACCTGGCCTCGATCGCTGCCTGGACGCCGCGGACGAACCGCTCGCCGACCACCGAGCCCATCGAACCACCCATGAATTCGAATTCGAAACAGGCGATCACCACCGGCACCGTCTTGATCGCGCCCTGCATCACCACCAGGGCATCGGTCTCGCCGCTTTCCTCGTGCGCCGCCTTGAGCCGTGCCGGATAAGGTTTGCTGTCCTTGAACTTGAGCAGATCCAGCGGCAGGATCCCGGCGCCGATCTCGTGGCGGCCTTCCGCATCGAGCAACAGATCGAGCCGGGCGCGGGCACGCAACCGATGATGATGGCCACACTTGGGGCAGACCTGCTGGTTATTGGCCAGATCGGTGGCGTACAGCACCGCCTCGCAGGCCGGACATTTCGACCAGAGGCCTTCCGGCATGGATTTGCGGACACTCTGCGAGCGCTTGATTTTCGGCGGTAACAGCTTTTGCAGCCAACTCATGGCCTGGCCTCCCCATCGATGGCGACACGCACTGCGGCCAGCCAGTTCCCCACCCGCGCCGGCGCGCTGGCGGGCTCGCCGTTTTCGATTTCCTCGATGATCCGGCTGCCGATCACCACCGCATCGGCCATGCCGGCAATGCGCGCCGCGGTGGCGGCGTCACGGATGCCAAAGCCGACGCCGACCGGCATGCCGACCTGCTCGCGAATCAGCGGAATCTTTCTTGCGACTTCTTCCAGATCGAGATGCCCGGCGCCGGTCACGCCCTTGAGCGAAACGTAATAGATGTAGCCACTGCCCAGCACGGCGACCTGCCGATAGCGCGCCTCGGTCGAGGTCGGTGCGAGCAGGAAAATCGGATCAAGTCCGACCAGCTTCAGGGCGGCGGCGAATTCAGCGCATTCCTCGGGTGGATAATCGACCACCAGCACGCCATCGACGCCGGCCGCCACCGCATCGCGCGCAAAGGCGGCGATGCCGTACGCTTCGATCGGATTGGCATAGCCCATGAGGACGACCGGCGTCTGCTCATCGTTCTGGCGGAACCGGGCGACTTGCGCCAGCACCTTGCGCAGGCTCATGCCCTGCGCCAGCGCCCGTTCGGAGGCACGCTGGATGGTCGGGCCATCGGCCATCGGATCGGAAAACGGCACGCCCAGTTCGATGATGTCGGCGCCGCCGGCGACCAGCGCCTGCATCAGGGGCACGGTCAGCTCGGGCGCGGGGTCGCCGGCGGTGATGAAAGGGATCAGCGCCTTGCGCCCTTCCCGGGAAAGTCTGGCAAACGTGGCTGCGATTCGCGACATGATCAGAAGGTGATTCCGGATTTTTCGGCGACCGTGTGCATGTCCTTGTCGCCACGGCCGGAGAGATTGACGAGCAGGATTTTGTCGCGGCCCAGGGTCGGCGCCAGCCGGTTGGCATGGGCCAGGGCATGGCTCGATTCCAGCGCCGGGATGATGCCTTCGAGGTGACACAGATCGTGGAAGGCGGCCAGCGCTTCCGCGTCGCTGATGCTGACGTACTCGGCGCGGCCGGAATCCTTGAGCCAGGCGTGTTCCGGCCCGACGCCGGGGTAGTCGAGCCCGGCCGAGATGGAATGGGTTTCGATCACCTGGCCATCCTCGTCCTGCAGCACATAGGTGCGGTTGCCGTGGAGCACACCGGGCCGGCCGGCCAGCAGCGAGGCCGAATGCTTGCCGCTGGCGATGCCCGCACCGGCGGCCTCGACGCCGATCAGCCGCACCCGCGGATCATCGATATAGGGATAAAAAATGCCCATCGCATTCGAGCCGCCGCCGACGCAGGCGATCACCGCATCGGGCTGGCGGCCGGCCAGTTCGGGCATCTGCAGCTTGCATTCGGCGCCGATCACCGCCTGAAAGTCGCGCACCATCATCGGATAGGGATGCGGCCCGGCCACGGTGCCGATGATGTAGAAGGTATTCGAGACGTTGGTCACCCAGTCGCGCATCGCCTCGTTCAACGCATCCTTGAGCGTCTTCGAGCCGGACTCGACCGGCACCACGCGGGCGCCGAGCAGCTTCATGCGATAGACATTGGCTGCCTGGCGCTTGACGTCTTCCGAACCCATATACACGACGCATTCCATGCCATAGCGCGCCGCCACCGTGGCCGTGGCCACGCCATGCTGGCCGGCGCCGGTTTCGGCGATCACCCGCGGCTTGCCCATGCGGCGGGCAAGCAGCGCCTGGCCGATGCAGTTGTTGATCTTGTGCGCGCCGGTGTGGTTGAGGTCTTCGCGCTTGAGATAGATCTGCGCGCCGCCCTGCCGTTCGGACCAGCGCTTGGCGTGATAGATCGGGCTCGGGCGGCCGACGTAGTGCTTGAGTTCGTACTCGAATTCGGCACGGAACGCCGGATCGGCCTGCGCCGCGGCGTAGGCCTCGCGCAGCTCGGCCAGCGCCGGCATCAGGGTCTCGCTGACGAAGATGCCGCCATAGGGACCGAAATGGCCGCGCGCATCGGGCAGGTTATAGGGCGAATTACTGGACAAGTCCGGCATCGGCATTTCGTACTCCGGCAATGAATCGGCTGATTTTTTCGGCATCCTTGATGCCCTTTCGCACACCCATTGGCCCAACGGCCTCGACGCCACTGCTGACATCGACGGCCCAGGGGCGCACCTGGCGCACCGCACTTTCCACGTTATCCGGATCGAGGCCGCCGGAAAGAATCAGTGGCAGCGACAACCCCGTCGGAATCAACGACCAGTCGAAGCACCGGCCACCGCCGCCAAAGCCCTCGACCCAAGCGTCGAGGAGCAGGCCGCAGGCCCCCTCGCTACCGGCAAAACGAGCCGCGTATTCTAGCAAATCGAGGCCCGGTCTGACCCTTGCCGCCTTGATCCAGGGCCGGCCGAACTGGCGGCAGTAGGCCGCATCCTCGTCGCCATGAAACTGCAACAGATCGAGCGGCACACGAGCCAGGGCCGCGGCCACCTCGCTCGCCGGAGCATTGACGAAGAGACCGACCCGGCTGACGAAAGGCGGCAAGGCGAGGATCAGCTCGCGCGCCCGCTCGGGCGTGACGTAACGCGGACTCGGCGGATAAAAAACAAAGCCCAGCGCGTCGGCGCCGGCGCTGACCGCGGCATCGCGGTCGGTTTCGCGGGTGATGCCGCAAATCTTGATTCGGGTTCGTCGCATGAGTTGTCGGCTCAGAACAGTATGGACGCCGTATCACCAGCGCCGACTTTTATCTGCCAGACCGCATCATAATCGACGCCGGCAAAATACAGGCCGCTGGCGGCGAAGGTCGCCGCGGCGCGCTGCCGGTCACGGGCCACAAGTATCTCGCCGACCCATTGCGGCCTCTGGCTGCCCTTGCCGACCTGCACCAGGGCGCCGACCAGATTGCGTACCATGTGATGCAGGAAAGCGTTGGCTGCAAAGTCCAGGACGATGAATTCGCCCTGGCGTTCGATGTCCAGTCGCCGCAAGGTTTTTATCGGAGATTTCGCCTGGCACTCGGCCGAGCGAAAAGCGGAAAAATCATGCTCGCCGAGAAGGAAATGCGCGGCTTCACGCATCGCCTCGACGGCCAGCGGCTGATGCTGCCAGCCCACCCGGTGCGACCACAGGCCGGGCCGCTGCGGGCGATTGAGCAGCAGGTAGCGATAATGCCGGCCCCGCGCGCAGAAACGGGCATGAAACGCCTCGCTTACCTGCTGCGCCCAGCGCACCGCGATGGTCGCCGGCAGGTGCGCATTGACGCCGCGAACCCAGGCGGTAAGCGGCCGCTGCGCCTCGGTATCGAAGTGCACCACCTGCGCCAGCGCATGCACTCCGGCATCGGTGCGGCCGGCGCAGACGACGCGCAGTGGCGCAGCGGCAACCTTCGCCAGAGCCGCTTCCAGCGCATCCTGCACCGAGCCCCGATCGGCCTGCGATTGCCAGCCGCAAAAGCCCGCGCCGTCGTACTCCAGCCCGAGTGCGATTCTCATAGCCACAACGTCGCCAGCAGGCTGCTGGCGAGCACGCCGAGCAGGGCGTCGGTCGCCCCAAACCGCATCTGCGGCAGGTGCAGAATGTTCCCCTGCACGCCGGCCGCGCCGCGCGCGCGCTCCACCTCCTCCAGCGTGAGCGCCAGGCGCACGGCGATCCGGTCGCGGGACAGGCCGAATGCGGCCAGCGGCGCCAACAACGACCGGATGCCGGCAACCAGCGCGACCGGTGAAAGAATCTGCAGCACGAGGGCCAGCGTAGCCAGCGCCAGCACCAGGCGAAGCACATGCTCGGCCGCCAGTTGCAGGCCCTCGCTGCTAATGCCGGGCAGCCAGGGCAGGGGCGTGCCGGGCGTCATCCAGGCAAACAGCACGAACAGGGTCAATAGCAGCCAGCGGCTGCGGCGCAACAGGCGGTGCAGATGCGGCGCGGCCAGTACGAGCGCGGCCAGTACGAGGGCCAGGGTCACCAGCAGGAGCAACGGCCCGCCATGACTGGCGGTGGCGGCGAGCAACGCCAGCCAGAGCAGAATCAGGCTGGCGGGATGAGGCGTTCTCATGGACAAGCCCCCGCGCGCGCCGCAGTGCGCACACTGCGGGGCGCCACTTCCGGAATCAGGACAGCGCGGCCAGCCTGGCGCGGGCACGTTCCTGCTGTGCCAGACTGCCTTCGGCCAAGGCCTCCTGGTACAACTCGCGAGCGCCTTCCTTATCGCCCATTTCCTCATAGGCGGTGGCCAGTTCGAGCTTGGTCGCCACCTCGGAATCGTCCGCCTTCAGCGTGGTGGCTGGCGCAGCCGCCGGCGGCTCGAGTTCCAGGCTGACCCCACCCAGATCAAGGGGCGCGACCGCCGCCGTCACAGCAGACTCGCGGGCCTGGGCTGCCGATTCCGCCAGTGAAAGGGCAGACGTATCAGCGGTACCCAGGTCGAAATCGAAATCGATGCTACCCGTACTCGTTCCTGTTGTAGCGGCTCCAGTGGCACCACCGGTCCCAGCGGCAGCGCCACCCTCCTCCTTGCTCAGCGGCAGATCCAGGCCGCGTGGCGCAGCCGCAGTGACCGACGCTGCCGGCATCTCCGGCGCACCCAGATCGAGATCAAAATCGAGACTGCTCATTTCGGCAGCCGGCCGGATCACCTGTGTCGCCTCGGGAGTTTCCGGAGTAGCCGCGGCAGACGACTCCGCCTGCGCACCTGATGACCCCAGATCGAGATCGAGATCGAAATCGATCACGCCTGAATTGACTACGAATGCAGGCGGTGGCTCGGCCGCTAGCGCAGGTTCGGCCACGGTCGCAGTCATTTTCCCGGTCGCCGCCTCGCTGAGCGGGCTGGCGGAGAGAACCAGTGTGGCATCGAAATCCGGCTTGGTTTCAGCAGGGACAGGACTTGCCGCCACGGGTGGTTCAGCGACGGCTGATGGTTGGTACAGCACGTTCCCCGGGTCGATTCCGGCTCCCAAAGCCAGCGCGCGCTCCCATTCCGGCCCATTGCTTCCGGTTTGCACCTGGAGTCGCTTGGCCATGGCTTCGAACTGCTTGATATTTCTGCGCCCGGCATAGATTTCGAGCAGCTTGAGATAAAGCGGCAGGCGCTCCGGTTCTTTTTCCAGGGCAGCCAGCAAAACTTCCTCGGCCTGCGCATCGCGGCCAAAAGCGAGGAAGGTATCGGCTTCGACAAGAGCATCCATCGTGTCGGAAGGAGCGCTCGCCATGGCCGCCGTAGCAACACTGAACTGGCTGAACTGGCTGGGCTCCTGCTCACTGGGCGGCGGTGCGATAGTCGTCGCGCTGAATACCGAATGCGCAGATAAACCGCCTGCGGCCAACTCATTCCCGGCTTCTGCGCCCGCCTTGCGTTTCTTGCGCAAGGCGGAGAGACCCAGCCAGCCCAGAAGCAGCGTCACCACTCCGGCACCACCCAACACGAGCAGACCTTGCTCCTCAAGGAAGCCAGGTTCCGGTTCGGGCTCGGGTGGAGGCATGGGCCGTTTTTTCGGCGTGGGCGGAGCGGGTAGCTTCGGCGCCTCATCGGGTTTGGCGGCCTCTGCAGGAGCGGATGCAGCCGCTTTGGCCGGTTCAGGCGCTTTGATCTGGGCCGGGGGTGCGGATGGCGGGACTGCCGGCGCCGGTTTGGCAGCCTGGGCCTGCTGCTGGAGCGCAGCCCCGGACTGACTCTTCAACTCGGCCAGCTTTTTCATGGCGATCAGATTTTTTTCCAGCTCTGCGGTGCGGCTGTTGGCTTCCTCGAGCGCCTTGCCGCGCGTCAGCAGTTCCTCCTCCAGTAGTGCAACACGGTTTTGCGCGGCCTTGTCCTTGCCGCCTCCTTTCACGTCCTTGGCCACCTCGCTGCGCGAGACTTCGAGCTTGTCTTTCCCGCCGCCCGGGGGCGTTGCCTTGTCCTCGACTTTGGGCACGATCTTGCCACTGGCCGACTGCGTCACGCCCTCATCCTTGACCGCTCCTGCCGCTGCAGCGGCAGCCAGTTTTCTGCGGTACACATTGAAGTCCCCGGCCTGGGCAACAATTTCGTGGCGGGCCTCTGCGGCCGGGATTTTCTCTGCTTCTTCGGGCGCCGGCAGGGTAAGAATTTTTCCTGCCCTGAGCCGGTTCATGTTGTTGCCGTCGAAAGCGTCGCCATTGCTGCGGAACAAGGCCACCAGCATCTGTTCAAGGCTGATGCCATCGGCCTTGGTCTGCGCAGCGATCCTGGTCAGCGTCTCGCCCGCAACGACTTTATGCGTGCCGGTGGAAGCGGGTGGCGTTGCCTGCAATGACTTCATGGATCCAGTCTTTGCCGCAGGTGCTGGCTCACGCCCCGCCGCGGGCTGTTGTGCCACCTGCGCGCCCGGCCTGGGCACGGCCGGCCGTGCATCGCCGGTGGCCCCTCCTGCCGCCGGGAGGGCTGGAGCCTGTTCAATGGGATGAGTCGCTACGGCCTCGGTTTTCGCTTCCGGCCTGACTTCGGGTGCGACCACCTCAGCCGGCGCCGGCGCGAGATTCGGCGGATCGAGCAGGAAAGTGAATTCCCGCACCAGGCGCCCCGAGGCCCAGCTCAATTCGACCAGCATGTCGATGAACGGCTCGTTCAGCGGCCGGTCGGTAGTGACCTGGATAAAACGGCGACCGTCCCGCTCCTTGATGTCGCGGGAAAAACGCAGCGCCGCCAAGGCCGGAACATATTCGACACCGGCCTGAACGAAGGCCTCGGCCGGAGCCACCCTGGCTACCAGCGACTGAGCTTCGTCGCGCGTCGCAGACACCTCGAGCTCTGCCTTGAGCGGTTGCCCGAGCGCTGAAAGCACGGTGATCCTGCCCAGGCCGGCAGCCTCGGCGGTGAACGCCAAGGAAGCCAGGGCCAACGCCAGAACAGAGGCCTTGAGACAAGATCGCATATCAGTTTTGAGCACAGCCACCCCCTGCAGAACCTTTAACGGTTATCAAAATAACATCATGAGGTTAAGCACGCAAGCTCAACCGTACTCTCACGCTGGGGTGCGCCGGGTATGCCGCATCAATGCAACAGGAGACGCAGCATCCGCCGCAGCGGCTCGGCCGCCCCCCAGAGCAGTTGGTCGCCGACGGTAAAGGCCGAGAGATACTCTGGTCCCATGGCCAGCTTGCGCAAACGGCCCACCGGGACACTCAGGGTTCCGGTAACAGCCACCGGAGTCAGCTCCTTCATGGTGATTTCGCGCTGGTTGGGAATCACCTTCACCCAGTCGTTGTGCGCGGCGAGCAAGGAATGAATCTCGTCGAGCGGAACATCCTTTTTCAGCTTGAGGGTCAGCGCCTGCGAATGGCAGCGCATGGCGCCGATGCGCACGCACAGGCCATCGATCGGAATCGGCGTGTCGCCACAGCCGAGAATTTTGTTGGTCTCGGCACCGCCTTTCCACTCTTCGCGGCTCTGGCCATTGCCCAGATCCTTGTCGATCCAGGGGATCAGCGATCCCGCCAGCGGCACGCTAAAATTTGCCGCCGGGAATTTCTCGTCACGCAAGATGCCGGCAACTTCCCGGTCGATGTCGAGAATCGCCGAGGCCGGATCGTCGAGCAGGGCCTTGACCGTCCGGTGCGCCTCGCCCATCTGGTTGAGCAGTTCGCGCATGTTCTGGGCGCCGGCGCCCGAAGCCGCCTGATAGGTCATCGAGGTGGCCCATTCGACCAGATCCGCCTTGAACAAACCGCCCAGCGCCATCAGCATCAGGCCCACCGTGCAATTGCCGCCGATCCAGTTGTAGCCGCCCTGCGCCAGAGCACGATCGATCACCTCGCGATTGACCGGATCGAGGATGATCACGGTATCATCTTCCATGCGTAGCGTGGATGCCGCGTCGATCCAGTGCCCATCCCAGCCGGAGCCACGCAGCCGGGGAAAGATTTCCGTGGTGTAGTCGCCGCCCTGGCAGGTGATGATGATGTCCATCGTCCGCAGCACCTCGATATCCCGCGCATCCTTGAGCGGCGGCGCTGCCTTGCCGAAATCGGGCGCCTGACCGCCCGGATTCGATGTCGTGAAAAATACCGGCTCGATCAGGGCAAAGTCGCCCTCCTCGCGCATCCGCTGCATCAGCACCGAACCCACCATGCCCCGCCAACCAACCAGACCGACTCGCTTCATGATTTCCTTCTCGCTTATGAATGCTTATGGATTACAGCGCCGCCAGCACGGCATCGCCCATTTCTTTCGTCCCCACCGTGCGCAACCCCGGCTCGGCGATGTCGCCGGTGCGATAGCCTTGCGCCAGCACCTTCTCGACTGCGTTCTCGATGCGCTGTGCAGCAGCCTCCAGGCCGCCACTGAAGCGCAAGAGCATGGCGGCCGAGAGTATCGTCGCCAGCGGATTGGCAATGCCCTTGCCGGCAATGTCGGGAGCGGAGCCATGAATCGGCTCGTACAGACCGAAATTCTTGTCGTTGAGCGAGGCCGAGGGCAGCAGGCCGATCGAGCCGGTCAGCATCGAGGCCTCGTCCGAGAGAATGTCGCCGAACAGGTTGCCGGTGACGATCACGTCGAACTGTTTGGGGTTCTTGAGCAGCTGCATCGCCGCGTTGTCGACGTACATGTGGCTGAGTTCGACCTCGGGATAGGCTTTGCCCACGGCGGTGACGACTTCGCGCCAAAGCTGCATGGTGTCGAGCACGTTGGCCTTATCCACCGAGCATAACCGCTTGCCGCGCTTCATCGCCGCCTGGAACGCCACATGCGCGACGCGCTCGATTTCCGGCACCGAATAATGCATGGTATCGAATCCCTCGCGTACGCCATTCTCCAGCGTGCGAATGCCCCGCGGCTGACCGAAATAGATGTCGCCGGTCAGCTCGCGGATAATCAGAATGTCGAGCCCGGCGACGATTTCCGGCTTCAGGGTCGAGGCGTGCACCAGCTCGGGATAGACCCGCGCCGGACGGAAGTTGGCGAACAGGTTGAACGCCTTGCGCAAGCCGAGAATCGCCTGTTCCGGGCGAAGTTCGCGCGGCAGAGTGTCGAGGCTGAAATCGCCGACCGCGCCGAACAGGATGGCATCGGAGCGTCGCGCCAGATCGAGGGTCGACTCCGGCAGGGGATGGCCCAGCGCACGGTACGCCGCACCGCCGATCGGGGCCTCCGCGAACTCGAGCGGCAGGTCGAGCGCACGCAACACCCTGACCGCTTCGGCGGTGATCTCGGGGCCGATCCCGTCGCCGGGCAAAACGCAAATCTTCATTTCGTATCCTCAGTGCAGGCCCTGGGCAAAAAGCCAGGGCTGTTCGCTGCGCCGACGCTCCTCGAAGGCGCGAATCTTTTCCGCATGGCGCAGGGTCAGGCCGATCTCATCCCAGCCGTTGAGCAGGGATTCCTTGCGGAAGGCGTCGACCTCGAAGGTAATCGCATGGCCGTCGGGACGGATCACGCACTGCGCCGGCAGATCCACGGTCAGCCGATAACCCGGCGTATGCTCGGTCAGGCCGAACAGGGCATCGAGTTCGGCCTTGGGCAGCACGATCGGCAGCAGGCCGATCTTGAAGCAGTTGTTGAAGAATATATCGGCGAACGATTCGGCCAGGATGGCGCGGAAACCGAAATCCTGCAAGGCCCAGGGCGCATGCTCGCGCGACGAGCCGCAGCCAAAATTGGCGCGCGCGAGGAATATCGAGGCGCCCTGATAGCGCGCCTGGTTGAGCACGAAATTCGGATTCGGCGTGCGCCGTGAATTATCCATTCCGGGCTCGCCGTGATCGAGGTAGCGCCATTCGTCGAACAGGTTGGGGCCAAAGCCGGAACGCTTGATCAATTTCAGAAACTGTTTGGGAATGATGGCATCGGTATCCACGTTGGACCGATCGAGCGGAACCACCAGGCCCTCATGCCGGATAAATTTTTCCATTCCTCACCGGCGCCTATTTGCTGGCCTTCTCGATGCTCTCGCCACCTTTTTTGATGTCCTTGCCGATGCCCTGCACGGTGTTGCAAGCGGCAAGGACAGCAATCAGAACGAAAGCAATTACGGTACGCAGCATGTCAATCTCCTCACGATAATTCACGTACATCGGCAAAATGTCCGGCGATGGCCGCCGCTGCAGCCATCGCCGGACTGAGCAGGTGTGTACGGCCACCGGCTCCCTGTCGCCCCTCGAAGTTCCGATTCGAGGTCGAAGCACAACGTTCCCCCGGCTCCAGACGATCATCATTCATCGCCAGGCACATCGAACAACCGGGCTGCCGCCACTCGAAGCCGGCCGCAATGAAAATCCTGTCCAACCCCTCGCGCTCGGCCTGCGCCCTGACCAGGCCGGAGCCAGGCACCACCAGCGCCTGCTTGACGCTGGAGGCGACATGCCGCCCCTTGGCCACGGCGGCGGCGGCGCGCAGATCCTCGATCCGCGAATTGGTGCAGGAGCCGATGAAGACCTTGTCGATCGGAATCTGTCTGATTGGCGTCCGCGGCGCGAGCCCCATATAGTCGAGCGCCCGTGCCACGCCTTCGCGCTTGACCGGATCGCTGAAATCTTCCGGCGCCGGCACGGCTCCGTCGATCCCACTCACCATTTCCGGCGAGGTGCCCCAGGTCACCTGCGGCACGATGCGCGCCGCATCGAACTCAACCACCGCATCGAACCGTGCATCGGCATCCGAGACCAGCGTCCGCCAATAGGCGACGGCCCGGTCCCAGAGTTCGCCCTGCGGCGCAAGGGGCCGGCCCTTGAGATAGTCGATCGTGGTCTGATCGACGGCGACGAAGCCGACCCGCGCGCCGGCTTCGATCGCCATGTTGCACAGGGTCATGCGGCCTTCCATCGACAGCGCGCGGATCGCCGCGCCGCCGAATTCGATCGCATAGCCGGTGCCACCGGCGGTGCCGATGCGGCCGATGATGGCCAGCGCGATGTCCTTCGCCGTCACGCCAGCGCCGACTTTTCCTTCGACCCGGATCAACAGGGTCTTCGATTTCTTCTGCAGCAGACATTGCGTGGCCAGCACATGCTCGACCTCGGAGGTGCCGATGCCGTGGGCCAGACAGGCGAAGGCGCCATGGGTCGAGGTGTGTGAATCGCCACAGACCACCGTCATCCCCGGCAACGTGGCGCCATGCTCCGGGCCGATGACATGCACGATGCCCTGCCGCTTGTCCCGGAAGGGGAAATAAACCAGGGCGCCATACTCGCCGATATTGGCATCGAGCGTCTCCACCTGCTGACGCGAGACCGGATCTTCGATGCCGCGTTCCCAATTCCAGGTCGGCGTGTTGTGGTCGGCGGTGGCGACGATCGAATCCGGCCGCCACGGCTTGCGGCCAGCCAGCTTGAGGCCCTCGAAGGCCTGCGGACTGGTCACTTCATGCACCAGGTGGCGATCGATATAGAGCAGCGCCGTGCCGTCCTCCTCGGTATGGACGACATGGTTTTCCCAAAGTTTGTCGTAAAGCGTTTTGGCCATGATTTCGCAGCAGCAACGGAGTCTGTAATTATCGCACAGCCGTTCCCTCCGGTTCGAGCGGAATACCGTGGCGGACCAGCATCCAGCCCACCAGCGCGAGCAGCGCTGCCGCACTGAAGCTGAGCGCCGGGCCGGCGGCATCCCACAGCGCCCCGGCCAGCAACGCGCCGCACAGTCCGCCGCCGCCATAGGCCACGCTGCCGTACAGCGCCTGCGCCCGCGCCTGCTGGGCCGGGGCAAACCAGCGATGGAGCGCGCCCATGGTGAGTGCATGATGGGCGCCGAAGCTCGCGCCATGCAGCAGTTGCGCCAGCAAAAGCAGGACGAACATCTCTGCCGCCCAGCCGATCAGCGCAAAACGCGCCGCGGCCAGGGCAAAACAGACCAGCAGCGATGTGCGCAAAGAAACCCGCGCCGTCAGGCGCGGCATGAGGAGAAAGACTCCGATTTCGGCCACCACACCCAGAGCCCAGAGCAAACCGATCACGGTCTTGCCATAACCATGCGCGGCCAGATGAATCGAATAAAAGACATAGAGCACGCCATGCGCGGCAATCATGAAAAACCCCGCGGCCAGCAGCACCACCACCTTGCGCTGGCATAGCACCTGCCCCATGTGCAGGATGCTGTGCTGCACCGGGTGCCGGGCCTCGCGCAGTCCGCGAACGCTGAGCAGAGCCCCCAGCAGCAGGGCACAGCTGCTCCAGAGCATGGCCTCGATCGGCCACGCGTCCAGCAGCGCGCCCACGGCCAGGACGGCAACGATGAATCCGATCGATCCCCAGAGGCGGATGCGCCCGTAGCGTTCTGGGTGCGTGGCGAGATGACCGAGCGTCAGGGCGTCGATCAGGGGCAGCGAGGCGCTCCAGAAAAAATGCAGGATGACGAGCGCCACGAAAAGGCCGGCAAAGTCCCGCAACCAGAACAACGGCAGGAAACAGACCAGTGCGGCGGCCGAGGCGCCTCCAATAATGCGGGCCCGATGGCCCAGGTGATCGGCCAGCCAGCCCCAGAACAGGGGGGCGAACAGCCGGATCAGTTGCCCCAGCGACATCAGCAGCGCGATCCGCGGAGCGGAAAGTGCAAGCGATTCGAGATAGAGCGAGAAATAGGGCTGGAATGCACCGATGCAGGCGAAATACCAGAAATAGACGATCGCCAGACGCGTGCCCTGTTTCATACAAAACGCCGCCGGCATGGTCTGCCGGCGGCTTTGTTTCCCGTGGCTCTAAGAATCAGGCGACTTCGCTCTGCAGCATCCGGTACAGATCGTCCTTCAGGCGGAGGCGCTGCTTCTTCATCTCCTCGAACGCGACATCGCCCAGCGGCAGATCCCGCCCCTCGAGAGCCTCGATCTTCGAGGTCAGCGCGTGGTACTCGTCGCACAGCCTGGCGAAATGATGGTTACTCTGCTTCAGGCCATGGATGGCTCCGGAATGTTGAGGAAACTCGTGATGCAGATCGTGGTGATCGACGTTCATGGGTTTTCGTCCCTTCAGGTTGGTTGGTTTCAGTCAGTTTGCTTTTGGGAATGGCGGAATCTTCGGCGTCGGGCAGACGACGTCCGCGCACTGGGCACGCTGCGCCAGCGCGGCATCGATCAGCACCAGCGCCAGCATCGCCTCGGCGATCGGCGTGGCGCGGATGCCGACACAGGGATCGTGGCGGCCATGCGTCTCGACCATCACCGGCCGGCCTTCCAGATCGATCGAACGACGGGGCAGGCGAATGCTTGACGTCGGCTTGACGGCGAGGTTCACCGTCACTTCCTGGCCGGTGGAAATCCCGCCAAGAATGCCGCCCGCATGATTTGAGAGAAAACCCTCCGGCGTCAGTTCATCGCCGTGTTCGCTGCCCTTTTGCACCACCGCGGCAAAGCCGGCGCCGATCTCGACGCCTTTCACGGCATTGATCCCCATCATGGCGTAGGCGATCCCGGCGTCGAGCCGGCCATACACCGGGTCGCCCCAGCCGACGGGCACGCCGCGGGCAACGACGCTGATCTGCGCACCCACCGAATCGCCCGCCTTGCGCAAGACGTCCATGTAACTTTCGAGCCGGGGAATGATTTCCTGGTTCGCCGCGAAAAATGGATTGGTATCGATGAACGCTTCGTCCTGCCAGGGAATCTCGATCTCGCCCAGCTGACTCATCCAGCCGCGAATGCTCACGCCGTAATGCTGCCGCAGCCATTTGCGGGCAATCGCGCCGGCTGCGACACGCACCGCCGTCTCGCGCGCGGATGAACGTCCGCCGCCGCGATAATCGCGGATGCCATATTTCTGCCAGTAGGTGTAGTCGGCGTGCCCCGGGCGGAAGGTCGTGGCCAGATTGCCATAATCCTTGCTGCGCTGGTCCTCGTTGCGGATCAGCAGGGCAATCGGGGTACCGGTGGTGCGGCCTTCGAATACGCCGGAGAGAATTTCCACTTTGTCGGACTCGCGGCGCTGGGTGACGTGCCGCGAGGTGCCCGGCTTGCGCCGGTCGAGCTCAAGCTGAATCTCTGCCTCGCTGATCTCCAGCCCCGGCGGGCAACCATCAACCACACAGCCGATCGCCGGCCCATGTGATTCGCCAAAAGACGTGACCCGAAACAGGGAACCAAAAATATTACCGGACATGAAGTGAACGCCACCACGACAGGCGGCGGATGATCTCGCTTGGCGTTGAGTCTACCACGCCGGCAACCGTCATTTTTATGAAATCGCCGTATTGCCAGCGCCGACTTTTCCGGCCATCGAAGGAGGGCGGGAACGAACCGCCGCGCCATCGGCGGGCCCCACCTCAGCCGCTCGCCGGAACGCTCTCCTTCAGCGCCCGACGCAGAATCTTGCCGACATTGGTCTTCGGCAGCTCACTGCGAAACTCGACCAGATGCGGCACCTTGTACGCGGTCAGATTTTCCCGACAGTGGGCAATCACGGCCTCCGCGGTAAGCCCCGGATCGCGCTTGACAATGAAGACTTTCACCGCCTCGCCGCTTCGCGGGTCGGGCACGCCGACCGCCGCCACCTCCAGCACGCCAGGGTGCATCGCCACCACGTCTTCCACTTCGTTGGGATAGACGTTGAAACCGGAGACCAGAATCATGTCCTTCTTGCGATCGACAATACGAACAAAGCCGGCCTCGTTAACCACTGCCACATCGCCGGTCCGCAAAAAGCCATCGGCCATCATCACCTTGGCCGTCTCCTCGGGGCGCTGCCAGTATCCCGCCATCACCTGCGGCCCCCGTACACAGAGCTCGCCCGGGCTGCCCAACGGCAGTTCATGGCCCGCATCGTCACGAATTGAAACTTCGGTCGACGACACCGGTAAGCCGATCGAACCATTGAACTCGGCCAGATCGAGCGGATTGATGGTCACCGCCGGCGAGGTTTCGGTCAGCCCATAGGCTTCGATCAAGGTCTTGCCCGTGGTCTGCTTCCAGCGTTCGGCAACGGCTTTTTGCACGGCCATGCCACCACCCAGGGCAACCTGCAACCGACTGAAATCGAGGGCGGCAAACGCAGGGTTGTTGAGCAAGGCGTTGAACAGGGTATTCACGCCGGTGATGGCGGTAAATCTGTACTTCGCCAGTTCCTTCACGAAGCCCGGAATATCCCGCGGATTGGCGATCAGCACATTGGCTGCGCCAAGCGAGAGGAAGGTCAGGCAGTTGGCCGTCAATGCAAAGATGTGATACAGCGGCAGAGCCGTGATCACGATCTGCTCATCCCCGCCGAGGAAAGGCTTGAGCCAGGCCCGAGCTTGCAGCACATTGGCGACGATATTGCCGTGCGTCAGCATCGCCCCCTTGGCTACGCCGGTGGTACCTCCCGTATATTGCAAAAAGGCAATATCTTCAGGCTTCAGCTTCGGCGACACGAACGGCTCTCCCGCGCCGCGAGAAAGCACCCGCGCCAGGCTTTGCGCCTGCTGCGGTAACGACCAGGCCGGCACCATCTTTTTCACATGCTTGACCACCAGGTTAACCAGGCCGCCCTTGAAGAGCCCCAGCATGTCCCCAAGCTGCGTGGTCACGACATGCCTGACCGGCGTGCGATGGACAACTTCCTGCAGGACATGGGCAAAATTCTCCAGAACGACGACCACCTCGGCACCGGAGTCGGACAACTGGTGCTCGAGCTCCCGCGGCGTATAGAGCGGGTTGCAATTGACCACCGTACAGCCTGCCCGCAAGGCGCCGAACAGGCAGACCGGATATTGCAGCACGTTGGGCATCATCAGCGCCACGCGCGAGCCCTTGACCATCCCCGGCTGGGCTTGCAGCCAGGCGGCAAAATCCCGCGAGAGGCGATCGAGTTCGGCATAGGTCAGCGCCTTGTCCATCGAGACGTAGGCCGGCCGCGAGCCGAAGCTGCGCACGCTCTCCTCGAAAATCGCGGCAAGCGATGTATACAGGCTCGTATCGATTTCGGCCGGAACTCCCGCCGGATAATTTTTCAGCCAGACCTTTTCCATCGGCAGCTCCTCCCGTTTGCCACGCGGCCGTGCGTCCTTTTATCGACTCAGGCGCCTTTTTCTTCCGGCCAGTCGCGAATATATGCCTTCAGCATTCTATTTTCGAAACTCTGTTCCTCGAGAACGGCCTTCGCCACATCGTGAAACGAGATCACGCCCATCAGCGTGCCACCATCCATCACCGGCAGATAACGCTGATGGTGATCGACCATCAAGCGACGCAGGTCATCCATTTCCATTTCCGACCTGGCGCATAGCGGATCATGCATCATGACCTCGGCCACGGCCACCCGCTGCCAGTTCGCTCCATGGGCATGTACGGCACCCAGCACCTCGCGGAAAGTCAGTATGCCGGCCATCTTCCCATGCTCGAAGCAGACCAGAGAACCCACATCCTGCTCGGTCAGGATCGCCACCGCCTCGGCCAGTTTCCGCTCGGGCGCAATGGTGTACAGCACCGTCCCCTTGATGGCGAGAATTTCACTTACTTGCATTTGCGTTCCTCCCGACACTCACCCCGCTCGAGCCACCCTCCGACACCGTTCGCCGGATAGCCGAAGGCGACCTGACGCGATCACTCAACGTTCCAGCAATCCCAGCTTGTTCGGCGTTTTGACCCAGTCATCCGCATCCGCCGGAGGCTCCTTGCGTTCGGTGATGACTGGCCAATTTTTTGCCAGTTCGGCATTCAGGGCAGTGAACTGCTCCTGCCCGGCGGGAAGATCATCCTCGGCAAAAATCGCTTCGGCGGGGCACTCGGCCACGCACAGGGTGCAATCGATGCACTCCTCGGGGTCGATCACCAGAAAATTGGGGCCTTCATGAAAACAGTCCACCGGGCACACATCGACGCAATCGGTATATTTGCACTTGATACAGGATTCGGTAACAACATAGGTCATGGCAATACTCCAGTTAGAGCGATAACTGTATCATCGGGACATGGGATTGGTACAGAGGGACGTTCCCCAATCCATTTTTTTTTGCTAGGATTCCCTTGTGCAGCGCAATCTCAATTCCGGGGAACCCATGAGCAACCATATCATCCACGTTACAGACAGTACGTTCAAAAGCGAAGTGCTCGATTCTACTGTGCCGACCTTGGTCGATTTCTGGGCCGAGTGGTGCGGCCCGTGCAAGATGATTGCCCCCATCCTTGAAGGCGTCGCCCAGGAGTATTCAGGGAAGTTGCGCATCGCCAAGCTGAACATCGATGACAACCCGAAGATCCCCGGAGAGTTCGGCATCCGTGGAATCCCCACCCTGCTTCTGTTCAAGGGCGGCAACATGGAAGCGCAAAAAGTCGGTGCGCTGTCGAAATCCCAACTGACCGCCTTTATTGACAGCAACCTCTAATCCCGTTAAATTGCGGCCCAGAGTCTGCGGCTGGGCCGCAAAGTTTCCCGTAGCACAAGCCTTGTTCATCGCAGACCCTGTTCCGTCATGCCGCGCCGCGGCACCATGACGAGACCGAAGCAAGTACTCCCGGAATTTCCCCACTCTTCAATGTTTCGGCCCAATGTCTTTTGCGCCGCGACCGCCATGCACAGGTAGTCTATGCATTTATCCGAGCTCAAAGCCCTTCATGTCAGCCAGTTGCTGGAAATGGCTGCGTCCAACAACATCGAAAACGCCAACCGCTTTCGCAAGCAGGAACTGGTTTATGCCCTGCTGAAGAACCAGGCCAAAAAGGGTGAGGCAATCTTCGGCGACGGCGTCCTTGAAATCCTCCCCGATGGCTTCGGGTTTTTGCGCTCGCCGGAATCTTCCTATCTGGCCACCACTGACGACATCTACATCAGCCCGAGCCAGATCCGCCGCTTCAACCTGCACGCCGGAGATACGATCGAAGGCGAGATTCGCACGCCGAAGGATGGCGAACGCTATTTCGCCCTGGTCAAGGTGGATCGCGTCAATGGCGAACCGCCCGAGGCAGCCAAGCACAAGATACTGTTCGAGAATCTGACCCCGCTGCACCCCACCGAACACATGCTGCTGGAACGCGACATCCGCAGCGAAGAAAACATTACCAGTCGCATCATCGACATGATCGCTCCGATCGGCAAGGGGCAGCGCGGCCTGCTGGTCGCCAGTCCCAAGAGCGGCAAAACGGTGATGATGCAGCACATCGCCCGCGCCATCACCACCAATCATCCGGATGTCGTGCTGATCGTTCTGCTGATCGATGAGCGCCCGGAAGAAGTCACGGAGATGTCCCGCACCGTCAAGGGTGAGGTGATCGCTTCAACCTTCGACGAACCGGCCACACGCCATGTGCAAGTCGCCGAAATGGTGATCGAAAAGGCCAAACGCCTGATCGAGCACAAGAAGGACGTGGTAATCCTGCTCGACTCGATTACCCGTCTGGCGCGCGCCTACAACACCGTTCAGCCCGCCTCCGGCAAGGTACTCACCGGCGGCGTGGACGCCAATGCCCTGCAAAAACCCAAGCGTTTCTTCGGCGCCGCCCGTAATGTCGAAGAGGGTGGCTCGCTTACCATCATCGCTACGGCACTAATTGAAACCGGATCACGAATGGATGACGTGATTTATGAAGAATTCAAGGGCACCGGCAATATGGAAATTCACCTTGACCGGCGGATGGCCGAAAAACGCGTCTATCCGGCAATCAACGTGAACCGCTCGGGAACCCGTCGCGAAGAATTGCTGCTGAAGCCTGATGTCTTGCAGAAAATGTGGATTTTGCGCAAGCTGCTCTACAACATGGACGATATGGAAGCGATGGAATTCCTGCTCGACAAGGTCAAGGCAACCAAGAGCAACGCCGAGTTTTTCGATGCCATGCGCAGGAGTTGATTGCACGCAAGGCAATTTTGGTGGATAATCCGCGCCACTTTGCCGGTTCATCAGGTCCATGGGCCGCACCCAAACAGCAGGACGCTTGAAAGGAAAATGAAATGAAAGAAGGCATTCACCCGAACTATGCCGAGATTGAAATCACGTGTAGTTGCGGCAATCAGTTCAAGACCCGCTCCACCAGCGGCAAAAATATCCATATTGAAGTCTGCTCGGAATGCCACCCGTTCTATACCGGCAAGCAGAAGATCGTGGACACGGCAGGTCGGGTCGAACGGTTCCGTCAAAAATACGGACAGAAGGCAGCCTGATCGCGCCTGGGTGGGCAGATCCTGAAAAGGCAGCCTCAAGGCTGCCTTTTTTACTTGGCACTTCAGAAAAACCAATCGCATGCCGCTTCTGATTCCTTCTTCTGAATCCGGCCCGCTACCGGGCGGATGGAGGCTGTTTGTCATCTTGCTGAGTACGCTCTGGTTGCTTGCCGGCGTACTTGGCCACGATCCATGGAAGCCCGACGATGCGATTCATATCGATGTCGCCTGGAATATGGTCAATGCACCATGGCCCACCTGGCTGGTACCCCGCCTTGCCGGCGAGCCGTGGATGGCTGCTCCGCCGCTTTACCCTTGGCTGGCCGCGCTCTGCGGACAGCTCTTCGGCAACCTGTTGCCTTGGCACGATGCGGCACGCCTGGCCTCGCCGTTGATCGCAGCCGCCTTGCTGGTGCTTCTTGCGGCAAGCGCCAAGCGCCTGTCGGGGCACGCCACTGCGCTGGTTGCGCCACTGCTTGCCATCGGTACGCTCGGCTTCCTGATCCCGTTGCACGATGCACAACCGATGATCATCGCCCTTGTCGGTTTTGCGCTTTCCCTTTACGGCCTTATCCGCTGGCTGGAGCGACCGATCCCAGGTGGCCTGCTGCTGGGCATGGGAATCGGCATAAGTTTCCTCGGCACTGGACTCGACGGCATCGTCATTCCCGCTTCAAGCAGTCTGTTCGTACTGCTGCATCCAGCCTGGCGCCGGCAGGGCAACCGCATCACCACGCTGGCCTTGTTGGTTGCGGCCGCCGTCGCTTTCATACTCATCCTGCCGTGGCCATGGCTCCTGGCGCGGCAGTCCCCCGCCCTGTTCGACCTCTGGTGGAAATCCGAGCAAGCCAGCATCGCCCTGCGCGGAGCCCCGACTCGCGCCCATCTCGAATTGCTGCTCTGGGCCAGTTGGCCCTTGCTGCCCCTTGCCTGCTGGAACCTCTGGCTTGAACGTCGCCGCCTGCCACAGGCGGAAACATGGCTGCCTTTGATCACCAGCAGCGTGGCCCTGCTGGTGTTTTGTCTCGGCGCGCCAAGACCCATCACCGTGCTGCCTGCGCTGCTTCCCCTGCTTCTGCTCGCTGCCGCCGGTACAGGCAAGTTGCGACGCGGTGCGGCAAATGCCCTGGACTGGTTTGGTGTGATGACCTTTTCACTGCTCGCCGCACTGATCTGGCTCGGCGGCATTGCCATGCTGAGCGGGGAGCCGGCCCGCGTGGCCAAGAATTTCAGCAAACCCGCACCGGGTTTTATCGCCGAGGCATCCGTCATCACCCTTGTTCTGTCCATCACCGTCACGGTCGGCTGGATTGTGATCCTGCTGCGCACTCCTCGCTCTCCCTCGCGCCCGATTCTGCGCTGGAGTATCGGGCTGACCACCGTCTGGGTTCTTGTAGCCATGCTCTGGCTGCCCTGGATCGATTATGGGAAAAGTTACCGTAGTGTCAGCGCCGACTTTCACCGTGCGCTCGGCGGTTCCCGGGACTGCATCGCGCGACGCAATCTAGGGCCGGCGCAGCGCGCCTCGCTTGATTATTTCGATGGCATTCGCACCGTCAGCGGCACCGCCGCCCGGGAATGCAGCTACCTGATTGTCCAAACCACGGCAGAAGCGGGAAAAGACCTACCGGGCTGGCGCCTGGTCATGCAGACCACCCGCCCCGGCGACAAGTCCGAACGGTTGCGCCTGTACCGGCGCGATTGAGTCAAGGTCTCGGGTCAAATCCTGAGAAAATTGTCGCGGTAATACCTGAGTTCCTCGATCGATTCGAGAATGTCGGCCAGGGCTTCGTGACGGCCATGCTTTTTCAACCCCTTGGCCAGCTCCGGTTTCCAGCGTTTGCATAACTCCTTCAATGTCGAGACATCGAGATTGCGGTAGTGGAACCAGGCCTCCAGTTGCGGCATATAGCGCGCCATGAAACGGCGATCCTGACAGATCGAATTACCGCACATCGGTGAAGTACGAATGGGTACATGGCGTCTGAGGAATTCAAGCGCCTGCGCCTCGACCTCCGCATCCCCCAGCACCGAGACCTTGACCCGGTCGATCAGACCCGATCGGGCATGGGTCGAGCGGTTCCATTCATCCATGCCCGCCAACACCTCGTCCGGCTGGTGAATGACCCAAGTCGGCGCTTCGGCAATCACTTCAAGACTGGAATTGGTGATCACCATGGCCAGTTCGATGATGCGATCCCCATCCGGGTCGAGTCCGGTCATTTCCATGTCCAGCCAGACAAGGGCATTTTGATCTTGTGTCATGAGAAACCTTCGCGTGTAAGTTGAATCAGGAAGAGCGTCGTTTGTGCCAAAAGTGGAGACCAGTCGCCCCAAGAATGGCCACGAGCAGCAATGCGGCAAATCGCCAGGAGGGTTGCGCAACATGCAGCGGAATCCTGAATACTTGTGGTGGCCTGGCCACCGTTTCGAGGCTCAATGCATAACGTCCAGGTTCAGCAAACGTCGCTTGCAGTATTACACTGCCATTCGAGTAATACCGTGCCGACCAGTCTTGCAGGACCGTTTCACCACCGTCACTCTCGCGCACCAGCCGCACGGCAAGTGGCTGTTCGCGCCAAGCGGGCTCGATCAGATCGATGGTAAGCGCGTAAGCACCGACCTCCGGCAGATGATCGCAGAGTGGCTTGGCAGAAACGGCACCCCCCGCCGGGATCGGAAGAACCTGGAACACCGAAAGTCCCATGGTCCGATCTCCCGCACGAATCATGCAGTCCACGGACTGGCTGGCATCGTTATGCAGCATCAGTTGCGCTCTTGCCGGAGCGGCGACGATCAAGATAATCAGGCAGGCGAAGCGCAGCCTTTCCCATATCTCTGACATGGATTTGTCCCTCTTGCAGTTGCTTTTTTCTAGAGTAAGATGGATTAGTGGCATCAATCTGCGATCTTACCGTGATATCGACCGAACGGTCGCAGGCGGGCCGAAATTAGCGAAGTGCCATGAACGAGAAAGTCATACGGTTCTGGGATAGATACCCTTCTTGGGAGGCGGCCGAGGCCGACTGGCAGATGAGGGCGGAGGGCTTGCGCGCCCAACATCCGTTGCGCGAATTGAAAAAGCTTCCGAACCTGCCTGGAATCAGGCCGAAGACCCGTAAAAACCTGCGCTGGAAGGCAATCAAATATCTCGCCGAACACGATGTCAGCGGGATAATGCGGCGGTTCTTTTTCTCAAAACCCTTGCGTAACCCGCTCAACCTGTTGCGTTCCATGGTACGCAAGAAACCCTATGTCCGCGATGGCGACTTTTTCTTTTATGGGTTCAATAGCGAGGCGGAATTCAGAGCGCGCCTGCAAGCCAATCCGGGCTTGATTCTTGTGGTCGGCTTTTCGTACTGCCACAAGCCGTTCGAATGCCCGTCCGGCCGTTTTTCGGATCAATGCCAGCACGACCCCGAGCACCCGGTGTGCGGTCAGTGCTTTATCGGCAAATGTGTGCATAGCCTACCCGTTGCCCGTACCGTACCGGCTTTCATCCCCACGGTTCATTACATCTCGGAAAAGATGCTGGAGACCGTAACCGGCAATCCTGGAAAGGAAGTTCTGTTTGTCATCACGGCCTGCGAACTGACTCTGGAAATGTTCGCCGATGGCGGCAACATGGCCGGCTTCAGAGGGATCGGGGTGCGTCTGGATGGGCTGATCTGCAACACCATGCGCGCCTTCGAGGTCTCCGAAGTCGGCATCAAGCCCGGCCTTACCGTTGTGCTGGACGAAACCCAGAAGCGGATGATGGAACTCTTCGCATTGCGTCGCCACCTATCGCAAGAGCATCCACGCGCATCCAGTCCGGATTGAAACAGGTGACCCAACAGGGGACTCAGCCGATCGTGTCCCGATAGGCATGCCAGGTCGAATGGCCAAGCCAGGGAATGATGACGATCATCCCCCACAGTTGAGTCGCAAACCCCACCAGGGTCAGCAGGGTCAGCAACATCGCCCAGTGCAACATCCCGGGAATGTTGAGCCACACCGTCCGCATGCTGGTCAGCATGGCAACCCCTGGAGCTACGCCACGATCGATCATCATCGGGACCGCAACCACGGACAACATGAATACCAACAAGGCCACGACGCCCCCGACCGCACTGTAGGTCAATAGGAATTTGGGGCCACCTGAAAACCAGGACGTCTGATAAATGGCCCCGGACAATGCGGGTATGTCCCGCCCAAAATATTCATTCAGGATCAGATCCGAGATCACGAACCACGCCACAATGAACAACACCATCACACCAGCAAACCGGGTCAGGCGTCCACCATTTCTTTGCAGACCGTGCAGCGAATCCTCGAAGGTTACCGGCTGACCGGACTCCCGCCGCCGCGACAGCTCATACACGCCTGCCGCCATCAGCGGACTGACCAGCAGGAAACCGGAAATCGCGGCGGTAAACATGTAAAGATGACTGCTGGTAAACATCAGCACGACCCACCCCATGGCCGTGATGATCAACCCATGCCCCAAACTCGCCCGCAGGCTGTGAACTAAGTCCTGCCAGCCTTTTTTCAACCAGACGAACGGACTCAAAAAACCGATTTTCCTTGGCTGAAGAACTGGAAACCCCTGCGCAGAATTCATCGTCGTATCAACCATGGTTTTCTCCTCGAACATTTACCGGTACGTATATTCTTCCACCATTTTTCATCATACAAACAAACCGCAACCGCCGATGGCTTCATCCTATCTCGGATTTTGAAGTTTGGCCAATATATAGCGAAATAATTTCATCAACAGCCAGCCGATGTTGGCCGTCCAGGCGATGGTTACCGTCCAATAAACGACGAGGTACAGATTGTGATTCGGATCGAACGAGTGGATCAGATCCTGCGGATCGAGGACCGGTAGAAACATGAATGGAGCAAGGGTGATGACGACAAAGTGATCGAGCTTGCCCTGGGCGAACTCGGGTAGCCGCGTGAAGGCAAACAGCCAGGAGGCCACGCCGAAAACGATATAGGCCGGCATCACGGCGATGAAGGTGACCAGATGGGCAGGGCTGAGTTTGGCAGTGCTCATCTGGGCCCATGGTGTGTCCATGTGGGCAAGGAAACCGCCGCCGATGATGACCATGAACATATCGAGCGCCAGCCAAATCAACAGCAAAAAGGCCTGCGATACCTGTCCACTCTCGGCGGCGAGCGAGGCTCCCTGCGTGCGTACGATCCATCGCCACAGTATCAGGGAGAATCCCGCCTCCACGATCCAGACTGGCAAATAGTCAGTCATGCTCCGGGGCACGAAGGCCGCGGGCACGGCTTCCGCAAGCTGGCCGCCGAGCCAGCCGGCCAGATAAAGTCCGAGCAACAGCATGACCGACACCCCGGTCACGGCGAACAGCAACGGACCACGCTCGGCGGCCCAGACACGCTTCGCGATCAACTGCATGCTTGCCAACCGGTCAGAGAAAACGTCGGGGCAGCAACCCGCTCTCCCGTGCCTGTTTTTCCAGCATCTCGCGGTCGTCAGGATGCGCGATGCTGACCAGCGCCTTGACCCGATCCGGGACGCTCTTGCCCTTCAGATTGGCAATACCGAACTCGGTGACCACATACATCACGTCGGTCCGCGGCGTGGTGATCACCGTTCCCGGCGGATGCCCGACCACGATGCGCGACTGTGGCTGCCCGCCTTTCAGATAACGCGAGGAAAGGCACATGAATGATTTACCACCCTCCGACATGACCGCGCCGCGCACGAACTGAAGTTGTCCGCCCGTCCCGGTGCGGTGCTTGAAGCCGGCGCTCTCCGAGGCCACTTGCCCCATCAGGTCGATCTGCATCGCATTGTTGATCGAGATCACCTTCCGGTTGCGGGCGATGTTCTCGGTCAGATTGGTTTCATCCACCGGCAGGCTGATGCACATTTCATTGCCATCGATGAAATCGTAGGTACGTTGCGTTCCAAGCGCAAAAGTAAACACGATCTTGCCGCGATAAGTCTGCTTGCATAAACCGGTCACGCGCCCCGAATCCACCAGATCGACCATGCCATCGACGAACATTTCGGTATGAATGCCGAGGTTCTTCACCGGCGCGTGTGCCAGTGCACTGCACACCGCGTTCGGCATGCCGCCAATACCGATCTGCAGGCAGGCGCCGTTCTCGATCTCGGGAATGATGAAATCCGCAACCTGCCGATCGACATCGGAAATCGGCGCATTCGGCAGTTCCGTCATTGGCGAGTTGTCGCCTTCGATCACCGCCGCCACTTCGGAAATATGAATGACGTTTTCCACGCCATAGCAGGCCGGCATCGCCGTACTGGTCTCCACCACCACGCGGCGCGCCTTGTCGCATACCGCGCGCAGGTAGCTGGCGGTAGCGCCAAAATTGAAGAATCCATGCCGATCCATCGGCGTGGTCTTGATCACCGCCAGGTCCACGTCGAGATACTCCCGGTACAGACGAGGCCCTTCGCCAAAGTTGAATGGAATGTAACTGGTCACGCCCGCGTCGTACAGTTTGCGGTCATAGGCGGAAAAGTGCCAGTTTTCGACATGGAAATGCGACTGCTCCGGATCGACTTCGAGCACCTTGCGCGGCTTCACCGAAATGGCATTTCTGATCCGCACATCCTGCAATTGATCCCGCCGCGCTGCCAGGGCCGCATCAAAGAGATCGGGCTGGCTGATCGAAAATCCGTAATCAACCGCCCAGCCTGATTCCACCATCCGCGCCACTTCCTCGGCACTGCGCCGCTTCTCCCGCAAGAGACTATCCATATTCATTGCCTTGCTCCCTCCATTCTCTGACTATTTTGTGTGACATCTACGCGAAAACCGGCTTCTCAAGCCTGCTTCGATTCCGGCCGGACTTGCAACGTACCGAGTGGTCTTCCGGCAGGCCGGGGCACGAACATCGGCGTTCGGGCGTGGTAATGCCGGTAACCCTCGCCCAGATCGCGCAGCAAGCCTTGTTCCTCCAGACGTACTCCGATCATGATATACAGGCTCATGCCAATAGCCAGCACCAGATGGCTCAGGGTCATCACCGGCGTCGCCCACAGAGCGATGAACATGCCCAGCATCATCGGATGGCGCACCGCCCTGTAAAGGAAACGGTGAGTGAACTTTGGAGGCGTGTAGGCACGGCCAAGCAGGTGCAGGAAGACCTGCCGCAAGCCGAACAGATCGAAGTGGTCGGTCAGGAAGGTGGCGACGAAGGTGATGGTCCAGCCCAAGGCAAACAAGGCGTAGATCGCATAGCGCACGAGCGGTGCGTCGACATGCCAGATTTCCGGGCCGATCGGTTGCCACTGCCAGATGACCAGCAACAGTAGCAGACTCGAAACCAAGACGTAAACCGTGCGCTCCAGATACGCCGGGATCCATTGCGTCAGCCAGGCCTTGAACCAATGACGGGCCATCAGACTATGCGGCACACCGAAGACGACGATCAGCAAAAAGTCGGCGCTGGCGGCACGCCAGGGATCGGTGGCGGGAGCCGCGGAGAATGGCCAACCAGGGGGAATGAAATCGCCGACGAAGGCGACGAACACCAAGAATACGGCAAGAAAGAAAAAGTAAACCGTCACGCCGAAAGTAAAGACGAACAGCCGCTGCAACACGGATGATTTCACCCACTCCTCCTTTTTTATATGACGCCAGAACCCGTCCGGAATCTATCACAAATCGATCAGCCCTCTTCCCGGACGCGGCGGGCAGATGATGATTGTCAAGTCTCGCTGCCGCAAGGCAACAGAGCATCAGCGTGCGTAGATGGCTTTCACCCGCTCGACTTCCTGCGCGATGCGCGAGCGCAGATCCTCGGGAGCCAGCACCTCGACATCGGCGCCGAACTTGAGGATATCCATCATCAGTTCACGATGATCGGTGTAGGGAAACTCGAGGAGCCAGCAGCCCTCCGCATCGAACCGGCCCTTTTGCTTCGGATGCCAGGATTCCTTGGCGACCCAGCGGGCACGTTGCGGCGTAAAGCGCAGCCTGGCCGTCTTCAACGACTTGCCGGAGAAAATGCCGTAACCGGCGCCCAGTTCCGCATCCATGGTTCGGCTCGAGACTTCGCGCGCCCGGGTTTCGAGCATGTCCACGCGTTGCAGCGAATCCAGCGCGAAACTGCGCAAGCCATTGCGCAGATGGCACCAGGCGTCGAGATACCAGTTTTCACGGTAGAACACCAGGCGTTGCGGCGAAACCTCGCGCTCGCTGACCTCGCCGCTGCCGCGTGCGAAATAGGTAATGGCCAGGCGCCTGCGCCGCAGCAGGGCGGAGCCCACCTTTTCGAAATGCACCAGCTTCAGTTCACGCCGAGCCAGGCCGAAGACCAGGATACGGCGGCGGACTTCCTCGGCTGCATCATCAGCCGAGCCCAGGAGACTATTCAGACGCGCCATCAGCGGCTGGATATGCGGCGTCAGAATCCCGCCCGGATCGAGATTGGCGAGCAGATGCTGCATGGTCAGCAAGGCATGGATCTCGTTCGAGTTGAACCATAATCCCGGCAATTCATACTGGCCGCCACTGGCCGCAGGCGATGTGTCGAAGCGATAGCCACCGGCCTCCCGATCCCAGACGATGGGCGCGTTGAGGCGGTTGCGCATGTACTCGAGATCGCGCTTGAGCGTGGCACGGGAAACTTCCAGCGCTTCCAGCAGTTCGGCGAAGCTGACCCGCTTGCGCTCGTGGATCAGCTGGTCGATTTTGTAGAAGCGCTCAGTGCGATCCATGGACAGATTCTCTGATCAGCTGATGAAAATGTTCCAGTCGTCGCGGATCGATTTCTCCGGCCGCCACCGCCTGCTTGATCGCGCAGTCGGGCTCGGCCGCATGGCGGCAGTCGCGGAAACGACAGTGGCCCAGGTGGGGACGAAACTCAACGAAGCCATACGCGATGGCTTCCGGCGTCAGGTGCGCGAGGCCGAATTCCTGCAAACCCGGGCAGTCGATCACGATGCTGCGCTGATTCAGACGGAACAGGCGCGCATGGGTCGTCGTGTGCTTGCCGGAGTCGAGCGCCGTAGAAATTTCGCGGGTCGCCATGGCCGCCTCGGGAATCAGGGCATTGATCAGCGTCGACTTGCCCATCCCCGACTGCCCGATGAGCACCGAGGTTTCCCCTTCGAGCCAAGGCCGGAGCGGGGCCGCATCCTGCCGCGCCGACAGTTCGACCCGCTGGTAGCCGAGAGCGGCAAAAGGCTGCACACAAGCGCGCGCCGCGACCAAGGCAGCGGCCCGATCGATCTTGTTGAGCACGATGAGCGCTTTGAGTTCCTGATCTTCCGCCGCCACCAGCGCACGGGTCAGCAACAAATCGCTGAACGACGGCTCGGTCGCCACCACCAGCACCACCTGGCTGACATTGGCGGCAATCAGCTTCTGTCGGAAAGCATCGCTGCGATAGAGCAGGCTGCGGCGCGGTTCGTGCGCCTCGATCTGCCCTGTTTCGCTCAGGGTGACGCTATCGCCGACGGCGAACTGGCTTTTCTTGCCGCGCGGGAAACCCGTGGTCCGGCGGCCATCGGCAAGCTCGACCTGATAGTGCCGGCCGAAAGCGGCAACAATGCAGCCGTGCTGCATCAAGGGTTATCAGAGTGAAAAAAGCGCATCGACCTTGGCGGCACAAATCAAGTCGTTCATGCTCAAACCGCCGATCGCGTGCGTGGTGTAACTCACCGTGCATTGGTTGTATCCCACCACCAGATCCGGGTGATGGTCTTCGCGGTGCGAAATCCACGCCGTCGCATTGACGAAGGCCAGGGTCTCGTAATAGTTCTTGAAGCGGAAGGTCTTGCGAATCACCTGCTCGTGCCGGCTCCAGCCGGGCAGTTCGCCCAAGGCACGCGCCACCTCGTCTTCGGCAAGCGGTGGCACACCCCCCTCGCAGGGTTTGCATTTTCCCTTGGACAAGGCACATAGCTCATTCATCACTGTCTCCCGATCATCCACCCAGGGTACGCAAGTGCGCCACGCGCAAACTGGCCGGCGGATGCGAATCATAGAACAAAGAGTGCAGCGGATCGGGGGTCAGGGTGGCGGCATTGTCGCGGTAGAGCTTGACCAGCGCGCTGACCAGGTCGCCGGCGGCGGTCTGCCTGGCCGCATAGGCATCGGCCTGGTATTCATCGTGCCGCGACAGCGCCGAAAAAATCGGCGAAAGTGGAAAAGCGAACACCGGCAGCACCAGCGAAAACAGCAGCAGTCCTTTCGCCGTGCCACCAGCGCCGACTTTCAGTCCCTCGTAAAACCAGGCTTGATCGATTACCTGCCCCAACCCCCAGAGCAGTCCGAAACTGATGATGGCGAGCAGAACGATGCGCTTTTGCACATGACGGTGATGGTAATGCCCCAGTTCATGGGCCAGCACGCCTTCGATTTCCTGCGGGGTCAGTTTGTCCAGCAGGGTATCGAAAAACACGATCCGCCGCGCCGCGCCGAAGCCCGTGAAATACGCATTGCCATGTGCCGAACGCTTCGAGCCGTCCATCACGAACAACCCCGAGACAGCAAAGCCGCAGCGCTTGAGCAAGGCCTCGATCCGCTGCTTGAGCGCGGCATCTTCGAGAGGAGCGAATTTGTTGAACAGGGGCGCGATCACGGTCGGATAAAGCAACAGAACGAGCACATTGAAGCTGAGCCAGAACAGCCAGACATACAGCCACCAGAGCGAGCCCATGGCCTGCATCAGCCACAAGACGGCGAGGAGCAAGGGCGCCCCGATCAGCAGGGCAAGCGCGCCACCCTTCAACAGGTCGGCAAACCACAATGACCAGGTCATTTTATTGAAGCCGAATTCCGCTTCGAGGCGGAAGGTACGGTAGAGACTCGATGGCAAGGCAATGATGAAGCCAAGCAGGCCGATGCTGCCGAACAGCGCCAGATCGTGCAGATAACCCGTACCGAACAGCCCGAGCAGCCTGCCGTCGATCGCCGCGATACCGCCGCCGACGGTCAGGACCAGCAGCCAGGCGGCATCGACAAGGGTTTCGACGATCCCGAGCCGGACCTTGGCCGCCGCATAGTCCGCGGCGCGCTGATGCGCGGTCAGTTCGATGCTCTCGGCAAACTGGTCGGGCACGGCCCGCCGATGTGCCAGGACATGGTTTCGCTGGCGCAGGGCCAGCCCGGTGCGAAGCAAGGTCGTCAGCAGCAGTGCGGCCAAAAAGAGTATCGTCAGGAAATCCGGGGGCATCGTGGGAAATATTCATCAGCGGCGAGATGCCGCAGGAACCTGCATACTACCTCACTCGCCGATGATGATTCGGGGCCAGGCATGACGTGCGGCATCAACTTCGTAGAGGTCGCTTTCCGTGATCGGCCGTTTCACGCCCGGCTCGGGCGGTACGGCCAGCCGGTCCAGATCGGTTTCATACAAGCGGCCTTCGATGTGATCGCCCTGCCAGCGCAGACGGTAGTAAATACCCTTGTGTGCATCGATGCCATAGTCGGTGGTGCGTTTCCGGATGAACAGCAGGTCGTATTCCAGATCGGCAAGATCGCCGGTCGTGATCTTTCGCTCCAGAGCATAGGGATAGCCCAAATAGCATAGCGTGTAGTCCCCATTTTCCATGCAGACAAACGGGCGCATGTTGAGGAAACGATCCTCGAAACGTTTTTTGTCGAGGCTCAGCCGGTAGTTCCAGCCTGCCCGGTCGGCCAGCGGCGAGAGCGTCAAGATAGCGATCGTCAGCCGCTTGCCGGCCGCATCCTCGAGTGCCACCGGCAACTGCCGGGCGCCTTCGGCCGCTGCCGCGGCACACATCCAGCCGAGCATGAGAAGTATCAGAATCGAACGAAACACACGCATCGCGAACATGACTTCTTCCTTTCGGAGTCGCTTGAATCAGGCCGGGGCGCCGGCACCGCGTGACGCCAGGTGTTTCTCGACATCATCCTTGCTGAAACCCAGCGCCGCCGCGACACGATCGGCATGGCTGACCTTCGACACCCCGGGAATCAGGCGATGGGTCGGTTTGCCGCCGGTAAATTCGACCTGCAGATAGCGCCCCATCCCTTCCTCGCCCAGACGATTACACAATTCATGGTTGTGTGTCACCAGCAGCGTGCTGGCACCGAGCCCGTGAAAACCCTTCAGGATGTATTCCGAAATCGCCATCTTTTCTTCGTAGGTCGTCCCCTCGCCCAGTTCGTCGAGGATGGCCAGGGTGCGCGGCGTTGCATTGAAAAAAATCTCCCTGGTGCGTGTCAGTTCGTGGCCAAACCGCCCCATCTTGCCTTCCAGCCGTCCCGGATCCGGGACCTGGTAGAAAATTCGCTCGGCCGGCACCAGCCTGGCCTGTCGAGCCGGAACATAACTGCCGATCTGGCCCAGCAATTGCACCTGCGCCACCGTCTTGCAGTAGGCCGTCTTGCCGCCGCTGTTCGGCCCGGTGATCACCAGCAGCCGATCTTCGGTATCGATCGGAATGTCGTTGGGCACGTACGCCGGATTGCCTTTGCCCAGCACCGGATTCCTGACGCCAGCGGCCTGGAGTTGATGGCGCTCGGCATCAATGATCTCCGGCAACACGACCTCGCTGCCAAAAACCTGTGCATAGCGGCGGAACGAGAGCAATTCGTCGATCGCTCCCAGCGCATCGAGGGCGCGGGCCAGCTCTTCGCTCTTTCGCCATTTTCTGCGCAGTGGATAGATGACGTTATCACGATCGGAGGTGGCGACCTGCGAGGAAACGATGACCAGCATGGGAATCAGCAGCATGAGGATGCCGACTTTCATGTGCCCCGCACCTGGAAGTAACTCGTTGGAAAAATACGACGCCACGCTCAGCGCGGCGATGCCGAACAGGGTCGGCCCGCGCTTGAATGAAGAGGGGCTGAAACTGAAGGCGGGCAGCCAGCGCGGCTTCTCCGTCTTGGTCAGGAAATCGCCATTGACGGGGTAGACCGGCCCTTCCATCAGTGCATAGGTGCGTGAGCGGCCGAAGTCACGAATGACGTCGAACAACTCGCGCAGATACGGGCTTTGCGGCACCGGCAACTGCTCGATACCCCGCACCAGATCCATGGCGAACTCGGTACCACTGATGAAATACTCATAGCCGTAGCCCTCGTAATCCAGCGGTCCAAGATTGAGCAGCGCCGAGCTGCTGAACATGCCACCGCCGACAAAGCGGCCATAGAGCAGACGATAAAGCGACTTCTCGCCCTCGACCAGACGTTCGACGAAACGAGCCAAGACTCGCTCCAGCTCCGGATTCGCCTCCAGTTCACGAATGGCCTCCTGCTTGCTGCGAATCCAAGTGCCATCGACCACCGGCCGGGCCAGGGAACGATACAGCGTCGCCCGTCCAATCCGGGTCTGCGCGTGATTGATGGCATCGAACAGCTCATCAATCTCGACGGCATCGAAGCTTGCTTCATCGAACACTCCCTCGCCACATTCCCCCGGACGAATCTGCCGCTCGGCCGGAGGCGCCTCGGCGCTCAGCAGAATTGGCGGGTACGGCGTCGCGTGCGTGGCTGAAGTCGCGCCCAACTCACCTGACTCGACGGCCACGTGATCCTCGTTCCTGCTCACCACCCTCGGCTTCGGCTCATCATACAGTTCAGCCATACCCCCCCCTTATATTTTTAAGGAAACACTAAAAAGCCCGGTTTCGTCGTTCCCGTAAAAGTGGACCCATGAAAATCAACGAACTGGATACCCGCTTGCGCGGGAACGACCACCTGTTCAGCGGTTCCTTAAACAATTCCGGCGAACTCAGTGCTAATGATCCGTGTGCCCATCGCGCATGCCACCACCGCATTGATGCGTTGCGCCTTTACCTGCCTTGGTTTTCGGCTTGAGCGGCGCGAATTGGAACCCCTCCGCCTCCTGCCCGGGCATCTTGAGAAAAATCACAACCCCGGTTTTGGCATTCATGACGAACTCGCCTTTGCCTTTCAATGTATTTTCTCCGCCAGGCGTGAGCTTGACCTCCACCACCCTCTTGCCATTCTTTACCTTGGCCATGGCTTCGGCCCCCGCAGTCATTTGCGGCACGTTGCCGTGATCGGTGAGATAGACGTTCAGTTCGCCCGGAGTGTTGATCATCAACTCCATGTGATACGGCCCGGACATCCGCACCTGCCCACCATGGGGCGACGGAATGCTGTCCAGATATTCATTGCTATGCGCCAGGGCTGCACCAGTAAAAAACGCGAAAAAAACTGTGGTCAGAAGGGCTCTCGTTAACGAGTTCATTTTCAATGCTCCTCATGGAATAGAAACGCCATAGTTAAAAAAACATTACCGAGTATTATAATAATAATGCTTAACGATCCCCTTGGTACTAAGCTTGTTGTTTCTAGTGTAGTGCTTGCGAATTGTCGAAACCGTCAAAACACCTCGGCGTCATTCCCGCGGAAGCGGGAATCCAGTACGTTCCTGGGTCCCCGCTTCGGATGGATTGACCGCCCCAGTACTAAAATTTACCAAGCGCCACACTAGTGCACGTGATCCCCCGCAGGTGGCAGAATTTCCTTTTCCCGTTTCAATTGCTCGAGCTGTACAAAGAGCAGGGCGAAGTCATTCCATCCCGACGGTTCCTGACTGGGCAGCCAGCGCGCCCGCAAGTAGCCGAAGCGGTCGACCAGCAGTTCCAGATGATCCGGCACCACGCCGGCTCCATACAGATCCGGATCTTTGATGGTGCGTCGGAATTCGGCATAGGTCGTTGCTGCTTCCCTGGCTCCTTCAATAGCGACCGGATAGGGAAGTTTCTTCAGCCATTGCTGATCGGGCAACTCGCCATTAACTGGAATAGCAATAACCTCCGCTCCAGAGGCACGGATTTTCGGGTAATTCGCCGCCAGGATTTCCATTCGCGCTCTCGATTCCGGCCACGAGAACAGCACCACGATGACCGCCTGCGTCTGGCGATAGTCCTTCAATGTACCGCTGCTGTCGTTTTGTGCAGCGAAAGAGAAATTCGGCGCCCCAAGACTGGCCTGCGGTCGGTTCGGCACCACCTGCGGCCGCAATGTCCGGCCTTCGTAGCCACGGGAAATCATATGGATGAAGTTAACCAGGTCCCAGCGATCGTCTTCGGTAAACCGGTCGCCAAATGGCGGCATGCCGAACTGCGGAAAACCGGTCGTGATCCAATAGTAAAAATCACCTGCGGTATGTTGCTTGGTATGGGGCTCGGTGAGCAGATCAACCGGTTTTTTGGGTAGCGTCTTGGCCAGCGGCCCATCGCCTTTGGCCTGAAGTCCGTGACAAGCCGCACAGCTCTCCAGGAAAATCGTCTTGCCGCGATCGATCGAAATCGCATCGAAAGCGACCGTGGTCGGCCGATAGGTAAAGGGGTCGGCCACTATCGTAATCCCATACAAGTAAAAACCCACGGTCGACAATCCCAGCACCCCGGCCAGAATTCGTCCGCGCCAGAGTGAACCCGGCAGGTAACGGCGCCACAGCGGATAGGCCAGCGTCATTAACAGCAATACCCCGGCAATGGTCAGGTTACGCGGCGTCGTCGAATCGAAGCCGAGCGTCGCATCCAGCGACCAGCGGAATGGATAGGGCCAGTTCTCGATACCATCATGTTTTCCTGGCAACGTCCCGACCAGGGCAGCGGCGATCAACACCAACAGAATGGCAAGGCCGAATTCGATCGCCACCAGGCGGCGCATCGCCACCCGCGCAGCCTCGCCTTCCCCGCCCTGCCCGAGCGCCGGCAAACGTTGCCTGACCGAGGCGGCAAGGGCAAGGATCAGCAGCAGCAAAAGCACCTTGGAAGTCAGCAGCCAGCCATAACGGGTCGCCACCAATGAAGCGTAAACGGGCTCGATCTGGCTATAGCCGAGGACCAATCCGCTGGCTATCACCACAACCATAGCCGGCAAGGCCATGCGGGAGAAGCGGTGGAGGGCTATCAGCGCACCCTGCCCGGCATCGACCGAAACTCCTTTTTCGCCAAGCAGAATGGCGAGAAAGGCGGGCAAACCACCGAACCAGATTCCGGCGAAAAGAATGTGCCCGGCAAACAGTGCCATGGTCAGCGCCGATCCTTCCGCTGCCGGATGCCCGGCCAGGGCATTGACGCCCAGCGTCAGCGCCGCGAAAGCCGCCTGGAACAGATAGCGCGCGGGAACACTGGGTGCCCGAACGACATAAAACGTCACGGCGAAAAGCAGCACGGCCAGGATTTCGCGCACCAGCCAGATCTTTCCCAACTCGAGATTCTCGATCAATCCGAGCCAGGCGGAAGGCTGTATGAAGCTTTTCGCCTCTCCGGTGATCTGGGCTGCCGCCGCAGCCAAAACGCCGACCAGCGCCAACGGGAGTACCCCGGCCAGCCATGGCAACAACCGCTCGAGCCGAATCAGCCACTCGTTCTTGGAGCTATCGCGGCGAAACCCGGCAAAGACAAAAAACAGCGGACTTCCCAACAGCACCGTGTTGGCGGAAATCTCCAGCCAACGCGCCAACATGCCAAACAAATCGATCATTATTTCGTCGTCGCGTGCTCTTTCAACTCGAAATCATAGGAAGACTCGACGACATGCCCATCCACCGAAAGGACACGAAATTTGACTACGTACTTTCCCGGTTTCAGCTCGGGAAGCGGCAGCACCATGAGCTTCGGCTCTTTTTCCGGAACAGTGAATTTTTCGGCGGTCACCGGTTTGTCTGTGGCATCGACAACAGTAAGCCGGGTATAAGCCGGTTCGATCTGTTCGTTGAACCACAACTTGACCTGATGCGGCGCACGGGTCAGCACGGCACGGCGAGCCGGCTCGGCCTTGACCAGCAAAGCATGGGCCTGGGCGCCCAACGGCAACCCCATGGCGAGTGCCGCGCTGACGGCAATCAAAAACGGTTTGCGCAAGCAAAAAGAAACTGGTCGATTCATGGCCTCACTCCCAAGGAAAACTTAGCGAGGCTTCCACGGAAGCCTCACGAGACGAAAACGGTCAGAGGTTGACCGTGACCTCTTCAGCAACCAGGAAGACCGGGGCGCCGCCTGAAGAAATCTGCACCGCATGAGCCACCGTTTCCTGCCCACCCGGTGAGGCCGCGCAGGCCTGCAAAGCCTCCATCGACGGGAAATGGACTTCGGCAACGCGGTAGTACGGCGGATCGCCCGCCGGCGAACCCAGCACCTTCGAAGCGACAATCTTGCTCGCCCCAGCCAGTTTCGCCACCGCCATCGGCACATGCTCGGCCTGGTAAACCTGCTCGAATACCGCCACATCCTTCGGGGTCGGGTAAATCACCATCAGCTTGACTGCACTCATACTCACTCCTCTCTTTTCTGGTTTGAACGTAATGGACTCATTTAGTTGCAACCGCCGATGACAATAACCGCTCGACGATTGCGACACCCATCCCCGGCCAATCCGAATGCCCACCCTGCTTTTCGCAATAGGATAGTGGCGCGGCGCAACCCGGATAGACCAGACAACCCTCTTTATCACGCTGAGGCGGTGACGACAAATCACAGTGGTTACAAACCGCCCACCAGCTCGCCGTTTCCTTGCCCCATCCAGGAAAAAGACGGTCGTCGCCATTATGCATGATCATCACCGGCAGCGGCACCGGACAAGCATACGCATCGAGATCCTTGTGGGTGAACCCGGCCGCACTCGGCGCAATACCGGCCACAGTGCCACGGGTTTCCGGCAGTACCGCAACGGCATGCGAGGCCGTGCCGCCATCGGAATGGCCGGTAGCGTAAACCCGCTTGAGATCTATGCACCAGCGGGCAGAGACATCGGCCGGGACTTTCGCCAGTTGAGAAACCACTTCGGGTGAGAGCTTTCTGTGCGCGGTATAAGCTACCACGAACCCGCGTCGCGTCGCCTCGGTCGTCAGGTGGGTGAATGCCTCGTTTTTTTTCGCGCTCGCACCTGCGGGCGGGAAAACGACGAGCAGGGGATGAGCAAAGTCAGGACGGTAGTTCGATGGGGTGCGGACGTTGTAGCCGATGCCTTCGGGGGTCTGCAGATCATCGCTGGCTCCGGCCTGCCCCATCTTGCTGCCGACCGGGCAGCCGGCGGCATCAGCCGCCGCCGGATATTCGGCGGCAGCGATCGCCATCCCTTCCACCGGCCCCGGCGGGCTACAGGCGGACATCATGCCGAGGACGGCTGCCGAGAGCCCAAGCCATCGAGGCCAGCACCGGCGCCTCAGCGAAGGCCATCGCCCGGACGGAGCGAAGAAATTATCCGAACACATCGCGCCCCGGATCGCTACTGAATGCGCATAGATGCCGGGTGAGTCAAGCCTCTGGCGCAGACTTCGATTCTTTCTTGTCTTTATTGCGCATGCCCGAATACCAGAAGAAAATTCCGCCGATGATCAAAATAGCCAAAAAGGGCAGGTATTTGGTGTAGCGGGAAACGCCCTCCGCAACGCTGAACGGAAAGCGGGCCTCGATCTTTTCCTTGCCGTCGTAGGCGGTGATGATACCAATGAACTTCTCCGGATTCGAGTAGGTATTTTCGAACGTTAGACTACCGGTCGAATAGAGGGTCGGCGGAATATAAAGGACCGTAACCGCATCCAGGTTTGGATTGGCTTCACCCGTATCCCTGATGATGTGGATCTCGAGTGGCATTGAACGTAGTTCCTGATTGATGGCATCGAGGGCAATGATGGTATGGCCGGTTCGCGGAATATCATCGCAAAAGGCCTTGCTCCCCGACGCTTCGGGTTGATAGCCGGTGAAATTCATCTGATACTTGCCGATGGTGAGTTTGCACACGTTATCCTCGCCACTGACCGCACCATGTGCGCTAGCCAGTCCCGGAAGCAAAGAGCAGAATGTAGCGACAAGAACAATGACGGTGGCGACTGACTTGGAATGGCTACTGTTCACTTTTGTCTCTCCAAAAGAAGTGAGGGGCCTCTCGACCCCTCACTATACATCACGTAAGCAGACTATGAACTACTCATATAGATGTTGAAACATACTCTGGCTCCGAGTTACTTCCCAGCACCGAAGAAAGGCACAATCGGGCCCGAAAGCGTCGAGATGCTGCGATTGCCATCGGCGTCGAAAAAGA
The DNA here is from genome assembly GCA_002842395.1 of Betaproteobacteria bacterium HGW-Betaproteobacteria-11. Lineage (GTDB taxonomy): Bacteria > Pseudomonadota > Gammaproteobacteria > Burkholderiales > Rhodocyclaceae > Rugosibacter. The sequence goes on from PHCV01000003.1 coordinate 195,462, forward strand.
ACACCAAGGCGCCGACGCGGTTATCCGGGTCGTTGATCAGACTCGTCAGACGTTCGACTTCCCAGGCCGCATCGGTCGCTTCTAGCATCATGGTGCGCGATTCTCCTGGAGCGATCGGGGTGTTGTCGCCGACTTTCAGTCCGCTTGGCGGTATGAGATCCTTTGGAAACAGCGGATCGATATTGGCCATCGCCACAGGAACGTCGTGATTGACGAAGCGCAGACCAGCCGTCAAGAATTCACCGACCTGAACCGGCTTGGGCCCGTTGTTGGTGAGTGTGACGTTGATCTTCATCGAGCGGCCCGGAACATCGTAGGTCGCACGCTTGACCGCAATCTTCACTGAAGCGGCCTGTTTCGGCAATGGCTCCCATGTCGCTTCGCCTCCTTGCAATGGTACCGTGCGTGGATACTTGGCTTCCGCCCAGTTGGCGCCGGCGACCACGATAACCAGCGTGCCAACCATGAATGCGGCACCCCACATCCGGTCGCCACGGGTAATCAGCAGGTCGTCGTTGCCTGCCTCGGTGGCCAGGAAACGCGGCATCAGTAAGGGTTTACGCAACCACCACAGCATATATACCAGCGCAATGGCGAACCACAGCGCATGCCATTTGAACACGGTCCCCACGCCCCAAGTTTCGAGGTTTTCGATATGCGTACCATCGATGGTATCGATTGGAAGCCTGAAGTCCTCCCTATTTCCGGTGATAGCGAGCCAGTTTCCTGGCCCCAGCAACGGTCCCGCGCCCTCGACGTTCAACATCGGGTGCACATGGTGATTCCCGGGAATTCGAGCCTTGTACACTGACCTGAAGGTGTAATCACGGTCGAGTTCAAGCTGGCCAGATTGAATTGCCGGGACATCGCCAATCCAACTCTCCGTTCTGGCCAGAACCGGTCCGGGCGTACCATTGCCGAGGAACACCCGTTTCGGTGGCGGCAGGTTGCCCGGCCACTCCGGAAAGAGACGGAACGTGCCGCTCACCACGATCTCGCCATTGACGGGAACCTCGGTAGTATTCCACTTCATGTCATAGAAGTGCACCGTTCGCATGCGAAGGAACGGTTCCTGGTTCCGCTCGCCGTGCGCCAGAACCTGACCTGACACCGACGCCAGGAGCCCCAGACCAACCACCAGGCGCATCTGTCTGGCATATTTTTTCAAGAATTTAAACATCGAAAACCCCCTTCTTTCGTTTTGTATGCTGGTCATGAAACCACCCCTTAAATCGCTTCAACCGAGCGCTTGGGATCGGCCTTCAGGCCCATAAGTGTCTTCATCTTGTTCGGTACGGTAACTACCTTGGTCATCAGCATGCCGAAATACCACCAGGCGATATACATCAGCATGCAGAGGAAGCCGGCAAAGGCCGAAGCCACCCAGGCCGAGTGACCACCGAAGGTGCGCAAAGTACCGCGCTCGATGAAGCGCAGATACTCGGGGGTTGCCGTACGGGTAAAGGCATAACCGATGTAGTCGGCAACCGAGACCAGCGAGCCCATAACTTCGACTGGCAGATGATAAGCCGCCAGCATTACCCAGTTCGAAGGATAGAACAAAATGGCATAGGCAATTGCACCCGTTAGCGAAGTCAGCAGGAAGTTGCCGGTAAGCATGAGTGTGACATCGAGAACGATTGCACCGGGAATATAGGTTGCCGGCCAAACCAGGCTGTACGGAAAATACGACCAGTCATAGAAGCCAAATTTCCGGTTCATCCACTCGCCGAAAATAAGGCAGACCACGGCAAAGGTGGCGCCGAAGGGGAGTCGCAGCTTCTCCCAGAACACATATTGCAACGCCGCCGGGAAGGTGATGGTGATCACAGGCGCCAGCGTCACCCAATATTGACGATCTTTCCAGTCCACCCAGAAGTCCCAGTCACCCACCAGCAACATGACATGCAAATGAAACGCAGCGGTCACTGCCAGAAAAAGAATGATGGCAACGATGATGTCGAACCGCCTCGACAACGCCGCGCTCCATTTCGACCATTTGACGCCGTAGATATCTACGGTCTCATGCGCGTTACTAGCCATTTTAAAGGTTCTCCCCTTATATCGATTTAGACAACCTGCCTTGCAGCGAAAAAAACGCGACGACAACTATCACTCGCGCCACAATTGCATCCACAGGTGCAATAACACTCCAGACTTACTACCCTGCTACCAATCAGACAGCAACCTACTGTCCGATATTTCCCATAACTCGCAGGCAAACACCCTGCCGGCCGTTAGCGGCCAGCAGGGTATCCGGCGGCAATTACGCCGCAGCCTTTTGCGCGTCGATGCGCTGCATTACCTCGACGATGTGCATCATGATTTGCGCGGCCAGACCACCCAGAGCCAGCACGGACCAACCAAGGACGACAAAGCCCCAGTGCAGCGGGGCGGAGAAGAACTCCTCCATCATCCAGAAAGCATGACCCCACTCGTTGAAACCAAGGTTCGGCAGAATCATCAACGGGCCGGTGACGGCAAGCACGAAGGGGATCGAAATCCGCTCGGCGAACTTCGGCAAACGGGTCATCGCGTAGAGAAACGAACCGACACCGAAGGTGACGTAGAACGGCATCGTGCCATAAAACAGCACGATATGGCTGGGGGTAAAGCTGGTATCACGCACCACCGTCTGATGCCACGAAGCATCCTGCTCGGCAAAGAAGCTACCGGCAAAATAGACCACGAAGGCATATGAGAAGATAAACAGTACCAGCGTGAAATAACGGCGCAACTCCTCTTCCGGCTTCAACTGATCCAGATGACGGTCACGGGTGACCCACAACCAAGACCACAAACCGGCCCATAAAGCAATCATCAACGGCAACTCAACCTTAAACAGCATCATCCAGGTCGCATCGAACTCGGGCAGCGTCGAATCCAATCCGGTTTTCCAGGCAAAAGTCTGCTGAAACCAGCGATAGAACACCATCACTGCCAACGTGCCAACAAAACAAATCGTCGGCCACTTGTACTGCACAAAGCGCCCGGGGGAACGATCCGCGCTGCTTGCTAGTATTGCACTCATGTTAACTCTCCTTTAGGCATGTTGAATTGATTTACCAACCTACTACTCACTACTTAGTGCTGACTTAGCAACATGTTTTTTTTGATTACACGTGAAAGGTAGCTCCCTTACCGCATCCCGGCAGCCCGCTTGTACCGGCTACCAGCCTGCGCTTTACTGCCTTACCGCCCTAACTCAAGCTCGAAAGAAAACCAATGAAAGCCAATCCGGGCGGTGCACTCTCAACCCCTGTACGTTGCCACCCTCCATTGGCGGACTATCTTTGATTCCCTTTCCCTTCAAACCACACGAAATCCTCAAAGACACTCTTTTCTATTTTTACCCCTCCTTGACAAGTCTAGTGGAATGACGACGCAAATGACTTGATCTAACGCAAACAGATGCGACAAAACGCCGCATTCAGGCAGGCCGCCGCCACACTCAGCCAACCGCCGAGGATTTGCTGCGGCGCACCACGGCGGCGCGGCGATCGGAGTACCAATACAATACGCCAACCACCACAATGATGAACAGGTATTTGCCGTAAACGTCCAAGAGTGAAGGCTGTGGCGCCACATTGAAGGGGAAGCGCGCCTCCAGCGGTTGCTTGCCGTTATGGGCGGTGACGATACCGACGAACCGTCCCGGCTGGTCGAAGGTGTACTGGAAGCGAATCGTTCCCGAGGGGTAGATTTTCGGCGGCAGGTGGACAATAGGGTTAGTCACGGCATCTTCCACCGACCCGCTCTCCGGATAAGGGACGATGCTCACTTCAATGGGCATCTCGCGCAATTTCTGGTCAATTGCGTCGAGATTGACCAGGGTATAGCCCAGATCCGGAATATCCTGGCAAAACTCCTTGTGCCCCCCGCCATCCGTGGGATGCACATGATCCTCGTGGCGATCGGCGTGCTCATCTTCCCTCGGCTGATAGCCGGTGAATTGCATCGTGTAGGGACCGAGGAAGAGTTTGCAGATACCTTCGTCGACGCGCACAGCGCCATGCGCCCGCACCTGTAAGGGCAGCAGCAGGCCCAGCAGAAACAGGAAGAATGTGGCGGCTCGCGCCCCGAATAGCCGATCCATGACTCACCCCTTGTCGTTATATAAGGAAAACATCGAATGGCATCTTACGCCAACAGGTTCCCGGTTACCATTGCCGGATGAATCTGTTGCGCACGCTCGCCACCGTCTCCGGCATGACCCTACTTTCCCGCCTGCTCGGCTTCGTGCGCGACTTCGTCATCGCCCGCAGTTTTGGCGCCGGAGCGATGACCGATGCCTTCTTCGTCGCCTTCCGCCTACCCAACCTGCTGCGCCGCCTGTTCGCCGAGGGCGCTTTTTCGCAGGCCTTCGTGCCGGTACTGGCGGAGTACCGCGCGCGCTGCGGCGAGATGGCGACCCGCACCCTCATCGACCGGGTGGCGACCTGGCTGTTTCTGATCCTGGTCGTCGTCAGCGCCCTCGGCATGGTGACCGCGCCGATCCTGATCGCCGTCTTCGCTCCCGGCTTTGTGGCCGATGCCGACAAATTCCAGCTCACCGTGCAACTGACCCGCATCACCTTTCCCTACATCCTCTTCATGTCGCTGGTGGCGCTGGCCGCCGGCATTCTGAACACCTGGAGCCGCTTTACCCTGCCGGCCTTCACGCCGGTGCTGCTCAATCTGTCGATGATCGGCATGGCGCTGTTCGCCGCACCGTGGTTCGAGCCGCCGATTCTGGCGCTGGGCTGGGCAGTGGTGATCGGCGGCACGCTGCAACTGGGGATTCAACTACCGGCGCTGGCCCGGATCGGCCTGTTGCCGCGTTTCGACCCGGTCTGGCGCGATGCCGGCGTACGGCGCATCCTGAAACTGATGGCGCCGGCCGTGCTTGGCGTTTCCGTCTCCCAGGTAAGCCTCTTGATCAACACCATTTTCGCCTCGTTTCTGGAAAGCGGTAGCGTCTCCTGGCTCTATTATGCCGATCGGATGATGGAATTCCCGGCCGGCCTGCTCGGCGCGGCGCTGGGCACCATTCTGCTGCCAAGTCTGGCGCGCACGCATGCCCGCGGCGAGACGACCGAATTCTCCGCCTTGCTCGACTGGGGCTTGCGCCTGACCCTGATGCTGACGCTGCCCGCCGCGCTCGCTCTGGCGCTGCTGGCGGTGCCGCTGCTGGCGACCTTGTTCCAGCATGGCGCCTTCACCGTCACCGATGTGCTGCGCACGCGTGAAGCGCTGGTCGCCTACTCGATCGGGCTCTCCGGGCTGATCCTGGTCAAGGTGCTGGCGCCCGGCTTCTATGCCCGCCAGGACATTCGCACGCCGGTGAAAATCGCCCTCGTCACCCTGGCCCTGACGCAGCTAATGAATCTGGCCTTCATCGGCTGGCTCAAGCATGCCGGGTTGGCATTGTCGATCGGGCTGGCCTCCTGCGTCAATGCCGGCCTGCTCTGGCGCGGCCTGCGCCAGCGCGGGGTCTATCTGCCACAGCCCGGCTGGGGCGGCTTTCTGTTGAAACTCGGCGTGGCGCTGGTGGTGCTCGCCGCTGTGCTCTGGTTTTTCTCCGGCGCGGATGTCCACTGGCTGGTAATGCCGGGCCGGCAACGGCTGACTCAGCTCGGCTTCCTCGTCGGCGCGGGCATGTTCAGTTACTTCGCCACGCTGGGTCTGCTCGGCTTTCGCTTGAAGGACTTTCGCCGCCGCGGCTGACTCCGGGTTGGCATCCGGACGAAACGTTCCCGCAGGCGACCCGCAGGTAGTGCAAAGCAAGCAAAGTCGGCGCTGGCGAGACGGCGAACACATCGGGTCAGCGCAACAGGAACAGCACCAACACCAGCCAGCCGAGGCTCGCCGCCAGCAGATGCGGATCGGCGAGCAGTTCCTGCGCCGGATCACCGCCGCCACCGTGACGATGCAGCCGCCACAGGTAACGCAGCATGCCGTAGAGGACGAAGGGGACAGTGGCAATCAGCGCGTGCGTGCCATGCAGGGCCACGGTTTCGGCGCTGACGGTATAGAGCGCGTAGGAAATCACCGTGCCGGCGGCGGCGATGCCGATGAACTGGTCGAGCATCGGCTCGGTGTAATGTTCCAGCACCCGGCGGTGTCCGGCCGAGGCGTCGAGCAGGATGTTGAGCTCGGCGCGACGCTTGGCAAAGCCGAGGAACAGCGTCAGCATCAGGCCGCAGAGCAGCAGCCAGTGCGAGGGGGCGATACCGATGCCGAGCGTGCCCGCGAGGATGCGCAGCATGAAACCGGCGGCGATGATGAAGACATCGAGGATCACCACATGCTTGAGGCCGCCGCTGTAGGCGAGATTCATCAGCACATAGACGAGATAAATCCATGGCGCGGAACCGGCATGGAGCACGGCGAGCGTGCCGCCGGCGAACAGGCAGGCGAGCGCCAGGGTCAGCGCCGCGCTGGTACCAACGGTGCCGGAAGCCAGTGGCCGCAGGCGCTTTTTCGGGTGCACCCGATCCTGCTCGCGATCGGCCAGATCGTTCAGCACATAGACCGCCGAGGAGAGCAGGCAGAAGGCGGCAAACGCGGCCAGCGCCTGGAAGAGCAAGGCCGGATCGCGCCAGGCGTGGCCGAACAACAGGCCGACGAAGACGAAGCCGTTTTTCAGCCACTGTTGCGGCCGCAGCAGGCGAATCAGCGGCGGCATGCTTCACCCGGGAAATAGCGGTCGCAGAAATAGCACGCGGTTTGCGGCAGCCAGGCCGGCAAGGCATAGTACCTGCGCTTGGCCTCGGCCAGAATGCCGTCGCGATAGGCCGGATAGAGGAAACCTTCACCCTTCACCCGCCAGAAACGGGCGCCGCGCACGCTGAAACTGTCGATTTCGACCTGGCGGAAATACGGCCGGTATTCGGCCGGATCGGGGACGGACTTGCGCAACACCAGGATGTTGCGGCCATCGAGCGCGCGAAAATCGGTGAGGATGTCGTCGTGCCGGGCGTGGCTCGAAGCCAGGCCGAAGACGATGAAATATTGGCGCGCATCGTAGCCCAGGGTCACCGCGTTCGAATAGCCGTCCATCGCCAGTACCCAGCCGTTGTCCCGGTAAGGCGCGAGCTCCTGCAAAATTGCCTGATGCTCGACGGTCAGCACCAGACCATCGTAGAAGCCGTACTTCTGCCAGGTTTCCAGCGGCAGGCGCGCCACCCCCATGATCGCCACCATATGCAGCAAGGCAAAGGCGATGAAGAAGCGCAGCAGCTTGCGCAGCGTCTCCGGCGCCAGGCGCAGCGCCGTCCACAGCAGGGCGAAGGGAATGAAGGCGAGCAGCCAGTGGAGGCCGATCTGCTTGATGGGCGAAAGCGCGGCGAACAGCGCCAGCGGCACCCAGGCCAGCACGCCGAGGGAAGCGCAGGCGGGAAAGTCGGCGCTGGCGGGACGCCGAAAACTCATCGCCGTGGCCCCCCGGCGGCGTAGCGCGAGCCAGAGCACCGGCGGCGTCAGCACATAGAGCAGGGTGACGGCGTAGAGCAGCGGCGTGCGCCACGAGAGCCCGGCATCCTCGTTGCGATTGACGAAGTTGAACATGTAGTTCGGCCAGCAATGCCCGGCATTCCACCAGGCCATCAGCGCCAGCGCCGGAAGGGTCAGCGCATAGCACAGCGCGAGGCCGGCATAGGCACGCGGCCGGCGGCGCAGCAGCACGTCGATGAGATAAGCAAATCCCAGCAGCGCGGCGAAGTATTTGGAGAGCACGGCGCCGGCCAGCAGCAGGCCGGAAATGAAATACCAGCGCAGGTCGTCATCGCGCGCCGCGCGCAACCAGGCCAGACCCGAACCCACCGCGAAATAGACCAGCGGCGTATCGGTGGTGATGAAGATGTTCCAGACATTGACCGGCGCCAAGAGGATCAGCGCCGCGATACCATAACGCTGCGCGGCGCCAAGCCGGGGTGCCAGAGCAGTCAAAGCCCAAGCCACGGCCAGTGACAGGAGCGCAGGCAGCAGAACCGCCGGCAGGCGCAGCCAGAGTTCCCGATCGCCCCAGTGGAGCAAGGCCGCCAGCCACCAGCCGATCATCGGCGGGTGATCGTAAAAACCCCAGTCGGGCCGCCAGCCCCACCAGATGAAGTAGGCTTCGTCGCCGGTGATCGGGGTCGCTTGCGCCAGCCAGAGCCGAAAGCCGAGCGTCACCGCCAGCAGGATGGCGAACAGGCGGGCGCTCATCGCGAGGTTGCCGCACCGCGGTTGCCAGAATGTCGAGCACTGTCAGCGTGTCTTCCCAGCCGAGGCAGGCATCGGTCACCGAAACGCCGTATTCGAGCGGCTGCCCGGCGACGATATCCTGACGCCCTTCCTTGAGATTGGATTCGACCATTACGCCGATGATCCGCGCATCGCCGCCGGCGATCTGGGCGCCGACATCGCGCGCCACGTCGACCTGCCGCTTGAACTGCTTGTTGCTGTTGGCATGCGAGAAATCGATCATCAGCCGTGCCGCGAGGCCCGACTTGCCCAGATCGGCACAGGCCGCCTCGACCGCCGGCGCGTCGTAGTTGGGCGACTTGCCACCGCGCAGGATGACATGGCAATCCTCGTTGCCGTTGGTCGACACGATCGCCGAATGGCCGGCCTTGGTCACCGAGAGGAAATGATGCGGACTGGCCGCCGACTTGATTGCATCGACGGCGATACGGATGTTGCCGTCGGTGCCATTCTTGAAGCCGACCGGGCAGGACAGCCCCGAGGCCAGCTCGCGGTGGATCTGCGACTCGGTGGTGCGCGCGCCGATGGCGCCCCAGCTGATCAGGTCGGCCGTGTACTGCGGGGTGATGACATCGAGGAACTCGGTGCCGCAGGGCAGGCCCAGTTCGTTGATCTGCCACAACAACTGACGCGCCAAGCGCAGGCCATCGTTGATCCTGAAACTGCCATCCATCTGCGGATCGTTGATCAGCCCCTTCCAGCCGACCGTGGTGCGCGGCTTCTCGAAATACACCCGCATCAGGAGGATCAGCTCCTCGCCGAAGCGCTCGCACTCGGCCTTGAGCTTCGCCGCATAGTCCAGCGCCGCATCGGCATCGTTGATCGAGCAGGGGCCGACCACCACCACCAGCCGGTCGTCCATGCCGTGCAGCACGCGATGCACGGCCTGCCTCGCCTGCCAAGTGGTTTCAGCGGTCTTTTCGGTGGGCGGAAACTCGCGCAGCAGATGGGCTGGCGGCAATAGTTCCTTGATCTCGCGGATGCGAACGTCGTCGGTTACTCGGTGCATGGCAGAAATACTCGTGCAAAAATGCGATTCTACCGGCTCGACAGGTTTTCGGCAGCAGTGTTCGGGCAGAACTTTCACGCATCCCAGCCACGCATCGGCTCCGATCATCAGCAGAGCCCGCGTACGTTTCAAAACATTCCGGTCGGCAAGCCCCCGTCTGGCTCATCGCGTCCGGTACGCCGCATGGCAGGCGATGCACTGCCGGGTGACGTCGGCCAATGCCGCGACCGCAGGCAGAGGATCATCGCCGGGATGCAGACCGCTGGCGACGCGGGCCAGTTCGCTGGCGGCGCTGTGCATCTGAAAGCCAATGGTGCGCATGCCCTCCGGCATCAGCTGCGCCATCATCGCCGGCATGCCCGCCGCCGCGGGTGACATCGCCGGCTTGCAGACGGCGGCCATCGGTGAATTCAGTCCCAGCCGGGTATCGGCCAGTTCGGCTGCCCGCAGGTAGTCCCGTGCCGCCAAAGCGGTCTGAATCTCGCCCAGTGCCTGCAAGTGCTCGCGCATGTGCGCCAGATGATGCTGCACCATCGGTGCGGGAAATGTCACCCACTGCCGCGGATCGCCGCCGCTGTCCGGCGCCGCATGTCCGGCAGCGAGCACGGTCACCGACACAGCGCCGAGCAGGAATGAAGAGAAAATGACGGCACAAAGGCGGCGCACACGGCATGGATTCATGGCCGACAACTCCAAGGAAATAAAATGAACGATCAGCCTATGCCTGCCACCATGCCTTGTCAAAGCAAAGCGCCGGCGACCGCCATGTGCCGTGGCATACTCAATGCCTTCTCAACCCACGGGAACTCACCCATGAATCCGCAAAATGGCCATGACCTCGAAGACCTCGCTCCCGGCATGAAGGCCGAACTGGCGAAGACCATCACCGACGCCGACATCGTCCTCTTTGCCGGAGTGACGACCGACACCAATGCGATCCACCTCGACGACGAGTATGCGAAGAGCACGCCATTCGGCGGTCGCATCGCGCACGGCATGCTCTCCGCCGGACTGATTTCGGCGGTACTCGGCAGCCGCCTGCCCGGCCCCGGCACCATCTACATCAGCCAGACATTGAAGTTCCGCGCCCCGGTGCGGCCGGGCGACACCCTGCATGCCATCGTCACCGTGAAGGAAGTGCTGGCCGACAAGGGGCGCGTGCTGCTCGACACGGTGTGCACCGTGAATGGCAAGACGGTAGTCGAAGGCGAGGCGCTGATGATGCCGACCTCGCGCGCCAGGCGGGAAGCGGCCTGACTTTCATGATGCGCGGGCTGCGCCCCGATCATGAAAGTCAGGCCATTCTCGAACACCCGCCCCCCTTCGCCCCCCTCGCGGGGGGTTCCTGGTTTGCTCGCTGCGACCGAAGGAAGTGCAAAGCCGCTCGAATATCACAGGGCGCACTTGTTTTGTATTTCACGTTAACGCTTTTCCATCAGGCCCGCACGCCGGCCGCGGATCACCAGCGCGATGCCGCCGAGCACGGCGAGCGAAGCGAGGACGAGGCGCGCACTGACGGCCTCGTTCAGCCAGAACACGGCGCCCACGGTGGCGATCACCGGCACAGAAAGTTGCACCGTCGCCGCCGTGCTGGCCGCAAGCGCCGGCAGCACGGCATACCAGAGGGCATAACCGAGCCCCGAAGTCAGTGCGCCGGATGCGACGGCGAGCAGGAACCCGCTCGCGTCGAGGCGTGTCTGCGGCCAGAAGATCACGCTCAGGACCACGGCAAACGGCACGGCGCGCAGGAAATTCCCGGCCGTGGCGCGGGTCGGATCGCCTCCGCCCTTGCCGCGCAGCGAATAGATGCCCCAGCTGATGCCGGCGGCGAGCATGAGCAACGCACCCGGCAGTGGCGGCGCACTCAAACCCGGCAGCAGCAGCCCGATCAGTCCCGTCACCGCCAGCAGGAAACCGGCACTCCGCATGGCGGAGAACCGCTCGCCGCGCCAGTAACCGTAACCGATCATCGTCGCCTGCACGGCGCCGAACAGGAGCAGGGCGCCGGTCGCGGCCGGCAGGCTGAGATAGGCGAAAGAAAAGCCGGCGGCATAGACGAACAGGGCGCAGGCCGACCATCCGTTGCCGGCCAGCGGCTGCGCTCCCTGGCGCAAGCGCACCAGCAGCCACAAGGCCAGCGCACCGGAGACGAGGCGCACCGTGGTAAAGCTGGCCGCATCGATCGCCGTATCCTTCAACGCCAGCCGGCAGAGCAACGAATTGCCGGCGAAGGCGAGCATGGTCAATGCCGTCAGCAGCACAGTACGCAAGGGCAGAATTTTGGCTGGCATGCGCCGCATTTTACGGTCGACCGGCTTGCCGTCCCGGCCGCGAATCAAGGATAATCCGGCTTCCTTTCACCAGCGCGGCGAAGAAGCACCCCATGGAGGCACGACTCATCGACGGCAATGCCCTGGCCACCACGATTCGTGGCGAGCTGGCCGAGCGGACAGCCGCGCTGCAAGCACGCGGCATCGCACCTGGTCTCGCCGTGATCCTGGTCGGCGACGATCCGGCGTCGGGGGTCTATGTCCGCAACAAGACCGCCGCCTGCGAAAAGATCGGCATGCGCTCGCTGCAATTCGCCTATGCCGCCGACACCGACCCCGCCATCGTCTTCGCCAGGATCGCGGAACTCAATGCCGACCCGACGGTACATGGCATCCTGGTCCAGCTGCCGTTGCCGAAACACTTCGACAGTGACGCCATCCTTGAAGCGATCGCGGTGGACAAGGATGTCGATGGCTTTCATGCCGAAAACATCGGCGCGCTGGCGCAAGGCAAGCCGCGCTTCATTCCCTGCACGCCCTACGGCGTGATGAAAATGCTGGAGAGCGCGGGTACGCCGATCCGCGGCGCCGAAGCGGTGATCATCGGCCGCAGCAACATCGTCGGCAAACCGATGGCGCTCCTGCTCATCAATCACGGCGCGACCGTCACCGTCTGCCATTCGCAAACCCGCGATCTGGCCTTCCACACCCGACGCGCCGACATTCTGGTCGCCGCCGTCGGCCGGCCAAAAATGATCACCGGCGACATGGTCAAACCCGGCGCCACGCTGATCGACGTCGGCATCAACCGCCTGCCCGACGGCAAGCTGTGCGGCGACATCGATTTCGACAGCGCGAAAAAAGTCGGCGCTGCCATCACGCCGGTGCCCGGCGGCGTCGGCCCGATGACCATCACCATGCTGCTCGCCAACACCCTCGAAGCCGCCGAACGCGCCGCGGCCAAGGAGACAAAATGAAAGACAAGCTGAAACCGCCCCATCAGCCGCTGGTCGGCATCGTCATGGGTTCGGACTCGGACTGGCCGGTGATGCAAGCCGCCGCTGCCGTGCTCGCAGAATTCGGCGTGCCGTTCGAAGCGCGCGTGGTCTCGGCCCATCGCACGCCCGATCTGCTGTTCGATTACGCCGCCGCGGCAACCGACCGCGGCCTGCGCGCGATCATCGCCGGCGCCGGGGGGGCCGCGCATCTGCCCGGCATGCTGGCGGCGAAGACCATCGTGCCGGTGCTCGGCGTGCCGGTGCCCTCGAAACATCTGCAAGGACTCGACTCGCTGCTCTCCATCGTGCAGATGCCCAAGGGCATCCCGGTCGCCACCTTCGCCATCGGCGAAGCCGGCGCGGCCAATGCCGCCTATGCCGCGATCGCCCTGCTGGCCACCACCGATGCCGAACTGGCCGAGCGCCTGCAAGCTTTTCGCACCGTGCAGAGCGAGCGCGTGCTGGAAATGAAACTGCCGCCGGCATGAGCGCTGCCGACACGGCAGTCATCCGCGACCATTTTCTCGCTCTGCAGGAGCGCATCGTCGCCGCGCTCGAGGCCGTCGACGGCCAGCCTTTTCGACGCGACGAGTGGCAGCGGCCGGAAGGCGGTGGCGGCATTTCCCGGCTGATCGAGGAAGGCCAGGTATTCGAGCGCGGCGGGGTGAATTTCTCGCAGGTGATTGGCGCATCCCTGCCGGCTTCGGCCACCGCGCATCGCCCGCAACTCGCCGGCCGCCGCTGGCAGGCGCTGGGCGTCTCGCTGGTGCTGCATCCGCGCAATCCGTATTGCCCGACGGCGCACATGAATGTCCGCTTTTTCATCGCCGAAAAGGAGGGTGAAGAGCCCGTCTGGTGGTTCGGCGGCGGGATGGATTTGACGCCCTGCTATGGCTTTGCAGAAGATGCCGTGCACTTCCACCGCTGCTGCCGCGACGCGCTGGCGCCCTTCGGCGAGTCCCTTCACGCCGACTACAAGGCCTGGTGCGACCGCTATTTTTTCCTCAAACACCGCAACGAGGCACGCGGCATCGGCGGCATCTTTTTCGACGACTTGAACGAGGGCGGTTTCGAGCGCTGCTTCGCGCTGGTGCAGAGCGTCGGCAATCAATTCACTACCGCCTACCTGCCGCTTGTCGAACGCCGGCGGCAGATTCCCCATGGCGAACGCGAGCGCGATTTCCAGGCCTATCGCCGCGGCCGTTATGTCGAGTTCAACCTGGTCTGGGATCGCGGCACGCTGTTCGGCCTGCAATCGGGCGGGCGCACCGAATCGATCCTGATGTCGCTGCCGCCGCTGGTCAAATGGCGCTATGACTGGCATCCCGCGCCCGGCAGCGCGGAAGAAAAGCTCTACACCGATTTCCTGCCGCCACGCGACTGGGTCTGAAACGACCTCGGAGGTCGTGAAAAATTTCGTCGCCAGCGGGCCGCGCAGCAGAAATTTTCACGACCTCTCAGGCCTCCGCGGCGGCGCGATAGTGGCGTATCGCCAGCGCCGACTTTTCCAATTGGTCGAACAGCTGCGCCAGTTCGAGATGGGCTTCGCGGCTGGACGCGATGGCGAGTGACGCTTCGAGATAGCTTTGTGCCTTGCCCCACAGCCGCTGTTGCCGGCACAGGCGGCCGAGGGTCAGCAGGAGCACGGCATCCTCGGGTTGCTCCTTCAACCATTTTTCGGCCTGAGCGACACGTCCCAGCACGTCGCCGCCGGGGCAGCGGGCATAGGCCAGCACCAGCGCCGGCTCCCAGTGCTCGGCGAGAGCTTCTTCGAGCACGCGCTGAGCCCCGCGGCAATCGTTGGCCGCCATCAGCGCCTGCGCCATTTCGAGCGCAAGTTGCGGATCGCTGCGCTCGCCGGCATCCATCTCGCGCCACGCCCGCTGCAGCGCATCCACATCCGGACTCAGGCTACGCAGCAGTTCGAGCAACGCCCGGTTGCGCAAGGGCGTCGCCTGCTCGGCGGTCAATGCCTTGTGTTTTTCCAGCCGGCGCGCCAGATGAGCCACTTCGCGCCAGTGGCCGAGGCCGCGCTCGGCACGCAACAGCAGGCGCAACGCGGCAATATGCCGGCCACCCTTGTCCGCCAGCTGTTGCAAAGCCACCCGCGCCTCGTCGAAGCGGTGTTCATCGAGCGCGAATTCCGCCTCCATCATCAGCCGTGCCGCCTGAAAGCCACCGGCATCGCCTTCGCGCGCGCGCCCTGCCCACAGCGGCTCCCCTTCGGCATCGCGCAGAATATGGGCGGCACGCCAGGCAACGAAGGCCGCCAGCGGAGGCCTGGAGTGTTCCGCCCAGGCCTTTTCGGCACTCTTCAGGGCATGTCCATAGCGGCCTTCCTGCAACAGGCGCCAGGCATCGAAGAGCGCCGCGTTGGCCTGGCGCTCACGCTGGCGCCGGCGAAATTCGGCTACCGCGCGCGGCAACGCCAGCGTATGCACGATCAGCCGCGCGAGAACATAGAGCAGGAGAAAACCGACGACGGCAAGGAGCACAAACAGGTTCAGCGAAATTTCGGCACGCCAGGGGGGAAGCACCAGCAGCACGTATCCTTCGTTGGCGCTCACCACCAGCGCGAGTCCGGTGGCCAGCAGGGCGAGCAGCAGAAACCAGAGCAAGATGCGCGTCACCTCGGCGCCCCGTCTCAGCGCCCTGCCCGGCTGGCGCGTTCGCGGCCGAGCTTCAGGTTGCGCACCGTGGCCAGGGTCTCGCTCAGGACCGGTCGGGTGAAGCTGACGTCGGTCATTGCCAGTTCCTTCAACTGGCCTTGTGCATTCGTCACCGCCTTGGCACGGCCATCGAAATAGCGTTCGAGCAGGGTTTGCGCCTGGCGGATTTCCTCGTGAAACGCCTTGCCGTCACGCTGCAGCAAGGCCAGGCGTGCGTTCAGCAGATGCAGCTTCAGGTTCTCGCGCAGGAAAAAACCCTGGCTCGGCGAGAGCAGCGCCGGATCGCCCCGGTCGATCCGCTCGATGCGAATCAACTGCTGCATATCCTGCAAAAACTCCTGCCAGAACGTCTGCCACAATGCCGCGCCGCTCCGCCACCAGTTTTCGTCCGCCGGTTTTGCCTGCTCCGCCGCCTTTTTCGCCAGCGCCGGTTGCGGCCTCTGTTCGAAGGCCAAAGGCATGGCGTCGACTGCGGCAACCACGCTGCCGATTTTCGCCGACAAACCGGGAACATCCGCGCCGGGCATCGCCCGCAGACGCTCGATGTCGCGCTCGAGCAGACGGCGAAGAGCGACCAACTGCGGCCGGGATGAACGCGCCAGGCGCGCCTGCGCACCGTCGAGCGCCAGCAGCGCCAGCTCGACATTGCCGGCGAACTGCAACTGCTGCTGCGCCAGCGCGACGGCCTGCTCGACTTCGGCCAGCAGCCGCTCGTCACGACTGTCGGCCAACTCCTGGTACATCGCCTCCAGCGCCTGCGACTGATTCTGCATGTCGGCCAGCTTCGCTTCGAGAACGGCGACCCGAGCCTGTAGCGTCGCGGCGGTTTCCTGGCTTTGTCTGGCCAGCAGACGCCCTTCCCTGGTCAGTGCATCGGCTTCGGCAAGACGCCGGGCGGCTTCTTCCTGCAACGCGGAAATCTGCAACCGCGTCGCCAGCCATTGGCCGGTGAGTGCCAGCAACGCGATCACGATCATCCACAGCAGTGGATTCCGCCACCCACGCCGCGATGGCGGACGGGACGGAACGGATTCGGTCATGGCGGTGGTTTCAGTCGGTTCCATGGTCTGCGTAGTATTGCACGAGCGCGGCGAGCAGGCCTTCATCGCCCGGAGCGGTGACGATGATCCCCTGCAAGCCAAGTGCGCGCGCCTGGTCGGCGATGCGGGCATGAGGAACGAACAGCGGCGTCTTCTTCAGCCAGGCCTGGCCCAGATGACCGATCATGGCGAAGAAATTGCGCACGCCTTCGCTGCTGGTCAGGGTCACGGCATCGAGGCGGCCCGCCTCCCAGCGGGCGAGCAAGGGGTGTGGGTCGGCTTGCGGGCACAGCCGGCGATAACAGGTGACGTACTCGACAGTGGCGCCGCGCGCGCGCAGCGTATCGCCCAGCAGATCGCGGCCCCCTTCGCCGCGAAAAATCACCACCCGCTTGCCGGCGACATTTTTGAGTTCGGGCAAATCAAGCAGCGCCTCGGAGTCAAAACGCAACGCCGGCGAAATCACGCGCGAAATACCGTGGCGCGCCAGTGCCTGCTCGCTGAGCTTGCCGATGGTCACCACCGGCAGACTCGCCGGCCAGCCGCGACGCGGCAGGATGGTCGCCAGCGCCTTGTCAATCGCATTGAGACTGACGAAGATGGCCAGGTCGAACTGATCGAGGCGGATCGCCACATCCAGCACGGGTTGGATATTCTCGAGATCGCGAATTTCCAGCACGGGGAAAAGCACCGGCTCGGCGCCCAGTTCCATCAGCCGCGTGGCCAGATGCGCCGCCTGGCCGCGTGGCCGGGTGACCACGATATGGCGTCCCTTCAGCTCATCCATGGCCTGCCGTCATCAGGCCAGCGTGGCCAGAATGGCGTCGGCGCCCTCGGCACGCAGCTGGGTGGCCAACTGCCGGCCCAGTACTTCGGCATCGGCCGGATTGGCCCGCAGTTCGGCACGCGCCATGCGCGAGCCATCCGGCGTGGCGACAAAGCCGCGCAACCAGAGCGCATCGCCTTGCACTTCGCCATAGACGCCCAGCGGCACGTCGCAACTGCCGCCCAGCGCGCGTGCCGCCGCGCGTTCGGCGCGCACGCAGCAAGCTGTCGCCGCATCGTGCAGCGGCGCCATCCAGGCGGCGATGTCGGGCCGCGAGGTCAGTGCCTCGATACCCAGCGCGCCCTGCCCCGGCGCCGGCAGCGAGGCCTCGGCCGGCAGCAGGGCGCGGATTCGGGTAGCGAGCCCGAGCCGCCTGAGTCCGGCCGCGGCCAGGATGATGGCATCGAACTGGCCTTCGTCGAGCTTGCGCAGGCGCGTATCCAGGTTGCCGCGCAACGGCGAGACCGCCAGATAGGGATAGCGCGCATGCAATTGGGATTCGCGGCGCAAGCTGGAGGTGCCGATCACGGCACCCGGCGGCAGCTCGTCGAGGCTGGCATACTTGCTGGAGACGAAGGCATCGAGCGGTACCTCCCGCGGACCGATGGCGACCAGGGAAAAGGCTTCATCGAGCACCATCGGCACATCCTTCATCGAATGCACGGCAAGGTCGGCCGCGCCGTCGAGTAGCGCGGTTTCCAGTTCCTTGACGAACAACCCCTTGCCACCGACCTTGGCCAGTGGCCGATCGAGGATCTGGTCGCCGCGCGTGGTCATCCCGAGCAGGTCCACCTGGCAGGCCGGGTAAAGCTGCTTCAACTGCGCCCGGACATGTTCCGCCTGCCAGAGGGCAAGACGTGATTCGCGGGTAGCAATGACCAGACGGGATGGCGGAAAAGCGGTGGCATTCATGGGCAGGCTTGCAGAGGGTGGCTTGGCGCCGGACGCCGCGAGTTTATCATCGGCGCGCGGCCATCCTGCCGATTGCGAGCCCCTCGCGACAGGGAAAAACCACTGCGGCGGCGTATCGCCAGCGCCGAGTTTTTACCGCTGCCCGAGCGTCGGGCATCCAGCGGCATCAGCCGGCCGGCAAGCGGGGCAAGGAAGCCGTTTCGACCCAGCGTTTAATGCGGTTGGCATCGCCGATGCGGGTCATCCTGCCCAGCGAGTCGAGCAACACGATGATCACCGGCTTGCTGTTGATCCAGGCCTGCATCACCAGGCATTTGCCGGCCTCGTTGATATAGCCGGTCTTGGACAGGCCGATATCCCAGGAGGAATTCGAATTGCGGACCAGGGTGTTGGTATTGCGGAACTGCTGCAGACGCCCGGCGATGGTGACTTCTTCTTCCACCGTGGTCGTGAATTCGCGGATCAGCGGGTATTGATGCGCCGCATCGACCATCTTGGCCAGATCGCGCGGACTGGAAACATTCGCCGCAGTCAGCCCGGTCGGGTCTTCGAAGCGGGTGTCGTTCAGGCCCAGCGCCTTCGCCTTGGCGTTCATCGCCGCCACGAACGCGCTCCGGCCGCCTGGATAGTGCCGCGACAAGGCAGCGGCGGCACGGTTTTCGGACGACATCAGCGCCAGGCGCAGCATGTCTTCACGCGGCAGCTGGGTGCCGACCTTGAGTCGCGAGCGTGTTCCCTTCACCGTGTCGACGTCTTCCTCGCCGATCGTCAGTGACTCTGCAAGACTGGGCTGCGCATCGAGCGCGACCATCGCCGTCATCAGCTTGGTGATCGAGGCAATCGGCAACACCGCGTTCGGATTTTTCTCGTAGAGCACGGCCCCGGTTGCCTGATCCTGCACCATCACGGCCGAAGACCGCAAGGCAAGATGTCGAGGGTCATCGAGCGAGGCGCGGCGCAAATGCGACCGGCTGGAATGCCGCACATGCTTGACCGGCTTGATATGTTTGGTTACCCGCGCAGGCTTCTTTTTCCCGGCCGCCTCGGCATCCATCGGCGTCACGCCGGCAGCGACCCACGCCGCAGCCAGTAGCGCAAACAGGAGTTTTTTCATCAATTCATTCTCCCTGATCGATGTCCATCGATACTGCATCTGATAATTAGCATTCAAAATTAACAAGTTGAACTCGCAAGTTCAAGCACAATATAAACCCGGCTAATGGCTCGGGTCAAGGAATTTCAGCACATCCTCGCGCCGCGCGAGCGCATCGCGGTAACCCAGATCGATCAGGGCTTGCGTATAGGGTTGTTCGAACAGCAAATAACTGACCAACGCACCGCCGTTCCGGTTCATCGCGCCGATCCCGCGCAGCAGGAGGCGAACCGCCCAGGGCAGGGCCCGGGCATGCCGTGCCGCCAGATGGTCGAGCCGCTCGGAGGGCGCGATGACCAGCAGGTCAATCGGACGTAGTGTCGTCCCTTGCGCGCGCCGTTCGTCTTCCGGAATCAACGACAGCGTCTGGTTGATGCGGGTCGCGCGTTCCAGATCGACCGGCAGACTATCGAGAAAAATGCTCGACAGCGCATGCCCGGCGATCTGCGCCAACGAAGGATAAGTCTCGGTTCGCGGGCGCTCATTTTCTTCATGAAAGCGGCCGCCACCGATGACCAGGATCTTTTCGGCGCCGAGATGCACGGCCGGGGCAATGGGGGTGATTTGGCGCATCGATCCATCGCCGAACCACTCGCGGTGAATTTTCACTGCTGGAAAAATGAACGGAATGGCACTGGAAGCCAGCAGGTGCTCGACCCCCAGTTGGGCAAACGTCCCCACGCGCTGGCTGCGCTGCCAGGGCTCGATATCCGCGCGGCCCTGGAAAAAGGTAACGCTTTGCCCGCTGGAATAGCCGGAGCAGGTGACGCTGACGGCATGCAATGCGCCACTGGCGATGGATTGCTGGATGCGGTCGAACCCGATCGAGCTGCTCAGCAGTTTGCACAGCGGGGTGCTGTCGAACAGCGAACGTGGCGCCCGGTGCGTGATCCAGCCGAACATCACCGCCCATAGCCAGCGCGCACCGGAGCGCAGAATGCCCAGCGGATCGGCGCGATACACCTGATCGGCATGGAAATTTTCCCAGATGCGGCAAAGATGGTCGACGCCGGTGGTGAAGTTTTCCGCCCAGGTCGCCAGCGCCACGGCATTGATGGCGCCCGCCGAGGTTCCACAGTAAATCTGGAAAGGGCTGCGTCGCTGCCCGGGCAGCAGTTCGCGCACCGCCTTGAGCACCCCGACCTGATACGCGGCGCGCGCGCCGCCACCGGTGAGAATCAGGGCAATCTTGGGATGCGTGGCCATGCCGGATTACTGGGGCGCAGCTTTCGCCTGCTGCTGCACTTCCACCGAGAGCAAGGCGGCAACATTGACGATGCGACGCACCGTCGCGGTCGGGGTCAGGATATGCACCGGCCGGGCCGCGCCAAGCAGCAGCGGGCCGATGGTCAAGCCGCCGCCTATGGCGGTTTTCAGCAGGTTGAAGGCGATATTCGCCGCATCCAGCGTAGGCATCACCAGCAGGTTGGCCTGGCTGGTCAACGTCGATTGCGGGAAAACCTGACGGCGTATGCTTTCCGACAGGGCGGCATCGCCGTGCATCTCGCCATCGACTTCGAGCTGCGGCGCCGTCTCGCGCAGCAGTTCCAGGGCGTGCCTCATCTTGATCGCCGTCGGCGTGTCGTCGGTGCCGAAACTCGAATGCGAGAGCAAGGCCGCCCGCGGCATCAGCCCGAAGCGTCGTACCTCCTCGGCAGCCAGCAGCGTCATCTCGGCCACCTGTTCCGCGCTCGGCTCATAGTTGACGTAGGTATCCCCGACGAACAGTGTCCGCTCGGGCAGCAGCAACATGTTCATCGCATAGAAACTGCCGATTCCCGGCCTCTTGCCGATCACGTCGCTGATGTAGCGAAGGTGCAGGGCATGCTTGCCGAAGGTGCCGCAGAGCAGTGCATCGGCATAATCATGGCGCACCAGCATGGCGCCGATCAGGGTGGTGCGGCGGCGCATCTCGCGCTTGGCATACTCCACGCCCACTCCGCGCCGCGCCATCAGCCCGTGATACTCCTGCCACAATTCCTTGTAGCGTGGATCGGCATCGGGATTCACCAGCTCGAAATGCTCGCCGGCGCGAATCCGCAGACCGGCGCGGACGATGTGCGCTGCCACCACGTCCGGACGGCCGATCAAAATCGGCCGTGCCAGGTTCTCGTCGACCACGGTCTGCACGGCGCGCAACACGCGATCGTCCTCGCCCTCGGCAAAGACCACCCGTGCCGGGCTCTTCTTCGCCGCGGCGAAGACCGGGCGCATCAACAGGCCGGTCTGATAAACGAAATCGTTGAGCTGGTGCAGATAGGCCTGCATGTCGGCCAGCGGCCGCGTCGCCACGCCGGAATCCATCGCCGCCTGCGCCACCGCCGGCGCCACCTTGATGATCAGGCGCGGATCGAAGGGCTTGGGAATCAGGTAGTCCGGGCCGAACGAAAGTTCCTCGTTGCCGTAGGCGGCCGCCACCACGTCCGATTGCTCGTCATGCGCCAGTGCGGCAATCGCCCGCACGGCGGCGATTTTCATCGGCTCGTTGATGGTGGTCGCACCGACATCGAGCGCACCGCGGAACAGGTAGGGAAAGCAGAGGACGTTGTTGATCTGATTCGGATAATCCGAACGACCGGTGCCGATGATGGCATCGGGGCGCGCCGCCTTCGCATCTTCGGGGAGAATCTCCGGCTCGGGATTGGCCATCGCGAACACCAGCGGGTCGCGTGCCATGGCCTTGACCATCTCCGGTTTGAGCACGCCACCGGCGGAAAGCCCGAGAAATACGTCGGCGCCAATCATGGCGTCGGCCAGGGTGCGGGCCTCCGTGTGCTGCGCATAACGCACCTTGGAGGGATCGAGCCCGCCGCGTCCGGCGTGGATCACGCCTTTGCTGTCGATGACAAATACATTCTGGCGCGACAGTCCCAGGCTGACCAGCAAATCGAGGCAGGCGATCGCCGCCGCGCCGGCGCCGGAGCAGACCAGCTTGACCTCGCCGATCGCCTTGCCGACCACCCGCAGGCCGTTGAGGATCGCGGCGCTGGCAATGATCGCCGTGCCATGCTGGTCGTCATGAAAGACCGGAATCTTCAGCCGTTTGCGCAGTTGCTCCTCAATGTAGAAACACTCCGGCGCCTTGATGTCTTCCAGGTTGATGCCACCGAAGGTCGGCTCCAGCGCGGCGATGATATCGACCAGTTTGTCGGGATCGGTTTCATTGATTTCGAGATCGAACACATCGACGCCGGCAAACTTCTTGAACAGCACGCCTTTGCCTTCCATCACCGGCTTGCCGGCCAGCGGGCCGATATTACCGAGGCCGAGCACGGCCGTGCCGTTGGTGATCACCGCCACCAGATTCGCGCGCGAGGTGTAGAGCGAAGCGGTTGCCGGATCGCGCACGATCTCGTCGCAGGCAGCGGCGACACCCGGCGAGTAGGCCAGCGCCAGATCGGCCTGGCTGGTCAGCGCCTTGATCGGCACGACGGCGATTTTCCCGGGTTTGGGGTTGCGGTGATACTCCAGCGCGGCAGCGCGGATGCGTTCGTCCATGTCAAAACTCTCAGGGGATCAGGGATTACAGAAGGTTGCGATTATATCGCCGCATCGCCAGCGCCGACTTTTTGCCCTCCTCATCCACCGCTGTTTTCGCCACGACTCATCCACTGAACGTTGTAAAATCGGCTGCATTCGATTTTAGTTGGCGCACACAAACCAAAAACATCAGGAGCATCCCGCGGCCCGTGTTGCGGTTGCCGTTCTGGCAGGAAACAGGCAAAGCCCATGCCGGAGAGGGCATCCTTGTCGGAATACTTTACCTTGCGCAATGCGCAAGGCATATTGCATTCATCACATCAGAGGAGATTCACTGCAATGAACGCACCATCCTACGTCCAGCATGCCCGCCTCAAAGCCTGGGTCGATGAAATCGCCGCCCTGACCCAACCCGATGCCGTCGTCTGGTGCGATGGCTCGGAGGCAGAAGCCAACCGGCTGTTCGCCCAGATGGTCGAAGCCGGCAACCTGATCAAGCTCAATCCAGCCAAGCGTCCCAACTCCTACCTGGCCTGCTCGGACCCGTCGGATGTCGCCCGCGTCGAAGACCGCACCTACGTCTGCCCCACCCATCCGGAAGATGCCGGCCCCAACAACAACTGGGAAGCTCCGGCAAAGATGAAGGACACTCTGCGCGGCCTGTTCAAGGGTTGCATGCGTGGCCGCCCCATGTACGTGATTCCGTTCTCGATGGGACCGATCGGCTCGCCCATCGCCCATATCGGCGTCGAGATTTCCGACAGCCCCTATGTCGTGGTCAACATGCGGATCATGACCCGCATGGGTCGTGCCGTGCTCGACCAGCTCGGCAGCGACGGCGAGTTCGTGCCCTGCCTGCACAGCGTCGGCCACCCGCTCGAAGCAGGCGAGCAGGACGTCAAATGGCCGTGCAACAAAACAAAATACATCTGTCATTTCCCGGAAACGCGCGAAATCTGGTCCTTTGGTTCGGGCTATGGCGGCAATGCGCTGCTCGGCAAGAAGTGTTTTGCCTTGCGCATCGCCTCTACCATGGCGCGTGACGAGGGCTGGCTGGCCGAGCACATGCTGATCCTCGGCGTCGAGTCGCCGCGGGGAGAGAAATCCTATGTTGCCGCCGCGTTCCCTTCGGCCTGCGGCAAAACCAATTTCGCCATGCTGATCCCGCCCAAAAGTTTTGCGGGCTGGAAAGTGACGACGGTCGGTGACGACATTGCCTGGATCAAGCCGGGCGATGACGGACGGCTGTATGCGATCAACCCGGAAGCCGGCTTTTTCGGCGTCGCCCCCGGCACCTCTGAGAAAACCAATTTCAATGCCCTGGCCACGCTGAAGGAAAACATCATTTTCACCAATGTGGCCCTGACCGATGATGGCGACGTCTGGTGGGAAGGCATGACCTCGGCCCCGCCGGCGCACCTGATTGACTGGCAGGGCAAGAGCTGGACGCCGGAAGACGGCAAGGCCGGGCGCAAGGCGGCGCATCCAAACTCCCGCTTCACCGCACCGGCTTCGCAATGCCCGTCAATCGATCCGGACTGGGAGAATCCGGTCGGCGTGCCGATTTCGGCATTCATCTTCGGCGGTCGCCGCGCCACCACCGTGCCGCTGGTGTTCGAGGCCTTCAACTGGAACTATGGCGTGTATATGGCGGCCACCCTCGGTTCGGAAACCACGGCCGCCGCTACCGGCGTCCAGGGCGTGGTGCGCCGCGATCCGTTCGCCATGCTGCCGTTCTGCGGTTATCACATGGGCGACTACTTCAATCACTGGCTGAAGATCGGCCATCAGATCGAGCACGCACCGCACATCTTCACCGTCAACTGGTTCCGCCAGGATGCCGAAGGCAAGTTCATGTGGCCCGGGTTCGGCGAAAACATGCGCGTGCTGAAATGGGTCGTCGAGCGCAGCCAAGGCCGCGCCGCCGCCAAACAGACCGCGCTGGGCTGGGTTCCGCGCTACACGGACCTCGACTGGAGCGGCAACGAGAGCATGACGCAAGAGCAGTTTGAACGGCTCACGGCAATCGATACATCGGCCTGGCGCGAGGAACTGAAACTGCATGCCGAATGGTTCGACAAGCTCAAGAGCCGCTTGCCGCATGCATTGCCGCTCAAACGTGACTTGTTCGAACTGGGCATGGTCGATTGACTCGCCACTGCCGCAAAAGTCGGCGCCGGTGAGACGGCGACCAACCGGCAGCCCATAAAAAAACCGGCCACGCGGCCGGTTTTTTTATTTCATCGACAGATCGGCTGCTGAACCTCAGAGCCGCTCGAAAACCGCCGCAATCCCCTGCCCGCCACCGATGCACATGGTCACCAGCGCATAGCGACCCTTCGTGCGCTGCAATTCGTAGAGCGCCTTGGTGGCGATGAACGCGCCGGAACAGCCGATCGGATGGCCGAGCGCGATCGCACCACCATTGGGATTGGTCTTGGCCGGATCGAGGCCGAGCACCTTGGCCACGGTCAGCGCCTGCGCGGCAAAGGCTTCATTGGATTCGATGACATCCATCTGCTCGAGGCTCAAACCCGCCTTCTTGAGCGCCAGACGGGACGCCGGAATCGGGCCTTCGCCCATCACCTCGTTGGGCACGCCGGCCACGGCATAGGAAACTAGCCGGGCCATCGGCTTCTGCCCGGCGCGGGCAGCGACATCGGCCGCCGCCAGAACGAAGAAGGCCGCGCCATCGTTGATGCCGGAGGCATTGCCGGCGGTCACCGTGCCGTCCTTCTTGAACGCCGGCTTCATCTTGGCCAGCGATTCGAGCGTGGTATTCGGCTTGACATGCTCATCGGTGTCGAACACAACCTCGCCCTTGCGGGTCTGCTGGACGATCGGCACGATCTGCGACTTGAAACGGCCTTCAGCGATCGCGGCAGCGGCACGGCGGTGTGATTCGGCAGCGAGCGCATCCTGCGCTTCACGAGTAATGCCGTGCTTGACGGCCAGGTTCTCCGCGGTAATGCCCATGTGCCCTGCGCCAAAGGGGTCGGTCAGCACCGCCACCATCGAATCGAGCAGCTTGGTATCCCCCATGCGCGCGCCGGAACGCATCGCCGGCGACAGATAAGCACCACGCGACATGACCTCGACCCCGCCGCCGATGCCGTAATCGCAATCGTCGAGCATGATGTTCTGCGCGGTGGTGACGATCGCCTGCAACCCGGAGGAACACAGACGGCTCACCTGCATGGCGACGGAATCCATCGGCAGCCCGGCCTGGATCGAAGCTACACGAGAGACATAGGCATAGCGCGCGTCGGTGGGAATGACGGTACCGACGGTCACATAATTGATCTGTTGCGGATCGACGCCGGAGCGGGTGACAGCTTCCTTCATCACCATGCCGGCCAGCTCGGATGGTTCGATCGAATTCAGGGCGCCACCGAAGGTGCCGATTGCGGAACGGACTGCGCTCAGTACAACGACTTCTCTCTTGCCTGCCATGATTTACCCCTTGTAAAAAATTAACCGCCGGCCCAGCTGGAAATCCAGATCAAGGCCAGCACCGCCAGAACCAGCACGAGACTGCGCCAGACCAGACCAATCGTGCTCTGCATGAAACCGGCATCCGCCTCCTCACCCACTCCCAACTCGGGACGATCATCGGCACCATCCAGATCCCGCACTCCGCCGCGCATCGGCATGCCCAACCGGACACCCAGTGCCCCTGCACCGCTGGCCAAAAGTATACCCGAGCCTCGGTCGGGCCAACGGGAGGCCTGATTTCGCCAGCAATCAACAGCATCTTCAAAATTACCGACCACGGCAAACGTAGCCGCGGTGATCCGTACCGGCAGCCCATCAAGTGTGGCAAAGGCCTGACGGGCGAAGCACCCGAAGTCACCGGGGTCGAGGCTGCCAGGCAGCACGGGGCGGTTCCAGAATTCATTCAACAAGTGGGTCAGCCGGTACAGCACGGCCCCGGCCGGGCCCAGTACGGCAAACCAGAACAGCGGAGCAAACACGTAACGATGCGCCAGCAGCAAGGCCTCCTCGATCGCCAGGCGAGCAACCTCGCTGCTGCTCGGATTGTCTCCACTGTAACCACGCCAGGCCGCGAGCACCTGCCTGGCCCGCGTCAAATCGTTTAGCCGCAGGGCCGCATGGATTTCGGTAAAGAAATGACTGAACTGGCGAAAACCCATCGTCAGATACAACGTGCCCACCGCCAGCAGCAACCACAGCAGCGAGGTGACGTGGTACGCCAGTAATTGTCCGGCCAGCAATATCAGCGCCGGTAGCGCCGCCCCGATTCCCCACGCAATGGCGCCATGCAAATAGACGCCATCGTTGAACCGGCGCTCCAAATATTCAGCCAGTTTTGCTACCGGAGAACGCACCGTACGCTCGACCGCCAGGGGACGGATCTGCTCGAGAAGCAGGGTGATTACGATGGATAGCAGAATCATGCGGCTTCCCCGTTGAATACGGCATGGCACAGGCTGACCAGCATGCCGGCGGTGGCGCCCCAGATGTAGTGATCCTGCCAGGGGATGGCCCAGAACTCGCGCTGCTCACCCTCGAACTCCAGGCTATGCCGCAAATGATTTTTGCGATCGAGCAAAAATCCGAGGGGCGACTCGAAGACCTCGGCCACCTCGAAGTCGTCGATCCGAAGATTAAGCGGCGGCGTCACCAGCCCGACCACCGGGGTGATGACAAACCCGGTCACGGTGCGGTATTCCGGCAGACGGCCGAGCAACTCGACCTGATCGGGATCGATACCGACCTCTTCCCGCGCTTCGCGCAGGGCGGTCTGCTCAGGCGTGGCATCACCTGCTTCGCAGCGGCCGCCGGGAAAGCTGATCTGTCCGGCATGATCGCGCAGATGGGTCGTACGCCGGGTGAACAGCAGAGTAGGGCCGCTCGCGCGCAAGACGATCGGCACCAGCACCGCTGCGGGAATTCGTTCCCGCGCAGCGGTGATGCCGGCAAGCAGGCGCCCCTCGTCGACCGGGGGCATGGCCGCACCCGCCGCCAGGCGGCAGCGCATCAGATGAAGCACGGCTCCGCTAGAATCGGCGGCAGGGGAAATGGGAAAGGACTCCGGCATGAAACCAGTTGCGATATTCCGTCATAGCCCCGGCGAGGGGCCCGGCTATTTTGCCACATTCCTCGACCGTCACTCGCTGCCCTGGACGCTGATCGAGATCGATCGCGGCGTTTCGCCAGCGCCGACTTCTTCAGGATTCTCCGGGCTGTGTTTCATGGGCGGACCGATGAGCGTCAATGATGACCTGCCCTGGATCCGGCAGGAACTCGAACTGATCCGCGATGCCGTTGCACGCGACATCCCCGTGCTGGGGCATTGCCTGGGCGGACAGCTGATGAGCAAGGCGCTGGGCGGACCCGTGACGAAAAACCCGGTCAAGGAAATCGGCTGGGGCGAGGTCACTGTGCTGCCAGTGGCGGCTGACTGGCTGGACGCTGACGAACGTTTTGAAGCCTTTCACTGGCACGGCGAGACGTTCAGCCTGCCGCCCGGCGCGACCCGCATCCTGCGCAGTGCGTACTGCGAGAATCAGGCCTTCGTACTCGGCCCACATCTGGGCATGCAATGCCATGTCGAGATGACCGAAGCCATGATCCGCCTCTGGTGCCGCTACTGGACGGAAGAACAGGCGGTACCCTCCGCTTCCGTGCAAACTCCCGAACAAATGCTGGAGCATGTCGAGCAACGTCTCGGCCGCATGCGCCGGGTTGCCGATCGGCTCTATGCCCGCTGGATCGAAGCCTTGCCGCGCGACTGACCGGCGCGGCCGTCAATCCCTGAAATTCCCGTAATGCAACGGGAAATCGGCGATCTCTTTTTTCACCAGGGCAATGGCCTCCTGCAACAGGTCGCGCTTGGCGCCGGCGACACGCACGGCGTCGCCCTGGATGCTTGCCTGTACCTTGAGCTTGCTGTCCTTGATCAGCCGGACGATCTTCTTCGCCAGATCGGTTTCGATGCCGATCTTGATCTTCAATTCCTGCTTGGCCTTGTTGCCGGACACGGTTTCGAGCCTGCCATGGTCCAAGCGCTTGGTGCTCTCGCGCTCCTTCTTTTCCATCTCGGGGAAAAGAATGTCCTTGATCTGACCGATCTGAAATTCGGAATCGCCGTACAGCGTCAACGTCTTGTCTTTCTCGTTCAGATCGACCCGTGCCGTGGTGCCCTTGAAGTCATAACGATTGCCGATGTGACGGCCGGCAACATCGACGGCGTTCTTCAACGCCACCAGATCGGCTTCGGAAGAAATATCGAAAGAAGGCATCTTGCTCTCCCCGTGCTCAAACGCGGTTCAGGCGAAGTGGCAAACGTAGTGATAAGGCTCGCCGCTCACTTCGATATCGAAACTGGAGTTGCCCGGTACACTGAATTTCTCGCCTTCACCACAGGTCTTCCAGTCACCGCCATGCAGCCGGTAGCGGCAGGAGCCGGCCACGGTTTCCATGATTTCCGGGGCGCCGGTAGTGAAGGCCAGACTCGCCGGGAGAATCACGCCGACGCTCTTTTTCACTCCATCCGCGCCCTGAATGGTATGACTTATGCATTTTCCGTCAAAATAGACATTGGCTTTCTTGACGATACTCACATTGTCGAATTGCGGCATCTCACAGTCTCCATAATTTCTGAATGATGATCTTGGCAACAAAGCCGATCATGCCGAAAGACAGGACAAAAAACAGCACGAAGGTTCCCAGCTTGCCGGCCTTCGACTTCCAGGCCAGCTCGCCGATGATGAAAAGCATGTACAGCATGAATCCGGCGACACCGAAGGTCATGCCGAATTCCGTCAATTGTTCCTCTGAAATGCCGGGCATCCGTGACGGCCAGATTTTGTTTGACGTTAATTCTTTCCGCCGGCGCGGTTCGCGCCGATGCGCAGGCGCAGGGCATTAAGGCGGATAAAACCATGCGCGTCCTTCTGATCATAGACGCCGGCATCGTCCTCGAAGGTGGCAATGGTCGAATCGAATAGCGAATCGGTTTTCGAATCACGGCCGACAACCATCACATTGCCCTTGTACAGCTTGATCCTGACCCAGCCGTTGACGTGCTGCTGGGTATGATCGATCAGCGTCTGCACCGCCAGGCGTTCCGGGCTCCACCAATAGCCGTTGTAGATCAGGCTGGCATAGCGCGGCAGCAGATCATCCTTGAGATGCGCCACTTCCCGATCCAGGGTCACCGATTCGATGGCGCGGTGGGCCTTGAGCAAAATACTGCCGCCCGGCGTTTCATAGCAGCCTCGCGACTTCATGCCGACATAGCGGTTCTCGACCAGGTCGAGGCGGCCGATACCATGCTTGCCGCCGATCTGGTTTAACGTGGCTAGCAGTTCGTGCGCCTTCATTTTCTTGCCGTTGATGGACACCAGATCGCCCTGTCTGAATTCGAGGTCGAGGTATTCGGCCTTGTTCGGCGCCTTTTCCGGCGAAACCGTCCACCGCCACATCGACTCCTCGGCCTCGGCCGCAGGATTCTCGAGATGGCGACCTTCATAGGAGATGTGCAGGAGGTTCGCATCCATCGAATAGGGGGAGCCACCTTTCTTGTGCTTCATGTCCACCGGAATGCCATGTTTCTCGGCATAGGCCATCAGTTTCTCGCGCGAGAGCAGATTCCATTCGCGCCATGGCGCGATCACCTTGATGTTCGGCATAAGGGCATAGGCGCCGAGTTCGAAACGCACCTGGTCATTGCCCTTGCCGGTCGCTCCATGGGCGATCGCATCCGCGCCGGTCTTGCGCGCGATCTCGACCAATCGCTTGGCAATCAGCGGACGGGCAATCGATGTGCCGAGCAGATACTCGCCTTCATAGACGGTGTTACAGCGGAACATGGGAAACACGAAATCCCGCACGAATTCTTCGCGCAGGTCATCGATGAAAATATTCTTCTTCTTGATGCCGAGTTGGACCGCCTTGGCACGTGCCGGCTCGAGCTCCTCACCCTGCCCCAGATCGGCAGTAAACGTCACCACCTCAGCCTGATATGTGTCCTGCAACCATTTCAGGATGACCGAGGTATCCAGCCCGCCCGAGTAGGCGAGCACCACTTTTTTCACTTCGCTCATATCCGTTTCCTGTCAGTCATTCAACCTGCCCAGCAGCAGGAATTCCAGCAATGCTTTTTGTGTATGCAGCCGGTTCTCCGCTTCGTCCCAGACCACGCTTTGCGGGCCATCGATGATCTCGGCCGCAACCTCTTCGCCACGATGTGCCGGCAAGCAATGCATGAACAGTGAATCCTTGCGCGCAGCCTGCATCATTTCGCCATCCACCTGCCAGTCGGCAAAATCGCGCATCCGTTCCTCGTTTTCAGCTTCGAAACCCATCGAGGTCCACACATCGGTGGTCACCAGATCGGCATTGCGCGCCGCATCCATCGGATCGGAGAACTGCTGGAAATGGCTCGTACCGTACAGACCGGCACGTTCGGCTTCGACTTCATATCCTGGCGGCGTCGAGACATGGACATTGAAATCCAGCACCTCGGCTGCCTGCAGCCAGGTGTTGCAGACATTGTTCGAATCTCCGATCCAGGCGACGGTCTTTCCCTGGATCGATCCGCGATACTCGATGAACGTGAAAATATCGGCCAGAATCTGGCAAGGATGGTATTCATTGGTCAGGCCGTTGATCACCGGAACCCTTGAGTGACGGGCAAAGCGCTCGATGATCTCTTGCTCGAAAGTGCGGATCATGACGATATCACTCATGCGCGAGATCACCTGCGCCGCATCTTCCACCGGTTCGCCACGGCCGAGCTGGGAATCCCGCGTGTTCAGATAAATCGCTGCCCCGCCCAGTTGCTGCATGCCGGCCTCGAAGGAAAGCCGCGTGCGCGTGCTGGCCTTCTCGAAAATCATCACCAGCGTACGATCCCGCAGGGGCCAATAGCGTTGGTAAGACTTGAACCGCGCCTTGATGATCCGGCTACGTTCGAACACATGGCCGAGTTCCTCGCGCGTAAGGTCATTGAATTGCAAGAAGTGCCTGGGCGACGACCTGGATTCCATGCTCATTCCTTCAAGAAGTCACGGATGAGAGGTATCAGGCCTGCAACCAGCTCCGCGCCCTCGGCATCGCTCATCACCAGCGGGGGCAACAAACGGATCACCTTCTCCACGGTCACATTGATCAGCAATCCTGCACCGAGTGCCCTGCTGACCAGAACACCACACGGCCGGTCAAGCTCAACGCCGATCATCAGCCCTTCGCCCCGCACTTCGATCACACCCTCGATGTCGGCCAGGCCGGAGCGCAATCCTTCCCTGATGGCCTCTCCCAGTTGCATCGCCCGAGTCATGAGCTGATCGGCTTCGATCACGTTCAATGTGGTCAATGCGGCGACGCAGGCCAAAGGATTGCCGCCGAAAGTGGAGCCGTGGGTTCCTGGTTTGAAAACTCCTGTTGCACGGCCAGCCGCAAGACAGGCCCCGATTGGCACGCCCGAGCCAAGCCCTTTGGCCAGAGTCATCACGTCCGGCACAATCCCGGCATGCTGATGTGCGAACCAGGCACCAGTACGCCCCAATCCGCATTGAACTTCATCGACCATCAACAACCAGTTCTTCTGATCGCAAACTCGCCGCAGGGCACGCATGAATTCGTGGTGAACGATATTGATCCCGCCTTCGCCCTGAATCGGCTCGAAAAGCACGGCAACCACATTCGGATTATGCTGCACCAGATGCTCGATGGCCGCCAGGTTGTCGAAAGGAACTCGGGCAAACCCCGAAACCAGCGGCTCGAATCCTGCCTGCACCTTGCGATTTCCCGTTGCCGACAAGGTGGCCAGCGTACGGCCATGGAATGCGTGCTCCATGACGATGATCATTGGCTGCTCGACACCTTGCTGATGGCCATAGAGGCGAGCCAGTTTGATCGCTGCTTCATTGGCCTCGCAGCCGGAGTTGCAGAAGAAAACTTCCTCCATCCGTGCAATCCCGGCCAGCCGGTCCGAAGCTTCCTCGGCTTCACGAATGCGGTAGAGATTCGATGTGTGAATCAAGCGGCCCAACTGCTCGCCAAGAGCCTGCACCAGACGGGGATGATTGTGCCCCAGTGTATTGACCGCCACCCCGGCCATTCCGTCGAGATAGGATTTTCCCTGTTCATCAAACAGACGGCATCCCTGCCCATGGGTAAAGGCCACGGGCAGCCGCCCATAGGTATTCATTAAATGCGGCATAGCAACGCTCCGCGCAAGGCAATTTACAAAAAACATACGGCGGCCGAAGATCAAAGTGGCCGCCGTGCTTGTAGAAACCGCGCAATACTAAGCGAAAAAACATCATCTGTACAGGGAAGAGGCGAAACTCCGAGAGGGTGATTTCTGTTCTTTGCTACAATCCGCAGGTCAGACGTATTCGCTCATGTCTTTGCACAAAGCTGAAAATTTCATTATCGTCGGGGTTACTTCGGGGGGACAGATGTTCCGCCCGAGTGACTGGGCCGAACGGCTTTGCGGAGTGATGTCCGCGTTTGGCAATGGGCGACGCATGGCGTACTCCCCCCATGTCCAGCCGGGCACTCATGAAGGCTGCAAGTGCGTGTTTGTCGACGCGGGCATCCATGAAATCGAGCCGATGGCGTATGCCTTCCTGATTAACTTTGCCAAAGACAATCAGTTGAAGGTTGTTCCTTGGTCCCGGATTTCGGCAAATGCTTGACCGCCAACGGCGGATATTCCTCGGATTAAGAGCCTATTTCAGTAGAGGGTAATTTTGCCGGTAAAGCTTCCATCACAACGGCGATGGGAGATGACGATGGGACTAGTAACGAAAGACGATGGATGGCGTATCAGCGACAAGCTATGGAAGCAGATCGAACCGCTATTGCCGCCACGGAAGGCGCACCCGCTGGGCTGCCACAATCCGCGGGTGCCGGATCGGAATGCCATGAACGCCATCCTGTTCGTGCTGCGCACAGGCAGCCAGTGGAACGCATTGGACGCCACCGGCATCTGTTCATGCGGTTCGGCATACCGGCGCTTTCGCGAATGGACCGATGCCGGGGTGTTCGAAACCCTCTGGCGCACGGAGCTGACCCAGTATGATGGTCTCAAGGGCATCGACTGGTCTTGGCTGTCGATGGATGGAGCGATGACGAAAGCACCATTGGCGGGCTCAAAAAAACCGGGCCGAACCCGACGGACCGAGGCAAGCAGAGTGTCAAGCGCAGCCTGCTGACGGAAGCAGCGGGAATTCCGATTGCCGTCACCATCGACGGTGCCGACCGTCACGACATGAAGTTGGTCGGAAGCATCCTCGACAACATCATGGCCGAGCGCCCGGTGCCGACCGCTGCAATGCCCCAAGGCATCCGTCTCGACAAGGGTTATGACTTCGACGAGGTCCGCGACATCATTCGGGAGCTCGGCTTTACCGCGCACATTCGCGCGCGTGGCGAGGAGGCCAAGGCCATCAAGCAGGGGGCTGGCTTCAAGGCACGTCGTTGGGTGGTGGAACATACTCACAGCTGGATGAATCGCTTTCGTCGAATTCTCGTTCGTCGGGAGACCCTCCCGGAAACATTTATCGCCATGTTGCATCTCGCCTGCGGCATCATCACCTGGCGTGCAACCGGCCTACTGGAACAGGGCCTAAGCAAATTATTTACGGATAAATTCAAAGATCGACTACTTGCTGGGCTGACCGCTGTGTATGAGCGACAAGCCGGTTTCCCCGTGCTTGACGAATATCCGTCACGCATTCCGGCGCCGATGGCGCTGGTGTTCGAGGAACGTTTCTGGGTTTGTGTCGATTCGACCCTCCTGGGCGCGCCGATGCTGGCTTGGGTACGCTTTCAGAACGCCGATCGCAATGCTCTGTCCACCCGTCACCTGTACCGTGCTCCAGTACCATTTCGGCGCCAGAAAAATCCGCGATCACGCGCTGGCGCTGGCGGTCAGGGAACTGGAGCAACGACTGCAGCCGCGCTAAAAATCGGCGGTGGCGGGACGGTGGCGAACAGTCCGGTGCGGGCATGTTCGCTCACCGCGCGCGCAGCCGGATGCGTGAGGCGCCGCTCGGCGGAAATCAGGAAGAACCGTTCGCGGATGTCGGCGGTTTCACCCAGTTTGACCACGTCGTAATGCCCTACGACATCCGGCACGCTCGCCGCTGCCGCCGGAAAGACGCCCGCGCCTGCCTCGCCAAAGGCTTTCATTAGTGCGCTGTCGTGAAATTCGCCGACAACGCGAACGCGCAAGCCCTGCCGCTCGATCCATCGCGGCAGGGCGTTGTACAGCGCGCTGTCCCGCCCGGGCAGGAGCAGCGGCGCACCGTCCAGGCAGGCCGGAAACTCCGGCGGCAGTCGCGCAGCCAACCCCGGCGCCGCCATGAAGGCGAGAGACGATTCGCCGAGCGGATGGCTGTAGCCCCTGATTTCGGTGCCGGGCGGCATCGGACGGTCGGCCAGCACCATGTCGAGGCGGTGAACGGCCAGATCCGCCAGCAAGCGTTCGAGCCGGTCTTCGTCACAGATCAGGCGCACGGGGTCGGGGAGCGCCAGTACCGGCGCCAGCAGGCGATGGGCGACGAATTTCGGCACGGCATCAGCAATGCCGACGCGGAAGGTGATGAAACGCTCTTCGGCGCCGTTCTTCAACAGATCTTCCAGTTCGGCGCCGGTCTGAAAGATTTCCTCGGCATACGACAGTGCCAGCCGGCCCGCGTCGGTAAGTTCGAGACGACGGCCCACGCGGTCAAACAAAGCTACGCCGAGACGCTCCTCGAACTGCGCGATCTGGCCGGAGATCGTTTGCGGAGTCAGGTGCAGCCGCTCGGCGGCGCGAATGACGCCTCCCGATCGAGCGACCGCGGCGAAGTAATGAAGGTGCTTGAAGTTGAGCATGGGGTGCGCTCCGGAGATTTTTACTGTTCGTTTAAATCGAATAAAGCGCAAATTATTCTCTGCTTGTCTCGAATAATCAAATTCCCGACAATTCTCATGCACCCACCTTGCCGGAAGGAGATGTCATGAACAGCATTCAGATACACGCACAGGATTTCGCTCTGACCGACGGGCTGCGCGAGCGTGTCGCGCGGCGGCTCGCCTATGCCCTTAATCATGGCCGAGACATGGTCACACGCATCGTCGTGCGCCTGTCGGATATCAACGGCCCGCGCGGTGGGGTGGATAAGTGTTGCAGCATCGAAGTGAGGCTCAACGGGGTGCCACCCATCGTTGTCGAGGATGTCCAGGCCGACCTGTATGTCGCCATCGACCGCGCCGTCGAGCGCATCGGGCGCACGCTGGATCGCCGCCTCGCGCGTCGTCATGTCCTTCCAAGGTTGCGCGAAAATCGCTTTGATCCTGAAACTCAGCCATGAACGCCCCCACCTTGATCACGAAGTTTGCCGGGGGAATCATGCAAATTCGCGGCAGGACGTGGATCGCTCTCGGGCTTGGTCTGCTGACGCTGCTTGCCTTGGCGATCTGGGCCGTTGTCGCGCTCTTCGGGTGGCTGTGGGGGCAGGGCAAGACGCTCGCCACCGGCACACCGGAAGCGACCCGCGTCATCGTCGAGCAGGTAGATCAAATCATTCCTGGCGCACGCGAGACGCTGGGCGAGTGGCTGCCGGCGCTTGGATCCGAGCCGCCGCGCGACGTGTCGGGGACCGACATCGGCCCGGTAGCGCGCTTTCCGGGACTTGTACGCGCGCACTGGCAACGCACGGGAGCGGAAACCACCGTGCGCTACGAGGGCAGTGCCGATTATCACGCCGTGCTGGATCACTATGCCGGGGGCTTCGTCGCCAATGGCTTCGCACAAAGCGTGCTCTCGGCCACGCTCGAGGGCGAACGGCACGAGTACCGCAAGGATGCCGAGCGGGTGATTTTGACGCTCGACCGGCTGCCGCAAGGCAGGATCCGTGTGACGCTCGCCGCCGTCCCGTCAGCGCCGACTTTTGAGGGGAAATGATCATGACGCCGGAAACGCAAAAAGCGATTCTCGCCATCGCCATCCACGCCGCTTTCGCTGACGGTATCAAGGATGACCGCGAACGGGAAGAACTGCGCGATATCGCTGCCTCCTTCGCCGGGCAGGAAGGCGCCCCCGATCTGGCGCGCGTCTATCAGGACGTGCTGCTCAAACGCCTGCCGCTGGCGACGGCCGCGGCCATGCTGACGGAGACCGGACAGCGCCAGTTCGCCTACGAGATGGCATTGTGTGTCTGCGAGGCGGATGGTCGCCTGGGCGACGCCGAGCGACGCTTTCTTGACGAGTTGAAGCGGCTGCTCGCCTTGCCCATGGCGGAGACCGAACTGATCGAGGGTGAAATCGATCTGGTCGTCGATCAGACCGCGTTCGTCCCCCCGCCGTTGGCGCCAACCGCCACCGCAGTGCCGACCTCGACCCCCGCCACGGCCGAACGGGACAAGTCGATTCTCAATTACGCGCTGCTGGCCGGTGCGCTGGAGTTGCTGCCGCAGTCTTGGGCTTCTATGGCGATCATCCCGCTCCAGATCAAGATGGTCTACGGTATCGGTCAGGCGCACGGCGTGGCGCTCGACCAAGGCCACATCAAGGAATTCATTGCTGCCGCCGGTGTCGGGCTGACTTCCCAATACCTGGAACAGTTCGGCCGCAAGCTGCTCGGCGGCCTGTTCGGCAAGGCGTCGGGCAAACCCTTCGGCAAGGTTGGCGGCGCGGCAACCGGCATGGCCTTCTCGTTCGCCACCACTTATGCGCTGGGGCAGGTGGCCCGGCGCTATTACGCCGGCGGACGGACGATGAGCACCGGCATGCTGCGCGAGGCCTTCCAGAGCCTGCTCGGTCCGGCCCAGCAGATCCAGTCGCAGTATCTCCCGCAAATCGAGCAAAAGGCCGCCACGCTCGATGTTGGCCAGGTCATGTCCCTGGTTCGCGGCGCCTGAGGAAACGCAATGAACGATGCCACGGTAAGTTTCGCCACTGGCCCGATGTGGGCTGGCTTCATCGCCTTCGTGCTGGCCATGCTGGCGCTCGATCTGTTCGTCTTCGGTGGCCGCAAGGCGCACCGGGTACATGTCAAAGAAGCCGCCGCCTGGGTCGCCGTCTGGGTCAGCCTCGCGCTCATCTTCGCTGCTCTCCTGTGGTGGTATCTGAACGACACCCAAAGCCCCGAGGTGGCGCGCACGAAGACCTTGGAGTTCTTGGCGGGCTACCTGATTGAACAGTCGTTGTCGGTGGACAACATGTTCGTCTTCGTCATGATTTTCACCTACTTTGCCGTGCCGCCGGAGTTGCAGCGCCGCGTCCTGCTCTACGGCGTGCTTGGCGCCATCGTGATGCGCGCCGGCATGATCCTGGCCGGTGTCTGGCTGGTACAACAATTTGCCTGGATCCTCTACGTCTTCGGCGCCTTCCTCGTCATCACCGGCATCAAGATGCTGATCTTCGCAGAAGCCGAGCCCGACCTCGAGAAAAATCCGCTGCTGCGCTGGCTGCGCGGGCATCTGCGCATCACGCCCGAATTCCGTGGCGAGAAATTCTTCGTCAGGCAAAACGGCCTGCTCTGGGCAACGCCGATGTTCCTCGTGCTGGCGCTCATCGAGGCCAGCGACCTTGTCTTCGCGGTGGACAGCATTCCAGCCATCTTCGCCGTGACCACCGATCCGTTCATTGTGTTCACCTCGAACATCTTCGCCATCATGGGACTGCGCGCCCTGTACTTCCTGCTCGCCGACATGGCCGAGCGTTTCCACCTGCTCAAGTACGGACTGGCCATCGTGCTGGTGTTCATCGGCGGCAAGATGCTCGCCATGCCCTGGTTCCACATGCCGATCCAGTGGTCGCTCGCCATCGTCGCCAGCATCATCCTGGCTTCGGTTGTCGCGAGCTTCACACTGCCCAAATCCAGGCAACCGGCCACCTCGGGAGAAAAGCCATGAAACAAATTTCCGAACTTCCCGCCCCGGTCGCGCAGGAGCGCGACGCCGACGGGCGCCTGATCGGCCTCGTATTCGACAGCACGCCGGCCCTTGCGGCGCCGGACAGAAATCCCTGGCTGGTGGCGGTGGATGGCTCCGACAACGCTCTGCGCGCCGTCGCCCATGCCACCCGCCAAGCCAGTGCAATGATCGCTTGCGCCCTGCATCTGGTTCATGTCCAGCACTGGATGGCCAAGGAGGCCGCCGAAGCGGAACTGGCGCACCGCGCGCTGGCTGCCACGGCCAGTGCGCGCGCCCATCTCGATGCCGCCAGCCTGCCTTGGCGTCTGCATGTAACAATGGGCGAGGCCGCCGAGCGCATCGTCGAGACCGCCGAGCGCATCGACTGCGCCGGCATCGTCATTGGCAGCCATGGGCTGGGCACGGCCAAGGCCCTGTTGCTCGGCTCGGTCTCACAGCAGGTATTGCGCCTGAGCCAACGCCCACTGCTGGTGGTGCATTGAAACCCGCCGTCCCGCCAGCGCCGACTTTTACCTTCCCGTCACCCCTCTCAACCGAAAAGGAGAAAACCATGAGCCTGCACCGAATCCAATCCATCGCCCTGCCGCATCGCGGCGCGGAATCGATCTTTGTCACCAACCGGGTGATTCGCAACACCTACCTGCTACTGTCGCTGACGCTGGCCTTCGCTGCCGTCATGGCCGGCGTGTCGGCAGCGCTCAAGCTGCCGCACCCGGGGATACTGGTCACGCTCGGCGGCTTCTTCGGCCTGCTGTTCGCCGTACACAAGCTCAAGAACAGCGGCTGGGGCATCCTCGCCGTCTTCGCCCTGACCGGCTTCATGGGCTACACCCTCGGCCCCATCATCAGCCGCTATCTCGGGCTGCCCAACGGCGGCGAGATCGTCATGCAGGCGATGGGCGCCACAGCGGCGATCTTCGTCGGGCTTTCCGCCTACGCGCTGACGACGAAGAAGGACTTCAGCTTCATGGGTGGCTTTCTCATGGTCGGCATCCTGCTCGCCTTCCTCGCCGGCCTGGCGGCGATCTTCTTCGATATCCCGGCCTTGTCGCTGACCGTCTCCGCCGCCTTTGTGCTGCTGATGTCGGGCCTGATCCTCTACGAAACCTCGAACATCATCCGCGGCGGCGAAACCAACTACGTCATGGCGACCGTGACGCTGTTCGTTTCCATCTTCAATCTGTTCACCAGCCTGCTGCAATTGTTGGGCTTCATGGACAGTAGTGACTGATCGTCATGAACAGGAAACACTGAACTGAACCCATTGCCATGAGGAAAAAGATGCGCATTCTATCGATCACACAGCCGGTCGCCCCCCGAATTTTCTCCATCCGCAAGGAACGTGGGTTGGCCTTGGTGTCGGCCTGTTGGTACTATTCGCCTTGATCGTTTGGGCAGGTATTTCCGTTCTGTCCTGGTTATGGGGGCAAGCGCCCGGAGTCGCGGACACTGGCAAGCGTGCCGCAGAGATTGCGCTGGGTCAGGCCGAGCAAGTCATTCCTGGGATCAAGAAACAGATTGAGGATGCCATCCCTGGCATCAAAGAACAAATCACTACGCGCGTGGTTTCGAGGGCGCCGGTTATCGGCAGGAAATTGCTGCAGCAACGCGGAAGAGCGAGCGTCACCGTTACGCAAAAGGCACCGACCTGGTTGAATCGAGGGTAACGGGCAAACCGAGCGCGGAAATTCAGGTGGAACTCAGGAGCGCGCCCTGATTTTTTCAACCGGATTTACCACTGACAGGAGAAATCTTTCATGACATCGATTAAACGCATCCTCGCCGCCACGGACTTTTCCGGGCTCGGCAACGACGCCGTGCGCCGCGCCGCCCTGCTCGCCGCCCGCGCGAACGCCGAGCTGCTCATCGTGCATGCCTTCCCGCGCCAATCGGCGCTCGATGCCGCCTTCGGCGACGACGACTTGCCGGCACGCCTGCGCGAAGCCGCCAATGTCAACATCGACGCGTTGATCGAGGCCGCGCGCGCGGCTGGCGCCGCGCGCGCGCGCGCCGAACTCGCCGAGGGATCGGCTCACCGCGCCGTGGCCGACGCCGTCGAGACCTTCCGCCCCGATCTGACGGTCATCGGCGCCCATGGCAAGGGGCTGCTGCAGCAGTTCTTCCTTGGCGGCACGGCGGTACGCATTCTCTCGCACGCCACGGGGCCGGTGCTGGTGACGCGACGGCAGGCCGAGTGCGACTACGCCCACGCACTGGTTGCGGTCGATCTGGGGCCGCGCTCGGATACCGTGCTGCGCACCGCGCTCGTGGTGGCGGCCAACGCGCGCGTCACGATGCTGCACGCCTACCGCGCGCCTTTCGAGGCCAAGCTGCGCTGCAAAGACTTCCCCGAGGAGGACATCCTGCGCTACGCCGAGACGGAGTCGCGCGCCGCGCAGCGCAACATGGAAGCCCTGCTCGGCGACCCGGAACTGGCTGGCCTCGACATCGCTCGCCGCATCGTCCATGGCGACCCGAACTCGGCCTTGCCCGACGCCATCCGCGAGTTGAACGCCGACCTGATCGCCGTCGGCAAGCACAGCGGTTCTCGCCTCGGCGAAGCGGTGATGGGCAGCGTGTCGCGCTTCCTCGCCTATTACTCCCCCTGCGACGTGCTGGTCGTTTGAGCTTGCCGAGGCTCGATGAAAGTCGGCGCTGGCGGAACGCCATGATGGGCGTCTGGCTGTGCAGCCGTCGACCTGTTGACGCTCGGCCTACTGGCATTCCGCTGACGACGGGCATGCAGGTCATCATGGCAGTATCGACCTTCGCCGAATTCCGGCTGACCGAGAGGTCGGGTGCCGATGCGCGGCAAGTCATCGGCGCGGTGCGGCAGTCTTCCGGCCAAGGGGAGTGGCGTCATGTTTTCCATCCATGGCATCGCCGGACAGGTATTCAGCGGCACACTGGAAGCAATGGATCGTGTGCGCCGACTGGCGCACGTGCGTTCCGTGCGCACGATTGCCCAAGACGACGAGGAGTTCGGCGGTGAGGCAGTCGTCACGCGTCCGACGCAGGAGGCGGTGCGTGCCCTATCGCAAGATGCTGCCGGAGGCAGTTGGAGCGTGGCCCGCTCGTCCATGTGGCGCAGGTGATGAGTCGTCCGGCCATTGCGGTGCGGGGCGATGCCATGGCTGCCGACGCCCGTCGTTGCTGCGGCTCCGGTCACCGACATCAGGTGTGTAGCGGCCGCGATGCTGACGAGCGGGGTCGATGGCGTGCCCGTCGTCGGCGATGCCGGCCGGCTGCTCGGATTCGTCTCTCGCAGCGACGTGCTGCGCGCCATCGTTCAGGATCCCCCGCTGAGCCTTTGGCGATGAGCATCATTGAAAGCTCCCGATGAACACGAAAACGATAACTGATCGGCGCCAGCGCGTACGCCGCTGGCTGGAACGACCGCTGGTTCAGCAGACGATCATCGCGCTCATCATCTTCAATGCGCTGTTGCTGGGACTGGAGACCTCGCCCGCAGTCATGGCCCACGCAGGCGGGCTCATCGTAGCGATAGACCAGGCGATCCTGGCGGTATTCGTGGTCGAGATCGCGTTGCGCCTGTATGCGTACCGCGCCGCATTCTGGCGTGATCCCTGGAGCATCTTCGATTTTTTTGTGGTGGCCATCGCGCTGATCCCGGCGACCGGGCCGCTGGCAGTGTTGCGTGCCTTGCGCGTCTTGCGCGTTCTGCGCCTGCTCGCCATGGTGCCGTCAATGCGCCGGGTAGTCGGCGCGCTGTTGGTAGCAGTCCCCGGTCCTGGCTCGATCGCACTGGTGCTGCTGATCATCTATTACGTATTTGCCGTCATTGCCACCAACTTGTTCGCCACCAGCTACCCGGATTGGTTTGGCGACATCGGCCGCTCGCTCTACACCCTGTTCCAGATCATGACTTTGGAGAGCTGGTCAATGGGCATCGTCCGACCGGTGATGGAAAGTTTCTCCTATGCTTGGGCCTTCTTTATTCCTTTCATCCTGATCGCCACCTTCACCATGCTCAACCTGTTCATCGCGATCATCGTCAATGCAATGCAGATGGTGAGCGAAGCCGATCGGTGTAATGCAGCGCAAACTCTTGAGCACCAGAGCGAACGCATCGAGGGCGAGTTGCACGCTGAGATGGGTCGCCTGCGCGTGGAAATCCAGGCGCTACGCGCCATGCTCTCCATCACTCCCGCGCCCGGACAAACCAAGCCGTCATGACTGCCAATTCTCAGCATTACAATCTTGGTGAAGTGCCCCACGCTTATGCAGGCAGGTGTTTTGCACTGCTGACCCAGCATGGCAAGGAGGCGGTGATCGCCCCGCTTCTCGAACCAGCCTTGGGGTGCCGCGTGGAACGCGTAACGGGATACGATACCGACCAGTTGGGCACCTTCACGCGCGACATCCCGCGTTTGTGCACTCAACTCGATGCCGCGCGCAGAAAGGCGCGCATCGGCATGGAACTGGCCGGCGTCAAGCATGGCCTCGCCAGCGAAGGTAGTTTCGGCCCCGATCCGTTTGCGGGCATGTTCTCCTGGAACGTAGAAGTGCTGATTCTGGTTGATGCCGAACTCGGCATCGAGGTTTTCGGCATTTTCCAGGGGCCGGGCCGTGGCGGCCATGCGCTGGTGGGCGACGGGCGCGCCCTTGAGGATTTCGCCCACAAGGCCGGTTTCCCGGAGCATCACCTGGTGTTGCGCCCGGCGCATCAGGACGATACGCGCATCCGTAAAGGCATCGCCGACTGGACGACGCTTGCCGCCGCATTCGCCGCTACGCAGCGGGAATCGGCGAGCGGCAAGGTTTTTGTCGAGCACGATCTGCGCGCCCACGCCCACCCCGAGCGGATGCGCAACATCCGTAAGGCCGCCGAGGATCTCTTGCGGAAGATACGCACCCCATGCCCGGCCTGCGGCTGCCCCGGCTATGCACCGACTGAACGTATTGATGGCCTGCTCTGTGCCGACTGCGGCGCGCCCACGCGCGAGACGCGCGCCGAAGTGTGGGCGTGTGTACGCTGCACATATCGCGAAACGCGCGAGCGTAGCGACCGGCTGACGGCGGACCCTGGCCGCTGTGATTATTGCAATCCATGAGAACTTGCCCATGCCCGCAATAGACCCCGTCATTCTATTTTTCCTGTTTGGCCTGGCCGCAGGACTGGCGCGCTCCGAACTTAAGCTGCCAGGCTCGCTCTACGATTCGCTCACGGTTTTCCTGCTGCTCGCCATCGGCTTGAAGGGCGGGCAGGGCCTGGCGATGCAACCGCTGCTGCCACTCCTGCCCCAGATTGGCGCCGTCATTCTGCTCGGCGCCGCGCAAACCCTGATCGCCTTCGCCATCCTGCGCCACGCCGGCCGTTTTGCGCGAGCCGATGCGGCGGCGACAGCGGCGCATTACGGCTCGGTGAGTGTAGCCACCTTCGCTGTCGGCATCGCCTGGCTCGGTGCGCGCGCCATCGAAGTGGAACCCCAGATGGCGATCCTGCTAGCCATCATGGAGGTGCCGGCGATCCTCGTCGGCATCGTTCTGGCGCGCGGGGTGAGCCGGGAAACCGACTGGCGTTCGCTTGGCCATGAGGCATTCCTGGGCAAGGGCGTCACCCTGTTGATCGGGGGGATGGCGATCGGCTGGATCGCCGGCCCGGAAGGTCTGGCACCGATCAAAGCTATGTTCTTCGACCTATTCAAGGGTGTGCTGGCCTTATTCCTCCTCGAAATGGGGCTGATCGTTAGCCGCCAAATCGGAGAACTCAAGCGCTGCGGCGCGTTCCTCATCGCCTTCGGCTTGGGCATGCCGCTGCTCTCCGCGCTCCTCGGTCTGGGTACGGGCATACTGCTCGGCTTCTCGGTCGGCGGACTGACGCTGCTCGCTACCCTGGCGGCGTCGGCGTCCTATATCGCCGTGCCTGCCGCCATGCGTCTGGCCGTGCCGGAAGCCAATCCGGCCATCTCGCTCGCTGCTTCGCTCGGCGTGACCTTTCCGTTCAACATCCTCATTGGACTGCCGCTGTACCATTGGCTCGCCATCCAATTCGCCGGAGCTATCGTATGAACCTGCCCACCGAAAAGCGCACCATGTTGACCATCGTGACCGAGGCGGTCATCGAGCAAGCGCTGCTGCGCGACCTCGACCGTCTGGGTGCGCGCGGC
Organism: Betaproteobacteria bacterium HGW-Betaproteobacteria-11; assembly: GCA_002842395.1. Classification (GTDB taxonomy): domain Bacteria; phylum Pseudomonadota; class Gammaproteobacteria; order Burkholderiales; family Rhodocyclaceae; genus Rugosibacter. The sequence continues at coordinate 240,079 of PHCV01000003.1, forward strand.
CATACGGTGTCGGACGCGCGCGGACGCGGCAGTCGCGGCGTGCGCGATGCCGCCTGGGACGAGGCGGCCAACATCCGCATCGAAGTGATTTGTCCGCGCGAGCAGGCGGATGCGTTGCTGCGCCATTTGCAAGCTCGCTATTATGACAACTACGCAATGATTGCCTTTCTTGCGGAAATCGAGGTTTTGAGGCCGGAGAAGTTCTGACCGGACCCCGTGGAAGCATTCCATGTTTATTCCGCAAGTTCGCTACTTGACGCATCCAATTCAGTGTCAGGAACATATTGGAGGGCCTTGAATGATGTCCCCGACCACAACCGATCTGGCAGCGCTGGCGGGTGCGGTGCTGCTTGCGGCAGCAGGCGGCGAAGCTTTTCTCAAGGGAATATTGGGTACGGCGCTTCACCTGCGCGTGCCGAAACTTCTGGTCGCGACGACACTGGCGGCCTTCGCCACATCCAGCCCGGAACTCACCGTGTCGACCCTGGCGGCGCTGGCCGGCCAGCCCGAAATCGGCCTAGGCGACGCGCTGGGCAGCAACGTCGTCAACATCGCGCTGATCTTCGGCCTGGCGCTGCTGTTCGGCCCGATCAAGGCAGCGCGGCGCGAACTCGGTCGCGATTTCGTGCTGGCGCTAAGCGTACCGCTGCTCACGTTATGGTTTGCCCGCGACGGCCGCCTCTCTTCGGGTGATGGCGCGCTGCTGCTGGTATTGTTTGCCGGCTGGATAGCTCTCGCCATGCGCGCTGCCGCCAGCCACCGCGAGGCGGCCGTGGCTACCGATATCGACATTGGCACCGTGCGCCCTCTCGCGGCGCTGCTCTACGGCATTGGCGGCCTGGCTGCGTTGATCGCCGCCGGCCGGCTGTTCGTGGTCGGCGCCGGCGGCATCGCGACGAGTCTGGGCATCGACACCTATGTGATCGGCGCCACCGTGGTGGCCATCGGCACCTCGCTGCCCGAACTGGTCACGGTGATTCTCGCGCGCCTGCGCGGCCACGACGACGTCAGCGTCGGCACCCTGCTCGGCAGCAACCTGTTCAACGGCCTGACCGTCGTCGGCGTGGCGGCGAGCATTCATCCGATACAGGCGCCGACGCTGGAAATCGCGGTCACGCTCGGCTGCGGCGTCGCGGCGCTGCTACTGCTGATCCCTAACCGCACCGGCCAGATTCCGCGCGCTCGCGGACTCCTGTTGCTGCTTCTTTACACCGGCTTCGTCTGGGCCACGTTCGCCGCCGGGCACAATCCAGTCACTTGATGGACATTGATACCTTGACCTCGCCCAACGCCGAAAAGTCCTGGCACGCATTGACCACGGAGACGGTGGCCAGCGAGTTCGGCGTCGCTCCCGCCCGCGGTCTCGATGCGACCGATGCCCGGATGCGTCTGGCAACTTATGGCCCCAACCGTCTCGCCGAGAAAGCGCCCCGCCAGGCCTGGCTGAAATTCCTCGACCAGTTCCGCAACTTCCTGGTCATCGTGCTGCTCGGCGCGGCGGTGCTCGCCGGCGCGGTCGGCGACCTCAAGGACGCCATCGTCATCACCATCGTCGTCGTGCTCAATGCCGTGCTCGGCTTCTTTCAGGAGCACCGCGCCGAAGCCGCACTGGCGGCGCTAAAGAACATGCTGGCGCCGACTGCCCGGGTGCGCCGCGACGGCCATGCCGCGATGATTGCGGCAGCCGATCTGGTGCCCGGCGACGTCCTGCTGCTCGAAGCCGGCGACCGCATCCCCGCCGATGCGCGGGTGCTGGTGGCACACTCGGCCGAGGTGGCCGAAGCCGCGCTAACCGGTGAGTCCCACGCCGTGCCGAAAACCGCCGCGGCCGTCGCCGAAAAGTCGGCGCTGGCGGAACGGCGCAACATGGCCTTCATGAACACCGTGGTGACGCGCGGACGGCTCGAAGCCATCGTCACCGCCACCGGCATGGCCACCGAAATGGGACGGATCGCCGGCATGCTCGCCGAGACGGCCGAATCGGCGACGCCGCTGCAAATCCAGCTCGACCGGCTGGGCAAGCGGCTGGCGGCGATTGCCGGAGCGGTCGTGAGCCTGATCTTCGTCATCGGCCTGCTGCGTGGCGACGATCTGGTCAGAACGGCGATGACCGCCATCGCGCTTGCCGTTGCCGCCATTCCCGAGGGCCTGCCCGCCGTCGTCACCGTCACACTGGCACTCGGCATGCACCGCATGGCCAAGCGCCACGCCATCGTCAAGAAGCTGGCGGCGGTCGAGACGTTGGGTTGCACCACGGTGATCTGCTCCGACAAGACCGGCACGCTGACCCTGAACCAGATGACCGCGCGCCAGCTTTTCTACCAGGAGCGGCGCTTCGTCGTCAGCGGCGAAGGCTACGCCGGCGCGGGCGAAATCGTTGCGGAGGATGGGTTGCCACCGCCGGATTTCGCGCCACTGCTGCGGCCCGCCGCCTTGTGCGCCGATTCGCGCATTCGCGATGGCGAATTGATCGGCGACCCGACCGAGGGCGCGCTGCTGGCGCTGGCGGCCAAGGGCGGCATCGACGCGGAGACGACAAACGAACACAGTCCGCGCATCGCCGAAATCCCCTTCGATTCGGCGCACAAGTTCATGGCCACCTTTCACTTCGATGGCGCTCATGACGCAACTATTGTGCGCATGTGGCTGAAGGGCGCGCCCGATGTGCTGCTGGCGCGGGCCAGCCCCGATGTCACCACGGACGCCACGGACGCCACGCGCGCGGCCTTCGCCGCCGAAAACGAACGCATGGCGGATGCGGCCATGCGCGTGCTGGCGCTGGCGGGCCGCGCCATCCCGGCGCACGACTTCGACCCCGCGGGCGACCTGATGCGCTGGGCCAACGACCTGACGCTGATCGGTCTGGTCGGCATCATCGACCCGCCGCGGCCGGAGGCCAAGGAGTCCATCCGCGTCTGCCAGGCGGCCGGCATCCAGGTCAAGATGATCACCGGCGACCATCGAGTAACTGCTGCCGCCATCGCACGCGAATTGGGCCTGGAAGGAGAGGCGCACGAAGGCCATGAACTGGACGGACTCGACCGGCCCGCCATGGCCGCCCTGATCGAAAAAAGCGCCGTCCTCGCCCGCGTCGCGCCAGAGCACAAGATGCGCATCGTCGAAGCGCTGCAAGCGCGCGGCCATGTCGTGGCGATGACCGGCGACGGCGTGAACGATGCGCCGGCGCTGAAGGCCGCCGACATCGGTGTCGCCATGGGCATCACCGGCACCGAGGTGACCAAGGAAGCGGCCACCCTGGTGCTCACCGACGACAACTTCGCCAGCATCGTGCACGCCGTCGAGGAAGGCCGCACCATCTACGACAACATCGTCAAATTCGTGCGCTTCCAGCTCTCGACCAACATCGGCGCCATCCTCACCGTGCTCGGCGCGCCGCTACTGGGCTTCCCGACACCCTTCACCGCGATCCAGATCCTCTGGGTGAACATCATCATGGACGGCCCGCCGGCCATGACCCTCGGTGTCGAACCGGTGCGGCACGGCATCATGGCGGCCAAGCCGCGCGCCGCCGCTGCCGCCATCCTCACCGGGCGGCGGCTGGCGCGGGTGGGGCTGTACGGGCTCGCCATGGCCGCCGGCACGCTCACCGCCTATGCCTGGGGCGAATATCACGGCGGCCACGCCTATGCCGTGACGCTGGCCTTCACCACCTTCGTCCTGTTCCAGTTCTTCAACATCTTCAACGCCCGCGCCGAGCACGGCAGCGCCTTCAACCGGCAGTTTTTCAGCAACGGCAAGCTGTGGCTGGCCTTGTCCGCCGTCGTCGGCCTGCAGGTTGTCGTGGTGCACTGGGGGCCGGCGCAGGCGGTGTTCGATACCGTTGATCTCAGCCTGACCGACTGGGCCTGGTCGCTGGCCATCGCATCCTCCGTGCTGTTCCTGGAAGAGGGACGCAAGTTACTGCTGGGGCTGCTGCAAAGCAAGGAAAAATCGGCATGAGCGCGACTCTGCTTTGGGGTTTCTCGGTCATGGCGGCGATCATGCTGTTTCTGCACGGGCTGGCGGCGTTTTCCGAGGAAGCGACGCGGCTCGGCGGCGAGCGCCTGCGCGAGGTGCTGCGCCGGATCACGCGCACCGATGGGCGCGGCGCGCTGGTCGGCGCCCTGACGACGGCCCTGGTGCAATCCTCGTCCGCCGTGACCTCGATGGCCGTGACGCTGGCGCATGGCCGCACGCTGACCGAGCGCGGCGCCCTGGCGGTGATGATCGGCGCCAATGTCGGCACCACGCTGACCGCCTGGCTGGTCGCGATGAAAATCGAAGGCCTCGGCCCGGTATTCGTCACCCTCGGCGGCTTGTGGTCGCTGGCCGCGCCGCGCCCCTGGCGCCCCTACGGCAAGGCGGTGTTCTATTTCGGCCTGATATTTCTGGCGCTGGACCTGATCGCGCAGGGACTCGCGCCGCTAGCGCAGAGCCCGCAACTCGCCGACTGGCACGAACTGCTGGACTCCCCGGTGCTGGCGCTGCTGTTCGGCGCGCTGCTGACGGCCCTGGTGCAGTCCTCCTCGGTGGTCAGCGGATTAGCCGTGCTGGCGGTCGGCCAGGGCATCGTCGCCCCAGCGGTGGCCGTGTGGGTGGTGGCGGGGGCGAATGTCGGCACCACGTCGACCGCGCTGCTTGCCAGCGCGGCGCTGGATGCCCTGGCGCGCAAGCTGGCGCTGCTCAACGCGGCATTCAACCTGCTCGGCGTGGTCCTCTTCGCCAGCCTGCTGCAACCCGTCATCGCCTACATCCTGGCGATGCCGCTCGCCGCCAGCGAGCAGGTAGCCCTGGTGCATACGGCATTCAACCTCGCCGCCGCGTTCATCGCCCTGCTGGCCCTGCCCTTCGCCTGGCCGAGAATCTCCGGCTGGTTGCGATGAAACCCCTGACCGTCTTCTGGCGAGGCGTGTCGTTTGCCCTTCTCTGGTGGGTACTGGCAGAGGGACGCATGGACGGGTGGTGGGTCGGACTGTGCGGCGTAGCGGCGGCCACCTGGGCAAGCCTGCGGCTCTCGCCACCTCGCGCTGGTCGCCTTCGCGCCGTTCCGCTGCTGCGCTTCCTCGCCTTCTTTCTCTGGAATTCGGTGCGCGGCGGCTGGCAGGTGGCCCGGCTCGCCCTGCGGCCGCGACTGGATCTCGCGCCGACGACGCTGGATCTGGCCGTCATGCTGCCGGCGGGTGGCGCACGACAGTTGATGCTCAACACGCTGAGCCTGATGCCGGGCACCGTTGGCGTGGGGCTGGACGATGCGACGCTGCGGCTGCACGTGCTCGATAGTCGACTGCCGGTGGCGCGGGAGGCGCGTGCGCTCGAAGCCCATATCGCACGGCTGTTCGAGGTAGCGCCGTGAGTCTGGGCATCGCACTGTTCCTGCTCGCCAACCTGGTTGCGGCGCTTGTCGCCGCCGCGCGCCGGCCGACGCCGGCCGACCTCATGCTGACGGCGCTGCTGTTCGGCAGCACGGGCGTGGGGGTGCTGGTGCTGCTGGCGCGGGCGATGCAGTTGCCGGCGCTAGTCGATGTGGCGCTGACGCTGGCCTTGCTGGCGGCGATCACGGGCATCGCCTTCGCGCGCCGCGCCTGGCATGCCGGGAGTCGCGATGAGTGAGTTCACCAGTAACAGCCTGCTCGTCGTCGGCGCCTTCTTCTATTTCGCCGGCACCGTCGGTCTGCTGCGCTTTCCCGACGTCTACACGCGACTGCACGCCTTGGCCAAGGCGGACAATCTCGGTCTCGGATGCGTACTCGCCGGATTGGCGTTGCAGGCACTGGAGACCGATGGCCTGGCCGCCGCGCTGAAATTGCTTCTGATCTGGCCGCTGGCGCTCGCGGCAAGCGCGGCGGTGAGCTACGCGATCGCGCAACGCGCCGCGGCGCTGGGGGTGCGGCCCTGGCAAAAAGGCGACGAATGAACGCCCGCCGCCGGACCGCCCCAAGACGGGCGCAGCCAACGAACCGAAGCGGGCGCGGCCCGCGAACACCAGTCACCTTCCCCGCGAGGGGGAGGTTGGGAGGGGGTGGGTCATGAGCCTCGCCTTCGATCTTTTGCTCGCCGTCGCGCTCTTGTGGGGCGCTTGGCGCACGCTCGCCACGCCGGATATCTTCCGCGCCGTGATTCATTTCATCGTCTTCGGACTGCTGCTGACCCTGGCCTGGGCGCGCCTGGCGGCGCCGGACGTCGCGCTCGCCGAGGCCGCCATCGGCGCCGGGCTCACCGGCGCTTTGCTGCTCGACGCGATCGGCGCGCTGCGCGGGCGCGGACGGGATGGGGCATGAAGCGCAACGCCGTGCTTCGTGGCGCCGCGCTGTTGGCCGTCATGCTGTCGGCCGCCGCGCTGATCGCGGCCATGCTCGATCTGCCGGCGCCGGCGGTTAATCTGCCCGCTGCCGTCGACGCCCGGCTGGGCGCGAGCGGCGTCACCCACCCGGTCACCGCCGTGC
>PHCV01000004.1:0-132321 GCA_002842395.1 Betaproteobacteria bacterium HGW-Betaproteobacteria-11
ACGTCACCCGTGCCGGCGGAGGCCAGCCCCGGATTGCCGCTGGTGTTGATGCGCCAGCGGCCATCGGGCAGGGCCAGCACCGTGCCGCAGCCCTTGAGGGCGACCGTGGCCTTGAAGCGTTGCGCCAGGGTCAGCGCCGCCGTGATGCGGTCGGCCTGCACGGTCTCGGTCGACAGGCCCAGCAGCCGCGCCGCCTCGGCCGGATGCGGGGTGAGCAGCGTCGCCGCGGGGCGGCCGGCGAGCCTGGCGGCGAGCACCGGATGCGCGGCCAGGAGATTCAGGGCATCGGCGTCGAAGAGCACGGAAAACTCGGCGCTGGCGAGACGGCGAACGAGGTCGAGGGCGGCGGCCGATTGTCCCAGCCCCGGGCCGATCACCGCCGCAGTGGCGTTTTCCAGGGTGGATTCCGGCGGGCGCAGCATCAGCTCGGGTTGCAGCGGATCGACGGCCAGCGGCTCGAGCAGGCCGAGGTATACCCGTCCGGCGCCGAGTTTCAGTGCTGCCCGCCCGGCCAGCAGCGCGGCGCCGCTCATGCCGCGGGCGCCGCCGATCACGGCGAGCGAACCGAAGCTGCCCTTGTGGCTGTTTCGCGGCCGGGGATTGAGCCGCGCGGCGAAGTCCGCGCGCGCGAGCAACGCGCCGCTCGCCTCGGGCAGCGTCAGGCCAAGCGTATCGAGGATGACCTTTCCCGCGTGATCGGGGCCATCGAGCGTGTAGAGCCCGGGTTTGCCGGCAATGAAACTCAGGGTGTGGCTGGCGCGCACGGTGCTGCCTCGCGCCACGCCGGTATCGGCAGCGAGCCCGCTCGGTACGTCGAGCGCCAGCACCGGGCCGTCGAAGCGGTTGATGCGCTCGATCCAGGCTGCATATTCGCCCGTGGGCGGACGGGTCAGGCCGATCCCGAACAGGCCGTCGATGACCAGGCTGTAGCGGTTGTCGGGAGCGTCGGGCGGCGCCCTGAAAAACTCGGCGCTGGCGGCACGGCAAGCTTGATAGGCCAGGCGTGCCTCGGGCGGCAAGTTTTCCGGATCGCCGCGGAACACGACATGCACCGCGCGTCCGGCCTGCTTCAGTACGCGGGCGAGGACCAGGGCATCGCCACCATTGTTGCCGGGGCCGGCGAAAACCAGCACGGGCGCGGGGTTGCCATCCAGCAGCGAACACGCCAACGCCGCCGCGGCCCGCCCGGCCCGTTCCATCAAGGGCGGGTCGGCTGGCGCATGGCGGGTTTCAAGAAGCCGCAGCTCGGCGGCGCGGAGCAAGGGAATGGACATGGCGGGATTGTAATCGCGCCATGTCCGGGTGAAGCATCAGAATGTGTGACGCAGGCCCATTTGCAGTCCGGCCAGGGTACGCTCCGGGCCAGCGAAACCGGTGCCGGAATTGCCGAAGTCATAGCCGCCATTCCACTTGCCGGCATTGGTGTCGTTCTTCAGATGTGCATAGACGGCGCGCAGCAGCGTGCGTTTCGACAGGCTGTGTTCGTAACCGAAAGTGTAGAACCTCGCGCCGGTATCGGCGAGCGGGTTGGTGCCGTTGCCCAGGCTGCCGGAGATATCCTCGGCACGGAAGGCCTGGGCGATGACGCGGCTGTGGTCGGTCACGTTATAAGTGCCGTTGATGCCCCAGACATTCTGTTTCAGATCCAGTCCGTTGGTGGCGGCAATCCGGCCGGCCAGGGCATTGGCATCGGCCTTGGTGCGGTTGTGCGACCACAGGAAGCCGACACTGGCCGCGGAAAATTTGTAGCGGGCGCCAAAACGGGTTTCGTTGCTGCGGAAGTTGTCACCCCAACGTTCGGACAGTGTGCCCACGGCTGCCGTGCCGTCGTCCTGATTCCTCAAACGGATCGCGGCGTTGGTCAGGCTGAGTCGCACCGGGCCGTTGTCATAAGAGAGGCCGAGGTCGTAGAGCGAGGTATTGATCCGGGAGGCGGCCAGCTCGTCCTTGTTTTCGCTGGTGGCATACAGGGCGATGGCCTGGAAGCCCGAAATCTTCGGCGAGGCCCAGGAGACCGCATTGGCGTAATAGATGTCGAAGGGCGAGGCCGTGCTGCCGGAGCGCGTGGTGCTGGGCGCGGACTGGGTACCCAGGGAGCCTGAACTGCCCTTGAGCAGCCCGCCCATCTTGCCGACCACCGCGCGGGCGGAATCGATGCCGCCGTTGGTGCCGGGGCCATAGCCATTGACGCTGAGATCGATCTCGCTTTCGAAGGCGCGGGTCGGGCCTTCGAAATTGCCCAGCTTGAACGTGCCCAAGTCGTTGCTTTCGAGGCCGACGAAGCTGTTGCGCGCGGTGCCGAAGAGGGAATTGCCACCCCCGGCATCGAGATTCATGGCCACTTCGTACTGGAAAATGGCGGCGAGGCCGTTGCCCAAATTTTCCTTGCCCTTGAAGCCGAGCAGGGAACTGGTCGAGGTTACCCGGTTGAAGGTCGGCGTATTGGCCGCTGCCGCGCCGGTGCCGCCGCTGACGCTGATGACGTCGAAGTTGCCATGCAGGGTGCCATAAATGTTTACGTTGTTTGACTGGGCCAGCGCGGCTCCGGAAAGGCTGGCAAGAGCGAGGGCGATGAGTTTGCGTTGCATGCGGGTTCTCGGCGGGAAGTGAAATGAGGTGTAACTATATGCACGGAAGAGCATGACTGCCACAGGCAAATAATTGCATATTTCGCGTCCGGATTACGCTACGATGGAGCGCTAAATTAAATCCGTACTTCCCGACCCACGATGAAGCTCGACGACCTGTTGCCTGCCCTGGTGCCGAAAATTGCCGCTTTCCGCCGCGATATCCATGCGCATCCCGAGCTGGCCTTCGACGAGCACCGCACGGCGCAGCAGGTGGCGGACTATCTTGCGGGCCTGGGTCTCGAGGTGCATCGCGGACTGGCCAGGACCGGGGTGGTGGCCACGCTCACGGCGGGCAGCGGGGCGCGCTCGATCGGCCTGCGCGCCGACATGGATGCGCTGCCGCTCACCGAGTTGAACGGTTTTCCGCATCGCTCGCAACATCGCGGCCGGATGCATGCCTGCGGGCATGACGGCCACACGGCGATGCTGCTCGGCGCGGCCGAGGCGCTGGTCCGCCTGCGCGATTTTGACGGCACCGTGGTGTTCATCTTCCAGCCGGCCGAGGAGCATGAAGGCGGCGGCCGGGTGATGGTCGAGGAAGGACTGTTCGAGCGCTTTCCGATGCAGCAGGTGTTCGGCCTGCACAACTGGCCAGGGCTACCGGCGGGCAGTATCGGCGTCACCGACGGGCCGGTGATGGCCGGTGCCGACCGCTTCGAGATCACGCTCACCGGCCGTGGCGGCCATGCCGCGCTACCGCACCAGGCGGTCGATGTGGTGGTGGCCGGCAGCGCTCTGGTGCAGGCGGCGCAGTCGCTGGTTTCGCGCCAGTCCGACCCGCTCGACGCGGCGGTGGTCAGCATCACCCGCTTCCACGCCGGCCATGCCGACAACGTGTTGCCGGAAACGGCGCAGCTCGGCGGCACGGTGCGCACCTTGAATGCCACGGTGCAGATGCAACTCGAGGAGGGCTTGCGGCGCATCTGCACCGGCATCGAGGCGCTTCATGACGTGCGCATCGAACTGACCTACGAACGTGGGTATCCGCCGCTGGTCAATGCCGCGAGCGCCACGGCGATTGCCCGCCAGGCGGCGATCGCGGCGGTGGGCGAACACGCCGTGCAGCTGAATCTCAGGCCGAGCATGGGCGCCGAGGACTTCGCCTATCTGGCGCAAGTCGTGCCGGCGAGTTATGTCTGGCTCGGCAACGGCCCGACCGAGGGCGGCTGCCTGCTGCACAGCCCGCACTACGATTTCAACGACGAGGTGATCGCCACCGGCATCCGCTACTGGGTCGAGCTGGCACGCCAGGCGCTGGCTCGGAGCTGAAGCGTATCGCCGGCCATTAGACCCGCCTGCGCCAGCCGGGCGAGCGTGGGCAGCAGGTTGAGTCCGCTTTGCGTCTTGAGTGCGACGGCGGCCTGCTTTACTTCCGAAAAATAAAAACTCGGCGCGGGTGCGTCGGCGACGGGCGAAGCCAGGGCGATGGCGATGGCGTTGCCGCTGTCGCTGGAGGGAAAGGCAATGGCATGGCCGGTGAAGGCTGCCTCGAGGCGTGCCACGCTCTGGCTGAAATCCTTGCACCGCGAGAGCAGATTGACGCAGAGCAGGCCCTCGGCGGCGAGGCGCGCCATGCAGTCGAGATAAAACGCCAGGCTATCGAGGCGTCCGGCACGCGCGTTGCGGTCGAAGCCATCGACCAGGATCAGGTCGAATTTCTGTTTGCTGCGGATGACGAAGTCGGCGCCATCGGCGTGCTGGATGTCGATCCGCGGATCGTCCGGCAGACGGAAGAACTGCCGGGCGCAGGCGGTCACCCGCGGCTCGATCTCGACCACGGTGAGTCTGGCCCGTGGCCGGTGGCGCCAGAGGAATTTGGTCAGCGAGCCGGCGCCAAGGCCAATCAGCAGCACGCGCCGCGGCCAGTCGTCGGGCCGCAGCAGCAGCGGCAGCAGCATCTCGCGGGTGTACTCGAGCTCCAGCGCGAATGGACGGGCGATGCGCATCGCGCCCTGCACCCAGTCCGAGCCGAAATGCAGATAGCGCACCCCGGCCTGTTCGCTGACATCGATCGACGTCAATGCAGCAGACGGCCTTGCGGCGGAAACAGTTCGTCGAGAATCTCCGGGCCGAAGCGATATTCATGGCCGCAGATTTCATCGGCGATGGCGATCGTCTCGGCCTCGCCGAGGATTTCCTCGACTTCGTCGCGGCCGAGGGAGAGCAGCAGGTTGCGGATTTTTTCCTCGTCGCGCGGGCAATGCCAGGTCACGTGACGGGACCCGAACAGACGTATTTCTTCTTCGGCGAACAACCGCGGCAACAGGATTTCCGGCGCCAGCGCAAGCTCTTCGGCGCGTACCGTGGCCGCCAGTTGCTCGATGCGGTTCCAGCCATCGGCATCCTTCGCCGCGGCCTCCGGCAGCTTCTGCAGAAACAGACCGCAGGCGGTGTCGGCCGTGGCGGTCAGCCACAAGCGGGCTGGCTGCTGTTCCGACTGGCTCAGGTAATGCTGGAAAATTTCCGCCACGCTTTTCCCCACGCGCGGCACCACGCTTTGCCAGGGCGAGGCATTGGCGGTCTGCAGCGTCAGCACCAGCTGGCCGTCGCCGAGTAGTTGGCCGATCGGCAAGGAGGCAGGAAAACTCGGCGTTGGCGGCACACCGATCCCGGCATCTGGCGTTTTTGCAGCAGCGCTGCGCGCCATGCCGCGCAGACGCAGCTGTTCGTCGCAATCCATCACCAGCAGGGAGAGCGGACCATCGCCTTGCAACTGAAAGCGTACTCGCCCCGGTGTTTTCAGATTGCTGCCGATGAGGGCTGTCACGGCGGCCAGTTCGCCGAGCAGATGGACCGTGGCCGGCGGATAGTCGCGTCCGGCCTGCATCGTGCGCCAGGCCGGGCCGAGCCTGACCAGACAGCCGCGGATGTCGAGCTGCTCGAAGAGGAAGCGGTGGATGGTATCCATCAGCGCACGAAGCTGTCGAACAACGTCGGATCGAAACCGACCAGCAGCTGCCCGCGACCATTGTCGGTCAGCGGACGGCGGATCAGGCTCGGGTGTTCGAGCATCAGCGCCACGGCCTGGCTCTGGGTGCTGACGGTCTGCTGCTCGGGCGAAAGCTTGCGCCAGGTGGTGCCCCTGGTATTGAGCAGCGTTTGCCAGCCGAGCGCCTTGCACCACGTCACCAGCGTCTCGCGCGGCACGCCGTGTTTTTTGTAGTCATGAAACTCGTAACCAATGTGATTGGCTTCGCACCAGGCGAAGGCTTTTTTCATCGTGTCGCAGTTCTTGATGCCGTAAAGCGTGATCATGGAATCTCTCGAAATACCGCGTGAGCGGGGAAATGGGCAAATGATAGCAAACGCGGTTCGGGCATAATCCGTGGCCATGAAAACTTCAATGTTCATCCGCCGTGCCCTTGGGATGGTTTTGTTCTCATTGCTTGCGGCCGCGGGTCTGTGGTGGTGGCTGCAGCCGCCGCCGGTCGCGGTGACGGTCAAGGTGGCTCAGCGCGGCGCGGTCGAGGCCACCGTGGTGAATACCCGCGCCGGCACCGTCGAAGCTTGCCAGCGCACGCGGCTGTCGCCGATTCTCGGCGGGCGCATCGCCTATCTTGGCGTCAAGGAAGGTGACCGGGTGAAAAAAGGCCAGCTCCTGATGCGGCTGTGGAACGAGGATCAGAAGGCGCAGCAACACCTGGCTGAAACGCAGCGCAATGCGGCGGCGGCGCGAGTCGGGGAGGTTTGCATCAGTGCCGCCAACGCCGCGCGCGAGGCGGAACGCCAGACGGCATTGCGCGCCAGAGGCTATGTTTCGGTGGCGCGCGAGGACGCGGCGCGCAGCGATGCCGAGGCGCGGGCGGCGGCCTGCCGCACGGCGCGGGCCGATGTCGCCTCGGCCGAGGCGCGGATCGGGGCGACGCGCACCGAGCAGACGCGCACCGTGCTGTATGCGCCGTTCGACGGCACGGTGGCGAAGATCGTCGGCGAGCTGGGCGAATATTCGACCCCTTCACCGCCGGGGGTGCAGACGCCGCCGGCGATCGACCTGATCGATGAATCCTGTCTTTACGTCAAGGCGCCGATGGATGAAGTCGATGCGCCAAAATTCCGTCTCGGCCAGCCGGTGCGGGTCCGCCTCGATGCCTTGCCGAAACAGGTCTTCCCCGGTCGCGTGCGGCGCATCGCGCCCTATGTGCTGGCGGTGGAGAAGCAATCGCGCACGGTGGATGTGGAAGTCGATTTCACGCCTCTGCCGAACGAGCGCCTGCTGGTCGGCTACAGCGCCGATGTCGAGGTGGTGCTCGATCGTCATGACAACGTCTTGCGCGTGCCGACGCCCGCGCTGGGCGAGGGTAACCGGGTGCTGATCGTCGATGGCGACGGACGGCTCGCCGAGCGCAAGGTGAAGACCGGGCTGGCCAACTGGGAATGGACGGAAGTGGTCGAGGGCCTCGCCGGCGGCGAGCGCGTCGTCACCTCGCTCGACAAGGAAGGTGTAAAAGTCGGCGCTCGCGTGACGGCGAGCGAGGCATCGAACGAGCCCCCGACGAAGTGAGATGGCGCTGATCGAGCTCTCGGGCATCGAGCGTGCCTTTCATCTGGGTGACAGCGTGGTCCATGCCTTGGCCGGCATCGACCTGGTCATCAAGGCTGGCGAGTATGTCTCGATCGTCGGCGCCTCCGGTTCGGGCAAGTCCACGCTGCTCAATGTCCTCGGTCTGCTCGACCGGCCCGCGGCCGGCAGCTACCATCTGGAAGACCGCGATGTCACCACCCTTTCCGCCAACGAGCAGGCGGCCGTGCGCAGCCGCCGCATCGGTTTCGTGTTTCAGAGTTTCCATCTGGTGCCGCGCCTGACCGCCGCCGAGAATATCGCCCTGCCCTTGCTGCTGGCCGGGATCGCGCCTGCCGAGCGCGAGGCGCGGGTTGGGCGCGCGTTACGCGAGTTCGGCCTCGAGCAACGCGCCCGGCATCGGCCCGACGAGCTTTCCGGCGGCCAGCGGCAGCGGGTGGCGATTGCCCGCGCCACCATCATGCAGCCGGCCTTGCTGCTGGCCGACGAGCCGACCGGCAATCTCGATCGCGCCACCGGCGAGGAGGTGATCCGCCTGCTCGAGGCCTTGAATGCCGGCGGCGTCACGCTGATTCTGGTCACTCACGATCCGGCGCTGGCGGCCCATGCACAGCGGCAACTGGTGATGGAAGATGGCCGGTTGAAGAGCGATACGGATCGATGAACATGCCGGCCGGCGAACAGGTGACGCCTGATCCGGAAAGGATGCCGGTCATGAGCGGCGCCGACATACTGCGCTTTGCGCGAACGGCCGCGCTCGGCTATCCGCTGCGCACCGCGCTGTCGGTTCTGGCGATGGCCATCGGCGTGGCGGCGGTGGTGGTGCTCACCGCGCTCGGCGACGGCGCGCGGCGTTATGTGGTTGGCCAGTTCTCGGCGCTGGGCAGCAATCTGGTGATCGTCCTCCCCGGCCGTTCGGCGACCGGCGGCTTCAACCCGGTCAACGTCGTTACTTCCACACCGCGCGACCTGACCGTGGAGGATGCACAGGCGCTGCTCGCCGCGCCGGCCGTGCGGCAACTGGCGCCGTTGACGGTGGGCACATCGGAAATCAGTTTCGGCGGCCGCCTGCGGGAAGTAGTGCTCGCCGGGTCGACCGCCTCGCTCAAGGATGTGCGCCACTATCAGCTCGAGCCCGGCTCGCACTTTTTGCCGGAGGGCGAGGCAGGGCGGGTGGCGCCGGTGGCGGTGGTCGGGGCGAAGATTCGCGACGAGGTGTTCGGCACGCAGCCGGCGATCGGCCAGCTGATCCGCCTCGGCGACCGGCGACTGCGGGTGATCGGCATCCTCAAGGCCAGCGGCCAGGGCATGGGCATGAACACCGACGAGCTGGTGGTGGTGCCGGTGGCGCTGGCGCAGAGCCTGTTCAACTCCAACACGCTGTTCCGCATCCTGGTCGAAGCCAGGAGCCGCGGCCAGATCGAGGCGGCCAAGGCCCAGGTGCTGGACATCCTCAAGGCCCGGCATGGCGGCGAGGAGGATGTCACCGTCATCACCCAGGATGCGGTGCTGGCCACCTTCGATCGCCTGCTCGGCGCACTGACGGCGGCGGTGGGCGGGATCGCCGCGATCAGCCTGCTGGTGGCGGGCATCCTGGTGATGAACGTGATGCTGGTGGCGGTCGCCCAGCGCACGGGGGAGATCGGCCTGCTCAAGGCGCTCGGTGCGCGCGAGGCGGACATCCGCCAGCTGTTTCTGGCCGAAGCGGCGATGCTCTCGCTGTTCGGCGCGGCGAGCGGCTATCTGCTTGGCGAGGCCGGCGCCTTTGCCTTGCGCTCATTTTTTCCGGTATTTCCAGCGTATCCACCGGGCTGGGCGGTGGCCGCCGCGCTGATCACCGCGCTTGCCACCGGGCTGGGGTTCAGCCTGCTGCCGGCGCAGCGCGCGGCGCGGCTCGATCCGGTGCAGGCACTGATGCGGCACTAGGATGAAACGATCCCCACGCTTGCTTCGCGCGCTCCTCCGAGGGGACGTGTCACTACCTTCGGGTGGCCGGGCGGTACTGACATGATTATTCGCGACGTCCTCGATCTTGCCTTCCGCTCGGTCATCGCCCAGCGGCTGCGCAGTGCGCTGACCCTGCTCGGCATCGCGGTTGGCATCGCCGCGGTGATCCTGCTCACCTCGATCGGCGAGGGCATCCATCGCTATGTGCTGGAAGAATTCAGCCAGTTCGGCACCAATGTCATCGGCATTCATCCGGGCAAGGTCAAGACCGGCGGCGCGGCGTTTTCCAGTCTGCCCTCGAGCGCCCGGGCGCTCACCCTCGAGGATGCCGCCGCGCTCGCCCGTCTGCCACAGGTGGTGGCGGTCACCCCGAGCGTGTTCGGCAATGCCGAAGTGAATGGCAATGGCCGCCTGCGCCGCGTCTCGGTGTATGGCGTCGGCCCCGACATGCTGACGGTATTCAAGGGACGGGTGCAAAGCGGCCAGTTTTTGCCGGCGGAGGAGGCGGGCAATGCGCGCAATCTGGTGGTGCTCGGACCGAAGCTCAAGCAGGAGCTGTTCGGCGCGGACAATGCCCTGGGCGCCAAGCTTGGCATCGGCAACCTGCAGTTTCGCGTGATCGGCGTGCTGGAACCCAAGGGCCAGTTCCTCGGCATCGATCTCGACGACACCGCCTTCATTCCGGCGGCGCGTGCCGCCGAGCTGTTCAATCGGGCGAGTCTCAATGAAATCGATGTCGCGGTGAAGGAGGGCGTGCCCGCGGCCAGGGTCGAGGCCGAGATTCGCGCCCTGCTTGCGGCGCGGCATGGACGCGAGGATTTCACGCTCATCAGTCAGGAGGAAATGCTCTCCACCCTGTCCAGCATTCTCGATGTGCTGACCATGGCGGTCGGCGCCCTGGGCGGCATTTCGCTGCTGGTGGGGGCGGTTGGCATCGTCACCATCATGACCATCGCGGTGGCCGAGCGGACCAGCGAAATCGGCCTGATGGTGGCGCTCGGCGCCCGCCGGCAGACGATCCTCGGCCTGTTCCTCGGCGAGGCGGTGCTGCTTGCCGCACTCGGCGGACTGGCCGGCCTGGGACTGGGCTTCGCCCTGATTGGCGTGATTCGCCTGGCCGTGCCCCAGTTGCCGGTGCATACGCCGTTCTCCTTCGTGCTGCTGGCCGAGCTGCTGGCCATCGGCATCGGCCTGGCCGCCGGTGTGCTGCCGGCGCGGCATGCCGCCCGGCTCGATCCGGTCGAGGCACTGCGCAGCGAGTGAGTCGGAGCCGCCCCCCTTCGCCCCCCTCGCGGGGGGTTCTTGCCAGCTCGCTTGCGCTCGTCCATGACGCGGTGCGTTCGGTAGCCCGCCGCGCGGTTTGCGCCTCCGGCGCGTGCCGCGTTTGCTCGGGGCGGCCCTTCACAAACGCTGCGGGTTTTCACGCTTTAAAAGTCGGCGCTGGTACTACGGCGATTTTTTGTGCGCTACACTTCTTTCGCCGACCTTCCTTCCCTGCCCGCCCATGTCCAGCGCGTTGTTTACCCCGTTCCCCCTGCGTTCGCTGACCCTCGCCAACCGCATCGTGGTCTCGCCGATGTGCCAGTACTCGGCGAGCGGCGGCAATGCCAGCGATTGGCATCTCATTCATCTCGGCCAGATGGCGCAATCCGGCGCCGGGCTCCTGATTCTCGAAGCCACCGCGGTGACGCTCGCAGGACGCATCTCGCCGGGATGTCTGGCGCTCGCCTCGGACGAGAACGAGGCGGCGCTTTCCCGCGTGCTGACCAGCGTGCGGCGCTGGTCGTCGATGCCGCTGGCGATCCAGCTTGCCCATGCCGGACGCAAGGCTTCGACCGGCGTGCCCTGGGAGGGCGGTGGCGTGTTGAGCCCCAGCGAGGGTGGCTGGCCGACCGTCGCTCCTTCGGCGCTGCCTTTTCATGCGGGCGATCCGGCACCGCAGGCGCTCGACCTGGCCGCCATCGCTGCCGTGCGCGCCGCTTTCGTCACGGCGGCCGAGCGGGCGGCGCGGCTGGGGTTCGATGCCATCGAATTGCACATGGCGCATGGCTATCTGCTGCACCAGTTCCTCTCGCCGCTTTCCAACCGGCGCGAGGATGCCTACGGCGGCTCGCTGGAAAACCGGATGCGCCTGCCGCTCGAGGTCTTCGCCGCCGTGCGTGCCGTCTGGCCGGGGGACAAACCCTTGGGCGTGCGGGTTTCCGCCACCGACTGGGTGGCGGGCGGCTGGGAAATCGAGCAGACGCTCGCCCTCGCCCGTGAGTTGAAACAACTGGGTTGCGACTGGATCGATGCCTCCTCTGGCGGGCTCGCGCCGGAGCAGCAGATTCCGGCCGCGCCCGGTTTTCAGGTCGGTTTTGCCGAGCGCATTCGTCATGAGGCGGGGCTGCCCAGCATCGCCGTCGGCCTGATCACCGAACCGGCCCAGGCCGAGGCGATCATCGCCGGGGGTAGGGCGGACCTGGTGGCTCTGGCCCGCGCCATCCTCTGGAACCCGCACTGGCCCTGGCAGGCCGCGGTGGCGCTGGGCGGCCGGGTCACGGGGCCACAGCAGTATCAGCGCGGCGCACCCCAGGGCGTGCACAACCTGTTCGTAAAATGAAAAATGTCCGCTGTCAAGTTTTTAGTGCAGACATGCAGCGGTGTGGAAGGTCTTGCGGGGCAACAGGTTAGGCCAGATTTCGGCCGTTGCGTGCTCCCGCCGCTTTTTGAGCTAGGGTCTGTTCTCAATCAAGCCAGGCAGACGAAAGCGCAAGCGAGATGAATGAACGACAGGAAGGATGTGGCGAGTTTGTCGTAGCGCGTGGCGATGCGTCTGAATTGCTTGATTGAGAACAGACCCTAGAGATTGAAACAGCGGCGTAAATCCAGCCGAGACTGACTGCAATACCGCAAGCAACAAGTAAATCTGCCAAATCTCGGTGACGAACGGCAATATCAGCACGACGCAAGCTCGTACAGCATCGAGTGAGATCAATACGGTTTTTCGCTTTTCTGGCGGCACGATAGCGCCTGCCACTGGCGCCAGCAGGATATAGACCGTCATCTTGATCGCCAGCGCGGTTCCCAGGACTGCGCCAGCGCCGGAACCAGCAGCTCGTAGGCCAATAGAGCGAGTGCCGCAGTCGCTAAGCCGGTTTCGACAAGCGATGTAACTTGCGCGAAAAACAATCGGCGGAATGTGGTGTTTTGAAGGATTGCGAGCATGGACAGATAACTCCCAGCTAATGGGCATCACAGGCTGTAGCTGCGACCTGTGAGTCACAGCTACAGCCTTGAAAGATCAGTTGCCGCTACCGGATGAGCTACGGGGTGCCAGGGACGGTGTTGCAGCCGACTTCTTCTTCGCGGCGTCGCACTGCTTTTTCAGCCTCTTTACCTCTGGATAAGCCACATCGCTGAGATACCGCTTCGTATCTGCCAACTGCTCGCATGTCTTCGGCATCGCCTTTTCATCGTCGTCATGCCCGCCGGGATGGGCCATGACGATGGGTGAAGCGAACAATGCGCTAGTCATAACGGTAATCAGGAATGGACGGATCTTCATTTCACTATCTCCTGCTGGTGAGGCCCCGGCTACGTGCCAGGACGGGGAAATTTTGGTCTCCTGCTGTGCGCTCGACGTAGCAGCGAGACCGGAGTGCATGGAACATTGCTCCATGTCTGGTTGACCGATCACAAGACACGTTTCATTTCTGCGTACTGACCGCGGGCGCGAACAATTACCGTCACGTCAGCTTCTCCGCGGTTTCTCCAGAACCAACCGTGGTTGCCATCAAAAGCGGCTTCGATTGCGCCGTCATCTGCGGGTACTGCGCGCCCCTTCTCATAGCTGATCGACTGCCCGCCGCCATCGCCATGCGTGTCGAAATTCACCACGCCGCCTTCGGCGACCCAACTAAAATTCGCCTGTTCGCCGGCCTTCATGCTTAGCTTCACTTCGGCCCCTTGGCCCGGCTTGAGTACGATGCGCATTTCATCGCGCCAAGCAGAAGCGTTCGCCGCCCGTGATGCGCCTTCGGGCTGCGCAGGCGCTGTAGTGCTTGCCTTCTGTGTCGTCACCGGGGCGGCCTGAGCAGCATCCATTGTGGCGTCGGCAGCAGCTTCTTCGGCCAATTGCACTTTCACCTCTCCCATCTCCGTCAGCCCAAGCACACGGCCGATCCCTGTGGGGTCGATTGCGTATTCGGAGGGAAGAACGATCGTGACCAGAATTGCGATAGCGGCGACGAACGCGATAAGCGTTGAACGCAGCAATTGCTTCGACGTGGGTAGATCGTCAGGAGTTGGCTTGGATACGTTGTACATAAAGATTTTCTCCGGAGGTGGTTCAGGAAACGAAATAGCCGGTGAGCTGGTAGCCGATCAGGACGAATCCCGCACACATCATCGCAACGTTTGCGGCATACGCATGACGCCAGAAACTAGATGTTTTACGCCAGTAGCTCATGGCGATAAGTATCGTGCCGAGGGCAACCAACTGCCCGATTTCGACACCGACATTGAATGCCAACAGGTTGGGGATCAGGCCATCCGGCGAGATGTTGTATTCAATGATCTTCGTGGACAGGCCAAATCCATGAAAGAGTCCGAAAACAATCGTCGCGACTTTCGTATTGGGCTGAAACCCGAGCCATCGCTGGAATCCGCCAATGTTGTCGAGCGCCTTATAGACCACCGAAAGGCCGATAATCGCGTCGATGATGTAGCTGTTTATCCCGACGTTGAAGTAAACGCCAAGGAGCATCGTGGTCGAGTGGCCTATAGCAAATAGGGTCACGTAGAAGGCGATATGCTTCATCCGATATAGGAAAAAGATCACGCCGAGCAGGAAAAGAATATGGTCGTAACCCGTCGACATATGCTTTGCCCCTAAATACATAAAGGGAATCAGATGAATGCCAGAGATTTCCTGGATGTAGCCCTTGTCGCCTTCAGCAACCGCATGTGCGAGCGCCTCATTGGCGCTCGCGAACAGAAGAAGAAACACAGCCGCGAGAAATAGGGGAATCCGATGCCAAGCCGATGAATAGCGGCCGGACGTTACTTCAAAGAATCTTGTACGCATGAATGTCATACCTCAATTAACCTCCATAAATTCTTGCTGATCGGGCGCGGCGCACGGATTTGTCGGCTCGCCGGGCCCCGCGTGAATCGGGTTGCATAGAGTCAGCGCCTGCCGTTACCGGCAACGTTCTCTACCTCGCCGCCAATGGTGTAGGGCGGCGGCAGCGCCTCGCGCTGCATGCGGGCTTGCACGGCCTGGAGTTGAGCCGTTTCAGCGGTAATGGATGGATGGGCGGCCAACGCGCGGGAGACTGCTTCCTCCAACCGTAAGGGTTCGGCGGCTAAGGCTGCGGACGTAACGCAGGCTCCGACGAACACCAAGGCCACTAAGCGGATTAAATTCATGAAAACCCTCACGACGACGACAGTTGGCGAGCAAACGATTCCATGTGACACCTTCGCGCACACACCACAGTGGAGATGCCATAAAACCGACCATTAATCGGTTTTATGGGCAAAAAAACACAACGAGCGTGCATATGCACTTACCTCGTCAATGCGGTAATAAATGATTCGGTCAACGAATGCAGCCAGCCTGTCGATAGGCTGCAAAACGCCAACACAAGAAAACCTAACAGCGCCCCCAAGTACGAGACAGATGGGCGTTTAGGCGACAGCAATACTTCGACACGCTCAGCAACAAAATCGGAGAAGAACGTCATTGCCAATGGCATCTGTTCCTTGGCGTGTTGCCGAAAGATCTTCTCCACCACAACGATGGTCTCGGCCACTGCGACGGGACACCCAACCTCGCTTGCAGCAGCAAAATCACAACGCTGTTCCAAGGCGAGTTCCAGATCTCGTAACAACCTGCGGCGAGTGCCTGGCAATTGGATGCTCGACAGTATGATGGCAATCAGGCGATACAGAACATCGCGATTGGCGATGTGCGCCTGTTCGTGCGCCAACACAACGCGCAACTGCGTTGGGTCAAGCTGCCGCATCAACGAGGTTGAAAGTAGGATATGCCCATGCCCGACACCGCAGGCCAGCGCCATTGGTTGATCGACATCGAGCACATAAAGTTTATCTGGATGCCCCGGGCGCCAGCTCAAGCGCACCATCGACGCAAGGGTTCGCCGAGCACGCCAGAGACCCGCTGCGGCCCTGGATGCCAGCCAGGTCGCATATCCCGCCAGCAAAGCCAGTGCCCCCCATAACCAGGCACTTTCCCCACTGTCGCTCGGGTGCCAAATGCACAGGTGCAAGAGCGTGTCCGCGTGCGCGGAACAGGCGGCGGAAAATCGGGCCGAGTCATCAAACATCGACGGCATGGCAATGGTCATGGTCGTATAGGCAATACCCGCCAACGCGGGCGTTACCAGCATCCACCAAGCCATCCGTGCTCGCTGAGAAGGCGTTTTCCCCGACAAGATGCGGCGCAACGGGCGCTCACAGGCCGTAATCAGCAGGGATAGCGTGACCGCCAGAACGAAGCCGGCTAGCAGCGCAAACTGAAGTAGTGGGCCATAACTCGCCATCATGTCTGATCCAATTCAGCGCGACGACGGGCAATCAACTCCTCCAGCCTCTTGATCTGGTCATCATCCGCCCTTGCAGCAAGATCGGCAAAGGCGCTCAGCAACGCATCCGGCTGTGGGCCTGCGACACGACGCACTGTGGATTCCACCAACTTCTGGATCAATTCCCGGCGGGAAACTCGCGCCGAATACTCATAGGCATGACTGATCTTTTCGCGTTGGAGCATAGCCTTGCGGAATAGACGTTCCAGCGTAGATTGCACGGTGTTCAAAGAAATCGAGCGGGATTGCCCAATGCGTGCATACACCGCCTTGGTGTCGGACGGGCCGAAGCGCCAGATGTCTTCGAGCACGGCGATTTCCAGATCGCCCAGTGTTGATACGCGGTGATTGGTCAAGGTATTGACCCAAGGTGACGTCCTGAACCTAACAGTGTCCACCACAAAAAACCGACCGTCAATCGGTTTATTGCACCGCGCTGGTGCCACACTTTGCCGGCAAGTCGATCAACCGACGCTAAGCCCAGCGGCGGCAAGTCATCGGTGCGCCATCCTGCGGCGACTGGCGGCCAGGGGCAGCGCTCCGGCCAACGGCCCGGCTCGCGCCTGGGGTGCGGCCATACGGCGGCGCGCTTCGCGGGCGCGAACCTTACGCCTCTCTCACGGCGCGTGACCATTATTAAGCCGGCTGCCATGAACTTGAATCAAGCTGCATGGGAACGGGGGTATGTTGAAAGTAGCCGCGAACACGACTGGGTTGTTTCTGAACACTGCGAAGATGGCGGGAAGCTGCCTTGACCAGTTGCAACTTGGTGCGCGCCGGAGCTTGCTTTGTCACCACCTGCTTGATGTCGGCGTTGGCCATTTCGTCAGGATTGAGTTCTGGACTGTAGCTGGGCAAGTAGAACACCTCGATCGCATCTGCGTGCCTGGCAAGCCATGCCTTAACCAGCTTGCTGTGATGCACCCGAAGGTTGTTGAGGATGAGGAACACCTTTTTGCTTGCCCCCTTGATCAGTCGGCGCCTTCCTTCTTTGCCCGCGCCGCAATCTCCGGATAGGCCGTGTCCATCCAGTGCTTGACAGCCGTCGGCGATTGCTCGTAGGCGCGCCGGATCGGCTTCTGCGGCGTAAAACCCCAGCGCTTCAGGTAGGTGCCCATGGTGCGCACCGGCACACGAATACCAAACCGGTCAGCAATCAGTTCTGCTACGGCACCACGCGACCAAAGCGCATAGGGCAACTTGATCTGGTCAGGGGTCTGGTCCCGGATCAGTTGCTGAACCTCGCGTTCCTGCTCCGCAGTCAGCATCCGAAACTCGCCGAGCTTGCGTCTACCGACAGCATCACGCAGGGCCTTGACGCCGCCCGTCTCATGCCGCTTGCAGATGTCGAACACTCCGGTGCGGCTCAAGCCCGTCTGCACAGCAATAGCTGTCATAAGTCAGTCCCGATTTGCGCAGCCGAATTACCTGCACCCGTCTCTCATGCCGCGCTTCTCGCGGCAGCGATCTCATGTCTGTCGTTTCCATCCGTTTCATGTGGGGACGATACACGGAATTTTAAGTACATTAAAGCCGGATCAATAGCCATGATGACTCCTCGGAAAGACCTGGTTCCCAGGAGCCTTGTAGGTGCCAACAGAGGGGAAGTCGGGTCAAGTTTCGGAAAGCACCGGCATATGTTTAACTCGCCTAACTCATTGATAAACATTATGTATCTGGCTGTAGCGTAGTGCAGCGAAGCCCGGTATTGGAGTCATGTTGAAATGAAAAAAGCCCGCCTCGGCGGGCTTTTTTCACGGGCTTGGCCGCTTATTTCTTGCGCGCAGCAGCTTTCTTCACGGCCTCGCTGGCGTTGCCCATGGCGGCGGCGGAGGCTTGAGCGACCTGTTCGAAGGCGGCGGTCGCGGTGGTGATGGCTTGCTGGAAGCCTTCCATCAGTTGCGGGTTCTGTGCCGGCAGGCCCTTGAAGAACTCCTGCATCGCGCCGCTCAGGTCCTGGCTGCCGGTCGCTAGTTGCTCGGTGACCAGGCGGGTGATTTCGGTGCGCGCCTGGTTGCCGATTTCGGCGATCTGCTGAGCCACGGCCATCATCTGCTGCGTGGTTTCCTCGGTGTAGCTCTTCACCAGTTGCGCCGCTTCCTTGGGATCGCGCACGCCGGCTTGCGCCTTGGCGTTTTCCACGCCGTGCTGGAACAGCGACTTGGCGAGATCGGTTTGCAGCGCCAGGATGCGCTGGGAATTTTCGATCGACATCTGCGCCAGCCGGGTGGCGGCTTCCATGTTCTTGCGTTGCAGGGCGTTGAATTGTTCCAATTTGCTTGTCATGATGGTAGTCCTCTATGAAAGATTGTTTGGGAGGTGTAGCAAATTCAGTTTAGCATCAATTAGTTAAAAATTGTTGCAATGCACAAATTTATTTTTCCCAGTCCAGCGTCCATGCCACGGCACGGTGCCAGCGGGCGAGCTGTTGCTCGCGCTGGTCGCTGCCGATGGCCGGTTCGAAGCGGCGGGAACGAATATCAACGGCTTCCGCGAGCGGCTGACCGACGCCCAGCGCGGCCAGCCGTGCCGCGCCGAGTGCGGTGGTTTCGATGCACTGCGGGCGGACCACGGTAACTCCGAGCAGGTCGGCCTGGATCTGCATGAGCAGATCGTTGGCTGCGGCGCCGCCATCGACGCGCAGCTCGTGCAGGCGAATTCCCGCATCCTGTTCCATCGCTTGCGCCAGGTCCACGCACTGGCAGGCGATGGCCTCGAGCGCGGCACGGGCGAGGTGAGCGCGGGTGGTGCCGCGCGTCATGCCGGAGAGCGTGGCGCGTGCTTCGCTCGCCCACCAGGGTGCGCCAAGGCCGGCGAAGGCCGGCACCAGCACCACGCCGTCGCTGTCCGCCACGCTGGCAGCCAGGGCTTCGACCTCGTCGACGCGGGTGATGATGCCCAGTCCATCGCGCAACCACTGGATGATCGCGCCGGCCATGAAGACGCTGCCTTCGAGCATGTAGTCGGTGCGCTCGCCGATGCGCCAGCCGACGGTGGTGAGCAACCGGTGTCCGGAGGCGATGGGCTGCGTGCCGGTATTGAGCAGCAGGAAGGCGCCGGTGCCGTAGGTGTTCTTGGCTGTACCAGGTGCGTTACAGCCCTGGCCGAAAGCTGCCGCCTGCTGGTCGCCGGCGATGCCGGAAAGCGGAATCGCCGCGCCCAGCCAGCGCGGATCGGCGCGAGCGTAGACCTCGCTGCTGCTTCCGACTTCCGGCAGCAGGGCGCGGGGGATGTCGAGCAGGTCGAGCAGTTCGTCGTCCCACACTCCCTGGTGGATGTTGAACAACAGCGTGCGCGAGGCATTGCCGGGGTCGGTGACATGCAGGCCGGGACAGAGGTTCCAGGCCAGCCAGGTGTCGATGGTGCCGAAGGCCAGCTCGCCGCGCCGGGCGCGCTCACGAGCGCCGGGCAGGGTGTCGAGCAGCCACTTGAGTTTGCTGCCGGAAAAATACGGGTCGAGCCGCAGTCCGGTTTTCTCGACGAAGCGCGGCTCGTGGCCGGCGGTGCGCAGGGCTTCGCACAGGGCTGCGGTACGCCGGTCCTGCCAGACGATGGCACGCTGCAGCGGCCGCCCGCTGGCGCGTTCCCAGAGCACGGTGGTTTCGCGCTGGTTGGCGATGCCGATGGCGGCGATGTCGCTCGCTACGAGGCCGGCGTCACGGATCGCCGCGGCGGCGACGGCGATCTGGCTCTGCCAGATTTCCCCGGCATCGTGCTCGACCCAGCCGGGCTGCGGAAAATGCTGGGTGAATTCGCGCTGGGCGCGACCGACCGGCTGGCCGCTGGCGTCGAAGACGATGGCGCGGGAACTGGACGTGCCTTGATCGAGGGCGAGGATGAAGGTCATGATGATTCCCTTCGGAAAAAGTCGGCGCTGGCGAGACGGCGAGCCATGCGGAAATTATCCTTGAAACCTCAGTTGACCGCTTATCCATCCTTGACCTGCCGCGTCGTCGCTGCGCGCCGGCCATCCCGCCCAAACGTACCATCAGCCGCGTCCAACCGAGGTTTCAAGGATTATCCGTCCGGGCTTCGCTTGTCTACCAGCCACCGGGCGAAAGCCAGGCGTTGGGCGGCGGTCATGTGCAGGCCGGCCTTGCTTCGCCGCCAGAGAATGTCGTCGGCCTCGCGCGCCCATTCGTGGGCGATGAAGTGACGTACTTCGCACTCGAACAGGCCGCCGCCGAAGTCTTCGCCCAGATCGCCGGGTTGCTCCACGCCAGCGAGGAGGCGCGTCGCGCGGCTGCCATGGCGGCGGGCGAGCTGTTCCAGCCAGACGGGATCGAGGTGCGGGTGCCGGGTGCGAAGTTCGGCGACCACTTCGCCGAACGGACGATCGCCACCGGGCAGGGGCGCGCGAGCCGTCCACGCCGGCGCCGGCGTTGGCAACCAGGGGGCGAGCCGGTTCATTACCGTTTCCGCCAGTGCCCGGTAGGTGGTGAGCTTGCCGCCGAAGATGGAGAGCAGCGGCGCCTCGCTGTGGCGGCCGTCGAGCTCGAGGTGGTAGTCGCGGGTGATCGCGGCGGGATCGTGTTTCCCGTCGTCGAACAGCGCCCGCAGCCCGGCGAATGACCAGACCACGTCAGCGGCCTTGAGCGGCACACGCAGAGTGCGGTTGGCGGCGGCGCACAGGTAGTCGATCTCGGCGGTGCTCGGTTGCGGCTTCTGTTCGGGATCGGGATGGTCGATTTCGGTGGTGCCGATCAGGGTGAATTCGCGTTCGAAGGGCAGCAGGAACACCACCCGGCCGTCGGGCTGTTGCAGGGTGAAGGCGTGCTCGCCGGGTTCGATTCGCGGCACCACGATGTGGCTACCCTTGATCAACCGCAGGCCGACCGGCCTCGGGTCATGCGCGAGCCGCTCACGCAGTGCGCCGACCCAGGGTCCGGCGGCGTTCACCAGGGCGCGGGCGCGGACTTCATGCGGTTTGCCGCTTTCGCTGTCCTCCAGCGTGACGCACCACAGTGCGCCCTCGCGGCGGGCGGCACGGACGCGGGTGCGATCGCATACCGTGGCGCCGTGTTCGACCGCATCGCGCAAGTTGAGCACCACCAGTCGGGCATCGTCGGTCTGCACGTCGGAGTAGATGAAGCCCTTGCGGTATTCCGGCTTGAGCCAGGCGCTCCACGGCGGCCGGGAAAGGTCGACCGTCTCGCTCGCCGGCAGGCTGGGGCTTCCTTCCAGTCGATCATAGAGCGCAAGGCCGAGGCGAATCAACCAGGCCGGCCGCAGCTGCGGCGCATGGGGCAGGATGAAGCGCAGCGGCCGCGACAGGTGCGGCGCGATACGCAGCAGGATTTCGCGCTCGCGCAGCGATTCGCGCACCAGGCGAAAGTCGGCGTGCTCGAGATAGCGCAGGCCGCCGTGAATCAGCTTGCTGCTCGCCGACGAGGTTGCCCCGGCCGGATCGCCCTGCTCGCAGAGCAGCACCGACAGGCCCCGTCCGGCGGCATCGCGGGCGATCCCGGCGCCATTGATGCCGCCGCCGATGACGAGCAGGTCGACCACCGGGTATGCAGGGGAAGGGGCCATGGCCGCGATATTACCCGCCCGGCGTCTTGAAAAAACAGCACAATCGCCCCAGCTAGCCGGTAATCATCTTTCGAAGAAGGAATCCATTTCATGCGTATCGACAAATTCACCACCAAGTTCCAGCAGGCGCTGGCCGACGCGCAGAGCCTGGCGGTCGGCAACGACCAGCAGTTCATCGAGCCGCAACATCTGCTGCTGGCGTTGCTCGAGCAGGAGGACGGGAGCGCGGCTTCGCTGCTGGCGCGCGCCGGAGTCAATGTCGGCGGCCTGAAAGCGGCACTGAAAAAGGCGCTCGAACGGCTGCCCAGGGTCGAGGGGCACGGCGGCGAAGTCAGCATTGGCCGCGACCTCGGCAACCTGCTCAATCTCACCGACAAGGAAGCGCAAAAGGCAGACGACCAGTTCATCGCCTCGGAGATGTTTTTGCTCGCCCTGTGCGCAGACAAGGGCGAAGCCGGGCGGCTGTTCAAGGAAGCCGGCGCCAGCCGTAAATCGCTGGAAGCGGCCATCGCCGCCCTGCGTGGAGGACAAAACGTGAATTCTCAGGAAGCCGAGGGCAGCCGCGAGGCGCTCAAGAAATACACCCTGGATCTAACCGAGCGGGCGCGGCAGGGCAAGCTCGATCCGGTGATCGGGCGTGACGACGAGATCCGCCGCGCGATCCAGATCCTGCAGCGGCGAACGAAGAACAATCCGGTGCTGATCGGCGAGCCGGGCGTCGGCAAGACAGCGATCGTCGAGGGTCTGGCGCAGCGCATCGTCAATGGCGAGGTACCGGAGACACTGAAGGAAAAGCGCGTGCTGGTGCTCGACATGGCCGGGCTCTTGGCCGGGGCCAAGTATCGCGGCGAATTCGAGGAGCGTTTGAAAGCGGTACTCAAGGAAGTGTCGGAGGATGAGGGGCGCATCATCCTGTTCATCGACGAACTGCACACCATGGTCGGCGCCGGCAAGGCCGAAGGCGCGATGGATGCCGGCAACATGTTGAAGCCCGCGCTGGCGCGCGGCGAGCTGCACTGCATCGGCGCCACCACGCTGGACGAGTATCGCAAGTACATCGAGAAGGATGCCGCGCTGGAGCGCCGCTTCCAGAAGGTGATGGTCGATGAGCCGGATGTCGAGGCGACCATCGCCATCCTGCGTGGCCTGCGGGAGAAGTACGAACTGCACCACGGCGTCGACATCACCGATCCGGCCCTCGTCGCTGCCGCCGAGCTTTCTCATCGCTACATTACCGACCGCTTCCTGCCGGACAAGGCGATCGATCTGATCGACGAGGCGGCTTCGCGCATCAAGATGGAGATCGATTCCAAGCCGGAGGTGATGGACAAGCTCGAGCGCCGTCTGATCCAGCTCAAGATCGAGCGCGAGGCGGTGAAGAAAGAGAAGGACGAGGCGTCGAAGAAGCGGTTCAAACTGATCGAGGAGGAGATCGGCAAGCTCGAGCGCGAATACAACGATCTGGAAGAAATCTGGAAAGCCGAAAAGGCCAAGGTGCAGGGCGCGACCCACATCAAGGAAGAGATCGAGAAGGTTCGCGTGGAGATGGCCGAGTACCAGCGCAAGGGCCAGTACGACAAGCTGGCCGAGTTGCAGTACGGCAAGCTGCCGCAACTGGAGGCGCAATTGAAGGCGGCGGAGAAAGTTCCCGAAGGGACGCAAAGCGCTGGCGCTGGCGGCACGGCGGAAGGCGCGAAGAACAAGCTGCTGCGCACTCAGGTCGGTGCCGAGGAAATCGCCGAGGTGGTGTCGCGGGCGACCGGCATCCCGGTCAGCAAGATGATGCAGGGCGAACGCGAAAAGCTGCTGAAGATGGAAGACCACCTGCACCGGCGCGTGGTCGGCCAGGACGAGGCCGTGCGTCTGGTGGCCGACGCCATCCGTCGTTCGCGCGCCGGACTGTCGGAAGAGTCCCGGCCCTATGGCTCCTTCCTCTTCCTCGGCCCGACCGGCGTCGGCAAGACAGAACTGTGCAAGGCGCTGGCCGAGTTCCTGTTCGATGCGCAGGATCACCTGATCCGCATCGACATGAGCGAGTTCATGGAGAAGCATTCGGTCGCCCGTCTGATCGGCGCGCCGCCCGGCTATGTCGGCTACGAGGAAGGTGGCCATCTGACCGAGCAGGTGCGGCGCAAGCCCTACAGCGTGATCCTTTTCGACGAGGTGGAGAAGGCGCACCCGGACGTCTTCAACGTGCTGCTGCAGGTGCTCGACGACGGTCGCATGACCGATGGCCAGGGGCGGACGGTGGATTTCAAGAACACCGTCATCGTCATGACCTCGAATCTCGGCAGCCAGATGATCCAGCAGATGGCGGGCGATGATTATCAGGTGATCAAGCTGGCGGTGATGGGCGAGGTGAAGACGCATTTCCGTCCCGAGTTCATCAACCGCATCGACGAGATCGTGGTCTTCCACGCTCTCGATCAGAAGCAGATCGCGGGCATCGCGCGGATCCAGTTGCAGTACCTGAGTAAGCGTTTGACGCGGATGGAGATGACGCTGGAGGTATCCGATGCGGCCCTGGCCATGGTCGCCGAGGCCGGCTTCGATCCGGTGTTCGGTGCGCGGCCGCTCAAGCGGGCGATCCAGGAACGCATCGAGAATCCGCTGGCCAGGCAGATTCTCGAAGGCCGCTTCGGGCCGAAAGACCATGTCCGGGTCGATTTGCGCGACGGGCAGATTCTGTTCGGTAAAGGCTGATCGGCTGCTGCCGGGCCTTTTTTGTGCGTTGCAATAAATCGATTGACAAGTCGTAGTGGCTTGTTATAATGCGAATTGTTGCAATGCAACATCGATGGGGTGGTGTTAGCGCCCCATGTCTATCCCCTGCCTCTGGCCCGCTTTGCGGAGGTTGGCTGGCGCCTGAAGTAACCGACAGAAGTTTTCGATCTCGAAGGAGTACACATGCCTATAACAGCCACGCGTGTCCTGATGTCGTGCCTGACGCCGCACATCTGTACTGAAATCCATAAAGTTTTGCGCATGATCCTGGCGGTAGTTGGACTGTTGTGTGCCGTGGCCTTGGTCGGCATGCTGGGCGAGCGCGTCCTGGCTACCGGAATGTTGCAGCCAGTCCTGCCACGACTTTTCCCGCCAACCGAAGCCGCCGATCTCAAAATGGATGAACCGGCGCGGGAAACCCTGCCCCCCCGCATGCAGGCTGCCCTCGACTCCGTTGCCCAGCGTTACCGGGTTTCGGCCGAGGTGCTGGTGCCGATTTTTGCGACCGCTCAATCGTTCGGGCGCGAACGGCATGTCGATCCGCTGCTGGTCGTCGCCGTGATTGGCATCGAGTCCGGTTTCAATCCTTTTGCCGAGAGTTCGATGGGTGCGCAGGGACTGATGCAGATCATTCCCCGCTTTCACCAGGACAAAGTGCCCAAAGGGTCGGAGGGCGCCGGAAAGTCGCCTTTTTTCGACCCGGTGCTCAATGTCCGGATGGGAACCCTGGTTCTGGAAGAGGCGATTCGTCAGCGCGGCGGTCTGATTGCCGGCCTGCAGCAGTACGGTGGAGCGATGAGTGACGAGGAACAGACCTATGCAAACAAGGTTCTCGCCGAAAAACAGCGGCTCGAACAGGCGGCTTCGCGCAGGCGTGGCGCAACGGCTTGATCGAAGGCGAGGGTTGCGGCCGCCGTCTCAGGATAGAGCGGCGTGGCGCGGGCAGCGGACGAGATGGTCGTTCACCATGCCGGTCGCCTGCATGTGCGAATAGATTACCACCGGGCCGACGAAGCGGAAGCCGCGCCGCTTGAGTTCTTTCGATAGCGCTGCAGCGGTTGGTGTGGAGACCGGTACTTCGTCAGGCCGCTGCCAGCGGTTGATGACCGGCCGGCCATCGACGAATTGCCAGAATAGTCTGTCCAGACTGCTGCCGGCCTCGTAAAGCGCCAGGGTGGCACGGGCGTTGTCGATGGCGGCAGCGATCTTGAGCTTGTTGCGCACGATGCCGGCATCGCCGAGCAGCCGCGCCACGTCATTTTCGCCGTAGCGGGCGATCTTTCCCGCATCGAAGCCGGCGAAGGCGCGGCGGTAGTTTTCGCGCTTCCTCAGGATGGTGATCCACGACAGCCCGGCCTGGGCGCCCTCAAGAATCAGAAATTCGAACAGCGTGCGTTCGTCATGACAGGGGACGCCCCATTCCGTGTCGTGATAGGCGATATACAAATCGTCGCCTAAGCACCACGGGCAGCGGTTATCGTCGCTCGATGAATTCATGGTGGGTCGCCTACGGGAACTCTTTTACTCATGCCACTTTCAGTTGAGGGGCAGCACGCCATGCTTGAGGCCGGGATCGTCGGCATGGGGCGAGAGGACGAAGCCGAGTTTGGCGACGAACTTGAGCATGCGGGTATTTTCCGCCAGGAAATCTCCGGTCATCGCCTTGAAACCACGCTGGCGTGCGGCCTCGATCAGCGCCGCCATCAACCGGCGGGCGAGGCCCCGTCCCTGCCATTCGTCGGCGACGACGATGGCGAATTCGCAGGATTCGCCATCCGGGTTCATCGCATAGCGGCAGACGCCGATTTCCTTTTCCTTGCCGTCCTCTTCAAGCATGGCGACGAAGGCCATCTCGCGGTCGTAGTCGATCTGGGTGAGCCTGGCCAGTTGCGCCGGCGAGATCTCGCGCAGGGTGTTCATGAAACGCAGGTAACGTGCCTCGGGCGAGAGGCAGTGGAAGAATTCCTGCTCCAGCGCGGCATCTTCCGGCTTGATCGGGCGCAGGGCGATGCGCAGGCCATCGGCCGTGACGAACTCGCTTTTCAGGTGCGAGGGATACGGATGGATCGCCATGTGGTCATAGCGGCCGGCTCCCGGCGGCAGATGGTCGATGACGATGCTGGCATCGACGGCGACGGCGCCGTGTTCGTCGACAATCAGCGGATTGATGTCGAGCTTTCTGATCCATGGCAGTTCGCAGACCAGCGCCGAGATGCGCAGCAGGACCGCCTCCAGCGCCGCCTGGCTGACCGGCGGCATGTGGCGGAATTCGCCCAGCCGGGCGCTGACTTCGGCCCGTGCCAGCATGTCCTGAATCAGCACCCGGTTGAGGGGGGGCAGGGCCACGGCGCGGTCGCGTTGCTCATGCCGGCCATGGGCAGGATTGGCGTGACCGGCATCGCCGCCGGCGGCGAAGAGAATGGTCGGACCGAAGATCTTGTCCTGCAGCATGCCGACCTTGAGTTCGCGGCCATGCGTTTTCTGGATCATCGGCTCGATGGCAATCCCGTTGATCGTCGCCGCCGGGCAGTTTTGCTTGACGGCGGCCTGGATGTCGTTCCAGGCATCGCGCACCGCCGCCAGGCTATTGAGATTCAGCCGAATGCCGCCGGCATCGCTCTTGTGCACGATCTGCGGCGAGTCGATCTTCATCACCACCGGCAGGCCGATCTGTTCGGCGAGCACCATGGCTTCGCTGGCGGAGTGGGCCACCACGGTCTGGGCGATCGGAATCTGAAAGGCGGCCAGCACCGATTTCGATTCCATCTCGCTCAAGGTCTTGCGTCCTTCCAGCAGCGCCGTCTCGATCACCAGGCGGGCCGATTCGACGCGCGGCGGCATTTCTTCCGAAAGCGCCGGCGGCGCCTGCAACAAGAGCTGGCGGTTGAGGTAATAGCTGGAAATCTGGGCGAACAGATCGACCGCCGGTTCAGGTGTGCGGAAAGTGGGAATGCCGGCGCCCTTGAACAGCCGGCGGGCCTCGCCGACCTGTTCCTCACCCATCCAGCAGGTGACCAGTGGTTTTCGCGAATTGTGAGCCGCTTCGATGACGGCGCGCGCGGTCTGGGTCGGATCACTCAGTGCCTGCGGCGCAAAAATGGTCAATGCCCCATCCACGGCATCGTCGGCCAGACAGGCCTTGAGTGCCGCGGCATAACGCCGATGGTCGGCATCGCCGAGCAGATCGAGCGGATTGGCCGGCACTCCGTCGGACGGCGAACCGGCCTTCAGCCGGGGTGTCAGCACGGATTCGAGCGTGGCCAGCGGGATGCCGATGTCCGCGGCATGATCGGCGGCCATGGCGCCCGGTCCGCCGCCATTGGTAATGATCGCCAGCCGCTGGCCGCGCGGCTCGAAATGGGCGAACAGGGCCGAGGCGGCGGCATACATCTGGTCGACGTTGGCCAGGCGCACCACCCCGGCCCGGCGTAGCGCGGCATCGAACACGTCGTCGGCGCCGATCAGCGCGCCGGTATGCGAGCGGATGGCCTGTTCGCCGGCCGGGTGGCGGCCGACCTTGATCAGCAATACCGGCTTGCAGCGTGCCGCGGCACGCAGCGCGCTCATGAAGCGGCGGGCATTGCGGATGCCCTCGATGTAGAGAAAAATGCTTTCGGTATGGGTGTCGGCGACCATGAAATCGAGCGCCTCGCCGAAGTCGATATCGGTTTCTGCGCCCAGCGAGATCACCGTGGAGAAGCCAACGCCGTTGGGCCGTGCCCAATCGAGAATGGCGGTGCACAAGGCGCCCGATTGGGAGATCAGGCCGATGCTGCCGGGAATTGCGCCGCCATGGGCAAAGGAAAGATCGATGTGGCTGGATGGGCGCAGAAAGCCCAGGCAATTCGGGCCAACGACACGAACCCCGTGACGCCGCGCGCTTTCCAGCAGGGTGCGTTCGAGTGTGGCGCCCCGCGGTCCGCTCTCGGCAAACCCGCCGGAAATGACCATGACATGACGGCAGCCGGCGCGGCCACAGCTTTCGACGATCGCGGGTACGGTGGCGGCCGGAGTGCAGATCACCGCCAGATCGAGTCGTTGCGGGATGGCCTCGACCGAGGCATGGCATTCGCGGCCGAACACGGTTTTGTGTTTCGGGTTGACGCAATACAGCGTGCCGGCAAAATCGGCATCGAGCAAATTGCGCACCAGCGTGCTGCCGATCGAGCCAGATGTTTCCGAGGCGCCGATGATGGCTACCGTGGCTGGTTCGAACAGGGTGCTCAGATAATGTTTTTCATTGTCCATGCGTAGGGCTGGTTGTCCCGGGCTGCTTCGACGCACCCGCTCAGAGGGTGTGTCGATAGGTCAGGTGGCGATCGGCGGTCAGGATGTGATCGATCAGCCAGTCGATGAGCCTTTGCCGGATATGGAAGGTGGTCAGAATGGGATCGTCGCTGCCGATCGTGAGTTCCTGCTCAAGGGCACTCAGTGTGGCAAGGAAATGGCGATGTTGACGCAGATGAAGTTCGCTGAACGCATATTGGTTGGCTCGCATGAGCGTTTCTTCGGCGGCGAAATTGCGTTCGGCGGCCGAGATGATTTTGGGCAGCAGCAGTGGGATCAGGTTGGAGGAGCCGAGATAGACCGCGCGGGCGAGCGCATTGAGGCCGGAGAGCATGGTTTGATGTTCGGCGTCGACGACCTTGTCCCCGGTGGCGAATTCCAGGCGCCAGGGCTCCGTCAGTTCGATCCTGGCGTTGCCGCTGGACGGTGCGTTGCAGTATTCGAGATACATGCGCGTTGGTTTGTCGCCAGGCATCCGTTCATGACACACGTTAAGCCGCTCGCGGGCGCCGGCCAGATCGCCAAGATGGTAGTGCGCCAGTGCCATCTCGAAAAGTTCGAGGTTTTTCTGTTTGGATTCCCTGATTCCGGGCGGATCGGCGTCGAAAATCTCGAATACCGGTTGATGGTTCTGTTTGCCGCGAACGCGAGCCCGGTCGACGAAACGTACCCGCCAGGAATCCGGCTCTGACAGCCGCTCCAGGGTGTGTTCGCTGGTCAGGATGGGGATTTCATAGAACTTCGTCAGGCGTTCGAGCCGCGCAGCGAGATTGACGGCATCGCCGATCACCGTGCCGTCCATGCGGTCGTGCCCGCCGATGGTGCCGAGGGTGACGATCCCGCTGTTGATGCCGATGCCGATGCGAACCGGTGCATATCCGGCGCGTTCCCGGCCGATGTTATATTCATCGAGCTTGGCCAGCATCGCCAGGCTGCAGCGCAGGGCATCGTCCGGTCCGCTCGGGAACAGCGCCATGATGGCATCGCCGATATACTTGTCGATGAGGCCGCCGTGGGCGGCGATCACCGGTTCCATCTGATCGAGATAGGCGTTGAGGAAGTTGAAGACTTCCTGGGGGCTGATGGTTTCGGCCAGGGCGGTGAACCCGCGAATGTCGGCGAACATGATGGTCATTTCGCATTCGACCTGCTGGCTGATCTGTACTTTGCGAATGTCTTCCACGCCCAGCAGTTGCAGGAACTGGCGCGGCACGAAACGGCTGTAGGCCAGTTCGGTTTCCGTCAGGCGTTCATGCCACGGGTTGTCGGTAGTAGGAAGCGTCGTCATGGGCTGGAGAGAAAGAGGGCACCTGAGTCGTATGGTGAAAATGATACCTGACCTGAGCCCCGGCAAGGGCAAAGGGAATGAGACGAGTGCAGCGCCATCACCCTGGGTGGTGCGTTTTGCCGGACTGATCGAGCCGGGCGGGCGAGTGCTCGACCTGGCCTGTGGCAGCGGCCGCCATGCGTGCTGGCTGGCTGATCTCGGTCATGTAGTGGAGGCGGTCGACCGCGATGCCGTGGCCCTGGCCGAGCTTTCCCGTGCCCGGCCGCAGGTGCGCACCCGCGTGGCCGACCTGGAGGGCGGGCCCTGGCCGTATCACGGCTGTGCATTCGATGCCATCGTGGTCACCAACTACCTCTACCGACCCTTGCTGCCATTGATCCTCAGCGCGCTGGATAGTAACGGGGTGCTGATTTACGAAACCTTCATGGTCGGCAATGAACGGTTTGGCAAGCCTTCCAATCCGGCCTTTCTGCTGCATTCCGGCGAGCTGCTGGAGGTAGTGCGGCAGCACCTGAACATCGTTGCCTTCGAGCAGGGCGAGGTGGCGACACCACGCCCGCTGGTCGTTCAGCGGTTATGCGCGACCCGGCGGATCGCGTGGCGCTTGCCGGAAACCGGTGGCTAAGAAAGCGGCGTAAAAAGTCGGCGCTGGCGGCACGGTGATTGTCGGATACGCATGCCCTGCGCGGCTTCAACGCAGCAATGGCGACAAGGCATCCAGCATGTGCTGCATCAGCCGTGGCTGGGCCTCGGCCGTCGGGTGCAGGCCATCGGCCTGAAAGGCGTTCGCATCGAGCGCGATCGGCTCGAGCAGGAAAGGCAACAGGGCAACCTTCTCGCGCCGTGCCAGGATGCGGAAGCTGGCGGTGAATTCCCGGGTGTACTGCTCCCCGTAGTTGGGCGGCAGGCGCATGCCGACCAGCAGGATTTTTGCCCGCTGCCGTTTGGCCTGGCCGATCATGGTGGCGAGGTTGTCGCGCATCGCGGCCAGGGGCAGGCCGCGCAAACCGTCATTGGCGCCCAGGGCAAGAATGACGATCGCCGGCTTCGTTTGCCGCAGGACGCGTTCGAAACGCGCCCGGCCACCGGCGGTGGTCTCGCCGCTGATGCTCGCATTGGCCATGGTGAGGGCCTTGCCTTCCTCGTGCAGGCGGCGTTCGAGCAACACCGGCCAGCTTTGTTCGCGCGCGATGCCGTAGCCCGCCGAGAGGCTATCGCCGAAGACGAGCAGGGTCGGCGGTGTAGCATGCGCGCTCGGCGCAAACCAACAGAGCAGAACAATGGAAAGTCGTTTGAACAGGAAAGACATGGCGAATCCGGTGATCGAAGCGAGGGCCTTGAGCAAGACCGTGCCCAGCGGAACGGGCTGGCTGCCGATTCTGCACGAGATCACGTTTGCCGTGGGCGAGGGCGAGGCGGTGGCCATCGTCGGCGCCTCCGGCTCGGGCAAGTCGACCCTGCTCGGGCTGATGGCCGGCCTTGATCTGCCAACGGCGGGGACGGTACGGCTGGTGGGAGAAGACCTGGCGACGCTCGACGAAGACCGGCGCGCTGCCTTGCGCGGCCGGGTGCTGGGATTCGTCTTCCAGTCCTTCCAGTTGCTGCCGGCCCTGACCGCGCTGGAGAACGTCATGCTGCCGCTGGAACTGGCCGGGCGAACCGACGCGCCTGTCGTGGCCGGAGCCATGCTCGAGCGGGTCGGCCTGGCGGCCCGCCTCGGCCATTATCCCAAGCATCTTTCCGGCGGCGAGCAGCAGCGCGTGGCCCTGGCGCGCGCCTTCGCCGTCCGCCCCCGGCTGTTGCTGGCCGACGAGCCGACCGGCAATCTCGATGCCGAGACCGGGGCGCAGATCATCGAGCTGATGTTCGCCCTGAACCGCGAGGCCGGCACCACGCTGATTCTGGTCACCCATGACGATCAGCTCGCCCGGCGCTGCGGGCGGACGCTGCGCTTGGCGGGCGGGCGGCTGGCCGGGTAGTGCGGGACTAGCGGGTAGCGGCACTCAGGTGCCGATCCAGGTCTTGCTGGTCAGCCAGAATTTGCGTAACGGGGTGAGATCGATGCGCTGGTGCAGGACCTGACAGTCATCGCGGGCGATTTCCTTCAACAAAGCACGATCGATGGCCGCCAGAACGAGTCCGGCACGCTGGGACTTGCGGTCGTCCCCCGGCAGCCTGGCCAGTGCCTGCGCGTAGGTTGCCTCGGCACGCGCGATCTGGAATTCCATCAGGCGGCGGAAATTGTCCGTGTGGCTTGCCTGACGGAGTTCGGCTGGATCGACACCGAACTGCGCAAGTTCTTCCTGGGGCAGGTAGATGCGGCCATGCCGGACATCTTTGCCGACATCGCGGATGATGCGGGTGAGTTCAAATGCCAGCCCCAGTTCGTGCGCATATTTGAGCGTATGGCGGTCACGGTAGCCGAGAATTTCGGCGCTGAGCAGGCTGACGATGCTGCCGGCGCGATAGCAGTAGAGGCGCAAGGCGCGGAAATCGGGATAACTCCGCGTGTCGATGTTCATTTCCATCCCGTCGATGAGTTCCAGCATCTGTTCCCGAGGCAGCGGGAAGCGGAGGATGGCGTGGGCCAGTGCCTGGGTTGCCGGGTGACTGGGCTGGCCGGCATAGAGTGCGGCGACTTCACCGCGCCACCAGGCCAGTTTGGTGCGCGCCAGATGCGGATCGGAAGTTGCGTTGAGGGTGTCCTCGAACTCGCGGCGAAGGGCATGGAGGGCGGTGATTGCCTGCCGCTGTTCCGGTTCGATAAAGAGGACACTGTAGTAGAGCGAGGAGCCGGTGGCCGCAACGCGCTGCCGGCAGTAATCGTCGGGGGTCATCAGGCCAACCGGGTGCGCTGGGCGGGTAAGTACCGGTTCGTGCCCTTGCACATGGGGCAGCGGCGAATCGGGTGGTCGGTCATTGGTCGATTTTCTCGGGCGTTATGGGATGCCGGAGATAATGGCACGGATTTCGCTCGCCAAACATCCGGATAGCCCGTTACCGGGACGACACTCCGCTCCTCGAGTCGCTCGAAAAGTCGGCGCTGGTGACACGGCGAGCCCGTCGCCCCGCATGATTGCCGTGGTGGGCAGGGCTTTCCGCAGGTGGGTCGCAGGCAGGTAAGAAGCGGGGAAAGCAGGTAAAATCGCCCTTCCATGTCGTATCGTTTTGTCTTGTCGTGTCGTGTAATGCAACACAACGGTGGCAGGTAACGGCAAGGCACCTGTGCCCAGGTGGCGGAATTGGTAGACGCACCAGATTTAGGTTCTGGCGCCGCGAGGCGTGGGGGTTCGAGTCCCTTCCTGGGCACCAGAGAAAAACGATCACGATGTTCATGAATTCTTTACTTTGACGGATAGAAAATGACGGATACGCAATCGATAGTGCAAAGCTCGCTGGAACGACGGATCGATATCGTGGTGAATCTTGCCGATGTCGAAAAAGATGTGGGCGGGCGTTTGAAAAGGCTCGCGCGCACGGTCAAGATGCCTGGGTTCCGGCCTGGCAAGGTGCCGATGAAAATCGTCGAGCAGCAATATGGCGATCAGGCGCGTTCCGAGGCCATCGGCAGCGCCGTGGAACGGGTTTTCAACGAGCAGGTGCGTGAGCAGGGCTTGCGCGTGGCCGGTTATCCGCAAGTCGAGCCCAAGGCCGACGCCGCTGAAGGCGCGCTCGGTTTCAGCGCCGTATTCGAGATCTACCCTGAAATTGCCTCGGCGGATGTTGCCGGGCAAGGCATCGAAAAGCCGGTGCTGACGGTGACCGATGCCGAAGTGGCGAAGACGCTGGAAGTGTTGCGCAAGCAGCGTGTCAGCTACGTCGAGTCTGATCGTCCGGCGCAGAAGGAAGACCGGGTGATCATCGATTTCGTTGGTCGCAGGGATGGCGAGGAGTTCCCGGGCGGCAAGGCCGACGATTACACCGTGGTGGTGGGGGGGGGCATGATGCTGCCGGATTTCGATGCCGCGCTAGAGGGCCTCAAGGCTACCGAACGCAAGACATTCGATGTCACCTTTCCCGCAGACTATCAGGCTGCGGAACTGGCGGGCAAGACCGTGCAGTTCGACGTGCTGGTCAAAAAGGTCGAGACGCCGCGCCTGCCGGAAATCGATGCCGATTTCGCTCGCTCGCTCGGCGTGGCGGATGGCGACGTGGAGAAAATGCACGCCGAAGTGCGGGCCAATCTCGAGCGCGAGGTGAAGAAACGCCTGCGGGCGAAGGTCAAGCAGCAAGTCATGGATCTTCTGGTCAAGGCTCACCCGATCGAAGTGCCCAAGGCATTGGTCGAGGCAGAATCCCAGCAGATGGCGGAAGCTACCCGTCACGACATGGAAGCGCGCGGCATGGCCGGGAAAAACGTACCGATCGATCCGTCCTGGTTCGCCGAGCAGGCAACCCGCCGCGTGACCCTGGGGCTGATCCTTGCCGAACTGGTGAAGACGCAGGAGCTGCACGTCAAGCCCGAGCAGGTGCGTGCCACGATCGACGAGTTTGCCGAAACCTTTGAAGACCCGAAGGAGGTCGTGCGCTGGTATTACTCGCAGCCGCAGCGCCTGGCCGAGGCCGAAGCGCTGACGCTGGAGAACAATGTGGTCGAATGGGTGCTGGCCAGGGCCGCGGTTACGGAGAAGTCCGTGGCATTCGAAGATCTGATGAGTGGTGCAGCGTAATTTAAAGCGAGGGTTCGATGAGCAATTGGCAAAACAACGGTAGCGTCATGGAGCCGAGCGCCCTGGGTCTGGTGCCGATGGTGATCGAGACCAGCGGCCGGGGCGAACGGGCGTATGACATCTATTCGCGCCTGCTGCGCGAACGGGTGGTTTTTCTGGTCGGGCCGGTTACCGATGCAACCGCCAACCTGATCGTTGCGCAGTTGCTGTTCCTCGAATCGGAAAATCCGGACAAGGATATTTTTCTCTATATCAACTCGCCCGGCGGTTCGGTTTCCGCCGGCATGGCGATCTACGACACCATGCAGTTCATCAAGCCGGACGTCTCGACCTTGTGCATTGGCCAGGCGGCCAGCATGGGGGCTTTTTTGCTGACTGCCGGAGCCAAGGGCAAGCGCTACTGCCTGCCCAATTCGCGGGTGATGATTCACCAGCCGCTGGGTGGGTTTCAGGGGCAGGCTTCGGATATCGAGATTCATGCCCGGGAAATCCTGTTTCTCAAGCAGAAGTTGAACTCCATGCTGGCACAGCACACCGGCCAGCCGCTGGAGCGGATCGAGCGCGATACGGATCGCGATAATTTTCTGTCGGCAGAGGCTGCTGTGGACTACGGGTTGGTCGACAAGGTATTGCAGAGTCGCGCCGAAGTGGCCGTGGCTTGATGCCCTCTTCAAACGGAGACGAAGATCGTGGAAAAGAAAACAGGAAACGGTGACAAGCTGCTGTATTGCTCCTTTTGTGGCAAGAGCCAGCATGAGGTCAAGAAGCTGATTGCCGGCCCCTCGGTCTTTATCTGCGACGAATGCATCGATCTTTGCAACGACAT
This sequence comes from Betaproteobacteria bacterium HGW-Betaproteobacteria-11, assembly GCA_002842395.1. Taxonomy (GTDB): domain Bacteria; phylum Pseudomonadota; class Gammaproteobacteria; order Burkholderiales; family Rhodocyclaceae; genus Rugosibacter. The sequence continues at coordinate 35,014 of PHCV01000004.1, forward strand.
CGTCCGCGACGAGATGGCTGGCGAGGAAACCGGCAAGGAAGGCGGGGGGCTGCCGACACCGAAGGAAATTAGGGAGATGCTCGATCAATATGTGATCGGGCAGGAATCGGCCAAGAAAATTCTCGCGGTTGCCGTCTATAACCACTACAAGCGCATCCGTCACAAGGAAAAAGGCAGCGATGGCGTCGAACTGGCAAAGAGCAATATTTTGCTGATCGGCCCGACCGGATCGGGCAAGACCCTGTTGGCCCAAACCCTGGCGCGGATGTTGAATGTGCCCTTCGTGATGGCTGACGCAACGACCCTGACCGAGGCGGGCTATGTCGGCGAGGATGTCGAGAACATCATCCAGAAACTGCTGCAGAATTGTGACTATGAGGTCGAGAAGGCCCAGCAAGGGATCATCTACATCGATGAAATCGACAAGATTTCACGCAAGGCCGACAATCCGTCGATCACCCGCGACGTTTCTGGCGAGGGCGTGCAGCAGGCCTTGCTGAAATTGATCGAAGGAACGGTGGCCAGCATTCCGCCGCAAGGCGGGCGCAAGCATCCCAACCAGGACTTCATCCAGGTCGATACCACGAATATCCTGTTTTTCTGCGGCGGTGCTTTCGATGGGTTGGACAAGGTCATTCGTGGCCGCTCGGAGAAAGGTGGCATCGGTTTTGGCGCCGAAGTGAAAAGTCGTGATGCGGGGAATGTGAGCGAGGTGCTGAAACAGGTGGAGCCGGAGGATTTGATCAAGTTCGGGCTGATTCCAGAACTGATCGGCCGTCTTCCGGTTTTGGCGACCCTGCAGGAACTCGACGAAGCTGCCCTGGTCACAATCCTCATCGAGCCGAAGAATGCCTTGGTCAAGCAATACCAGAAGCTGTTTGCCATGGAAGGCGTCGACCTTGAGATACGCCCGTCGGCGTTGCAGGCGATTGCCCGCAAGGCGCTGAAGCGCAAGACCGGGGCGCGTGGTTTGCGTTCGATACTGGAGAACGTGCTGCTCGATACCATGTACGAGTTGCCGACCCTGGAAAATGTGAGCAAGGTGGTGATCGATGAAAATAGCATCGAATCCGGCGCCCAGCCACTGATGATTTACGCTGACCAGCCCAAAGTCTCGGGCGCCAATTGATCAAGAGCCCAGGGCTCCCGGCTCGGTCACGGTTCCGGGCGCCTTGAATTCCAGTCATGTTGTCCCAATGTGGGGCGCGTGAACATTAAATTCAGAGGGCACGATGATGTCTGATCCAGAAAATTCCCCAGTAGAAAAACAAGGTCTTCCCTTGCTGCCATTGCGCGATGTCGTGGTTTTCCCGCACATGGTGATTCCGTTGTTCGTCGGTCGCCCCAAGTCGATCAAGGCGCTGGAGACGGCAATGGAAGCGGGGCAGGGCATTTTGCTCGTGGCGCAGAAGTTTGCCGCCAAGGATGAGCCCGGCCCGGACGACATGTATGAGATCGGCTGCCTGGCCAATATTCTGCAGATGTTGAAATTGCCCGATGGCACGGTCAAGGTGCTGGTCGAAGGCATCGAGCGGGCGCGGGTGGTGCGCGTAGAGGATCGGGGCGAACTCTTCGTTGCCGATACCCAGCCGTTGCTTGTCGAAACCGATGGCGACCATGAAATCGAGGCGTTGCGCCGCACGGTGCTGGCCCAGTTCGACCAGTATGTGAAGCTCAACAAAAAAATCCCTCCGGAAGTGCTGACCTCTCTCGCCGGGATTGAAGAGGGCGGGCGCCTGGCGGATACCATTGCCGCCCATTTGCCGCTGAAGCTCGAGCAGAAGCAGGAAATTCTCGAAATCATTGGCGTCACGGAACGACTGGAAAAACTGCTCGGTCAGCTTGAGTCCGAGCTCGACATCCTTCAGGTCGAAAAGCGCATCCGTGGTCGGGTCAAGCGGCAGATGGAAAAAAGCCAGCGCGAGTACTACCTCAACGAACAGGTCAAGGCGATCCAGAAAGAACTCGGTGAGGGTGACGAAGGCGCCGACATCGAGGAGCTGGAAAAGAAGATCAAGGCGGCCGGAATGAGCAAGGAGGCGCTGACCAAGGCCAGCTCCGAGATGAAGAAATTGAAGCTGATGTCGCCCATGTCGGCGGAAGCTTCCGTGGTGCGCAATTACATAGAGACCCTGGTTGGCCTGCCGTGGCGCAAGAAATCCCGCGTCAGCAAGGATCTCGCACTGGCGCAGAAGACTCTCGACAAGGATCACTACGGACTGGAGAAGGTCAAGGAACGCATCGTCGAGTATCTCGCCGTGCAGCAGCGGGTGGACAAGGTCAAGGCGCCGATTCTCTGTCTGGTTGGCCCCCCGGGCGTGGGCAAGACGTCGCTTGGACAGTCGATTGCCAAGTCGACCAATCGCAAGTTCGTCCGCATGGCCCTGGGTGGCGTGCGCGACGAGGCCGAGATTCGCGGCCATCGCCGGACCTATATCGGTTCGATGCCAGGGAAGATTCTGCAAAGCATGACCAAGATCGGGGTCAAAAACCCGCTCTTCCTGCTCGACGAGGTCGACAAGATGGGGCAGGACTTCCGCGGCGATCCTTCGTCTGCGCTGCTCGAGGTACTGGATCCGGAGCAGAACCATACTTTCCAGGATCACTACGTCGAGGTCGACTTCGACCTGTCCGACGTCATGTTCGTCGCGACGGCCAATACGCTGAACATCCCGCATGCCCTGCTTGACCGGATGGAGGTGATTCGGCTCGCAGGCTATACGGAAGACGAAAAGGTGAGTATTGCCCAGCGCTATCTGCTGGCGAAGCAGATGAAAAATAACGGTATCAAGTCGACCGAGCTTGCGGTGACGGAAGATGCCTTGCGCGACATCGTTCGCTATTACACGCGCGAAGCCGGAGTGCGGGCACTCGAGCGCGAGATTTCTAAAATTTGCCGCAAGGTGGTCAAGGCGTTGGTGCTGCGTCCACGGAAAAACAAGATCGTGGTCAATGCCAATAACATAGATAAATATCTTGGAGTTCGGCGTTACAGTTTCGGCATGGCCGAGAAAGAAAATCAGGTGGGCCAGGTTTCCGGACTGGCATGGACCGAAGTGGGCGGCGAGTTGCTGACGGTCGAGGCGACCGTGATGCCGGGGAAAGGCAACATCATTCGCACCGGGCAGATTGGCGATGTCATGAAGGAATCGGTGGAAGCGGCCCGCTCGGTGGTTCGCAGTCGCGCGCGTCGCTTGGGCATCACCGATGAAATTTTCGAGAAGAGCGATATCCACATCCACTTCCCGGAAGGGGCAACGCCGAAAGATGGCCCCAGCGCCGGGATCGCGATTTGCACGGCGCTGGTTTCCGTGCTGACCGGAATTCCGGTGCGTGCCGATGTGGCCATGACGGGCGAGATTACCCTGCGCGGTGAAGTATTGCCGATCGGCGGACTCAAGGAGAAGCTCCTGGCCGCGGTGCGTGGCGGGATTCGCCTGGCGATGATCCCGCAAGAGAACCTCAAGGATCTCGCCGAGATTCCGGAGACGATCAAGAATCGGATCGAAATCCAGCCGGTCAGGTGGATCGACCAGGTACTCGAGTTGGCCCTGGAACGCAAGCCGGAAGCCTTGCCCGATCTGGCTGTTGCCGCGACCCTGCCGGCTGTCGTAACCGAGGGCGTGCCCCCCGCGGTCTTGCCGCACTGATGATAGAATTCGCCGCTGTCAAGCAAGAGCGGCGAGCTTTCTTCCAGGGTGCTTAGCTCAGTTGGTAGAGCGTCTGCCTTACACGCAGGATGTCGGCGGTTCGAGCCCGTCAGCACCCACCACTCAAGACAAAGGCGAACCTTCGTTCGCCTTTGTCATATTCAGGATTCCAGCGCATGTTCGATACTGTCCGCAACAACAAAAGAATCGTCCAACTGTTTCTCGTCCTGATTACCTTGCCCTTCGCTTTTTGGGGCGTCGAATCCTACATGCACAAAGCCGACTCTAGTGTGGAGTTGGCTGTCGTTGGGGGCGAACGGATATCCCGCCAGGAATTGCGCGCAGCCCTGACCCAGCAACAGGAAAGGCTACGTACGCAGTTTGGCGGAAAGGTCGATCCGGCATTGTTCGAATCACCCGAGATGCAGCGCATGACACTGGATTCACTGGTTCGACGTCATTTGCTGGCACAGCAGATCAGAAGTAACCGTTTCATGGTGGCCGATGCCGAGTTGGCTCAACTGATCGCCACGAACCCGGAATTTCAGGAAAACGGAAAATTCTCCGCGCAACGCTACGAAGCCGCAGTCAATGCGCAAGGCATGACCAAGGAAGTGTTCGAAGCACGTCTGCGCCAACAACTCACTTTCCAGCAGGTCATCATGCCCATCAACGATGCCGCCATGGTCGGCGAGACTTCATCTGGCCAGTGGTTGTCCATTCTGCTCGAGAAACGCGAAATCGCCGAGGCCGGATTCCGGCCCGAAGCCTATCTCGGACAGGTCAGGCTGGGTGCCGATGCGGCAAAAAAATTCTACGAAACGAATACCGGGAAATTTTCAGTGCCCGAGCAGGTGCGGGCGGAATATGTCGAACTCAATTCGGCGGCCCTGACGGATCAGGTGGTCGTCAGCGATGACGAGATCAAGGCACGCTATCAGACGCATCTCGACCAGTACAAGGAAGGCGAGATGCGGCGGGCCAGCCACATCCTGATTCTGGCGCCTAAAAATGCGGGTGAGGCCGTTGTAAAGGCCGCTCGGGAGAAGGCGGAGAAAATTCTTGCCCAGCTCAAAAAATCGCCGGCCGAGTTTGACAAACTGGCCAAGGAGTCCTCTCAGGATCCCGGCTCCGCCGAAAAAGGCGGCGATCTGGGCTGGTTTGCGCGTGGCGCGATGGTGAAGCCCTTCGAGGATGTGGCCTTCACCCTCAAGGAAGGTGCGATATCCGATCTCGTTCGTTCCGATTTCGGTTTTCATGTCATTCGGGTGGCGGGTGTGCGCCAGGAGCGGGTCAAACCCCTGGAAGAAGTGCGTGTCGCAATCATTGCCGAGATCAAGCGGGAGCTTGGCCCGAAGAAGTTTGCCGAGAAGGCCGAGGCGTTCGGCAACACGGTCTACGAACAGGCCGACAGCCTGGCTCCGGCAGCGGAAAAATGGAAGCTGCCGACAAAGCAGACCGGCTGGCTTGCCCAAGGGGGTCAGCTACCGCCTCCCTTCGATAACCCGAAACTGGCGACGGCCTTGTTCAGCGAGGATGCAATCAAGAACAAGCACAATACCGAGGCTGTCGAAGTCGCCCCCGGCGTGCTGGTCGCGGCGCGTGTCATCGAAGTTAAACCGGCGTCGGTGCAACCTTTCGAAACGGTCAAACCGGCCATCGAGCGGTATCTGCAACATGAAGAAGCACTCAAGCTGGCGGTCAGGGATGGCGAGCAGAAGCTTGCGCAACTTGGCAAGGGTGACGTTTCCGGGCTGACCTGGTCGGCGCCCCGCACTATCAGCCGTATCGACCCGCAAGACCTGAACCAGGAAGCCCTGCATTCGATATTCAAGATGGATGTGGCGCACTTGCCGGCGTATACCGGCCTGCCCGAGCCTGGCAATGGTTACGTGGTCTTTCGCGTCACTGCCGTGAAAAAAGGAGTGGTCGATCGGAAGGACTCCAGGCAGGCTGAGCTATCCCAACGCCAAGCGGGGATCATTGCCGAAGAGGAGTTCTCGGCCTGGCTGGAAACCTTGAAAGACAAGTTTCCGGTCAAGGTCAACCAAAGTGCGCTGGAAAGCAAGGAACACTGAATCCGAGGACAAAAAAACCCCGCCACGGCGGGGTTTTTTGCTTTCTTGGGAGGCGAAAAGCAAACCCGAGGATGAATCAGGCGGGCAGAGGCTCTGCGTTACCGAGCGCGGTGGTATTCAGGCCGCCATCGACATACATGATTTCGCCTGTGATGCCGCTGGCCAGATCGGAGAGCAGGAAGGCCGCCGCGTTGCCGACTTCATCGATGGTGATGTTGCGGCGTAATGGCGCATGGTGGGCGTTGTAGGCCAGCAACTTGCCGAAGTTGCCGATTCCTGAAGCCGCCAGGGTCTTGATCGGGCCGGCCGAGATGGCGTTGGCGCGGATACCCTGCGGCCCGAGGCAGAACGCCAGGTAGCGGGTCGCGGCTTCGAGGCTGGCCTTGGCCAGGCCCATGGTGTTGTAGTTGGGCAAGGTGCGCTCGGCGCCAAGATAGGTCATGGCCAGCAGCGCCGATTTGTTGCCTTTGAGCAGCATCGGGCGCGCGGCTTTGGCGAGCGCCGGGAAGCTGTACGAAGAAACATCATGGGCAATGTGGAAGGCCTCGCGCGAAATGCCGTCGAGAAAATCGCCTTCAATGGCTTCGGTGGGCGCGAAAGCGATCGAATGCACCAGACCATCGAGGCCATCCCAGTGTTTGGCCAGGGCGGCGAATAGGGCGTCGATCTGTGCGTCATCGGCGACGTCGCAAGGATAGACCGCCTGCGAACCGAACTCTTCGGAAAACTTGGTGATGCGATCGAGGAAACGCTCGTTCTGGTAGGTGAATGCCAACTCGGCGCCTTCGCGGTGGCAGGCGCGGGCAACCCCGTAGGCAATTGATCGGTTGGAGAGCAGCCCGGTAATCAGGATGCGTTTGCCGGTTAGAAATCCCATTGCTTTTCCTTGTTTCGATTCGAATCAATCGGGCTGTGAATTATAACGGATCGGCTAAACTCGCCGTCATGCCATTCTCCTTGCGTTTGAAGCCGGCTCTTGCCTGTGCATTCTTGTTGGCGGGTTGCGATGCCGCGCTGAACGACCCTTATCCGGCGGCGGAACGCAACGTGAACATTCTTCACAGCGCATTTACCGATCGCCCCAAGCACCTCGATCCGGTGCAGTCGTACAGCGAAGACGAGATCGTTTTTACGGCGCAGATCTACGAGCCGCCGCTGCAATATCATTACCTCAAGCGTCCGTACACCCTGGAGCCTGCCACGGCCACCCGCGTGCCGCAGCCGGTTTACCTCGATGCGGAAAAGCGCGTGCTGCCGGCGAATGTCAATCCCGAACGGATTGCCTTCACCGACTACGTGATCTCGATCAAACCGGGAATTCTTTATCAGCCGCATCCGGCCTTTGCCCGCGATGCGGCGGGTGGCTACGTGTATCACCAGCTTGCCCCCGGGCAACTGGCGCGGATCGAGACCCTGGCCGATTTTCCCTTGCAGGGCAGCCGCGAATTGACGGCCGAGGACTATGTCTATGGGCTGAAACGCCTGGCCCATCCGCGGCTCCACTCGCCGATTCTCGGCCTGATGAGCGAATACATCGTCGGCCTCGACGATTTTGCCGGGCGTTTGAAAAAGTCGGCGCTGGCGGAACGGCGGGATGAATGGCTGGACCTGCGCCAATACCCTCTGGCCGGAGCGGAGGTCATCGATCGTTACCGCTACCGGATCCGCATAAAGGGAAAGTATCCGCAGTTTTTGTACTGGCTGGCGATGCCGTTTTTCGCGCCGATGCCGTGGGAAGCCGACAAGTTTTACAGCCAGCCGGGCATGGCGCAGAAAAACCTGACGCTGGACTGGTATCCGGTCGGCAGCGGGCCCTACATGCTGACCGAGAACGACCCGAATTCACGCATGATCCTACAGCGCAATCCGAATTTCCATGGCGAACGCTACCCTTGCGCGGGTGAGGTGGAAGACGCCAAGGCCGGCCTGCTAGACGATTGCGGCAAGCCGTTGCCCTTCATCGACAAAATCGTTTTCACCCGGGAGAAAGAGCAGATCCCCTACTGGAACAAATTTTTGCAGGGGTATTACGATGCCTCGGGGATTTCCTCGGATACCTTCGACCAAGCCGTGCAGACCGGAAGCGGCGGCGAAGCGACGCTGACCGAAGCGATGCGGGGGCAGGGCATCACGCTGTCGACCTCGGTGGCGACCTCGACCTTTTACATGGGATTCAACTGGCTCGACCCGCTGGTCGGCGGCGGCAATCCGGCAACCGCCGAGCGGGCGCGCAAATTGCGCCAGGCGATCGGCATCGCCATCGACCAGGAAGAATTCATCTCGATTTTCCAGAATGGCCGCGGCGTCGCGGCGCAGGGACCGATTCCACCGGGTATCTTTGGCTTCAGGGAGGGCGAGCCCGGGATCAATCGCTTGATGTACGACTGGGTCGATGGCCAACCGCGGCGCAAACCGGTGGTCGAGGCGCGGCGCCTGCTGGCCGAAGCCGGCTGGCCCAACGGCCGGGATGCACAGACCGGCGAGCCGCTGATCATTTATCTCGACACCACGGCGACCGGGGTGGGCGCCAAGTCGCGAATCGATTGGCTGGCCAAGCAGTTCGCCAAAATCGACGTACAGCTCGTGGTGCGCAACACCGACTACAACCGGTTTCAGGAGAAGGTACGCAAGGGCGCAGCCCAGCTTTTCTATTTCGGCTGGAATGCCGATTATCCCGATCCGGAAAATTTTCTTTTCCTGTTCTACGGCAAGCAGGCGGCCGTTGGCCAGGGCGGTTCGAACGCGGCCAATTACAGCAATCCCGAGTATGACCGCCTGTTCGAGCAGATGCAGACCATGGAAAACGGGCCGCAGCGGCAAGCCTTGATCGACCGCATGATCGTCATCCTGCGCCAGGATGCCCCCTGGGTCTGGGGCTTTCACCCGAAGGATTACAGCCTGCAACATGCCTGGCTGAAAAATAGCAAACCAAGCAAGGTTGGCCACAACACCTTGAAATATCAGCGGGTGGATGCCGCCCTGCGTGCGGCACGGCGTACCGAGTGGAACCGGCCGGTGTTCTGGCCGCTGGGGCTGCTGCTGTTGACCGGGGTCATCATGGTCTGGCCGGCCTGGCGCAGCTATCGGCAGCGGGAGCGCATGACGGCCCGCTAGCTGTGATGCTTCAACCGGTTGTTCACCCGGAAGATATGGGAAACCGGAGTTCACGACGCTTCAGTACCCAGAGGAGTCCCACCGGATGAACAGTCATAAGAATGCAGAACAACCTACATGGGGCACAAGTTGCCGATTGGGCGGATTGAGATCGTGGGGCTGATGCCGACGGCCGAGGCCTCGGGCATCAGCGTGCGCACAGCCCGCAAGTGGCGCAGGCGCTACCCTCTACCGCCAGATGCGCAAGAAACGCCTCGACCTCTGGCGCGCCCATGCCGCGCGGGTGGCGCTTTTCATGAAATAAAATAAACCGCCTAACCCATTGAGCATAAGACTCTTCCGTCCGAATGCTATAGTGCTTCAGACGGATCTTGTTGCGCACGGACTCAAGAAATGGAGAAGACGATGCCATGTGGTATTGACCCGGATAAATACGCCCCCTATTATTTACGTAACAAAATGATTTATCAATAAATATGAAAAGCACTGCGCTCGGTTTTTGTCCCATATTGGGACGGCTACTTATTAGTTAGGGTACCAGTACCATGAGCAAACGTCGTACCGAGGTGAATCTTGACCCCTTATGCCTAGAGTTGGTACCAGCAAGCATGTGGGGTAAGAATGTTCGCGCTGTAATCTCAAGAGAAAATTGGGATGCTCTTAGATGGAGTTTCGGTGCCACGAAAACCAAGCCACAATTTATGAAGCTTGATCTCCCTTATCCAGATTGGGAAGCACCAGTTGAATGCAGAATATGTGGTGCCAAAGAAAATAACCTTGAACTTCATGAACAATGGCAATATGACGACGAGCGCTTTGTTCAGAAATTAATCGGCATGATTCCTATATGTCAGGATTGTCATTTGGCAATGCATCTTGGGCGTGCGAACCAACTTGGATTGGCGGATAAGGCAAAAGATCATCTTGCTAGAGTCAATCAATGGACAACGCGGCAGGTACAAAATCATGTCAAGGAAGCATTTGAAAAATGGATGCTACGTTCTCAAAATCGGTATACGTTAGACCTAAGTTGGCTTGCTCAGTGGATTCCGGAATCCAAAACACATTTAGGCTGGCTGGAGACGTCAAAGCGCTGGGCAGGGAACCGCCTAGATGCTATTGCATGGGCGCAAGAACTTTTAGAATCGGATGCCGTTATTATCGATACCGAAACGACAGGATTGTTGGATTACTCTCGCGCAGAGGTCATAGAGCTTGCTGTTGTTACCACACGAGGGAAAATCGTTTATAACTCGCGCTTTCGTCCTCGTTACAGAATTCCGAAGCGAACAACAGAGATACATGGAATCACAGATGACGACGTTAAAAATGAATCGACATTCAAGGATGAGTATTCAAGCATAATGAAATCGATACATTCAAAAATTGCTATCGCTTACAAGGCAGATTTTGATAAAGGGGTTATAGAGCGTACTTGTGGGCTATACAAGCTTGAGTCACCAGAATGCCGATGGGAATGCGCGATGCATGCATATCGCGCCTTTCAGGAGTCAGGGAGGTGGCTTCCGTTGCCAAGCGGTAAACACAATGCCCTGGATGACTGCAAGGCAGTGCTCAAGTTAATTCGTCGCATGGCAAAGGGGTGAAATATCTTGAAACTCTGGGTATGCCCTAACAATCGCATGAACTAAAGGGGCCAGGCTCAATTAAGTTATAGTTCCCCCATGCCTCGCCGCCCCCGCATCCACTTGCCCGGACACCCGCTTCACATCGTGCAGCGCGGGCACAACCGCGATGCCTGTTTCTTCGGCGAGGACGATTACTTGGCCTATCGCCAATGGCTGGGCGAAGGACTGAAAGCCAGCGGTTGCCTGTTGCATGCCTACGTGCAAATGACCAACCACGTTCATTTGCTGCTCACGCCTCCCGATTCGGCGGCGGCGGCGCAACTGATGATTTCGCTGGGGCGGCGTTACGTCCAGTACATCAACAAGGCCTACCGCCGCACGGGCACCTTGTGGGATAGCCGCTACAAGTCGTCGCTGGTGCAGTCCGACCACTACCTGCTGCTTTGCCAGCGCTACATCGAGCTGAACCCGGTGCGGGCCGGCATGGTGGATGATCCGGCACACTACCGCTGGAGCAGCTACCGGGCCAACGGGCTGGGACAGGCGGATGAGCTGCTGGTGCCGCATGCGGTTTATCTGGCGCTGGATCGCGCGGCGGCGGAGCGGCAGGCGGCTTATCGGGCCTTGTTTCGCTCTGAACTGGACTCCGCCACGATTGACGATATCCGACTGGCCCTGAACCAGGGGCAGCCCTTGGGCACCTCACGCTTTTATGCGGCCATCGAGCAGGCGACCGGCCAGCGCCGGGAGATACGCCCACGCGGGCGACCAAGAAAACCAGTCGGGGATGTCGAGGTGGCGGCGCGACAAGCTGACCTTGATATTTGAGCCTGGCCCCTTTTATTCTAGTAGTGGAAGCGCAACTGAGCGATCAGGAGGGAGTCACCGTCGACGCGATACACCATGCGATGCTCATCTGTTATGCGGCGTGACCAAAATCCTGATAGCGCATGTTTTAACGGTTCGGGTTTTCCCACGCCCGCGAACGGCTCGCGTTGCGTCTCACGTATTAGCTTGTTGATCCGCTCGACCATGCGCTTGTCTTGCTTTTGCCAATAGAGATAATCGTCCCATGCCTCGTCCGCGAAAATCAGCTTCACTTTGCCAGTTTCCGCTCAACGCCTTTGCCGGCGTTCAGTTGCGCAATGGCCGACAGAAGGCGCTTGGCGTTGGCGGGTGTTCGCAAAAGGTAGGCGGTTTCTTCAAGCGCCTTGTAGTCTTCGAGCGAGAGCATCACAACGGACTGTTCGCCGTTGCGGGTAATGATCAACGCTTCGTGGTCGTTACAAACTCGGTCCATGGTGGTGGCAAGGTTTGCACGAACAGTGGTGTAGGTTATTGCGTCCATGGTGGGGCTCCAGTAATGTACGCCTTACTGTACAGAACAAAAAGCGGGGTGTCCAGCAGTCCAGGATGACCAATCCTTCGTTGCAGGGGACGTTCCGCCTATCGGTGGCGCGATCCGCATCGCGCCATTTGTCATTTCCATCCTCGGAAGTTCAAATTGCCGTACTGCCAGCGCCGACTTTCAAGGAAGCACGGAATAAGTCGTCATGCCCGCGCAGGCGGGCATCCAGTGCGTTGATGTTCATGGAGTCCCGGGTGTGTCGAGACCGCGGGAATGACGAAATCGGGCTTGTTCAGCGGTTCCTTAACGCCGGTCGCCGGTGCCTCGTCTTTCGGGCATTTTTGCGCTTTTCTCCCTGCTGTCCCGGCCCGTGGTGCGTGAGCTTCTCGATGTTGTGCACCAGACAGAACAGCTTCCGTTGCCTGTCCACCTTCGTCTGACCGCGCAGCGTGAAGCGCTTACCGCAACGACACGGGCTACACGCAAGACCAGACGAGCGATTTTTTCCGTTTCGTCGATGCCGGCATGAGCCAGTTCCACGCGGGTGGCGGCGACGCACTCCTGCAACGGGCGCTCACGGCTACGGCCGCCCCAACGCCATGCGCCGCTACCTCTACGCGAAAATCAGACAGAAGGAAGCCGTTCGACATCCTGTATTTCATGCCTTCCGTCACCGCGATCGTCAACCTCGACGACCGGCTTTTCCATGACCCCGGAGCTGCTCTACACCGGGATCACCAACCTGGAGTTGAGATTCAGGCTGTATGCGCTGAGCGGCGACAGCCAGACGGAGTTCGGCGAGAAGAAGAGGCGTTGAATTCCTATCCTTTGGCGGCAAACCCGTGCCCATCACCCAAAAGAAAACGCCCATCCTGTTGAACAGGATGGGCGGAAAGGACAGCAGCCTGACGGTTGCGCCAATTATCAACTTGTTATTTTCTTGCACTCCTTGTAGCAGGCGTCACAGGCATCCGCTGCCTGCCTGCATTGCACGTGCTCTTTCTCGAATTTGCGGCACTCCTTTTCGCAATCCTGGCAGACATCCATCACCACCCTGGCCATTTTGACAAGATGCGCCGAGTCGTAGAGGGCAAGCTGCTCGATCGCCTCGCACGCGGCAATCATTTCGCTGACGCGCATCGCGCAGATGGCCATCCCCTTGTTCTCGCCCTCGGTCCACAGATGGGTGCCGTGGCTGAGGCAGGCATGGCCTTTTTTCACGCAGTCGGCGGCGGCATCAATCAGGCTCTGGCTCTTGTTCATGCCCTGCATACGCTGGTGACCGGCAGCATGGCCGGCATGTTCTGCCGCAAATGCAGTATGTCCAGCGGCAGCAAGCATCAAGCCTCCGATGGTTCCTTTAAACATTTCTCTTCTGTCCATGATCATTCTCCTTGGGTTGGTAAACTCAACTGAAAAACGGAAACGGGCACAAGCCCGCTGTCATCCTATTCCGTTTCCAAATCAAAAGTTGCTTTATTGCGAATGCAATCAAATTGCACAACACCAGCATCAAGCGCCGCAGGCCCAGCAATATCAGCACCACCGCCGCACCCCTGCGTATCCAGCGCGTGATCCACTCGCGGTTATGACGCAGGTTTTTGGCAAACAGGCCACAAAGGTCTGGATCTCCAGCAGCAGGGCAGCCTCATCTACCGTACTGTCTCCGCTCCAGTCGAGCATGACATCGGCGACCCGTGCGGGTTCGTGCCGCACTAGGCCGAGCAGCATCCGGATCATCTGGTCGCGGCGTTCCTCGGTGAGACGGCCCACCATGCCGAAGTCGTAAAGCCAAACAGAAGCCTATCGGCCGTCAGCCCGCAATTGACATTGGCGCTGAACTACTAACGTCGGTGCGTGAAATGAAGGTCGGCATTCGTGCTCGTGCCCATCACCCCGAGATTTCTGAAATTGCTCGCGCTCGTTTGGTGTCTTGGCTTTCTCAAACCGCATTCGCGGCACTACTCGGAGTTTCCGTGCGCACACTCCAAGACTGGGAACAGGGGCGTCTACCTTTTCATTCAACCCGGACTGGCGCGATAAAGCCGCGCCAGCTGCCCAGCGCAATGGGGTGGCCTCAGTCTTGCGCCGGCTCGGCCGGCATGTCGAGGCGTTGCCAATGACCACGGCGTAACACTTCGAGCGGGTGGAACTTTGCCTTATAGGCCATTTTTCGGCTGTCGCGAATCCAGTAGCCGAGATACAGCCAGGGTAGCCCGGCATGCTGGCACTGGGCGATCTGCCAGAGTACGGCGAATGTGCCGTAACTGGCCTGTGGATCGGAACAATCATAGAAGGTGTAGACCGCCGAGAGGCCGTCATCGAGAACGTCGATGACGCTGACGATGCGCAGGATGCCGTTTTCGCGGAACTCGATCAGCCGGGTGTCGATCTGGGTTTGCAGCAGGAACTGGCTGTATTGTTCCCGGCTGTCCTGATCCATCCCGCCACCGGCATGACGTGCGGCCTGGTAGCGTTGGTAGAGCTGATAGTGCTCTTCGCTGAAGACAGGGGAGCATTCGACCACCTGCAATGCGGCATGGCGGGCGAGTGCGCGCCGCTGGCTGCGATCGGGTGTGAAATGACCGACATCGAGCCTGACCGGCTGGCATTCACGGCAGGTATCGCAGTGCGGCCGGTAGGTGAACAGGCCGCTACGGCGAAACCCGGCATGTACCAGTTGGCTGTAGGTGATCGGGTCGATCAGGTGGGCCGGGCCGGCGACCTGGGAACGTGCCATGCGCCCAGGCAGATAAGAACAGCCATAGGGGGCCGTGGCGTAGAACTGGAGCAAAGGGAAGGGTGGCAGATCGCGCAGGTGCGTCATTTCCGGCTCCTGAAGCAGCCATCGACCGCCGTCGCCGGCCACGGGCCGGACATGCCTTCGGTAGTGGCGAACCGATCCAGCGCCGCGAGGAACGCGTCGCGAGAAATCGGCCGGGCGCCGAGCGAGAGGAGATGCGCTGTTTCCATTTGGCAGTCGATTATGCCGAAACCGAGCCGTTCGAGGTAAACACACAGGTGCGCCAGGGCGATCTTCGAGGCGTCCGGCTTGAGCGAGAACATCGACTCGCCATAAAAAACCCGTCCCAGCGCCATACCATAGAGCCCGCCTGCCAGTTGCCCATCGATCCAGACCTCCACGCTATGAGCATAGCCCAGACGGTGCATTTCGTCATACGCGGCCTGCATTTCGGGCGTGATCCAGGTGCCCGGCGACCCGTTGCGCGGCGTCCGTGCGCAGGCGCGGATGACGGCGGCAAAGGCGGTGTCGAGGCGGACGCTGTAGGCCTTGTTGCGCAGGGTCTTGGCCAGCGAACGGGAGATGTTCAGTTCTGCCGGAAACAGCACCAGGCGCGGGTCGGGGCTCCACCACAGGATCGGGTCAGCACGAGAGTACCAGGGGAAGATGCCCTGTCGATAGGCGGCCAGCAGGCGAGGCGGGGCAAGGTCGCCCCCGGCCGCGAGCAGGCCGTTGGGTTCGGCCAGCGCGGTGCGTGGATCAGGAAACCAGGCGGAATCGGAAGGCAGCCAGGGAATCACGGCGCAGCATCGTGCCGGATGAGGATAGAACCGTCAGCGCAGGGGAAATTGCCGCTGGAGTTACAGCGAGTTGTGCGTGCCGTCGCACAGCGGCGGCGTCTTGGTGTGCTTGCAGCCGCAAAAATAAAGCGTGGTGCTGGCGCTGGCGGTATATTTCAAAGGGACGAACTCCGTGCCTTTGTGGCTGCCATCGCAGAAAGGCTGCGACTTGGAGCGGCCGCAGGTACACCAGTAATACTCCTTGCCTTGTTCGACGGCCACGGGGAAGGGATGCTTGGCGGCAATGACCGGTTCGGGCATGAGTGACTCCTTGGATGGGTGATGGGCTGGTTATTCCGGGTTGATCCGGCGCGCACCGTTGAAGCGATTTTTCCAGTAGTTGTCGCGCAGGTCTTCGATGCGAATCCGGCCGCCGGCGCGCGGCGCATGAACGAACTGGTTGTTGCCGAGATAAATGCCGACGTGGGAAAAAGCACGGCGCATGGTGTTGAAAAAGACCAGGTCGCCGGGTTGCAGCTGATCTTCCTTGACCGCTTCACCGGTTTTACTCAATTCTTTCGAGGTACGCGGCAAAATCAAACCCACTCCCTCGCGGAAGACGTGGATGACGAACCCGGAGCAGTCGAATCCGGCTTCCGGCGAACTGCCGCCCCGGCGGTAGGGAATCCCCAGCATCTCCACGGCTTGGTCGAGCACATCCTGCACCGAAGCGGTGGCGCGATCGACGAAAGAGACGGCTGGCGGGTTGGCCACGACGACGGGAGCGAGCGGCGGCGCTGCTTGCACTAGGTTGGAAAAGCCGGCCGCGACGGCGAAGGTCGCGACCAAAACCAACGCCCGAATATCTGAAGGTCCGACATGCATGGGCAGACTATAACCAAACCCGGGCCAATCCGCAAATGGGGGGCCAGCGATTCGGTGTTGTATAAGAGTTGCCGGCCAGCACAATTAGAATCGGCATTCCCGCGAAGGACGCTAGATGGCCGCTCGGCCATGCTCAAAAAAGTCGGCGCTGGCGGGACGCCGATCCGAGGAGAATTCGATGAGTTTCAAGGCCTATCTGATCGATCAGGAGGGTGACAAGGTTGTCAGCCGTTTCGTCGACCTGGACGACGCGCGACTCGATCGGGGCGAGGTGACGATTGCCGTTACCCACTCCAGCATCAATTACAAGGATGCGTTGGCGGCCACTGGCGCCGGACGCATCATCCGCCGTTTCCCCTGTATTGGCGGGATCGATCTGGCCGGGCAGGTGGTCGCCAGTACCGATGCCCGCTTCCAGCCGGGGGATGCCGTGCTGGCCACCAGCTATGACATTGGGGTTGCACATCACGGCGGCTATGCCGAAAAGGCCCGGGTGCCGGCCGACTGGGTGGTCAAGCTGCCGGCCGGCCTCACTGCACACGACGCCATGGCACTGGGCACCGCGGGCTTTACCGCCGCACTGGCCGTGGTGCGCATGGAGCACGATGGCTTGCGGCCGGAGAACGGGCCGGTCATCGTTTCCGGGGCAACGGGCGGCGTCGGCAGTATCGCCATCCAGATTCTCGGCGGACTCGGCTATCACGTCGTCGCCCTGACCGGCAAGGCCGCCGAGCAGGACTATCTGCTGCACTTGGGGGCAAAGGAAGTGATGCTGCGCCAATCGCTCGACTTGGCCAAAATCAAGCCGCTGGGGAAGGAAACCTGGGCCGGCGCGGTGGACAATCTGGGTGGCGAGGTGTTGTCCTGGATGGCGAGCACGATGAAAACCGATGGTACGCTGGCCGCCATCGGCCTGGCCGCCAGCATGACCTTCAACACCACGGTCGCGCCGTTCATCCTGCGCGGCGTCAGCCTGCTCGGCATCGATTCGGTCAATTGTCCAATGCCCCGGCGCGTCGAGGTCTGGCGGCGGCTGGCGACCGACATGCGGCCGCGGCATCTCGCCGCGATGACTCGCGAGATCGACTTTACCGACCTGCCGGCGGCCTTCGACGACTTCATCCAGGGGCGCGTCAAGGGCCGCGTGGTGGTGAAGGTTGCAGCGTAATTCAAAAATTCACCGACACAACGAACAGGAGAAAGACCATGGGCAAGTATGCCGATTTTCACCAACGCTCGATCGAGCAGCGCGATGAGTTCTGGGCCGAGCAGACCGCTCTCGTCGACTGGCAGACGCCGCCGCGGCAGATTTGCGATTATTCACGGCCGCCGTTTGTCAACTGGTTCGTCGGCGGCAAGACCAACCTCTGTCATAACGCGGTCGACCGTCATGCCGCAAAACGGCCGAATGATCGTGCCCTGGTCTACGTCTCGACCGAAACCAACGAAGAGAAAATCTATACCTTCGCCGAACTGAAGACCGAAGTCGTGCGCATGGCGGCAATCATGAAGTCGCTCGGCGTCGGGCATGGCGATCGCGTGCTGATCTACATGCCGATGATCGCCGAAGCGGCCTTCGCCATGCTCGCCTGCGCGCGCATCGGCGCGATTCATTCGGTGGTGTTCGGCGGCTTTGCTTCCGGTTCCCTGGCCACCCGCATCGACGATGCCAAGCCGAAACTGGTCGTTTCCGCCGATGCCGGCGTACGGGGTGGCAAGGCCGTGCCTTACAAGAATCTGCTGGATGAGGCCTGCACGCTGGCTGAATTTCCGCCGCAAACGGTGCTGATGGTGGATCGCGGTCTCGATCCGGGCTTCAACAGGGTCGCCGGCCGCGATGTCGACTACGCTACCTTGCGCAGCCAACACATGGCGGCCGACGTGCCCTGCGAGTGGCTCGAATCCAGCGAGCCCTCATACATTCTTTACACCTCCGGTACCACGGGCAAACCCAAGGGCGTGCAGCGCGACACCGGGGGCTATGCCGTGGCGCTCGCCGCTTCGATGAAACACATCTTCACCGGCTTTGCAGGAGAGACGATGTTCGCCACCTCCGACATCGGCTGGGTGGTGGGCCACAGCTACATCGTCTACGGGCCCCTCATCGCCGGCATGGCGACGATCATGTACGAAGGCACGCCGATCCGGCCGGATGCGGGCATCTGGTGGCAACTGGTGGAGAAATACAAGGTCAGCGTGATGTTCTCGGCACCGACCGCGATTCGCGTCCTGAAAAAATACGACCCCGCCTTCCTCAAGAAATACGATCTGTCCTCGCTCAAGCATCTGTTCCTGGCCGGCGAGCCGCTCGACGAATCGACCCATGCCTGGATCATGGGCGAACTGAACCTGCCGGTGATCGACAACTACTGGCAGACCGAGACCGGCTGGCCGATGCTTTCCACTGTGCGTGGCGTCGAGGAAACCAAGATCAAGTTCGGCACGCCGAGCTTTCCGGTCTATGGTTTCGACCTGCGGATTTTTCGCGAGGACGGCAGCGAATGCGGGGTCAATGAAAAGGGCATCGTCGGCGTCGTGCCGCCCCTGCCGCCGGGTTGTCTGTCGACCATCTGGGGTCAGGATGATCGCTTCGTCAGCACCTATTTCAGCCTGTTCAAGGAACCGCTGGTGTACTCCTCGTTCGACTGGGGCATCCGTGACGAAGAGGGCTACCACTACATCCTCGGCCGTACCGATGACGTCATCAATGTCGCCGGACACCGCCTGGGCACGCGCGAAATCGAGGAAGCCATCCAGAGTCACAGCGCCATCGCCGAAGTGGCCGTGGTCGGTGTCAATGATGCCCTCAAAGGCCAGGAGCCGGTGGCCTTTGCCGTGGTCAAGGACGAGGCCAGGGTAGCCACGCCCGAACTGCGCGCGGCGCTGGAA
The DNA here is from genome assembly GCA_002842395.1 of Betaproteobacteria bacterium HGW-Betaproteobacteria-11. Classification (GTDB taxonomy): domain Bacteria; phylum Pseudomonadota; class Gammaproteobacteria; order Burkholderiales; family Rhodocyclaceae; genus Rugosibacter. Next base: position 54,089 of record PHCV01000004.1, read on the forward strand.
GCCGAGGTGAAAAAGCGGGTGGATGAAAGCCTCGGCGCCATCGCCCGACCCAAGCGGATTCACTTTGTCCGCGGGCTGCCCAAAACACGTTCCGGCAAGATGCTGCGTCGTTCGATTCAGGCTCTGGCCGAAGGCCGCGATCCGGGCGATCTGACGACCATCGACGACGTGTCGCCCCTGGAACAGATCAAGACGGCATTGCAGCCCAACGGCAGCTGACAGGCGGTAAAAGCTTTGACGCGCGGCGCAGTTCAGGTAGAATGCGCCGCTCTTGTAGCAGGCGCGTAGCTCAGCTGGTTAGAGCACCACCTTGACATGGTGGGGGTCGTTGGTTCGAGTCCAATCGCGCCTACCAGATACCTCGGCAGGAGCATCCCGGATCGGGTTGCCATCTGGTGGGATTGCCCATGAAAAAAGCCACCGCACGGTGGCTTTTTTCATGGGCATGCTTTTCCTGCCTTTGCTTCAGGCCGACAGCGTGACTGTCCGGTGCGCAGCGATGATCTGCAGCAGCTGGCTGAAAATCTTCGGATTGCCGCCAACGATGTTGCCGGTCTGCAGGTAGTTTGCTTCCCCGGCCAGGTCGCCGACCAGGCCGCCGGCCTCGGTGATCAGCAGGCTGCCGGCGGCCATGTCCCACGGCGCCAGGCCAAGCTCCCAGAAGCCATCCATGCGGCCGCACGCTACCCAGGCCAGATCGAGTGCGGCGGCGCCCGGGCGGCGCATGCCTGCCGTCTTCCGGGCGATTTCCTTGAAGATGGCAAGGTAGGTATCGATGTGGTCGAACATCCGGTAGGGGAAGCCGGTGCCGATCAGGGTATCGGCAAGTTTCGTGCGCTGCGCGACCCGCATGCGTCGGCCATTGATGAAGGCGCCGCCTCCCTTGCTTGCAGTGAATAATTCATTCCGGTTCGGATCGAAAACCACGGCCTGTTGCACTACGCCTTTCTTTGCCAGGGCAATCGAGATGGCATATTGGGGCAGGCCGTGGATGAAGTTGGTGGTGCCATCGAGCGGATCGATGATCCACTGGAATTCGGCTTCGGCATCGGTGCCGGCGAGACCGGACTCCTCTGCTAGAATTCCGTAGGCCGGATAGGCCGTGCGCAGGACGTCGATGATCTCGGCCTCGGCGGCGCGGTCCACTTCCGTGACGTAGTCGCTCTGCTGCTTGAGGCTGACATGGAGTGCATCGATATCCAGACTGGCGCGGTTGATGACCTTGCCGGCGCGACGCGCGGCCTTGACGGCGATATTGAGTGTGGGGTGCATGAAATTTTACGAGAGCGAAAGCCAGGCGCATGATGCGCGAAGCCGCGATTCTAATATGAACCTGCCTGTCTGCTGCATTGCGGTGACGAAACTCGCCTGCTTCTGACGGCCACCCGGTACCCCGAATTGAATTCCGCCGTAGCGCCAACGCCGATTTTTCACCGGATTCGCATCGTCCTTTCGCATACCAGCCATCCGGGCAACATCGGTGCGGCGGCGCGGGCGATGCAGACGATGGGATTTTCCCGCCTGGTATTGGTCAACCCCAGGCGATTCCCCGATCCGCAGGCCGAGGCGATGGCCGCGGGGGCGGCGGATGTTCTGGCCGCCGTGCAGGTGGTTTCTTCGCTCTCCGCGGCACTCGCCGGGACAGTGCTGGCGGTGGCGATGAGCGCGCGTCGCCGTGAATTGGCGGTGCCGGCGCTGTGGGCGCGGGATGCCGCCAGCGAAGCGGTGGCGCAGGCGGCGAGCGGCGAGGTGGCGCTGGTTTTCGGCAATGAAACGGCGGGCCTGTCGAACGAGGAATTGGCACAATGCCGGCGCTGGGCGATGATTCCGGTGAATCCCGAATTCAGTTCGCTCAATGTGGCCGCTGCGGTGCAGATCATGTGCTACGAGATGCGTCTGGCGGTAGTGGCTCCGGGACTTCCCCCCGCCATTTCCGGCGCCGGTCAGCCGGCCAGCCACGAGGACGTGGAACGCCTCGTGGCTCACCTCGAAGAGGCCGCGCTGGGCTGCGGCTTCCTCGATCCGGCGAGCCCGAAACGCTTCGTGCCGCGCATGCGACGATTGTTTTCTCGTGCTACCGTAGAACAGGAAGAAGTGAATATTTTGCGCGGTCTGCTGGCGGCGCTCGAAGGTAAAGGAAAATTTGGACGATGATTGCCCGTCTGCGAGAAGATATCACCTGCGTTTTCGAACGCGATCCGGCCGCGCGCTCGACCTGGGAGGTGCTGACCTGCTACCCGGGGCTGCATGCGCTGGTCATGCACCGGCTGACGCACTGGCTGTGGGGTATGCGGCTGCGCTGGCTGGCGCGCTTCATCGCCCATCTGACCCGCTGGGCGACGGGCATCGAGATCCATCCTGGCGCCACCATCGGGCATCGGGTATTCATCGACCACGGGATGGGCGTCGTGATTGGCGAAACCGCCGTCATCGCGGACGATTGCACGCTGTATCACGGCGTTACGCTCGGCGGCACTTCATGGAACAAGGGCAAGCGTCATCCCACCCTGCTGCGCGGCGTGGTCATCGGCGCCGGCGCCAAGGTGCTCGGCCCGATCACCCTGGGCGAAGGGGCCAAGGTCGGTTCCAATGCGGTGGTGGTGCGCGATGTTCCCGCCGGGGCGACGGCGGTGGGTATTCCGGCGCGCATCGTCGATGCCGGGGTGCAGGCCGAGCGCGAGGAAAAAGCCGAGAAAATGGGCTTTTCCGCGTACGCCATCAGCAGTACGGAAGACGATCCCCTGGTCAAGGCGATTCACGGTCTGCTCGATCACGCGGTCGATACCGACCGCCGGCTGGAAACGCTGCTGAAAGCCATCGAGCGTAGCGGGGTCTCGCTCGAGGACGATATGGCGACGGCCGACAAGTTCGATCCCAACTATCTCTCGAAAATAGTTGACTGAAATAGTCAATATCCTTTATAGTTGACAAATGTAGTCGGGTATTGGCTGTGGAGGTGTCAAGAGGGTTGTGACATTCTCCGGTCAGCCCTTCGAGGAGAGAGGTTCATCATGAGACTGACGACCAAAGGACGCTTTGCCGTAACCGCGATGATCGATCTTGCCTTGCGCCAGCAGGCGGGGCCGGTGACGCTGGCCGGTATCAGCGAGCGGCAGAAGATTTCCCTTTCCTATCTCGAGCAGCTGTTCGGCAAGTTGCGCCGCCGCGAGCTGGTCGCCAGTGTTCGCGGCCCGGGTGGCGGCTATACCCTGAGCCGGCCGCTGGAGCAGATCTCGGTGGCCGAAATCGTCAATGCGGTGGATGAGTCGCTCGATGCCACGCAATGCGGTGGCAAGAAGAACTGCAACGATGACGTTCGTCCCTGCATGACCCACCAGCTATGGACCACGCTCAACGAAAAAATGCTCGCCTATCTCAATTCGGTGAGCCTGGCCGATCTGGTGGCCCAGCAGAAGTCGAGAGCCGAAACGCCGCTCCGCGACGAGCGGGTGCGAGCCCAGGCCAAGGGTCCGAATGCCGAGTGCACCGTCTGATCCGCGCTCAAGACGATCCCATGTTCGCTCCGGCCTATTTCGATCACAACGCCACCACGCCACTCGATGCGCGGGTGCTGGAGGGAATGTTGCCGTACCTGCGGCAGCATTACGGCAACCCATCCAGCCGCCACGAGTACGGGCGGGCGGCGCGCCGGGCGGTCGACGAGGCGCGGCAGCGGGTAGCGGTTGCGGTTGGCGCCCATCCGACGGAAGTCATTTTTACCAGCGGTGGATCGGAAGCCAACAACCTCTTCATCAAGGGCGTTGCAGCGACGCTGAGGCCTGGCCTGATGGCCGTTTCGGCAATCGAACATCCCTGCGTGCGCGAGCCGGCGATGCAGTTGCAGCGCGCGGGCTGGCAACTGCGCGAGATTGCAGTCGATACCGATTGCCGTATCGCCAGCGCCGACTTTTCCGCGGTACTGGCGACTCGCCCCGCGGTGGTCTCGGTGATGCTGGCCAACAATGAGACCGGGGTCATTCAGGACATCGCGCAGCTGGCGGCGCACGCCAGGAGCAGCGCGCAACCCTGGTTCCATACCGATGCGGTGCAGGCGTTCGGCAAGCTTGCCCTGGATTTCCGGGAATTGAATGCCGCCGGGGTGCACGCGATGACGCTCTCGGCGCACAAGATCGGCGGGCCGAAAGGCACTGGCGCGCTGGTCGTGGACAAACGGGTGGACATGGAACCGCTGATTGCCGGCGGAGGGCACGAGCGTGGCTTGCGCTCGGGTACGGAAAACGTGGCGGCGATCGTCGGCTTCGGCCTGGCGGCAGAGCTTGCCGTGGCGCAACGGCCGCTCCGGGCCGCCAGGCTCAAGGCCTTGCAACAGCAACTGGAAGCTGGATTGGACGCACGTGGTGCGGTGATTTTTGCCGAGCTGTCTAGCCGGTTGCCGAATACGACGTATTTCGCCTTTGCCGGGCTCGATGGCGAGACGCTGGTGGCCAAACTCGATCGCGCCGGTTTTGCCGTGGCCTCGGGCGCGGCTTGTTCCAGCGCCCATCCCGAAGCTTCGCGTGTCCTGCGTGCGATGGGCATGGATCATGAACTGGCGCGGGGCGCGGTGCGGGTCAGTCTCGGCGAGGGCAACACGGCGGCGCAGATTGCCGATTTTCTTGCCGTGCTCGATAGCACACGGCAGCAACTTTCCGGGCTGACCTCGCTGGGGTCAAGCCGTTCGACTGCAATGGAGAATGTTTGATGAAGATGCCGATTTACCTCGATTATTCCGCGACCACTCCGGTCGATCCGCGTGTCGCGGCGAAAATGATTCCCTGGCTGACCGAACATTTCGGCAATCCGGCCTCGCGCTCCCATGCCTACGGCTGGGAGGCCGAGAAAGTCGTGGAGGAGGCCCGCGAGGAGGTGGCGAAGCTGGTCGGCGCCGATGCCAAGGACATCATCTGGACCTCGGGCGCGACCGAATCGAACAATCTGGCGATCAAGGGCGCGGCGCATTTCTATGCCGGTACCAAGGGCAAGCACATCGTCACCGTCACCACCGAACACAAGGCAGTGCTCGACACGGTCAAGGAACTGGAGCGCCAGGGCTTCGAGGCGACCTATCTCCAGCCCCAGGAAAATGGCCTGATTACTGTCGAGCAATTCACGGCCGCACTGCGTCCGGATACCGTGCTGGCTTCGGTGATGGCGGTTAACAACGAGATCGGCGTGATCCAGCCGATCGCCGCCATCGGCGAGATCTGCCGCGCGAAGGGCGTGATCTTTCACGTCGATGCGGCACAGGCTACCGGCAAGATGCCGATTGACCTAGCGACGCTGAAAGTCGATCTGATGTCGTTCTCGGCACACAAGACCTACGGTCCGAAGGGTGTTGGCGCGCTGTACGTGCGCCGCAAGCCGCGGGCGCGCCTGGAAGCGCAGATCCATGGTGGCGGACACGAGCGCGGCTTGCGTTCGGGCACCCTGGCGACGCACCAGATTGTTGGCATGGGCGAGGCGTTTCGCATCGCGCGCGAGGAAATGGCGACCGAAAACGAGCGTATCCGCATGTTGCGCGACAAGCTGATGAAAGGGCTCATGGATATCGAGGAGACCTACATCAACGGCGATCTGGAGCAGCGTGTGCCGCACAACCTCAACGTCAGTTTCAATTTTGTCGAAGGCGAATCGCTGATCATGGCGATCAAGGAGATTGCCGTCTCCAGCGGCTCGGCCTGTACCTCGGCCAGTCTCGAACCTTCCTATGTGCTGCGCGCGCTGGGCCGTTCCGACGAACTGGCGCACAGCTCGATCCGCTTTACCCTGGGCCGTTTCACCACGGAACGGGATATCGATTTCACGGTCAAATTACTGCATGAGAAAATTGGCCGCTTGCGTGAGTTGTCGCCCTTGTGGGAGATGTTCAAGGAAGGCGTTGACCTCAATACCGTGCAGTGGGCTGCACATTGATTTGACCAAGGAGAACTGTCATGGCCTATAGCGAAAAGGTACTGGACCACTACGAAAATCCCCGCAACGTCGGTTCGTTCGCCAAGGATGAGGAAGGCGTTGCCACGGGCATGGTCGGAGCACCGGCCTGCGGCGATGTGATGAAGCTACAGATCAAGGTCGGCAAGGACGGCATCATCGAGGATGCCAAATTCAAGACCTATGGCTGCGGCTCGGCGATTGCGTCCTCTTCGCTGGTAACCGAATGGGTCAAGGGCAAGACGCTGGATCAGGCGCTGGAAATCAAGAACACGCTGATTGCCGAGGAACTGGCGCTGCCGCCGGTAAAGATCCACTGTTCGATCCTGGCCGAAGATGCGATCAAGGCCGCCGTGGCCGATTACAAACAAAAACAGGGAGTCTGACCATGGCGGTGACTCTTTCCGAACCGGCGGCACAACACGTCGCCAGCTTCCTGGCCAGGCGCGGCAAGGGAGTGGGCATCCGGCTTGGCGTCAAGACATCGGGCTGCTCGGGGCTGGCCTACAAGCTCGAGTTCGCCGATGCGGCGTTGCCCGAGGACATCGTGTTCGAAAGCCATGGCGTGAAGGTGCTGGTCGATCCCAAAAGCCTGCCCTATCTCGAAGGCACCGAGCTCGATTACACACGGGAAGGATTGAACGAGGGCTTCAAGTTCAATAACCCGAACGTCAAGGATCAATGCGGCTGCGGCGAGTCGTTTACCACCTGATTCCGGGTTTGGTAACGGATGATGTCTGATCTCGATTTCGCGGCGGATCATTTCGCCCTGTTCGGTTTGCCACGGAGCCAGCAGCTGGATTCGGCAGCGCTCGATCTTCGTTTCCGGCAACTGCAAACTGAAGTCCATCCCGACCGCCATGTCCAGGCGGGCGATGCGGGGCAACGGCTGTCGATGCAGTGGGCCTCGCGCGTCAATGAGGCCTACCAGACGCTGAAAAATCCGTTACGGCGCGCGCTTTATCTCTTGCAACTGACTGGCCATGATCCCCAAGTCGAAAACAACACAGCCATGCCCGCCGATTTTCTGTTCAGGCAGATGGAATTGCGCGAGTCTGTGGCCGAGGCCCGGCGCGATGGCGACGAGGGTGTGCTCGAAGCGGCACGCTTGCAACTGGTGCAGGAGATCGCCGCAGTGCACCGGCGCTTGATCGAGCTCATGGATGGCGAACATGAGTATGTTGCCGCGAGTGGGCTTGTGCGCCAGCTGATGTTCCAGGAAAAACTGCTCGGCGAAATCGACGATGCGCTCGAAGTCGTCGCTTCCTGATTCGTAACCACACGCAGACCAAGTTTATGGCCCTACTACAGATCGTCGAGCCGGGAGAGACCACGGCTCCGCACCAGCATCGTCTTGCCGTCGGTATCGATCTGGGAACCACCAACTCTCTGGTGGCAACCGTCCGCAGCGGCATGAGCGTCGTGCTCAATGATGTTCAGGGACATTCCCTGCTGCCTTCCGTCGTTCGCTATCTTGCCGATGGGCGGGTCGAGATCGGTCGCACCGCGGAAAAGCATCGCTCGCTCGACCCCAAAAACACCATCGTTTCGGTCAAACGGCTGATGGGGCGTGGCCGGGGCGATATCGCCCATGGCGAAACCCTGCCTCATGATTTTGTCGATGGCGAAGGCATGGTCCGGATTCGCACCATCGCCGGCATCAAGAGTCCGGTCGAGGTTTCGGCAGAAATCCTCAAGGTTTTGCGCCAGCGTGCCGAAGCCGCGCTCGGCGGCGAGTTGATCGGTGCGGTGATCACCGTCCCGGCCTACTTCGACGATGCGCAGCGGCAGGCGACCAAGGACGCCGCGCGGCTGGCCGGACTCAATGTCCTGCGCCTGCTCAACGAGCCGACGGCGGCGGCGATTGCCTACGGACTCGACAATGCGTCCGAAGGTGTCTTCGCCGTCTTCGACCTCGGCGGAGGCACCTTCGACATCTCGATCCTGCGCCTGTCCAAGGGCATTTTTGAAGTCCTCGCCACCGGTGGCGACTCGGCTCTGGGTGGGGACGATTTCGACCATCGCGTGTTTTGCTGGATCATCGAGCAGGCCGGCCTCAGACCCCTTTCGCCGCACGATGCCAGACTGTTGCAGGCCCATGCGCGCGAGGCCAAGGAATATCTGTCAAGCCATGGCGAGGCGCCGATCACCATCAAGCTCGGTAGCGGCGAGTATGTCGATCTGCTGCTGACCACCGACAGCTTCACCGAAATTACTCGGACGCTGGTACAAAAGACCCTCACCGCGACCAAAAAGGCGTTGCGTGATGCCGGGCTGACGGTGGGCGATATCCGTGGCGTGGTCATGGTCGGCGGTTCGACGCGGATGCCGCAAATCCAGCAGGCGGTGGCCGAACTGTTCGGGCAGGAACCGCTCAACAATCTCGATCCCGACAAGGTGGTGGCGCTCGGTGCGGCGATGCAGGCCAATCTGCTGGCCGGCAACCGCGCGGCCGGGGACGACTGGCTGCTGCTCGACGTGATTCCGCTCTCGCTCGGGCTGGAGACGATGGGCGGCCTGGTCGAAAAAGTCATTCCGCGCAATTCCACCCTGCCCATCGCCCGGGCGCAGGAGTTCACCACCTTCAAGGATGGCCAGACGGCACTGGCTATTCACATCGTTCAGGGCGAGCGGGAACTGGTGGCCGATTGCCGCAGCCTGGGACGTTTCGAGTTGCGCGGGATTCCGCCGCTGGTCGCCGGCGCGGCACGGATTCGCGTCACCTTTCAGGTTGACGCCGACGGCCTGCTCTCGGTCACGGCGCGCGAGCAGAGCACGGGATGCGAAGCGCATATCGAGGTCAAGCCATCCTATGGCCTGAGCGATGACGAAATCGCCGTCATGCTCAAGGAAAGTTTCACCCATGCCGGCGATGATGCCTTCCGCCGCGCCTTGCGCGAGGCGCAGGTCGAGGCGCAGCGCCTGCTCGAGGCGACCCGCTCGGCCCTCGAAGACAGCAGCACACTGCTCTCGCCCGCGGAGCGCGAAACAATCGACCGGGCCATCGTCAAGCTGGAAGCGGTGATGCTCGGCGACGATCGTCGCGCGATCGACGCGGCGATGCAGGCCCTGGGCGCGGCGACCGAAGACTTCGCGGCGCGGCGCATGAACCAGAGCGTGCAGCGCGCCCTCGCCGGAAAAACTATTGACCAGATATCCCCATGACCCAGATCATCGTCCTGCCCCATGTCGAACTCTGTCCCGAAGGCGCCGTCATCGAAGCGCCCGAGGGCACCAGCCTCTGCGATGCCTTGCTCGACCACCACATCGAGATCGAACATGCCTGCGAAAAGTCCTGCGCCTGCACCACCTGTCACGTCGTGGTGCGCGAGGGCTTCAATACCTTGCTGCCGGCGGAAGAGGCCGAGGAGGACCTGCTCGACAAGGCCTGGGGGCTGGAGCCGAATTCGCGCCTGTCCTGCCAGGCCATCGTCGGCTCGACCCCGCTGGTCATCGAAATTCCAAGATACACGATCAACATGGTGAAAGAGATCAAAAAATGAAATGGATCGACAGTCTCGACATCGCGATCGCCCTGGCGGAGGCGCACCCCGGGGTGGATCCGGTACACGTTAATTTCGTCGACCTGATGCGCATGGTGCTTGCCTTGCCGGGCTTCGAGGAAAACGAGGGCCATTGCGGCGAGCGCAAGCTCGAGGCGATTCAGCAGGCCTGGATCGACGAGCTCTGCTGAGTGATGCTGATCGACACCCATTGCCATCTGGATGCCGCCGAGTTCGATGCCGATCGTGAGGCAGTGATCGGAGCGGCGCGACGGGCCGGCGTGGGCGCGGTTATCGTCCCGGCCGTGGAGCGGGCCAACTTTGGCGCCGTGGCCTCGCTTTGCCGGGAATACGCCGGCTGTTTTCCGGCGTACGGCATCCATCCGCTGTACGTCGATCGAGCCGAGGACGAAGACCTCGCGGCCTTGCAGGCGACCCTCGTGCGCGAGCGCGCGCTGGCGGTGGGCGAGATCGGACTCGATCGTTACCTTGCCGAACGCGACGATGCCCGGCAGGAACGGTTTTTCACCGCCCAGCTCAAACTGGCCCGCGAGGCCGGCTTGCCGGTGCTGCTCCATGTGCGCCGCGCGGTCGATGCCGTGCTTGGCCACCTGCGGCGGATTGCGCTTCCCGGTGGCATCGCGCATGCCTTCAATGGCAGCCGCCAGCAGGCCGATGAATTCATCAAGCTGGGCTTCAAACTCGGTTTTGGCGGCGCGATGACGTTTCCGCGCGCGCTGCGCATCCGCGCCCTGGCGACGGAACTGCCGCTTTCTGCGATTGTTCTCGAAACCGATGCGCCGGACATGGCGCCGGCATGGATGCTGGATGCAGATCAAAAACTCGGCGCTCGCAACACGCCGAATCAACTACCGCGCATCGCCGAAACACTGGCCGGGTTGCGCCAGATTCCCCTTTCCGCCGTGGTCGAAGCAACCACGGCGAATGCCATGGCGATTTTTCCCCGGCTTGCCGATTCGCCAGAATTTCTCAACTGACCCCAAGGAGATTGCAATGAGCAGCGTAACCTTTCGTGGCACCCCGATCCGCATCGAAGGCAACTTTCCCGCCGTGGGCGGGAACGTGCCGGACTTCTGCCTGACCAGCACGGCACTGGCCGATGTCGGCCTCAAGGATTTCGCCGGGCAGCGCAAGGTGCTCAACATCGTGCCCAGCCTCGATACGCCGGTGTGCGCCACCTCGACCCGCAAGTTCAACGAACTGGCAGGGCAGATGAAGAATACCGTGGTGCTGGTGGTGTCGGCCGACCTGCCGTTCGCCGCCAAACGGTTCTGCGAAACCGAAGGCCTGAAGGATGTCGCCCAGTTGTCGACCTTCCGTCATCCCGAATTCATGACTGCCTGGGGCGTCAGGATCGCCGAGGGCCCGCTCGCCGGCGTGACGGCCCGTGCGGTGGTCGTGCTTGATGAACAGGATCGGGTGATTCACGCCGAACTGGTCGGCGAGATCGGCAACGAGCCCGACTATGCGGCCGCGCTCAAGGCGCTGACCTGAGCGCCTGCCGGCGAGCCATGAGTCACGCTTGCCGCACGATGTATTCGGCGATCCAGTGCTTGAACTCGGTCAGGTCGGCGGCAAACTGCTCGCCGCGTAGCAGGCTGACGCCGAACACATAGGCATACAGCATCACGCTGCGGGCCCGGGCTTCGGCATCGACGAGGCCGCAGGCCCGGAACAGCCGGTAAGAGCAGGCCAGTCGTTCGGCATCGACTTCGGCGACGACCTCGGCGGCGCGCGCATCGCGGCGCGCCCAGTCGCGCACCGCCAGCTCGATCGGGATGCCCTTGCGGTTGCGCGGCGAGGCATAGACTCCGATGGTATGGAGCAGGGCGTCAATCTCCTTACCGGGCTCGGCCGCGGTCTGCTTGCGGATGTCGCCGATGCGGCCTTCCTTCCAGCGCGCCAGCACGGCGTCCTGGAGATCGCGGCGATCCTTGAAATGCCAGTAGAAGCTGCCCTTGGTCACCCCCAGTTTCCCGGCCAGGGTCTCGACCCGCAGACCGGCCACCCCATGCTCGGCCAGGGCGTCGCTTGCCGCCTTGATCCAGGCGGCGCGATCGAGGGCGGTGCTGATGCGTTTGGCAGGGGCTGTGTCCATACGGTAGCGTATTGAATTTTGTTTTTGGTTGGGGTAGTATCGCATTATTCCATACGTTAGCGTATGGAGTTGTTAGGGATTAGACTGCATTTTCCAAGGCGCGCCGGATCCGCCAATAAATAAAGGAGACTGATTTGAAAGTTATCGTTCCGATCAAGCGGGTGGTCGATTTCAATGTCAAGGTGCGGGTCAAGGCCGATGGCAGCGGGGTCGATCTGGCCAATGTCAAGATGGCGATGAATCCGTTCGACGAAATCGCCGTCGAAGAAGCTGTCCGGCAGAAAGAAGCCGGCGTGGTGACGGAAGTCGTCGCGGTTTCCTGCGGTGTCGCCGCCTGCCAGGAAACCTTGCGCACCGCCATGGCGCTGGGCGCCGATCGCGGCATTCTGGTCGACACCGATGTCGAATTGCAGCCCCTGGCGGTGGCCAAACTGCTCAAGGCGGTCGTCGCCAAGGAGGCGCCGCAACTGGTGATTCTCGGCAAGCAGGCGATCGACGACGACGCCAACCAGACCGGCCAGATGCTGGCGGCCCTGCTCGGCTGGCCGCAAGCCACCTTTGCTTCGAAAGTGGTGGTCGACACGGCGGCCGGCCAGGTCACCGTGACCCGCGAGGTGGACGGCGGGCTGGAGACGCTTGAACTCAAGCTGCCGGCCGTGGTAACCACCGACCTGCGCCTGAACGAACCGCGCTACGCCACGCTGCCCAATATCATGAAGGCGAAAAAGAAGCCGCTGGAAACGCTGACCCCGGAAACGCTCGGTGTCGATGCGACGCCGCGCCTGGCAACCGTGAAGGTAGTCGAGCCGCCCAAGCGGGCCGCCGGCATCCGCGTCGCCGATGTGGCGCAACTGGTCGATAAACTCAGAAACGAAGCCAAGGTGATCGCATGAAACTCCTGGTCCTCGCCGAACACGACAATGTTCAACTCAAGGCCGCCACGCTCAATGCGGTGACCGCCGCCGGCAAGATCGGTGGCGAGATTCATCTGCTGGTCGTCGGCAGCGGATGCGCCGGCGTCGCCGAACAGGCGGCAAAAGTGGCCGGGGTGGCGCAAGTCAAGCTGGTCGATGCCCCGCATTACGCCGGGCAGACTGCCGAAAACGTCGCCGTCCTGATCCAGGCCCACGCCGCCGGCTATGGCCACATCCTGGCGGCCGCGACCAGCCAGGGCAAGAATGTCCTCCCGCGCGTCGCCGCTCTGCTCGACGTGGCGCAGATTTCCGACATCCTCGCGGTCGAGGATGGCGAGACCTTCGTCCGCCCGATCTATGCCGGCAATGCGCTGGCGACGGTGCGGAGCAAGGACGCCGTGAAAGTCATCACGGTACGCACCACCGGCTTCGATCCGGCTCCCGCCGAGGGCGGTCAGGCTGTCGTCGAGGCCCTGCCGCCCGGCCCCGATCTTGGTCAGGCCCGGTTGGTGACGAGGGAGCTGACCAAATCGGCTCGCCCGGAGCTGGCGGCGGCCAAGGTCATCGTCTCCGGCGGACGTGCCCTGGGCAGCGGCGAAAACTACCGGCAACTGCTCGAACCGCTGGCCGACAAGCTCGGCGCCGCGCTCGGCGCCTCGCGTGCCGCGGTGGACGCCGGTTTCGTGCCCAACGACTACCAGGTCGGGCAGACCGGCAAGATCGTCGCGCCGCAGCTGTACATCGCCGTCGGCATCTCCGGCGCGATCCAGCATCTGGCCGGCATGAAGGATGCCAAAGTCATCGTGGCGATCAACAAGGACCCGGATGCGCCGATTTTCCAGGTGGCCGATTACGGCCTGGTGGCCGATCTGTTCCAGGCCATTCCGGAATTGACCGCGGCACTCTGAGCGAGCCGCGAGACGGATTTCCCGGATGCCTTTTGGGGACATCCGAGGAACATGTTATTTGGCATACAACCGAGGAGAAGCATTCGTGAGCACCTATACCGCCCCATTGCAAGACATGCGTTTTGTGTTGACCGAACTGGCCGCCATCGACCGCGTCGCCAAACTGCCGGGTTACGAAGAAGCCACGGACGATCTGGTCGAGGCGATTCTCGACGAGGCGGGCAAGTTTGCCGGCGGCGTCCTCGCGCCGCTCAATTTCAGCGGTGATCAGGAAGGCGCGCGCTGGGTCGACCGGGCAGTGACCATGCCCAAGGGCTTCAAGGAAGCCTACCGGCAGTTCGTCGATAACGGTTGGGCCGGGCTCTCGCTCAATCCGGAGCATGGCGGCCAGGGTTTGCCGAAAGTCGTGGCGGCGGCCGTACAGGAAATGTGGAAGGCCTCGAACATGGCCTTTTCGCTGTGTCCGATGCTGACCATGGGTGCGGTCGAGGCGCTTGAGCTCGTCGGCTCGGAAGCGCAGAAGGCGACCTATCTGGCCAACATGATTTCCGGCGAATGGACCGGGACCATGAATCTGACCGAGCCCCAGGCCGGCTCCGATCTGGCTGCCGTGCGCACCCGCGCCGTGCCGCACGGCGATGGCACCTACCGCGTGTTCGGGCAGAAGATCTTCATCACCTACGGCGATCACGACATGGCCGAAAACACGATTCACCTGGTGCTGGCCCGCACCCCGGACGCACCGGAAGGCGTCAAGGGCATCTCGCTGTTCGTGGTGCCGAAGTTCCTGGTCAACGCCGATGGCTCGCCGGGCGAGCGCAACGATGCCTGGTGTGTGTCGATCGAACACAAGCTCGGCATTCACGCCAGCCCGACCGCGGTCATGGCCTTCGGCGACAACGGCGGCGCCATCGGCACGCTGGTCGGCAAGGAGAACGAGGGCCTCAAATACATGTTCATCATGATGAACGCCGCGCGCTATGCGGTCGGCCTCGAAGGCCTGGCGATCGCCGAGCGGGCCTATCAGAAGGCCGTCGCCTACGCCCGCGATCGCGTACAGGGACGCGCCATCGAAGGTTCGACCGGCAGCGTGGCGATCATCCGCCATCCCGACGTGCGCCGCATGCTGATGCAGATGCGCGCCCAGGTCGAAGCCATGCGCGCCGTGGCCTATGCGGTGGCCGCCGCGACCGACATGGCCATGCGCCATCCCGACCCCGCCGAACGCGCCCGCCAGCAGGCCTTCGTCGACCTGATGATTCCGGTGGTCAAGGGCTGGCTGACCGAGACCGGCAACGAGGTGGCCTCCCTGGGCGTGCAGGTGCATGGCGGCATGGGCTTCATCGAAGAGACCGGCGCGGCGCAGTTTTTCCGCGATGCGCGGATTACCACGATTTACGAAGGCACCACCGGCATCCAGGCCAATGACCTGATCGGCCGCAAGATCGCCCGTGAGGGTGGCGCGACGCTCAAGGCGGTGCTGGCGATGATGCGGCAGACCGAGAGCGAATTGGCCGCGCAGGCCGGACTGGCGTCGATCCGTTCGGCGCTGGGGCAGGGAATCGCCGCACTCGAGGCCGCGGGCGGGTTCATCGTCGCCGATTATGCGAAGGACGTACGTAGCGTCGCCGCCGGCGCGGTGCCCTTCCTCAAGCTGATGGGCATCGTCAGCGGCGGCTGGATGATGGCGCGCGCCGCCCTGGCGGCGCAGGCAAAAATCGCCGCGGGCGATGCCGATGCCTTCTATCCGGCGAAGATCGCCACGGCGCAGTTTTATGCCGCGCACGTGCTGAATACCGCGACGGGTCTGGCGCAGGAAGTAGTGCAGGGCGGAGCCAGCGCGCTGGCGCTGGACGAAGCGATGTTCTGAACTTGGATCCGCGGCAGGCAGAATCACAAAAGGGGGCGCTTGCCCCTTTTTGTTTTGTCATCTTCGCCGTATTACCAGCGCCGACTTTTTTACGGCGGCCTACATCTGCTGGTAGATCGGCCCTTCGCCGCCCTGCGGCGTCACCCAGTTGATGTTCTGCGTCGGATCCTTGATGTCGCAGGTCTTGCAATGCACACAGTTTTGCGCGTTGATCTGCAGGCGGGGGTTGTCGCCTTGCGCATCGCGCACGATCTCATACACGCCCGCCGGACAGTAGCGTTGCTCGGGGGCGTCGTAGCGTGCGAGGTTGATGCTGATGGGCACGTCCGTATTTTTCAGTTGTAGGTGGCAGGGCTGATCTTCCGTATGGTTGGTGTTGGAGAGAAACACCGAGGAGAGGCGATCGAAGGTGAGCGTGCCGTCCGGTTTCGGATAGTCGATCGGGGTGCATTCGGCGGCAGGCTTGAGTTTCTCGTGATCGGCGCTGTTGTGCAGCGTCCACGGCGCCTTGCCGCGCAGCAGGAGCTGGTCGATGCCGAACATCAGCGAACCGGTGAGGAGTCCCTTGGCCATCCACGGTTTGAAGTTGCGCGCGGTGTGTAGCTCGTCATGCAGCCAGGAGGCGCGGAAGGCTTCCGGGTAGGCGGTCAAGCTGTCGTGTGCCCGTCCGGCGGCCAGCGCGGCGGCGGCGGCCTCGGCGGCCAGCAGGCCGCTCTTGATCGCGGCATGGCTGCCCTTGATGCGCGAGGCGACCAGCAGCCCGGCATCGTCGCCGAGCAGCACGCCGCCGGGGAAATCCATGCGCGGCAGCGATTGCAGGCCGCCGGCCGCCAGCGCGCGGGCGCCGTAGGCCAGGCGCTTGCCGCCTTCGAGCATTTCGCCGATCCGCGGATGGGTCTTCAGGCGCTGCATTTCCTCGAACGGGGACAGGTAGGGGTTGTTGTAGCCGAGTCCGACGACGAGGCCGATCGAAACCAGGTTCTCGCCATAGTGATAAATAAATCCGCCGCCATAGGTGTCGCGGGCCAGCGGCCAGCCGGCGGTGTGCATGACCAGGCCTTTTTCGTGCCGTTCGGCGGGGACTTCCCACAGCTCCTTGATGCCGATGGCGTAAGTTTGCGGATCGACGCCTTCGCGCAGCGCGAAACGGGCCTCGAGTTGCTTGCCCAGATGCCCGCGGCAGCCTTCGGCGAACAACGTGTATTGGGCGAGCAATTCCATGCCCGGCTGGAAACCGGGGCCCGGCGAGCCGTCGCGCGCGCGCGCCAGGTCACCGGTGGCCACGCCCTTGACCGCGCCGTTTTCAGCGTACAGCACTTCGGCGCCGGCAAACCCGGGATAGAGTTCGACGCCGAGCGCCTCGGCCTGTTCGCCGAGCCAGCGGCAGACCTGGCCGAGGCTGACGATGTAATTGCCATGATTCTGAAAGCAGCCGGGCAGGATGCTGTTGGGCAGATCGACAAAGCCGTGTTCGGTGAGGAAGCGGAACGTATCGCGGCTCACGGCGGTTTCGAGCGGTGCGCCTTTTTCCTTCCAGTCAGGGAAAAGTTCGGTGAGGGCACGCGGGTCCATCACCGCGCCGGAGAGGATGTGGGCGCCGATCTCGGCGCCTTTCTCGATCAGGCAGACGGAAAGGTCGGCGTTGATCTGCTTGAGGCGAATCGCGGCGGAGAGTCCCGCCGGGCCGCCACCGACGATGACGACATCGAACTCCATGGCTTCGCGCTGCATGACTTTTGTCTCCTGGCTATCGCTGGGCGCCGATTATAATTGTGGCTCCGCGACTCCTCCTGCGTTTTCTCATGGAAGCCGTCAAAAAGCTCGTGTTCACTTCGCTGTTGCCGATTCGCTGGGGCGATCAGGATGCCTTGAACCACGTCAATAACACGGTCTATTTCCGCTACATGGAACAGAATCGCATCGAGTGGCTCGAGTCGCTCGCGTTCGCCACCGAGCGGGCGCAGACGGAAGGCCCGGTGATCGTCAATGCCAGTTGCACCTTCCTGATTCCGCTGACCTATCCCGGCACGGTGGAATGCCGCATGTTCGCCGGGGCGCCGGGGCGCAGCAGCGTCGAGACCTGGTATGAGCTGCGTCGTGCCGGGGAGGATGCGTTGTATGCCGAAGGCGCCTCGAAGATCGTCTGGGTCGCCAATGCCATTGGCAAGTCGATCCCGCTGCCGGAAATCATTCGCGCCCAGTTGCCTGTTCACAGAACCTGAGACTCCACCATGACAGCGATCGATCAGCCACTTTGGCAACCTTCTCCCGAGCGTATCACCGCCACCCGCCTGACCGCCTTCATGGCGAGTGCGGAAAGGCGCTGGAATCGGCGTCTCGCCAGCGCCGACTTTTTGACGCTGCATCGCTGGTCGCTCGAGCATCCCGAGGAATTCTGGGTGTCGGTCTGGGAGTTCGGCGAGATTCGCGGCACACCGGGCGGGCGCATCCTCGTCGATGGCGACAGGATGCCCGGCGCGCAATGGTTTCCCGAGGCCAGCCTGAACTTCGCCGAGAACCTGCTGCGCCGCCGCGATGACACCGATGCGCTGGTGTTCTGGGGCGAGGACAAGGTCAGGACGCGGCTTTCCCATGCCGAACTGTATCGCCAGGTGGCGCATCTGGCCGCCGCGTTGCGCGAGCTGGGAGTCGGCCGCGGTGATCGCGTTGCCGCCTGGATGCCGAACTGTCCGGAAACCGTGATCGCCATGCTGGCCGCCGCCAGTCTTGGCGCGGTGTTCACCTCGGCCTCGCCTGATTTCGGCGTGCAGGGCGTGGTCGACCGCTTCGGCCAGACCGAACCCAAGGTGCTCATCGCCTGCGACGGCTATTACTACAATCGCAAGACCATCGACGTGCTGGGCAAGCTGGCCGAGGTCGCCGCGTGCCTGCCGTCGCTGAAGAAAGTGCTCGTCGTCCGTTATGTGCATGAGGCGCACGATCTGTCGGCGATTCCCAAGGCCGTCATGCTGGCGGATTTCGTCGCTCCGCACCATTATGTCGATGACATCGACTTCGTTCGGCTGCCCTTCGCGCAGCCGCTCTACATCATGTATTCCTCCGGCACCACCGGCGTGCCCAAATGCATCGTGCACGGCGCCGGCGGCACCCTGTTGCAGCATGTGAAGGAGCATCAGCTGCATGGCGACGTGCGGCCGGGGGACCGGCTGTTCTACTTCACCACCTGCGGCTGGATGATGTGGAACTGGCTGGTCAGCGGCCTGGCCTCGGGCGCCACGCTGCTGCTTTACGACGGCTCGCCGATGCTGGAGCAGGGCGCGCTCCTGTTCGATTATGCCGAGACCGAAGGCATGACCCATCTGGGCACCTCGGCCAAGTTCATCGAAGGCCTGTCCAAGGCCGGACTTGCCCCGCGCCAGAGCCATCGGCTCGATACCTTGCGCGCGATTTTTTCCACCGGCAGCCCGCTGGTCGCCGAAGGCTTCGATTACGTCCATGCCCAGGTCAAGCCCGATGTACAGCTGGCCTCGATTGCCGGTGGCACCGACATCCTGTCCTGTTTTGTCCTCGGCAATCCCAATGGCCCGGTCTATCGCGGCGAGATTCAGTGCGCCGGTCTGGGCATGGCGGTCGAGGTGTTCGACGACGCGGGCCAGCCGCTGCGCGGTGACAAGGGCGAACTGGTGTGTACCCGGCCGTTCCCGTCGATGCCGCTCGGCTTCTGGAATGACGCCGATGGCAGCAAGTACCACGCGGCCTATTTCGAACGTTTCGCCAATGTCTGGTGTCATGGCGATTTCGCCGAGGTCACGGCGCGCGGCGGTTTCATCATCCATGGCCGCTCGGACGCGACGCTCAATCCCGGCGGCGTGCGCATTGGCACGGCGGAGATCTACCGGCAGGTGGAAAAGCTGCCGGAAGTGCTCGAATCACTGGTGATCGGCCAGAGTTGGCCGCCCGGTAGCGGCGATGTGCGGGTGGTGCTGTTCGTCCGCCTGCGCGAGGGTGCGCCGCTCGATGCCGCGCTCGAGGCGCGCATCCGCCAGAGCATTCGCGACAACACCACGCCGCGCCATGTGCCGGCGAAGATTCTGCAGGTGGCGGACATTCCGCGCACCAAGAGCGGCAAGCTGGTCGAGCTGGCGGTACGCAACGTCGTTCATGGCGAGCCGGTCAAGAATCTCGAGGCGCTGGCCAATCCGGAAGCGCTGGAACTCTTCCGCGATCGCGCCGAACTGCAAGGCTGAAAACTCGGGCAGGGAGGCAGAAACTCGGCGCTGACGAGACGGCGCGAGGGGAATGACTCAAGACGCCGTCATTCCCGCGAAGGCGGGAATCCAGACCGCGGTCCCCAAGGCGCACCGTGGGTCACTGCTGGATTCCGGGGCCGTCACCCCGGACTTGATCCGGGGCCGGAATGACGATACGCAACAGGACGGTCGAGCAAAGTACCCTCTGATAAAGCCCCTGCGCAGCAGGACGGTCAAGCAAAGTACGCTCTCCTCGTCGCTACGGACGGCGGGAATACGCGATTCTTGCGCTGACGGTCATTTCAGTTTCCGCAGCGACCGGCCAGGGCCGGGGACTCCTCATGCAACTTCTCCAGCCAGCCATGGATGTCCCTGGCGAGAGCGGCCACGGCCAGGTTGGCGGCCTGCACACCGCCGCGCGCATCGGCGCTCGTTGCCGGCGCCTCGACGCTGAACACTCGTCGTCCCAGGATCCTGTCGTCATGCATCGGGCGCAGGGCAGCCCGCACCCGGATGCGGGTGCGGCTGGCGGCGGGGCTGTCGAACTGTTGCACCCATTCGTCGAGTTCCAGGCTGAGCTGGCAACCGTTGACCGGAGCGGTACCAAGGTGGCGGCCGAGCTCGGCTTCCAGCAGTTCGCCGGGAGCGGCGACCCAGCGGCTTTCGGCGTAGGTTTCGCGACGGGCGGCCTCGGCGTAGGCGAGGCGGTACTGCATGGCCGTGGTGCCGAGCCAGGAGGGTGAGCGGACCGCCACGCGGCGTAGCGGCAGGCCCGGATCACGCCGGTCAATGGCGACCTCGCCCAGATCATAACGGGCAACTTCGCCCTGGCGCGCGCCGCCGGCGCAGGCGGTCAGCACCAGCGCGATCGAAATGGAAAGCAATACTCTGGAAGTCATGCGGATGTCCTCAAGGTTTGGGGGCGGCGAAGCCCTTTTCGCCGGGGCCGGGCCGTGGCGGGCCATTGCCGAAGATCAGGGCCTGGGGATTACCTTCGAGGGTTTCGAGGATACGCGACATCTGTCGCGCATTGCCCGTCAATTCCTGCATCAGGGCATTGGCGCGGGGCAAGGTTTGGGCGGTGAGTTCCGGGCCGGCCTCGATGGCCAGCTGATCGGCGCGTCTGGAGAGAGAGGTCATGGATTTCACCATCTCGCGCATTTCGCCGGTGAGCGGCGCGGCTTCGCCCATGGTTTTTTCCAGGTGGTCGAGAATCGAATTCATGCGTCTGATGTTGGTTGCGGACAGGGTTTCCTTCATGGCACCCATGATTTCCGGCAACTGCTTCAGGCCTTCGGAAGCGGTGGCCATGTTTTCCATCGCTCGGGCCAGGTTCTTCATGTTTTTGTCATCGAGCAGGATATTGAGCCGCGCCGAGACGGCGCCGATCTGGGCTGCAATGTCGCCGGCGGACTCGCTCAGGGTGTCGAGTATCGCAGCCTTGAGCGGAATATGCGGCGGATGATCGTCGTCGCCGGGCAGTGCCTCCAGGTCGGTACCGGGATCTTCGAGTTTGATGTAGGCGATCCCGGTAATGCCCTGGCTGTCGAGCTGGGCGGTGGTCCCGCGGGTCAGCCGGTATTTCTGGTCGAGGCTGATCCTGACCAGGATCAGGCGCGGGTCGTTGTCGTCGATATCGATGCTCTCCACCTTGCCGGCGCGGATGCCGCGATAGCGCACCTGGGCCTGGGTATTGAGGCCGGTGACGTTGCGCCTTGTTTCGAGGATGTAATAGCTGGAAATGTCGCGTTTGCCGCTCAGGTAGAACACGGCGAGGGCCGCGGCGAGGCCGAGCAGGATCACGAAGATGCCGGCGGCAAGCGCGTGGGAGCGGTTTTCCATGGATGGCCCTTTCGACGGTTACGCGGTTTGCAGCGCGCGCGTGCTGCGCTCGGAGAGAAAGAAATTGCGGATAAAGGGATGGTCGATGCGGATGATGGCGTCCAAGGTGTCATAGGCCAGGATGCGTTGATCGGCCAGTACCGCGACCTTGGTGGAAAGCGCGGCGAGCGTGTCGAGATCGTGGGTCACCAGCACCACGGTGAGGCCGAGTTCCTCGCCCAGGCTGCGTACCAGGCGCACGAAGCTGTCGGAGCGGTCGGGGTCGAGGCCCGAGGTCGGCTCGTCGAGCAGCAGCAGCTCGGGCTCGAGGGCCAGCGCGCGCGCAAGGGCAACGCGCTTGATCATCCCGCCGGAGAGTTCCGCGGGCATCAACTGGCCATGACGCGGCAGCAGCTCGACCATGGCCAGCTTGAGCTGCACCAGATCGTGAATCATGTCTTCGTCAAGGGTCTTGAGCTCGCGCAGCGGGAAGGCGATGTTGTCATAGACGTTGAAGGCCGAGAACAGCGCGCCCTGCTGAAACAGCACGCCGAAGCGCTGGCGCAGCTTGCGCTCGCGACCGGCGCCGCCTCCGCACAGCGGCTCGCCGAACAGCCGGATATCTCCCCGGGTGGGCGTGAGCAGACCGATGATCTGCCGCAGCAGGGTCGTCTTGCCGCTGCCGGAGCCGCCGACCAGGGAAACCATTTCACCAGGCTCGATGTCGAGCGACAAGTTCTTGTGTACCCACACATCGCCAAAGCGGGTATAGAGCTCGCACACGGAAATGATCGGGATCGTCATTGCGGGATACCGATGTTACGGGTGGCGATGGCGAATACCGCGTCGAGAAGAATCACGGCGGTGATTGCTGTCACCACCGAGGCAGTGGTGTTGGCGGAAAGGCTCTCGGTGTTGGGCCGCACGCGCAGACCGAAATGGCAGGCAACCAGGGCGATCGTGACACCGAAGACGATGCCCTTGAGCAGGCCGATGAGCAGGTTGGCCATGGGCACGGCCTTGGGCAGCTGCTCGATGAAAAAGGCGTAGGAGATGTCGAGCTGGATCTGTGCCGATACCATGCCGCCGATCAGCGCGAGGACGGTGGTCCACAGCACCAGCAGCGGCATGGCGACGGCAAGCGCGGCAACCTTCGGGAATACCAGGCGCAGGGCGCGGGAAACGCCGACGGTGACGAGGGCGTCGATTTCCTCGGTCACGCGCATGACACCCAGCTGGGCGGTCATGGCCGAGCCCGAGCGTCCGGCGACCAGGACCGCTACCAGTACCGGGCCGAGTTCGCGGACGATGCCCATGCCAAGAATGTTGACGATGAAAATCTCGGCACCGTACTGACGCAGTTGCAGGGCCGAAAGATAGGACAGCACGACGCCGATGAGAAAGCCGACGAGGGCGGAGACCGGCATGGCCAGTACGCCGCTCTTGTAGAGATTGGCGGAAAACTCGCGCCTGGGCAGGTCTTGCGGGGTGCGAAGCAGATGGACGGTACACAGCAGCATCTGCCCGACCAGTATCGCAAAATCGAGCAGTTGCAACGCCAGGCCGAGGACATTGACGCCGATGTCCATGAGACAGGCAAAAGGGGAGCGGGGGATACTGCCGGGTGGCTGCTGCCGGTCGGCGGCGGCAATCCGTTCCAGGATGCGCAATTGGTCGGGGCGGGTCACCAGGATTTCCGGCAGGCGGCGATCCCAGGCACGCCAGAGCAGCATGGCGCCGGCGCTGTCGAGTGCTTCCATTGCGGTGACATTCCAGCTTGCCTTCGGCTGGGCGGCCAGTTCCCGGAGCCGGGTCGTCAGCGATGCGGAGTGATCAGCGAGTTGCGCCAGGGTCCAGCGCCCGGCAAGAACGATGTCGCAGCCACCCTCGGCAAGAGATTGCACATCGATACGCGCTTGAACCATGGCGGATGAGAAGGCCCCTGAATGATGCCTGGTGATTATAGCCATGACGGGAGGGCGAGTATTTGTCCGTGGCCCATGCGGTGAGGAGGCGGATCACGCCCCGGCACGGTCGAAAACTCGGCGTTGGCGGCGACCCGAAGGGAGTGCAGAGCTAGGCGAATGGTGCTGGTGCCTGGGCTTGGCGCAAAACGGTGAAGTTGCGTGCCAGGTCAAATTGGGAGCGCAGCGAACCGACTCGTCATATCTCTGGTGAGGGGAAGTGGCTCGCGGCCATGAGCGTCAGGCCGTTTTCTGCTCGAAGCTATCGACCTGCCACGTCGCCCCGGCATCCTGCGCCAGAACGTTGGCGAGAAAGGGCAGGGTCTGTTCCAGTTGTGCGGCCAGGGTCCACGGCGGATTGATGACGAACATCCCGCTGCCGCGCATACCGCGCGACTCGCCGGAGGGTGAGCGCACCTGCAAGGTGGCTTGCAGCCAGTGGCCGGCACCCGCCTTCTTCAGCTTTTGCGGCAACTGGCTGGCTTCGAGCAGGGGCAGCAACGGATACCAAACCAGATATGTGCCGGTGGCGAAACGCTGCAGGGCATCCTTGATCGCTTGCGCGACTTTCAGATATTCGTTTTTCATTTCGTAAGAGGGATCGATCAATACCAGGCCACGCTTGGAGGGCGGGGGCAGAGCTGCTTTCAGCAGCATGAGGCCATCGCTTCGCTCCACCGTCACGCGCGGTTCCTGAGCTGCGAAGGTGCGTCGGAGCAAGGCATGGTCGGTCGGGTGGAGTTCGGCAAAACGCAACCGATCCCGAGGGCGGGCAAGGTGCGCCGCGATCCAGGGCGAACCCGGGTAGCGTTGCAGGCGACCGTCTCCATTCACCGCGCCGAGTACCGCCAGCAAGCGCCCGAGCGGAGCAGGCAGGTCGGTACGCGCCCACAGCCGACCGATGCCTTCGGCATATTCGCCGGTCTGCCTGGCCTGTGGCGTGCCAAGCAGATACATGCCAGCGCCGGCATGGGTATCGACCACGGTGTACGCCTTTTCCTTGGTATTCATGTGTTCGAGGCATAGCATCAGGACGAGATGCTTGAGGATGTCGGCATGGCTGCCGGCGTGATAGGCGTGGCGATAACTGAGCATGGGGGCAGGATAGAATGCGCGGCCATGAATGATACGCAAGGCAGTCGCATTTCAAAACTGATGGCGGAACGCGGCCTCTGCTCGCGACGCGAAGCCGATGCCTACATCGAGCGCGGGCTGGTGTTCGTCGATGGCCAGCGGATCACGCAGCTGGGCACGCGCGCGGCGGCCGATGCCGTGATCACGCTGGCGCCCGAGGCGCGGGCAAGCCAGGCGCGGCAGGTCACGATCCTGCTGCACAAGCCGGTCGGTTATGTTTCCGGTCAGGCCGAAGACGGCCACCAGCCCGCCGTGACCCTGATTTCGACGCAAACCCAGGCGGCCGGTGCACGCTTGCGCTTCCAGCCTGCGCATTTGCGAGGCCTGGCACCGGCCGGCCGGCTGGACATCGACTCCACCGGTTTGCTGGTGCTGACCCAGGATGGCCGCATCGCCAGGCAACTGATCGGCGACGATTCGGCGGTTGAAAAAGAATATCTGGTGCGGGTCGAGGGGCGGCTCGATGCGCGGAGTCTGGCCTTGCTCAATCACGGGCTGGAACTGGACGGTAAAACGCTGCGCCCGGCGCAGGTGGCTTGGGCCAATGCCGAGCAACTGCGCTTCATCTTGCAGGAAGGCCGCAAGCGCCAGATTCGCCGCATGTGCGAACTGGTGGGGTTGCGCGTGGCCGGCTTGAAGCGCGTGCGCATCGGGCGGGTCCGCTTGGGTGAGCTGCCGCCGGGGCAATGGCGTTTTCTGCGCGAAAACGAGCACTTCTAGCCGCGTCTCCGCAGGTCGGCGGAGGTTGCCGATCCTGCCCCCGGTCATTGCCTGTCCTTCATCTTCCTTGCGTCAGCGACTCTGGCCCGGTATACTCCCGCGCTTCCTTGCTCCACCCGTTACGCATGCGGGGGGGCTCAACCTAGCCAAAAGGAGATTGCATGCGCCATTACGAAATCGTTTTTATCGTCCACCCGGACCAATCCGAGCAGGTGCCTGCCATGATCGAGCGTTACCAGACGCTCATCACCGCACATTCCGGCGTGATTCATCGGCTCGAGGATTGGGGTCGCCGGCAGATGGCCTATCCGATCCAGAAGGTTCATAAGGCGCATTACGTGCTGATGAACATCGAATGCGGCGGCGAGGCGCTGACCGAACTCGAGCACGCATTCAAGTTCAACGATGCCGTGTTGCGCCATCTCGTCATCAAGGTACGCAAGGCCGTAACCACGCCCTCACCGATGATGAAGGACGAGAAGTCACGTTCCCTCGGCCAGGGCGAAGCCAAGCCTGTCGCGGCAGTGACGGAGGTGGCCGTGGAGAGTCCCGTAGCTGCCTGAAGGTAGCGCGTGGTTTCCCGCAATCTGACGCAGTTATCGGGACAGTTGCTTGAACGTGGCGCAGTGCGCCGCACCCCGGCCGGAATTCCGGTGCTGGAATTCACTTTGGCGCATCGCTCGACGCAAATCGAGGCCGGGCAGGAGCGCAAGGTGGAATGCGAGATGGGGTGCATCGCCGTGGGACAAGCCGCGCTGCTCATGGCCGCGGTCAAGCCGGGCGACGCGGTGCAGGTGGGCGGTTTTCTTGCCGCGCGCAGCCTCAAGCGACGCAGTCCGATACTGCATGTGAATACAGTCGAATTTATCGAAGGAACTGAAAATGGCTTTCAAACCGAAGAGTAAGACCAATGTCAAAGGCAAGAATGAAAAGGGCCGCAGCATGTTCAAGCGGCGCAAGTTCTGCCGCTTCACCGTGGAAAAGATCGAGGAAGTCGATTACAAGGATGTCGAAATCCTCAAGGACTTCATCGCCGAAAATGCCCGCATCATGCCGGCGCGGATTACCGGAACCAAAACCGGTTATCAGCGCCAGCTGTCGACCGCCATCAAGCGTGCCCGCTTCCTGGCACTGATGCCTTACACCGATCTGCACTAAGCGAGGGGACGACCATGCAAATCATTCTGATGGAAAAAGTGGTGAACCTCGGCAACCTTGGCGACGAAGTCAAGGTCAAGGACGGCTATGCCCGCAATTACCTGATCCCGCAGGGCAAGGCCAAGCGCGCGACGGAAGCCAACCGCAAGGTGTTCGAGGTCAAGCGTGCGGAACTCGAACGGATTCAGGCCGAGCAGGTGACTGTGGCACAAGCCCTGGCCACCAGGCTGGAAGGCCTGATGCTGCAAATCACCCGCAAGACCGGCGTCGATGGCCGCTTGTTCGGTTCGGTAACGAATATCGACATCGCCGAGGCGCTACAGGCACAGGGCATCACGATCGAGCGTGCGGCGATCCGCCTGCCGGAAGGTCCGTTGAAGACGATTGGCGATACTCCGGTGAGCGTGGCATTGCATACCGATGTCGTCGCCAGCATTACCGTCTCGGTACTCGGCGAGCACTGAGTCACCGCCAGTTCGGGTCTGTCTGCAACGGGCTGCCGGAGGCTTTCCGGCAGCCCGTTTTTATTGCGGCGCGGAAATCTTGCGCACCTCATTTACACAGCTTGCCCACACGATTTCCACAGCTTGTTCACTTACCAGCCCCGTTGTCGCGGAGTAGACTCGTCGCTTCATCGTGGAGGTAGCAATGGCCCAGATTCGTGCGTTCAATTCCCCCCCGCCCGGCGATGCACAGGTGGCGGCACTCAAGCTTCCACCCCATTCCGTCGAGGCCGAACAGTCCCTGATTGGCGGGCTGCTGATCGACAACACGGCCTGGGATCGAATTGCGGATGTCGTTCATGAAACCGATTTTTACCGTGACGATCATCGCCGGATTTTCAGGCACATCGGCAAGCTCATCCAGCAAGGGCGGCCGGCCGATGTGGTGACGGTGTATGAATCGATCGAGCAATCGAACGAAATCGACCAGACTGGCGGCCTGGCTTATCTGGGTGAGATCGCCAATGCCACGCCCTCGGCGGCGAATATTCGTCGTTATGCCGAAATCGTCCGCGAGCGCGCGGTGCTGCGTCAGCTGGTCACCGTGGGCGATGAAATCGCCGGCAATGCGCTGAATCCCGCGGGGCGTGATGTCAAGCAGATTCTGGACGATGCCGAGCGGCGGATATTCGAAATTGCCGAGGCGGGTAATCGCAGCAACAACGGTTTCGTGCCCATCCAGCCCTTGCTCGGCGAAGTGGTGGCGCGCATGGAGATGCTGCTGGCGCGCGATAGCCAGTCCGACATCACCGGCCTGCCCACCGGGTTTACCGACATCGACCGCATGACCTCGGGCCTCCAGCCGGGCGACATGATCGTCGTCGCCGGTCGGCCATCGATGGGGAAAACGGCGTTTGCGCTGAATATCGCCGAGCATGTCGGCGTCGAGCTGCGCCAGCCAGTGGCGATTTTCAGCCTGGAAATGTCGGGGCCGCAACTGGCTACCCGGTTTCTTTCCTCGGTGGGGCGCCTCGATCAGGGCAAGTTGCGCAGCGGGCGGCTGACCGATGACGAATGGGATCGGATGACCGTGGCGCTGGGCAAGCTGCATGAGGCGCCGATCCACATCGACGAGACCGGCGCCATCAATTCGACCGATCTGCGGGCCCGCGCCCGGCGCCTGCATCGGCAGTTCGGCAAGCTTGGCCTGATCATCATCGACTATCTGCAGCTGATGAGCTCGAACGGTTATGGCGAAAACCGGGCAACCGAGATTTCGGAGATTTCACGTTCGATCAAGGCGCTGGCGAAAGAGCTGCAGGTGCCGATCATCGCCCTCTCGCAGCTTTCGCGGAAGGTCGAGGAACGCACCGACAAACGCCCCCTGATGAGCGACTTGCGCGAGTCGGGCGCCATCGAGCAGGATGCCGACATCATCATCATGATGTACCGCGAGGAATACTACAAACCCGATACGCAGGACAAGGGGACGGCCGAGGCGATTATCGGCAAGCATCGCAACGGGCCGGTGGGACCAACACGTCTGACCTTCCTCGGCGAATACGCACGCTTCGAAAATCACGCTTCCGGCTCACGCTGAACATTTATCCGGAAAGTCGGCGCTGGCGATACGCCGCGTCGCGGGTTTTCATCCGCGCCGGCTCTGATTGGCCCCGGGCGCGGCCTCGGCAAGCCATGGGATGGGCTAAAATGAACCACGTTTCATTTCACTCCGATCTGCTTTTTTGACCTTTCCCTCATGCGTATCCTGCTCAGCAACGACGATGGCTATCTTGCGCCAGGTTTGAACCAGCTTGCCGCCAGCCTTGCCGACCTGGGGGAGATCACCGTCGTCGCTCCCGAGCGCAACCGCAGTGGCGCCAGCAATTCCCTGACCCTCGACCAGCCGCTCTATCTGCGCCATGCCGACAATGGCTTCAGGTTCGTGACCGGGACGCCTTCGGACTGCGTGCATCTGGCGGTCACCGGCCTGCTCGACAGCCAGCCGGACATGGTCGTTTCCGGCATCAACCTGGGGGCCAACATGGGTGACGACACGATTTATTCCGGCACCGTGGCGGCGGCTACCGAAGGTTACCTGCTGGGCCTGCCCTCGCTGGCCATTTCCCTGGCCAGCTACGAAGGCCGCCATTTCGAGACAGCCGGGCGGGTTGCCCATGCGCTGGTGGAACGCTTCTGTCGCGCGCCATTTCCGGCGCCGGTGTTGCTCAACGTCAATGTTCCCGACCTGCCTTTCGAGGCCTTGCGCGGCATGCGGATTACCCGTCTGGGGCGTCGGCACAAGGCTGAGCCGGCAGTCAGGACGCTGACACCGCGGGGCGAGACCGTGTACTGGATTGGCGCGGCCGGCCCGGCGGCCGATGCGGGCGAGGGAACGGATTTT
The DNA here is from genome assembly GCA_002842395.1 of Betaproteobacteria bacterium HGW-Betaproteobacteria-11. Classification (GTDB taxonomy): domain Bacteria; phylum Pseudomonadota; class Gammaproteobacteria; order Burkholderiales; family Rhodocyclaceae; genus Rugosibacter. The sequence continues at coordinate 83,189 of PHCV01000004.1, forward strand.
TACGCCGTCGAGCGTGGCTGGGTTTCAATCACCCCGCTGCAGATCGACCTGACCCATGACGAGCAACTGGCGGCAGTGGCCGACTGGATGGGAGCCGACCGGTGAACAACGGCATCGGCATGACCTCGCAACGCACGCGGGCGCGGATGATCGAGCGCCTGCGGGAGCAGGGCGTGCGCGATTCCCGGGTACTCCATGCCATGAGCCTGGTACCGCGCCATCTGTTTCTCGATCCGGCACTGGCCAGCCGTGCCTACGAGGACACTGCCCTGCCACTGGGTTTCTCGCAGACCATTTCGCAACCCTATGTCGTGGCACGGATGATCGAACTCCTGCTCGCCGATCGTGAGCTGGGGAAAACACTGGAAGTCGGCGCCGGCTGCGGCTATCAGGCGGCCGTGTTGGCCATGCTGTCGAAAGAGGTGTTTGCCATCGAGCGGATTGCCCCCTTGCTGCAGCGTGCCCGGGAAAATCTCCGGCAGATGAAACTGACCCGGGTGCGCCTCAAGCATGCCGATGGCACACTCGGGCTACCCGAGGCGGCGCCTTTCGATACCATCATTCTCGCCGCGGCGGCGGTCGAAGTGCCACGCATCCTGCTCGATCAGTTGGCCATGGGGGGACGGCTGGTCCTCCCGTTGGGAACGGCCAAGCAGATGATCTGTCTGATTGAACGCACGCCCGGCGGCCTGGCCGAATCGCGGTTCGATGCGGTACGCTTCGTACCATTGCTGCCGGGAGTGGAATGAATACAGCGCGCTTGTTGCTTGTCCTGTTGCTGTCGATGCTCGGCGGCTGTGCCAGTCATGCACCAGCGCCGGTGATTGATCGCAGCAGTGCGGTGACGAAAAGTGCGCACGCAGCCGATTCCGCCGGGACCTATGTGGTCAAAAAGGGCGAAACGCTCTACGGCATTGCCCTGGATTTCGGCCTGGACTACAAGGAACTCGCCGCTTGGAACAATCTCGACAATCCGAATCTGATCAGGGCCGGCCAGTCGTTGCGGGTGACTTCGCCCGAGGGCAGCGCGCCACCGGTCGCCGTTACCAGACCGGTAACCTCTTCGGCGCCAGTCGAGGTTGCATCCAAGCCGGCTGCTGGCGCAGCGACCAGTCCGCTGCTCAAGCACGAGCCCAAGGGTGGCAAAGTTGTCTATTCCGATGCCGCGCTGTCCGCGGCCCGACAGGCCACGCAAAGTCCGAAAGAATCAGCGAAGCCCGCGGTCAGCGAAACGAAGCCGGCCGAAAAAATCGAGGCTGCGGTTACAGGGGATGCCGTCGACTGGGCGTGGCCGGCAGGCGGCAAGCTGCTGGCGCCGTTTGCCGAGGGTAGCAGCAAGGGTGTCGATCTGGCCGGCAAGGAAGGTGATCCCGTCACGGCGGCGGCGGGCGGCGTGGTTTCCTATGCCGGTGCCGGCTTGCGCGGCTATGGCAATCTGGTCGTGCTGCGCCACAATGCCACCTGGCTTTCGGTTTATGCGCACAATAGCAAGATTCTGGTCAAGGAAAAGCAGACCATCGCCAAGGGCCAGAAAATAGCCGAGATCGGCAGTAGCGATGCGGAAAGTCCGCGCCTGCATTTCGAGATTCGACACCAGGGTAAACCAGTCGATCCGACCAAACTGTTGCCTGCACGCTGATCACTTATCCGTCATTTCATGGCTGACGATCCCTCATTCTCTCTGCATGAAGACGCATTGTTGGAGCAATCTCCGATAGCCGGAGAGGATGGCTTCGTCGAGGACATCACCCAGCTCTATCTGCACGAGATTGGTGCGACTCCACTGCTGACCGCGGTCGGGGAAAAAGAACTGGCGCGCGCCCTGCGGGCCGGCGATTTTTCCGCCCGGCAGCGAATGATCGAGGCCAATCTGCGGTTGGTGGTCAGCATCGCGCGCCGTTATCAGAATCGCGGCCTGCCGCTGGACGATTTGATCGAGGAAGGCAATCTCGGTCTGATGCACGCGCTGGAGAAGTTCGATCCCGAGCGTGGTTTCCGTTTTTCCACCTACGCGACCTGGTGGATACGGCAGACCGTCGAGCGGGCCATCATGAACCAGGCACGCACCATCCGCCTGCCGGTGCATCTGCTCAAGGAACTCAACCTAGTCCTCGGTGCCTTGCGCCGGCTCGATCGAATGCGGAGTACGGAAGAGGTCGGCCATGCTTCGATGGTCAACGATGCCGCCCGGCTGCTCGGTCGTTCTCCCGACGAGGTGCGCCATCTATTGCAAGTGAGCGAGCGCCCGGCATCGCTCGACGCACCGCTCGAGATCGATCCGGCCCTGTCGCTGGGGGATACGCTTGCCGATCGGGCGACTGATGATCCCGAGCAACTGCTGGCGCGGCAGGAAACGGAAAAACTGATCGGCGGCTGGATCGACCAGCTGGACGAACGCCAGCGTTTCGTCATCAGGCGTCGCTATGGCATCGGCGGGCAGGACGTGGCTACGCTCGAAGAACTCGCCGCCGAGCTGGGGCTGACCCGCGAGCGGGTGCGGCAGATTCAGCTGGAGGCCCTGGTTCGACTGCGCAAGCGCATCGCCAATCAAGGTCTCGCCGCGGACACGCTATTGTAATCGGCATAACTCCATGGCCAGATCGGTGACCGCCGCCGCGTAAAAGCTGCTTCGGTTGTAACGGGTAATGACCCAGAAGTTGCGATAACCCAGGCGATATTCTGTGGCTGCCGCGGGCGTGACCAGGTCGATCAGGGCCGCGGGCTGCCCTGGCAATGCAGGATTGCCGTCGGCAAGCATGGAGCGACATGCTGCCGGGAACTTCGTCCCTTCGCCGGCCGCGGGCGCGGCGGTGATCCCGGGCCCGGAGGGCGGGTCGAGCCTGACCGCAAGTTGGCGCATTTCATCGGCTGTCAGGCGTGGCTCGATGCCCGCGTCGAGCTGGGCCTGCACGCCATCCCCTGAAGCGTTGACGGTCACCGAGACCGGTTCGCCTGTTCGCCACCCATGCTCGGCGAGAAAGCGGGCCACGCTGCCGATTGCATCGCTTGGACTATCCTCTAAATCGATCTGTCCGTCATGGTCGAAGTCGATCGCATAACGGCGCAGCGAAGAAGGCATGAACTGCGCCAGACCCAGGGCCCCCGCATAGGAGCCGGTGTAACTCAATGGATCGGTCTGCTCTTCGCGAGCGAGCAGCAATAATTCTTCCAGTTCGCGGCGAAACAGCTCGGCACGGGGCGGGTAGTCGAAGGCCAGGGTGGCGAGTGCGGCAAATGTGTTGAAGTCCCCCATGTGCTGGCCATAGATGGTTTCGATACCGATGATGCTGGTGATGATTTCGGCAGGTACGCCGAACTGCGCCTCGGCCGCGGCCAGATCCGCTGCATGCTGCTGCATGAAACGATGGCCGGCGGCGATGCGGCGGGGTTCGACGAAGCGGCTGCGATATTTTTGCCACGAACGAATGCCCGGATCAACGGGTGGACGGATTGCCTTGAGCACGGCGGCAATCGGATGGGTACGGCGAAACAGCGAGGTGAGTCCTTTGTCCGAAAATCCATGACGGGTTTTCATGTCGTCGATGAATGCCCGCACGTCCTCGCGTGCGGCATAATTCCCTGCGTGCAGCGGGGAGCAGGTAAGGAGCAGCAGGAAGAGCAGTTTCCTCATGGCCTGAACGAAGCGACTCTGGCCTTGAGTTGCGCAAGGTCGCTGGGTGTTTGTTTTGGTGCATAACGCAGGCGCGCGTAGTCGTCCGCGATGGCGCGAATTTCCGCGGCTCGGGCGGGAAGTTTTTCCGCCGCGCAGATGGCAAAATCGATCGGTCCTTGCCAAGGCGACCACTGGATGCCATGGCGGGCCAGCTTGCGGGTGAAGCGCCGCCAGAGGATCAACAGCGGATCCTTGCGCGGATGGCTACGCAGGACATGGAAAGTGAGTGCGAGCAGGATCATGCCGCTGAGTACCGCAAGCGCCGCCGTCATGCTGCGCCAGTCGGGTGAGTCAAGACCGAGCTGGGCGAGCAGGTCGCGTTGCCGCTGCGGGTTGTAGCCCAGCACCCATTGGTTCCAGCCATTGCTGACGGCATCCAGCCGATGCCTCAGTTCGCGCAGCCAGGCCAGATCGTTACGCGCCAGAAAGGGCAATGGTTCCCCCCCCGGCAATGCCGCCGTCACGTTTTCATTGATCCGGCTGGGGGCGGCAATGGCCGTCGGATCGACACGCTGCCAGCCCTGCCCGCGCAGCCAGACTTCGCTCCAGGCATGCGCATCGTATTGCCTGACCACCAGATAGCCGTCGAGCGGATTCAGTTCTCCACCCTGGTAGCCGGCCACGACGCGGGCCGGGACGCCCGCGGCACGCAGGGCAAAAGTGAAGGCCGAGGCAAAGTGCTCGCAGAATCCACGGCGGCTGTCGAACAGGAACTCATCGATGCTGTCCTTGCCGAGCAGGGGTGGATTGAGGGTGTAGATCAGCAACTGGCGGGCAAAAAAATCTTCTGCCGCAGCAAGGATGGCGGCTGGATCATCGCCGTGGATACGCCGCCATTCGGCAGCCACGGCGCGGATCCGCGGATTGCCGTCCGGCGGCAGGGCCAGGGCTTCTTGCAGCGTCGCCGGGTTCTCCTCGCGGCCCGGGCTGGCCAGTAGCAGGGCGCGCTGCGCAAGGCGTATGCGGTTGCGTACCGGTTGCCGGGCAAGCAGTTGATAGTCTGTCGTCAAGGCACTTTCGGCAGGGAGCGTGGCGGGCAATTCGAGGGCGAACAACCAGGATTTACCATGGGGTTCGAGCGTCATTTCGTAATCCACGGCCGGGCCAGCCACGTTCCAGGGCAGAGCCAGGTAGGCCGGACGGGTTTGCGTCACGCGCCAGACCCGGCCGTCGAACGCCGGCATGACCGGGCCGCGCCAATAAAGCTGCGCTTGCGGCGGGATGGCTCCGGCTTCCTTGAACAGCACGCGAAAGACCACCTCATCCGATTGCGAGACTTGCGCAATCGAGCCCGGCGCCATGCTGTCGGAAAGTCCGGAAGTCGCGCTGCGCCGGTCTTCCGGCATCCCCCACAGGGGGCCTTCGATGCGCGGAAAAAGCAGGAACATGAGCAACATGAAGGGAACCGCCTGCGCCAGCAACAGGCCGGCCCGGGCAAGCTGCTCCTTGAGTGGCGGGCGCTCATCGTTGGCCGTCAGCAATGCCGCGGTGATGACGAGCAGGGCGAATATCGCCTGTGCAGTTACCGGGATAGTCTGCGAGAAGAGAAACTGGCCGAGCACGAGGAAATAACACAACAGGGCGCTCGCCAGGATATCGCGTGCGACGCGCACTTCCAGCAGCTTGAGACCGAGAAAGATCACCAGCAGGGCAATCCCTGGTGTGCGGCCGAGCAGGCTGCGGTATTCGATGAACACACCGATGCTGCCGGCCAGGGCCAACAAGGGCGGGAGAAACCGCGGTGGCAGGCGATGGTGGCGCCAGAGCAGCAGGGCTCGCCAGGTAAAGACGATGCCGGCGGCCAGAATGAGCCATGACGGGAGATAGGGAACCAGCGGCAGCGTGGCGGCCAGTGCGGCGGCGAGCAGCCAGCTGCCCTGACGACCGCTGACCGGACGATCAAGGCGTGCCATACCCGAACAATGCCAGGGCGGCGAGCCCTTTGGCCAGATGCACGCTGCCATGATCGGTGGCCAGTCGCAGCCCCGGCAGATGAAGCGCCCAGGGCACTCCGCCGGCTTCGGCATCGAGCATCCAGCGGGTCAGGATGGACAGGCGCTGCTCGGCATCGTCCAGGCCGGTCGTGGCTTCCCAGTCGATCAGCAGTTGCTGCGCAGAACTGCCCGCGAACAGTTTGGTCAGCAGCGGCCCGTGTTCCTGCCGGGCCGCGGCTTTCCATGCCACATGACGCAGCGGATCGGCCGCCTGGTGGTTGCGCAGGCCGGAAAAATCGTCGCTGCCTCGCCCCTCGCGGCGGTTGTCGCGGGAAAAGTCGTCCTGCCAGGGCAGGGGAGGCGCCTTGGCCGCGGGGGCCGGATAAACCAGACAACGCGCCTCGGGTGCGGCATAGCTCCAGGCCCGGATCAGGCCCAGCGGCCAGGTCGTTTCGATGGTGATGCGCGGACAGGCCAGCCAGCCGCGGCGCTGGGTCGGCTGCTGGAGGCTGGCGCTGGCAAAACCGCCTGCCGGGACATCGAGTTCCACCGGCGCTGCAATGCCGTCGGTGACGAACAGACGCAGGCCGCTGCGCTTTTCGGGGCGCGCATTTTCGAGAATCAGCGTAAATGCGGCGGGGGTACCGGCAAAGACGGGCTCGCAATGTCCAGGCCGCAGGCTGAGCTGCACCAGATTGCGGAAACTGTGCAGTATGGTCACCACCCCGAGCCCGGCGAGCAGAAAGACAAGCGCATAGCCCAGGCTCAGGTTGTAATTCATCGCTCCCAGCATGATGACGGCGAGAGTGAAGGCAAAGGCCAGTCCGCCACGGGTGGGCAGCACATAGACGCGGCGCTGGTCGAGGAGGATCGGCGCGGCCTCGGGAGGGCGCCCGCGTAGCGCCCAGAGCACGAAACGCGCATGTGCGCGGCGGCGCAGGGTGCCGATCACGGCAGCGGCACGGCCTCGATGAGCTGGGTCGCCGTCTCGCCAGCGCCGACTTTTCCGGAATCGTCGTGGGGGCGCAGGCGATGGCCGACGATGCTCGGCAAGACCGCCTGTACGTCCTCTGGCAAGACATGATCGCGACCGTCGAGCAAGGCCCAGGCACGCGCCGCACCGAGCAAGCCGATGCCGGCACGCGGCGAGAGCCCGGCCTGCCACTCGGCCGAAGTACGGGTATGGCGGATCAGCGCCTGCACATAATCGATCAATGCCGGAGAGGCAAAGACTTCCCGCACCTGCTGCTGGAAGGCAAGCAGCTGCGCAGGCTGGAGTCGTGGCGCAAGCTCGGCCAGCAGCAGGCGTCGGTCGGCGCCGGCCAGCAGTTCGCGTTCGGCGGCTGGCTCCGGGTAACCCAGGGCGATCCTGAACAAGAATCGGTCGAGCTGGGATTCCGGTAGCGGAAAGGTGCCGATCTGGTAGTTCGGGTTTTGCGTGGCGATGACGAAAAAGGGTTCCGGCAATGCCCGGGTCTGTCCTTCGGTGGTGACCTGGCGTTCCTCCATGGCCTCCAGCAATGCGCTTTGTGCCTTGGGTGTGGCACGATTGATTTCATCGGCGAGCACAACCTGGGCGAAGACCGGACCAGGATGAAAGTGAAATGCTCCGCTGCTGCGATCGAAAATCGAAACACCAAGAATGTCGGCCGGCAGCATGTCGCTGGTGAATTGGATACGCTGGAATTCGAGTCCAAGCACCCGGGCCAGGACGTGGGCCAGCGTGGTTTTGCCGACACCCGGCAAGTCTTCGATCAGCAGATGGCCGCGGGCCAGCAGACAGGCCAGCGCGAGCCGGATCGGCTGCTCCTTGCCGAGGACGATTCGGTTGATGTCGGCCAGCGTGGCGTCGAGTTCGGGATTGCGCATGAGAGTGGGGGAATAACTTGGGTAATAATGGGCGTTGAGCACTATTCGGCGGATTCATTGTAATTCATCATTCCGGACGACCGTCATGACGACTACCGCCTTCATCACCCATCGCGACTGCTGGCAGCATGACATGGGCGTGCACCATCCGGAGTCCCCGGAACGACTCGATGCGATCAATGACCGGCTGATCGCGGCCGGTCTCGATATCCATCTCCAGCATCATCTGGCCCCGCTGGCCAGCATGGAGCAATTGCAGCGCGTGCACCCGCTCGATTACATCGAAAAACTCAAGGCCATGAGTCCGGCGCAGGGGGTGGTTCATCTCGACCCCGACACGGCCATGTCGCCAGGCACCTTGACTGCCGCGCTGCGCGCGGCAGGCGCGGGTTGTCTGGCCACCGACCTGGTGATGCGCGGCGAGGTGCAAAATGCGTTCTGCGCGGTGCGTCCTCCGGGCCATCATGCCGAACGGGCGACGGCAATGGGTTTCTGTTTTTTCAACAATATCGCCGTGGCTGCCCGTCATGCCCTGGCGGCGTGGAAGCTCGCCCGTGTCGCCATCGTCGATTTCGACGTGCATCATGGCAACGGCACCGAGGATGTTTTTTCTGGCGACGAACGGGTGCTGATGGTCAGTACCTTCCAGCACCCGTTCTACCCCTACAGCGGCACCGAACATGCGGCCGCCAACATGTGCAACGTTCCCTTGCCGGCCGGCACCCGCGGTGACGACTTCAGGCAGGTGGTTGCCGATATCTGGTTGCCGCGGTTGCGTGACTACCGGCCACAGATGATCTTTATCTCGGCCGGTTTCGACGCCCATTATGAAGACGACATGGGCTCGCTCGGGCTGCTCGAATCCGACTATGCCTGGGTTACGACGCAAATCAAGCAGGTGGCGGAGGAAACCGCCAGCGGCCGGATCGTCTCGATGCTGGAAGGGGGTTACGCGCTTTCCGCCCTGGCGCGCAGCGTTTCCGCCCATATCAAGGTGCTGGCGGCTTTGTAAGCGGGTGTTGCAACCAATGGGTTCACCGCGGAGCGGGGCAAGCATCGGTTAGAATTCCGCCCTGCCCTTTTTTCAGAATTTGCCTCCATACATGAATACCTTCCCAGGTTCCGGGGCCAATCGTGGCTTTATCTACGGCTCCATTCCCGCCGTCGTCACTCCGCTACACGAAGATGGTTCTCTCGACTTGCCGGGCCTGCAGCGACTGCTGGACTGGCATATCGAGGAAGGCTCGGATGCGATTGTGGTCGTCGGCACGACCGGGGAGTCGCCGACGGTCGATTTTGACGAGCACTGCCTGCTGATCGAGACCGCGGTCAAGCATGTCGCCGGCCGGATGCCGGTGATTGCGGGCACGGGCGCCAACTCGACCCGGGAGGCCATCGGCCTGGCGCAGTATGCCCGCCAGGTCGGTGCCGATGCCCACCTTTCCGTCGTGCCGTACTACAACAAGCCGACCCAGGAAGGGTTGTACCAGCACTTCCGGACGATCGCCGAGAATGTCGACCTGCCGCTGATTCTTTACAACGTGCCGGGGCGCACGGTCGCCGACCTCTCCAACGACACGGCCTTGCGTCTGGCGGAGGTGCCGGGAATCATCGGCATCAAGGATGCGACCGGCGATCTGGAGCGCGGAGCCGATCTGCTCCGGCGTGCTCCGGCGGGATTTGCCGTCTATAGCGGCGATGATGCCACTGCCATGCTGCTGATCCTGCTGGGCGCCCGGGGTACGATCTCGGTCACCGCCAATGTTGCGCCCCGATTGATGCATGAAATGTGCGCTGCTGCGTTGTCAGGTGATTTGCTACATGCTCGCGAGATTCATTTTCGCTTGTTGGGTTTGCATCGTCACCTGTTCTGCGAACCCAACCCGATTCCGGTCAAATGGGCCATGCAGCAAATGGGAATGGTCGAGGGCGGAATTCGTCTACCGCTGGTAACGCTTGCGGCCGAATTTCATGAACGTGTTCGGCAGGCGATGCAGGACGCCGGTGTTCTCATTAAAGGATGATCTACAGGATGAAACGAATCTCGGTATTGTTGCTGGTTGCAGGTCTGCTTGCCGCGTGTAGCGCACCGGTCATCGAATCGAAAAAAATAGAATACAAGTCGGCGGGCAAACTGCCGCCGCTGGAAATCCCTCCGGATCTGACCCAGCCCAGCCGCGACGAGCGGTATGCGGTGCCCGATGTCGCCACCAGCAAGGGTTCTGCAACCTATTCCGCCTATTCGACCGAGCGTGCCGGCAATCGCACGACCACAGCCCAGGACGTTCTGCCACAAATCGAAAAAATGCGCGTCGAACGCTCGGGGACCCAGCGCTGGCTGGTGGCGCCCGGAACACCCGAGAAACTCTGGCCGGTGGTCAAGGAGTTCTGGCAGGAAATGGGTTTGCTGGTCAATCTCGAATTGCCCGAGGCCGGCATCATGGAAACCGACTGGGCGGAAAACCGGGCAAAACTGCCGCAGGACTTTATTCGCAACACCCTGGGCAAGGTGTTCGACGACCTGTATTCCACCGCCGAACGCGACAAGTACCGGGTGCGTCTGGAGAAGGGGGCGGAGCCGGGGACGACCGAAATCTACATCAGCCATCGTGGGATGTATGAAGTCTATGTCAATGAAGGCAAGAGCGAAACGCGCTGGCAGCCGCGTCCGCCAGACCCCGAACTGGAAGCTGAAATGTTGCGTCGCCTGATGGTGCGTCTGGGTGCGGATGAGGCGCATTCGAAAGCCATGCTGGCCAGCGAGCCAGTTCAGGAACGCGCCAAACTTTCCCGTGCGGCGGATGGAGCCGGCGCCTTGTTGCTCGAGGAATCCTTCGACCGGGCCTGGCGTCGCGTCGGCCTGGCGCTCGATCGCGTCGGCTTCACCGTCGAAGATCGCGATCGTTCGCAAGGGCTTTACTATGTCCGCTATGTTGACCCGGAAAGCGATGGCAACAAAAAGAACGAAACCGGCATCCTTTCGAAACTGATGTTCTGGAAGGGAAGCGACAAGGACAAGTTGAATCAGGCCGCGCAATATCGCATCCACGTCAATAATCAAGGCGGCAACACGACCGTTCAGGTATTGACCCGGGAGGGAGGCGTGGATCGCTCGGAAACCTCGAAACGGATTCTCGGCCTGCTCTTCGAGCAGCTCAAGTAATCGGCAGGACATGCGCTTTGCCATTCTGGGCAGTGGCAGCCGAGGCAATGCGCTGGTCGTCGAATCGGGTCAAACCCGCCTGCTTGTCGATGTAGGGTTCGGACCGACAGAGATGGCCAGGCGCCTCGCCCGTCTTGGCCTGGCGCCTGACGCTATCCACCATGCGTTAATCACGCATGAACATTCCGACCACATGGGTGGTGCATTGGCCTGTGCGCGACGCTTTGGCTGGCGGTTGTTTCTGACCCATGGCTCATTGGCCGGCTTCGGTGAAGCCAGGCTGCATGGTCATGCCTCGATAATCGATAGTCGCCAGACCTTCGCGCTTGACGACATTTCAATCCAGCCTTTCCCGGTTCCGCACGACGCGCGCGAGCCGGTGCACTTCGCGTTTTCGGATGGCATGAGCCGGCTCGGCATGTTGACCGATGCCGGTCACGTTACACTACATATGGTGGCCAGCCTGCAAGGTTGTCATGCCTTGGTGCTGGAATGCAATCACGATACGGAATTGCTGATGCAGAGCAATTACCCCCCGGCCCTCAAACGGCGGATCAGCGGTGCCTGGGGGCATCTGGACAATGCAACGAGCGCCTCGTTGTTGCGGCAATTGCTGCATCCGGAGCTGCGGCAGGTTGTCGCCGCCCATCTCTCGGAACAGAATAATTGTCCGCAGCTGGCCTGCGCTGCACTGGCCGAAGTCCTTGGCTGTTCAACCGCCATCCTTGGTGTTGCAAGTCAAGATCAAGGGTTTGGCTGGTGCCCTGTTTGAGGGGGCGGGCGTCAACAAAAAAAGCCAGCCCGAAGGCTGGCTTTTTTGTGCTGGAAGCAGCTTACTTCTTGGCTGGTTCAGCGGCCGGGGCGGCAGCCGGAGCGGCTTCAGCAGGTTTGGCAGCCTCAGCGGCCGGAGCAGCAGGAGCCTCAGCGGCCGGAGCAGCAGGAGCTTCAGCGGCGGGAGCAGGAGGAGCTTCAGCGGCGGGAGCAGCAGCCGGAGCAGGAGCGGCTTCTTCCTGCTTGCCACAGGCGGAAACAGCGAGAGCCAGCAGGGCGGCGATCAATACGGAATATTTCATTTTAGTTCCTTAACGTTAAGAGTCACAGGGGCCAATTGGTTTCGATCCAAATGGTAAAACCACTTGCATCGGAGCCGAATTCTAGCATGTGAATTAAAAGTCAAACATGAAATTATTGCGCTGCATCAATATGTGTTTAGGGTTATTTGTTCTTGAAATCAGGCCGAAAGGCCGATGAATCCCGCCTTATAGGCGGCATGAAGCGCACTGAAGGTTTCCGGTTGCAAGAAGTTCGGGGAACGGAGTGTCCGCTGGTCAGCCAGTTGACGCAAAGCCGGAACGTCGACGACAGATACTGGCCAGAGTTCGCCGTTCAAGTAAAAGTGCTTTCCCGCAAACAGCAACAAACTGCGTTGATCCAACAGGATGCCACGCCGCTTGGCAGTGGCAGTGAAGCGCGACAGAGACAGTGGTTGTGCGGGTGGATCGAAAAAGACATGAGGTTTCGGTTCGGTCAAGGTAACACCCAGAAAATCGCGAACGTTGCCACGGTTCCAGCGAACGGACGAGAGCAGGGTGTCTACTTGCTCGATCATGGCTTGGCCGATCTCGGCGGGGTGTTTCTGTAGTCTGAGGTCCGGGTCGCGGTAGCGCCCTGGCAGTCGGAGGTGATCCTGCAGGAAGCACAGGAACTGCTCGGCCAGTTCCTGTGCCGGGAAAGCACGGAAGCCGACCGAGAAGGTCATGCATTCACCGCCGGCGATGCCGTCGTGAGCCCACTCCGGTGGCAGGTAAAGCATGTCGCCAGGCTGCAAAACCCAGTCGCGGGAAGGTTTGAAGTTTTTCAGGATGCGTACCGGCAGACCGTCGATCAGGGTTTGATCCTTTTGCTTGCCGATCCGCCAGCGCCGACTTCCCATGCCCTGGATCAGAAAAACGTCGTAGTTGTCGAAATGCGGGCCGACCCCTCCGCCGTCGGTGGCATAACTCACCATCAGGTCGTCGAGGCGGGCGTAGGGAATGAAATCGAAGCGGCGCATCAACTGCTCGGCCCTGGCGGAGGCCAGATTCACGCTTTGTACCAGCACGGTCCACGGCTTGGGTGCGCGCTTGAGCTCCCGCTGCGAAAAAGGCCCATGGCGCATCTGCCAACCCCCTGCCTGCGAGACGAAGCGCGATTCCATGCCCTCGTCTGCGGCCAGGGCAAACAATTCGTCGCGGTCGAGTATCTGGCCGATGTCGGGAACGGCGCCGCGCACCAAGAGGGGTTTCTTCTGCCAATACTCGGCTAGAAATTGCTCGGCGGTCAGTTGGCCGAACAGAGTTGTCGGGGTTTTCATGGGGTGATTATAATCGCCGTCTTTTTTAACCTTGTTTTTTCGGCATGGCCATTGCAAAGATCGAAACCCTCGATAACGAGGGGCGAGGAATTGCGCATGTGGACGGGAAAGTCATTTTCGTCGAAGGGGGTCTGCCGGGCGAACGGGTCGAATTTTCAAGCTTTCGGCGCAAGCCTTCCTATGAACTGGCTGCGCTGGTCAGGGTGCTGCAGCCCTCGAGCCAGCGTGTTGTGCCAAAGTGTCCGCAGTTCGGCGTGTGCGGCGGCTGCTCCCTGCAGCATTTGAATCCCCAAGCTCAAACGGCGGCCAAGCAGCGTGTGCTGGAAGACGCGCTTTGGCATATTGCCCGCTTGCGGGCGGAACAAATCTATCCGCCTATCGCAGGCAGCCCATGGAGTTATCGGCAGCGGGCGCGATTGTCGGTGCGCCAGGTACCCAAAAAGGGCGGCATGCTGGTCGGCTTTCATGAAAAGCGCAGCAGCTGTATCGCCGTGATGGATTCCTGCGTCGTGTTGCCGCGAGGCATTTCGGCGCTCATTCCGGAACTGAAACAGCTATTGGGTTCGTTGTCGGCGCCCGATCGTCTGCTACAGATGGAAGTTTCGGTCGGCAATGGGCAAACCGTTCTGGTCTTGCATCACCTCGGGCCGCTCACGGTAGAAGACCAGGCGCGCTTGTGCGAATTCGCCGATGCGCAACGTATCGTGTGGTTTCTTCAGCCCAGGGGGCCGGAAACGGCGAGTCTTTTCTATCCACTGGATGTGCCGCCGCTGCGTTACACCCTGCCGGATTTTGATCTTGAGTTGCGCTTTCAGCCGACCGAATTCACTCAGGTCAATCTTGGCGTCAACCGCATGCTGGTGCGCCGGGCAATGGCCCTTTTGCAGCCGCGGGAAGGGGAGCGCATTCTCGACATGTTTTGCGGTCTGGGCAATTTCGCGTTGCCGATTGCTCGTCTTGGGGCGAAGGTGCTCGGTATCGAAGGCAGTGCGGCACTGGTCGGGCGCGCCATTGAAAATGCCGCTTTGAATGGCCTGGCGACGCGCTGCGAATTCACCGTGGCCGACCTGTTCGAGGTGGGCCCGCCCGAACTTTCCGCACTCGGCCCCATGGACAAAATGCTGATCGATCCGCCGCGCGAGGGGGCAATTACGCTGGTCAAGGCATTGCCGGAGGCAGGTAGCCCACACCGTATCGTATATATCTCCTGCAACCCGGCGACCCTGGCCCGCGATGCAGTCGTGCTGGTGCATGAAAAGGGCTACGCCCTGCGCGGCGCCGGAATCGCCAGCATGTTTCCACATACCTCGCACGTCGAATCGATTGCCTTGTTCGAGCGGTGAAAGCAAAAAAAACGGCGGCCCCGGTACATCGGGGGCCGCCGTTTTTCATCCTGTCAGGACATGAGAACGGTTCCGGAACTCATCGACGCTCGCCACCGAAGGCCATCAGCAGATTGAGCAGGCTGACGAAGACATTGTAGATATCGAGATAAACCGACAGGGTGGCGGTGATGTAATTGGTTTCGCCCCCCTGAACGATGCGGTTGATGTCATAGAGGATGTAGGCCGAGAACAGCACTACGGCGATGGTCGAGAGGGCGAGCGCCAAGGCTGGGATCTGGAAGAACATGTTGGCGACCATCGCCACCAGCAACAGGATCAGGCCCGCAAACAGAAACTGTCCGATATTCGAAAAATCCCGTTTGGTGGTCGAGGCAATGCCGGCCAGCGTAAAGAAAATTGCCCCGGTGCCGCCCGCCGCCAGTGCGATCAGCGTGCCGCCATTGCCGAAGCCGAGCGCGACCTGGAGGATGCGCGACAGCATCAGCCCCATGAAAAAGGTGAACCCGAGGAGCAGCGCGACACCGAGGCCGCTATTCTTGGTGCGTTCGATACCCCACATGAAGCCCCAGGCGATGCCGAGAAAGACCAGCAGCCCGATCATCGGTCGGCCGGCGAACATGGAAAACCCCATCTGCACGCCCGCCAAGGCGCCAAGTACTGTCGGCACCATGGAGAGCGCCAGCAGGCCATAGGTGTTGCGCAATACCTGATGGCGTTGTGCGGCAAGCTCGGAGGAGGGGGCGGATGGCGGATAAGTGCGAATATTTTCCATGGTCGATCTTCCTTTCTTCATGTGGCCGGGAAACGGCTCCGTTGCGTGAGGCAATTTATTGTCCGAAAAGTTCATTTTATCTGGCGGAAGCGGTGAGATTCGAACTCACGAACGCCTTGCGACGTTGCCGGTTTTCAAGACCGGTGCATTCAACCGCTCTGCCACGCTTCCCTGGCCGAATTCTAGCAGAGGGCTGGTGCCCGGCCCATCACTCGAAGCGGGAAAAATCAGGCGGGCGCTTCTCCAGGAAGGCAGAGAAAGCCTCTTTCGCTTCCGGGGAAGACAGGCGTTGTTTGAATATCTCACCTTCAAGTTGCATCGTTTCGAGAACGGCTTGCCGTTGTGTCCGTTTCAGTAGCTGCTTGGTCAGCCGAATCGATGCGGCCGGCTGGGCGGCCAGCTTATGGCAGCGTTCGAGGCTATGTGCGAGGACTTCGTCGTCCGGCAGAACGGCATTGATCAGGTCGCAATCGAGCGCGGCACGGGCCGAGAACGATTCACCCAGCATCAGCAGTTCGGCTGCCCGCGGATGGCCGATACACTGCGGCAACAGCAGGCTGCAGGCCGCTTCGGGGGTGAGCCCGAGATTGGCGAAGGGCAGCAGGAATCTTGCGCTGCTGCCCGCATAGACCAGGTCGCAATGCAGCAGGATCGTGGTACCGACGCCGACGGCAACGCCCTGGATGGCGGCGACGAAAGGTTTTTCCAGTGTGGCGAAGCGTTCGAGGAAACGGAATACCGGCGCCTCTTCGCTGGTCGGTGGTTGATCGAGGAAGTCGGCCAGGTCGTTGCCCGCCGTGAAGTTGCCGCCGGCGCCCTGGATCAGGATCACCCGCACCGCGGGATCAGCCTCGGCCGCGGTCAGGCTTTCCGTCAGCGCGCGGTACATGCCGGCAGTCAGTGCATTCTTCTTCTCCGGGCGATTGATGACGATCCGGCAGATGCCTTGTCTGGTTTCGTGTTCAATGAGTTCGCTCATGGTTTTTGCAGACCACTTTCGGGAAAACGATAGCCACGCAACTGCTCACGCAAAGTCGGTTTGGAAAGCTTGTCGGTGGCCATTCCAGGCCAGGGTGCCGATGCGGTCGCCCTCATGCGTACCAAGATGGTGTAGCGCGCGGGCGAGCCGCCGCGTCCGGCGGTGGGCCGCATGATAGGTATAGCGGTGGATTGAGCCATCGGTCAGACGGGAGACAATCTCGGCATCGCCGTGATTTTCATCGACATGCTGCAACAGTCCTGAAATCAGCAAGGGCTGGTTCATCATGAGACCGAGCATATCCGTACTCCTATCTGGATGGGTCGTCAGGCTTTCCACGGTGGGCATCGACCCAGCAGTTGGGTGTCTCGAACAGCCTGACCCGCTCAAGCCGCAAATGCTGACCAAAACAGTCGTGAAACAGTGGGTCGAGAATGTCGAAAGCCAGCCGGGCCAGGTTTTCGGCGGTGGGCACGGCATCGAGGACGACGGTTTTATGGCCTGCAAGCGAGTGCAAGAAATTCAGCACCACATGGTCTTCACGCCAGACCAGAAAGGCGTGATCCCAGACATCGACGACATGATCCCCGAGGATCTTCTTGACTTCCGAGAAATCCATCACCATGCCGTTGTCGGGGCGTCCGGGCGCTTCGACGACATCTCCGTCCAGGGTAACTTCCAGCGCATAGCGATGGCCGTGCAGGTGGCGGCACTGACTTTTATGATCGGGGATCCGGTGACCAGCATCGAATTCGAGACGGCGGGTGATGCGCATGTTGGGAAGAGTCGGTGGCAATAGGCAAGGGAAACGCTGAATAAGTCTGGTTTCGTCATTCCCGCAAAAGCGGGAATCCATGAACACCAAAGAACTGGATGCCCGCCTGCGCGGGCATGACGACTTATTCAGTATTTACTAAGACAATAGGCATTATAGTGTTCTTGCCTCGCCGTCCTGCCAGCGCCGATTTTTTTCGTTTCCATCATGTCAAGAATTCTGCTTACGACCTCCGATCACTCGCGCGATAGCGCGAGCCTGCGCTACGTCTATCCGGTACTCTCGCGGCGGGCAGGCGGCGTGTCGGTCGGCATCAACCTGAATCCGAACAATGCCTGCAACTGGCGCTGCATTTACTGCCAGGTCCCGAACCTGCAACGCGGCGGGCCACCGCCGATCGATCTTGTGCAACTTCGAGAGGAACTCGTGGGCTTGTTGCGGCGTCTGGACACGGGCATGGCGTTTGGCGATGAGCCTGCTGCAGCGCCCCGCGAGCTTGTCGATGTGGCTTTTTCGGGCAATGGCGAGCCGACCAGTGCCGCCGAGTTTCCGGCGGCGGTTGCGGTGGTGCAGGAGGTTCTGGCGGGGTGCGGGCTGGCCGGAAAAATCATGCTGCGGCTGATCACCAACGGCAGTCTGCTCGATCGCCGGACAGTTCAGGAAGGCATTCACCGTCTTGGACAGACTCCGGGGGAAGTCTGGTTCAAAGTCGATGCCGCCACGGCTGCCGGTCTGGCGCGAATCAACAACACCCGCACCAAGCCCGAGGTTTTGGCACGACGCCTTGAACTGTGTGCTGAACTGGCCCCTACCTGGGTGCAAACCTGTTTATTTCGCCTGGATGGAGAGTTGCCCGCAGACAGCGAGATTGCTGCCTACCTGGCGCTGCTCGAACCGCTGGCCGGTCGGCTGGAAGGAGTGTACCTCTATGGCCTGGCGCGTCCATCAATGCAAAAAGAGGCGCCTCGACTGGGGCGCCTCGATGCGACCGATCTGGAAAAAATCGCCGCGGGCATTCGGCAACTCGGGCTGACAGTGCATGTCAGCCCGTGACACACAAGGCGCTCAGGCGCCTTTTTTCGTCGCTGCCTTGGCTTCTTTTTTCAGTTCCTTGAGCAAGGCAGGCTTGGCCGAGCGAAGATACTCAATCACTTCGTAATCCTCACGCCGAATCTTGTTGATATCGATCTTCTCGACATGTACCAGACGCAACAGTTGCTGCACCGGGCGGGGCATGTTGCGGCCGCTCTCGTAACGCGAACCGCCGCTCTGCGTCACGCCCAGTTGCGACCAGAACTGTTGCTGGTTGACACCAAGTTTGCGGCGGATTTCGCGTGCATCGACGACTTTGTCGTTGGCTTTCATGTTTTAGCTCCTTGTCCTCTATTTGGTAAAAACGGCCGGACCTTGAAGTTCCGCCGCGATATTGCTTCAATATAATCCATGCGCTTACTGACTATTACCGAAGTAATAGGCCTCCAGTGTAGAACATATTTCTTTGCCATACAAGAAAAATTGTTTTGCATGGGGATTGGGGATTCCGGACGGATATTTACGATTTCTTTCCGACTCGCGCAACCTGGCGTTGGCGATATGCCTCGCCTGCCATGAGGTAAAATTGGAAGCTTGTTCTGGCATGGGTCTCGGGGAAAAAATCATGGCGTTGATCGTTCAGAAGTATGGTGGCACTTCGATGGGTTCCGCAGAGCGGATCCGCAATGTCGCCAAACGGGTTGCGCGCTGGAAATCCAAAGGGAATCAGGTGGTTGTCGTGGTTTCCGCGATGAGTGGCGAAACCAACCGGCTGATTGCCCTGGCCAAGGAGGTTTCTCCGCAGCCCGATCCGCGCGAGCTCGATGTGATGATATCGACCGGTGAGCAGGTCAGCATTGCCTTGCTGGCCATGGCGTTGCGTGATCTCGGCATCAAGGCCAGAAGCTATACCGGCGGACAGGTCAAGATTCTGACCGACAGCGTGTTTACCAAGGCACGGATTCTCGATATCGAAGGCAACAACATCAAGCGCGATCTGGATAACGATACCGTGGTTATCGTTGCCGGGTTCCAGGGCGTCGATGCCGACGGGAATATCACCACCCTGGGGCGCGGCGGTTCGGACACGTCAGGCGTCGCCTTGGCGGCGGCATTGCAGGCGGACGAATGCCATATCTATACGGATGTCGATGGTGTTTATACCACCGATCCGCGCGTGGTTCCCGAGGCCAGAAAGCTCGACCGCATCACCTTCGAGGAAATGCTGGAAATGGCTAGCCTCGGCTCGAAGGTGCTGCAGATTCGTTCGGTGGAATTCGCCGGGAAATACAAGGTCAAGTTGCGTGTCCTCTCCAGTTTCGAGGAAGAGGGCCAGGAGACTTCAGGCACATTGATCACACTTGAGGAAGATTCAGACATGGAACATCCCATCATCTCCGGTATCGCGTTCAATCGCGACGAGGCCAAGCTGACCGTGCTTGGCGTACCCGACCGCCCCGGCATTGCTTACCAGATACTCGGTGCGATCGCCGATGCCAACATCGATGTCGACATGATCATCCAGAATGTCGGTCATGACGGCACCACGGATTTTTCCTTCACGGTCAATCGTGGGGAGTACATGCGCGCCAGGAAAATCCTGGAAGAACAGATCAAGCCGCATGTCGGCGCCCGCGCGATCGATGGCGACAACAAGATCTGCAAGGTTTCCGCCGTGGGCGTCGGCATGCGTTCCCATCCCGGCGTGGCGAGCAAGATGTTCAGGGTACTCGCCGAGGAGGGCATCAATATCCAGATGATTTCAACCTCGGAAATCAAGATATCGGTGGTAGTCGACGAGAAATACATCGAACTCGCCGTGCGTACCTTGCACTCAGCGTTTGGATTGGATCAGATTACGGCCTGAGCCTGGTCACGGGGGTTCAGAACGCCGAGGGCCCTTGCTTCAGGATTTCGTGTCCGGGTCCTTGTTCAGCAGTTGCTTCAACCCGGCAAAGGGGGAATGGGTGCTGTGAACGTCGGAGGACGGCGTGTGCCCCGATGCCTGGTTCCCCGTCGCCTCCAGCTGCCGCTGATGTTCGTTGTCATGGCAATAGAGACAAAGCAGCTCCCAGTTGCTGCCATCCGGCGGGTTGTGGTGGTGGTTGTGATCCCGGTGATGGACGGTCAATTCACGCAGATTATCCCGGGTGAATTCGCGGGCGCAGCGGCCGCAAATCCAGGGGTAAATTTTCAGCGCCTGTTCGCGGTAGCCTTGCTCGCGTTGCTCGGCGGAACGTCTGGCATCGGCAACCAGTCGATCCAGTTTGTCCGACATCGAGGGCGCCACGGTGGCGGGCCTATTTTTCCTGGAGCAGGCTGTTCAGGCGCTGGGCGCGCGCACGCGACTCGGCCTTGTTCATTTCGGACACCTGGCGGCCGTAGGCTTCACGTGCCTCGGGTCCGCGCCGGGTGGCTTCGATACTGCGGATGCAGCGCCAGCGCTTTCCTGTCTTGGTGACCATCAGACGCATCTCGTTCCGTGGATGATGCGTCCGGCAATGGTAACAATAGGTGGGTTCAGTCGATTCTGTTGGCATGAGGCTGTAATGACTAAAACTCGGTACCTTCGATTATGCTGGGTTTCATGTGACCAGTGCTAGCTGGCCACCCAATTCCAGAAAAAATCCGTTCGATCGGGAAAGGACGCGGAAGCAAGTCCAGATCCTCATCTGACTGGTGGGCGGTACTGGGATCGAACCAGTGGCTTCCACCGTGTGAAGGTGGCACTCTACCGCTGAGTTAACCGCCCGGAAAGGGTCTCGCATTTAAGCACGATGCGGTGTCGTCAGTCAATAATCCGGTCTCCGGGTGACGTAAAATCGGGCATTCCAACTTCGTCTCCCAATATTCATAATGGCTCAGGTGCGTACCCGTTTTGCTCCCAGTCCCACTGGCTTCCTTCATATCGGCGGCGCCCGTACGGCACTGTTCTCCTGGGCCTTTGCCCGCCATTACGGGGGCACGTTCATCCTGCGCATCGAGGATACGGATCTTGAACGTTCGACTCCCGAGGCCGTGCAGGCGATTCTGGATGGCATGCACTGGCTGGGATTGTCCTGCGACGAGGGGCCGTTCTACCAGACCCGACGCATGGAGCGCTACAAACAGGTGATCGACGACATGCTCGCCGCGGGAACGGCGTATCGCTGTTACATGACGCGAGAAGAGCTGGATGCCTTGCGTGCCGAGCAGGAGATCCGCAAGGAAAAGCCCCGCTACGACGGGCGCTGGCGGCCCGAGGCAGGAAAAATACTGCCTCCGTCACCGGTCGGCGCTCCTTTCGTGGTGCGCTTTCGCAACCCGACGACGGGCGTGGTGAGTTGGGATGATCGGGTCAAGGGGCGCATCGAATTCGAGAATGCGGAACTCGACGATTTCATCATTGCCCGCTCGGATGGTTCGCCGACCTACAACTTTTGCGTGGTGGTGGATGACCGGGACATGGCCATTACCCATGTCATCCGTGGCGACGACCATGTGAATAACACGCCGCGCCAGATCAATCTGCTACAGGCGCTGGGGGCGCCGGTGCCACGCTATGCCCACCTGTCGATGATTCTCGGCGACGATGGTCAGAAACTTTCCAAACGGCATGGCGCCGTGTCGGTGATGCAGTACGAGGAGGATGGATATCTGCCGGAGGCCGTGCTGAATTATCTGGCCCGCCTGGGTTGGTCACATGGCGATGACGAGATTTTCTCCAGCGAACAATTCGTCGCCTGGTTCGATCTCGATCACATCACGGCTTCGGCGGCCCAGTTCAATACCGAGAAGCTCAATTGGCTGAATGCGCATTACATCAGGCAGGCCGATCCGCATTGGCTGGGCGCGGAGATGGGTAAGCGGCTGGCGTGCAATGGCATCGTGACAGCGGATGGCCCGGATATCCGGCGCGTGCTGGTACTGTATCGGGACCGGGTCAGTACCCTGAACGAACTGGCCGATGCGATTCATTCGTTCTACGTTGTCCCGCATCCTGCGGCGGAGCTTCGTGCCCAGCACCTGACCGAGACGGCCTTGGGCGCTTTGGCCGCCCTGCGCGAGAACCTGTCGGCATGCGTCTGGCAAGTGGCCGAGCTGGGGCAGGCGGTCAAGCAGACAGCCAGTGCAGCGGGTTTGAAAATGCCGCAAGTCGCCATTCCGTTACGCGTTGCCTTGCTTGGGATGCCGCAATCGCCGTCGATCGACAGTGTCCTCGAAGTCATGGGGCGTGAGCGCGTGCTGCAACGGATCGATGCGGTGTTGCACGGCTGATTGACATTTCGCCGGCCATGCGCGAGAGTGGCGGCGGAGGTTGTGTGCCCCGGACCTGGATTCCACTTTCGCTCTGCGCTTTGATGACCGCATGCGCCTCGGCCCCCGAGGAGCGCAAGGCGTGGCCGGTTGCCGCCCCTCTGAGAGAGGTGAGTGCGGCTTATTCCGAATTCGACATGCGGGTCCAGTTGCTGACCGCGGCCGAAGCGCCTGCCTGCGGTGAGGCGGAGTGTGGGCCGAGTCGGGCTTTTGACCAGCAAGTCGCGTTGTTGAGCCAGCGCCTCGTCGCTGCCGCCCGGCAACAACAGGTCGCCGCGGGCCAGCAACCGCTTCACTTCGAATTTCTGATTGCCGATAAGCGCGATGCGGGCACGGTGTCGAATGCGAGCGGCAAGATCGTGATTTATCGTGGTGTACATCGGCTGGCCCTCGATGACGGCGCCCTGGCCTTTGTTCTGGCATGTGAAATGGGGCATGTCATGGCCGGCCATCATGAGGATAACGTGGCCACGACTCTGGCGGTGACCATTGCGGCACAGGTGCTGTTCCCGGTGCTCAACCTTTTTCGTGGCACGGCCGCCGCCGTGTCGGCAAATGCGACAAGCACGGCGCTGACCAGCTCGGCCGCTTCTTTCGCCGGTTCCCGGATACTGCAGGCCAGCGATCGGCCGCAACAAGTGCGTGCAGCGGAAGACATCGCCCTGCACCTGTTGGTGGCGGCCGGGTGGAATATGCGCGAAGTCAGCGACCAGCTCGAAAGATTGCCTGCGGCAGCAGGCGATGAAACGGCTTGGAATGGCGAATTGCGCAACGCTGCATTGCACATCGCCAGCCTGATGCAGGGGCCACTGCCCGAACGGACGGAAACCGCAAGCGCGGCTCCCGTGCAGGTGGCGTCCGGGGCTGCGCCGCAGGTGGCTCAGTTGCGCGGCGTCAGCACGCCGTTCTGAACGCGGACGCGATCGCCACTGCGCCATTCCGGTAATGTCGTGCTGCTGAAGGTGCGTGTCGTCCCGTCGTTGAAGCGCACCACGACGTCATAGCGCTTGGTCTTCTTGACCGATTTTTCGATGGCATTGCCGGCTACCGCGCCGCCAACCACACCGAGCACCGTGGCCACCGTGCGGCCGTCGCCCCTGCCGATCTGGTTGCCCAGCACGCCGCCCGCCACGCCGCCGGCGACGGCGCCGACACCACTGCCTTCCGGCTCGACCATGACTTCGTTAACCGCGGCGACGATGCCGCAATCGGCGCAAGCCGCCGAGGCCGAGGTGGAACGTGCCGAAGTCGGCGCTGGCGAGACGGCGGCGCGCTGTTTTCTGGGCTTGGCCGCGGATTTCACCTCCTTGGTCTGGGTTGCTACGGTCGGCGCGGAGGCGGAAGGCGTTGCTGCGGGAGGTAAATCGTTTGTCGCCGGAGGAGTTCCAAGCGCCGCGGAAGATTCTGCCGGTTTCCCCCCGGAACCGGGTAGCCAGCCGGCAAAGTAGCCGACGCCGGCCAGGCTGACGGCGATTACGGATAGCGAGGCAATGAGGACCAGCGGATGCAGGGCGGATTTGGTCGGACTCGGTTCCATGATGGTCTCCTAGGGTGAAGGTGTACACGTGTCTTTAGCATAACGCAGATGCTGAACAAATGCCGACGCGTGAAAAGCGCGGTTACACCTTTTTGCGCGCTTCGTGCTCCCGACGCAGACGGCGCAACTGGAAGCGCGCCGGATCGGCGGCGGCGACCAACTCGTGCTCGAGCGGCAGCGGTTCGCCTGCCAGCTGGCTGGCCAGAAGTTCGGCCAGCAAGGGCGCCCAGACCATGCCGCGGGCACCGAGACCAAGCAAGACGTGCAAACCCGTTTCGCGTGGCACGCCATCCAGCGTGAGTCGGGTCGCCTGGTGGGGAGTGATCGGTGCGGGCACCGTACCGGCCAGGGGCAGCCGGTCGCCGGTCGCGCTGCGGATGCCGACGCGACCGCCCAGCTGGCCGAGGTCCGCGGGTAGTTCGATTTGCGCCAAGGCGCCGGGCAGCAAAGCCTCGAACTGCGCCAGATTGTCCCGATGGTCTGCCACGCGCAGATCCAGACGCTCATCGTTGCGGTCGAAACTGGCGCCCACGCAGACCGTGCCCGCCGCCGGCGGGGTCAGATAGCCCTTGCGGCAGAGGACGTGATGCAGCGCGGGCAGCGTCCGGCGGGTTGTGGGCAGGTAGGTCACCTGACCGCGAATCGGCATCAGGCTCAGGGTGAGATCGGCGGGCAGGAGACGGCTCGCGGCCATGGCATTGGCCAGAATCAGATGGGGCGCCCGGGCGCGTTGCCGGCCAGTGGCGTCGAACACTGCCCAGTCCGTGCCCAGCCGTTCGAGGCGGACGATCTCGCTATCGTAATGCGGCACAACACGATTGCCGGCGGCGGCCAGCAGCGCGGCGCAAAAGCTGGCGGGAGCGACCCAGCCACCGCCGGGAAACCACCAGCCGCCATGAGCCAGCGGCTGGCCGACGAGGGCCTCGGCATCTTTGCGGGAAAGGAAGCTGGCGAAGCCGGCGGGGAAGGCGTGCGCCTCGACGGTATCGCGCTGTAGCCGTTCGTGCGCCGCATCGAGCGCAATCTGCACGACGCCGCACGACGCCCAGCGTACCTCCGCCAGCTCGGCCAGCCGGCGCAGGGCATGGAGATAGCAGGCGCGGGACAAGCGGCCGGCCAGCGCGTCATCCCGCGTCATCAACGGCAGGACGATGCCGGCCGGGTTTCCCGAAGCTTCCTGCGCCGGCTTGGAGTGGCGCTCGAACAGCTCGATCTGCCAGCCACGACGGGCCAGACATTCGCAGACGGCGGTGCCCGCCAGGCCGGCGCCGATGACAATGGCACGATGTTGGGCAGTGTGTTGGGTGGCGAGGCCGGTGGCGGCAAGAGGTTTTTCCGGAGCGCAAAAACTCGGCGCCGGGGATACGGCGGGATGACGGCAGGCGATCAGCATTTCACGCTTGCTGGCGAAGCCGGGGCGGCGTTCCAGGCGCCAGCCAAGGTGTTCCAGCGTACGCCGAACCTCGCCGGCGACGCTCCAGGTGGCCAGCGTGGCCGTGGTTCGGGCAAGCCGGGTGAGTGTCG
The DNA here is from genome assembly GCA_002842395.1 of Betaproteobacteria bacterium HGW-Betaproteobacteria-11. Taxonomy (GTDB): domain Bacteria; phylum Pseudomonadota; class Gammaproteobacteria; order Burkholderiales; family Rhodocyclaceae; genus Rugosibacter. Next base: position 108,442 of record PHCV01000004.1, read on the forward strand.
CCAGCAGCGTCGGCGACCACATCGCGGGATTCCTGGCGGGTGCGAAACCATCGAGATACAGTGCATCGTAGCGGGCGGCGAGGCGGGCGAGTTGCTCCTCGGCCTCGCCGAAGAGCAGGGTCAGGCTGACCCGGCCGGCGGCGAAGTGCAGGCGATGAAAGCCGGGAACCAGCAACGGCCATTGCCGCACGAGCTGTGCCGACAGGGCTTCCAGTTCGGGAAAACGGGCCAGCGCACGCGCCAGATCGTCGTGGCGCAGGGGATGTTTTTCGACCCCGACATAGTGCAGGAAACCCGGTGCGCCGGCCATCTGCCAGGCCTGCCAGGTGACGAGAAAATTCAGCCCGAGGCCAAAGCCGGTTTCGATGATGACAAAGCCCGCCGAAGCGTCCGCCTGCCGCCACCGTGCCGGCAAATCGTTGCCCGCCAGAAAAACATGCCGCGCCTGTTCCAGGGCGCCGGCCGCCGAGTGATACACATCGGCATAGGCCGGTGCGAACGGCGTGCCATCCGCGGTCAGCGCCAGTTCCGCGGGAACCAGCGGCGGCTGGATCATTCCGGGCGCATTTGCGGAAAGAGGATGACGTCGCGGATGGAGGGCGAGTCGGTCAGCAGCATCACCAGCCGGTCGATACCGATGCCGCAGCCGCCGGTCGGCGGCAGGCCGTATTCGAGGGCGCGAACGTAATCGGCATCGTAGTACATCGCTTCCTCGTCACCGGCTTCCTTGGCTTTGGCCTGTTCGAGAAAGCGGACGGCCTGATCTTCCGGGTCGTTGAGCTCGGAAAATCCATTGGCGATCTCGCGGCCGACGATGAACAGTTCGAAGCGCTCGGTGATCTCCGGGTTGTCATCGTTGCGGCGGGCCAGCGGCGAGACTTCGGCCGGATAGTCGATGATGTAGGTCGGTTCCCACAGCTCGGCCTCGGTGGTTTCCTCGAACAGCATCAGTTGCAGGCTGCCCAGGCCGGCATGGCGCAAATGCGGCTGCTTGAGATCGACCTTGAGGTCGGCCAGTTTTTGTTTGAGCCAGTCGATGTCGTTCAACTGCTCGAACGAAAAACCGGGATGGTAATGATGAATGGCGCCGACGATGGTGAAGCGGGCGAAGGGCTTGGAGAGATCGAGCGTCCGGCCCTGGTACTCGAACACCTCGGTGCCCAGCGCCTCGCGCGCCGAGTGACGCAGCAGGCCTTCGGTGAAATCCATCAACTTGGAATAGTTCGAGTAGGCCTCGTAGAACTCCATCATGGTGAATTCCGGATTGTGTCGCGGCGAGAGGCCTTCGTTTCTGAAATTGCGGTTGATCTCGAAGACTTTTTCGAAACCGCCGACCACCAGCCGCTTGAGATAAAGCTCCGGCGCGATGCGCAGGAACAGCTCCATGTCGAGGGCATTGTGATGCGTCTTGAACGGCTTGGCCGCCGCGCCGCCGGGAATCGAGTGCATCATCGGCGTTTCGACTTCGAGGAAACCATCCCGCGTCATGTAGTTGCGAATCGATTGCACCATGCGCGAGCGGGCAACGAAGGTGAAGCGCGTCTGTTCGTTGGTGATCAGATCGACGTAACGGCTGCGGTATTTCTGTTCGATGTCGGTCAGGCCGTGAAATTTTTCAGGCAGCGGACGCAGGGATTTGGTGAGCAGGCGAATCGAAGCGCAATGCACCGTCAATTCGCCGGTCTTGGTCTTCATCAGGGTGCCTTCGCAGCCGACGATATCGCCGTTGTCCCAGTGTTTGAACTCGCGGTGCGCTTCCTCGCCCGTGGCATCGTTGCTGATGAACAGCTGGATGCGGCCCGACATGTCCTGAATCGTGGCGAAGCTGGCCTTGCCCATGACGCGTTTGAGCAGGATGCGACCGGCCACCTTGACCGTGATCGGCATCGCTTCGAGTTCTTCACGGGTTTTTTCGCCATACAGTTCGTCAAGCCGGGCGGCGAGGTTTTCACGCGAGAAGTCATTGGGAAAAGCCTGGCCGGCGGCACGCCAGGCCTTGAGTTTTTCACGGCGCTCGGCGATCAGGCGGTTTTCGTCCTGCGGGGTGGGGCTTACGGTGTCGGTCATGATGATGATCTCAGTAGAAACGATGAACGGTGAAGCCAAGTGCCTTGGCAGCCTCGGCCTGGGTCTTGCTGGCGGTGGCGATCTGGCCCAGGTGCGAAAGCCCTTCGCGGGTTTTGCCGATGGCGAGGATTTTCGTCATAGGGTCTGCGTATGACGCACAGGCAAAGGCGCGTATTGTGGCATATCAACCGGGCCTTGCCAGTCACGCCCGCGCAGCAAAGCACCTATCCGAGATGCTATTGGGGCAGGGCAACAAAAAGTCGGCGCTGGCGGGACGGCGGTTAGCGGCCGGAAGCCAGCCTGCAACCTGGGGCGGACTTTCGATGCTGGATGGTCGGTGTGCACGCTTCGGCAGTCATTCACCTCACGCGATTGGGTCGGGCCGTAGGGGTCGTTGGTGTTGGCCATGATATGCTGAACGCAATGATAATCGTGGAGCGCTCCGGCAGTGGATCAGGCAACGCACAACAAAATCGTATCTTTCATCTGGGGGATCGCCGACGACGTCCTGCGCGACCTCTTCAAGCGCGGCAAGTACCCCGACGTTATCCTGCCCATGTGCGTCATCCGACGGATGGACGCGGTGCTGGAACCGACCAAGCCGCAGGTGCTCGATGCCAGGAAGATGCTCGACGAGGCCGGGATAACCGAGCAGCGAGCCGCGCTCTGTGATGCCGCCGGGCAGGCCTTCTACAACACCTCGAAGTTCACCCTGCGGGATCTCAAGTCCAGAGGCAGCCAGCAACAGCTGCTGGCGGACTTCGAGGACTACCTGAATGGCTTTTCGTCCAACGTGCAGGACATCCTCGAAAACTTCAAATTCCGCAACCAGCTCACCACGCTCTCCCGCGCCGACGCCATCGGCACGCTGATCGGCAAGTTCCTCGATCCCGCCATCGACCTGTCGCCGGCAGGCATCGACAACCATTCGATGGGCACAGTCTTCGAGGAACTGGTGCGCAAGTTCAACGAGGAGAACAACGAAGAGGCGGGCGAACACTGGACGCCGCGTGACGCCGTGCGCCTGATGGCGAATCTCGTCTTCCTGCCCATCGAGGACAAGATAAAGTCCGGCACCTATTTGCTCTACGACTGCGCCTGCGGCACGGGCGGCATGCTAACCGTGGCGGAAGAGACGCTCACAGGTATCGCCGCCAGGCGCAAGCAGCAGGTCAAATGCCTGCTCTACGGTCAGGAGATCAACCCGGAGACCTACGCCGTCTGCAAGGCGGACATGCTGCTCAAGGGCGAAGGCGAGAGTGCCGACCACATCGTCGGCGGCGCGGAATGGTCCACGCTCGCGCACGACGCCTTCCCCGCGCAGGAGTTCGACTTCATGCTCGCCAACCCGCCCTACGGCAAGAGCTGGAAGAAGGACCTTGGCGATATGGGTGGCAAAGAAGGCATGCGTGACCCGCGCTTCAAGGTCATGCACAAAGGGGAAGAACTCTCGCTCGTCACCCGCTCCAGCGACGGCCAGATGCTCTTCCTCGCCAACATGGCCTCGAAGATGAATGCCAAGTCGGCGCTGGGCAGCCGCATCGCCGAAGTGCACAACGGCAGCTCGCTATTCACCGGCGACGCAGGCCAGGGCGAGAGCAACATCCGCCGCTGGCTCATTGAAAACGACTGGCTCGAAGCCATTGTCGCGCTGCCGCTCAACCTCTTCTACAACACCGGCATCGCCACCTACATCTGGGTGCTGTCCAACAGGAAGCCCGCGCAGCGCAAAGGCCAGGTGCAGCTTATCGATGCCAGCCAATGGTTCAAGCCGCTGCGCAAGAACCTGGGCAAGAAGAACTGCGAGCTTTCACCCGAGGACATCGCGCGCATCAGCCGCACTTTTCTCGACTTCAAGCAAACGCCCGAGTCCAAGCTTTTCCCCAATGCCGCCTTCGGCTACTGGAAAGTCACGGTCGAACGCCCGCTGCGCCTGCACAGCCAGCTCACGCTCAAGGCCATCGAGACGCTGCGCTTCACCTCCGGCGATGAAGACCTGCGTGCGGCGCTCTACGAGGAGTTCGGCGACGAACTCTTCAGCAATTTCGCCAGAATCTCAGCCGCCCTGGAAAAGCGCCTGGCCGACTGGGGCAGCAATGATGACGAAGGGGACGAAGCCGACGACGACGAAGATGCCGGCGCGAAGAAGGGCTTGCCCGAGAAAAAGAAAAAGAAGCTGCTCGACGTCCGAACCTGGGAGCGCGATGGCCGGCTGGTTGAAGTCACCGGCAAGCTGCGCGAAGTTCTGGGCGACGCGCTTTTCGAGGATCACAACCGTTTCCGTACCGAGGTGGCCTTAGCACTCGATACCTTGAAGATCAAGCTCCCCGCCGCCGAGCTCAAGCAGATTCTCAAGGCCGTAAGCTGGCGCGTGGAAACCGCGCCGCCTGTCATCGCCAAGGCGCACAAGCCGGGCAAGGCCAAGGCCGACCCGCTGCGCGGCCTGTTCGAGGCGACTGTGGACGGCAAGCCCGCCGTCGTGGAATACGAGCCCGACTCCGACCTGCGCGACACCGAGCAGGTGCCGCTGCTCGAAGAAGGCGGCCCAGAAAACGATGGCATAGCCGCCTTCATCCGCCGCGAGGTGCTGCCCTACACGCCCGACGCGTGGATTAAGGCAGACGCTACCAGGATCGGCTACGAGATCAGCTTCACCCGGCACTTCTACAAACCGCAGCCACTGCGCACGCTGGAGGTGATCAGCGCCGACATCCTCGCCATCGAGAAGGAAGCCGAGGGGCTGCTGGATGGTTTGCTGAAGGGAGGACGGCCGTGAAGAATCGAGCTGCGTGCGGGAAACAGATTCTCGTGACGGCGTCACAAGAATTGAGGTGGCTGGAGCCATGAGCGATCTCCCGGCAAAGTCCAAATTCCTGATCTACGAAGCCGAAAACGGCGCGATCAAGCTTGAGGTGCGCTTCGACGGCGAAACGGTCTGGCTCAGCCAGCAGTTGATGGCCGACCTGTTTCAGACGACCCAGCAGAACGTCAGCCTTCATCTTCAGAACATTTACGAGGAAGGCGAGCTGCACCCCGAGGCAACTCACAAGGAATTCTTGTCGGTTCGCCGTGAGGGCAAACGGGATGTGCAGCGCACGCTCGATTACTACAACCTCGACGCGATCATCTCCGTCGGATACCGGATCAAGTCGCGCGTCGCCACGCAGTTCCGAATCTGGGCCACCCAGCGCCTGCGGGAGTACATCGTCAAAGGCTTCGTGCTCGATGACGAACGCCTGAAGAATCCGGATGTCCCCTTCGATTACTTCGAAGAGCTCACCCGGCGCATCCAGGACATCCGCACGTCCGAGCGGCGGTTCTACCAGAAGATCACAGACATCTACGCCACCAGCCTGGACTACGACTCGACCACCGAGACCAGTCTCACCTTCTTCAAGACGGTGCAGAACAAGGTGCATTGGGCCATCACCGGCCAGACCGCTGCGCAGATCATTCGCGAGCGCGCCGATCGCAAGCAGCCCAGCATGGGGCTGACGAGCTGGCGTGGGGCGAAGCCGCGCAAGGAGGACGCGCTCATCGCCAAGAACTACCTCAGCGAGCCAGAGTTGGCCGCGCTAAACAACCTGGTGGAGCAGTACCTCGTGTTCGCCGAAGGCCAGGCCATGCGGCGCATCCCCATGCGCATGGACGACTGGGTGGCCAAGCTCGACGGATTCCTGCGGCTCAACGAGCGCGACATCCTCACCCACGCCGGACGCTTGACCCACGAGCAGGCGGTCGGTCATGCCACCCAGGAGTACGATGCTTTCCACCGCGAGCGCCTCGCCGCAAAAGCCGCGCGACCTGACGACTTTGACAAAGCGGTTCGTGCACTGCCGGCTGCCAAACCCGCCCGCAAGAAGAAGCCAGGCCAGCCATGAAAGCCACCGAAGCCAAACTGCTCGCCTTCCTGCAGAAGTCGCCGCAGTTCGTGATCCCGATCTACCAGCGCACCAATTCATGGACGGACAGCTTCACGCGGCACTTCTACAAGCTGCAGCCGCTGCGCACGCTGGAGCAGATCAGCGCCGACATCCTCGCCATCGAGAAGGAAGCCGAGGGGCTGCCCATCGAGATTGTGGGAGGTGCTAATGACCATCGCTGAGAAACATGACGTGGCCAAGTTCCCGGTACTCGTCCAGTTCGAGTTCCACCCGGCGTCGAAGGAGGCGGCTGCCGCAGCGGAGTACTTGCATGAGGTTCTGAACGCGGACCCTGCGGTGCCGGGCCTCCAGATTTCGACGTACTTCACGCCCGACGATGGCTCTGGGGAACCGCCAGAGCCGCGCGTGGCGACCGAGGCCGATCGCGTCCTCGTGATCTTGCTGGCGGACGACCATCTGGCCGTTGCTGCGCGCAAGTCGACAAGGAGTGGGACGACCTGGGGCGAGTACGCGACTAAGCTCCGCGAGATCACCGAGGCCGCTGGGCACCGCTTCATGCCGGTGCAGCTCACCGAGAGCGCGTGGCCCATCGACAAGCGCCTCGACGACACGAATTTTCTTCAAGCGTGGGCGATCGACGGAGTCGAAGAACGGCACAAGTTCATCGCCCGGCGCCTCGTTCATCTACTGATTCGTCGGCTACGGCCTCGCACAGAGAACGAAGATGCGCCGCCGGTCACCATCTTCCTCAGTCACACGAAGATGGACCTCGATCACGAGCCACGCGTCGTAAAGACGCTGCTCGCCCACCTGACGGCCACCCAGCCCGAGAAGACCTGGTTCGACAGCGGCGACATCTCGACGGGCTCACGGTTCGCTCACGAGATTGAGAAGGGGGTCGAGGACACGGCGTTGCTGGCGATCGTCACCGACTCGTACTCCTCGCGCTCATGGTGTCGGAAGGAGGTGCTCTTCGCGAAGCATCATCAGCGACCGCTCGTCATCGTCGACGCTGTCCAGGAGAGGGAGACGCGTCGTTTCCCGTACTCAGGCAACACGCCGGTCATCCGCTGGAAAGCTCAGGACGCTCAGGGCGTCGTAGATCTCCTCCTTCGTGAGGTACTCCGACACTACTATGCCGAAGAGAGTTTGAAGCAGCGCAAGCGAGAAGGAGATGTGGTCCTGCCGGCAGGCCCCGAGTTGGTGACCATCGTCCACCACCGGAAGGACAAGGACCAGCCCGTCATCCTGTACCCTGATCCGCCCCTCGGGCCAGAGGAGCTGGAGGTGCTCGAGCGCACGGGCCTGCGCGTCGAGACGCCTCTGCAGCGCCACGCGCTTGCCCACGACCTTCGCAGTCGCAACCTCACGGTGGCACTGTCGGTGTCGGGCGCCGAGGACCTTGGTCGCTACGGCCTGCGAACCGCCCACTTGGACTCGATCCTCCTCGATCTGTCTCGGTACCTGCTCGTGGCCGGGGTGCGGCTGGCCTATGGCGGCCACCTCGGGTCAGACGGATACACGCTGCGTCTCGCAGACCTCCTGCGCGACCCGATCGTGGAGCAGCTCCGGAGCACGCCGAGCACGGAGCAAGCTGCCCCCGAGCTCGTCACGTACCTCCCGTGGCCGATGCTCGCTTCGGTTCGCGACGAAGCTCGTCTCGGTCCGCTCGTCGAAATGCTTCGCTGCGGTCGACCGACCGACATCGATGAGTCGCTCGATCCGTCCTTCGTCGCATCACCTGAGGTTGAAGTCCCATCCGACACGGCGCTTTGTCGCTTCGCGTGGTCGAGAGGGCTGACGGTCATGCGGGAGCGACAGACGAGCGAGATGAGCGCGCGCGTCGTGGTTGGGGGAAGACTCGGGCGTCGAGACAACCCCTACCTTGGCCGCATGCCTGGCGTCCTTGAGGAAGCGCTCTTCGCAATTCGGACTCAGCGCCCGGTCTACCTCGTCGGTGCGTTCGGGGGCTGCGCGCGGCTTGTACTCGACGCGCTTGATGGCATCGAGCGCGCGGAGCTGACCTCGGCGTACCATGAGGCGCTGCCGCACGCGCCCGAGCTGAAGAAGCTCTACGCGGACCGCAGCGTGGACTGGGATGAGTTCGAGAGCATCGCCGCCGAGCTGAAGGCGTGCGGCATCTCGGGGCTCAAGAACGGACTGTCCGTCGAGGAGAACCGTGAGCTCGCGACTTCGCGCTCGGCCGAGCGCATCGTCGAGCTGGTCCTTCACGGCCTGCAGCAATGCAACCAGCCAGCCGCCGCTGGCGGCGCGGAGTGATGAGCATGTCGGACAAGAAGAACATCTTCATCTCTCACGTCCACGAGGACGACGACCTTCTTCCGAAGCTGAAGGACCTCATCTCAAAAGCCGGGATGGAGGTGGGCGATGGGTCCATCAACAGCGGCAAGCCAAACGCAGCGCAGAACGAGGACTACATCATGCGTGAAATTATCGCTCCCCGCATCCAGTGGGCCAGCACGCTGGTCGTACTCATCACACATGACACCGCGCAGAGCATCTGGGTGAATCGGGAGATCAAGTACGCCATCGAACAGGGGAAGAACGTTGTCGGCGTGTACGCTCAGGGCGCCACGGATGCCGACATCCCTGAGGAACTCGGGAAGCACGCAGCCGCAATTGTTGGCTGGCAGGGCGATCGCGTGGTCGACGCGATCAACGGCAAGATCAACGGGTGGGATGACCCCGCCACCGGAAGCCCGCGCACCTCGGGGGACTGGACGATCAAGAGGTATAGCTGCGGATGAAACTCTACTCCTACGTCGTCGCGCGTGACTTTGGGTTCGCCCCGAACCCGTTCTTCGGGTTCTGCACGTTGGCCACGTGCAAGCCGAAGATTCGAAAGCACGCGTCCGCTGGAGATTGGGTCGTCGGCACCGGCGCGAAAGTGGCTTATGGGTACTCGGGCCGCCTCATCTACGCGATGCAGGTGAGCGAGGTCCTCGACTTCGACACGTACTGGAACGACCCACGGTTCATCCAGAGGCGGCCAAATCTTACCGGCAGCCTGCAAGTCCTCTACGGTGACAACATCTATCACCGCGTTAGCAAGCGCTGGGTGCAGGCCGATTCCCACCACAGTTTGGAGAGCGGCCGCCTCAACAAGGATAACCTCGCGTGGGACACTGGCGTCGATCGCCTGCTTGTCGCGACCAAATTCGTTTACTGGGGGAGGTCAGCGCCGACGATCCCGCAGAAGTTCCGCGCGTTCGGCAAAGAGAAGGACGACATCTGCTCAGGCAGAGGGCATCGCGTCTTCGAGAACGAGCTGCCCGCTGCGTTCGCTGCATGGCTAGAAGAAGAGGGCAAGTGGGGCGTTCAGGGTGAGCCCTTGGAGTTCACCAAGCATCAGCGCGCGTCGCTGGCGGCCCCTAAGAGCCCGCAGCATCGGACGAAGCCGACCGCTCCAAGGAGCACCCGGTGACTAGGGGAACCGAGGCTCCCTGGCTTCAGGAGTTCGCGGCAACGGTAGCGAAGACCGACAGATTCGCGGACAATCCGGACCACACGTCGCTGCTGGCTGCGGGTCTGATCGGCGAAGCCGGAAGCGTAGTCGCAGAGTTGAAGAAGGCGCGCCGGGAGCGCGAGGCATATCCGGTCTACCGCGAGAGGATGGTCGAGGAGGTCGGCGACTTCCTCTGGTACTTTGTGCGCTTGGCTGCAGTCGTCGCTCCTGACCTGCTCGCCGAGCTTCTAGTGCCCGACAAGGTCGTGCTCTCGGCGGCAGATGGCCCTCAGCTCACGACGCACCTCGACTTCGGTGCATCAGTAGGGGAGGTCCTCGCCGCCATCGGCGCGTCGAACCACACCGACATCGCGACCCGTCTCCGTCGCACGTGGGCGCTGCTGACTGTGATCAGCAATGAAGCCAACGTCTGCTTGCGCGATGCCGCCGAGCGCAACACAGCGAAGACCAGGAGCCGCTGGCCCGAGGAGAAACGGTACGTGCCCCTCTTTGACGACGAGTTCCCGGTGGAGGAGCAGCTCCCCCGACGGCTCCACGTTGAGTTCCTCGAGCGCGCTCGCGGCTCACATAGAGCCGTTATCCTGCGATGCAACGACATCAACTTTGGCGACCGGCTTACGGACAACATCGAGGACCCGGACGGCTACCGATTCCACGACATCTTCCACTTCGCCTACGCGGTGCATCTCGGCTGGTCGCCGGTCGTACGTGCACTCATGCGGACCAAGCGCAAGAGCAACCTCAAGATCGACGAGGCGCAGGACGGCGCGCGCGCCGGCATCATCGAGGAGGCGGTCTCCGCCATCATCTTCAGCCGCGCCAAGCAGCTCAAGTTTTTTGAGGGATTCGATCATGTCGACTTCGACCTGCTAAAGACGGTCAAGGAGTTCGTCGAGGGCTTTGAGGTCGAGGCTGTGCCCCTGTGGCAGTGGGAGACGGCCATCCTCGACGGTTACCGCATATTCCGCTCGTTGTGCGCCGGCCCCGGTGGATGCGTCGCGCTCGATCTTGTTGACCGCCAACTCACCTATGCACTCCATGCCGCGAGCGACGACCGCGTCAAGGGGCTGACTTCAACGTCGGGAGGAGCGACATGAGCAACAGACACAAAGTCTTCGTCAGCTACCACCACGCGCTCGACGGGGCGTACAAGAACAGCTTCGAGCTGCGCTTCGGCAGCGTGTTCGGAGCCATCGTTCCGGGCTCGGTAGACGACGGCGACATCGCCCCGAACCTACCGACGGAGACCATCCGGCAGAAGATCCGCGACGAGTACCTCCGCGACACATCGGTCACTATCGTCCTGATCGGCGCGCAGACCTGGCAACGGAAGCACATCGACTGGGAGATCGGCTCGTCGATCCGCGACACGAAGGCTAATCCACGATCCGGCCTACTGGGCATCCTGCTGCCGTCGTACCCGCGAACCGACCCGTCCAAGTACAACCCGCGCACGATCCCGCCGCGCCTCTACGACAACATCCAAGGTGGATTCGCGACCATCTACAACTGGTCCGAGAACGCTAGCACGGTTCAGGACTGGATTCATCAAGCCTACCTGCGCAAGAGTACGAAGGAGCCCGACAACTCTCGATCGTCGTTCGGCAAAAATCACACAGGCAGCGCGTGGACCGACTGAGTATGCGGGCACCTTACGAAATTCGACTTCAAGGCAGGCGCGTGCTCACGACGACGCCCGTCTTTGACACGTACTGGCGCTTCGCCTCGGAGCGCCAGGAGATGTTCATGCGCCGCGTATTGGGAAGCACGCCGCCGTGGACCGAAGATCCGATCCTCAGCGGTCATCGCTTCACGAACACGTACCGTGCTTCGGACCGGGTGAGCCAGTACGTGATCCGCCACGTGATCTACGAAGGGTCGCAGAATGCCGAGGAGGTCTTCTTTCGCACGATCCTGTTCAAGCTCTTCAACAAGATCGAGACGTGGGAGGCTCTATGCACGAAGCTCGGCGCGCTGAGCTGGAGAGAGTTCTCTTTCGACCGGTACGCGAAGGTGCTGGACCGACTTCTCGACGATGGTGCGCGCGTCTACTCGGCCGCGTACATCATGCCGTCGCCTGCGTTCGGGAGTCCACGCAAGCACCGCAACCACCTTCGGCTTGTCGAGCACATGATGGCCGACGGTGCGCCGAAGAAGCTCGCGAAGGCGGCCTCGCTTCATGCCGCCTTCGACCTGCTGCGCGGCTACCCGTCGCTCGGTGACTTCCTCGCTTTTCAGTTCGCGATCGACCTCAACTACAGCGATCTCACCGACTTCTCCGAGATGGCGTTCGTCGTCGCCGGACCTGGCGCGCGAGACGGCATCCGCAAGTGCTTCAAGGACACGGCCGGGCTGACGGATGCCGAAATCATCCAAGTCATGACCGAGCGAGCGGATGAAGAGTTCGAGCGGCTCAGCATCAAGTTCCAGCGCCTCTGGGGTAGGCGTCTGCAGCTCATCGACTGCCAGAACGTGTTCTGTGAAGTCAGCAAGTACGCGCGCGTCGCGCATCCCGACATCGAAGGGGAGTCTGGGCGAACGCGCATCAAGCAGAAGTTTACGCCGCGCGCACTGCCGATTCCCCAGTGGTACCCGCCGAAGTGGGGGCTAGTGCCCGACAGCGAGATCATGAATCGGCAGCCATCGAAGTCTGTACCGCCGCAGTCTCTACCATTGAAGCTCGTGCCATGATCGACAGCCTGAAGCAATATCCCGCGATGAAGGACTCCGGCGTGTCGTGGCTCGGGCAGGTGCCGGGGCATTGGGATGTGCGACGCATGAAGCTATTGCTCCGCGAGGTGGATTCCCGATCAATATCCGGGAAAGAACAACTACTTCGAGTCTCGCAATACACCGGCGTCACGCAAAGAAAGTCTGTCGACGGTTCGGATGCCGCTGATACCAGAGCCGCGTCGCTGGTTGGTTACAAACGAGTCATGCCAAGTGATCTGGTGATCAACATCATGCTTGCCTGGAACGGAAGCATGGGGGTTTCGCGCTACGACGGTATCGCAAGTCCGGCGTACTGCGTTTACCGCTTCAAGCCCGGAGCGATGCCCTGGTACTACCACGAACTGCTCCGCTTGCCGTTGTACAAGGGTCGAATCAAGACAGCGTCAACCGGCGTCGTTGAGAGCAGGCTGCGTCTTTACTCGGATGACCTCGGCCGCATAGAAGCTATTCAACCCCCGCCCGCAGAGCAGGCGGCGATTGTGCGGTTTCTGGACTGGGCGAACGGGCGGCTGGAGCGGGCGATCCGGGCGAAGCGCAAGGTGATCGCGCTACTGAACGAGCAGAAGCAGGCCATCATCCACCGCGCCGTCACCCGTGGCCTCGATCCCTCCGTCCCCCTCAAACCCTCCGGCATCCCCTGGCTCGGCGATATTCCGCGGCATTGGGAGGTGATGCCGCTCAAGTTCCTCTGTCGTCGTATTCAGAACGGTGCAACTCCATCCACGTCTGAACAGCGCTACTACGAGAACGGCACCGTGCCATGGTTTGGTCCTTCCAGCATTAGTAGCTCAATCGAACTTGGAAGGCCGGTGCGTCATCTGGCAGACATCGCGTTTGAGGATGGCAAGGCGCGATTGATAATCGGTCCAGCGGTCTTGGTCATCGTGATTGGAGCGACAGCGGGGAAAATGAGTTTACTTCTCGGGGACGGCGCGACGAATCAGCAGATCACTGCGTTCGAATTGAAGTCGGACAGAATCGCGCCACAGTTTGGGATTCAGCAGCTACGAACCTCCGAGCACTGGCTCAAGTCCACTGCATCCACTGCGACGATACCGATTCTTGATTCAGGCGTCGTGAATCGACTTCCTCTGGCCTTCCCAACAGTTGGCGAGCAGGAGTGCATTCTCTCGGCGTTATCGAATGACACGCTACCTCTCAACACCGCCATCTCTCGCCTCGAACGCGAGATCGACCTCCTCCGCGAATACCGGACCCGCCTCGTCGCCGACGTCGTGACCGGCAAGCTCGATGTGCGCGAAGCGGCAGCCCGACTGCCCGACGAAGCACCGCTCGACACCGTCGAGGACGACGCCGACCTGAGCGACGAGACCGAAGCCGCTGACGAAGAGGCTATCGCGTGACCACCGACCGCCCTGCGGACTATCTGGTGAGTCTGGTGCGCGAGCTGTGCAAGCTGCCGCAGGAAACCGAGTGGGCCGAGTTCAAGGAGAACGATGCCGAGCCGCCGCAGATCGGTGAATATCTGTCGGCCTTGTCGAACTCGGCGGCACTGGCCGGCAAGGCGTTTGCCTATCTGGTGTGGGGCATCCGCGATGGCGATCATGCCGTGGTGGGCACGGGCTTCTCGCCGGCTACAGCCAAGGTCGGCAACGAGGAACTGGAAAACTGGCTGCTGCGTTCGCTGGCGCCGAAGATTCACTTCCGCTTCTTTGCGGTGACGGTGGACGGCTTGCCGGTGGTGGTGCTGGAGATCGAGCGGGCATTCCGCCAGCCGGTGCAGTTCCAGGGGCAGGAGTTCATCCGCGTTGGCACCTACAAGAAGCGACTCAAGGATTTTCCGGAGAAGGAACGCGCGCTATGGCGCCTCTTCGACAAGGCGCCATTCGAAAACGGCGTGGCGGCCGAGCGGGTGCGCGACGAGGATGTGTTGCGGCTGCTGGACTATCCGGCTTACTTCGATCTGCTGGGGCGCGCCCTGCCGGAAAACCGGGCGGGCATTCTGGCCGCGCTGGAAGACGACAAGTTGATCGTGCCCTGCGAGGTGGGTGGCTGGAATATCACCAACCTCGGTGCCGTGTTGTTCGCCAAGCGGCTGGACGATTTTGCCTCGCTCAAGCGCAAGGCGATGCGGGTGATTCAGTACCGGGACAAGAGTCGCGCCGACGGCGGCAAGGAGCAGGTCGGCGGCAAGGGCTACGCCAGCGGCTTCGAGGGCTTGATCGCTTATGTCAATGGATTGCTGCCGACCAACGAGGTCATCGGCCAGGCTTTGCGCCGCGACGTGCCGATGTATCCGGAGCTGGCAATACGCGAGCTGGTGGCAAATGCGCTGATCCACCAGGATTTCTTCATGTCCGGGGTCGGGCCGATGGTGGAGATCTTCGAGGACCGCATCGAGATCACCAATCCGGGAATACCGCTGGTGTCCACCGACCGCTTCGTCGATACGCCGCCGCGCTCGCGCAACGAGGGGCTGGCCTCGCTGATGCGTCGCATCGGCATTTGCGAAGAACGGGGCAGTGGTATCGACAAGGTCATACGGCTGGTGGAGGCCTTCCAGTTGCCGGCTCCGATCTTCGAGGTGCCGGATGGCTTTACGCGCTCGGTGTTGTTTGCCCACCGGCCGCTGGCCCGAATGGACAAGGCCGACCGTATTCGCGCCGTGTATCAACATGCCTGCTTGCGCTACGTGAATCGGCTGCAATTGACCAACGCTTCGCTGCGGGAGCGCTTCGGTATCGAGCCGGCCAACAAGGCAGCGGCTTCCCGCCTTATCCGCGATGCGCTGGAGGCCGGCGTGATACGACTGGTGAATGAAGACGTCGGCGACAAGCTCCGCGCTTACGTGCCGCACTGGGCCTGACTTGGTTGATGGGTAGTTGATTGCGGCGAGACTGGCGGCGTTTTGTTGATAATATTTCTTCAATAAAACAATTGGTTGAGAGTTTATGATTTGGTTGATGGGTAGTTGATCGGGAGGGCTTGAATGGTTACGGATACCAGCGAGAAGGGCCTCGAAACGCTGATCATGCGCCACATGACCGGCATGGACGGACTTGCCGTGCCGCCGAACATGGCGGCCGAACCCCCTCCGCCCTATGGTGGCACCGGCTACACCGCCGGTAGCCCGCAGGACTACGACCGCGCCCACGCGCTCGATGTGCCTCAGCTCTTTGCCTTCCTGCGCGCTACCCAGCCCGAGGCATTCCAGAAGCTGGCGATGGCCGATGCGAACGATGCCAGGGACATCAACCGCATCAAGTTCCTTTCCCGGCTCTCCGGCGAGATTGGCAAGCGTGGCGTGATCGACGTGCTGCGCAAAGGCATCGAGCACCACCCCGCCGGGCATTTCGATCTGTTCTACGGCACGCCTACTCCGGGCAACGCCAAGGCTGCAGCGCTGCATGCGCTGAACCGTTTCTCGATCACGCGCCAGTTGGCCTACAGCAGCGACGAAACGCGCCGCGCGCTGGACCTGGGCCTGTTCATCAACGGCTTGCCGGTGGCGACTTTCGAACTGAAGAACAGCCTCACCAAGCAGACGGTCGAAGATGCCGTGGAGCAGTACAAGCGCGACCGCGACCCGAGGGAAAAGCTGTTCGAGTTCGGCCGCTGCGTGGTGCATTTTGCGGTGGATGACAGCGAAGTGCGGATGTGTACCCATCTCAAGGGCAAGGGTTCGTGGTTCTTGCCATTCAACAAGGGTCACAACGACGGGGCAGGCAATCCACCCAATCCGAACGGGCTGAAAACAGACTATCTGTGGAAAGAAGTGCTGACCCCGGCGGGCCTGACCAACATCCTCGAAAACTATGCGCAGATCGTCGAGGAGAAAGACCCGAAGACCGGAAAGAAAAAGCGCACGCAGGTGTGGCCGCGCTACCACCAGCTTGGCGTGGTGCGGCAGGCGCTGGCCGACGTGCTCACCCACGGTGCAGGGAGGCGTTACCTGATCCAGCATTCGGCCGGCAGCGGCAAGTCGAACTCCATCGCCTGGCTCTCGCATCAGCTTATCGGCGTCAAGCGCGCCGGTGACAAAGGCGAGCAGGCAGTGTTCGACTCGGTCATCGTTATCACCGACCGACGGCTGCTCGATCAGCAGATCCAGACGACCATCAAGCAGTTCATGCAGGTGGGCGCGACAGTGGGCCACGCCCAACACTCGGGTGACTTGCGCAAGTACATCGAGGAGGGGAAGAAGATCATCATCTCCACGGTGCAGAAGTTCCCCTTCATCCTCGACGAGATCGCCCTCGATGGCGGCAAGACTTTCGCCATCGTCATCGACGAGGCGCATTCAAGCCAGGGTGGCAAGACCTCGGCGGCGATGAGCCAGGCGTTAAGTGACGAGGAGGACGAACGAGACGCCGAGGACACGGTAAACGAGGCCCTCGAAAAGCGCATGGCGGCGCGCAAGATGCTGACCAACGCCAGCTACTTCGCCTTCACCGCCACGCCCAAGAACAAGACGCTGGAGATGTTCGGCGAGGCGCTACCGGCCGATGCCGAGGGCAAGGTGAAGCACAAGCCCTTCCACAGCTACACCATGAAGCAGGCGGTCGAAGAGGATTTCATCCTCGATGTGCTGAAGCAATACACGCCGGTGGACAGCTATTACAAGCTGGTCAAGAAAACCGAGGATGATCCCGAGTTCGACACCAAGCGAGCGCAGAAAAAGCTGCGTCGCTACGTCGAGAGCCACGACCACGCGATCCGGCTCAAGGCCGAGATCATGGTCGACCACTTTCACGAGCAGGTGCTCGCGGTGGGCAAGATTGGCGGGCAGGCACGGGCGATGGTGGTCACCAGTGGCATCGAGCGGGCGATTCAATACTTTCACGCTTTCAAGGCGTATCTACCTGAACGCAAGAGCCCTTACCAAGCCATCGTCGCGTTCTCCGGCGAGTACGAGTACAACGGGGCGAAGGTCAGTGAGTCGTCCCTCAACGGGTTTTCGAGCAACGACATCGCCGCGAAGATACAGACCGACCCGTATCGCTTCCTGATTTGCGCCGACAAGTTTCAGACTGGCTACGACGAGCCGCTCATGCACACCATGTACGTGGACAAGCCGCTCTCCGGCATCAAGGCGGTGCAGACGCTGTCGCGGCTCAACCGCGCGCACCCTCAGAAACACGACTGCTTCGTGCTCGACTTCCAGAACAACAGCGAGGCGATCACCTTCGCGTTTCAGGACTACTTCCGCACCACACTGCTCGCGGAGGAGACCGATCCCAATAAGCTGCATGACCTCAAGGCGGCGCTGGATGCGGCACAGGTGTATTCGCCGGAGCAGGTGCAGCACGCGGTGGAACTGTTCCTCGGCGGCGCGGACCGCGACAAGCTCGATCCCATCCTCGACGCATGCGAGGCGGTTTACACCGGCACGCTTGACGAAGACGGCCAGGTAGACTTCAAGAGCAAGGCCAAAGTGTTCTGCCGCACCTACAGCTTTCTCTCGTCGGTGATCGTTTGCAGCAACGTGGAATGGGAGAAGCTCTCGATCCTGCTCAACCTGCTGCTACCCAAGCTGCCCGCCCCGAAGGAGGAAGACCTCGCCAAGGGCATCCTCGAAGCCATCGACATGGATAGCTACCGTGTGGAGAAGAAAGCAGTCATGAAGATCGCGCTGGAAGATGCGGAGGCTGAGATCGAGCCGCTGCCGACTGATGGCGGTGGTCATAAGTCCGAGCCAGAGCTGGATCGCCTGAGCAACATCCTCAAGACCTTCAACGACCAGTTCGGCACCTTATTCACTGATAGCGACCGTGTCGCGAAGCGCATCCGCGACGACATCGCGCCACAGGTCGCCGCCGACGCGGCCTACCGGAATGCCAAGGAGAACACGCCGCACACGGCGCGCATGGCTCACGATCAGGCGCTGGGAAGGGTGATGCAGATTCTGCTGAAGGATGACACGCAGGTCTACAAGCAGTTCGTCGAGAACGAGTCGTTTCGACGCTCTGTCGGCGATCTGGTGTATGCGCTGACGAATCGGACTGGCGATGTCCCGCCGGCGCGAGATAACGCGGCGGGTTGATTGCCGCCGTCTCGCTAGCGCCGACTTTTACACGCCTTGCTTCAGGCTGGCCTCGATGAACGGATCAAGGTCGCCGTCCAGCACTTTTTGCGTGTTGGACGTTTCGACATTGGTGCGCAGATCTTTGATGCGGCTTTGATCGAGCACGTAGCTGCGAATCTGATGACCCCAGCCGACATCGGTCTTGCCGGCTTCGAGCTTGTCGGCTTCGGCCTGGCGCTTGCGCAGCTCCGCTTCGTAGAGTCGCGACTTGAGCATGGTCATCGCCTCGGCGCGGTTGCGGTGCTGGGAACGGTCATTCTGGCATTGCACGACGATGCCGGACGGAATGTGCGTGATGCGGATGGCGGAGTCGGTTTTGTTGATGTGCTGGCCGCCTGCGCCGCTGGCGCGAAAAGTATCTATGCGCAGGTCGGCGGGGTTGACTTCGACTTCGATGGAATCGTCAATCTCGGGATAAACATAGAGGCTGGCGAAAGAGGTGTGGCGTCCGCCGGAAGAATCAAAGGGACTTTTGCGCACCAGCCGGTGCACGCCGGTTTCCGTGCGCAGCAAGCCATAGGCGTAGTCGCCTTCAATCTTGAGCGAGGCGCTACGAATGCCCGCGACATCGCCTTCGGTCTCTTCCAGCACTTCGGCCTTGAAGCCTTTGCGCTCGCAGTAGCGCAGGTATTGCCGCAGCAGCATGCTGGCCCAGTCGCAGGCTTCGGTGCCGCCTGCTCCGGCCTGGATATCGATGAAACAATTGCTGGCGTCGGCGGGGTTGTTGAACATGCGACGGAACTCCAGGCCGCCCACTTCTTTTTCCACTCCGGCAAGATCGCTTTCGACGGCGAGCAGGGTTTCGTCGTCGGCCTCGCTTTTCGCCAGTCCGAAGAGTTCCTCTCCATCCTCCAGTTGCTGGCCAATTCGATCCAGCGCGAGGACCACGGATTCGAGCGATTTCCGCTCACGACCCAGCGCCTGGGCCCGCTCGGCGTCGTCCCAGACCTTGGGGTCTTCGAGCAGGCCGACGATTTCCTCTAGACGCGATGCCTTGGCATCGTGGTCAAAGATACCTCCGCAGTTCCTGCTCGCGCGTTTTCAGATCGGCGATGCGGTTGGCGATGGCGTTGATGCGTTCGGCTTCCATGATGAATTGGGTGGCAATGGGAAAGCCGCCATTATACTGTCAGCCCATGGCAATGATCGGCGCCACGCCATCGCGAAGGCCTGATGAAGCCGCCAGTTCCATCGGGCTGACGCACACACTGGAGCGGATGGGCGGCTGAAATCCCCTGTTGATGCGGGCTGGCTTGTGCGGGGAAATTTTCCGCTATCATTCAAATTTCCCGCCTCGCGCATTTCCATGACTAAATTCGTTTTCGTTACCGGCGGTGTCGTCTCCAGTCTGGGCAAGGGCATCGCCGCCGCGTCGCTGGGCGCGATTCTCGAATCGCGCGGGATCAAGGTCACCCATCTCAAGCTCGACCCCTATATCAACGTCGACCCGGGCACCATGTCGCCGTTCCAGCACGGCGAGGTGTTCGTCACCGAGGACGGCGCCGAGACCGATCTCGATCTGGGCCATTACGAGCGCTTTACCAGCGCCAAGATGGGCAAGCGCAACAATTTCACCACCGGCCAGATCTACGAATCCGTCATCAAGAAAGAACGCCGCGGCGAATATCTGGGCAAGACGGTTCAAGTCATTCCGCACATCACCGACGAGATCAAGCTGTTCATCAAGCGCGGCGCCGAGGGAGCCGAGGTTGCCATCGTCGAAGTCGGCGGCACGGTGGGCGATATCGAATCGCTGCCCTTTCTCGAAGCCATCCGCCAGATGGGCATTCAGGAAGGAAAGAGCAATGCCTGTTTCATCCATCTGACGCTGGTGCCCTGGATTCCGACCGCGGGCGAACTGAAGACCAAGCCGACCCAGCATTCGGTCAAGGAACTGCGGCAGATCGGCATCCAGCCGGACATTCTGCTGTGTCGCGCCGACCGGCCGTTGCCGGCGGACGAGCGCGCAAAAATTGCGCTGTTCACCAATGTGCAACCGGAGGCCGTGATCTCGGCGCTCGATGCCGGCAGCATTTACCGGATTCCGGCCATGCTGCACGAGCAGATGCTCGACGAAATCGTCTGTCACAAGCTCGCCATTCTGGCCAAGGCCGCCGACCTGTCGGTCTGGAACGGGCTGGTGGATGCCCTGGATCATCCGCAAGACGAGGTCGACATCGCCTTCGTCGGCAAGTACGTCGATCTCACCGAATCCTACAAATCGCTGACCGAGGCCCTGGTACATGCCGGCATCCATACCCGTAGCCGGGTCAAGGTGCATTATCTCGATTCCGAAGAGATCGAAAGAAATGGTTGTGCCGCACTGGCGACGATGGACGCCATCCTGGTTCCTGGCGGCTTTGGCCGGCGCGGTACCGAAGGCAAGATCGCGGCGATTCGCTACGCACGTGAAAACAAGGTGCCCTATCTCGGCATCTGTCTGGGCATGCAGCTTGCCGTGATCGAGTTTGCCCGTGATGTCGCCGGGCTCGCGGGGGCGCACAGCACCGAATTCGATCCGGCGACGCCGCATCCGGTCATCGCTCTGATCACCGAGTGGCTCGACCGCGAGGGCAAGATCGAACAGCGCGATGCCAATTCCGACCTCGGCGGCACGATGCGCCTGGGCGGTCAGAAGTGCCGTCTCGAGGCCGGTTCGCTGGCCCGGAAAATCTACGGCAGCGACGTCATCGTCGAACGGCATCGTCATCGCTACGAGGTCAATGACGCCTACCGGCCACGGCTGGAGCAGGCCGGGCTGCTGGTTTCCGGGGTTTCCGCCGAAGGCAAACCTTTGTGCGAAATGATCGAACTGCCCGAGGACCAGCATCCCTGGTTCGTCGGCTGCCAGTTCCACCCCGAATTCACCTCCAATCCACGCACCGGTCATCCGCTGTTCATCGCCTACGTAAAGTCGGCGCTGGCGGCACGCCGGGCCAAACAGGTGCCGGCATGAAACTCTGCGGTTTCGAGATCGGGCTCGAGCGGCCGCTATTCCTCATCGCCGGGCCCTGCGTTGCCGAATCCGAGCAGCTCTGCCTCGATGTCGCCGGGCGGATGAAAGAAATCACCGGCAAGCTTGGCCTGCCCTACATCTTCAAGGCTTCCTACGACAAGGCCAATCGCAGTTCGTCGCAGTCGTTTCGCGGCCTGGGCATGGAGCAGGGTTTGCGCATCCTGGCCGCAGTCAGGCAACAGATCGGCGTCCCGGTGCTCACCGATGTTCATGCCGAAGACGAAGTGGCCACCGTGGCTGCCGTCGTCGATGTCCTGCAGACCCCGGCGTTTCTCTGTCGGCAGACGGATTTCATCCAGGCGTGCGCGGCCTCCGGCAAGCCGGTGAATATCAAGAAAGGCCAGTTCCTGGCGCCTGGCGACATGCAACATGTCGTTGCCAAGGCGCGCGAAGCCAATGGCGGGTCGGATACGCTGATGGTCTGCGAGCGCGGTGCTTCGTTCGGCTACAACAACCTCGTCTCCGACATGCGGAGCCTGGCGATCATGCGCGAGACCGGCTGCCCGGTGGTTTTCGACGCGACGCACTCGGTCCAGTTGCCCGGCGGGCAGGGCGCCTCGTCCGGCGGACAGCGTGAATTCGTGCCGATACTGGCACGCGCCGCGGTGGCGGCGGGTGTTTCCGGTCTGTTCATGGAAACCCATCCGAATCCCGCAAAAGCGCTGTCCGATGGCCCCAATGCCTGGCCGCTGGCGGCCATGCCGGAACTGCTCGAAACCCTGCTCGAACTCGATGCCGTGGTCAAGCGCCGCGGGTTTTCGCAACATTTTTAATCCAACTCCGAGGTTTGTCCCATGAGTGCAATCGTTGATGTCGTCGCCCGCGAAATTCTGGATTCGCGCGGCAATCCCACAATCGAAGCCGATGTTCTGCTCGAATCCGGCATCATGGGCCGGGCCGCCGTGCCGTCCGGCGCATCGACCGGCTCGCGCGAAGCGATCGAACTGCGCGATGGCGATGCCAGTCGCTTTCTCGGCAAGGGCGTGCTGCAGGCCGTCGAAAACGTCAATACCGAAATTTCCGAATCCATCATCGGGCTCGACGCCGAAGAGCAGTCCTTCATCGACCAGTCGCTGATCGAACTGGACGGCACCGACAACAAGTCGCGGCTCGGCGCCAATGCCATCCTGTCCGTCTCCATGGCGGTGGCCAAGGCGGCGGCGGAAGAAGCCGGCTTGCCGTTGTATCGCTATTTCGGCGGTTCCGGCCCGATGCAGATGCCGCTGCCGATGATGAACGTCATCAATGGCGGCGCGCATGCCAACAACAACCTCGACATCCAGGAATTCATGATCATGCCGGTCGGCGCCCAGTCCTTCCGCGAAGCGCTGCGCTGTGGCGCTGAAGTTTTCCAGCACCTGAAAAAGCTGGTGGACAAGAAGGGCTATCCGACCACGGTAGGTGATGAAGGCGGTTTCGCGCCGAATGTCTCGGGCAACGATGAGGCCATCGAGCTGATCCTGCGCGCCGTCGAATCCGCCGGCTACACGCCGGGCCAGGATGTCGTCCTCGCGCTCGATTGCGCGGCCTCCGAGTTCTATCGCGATGGCCGTTATGTGCTGGCCTCCGAGAAACTGGAACTGGATTCCGCAGCCTTCACCGATTATCTGGCGACGCTGGCCGACCGTTATCCCATCGTCAGCATCGAGGACGGCATGAGCGAGGCTGACTGGCCGGGCTGGAAGCTGCTCACCGAGCGGCTGGGCAAGCAAGTGCAGATCGTCGGCGACGACATCTTCGTCACCAACCCGAAAATCCTTCGCGAAGGCATCGCTCAGGGCATCGCCAATTCGATCCTGGTCAAGATCAACCAGATCGGCACCCTCACCGAGACCTTCGCCGCGGTCGAAATGGCCAAGCGCGCCGGTTATACCGCCGTCATCTCGCATCGCTCGGGCGAAACCGAGGATTCGACCATTGCCGATATCGCCGTCGGCCTCAATGCCGGACAGATCAAGACCGGCTCGCTTTCGCGCTCCGACCGCATCGCCAAGTACAACCAGTTGCTGCGCATCGAGGAAGACCTTGGCGGCACCGCCAGCTACCCCGGCTTGAGCGCCTTCTACAACCTGCGCAAGTAATTCTCCGGCGATGAGCCGCTTGACGTGGCTGCTGGTCGTCCTCATCGCCTTGCTGCAGTATCCGCTGTGGCTCGGCAAGGGCGGCTGGTTCCGCGTCTGGGAGACCAGCCGGCAGCTCGACGCGCAACGCGCAGACAATCAAAAGCTGGAACAGCGCAACGCCGGACTGGATGCCGAAGTCCGCGATCTCAAATCCGGCTTCGAGGCCATCGAGGAGCGGGCGCGCTTCGAGCTTGGATTCATCAAGGAAGGCGAGGTCTTCGTCCAGGTGCCGCAGCAGAGTGCCGCGCCCGCTGGGCCGGGTTTGCCAAACAACGCTTCCGCCGCAGCCCCGACCACGCCCGGCGCCGGCCCGCAAAGCGGAACCCCCGTCGCCGTCACGCCAGCGCCGAGTTTTTCACCGGCGACAAAACCCGCGCCTTCAGGGGGACGCTGACTTTCATGCTGCGGGAAACATCATCCCGCAGCATGAAAGTCAGCCCATTCTTGAACTCCCGCCCCCCTTCGCCCCCCTCACGGGGGGTTCCTGATTGGCTCGCTGCGACCGAAGGAAGTGCAAAGCCGAC
>PHCV01000004.1:132373-357016 GCA_002842395.1 Betaproteobacteria bacterium HGW-Betaproteobacteria-11
TTCCCGCGGTCTCGACACACCCGGGGCTTTGCATGCCTGGAATTCCCCTGCGGGGGCAGGCAACTCCGCTTCGCGGCGGGCGAAGCGGGAATCCATGAAAATCAACGCGCTGGATGCCCGCGTGCGCGGGCATGACGACTTGTCCAGCGGTTCCTCAGGGCACCAGGTCGGCGGCGGGCAGCGATGTCAGCTGTTCGCGATAGCGCCGTGCATTGGCCACATAGTGCCGGGCGCTCCAGAGCAGGCGCGCCACTTCTTCATCGGTCAGGCTGCGCACCACCTTGCCCGGCGAGCCGACCACCAGCGAACGCGGCGGGATCAGCTTGCCTTCGGGAATCAGCGTATTGGCGCCGATCAGGCAGTTTTCACCGATCACGGCATGGTTCAGGATCACGCTCTTGATGCCGATCAGGCTGCCATTGCCGATGGTGCAGCCGTGCAGCATCACCAGATGGCCGACGGTGACGTTCTCGCCCAGGGTCAGCGGCACACCCTCGTCGGTATGCAGCACCGAACCATCCTGGATGTTGCTGTTCGCGCCGATGCGGATCGGATCATTGTCACCGCGCAGCACGGCGTTCCACCAGATGCTCGTGTTTTCGGCCAGATGCACGTCGCCGATGACGGTGGCGTTGGGCGCGAGCCACGCGCTATCGGCTATGGCCGGTTTCTTTCCGGGCAGGGCGTAGAGCGGCATTTGCTTCCCTTACCGTTTTTTCCATTCCGGCTTCTTGCCATCGGATTTTCCACCCCATTCCTTCTTTGCCGGGGCGCGACCCGCCGGGCGCGGGGGACGGGTATCCGCATATTCGCCCGGCTCGGTGAGGCGCGCTTTCAGGGCAAACTGACGCACCCGAATCCGGCGCAACACATCCATCACCGCGGCCGGCAGATTGGCCGGCAGTTCGACCGTGCTGTAGTCATCGAACAGATTGATCTGGCCGATGCTCTTGCCGTCGATGCCGCCTTCGTTGGCGATGGCGCCGACGATTTCCTTGGGCAGCACGCCCTGGTTGCGACCGATTTCGATGCGGTAACGCGCGAGCTGGCCGCTGGCGAAGGTGCGGCGTTTGTCAAGAATCTCGTCACGATTCTCGCGCACCGGGCGTTCGTTGCTCCGCTCCGCCGAACGCGGACTGCTTCGGTCATTCCGCGCGGCGGGCGGCGTCAGGTCAACCGCGGCCGCTCCCGAAAGTTGCAGCGGCCGTTCGCGCTGAGCGAGCCAGGCGAGGGCGGTCGCAATTTCACGGGCGCCGATGTTGTGATCGGTTTCGATGCCGCGGATGACATCGAAGAAAAAGTCCAGCTTCTCGTTCTGCAGCGTGTCCAGGATCTGCTGCGTGAATTGCGCCACGCGCCGGTTGGCCACTTCGGCCGGGGTCGGCATGGTCAGCGGTTCGATCTTCTGCCGGGTCGCCCGTTCGATGATCTTCAGCATGTGCATTTCGCGCGGGGTGACGAACAGGATCGCCCGTCCGGTGCGACCGGCCCGCCCGGTGCGGCCGATGCGATGCACATAGGCCTCGGTATCGTTCGGCACGTCGTAATTGATGACATGGCTGATGCGCGACACATCGAGACCGCGCGCGGCGACATCGGTGGCGACGACGATATCGAGACTGCCGCTCTTCAGGCGTTCGATCACCTGTTCGCGCAAGCCCTGGGTCATGTCGCCGTTGAGCGCGGCCACGGCGTAGCCGCGGGCTTCGAGCTTGTCGGCCAGCTCGACGGTGGCCGTCTTGGTGCGCACGAAGATGAGCGCCGCATCGAAATCCGCCTCGACTTCGAGGATGCGGGTCAGCGCCTCGATTTTCTGCCCGCCATGCGTCTGACAATAGAACTGGTGGGTATTCACCGCCGTGGTGGTGGCGGCGCGAATCTTGATTTCCTTGGGTTCGCGCAGATGCTGATGGGCCACGCGGCGAATCACATCGGGCATGGTGGCGGAAAACAGCGCGGTCTGGCGCGAGGCCGGCGTGTGTTCGAGAATCCATTTCACATCGTCGATGAAGCCCATGCGCAGCATCTCGTCGGCCTCGTCGAGCACCATGAACTTTAGGTTGTCGAGCACCAGGCTCTTGCGTTCGAGATGGTCCATCACCCGTCCCGGCGTGCCGACGATGACGTGGGTGCCGCGCGAGAGCTGGCGCAGCTGGACGACCATGCTCTGGCCGCCATAGACCGGCAGGACATGGAATCCGGGCATGTGCTTGGCATAACGCTGCAACGCTTCGGCGACCTGGATCGCCAGTTCGCGGGTGGGCGTGAGCACCAGCGCCTGCGGCCGGGTCAGGGCGACGTCGATCTGTTGCAGCAGGGGCAGGGCGAAGGCGGCGGTCTTGCCGGTGCCGGTCTGGGCTTCGCCGAGTACATCCTGGCCCGCCAGCAGCGGCGGGATGCAGGCTGCCTGAATAGGGGAAGGACTCTCGTAGCCGACATCGGCCAGGGCCGAGAGCAAGGCCGGTTTCAACCCGAGATGGGCAAACCCGAGCGGGGATTCAGTGGTGGTGGTCATCGAGGTACCTGCCAAATGCAGGAAAGGACAGAAAAGGCTGGAAAAACAGCGACCGCCATGCGATCGTGGGCGACATTATCGCAGACTTTAACGGCAAATCGTGAAACGCCGTGAACGAGTCTGCCCGATTCAGACCCGCAACAAGACGATTTTCAGCGGAGGCTGTCCATCCGGACTCGGGAAATCGGCTTCGGGGAGGATCCATTCGACCGCCTGAATCGGCCGCCCGGCCTTGCTTGCCGTGCGTTGCAGCTGGTCGAGCCAGGCCTCGCGGTGGACTTCGGCGACATTGTTGGTGCAGACCAGCGTGCCGCCGGGCGTGGTGCACAGCAGGGCCGGCTTGAAGACCGAGGCGTAGTCATTGACCAGGTCGACCACGCCGAACGGGCTTTTGGCGTAACGGGGCGGATCGAGGAAAACGCAGTCGAAGCGGCGGGCGGTGATTTTCGGGAACGGCGGCATGCGCTTGCCGCGCACGAATTCGGACTGGCCGATGCCGGAAAACTGGCGCATCGCGGCAAAGGCATCGCTCTTGATGAAGCGCGGACGATGGGTCAGTTCGTTAAGCCGGGCATTTTCCTTGCCGACGTTGAGGCTGGATTCGGCAAAGTCCACATTGACCACGAAGCTTGCACCGGCCTTCGCCGCGGCGATGCCGGCGCCACAGGTGTAGGCAAACAGGTTGAGCAGCGACTTGCCGGGAATTTCCTCCATCAGGCGGCGTCGCGCGGCACGCAGGTCGAGAAACAGCCAGGGGTCCTGTCCGCCATGGCGTCCCTGGACGATGTAGGTGATGCCCATTTCATGCACTTCACGTGGCTGCATGGCCGCGGCGAGCTTTTCCGGGGGCAGGGTGTTGCCGATGCGCGAATTGGACTGGCTGCGATCGTTGTACACCAGCGTCAGCGCTTCGCCGGAGGGAGAATGCCCGGCGTAGAAAACTTCCAGCGCGGCGAGTGCCGCGGCGCTTAACGGGCTATGGAAGCTTTGCACCAGCAGCAAGTCGCCATAGCGGTCGACCGTCAGGCCGGGATAGCCTTCCGTCGTACCGTGAAACAGCCGGTAGGCGTCGGTCTGCTCGGCGTGCAGGCGGGCCAGCAGCGCTTCGCGATTGGCGAGGGCGCCGGCGAGGGAGGCGATGAGGGAGGTAATGAAAGAATCGGTCATGGCAACGATGCGGTGCGCAGAAATCCGGCCGCGAAAAGGCCCCGTATGTTACGCGCAAGCCTGCCTTTGCTGAACTTTTTCTTGACTTCGGCGTCTCGCCAGAGCCGACATTTTCAATAGGAAGCTGATTTTTTATCCGGCGCAGCAGGACAGGTGGCGGATGTCCTTGCTGAAGGTCTGCGCGCAAAGCTTCAGGCCTTCGACCATGGTCAGATAGGGAAAAAGCTGATCGGCTAACTCCTGCACGGTCATGCGGTTGCGAATCGCCAGCGCCGCTGTCTGGATCAGTTCGCCGGCGTCCAGGGCGACCGCCTGCACGCCGAGCAGCCGGCCACTGCCGACTTCGACCACCAGCTTGATGAAACCACGCGTGTCGAAATTGACCAGCGCACGAGGCACGTTGTCGAGGCCGAGCGTACGGCTGTCGGTCTCGATGCCTTGCAGGCGGGCTTCGGCTGCGGAGAGGCCGACGGTAGCGATCTGCGGGTCGGTGAAAACGACCATCGGCATGGCCGAAAGATCGAGTGCCGCCTCTCCACCGGTCATGTTGATGGCGGCGCGGGTACCCGCCGCGGCGGCAACGTAGACGAATTGCGGCTGGTCGGTGCAGTCGCCGGCAGCATAGATGGTCGGGCTGCCGGTGCGCATCGCCTTGTCGATGACGATGGCCCCCTGCGTATCGACCGCCACTCCCGCCGCAGCAAGCTGAAGCTCGCGCGTATTCGGTGCGCGGCCGGTGGCGATCAGCAGCCGGTCGACGCTGAATTCGCCCCGCTGGGTCGCGAGAGTGAATTTGCTGTTGGCATGATCGATACGGCTGGCCTGGGTTTGCTCCAGCACCTCAATGCCCTCGGCGCGAAAAGCCGCCGTGATGGCCTCGCCGATTACCCGATCCTCGCGGCAGAACAGGGTGCTGCGTGCCAGGACCGTGACCTTGCTGCCCAGCCGGGCGAAAGCCTGCGCCAGTTCGACGGCGACCACCGAGGAACCGATCACCGCCAGCCGGGGCGGAATCGCATCGCTCGCCAGTGCCTCGGTGGAGGTCCAGTACGGTGTTTCAGCCAGGCCGGGAATCGGGGGTATGACCGGACTGGCGCCGGTGGCTATCAGGCAGTGATCGAAGGCGAGCTCGCGCTCATCGTCTTCATTCAGGCTGACCGTCAGCGTGCGGGCATCCTTGAAACGGGCCGTGCCATGCAGCACTGAAATCGCCGACGTATCGGCCAGAATGCTTTCGTATTTGGCCTGACGCAGTTCATCGACGCGCGCCTGCTGTTGGGCCAGCAGTTTTGCGCGGTCAATCGCCGGCTCGGTCCCCGCGATGCCGCCGTCGAACGGGCTTTCCCGGCGCAGGTGGGCGATGTGGGCGGCGCGGATCATGATCTTCGACGGCACGCAGCCGACATTGACACAGGTGCCGCCGAGCGTGCCGCGCTCGATCAGGGTGACGCGGGCGCCGCGCTCGACGGCTTTGAGCGCGGCCGCCATCGCCGCGCCGCCACTACCGATGATGGCGATGTGCAGGGTATTCATTTGGGGTTTACCTGATCGGTTGCGATAGCGACAGACCCCCCCGCGGAATCCGCTCCTTCGCAGCGCCGCACGGCAGGTGAAAAAATGTCCCACAGCGAGACCAGAACCATCAGCGCCAGGCCGGCGTAAGTGACATAAGTGCTCCAGGCGTAATTCGCGAACAATACATAGAGCGAGAGCAGCAGCAAAACCGGCCCGAGCAGGCCGAGCAGCGTGCGCCACCACTGACGATGGTTGAACCAGCCGAATATCTGGGCGGCGATCGCGATGCCGGCGAACAACGGGAACAAGGTTTCGAAAGCCGCATCTTCGTATTGATCGAGAAAGCCCAGGCCGATCACCGCGCCGGCCGCGCCGGTGAGCGTTCCGGTTTTGTTGGTGAAGCGCGTGAAATCAGTCCATTTCATTGCATTCTCCCGAGTCCGATGGATGCGGTAAGCTTCCCACCGTAGTTAAGTACGGAGTCAACCCCATGAACGAACCCGTGAGCGAAGCCGGACCAGGCATGACCATCGGCGAGCTGGCCAGGGCCGCCGGTGCGCATGTCGAGACCATCCGTTTTTATCAGCGCAAGGCATTGCTCGTCGAACCTATGCGACATTTCCGGAAGATCCGCCGTTATGGCCAGGCACACCTGGCGCGGCTGCGCTTCATCAAGGCGGCCCAGCGCCTGGGGTTCACGCTCGACGAGATCGCCGAGCTGTTGCGCCTGGATGCGGCGCTGGCCTGTGGTGAGGCCGCCCAGATCGCTGGCCGGCATCTGGCCGTGGTGCAGGCAAAAATTGCCGACCTGGAGCGAATGGAAAAAGTCCTGAGCGAACTGATCACCGCCTGCGGCAAGACCACGCCGGGCACGCTCGCCTGCCCGCTGATCGCGGCCTTGCAACAGTCGGCAAGTTCACCGACTTGAATTCGTCGTCTCGCCAGTGCCGACTTTTTGAATCTCCTTAAACTGCAAACTCAAAATTCCTACCCCATGACCTATCCATTGATCCTGTTGGCATCCAGTGTATTGCTCATTGCTTTTTTCATCGAGTATCTGGGACGAACATTTCGCTTTCCCTCGGTGGTCGCCCTGATTGTCGTCGGCATCGTCGGCCAGCTGGTGATGAATTATTTTGATCTCGAACTCAAGGGGTTGAAACTGCTGGTACCGATTCTCGGCACACTCGGCCTGATCCTGATTGTTCTGGAGGGTGCGGCAGACATCGAGCTCAGGCGAGAGCGCCTGGCATTGATCATTGATGCCTCGATCATCGCGTTCGGCGGAATTCTATGCTGTGTAGCGATTTATGCCTTGTTGGCCATGTCTGTTCTGGGTCTGGCGCTTTTCCAAGCTGTTACGCTTGCTGTGCCCTTTGCCGTCATCAGTAGCGCCGTGGCTATTCCGAGCAGCAGCTTTTTGCCCGCACATGATCGCGAGTTCGTGGTGTATGAAACGTCGATTTCCGATGTGCTCGGGGTACTGATTTTTTTCAGCCTGCTTCATTCCGATGGCAGCCCGGTTGGTGTGCTGACCGGGTTGCTGGGGGGAGGGATACTGTCATTGCTGACGTCGATTGTCTGCGCCTTGGGTCTTGTCCTTCTGCTGATGCGAATCAGTGGTCAGGTCCGTTTCATCCCCCTGCTGGCAGGCCTTTTCGGCTTATATGCGATTGGTGAGTTGATGCACATATCATCGTTGATCATGGTGTTGCTGTTTGGTCTGGCGCTGAACAATCCACAGCTGATTACCCGCATTCCGTTTTTGAGTCACTGGATCGATGAATCGTATGACACGACGCTTGACGAATTCAAGATGATCCTCATCGAACTGACTTTTGCCATCCGTGGTTTCTTCTTCATCCTGCTCGGCTTTTCGACAAAGCTGGAGGCCATCTTCTCATGGTCTGCATGGTTTGCCGCCATGCTGATCTTGAGTGTCATTTATAGTAGCCGCTACTTGTTGCTGAAGCTTCGTAATCACACACAGGTCGATGCCTTAACCTGGCTGGCACCTCGTGGCCTAATCACCATCTTGCTGTATCTCTCGGCCAAGGAAGTATGGCCCTTGCCTGAGTTCCTTGATGGTACCGTGGTTATCGTCGTTCTGACTTCCTCCCTGCTGATCCTGCAGGCCAGTCGTAAAACCAGAAATCATGAAACCGATGCAATCAATACTACAACAGGCGCTGATGCTCCACGGACTCCGGAAATAAGGATACCTTGATGCAGCTTGCGTTCATAACATCATTACTCATTGCTATTGCCAGCGTGTTTTTTGCCTACAGAACAATGCTGCTGTTACCGTGGTCTTCTCGATAGTTCGCTCGCGCTCGTATTGCTGATCGCCCTGGCGCTGGGCGCCGTCGCTATTGCCTTGCTCATCACCCCGGCAACGATTTGGCGCAATTGGACGATTTCGCGCCAGAAAAAACGTATCGATGAACTGGAAAAGAAACTAGAAGATGCCTGTGACCGCTTTGTCTCGCTGGAAAATCCAGTGGGTACGGAAACAGGGACAGCAGGGGACTGACCCGATTCACAGAGTTGAAGCGTTGACTCTGGTTGACTCTGTACCGGGTGTTTTCTAGTGTAGTGCTTGCGAATTGTCGAAACCGTCAAAACACCTCGGCGTCATTCCCGCGGAAGCGGGAATCCAGTACGTTCCTGGGTCCCCGCTTCGCCCGGGTGTGTCGAGACCGCGGGGACGACGATAGATTGACCGCCCCAGTACTAAAATTTACCGAGCGCCACACTAGCGCATGACCGGCTTGTAGCGGATGCGCTTCGGTTTCGCACCTTCCTCGCCCAGGCGTTTTCGCTTGTCTTCCTCGTATTCCTGGTAGTTGCCGGCGAAGAACGTCCATTGCGAATCGCCCTCGGCGGCGAGGATATGCGTGCAGATGCGGTCGAGGAACCAGCGGTCGTGCGAAATGACCAGGGCGCAACCGGCGAATTCGAGCAGCGCGTCTTCCAGCGCGCGCAGGGTTTCCACGTCGAGGTCGTTCGAAGGCTCATCCAGCAGCAGCACATTGCCGCCGGCCATCAGCGTTTTCGCCAGATGCAGCCGGCCGCGTTCGCCGCCGGAGAGATTGCCGACCAGTTTTTGCTGATCGCCGCCCTTGAAGTTGAAGCGTCCGATGTACGCCCGGCTTGGGATTTCCTGCCGGCCGATGGTGAGGATGTCGGCGCCGCCGGCCAGTTCGTCGAACACGGTCTTCGTGCCATCGAGACAGTCGCGGCTCTGGTCGACGTAGGAAATTTTTGCCGTGGGGCCGACCACCACCTCGCCGGCATCCGCCTTATCCTGCCCGGTGAGCATCTTGAACAAGGTCGATTTGCCCGCCCCATTGGGGCCGATGATGCCGACGATGGCGCCGGGCGGCACGCTGAAGGACAGGCTGTCGATCAGCAGCCGGTCGCCGAAGCCTTTGCTGACGTCATGGAACTCGATCACCTTGTCGCCCAGCCGCTCGGCCACGGGGATGAAGATTTCCTGGGTTTCGTTGCGTTTCTGATAGTCCTCGCTGGCCAGCTCGTTGAAGCGGGAGAGTCGCGCCTTGCTCTTGGCCTGGCGCGCCTTCGGGTTCGAACGCACCCATTCCAGTTCCTGCTTCATGGCCTTGATGTGCGCGTCCTGCTGCTTGTTTTCAAGTTCCAGCCGGGCTTCCTTCTGCTCCAGCCAGGATGAGTAATTGCCCTTCCAGGGGATGCCCTGGCCGCGGTCGAGTTCGAGAATCCATTCCGCGGCGTTATCCAGGAAGTAACGGTCGTGGGTCACCGCCACCACGGTGCCGGGGAAACGGGTCAGAAACTGCTCCAGCCACTCGACCGATTCGGCATCGAGGTGGTTGGTCGGCTCGTCGAGCAGCAGCATATCGGGGCGCGAGAGCAGCAGTTTGCATAGCGCCACGCGACGCTTCTCGCCACCGGAGAGATTCCTGATTTGCGCCTCCCACGACGGCAGACGCAAGGCATCGGCCGCCATCTCGAGCTGATGTTCGCTGTCCGCGCCCGAGGTGGCGAGGATTGCTTCCAGCCGCGCCTGTTCTTCGGCGAGCTGGTCGAAATCCGCATCCGGCTCGGCATAGGCGGCATACACGGCCTCCAGCTTGGTCTTGGCCTGCATGACCTCGCCGAGCCCGGACTCGACCTCTTCGCGCACGGTCCGGGCCGGATCGAGTTGCGGCTCCTGCGGCAGGTAGCCGATGTTGAGGTTCGGTTGCCACTGCACCTCGCCGTCGTATTCCTTATCGACCCCGGCCATGATGCGCAGCACGGTGGATTTGCCCGAGCCATTCAAGCCCAGCAGTCCGATCTTGGCGCCGGGAAAGAACGACAGGGAAATATTCTTGATGATCTGCCGCTTCGGCGGCACGGTTTTGCTCACGCGGAGCATGGACATGACATATTGAGCCATTGTTAACCTTTAACCTTTGGAAATTTAAGATCAGAATTCGAAAAAAACGAAATTCGGTGTGGTGAGGGCTTCAGGATGCCGGGGCGCACGCGTGGTGATCCCGCGTGCCGAGTTCATTATCCAGGAAGCGGGCAATGAAGGCCCCTTCCAGCCCGGGTGGCAGGACCAGGTGGACGTGGTGGCCGTTGCCCGGGGCGACGTCGACCGGCGTGTCGCCAGCGCCGACTATTTTTTCGATGACCTGCTCGAAGTTGCCCGAGGGATGGACGATCTCGATCCGGTCGCCCACCGCGAAACGGTTTTTCACCTCGATCGCGGCCAGTCCGTCGGCGCCATAGCCGGTGACATCGCCGACATACAGGCCGCGGCTGGAGGCCGAGCTGCCGGAGAGGTAATTCTGGTAGTCGCGGTCCGGGTGGCGATCGTAGAAGCCGGCGGTGTAACCGCGATTGGCCAGGCCGTCGAGCTGGCCGACGAGGCGCGGATCGAATGGCCGGCCGGCCAGGGCGTCGTCGATTGCCCGGCGATAGGTCTGGCTGGCGCGGGCGACGTAGTAGGGCGACTTGGTGCGGCCCTCGAGCTTCAGCGAGTCGACGCCGATCTCGATCAGCCGCGCCACATGCTCGATGGCGCGCAGGTCTTTCGAGTTGAGGATGTAGGTGCCGTGCTCGTCTTCCTCGATCGGCATCAACTGGCCGGGACGCTCGCGCTCTTCGAGGAGAAAGACATCGCCGGCCGGGTTTTCCGCCGCCGGCTTGACCTTGTAATCCCAGCGGCAGGAATTGGTACAGCTGCCCTGGTTCGGATCGCGGTGGTTGAAGTAGCCGGAAAGCAGGCAGCGCCCGGAATAGGCGATGCACAGCGCGCCATGGACGAAGACTTCGAGTTCGGTGTCGGGACATTCCTGGCGGATCTCGGCGATTTCGTCGAGCGAGAGCTCGCGCGAGAGGATCACCCGCGAGATGCCGATGCTGCGCCAGAAGCGCACGGCGGCATGATTCACCGTGTTGGCCTGCACCGAGAGGTGGATCGGCAGCTCCGGCCAGGTTTCGCGGATCATCAGCATCAGGCCGGGATCGGCCATGATCAGCGCATCGGGTTGCAGGGCGACGACCGGCGCCATGTCGGCGAGATAGGTCTTGAGCTTGGCGTTGTGCGGGACGATGTTGCTCACCAGATAAAACTTGCCGCCGCGCGCGTGGGTCAGGGCGATGCCGGCGGCGAGGTTTTCCAGCTTGCCGAAGTCGTTGTTGCGCACGCGCAGGGAATACCGCGGCTGGCCGGCGTAAATCGCCGTGGCGCCGAAGTCGAGCGCGGTCTGCGCCATTTTCAGCGAGCCGGCGGGAGCGAGGAGTTCGGGAGCTTTCATGGAATGGAGGGATCGGGCGCCACGCAAACCACGAGTTTACCGGCGATTGTCTGTCCTTGCCCGGGTTGACGGCATAATTGCCGCATGAACGATGAAGACTGGATGCGCGAGGCGCTCGGACTGGCTCGCGAGGCGGGCGCCAGCGGCGAGGTGCCGGTGGGCGCGGTGGTGGTGCACGGCGGCGAGATCGTCGGCCGCGGTTTCAATCAGCCGATCGGCCGCCACGATCCGAGCGCGCATGCCGAGATCATGGCGCTGCGCGATGCGGCAAAACGGCTGGGCAATTATCGCCTGCCCGGCGCGGAACTGTTCGTCACGCTCGAACCCTGCCTGATGTGCGCCGGGGCGATCATGCACGCGCGCCTTGCTCGCGTGGTGTTCGGCGCCCGCGACCCGAAGACCGGCGCGGCCGGCAGCATCCTCGATGCCTTCGCCGAGACGCGGCTCAATCACCATGCCGAGGTCGCGGGCGGGGTGCTGGCGGAAGAGTGTGGCCAGTTGCTGTCGAGTTTTTTCGCCGCCCGCCGGCGACGCACGGAACTCGCCTGATGCACATCCGCATCAGCCTGCCGCAACAGTCGCTGGAGCTGTTCTCCGCGCGCGGCGATCGCCTCGCCGCCTATGCCGTATCGACGGCGACGAAGGGCGCGGGGGAGGCAAGCGGCAGCTACCGCACGCCGCGCGGCTGTCACATCATCCGCGCGAAAGTCGGCGCTGGCGCTACGCCGAATACGGTATTTGTCGGCCGCCGGCCGACCGGCGAGACATGGAGCCCCGAACTGGACACCCAGTTTCCCGGCCGCGACTGGATCTTGACCCGCATCCTCTGGCTTTCCGGTTGCGAAGTGGGCAAGAACCGCTTGGGGAAGGTCGACACCATGCGTCGTCATATCTACATCCACGGTTCGCCGGAGCGCGTGGCGATGGGCACGCCCGGCTCGATCGGTTGCGTGCGCATGCGCAACGCCGACATCATCGCCCTGTTCGATCGCGTGCCGCTCCGCACGCCGGTCGATATCGTCGAATACGGCCTTACCGCCGGCGACTGGGCCACGCTGGGCGAGCTTGCCCGGCCACTGCGCGAAGCGGTGTTCATCGTCGAGCAGGGCGTGCCGGCGGCGCTCGAGTGGGACGAGCACGACGCGGTGAGCCGCCACGTCGTCGCCCAGGATGCCCGGGGCGAGGTGATCGGCGCCGGCCGCCTGCTGCCAGCCGGCCACCTCGGCCGGCTGGCGGTGCGTGCCGACTGGCGCGGCCGGGGTCTTGGGCGGGCGCTCGTCGAGCGCCTGCTGGTCGAAGCGGCAGCGCGAGAGTGCAACGATCCGGTGCTGCATGCCCAGGTGCAGACGCTCGGGTTTTACGAGAAATTCAGCTTCGTCGCGGAAGGCGAGGTGTTTCTCGAAGCAGGCATCCCGCACCGGCTCATGCGTCGTGCCGGATAGGGCAACGATAGCGCCAGCGCACGCCGGGCCGTGCGCCTGGCCCCCAGGTCTGCTCGTCGAAGGTCAGCCAGCCGTCGCCGCGCCGGGTGATGACGGTCGAGGAACGGGTACCGTAGTCGTCTGACTTGACGAAGGCGGCGGAGAGCAGGCGTTCCCATTCGAGCGGCACGCCGGTGGCCGGCAGCAGCGGATCGGGATGTACCCGATCGTCGTGGAGCAGGGCAAACAGCGGCGCTTCGTCGGGCAGGGCAGCAAGGGCACGGGAGAGCGCCGTCTTGCCAGCGCCGACTTTTGGCCAGGGCGTGTCGAGCAGATGGTTGGAAAGCCCGTAGATGCCGGGCGGCAGCAAGCGCCGTTCGCCGCTCACGTTGGAAGCCCACCACAGGCTTTCGCCGTCGCCGAGCAGCAGGTTGTAGCCGTTGTAACGCCGGCCATCGATTGCCGCCAGATAGTCTTCCGGCTGCTGTGTGCTGCGCAGAAAGCCGGCAACCAGCAGCCCGCGCGAAGCGGCGCCGGGTCGCTGTTGCGCCGGATCGCGGAAATTGGTCAGTGCCGCAAAGCGTCCGCCCCGCGTGATCCCGAGCCAGCTGCCGCCGGCTTCCAGGTCACGTCCGGCGAGGATCTGCGGGGCGTCCGGCCAGAAGGCGGCAGGCGCCGTCGGGCGAACGAAAAACTCGTCGCGATTGGCCGCCACCAGCAGAGGATGGGTCGGCTGGCACTGCCAGGCGATGAGGATCAGGCACATCGACGGAGCACGGAAAGAGAGCAGGTCACTCGAGGGCGTAGGGCAGGGGCAGGAAGCCCAGGCGCTCGCCTTCCGGGGTGCCCAGATGCACTTCACCGGCCTCGACCACGCCGAGTTGCACGCTAACCAGGGCTTCGCAGCCACCCTCCGGCGAAGGCGCCACGCTGACCAGCGCACCGCACTGCTGATCGCCGGTTTCCGGCGCATAGACGTGCGTACCAGGCGCGGCGGCAGTGGTGAAGCGGGCGCGCAACATGCGCCGCTTGACCTTGCCCAGATAATGCGTGCGGGCGACGATTTCCTGGCCGGGATAGCAGCCTTTGGTGAAAGACACGCCGGAGACGCCCGGCAGATCCATGTTGAGCATCTGCGGCACGAAGACTTCCTGCGTTGCGCCAACGACGCGTGGCTGGCCGGCGGCGATTTCCAGCCACTGCCAGGCCAGCGAGCCGACCGGACGCGCCTTTTCAGTGAGGGCGTCCCAGCGGGCGGGTGCGGCATCCGCTTGCAGGCAGAGCAGGGCGCGGCTTGCATCGAGGCGGATCAGCACACCACCGTCGGTCACCGAAACCGCTGCCAGCGTCGGCTCGCAGAAAGCCGGCGCTGGCGAGGCGCCGAGCAGGACGCGTTCGGCGCTGGCGTCGGTCAGCTTGACCTTGGCCCGGAGCACGAACATCGACAGCTTCTTCAGGATACCGGGGAGAATCTCCTGCGGTACGAGGAGCAGGAAATCCTCGCCTTCGCGCCAGATCGCGAAAATCGCCAGCAGTCGCCCCTTGGGCGTGCAAAAACCTGCCAGACGCAGGGTTGCAGCATCGATCCCTTTGATATCGTTGGTCAGCAGGTTGTGCAGGAATACGCTGGCGTCGGGGCCGCTGGCGCGAATCAGGCCGAACTCGGCGAGCGGGGCGACGATGGCGCCGTCGCGGGCGGCGGCGAGTTCCTCGGCGGGAGTGCCGAAATGTTCACCAGCGGCCTGCATCCCGGCGGCAATCAGTCGTTGGTTCCAGTCTGGATTCATGGGACGGGCGTGATCGAAAAGAGGGGATGGTATTATCGCGCCCGGCGCCGCCCGTGGCGCATGTTCCTTCATTTTCATGCGTCGGTTTCTGCGTCTCCTCCTTTTCCTCGTAGCGATCGCCAGCCTGGCGGGTCTGTGGCTGGCGCTGCGGCCGCTGCCCCTGCGTTCTTCGCCAATCGAGTTTTCGGTGCCGCCCGGCGCCAGCCTGCGCTCGGCGGCACGAGTCATCGAAAGCGCCGGGATTGACCTTCCCGCCTGGCAATTCGAGGTTCTCGGCCGATTGCTGGGGCGCGCAACGAAAATCAAGGCCGGCAATTATGAAATCGACGGGCAACCGACGGCACTCGATGTGCTCGAAACGCTGACCCGCGGCGATGTCAGCCAAAGCGAACTGCTGGTGGTGGAGGGCAAGACCTTCGAGGATTTGCGCTTGGCACTGGCTGCGAGCCCTGACCTCGTGCATGACACCGAAGGTTTGAGCGCCACGCAAGTCCTCGCCCTGATCGGGGCGAGCGAATCCCATCCCGAGGGGCTATTCTTTCCCGATACGTATTTGTTCAATCGCGGCAGCAAGGAATCGGCGTTATTGAAGCGCGCCTATCAGGCGATGCAGCGCGAGCTGGCGGCCACTTGGGACGGACGAAACCCGAAATTACCGCTTAAGACACCCTATGAATTGCTTATTTTGGCCTCGATCGTTGAAAAAGAAAGCGGAATGGCCGACGATAGACCACAGATCGCCACTGTATTCATAAACCGCCTGCGTCTCGGCATGCCCTTGCAGACCGATCCGACGGTCATTTATGGCCTGGGTGCGCACTTCGATGGCAACCTGCGGCGCAAGGATCTCGAAACTGACACGCCGTGGAACACCTACACCCGGCGCGGCCTGCCACCGACGCCGATTGCCCTGCCCGGACGCGAGGCGCTGCGGGCAGCGGCCAATCCGCCGGCCAGTGACAAGCTTTACTTCGTGGCGCGCGGCGATGGCGCGAGCGTGTTTTCCAGCACGCTCGAAGCGCATAATCAGGCCGTGGCACGCTATCAGAAAGGACAAAGGTAAACGTTCATGCGAGGACGCTTCATCACCCTCGAAGGCATCGATGGCGCGGGAAAAAGCACCCAGCATGCCTGGCTGGTCGAGCATTTGCGGCAAAAAGGCCATGCTGTGGTCGCTACCCGCGAACCCGGCGGCACGCCACTGGGTGAAAGGTTGCGGGCGCTACTGCTCAGCGAGCCAATGCATCTCGAAACCGAGGCATTGCTGATGTTCGCCGCGCGACGGGAGCATCTGGCCCTGATTATCGAACCGGCCCTGGCTTCCGGGCGTTGGGTGGTTTGCGACCGGTTTGTCGACGCCTCGTTTGCCTATCAGGGCGGCGGACGGGGTCTGGCCTGGGAGAAAATAGCCCGTCTGGCCGAATGGACGGTCGATGGCCTGAGTCCGGACCTTACGCTGATCTTCGATCTCCCCGTCGCCCTCGCCCAGCAGCGGCTCTCCGCCGCCTCGCCGACGCGGGATCGGTTCGAGCAGGAGCAGACCGATTTCTTCGAGCGGGTGCGTGCCGCCTATTTGCGAATCGCTGCCGAAAATCCACAACGCGTCAAGCTGATCGATGCCGAAAAATCCTTGGCCAATATCAATAAGTTACTTGAAGAAATAATTGCAACATTATAATTTTAAACAATTTGAATCCATAAAGAGGCAGCTCGTCGGACAGGGACTTGGGCGGTTTCCTCATGCGATTCTGCTCGCCGGTCCCGAGGGTGTCGGCAAGCAGGCCTTTGCCGAGAATCTTGTCGCACTACTGCTCTGCGAGGCGCCAACGGCGGCGCTTGAAGCCTGTGGCCAGTGCCCTTCCTGTCACTGGCTGAACACCGGAAATCATCCCGATTTTCGCCGTGTCGCTCCCGCCGGCGATGAAGAAGGCGAGGAGGGCGCGAGCGAAACGGTCAAACGACGGGGGGGCTCCACGCTGATTCGGATCGACCAGATCCGGGAGCTCGAAGATTTCGTGTTCGTTGGCAGCCACCGTCAGGGAAACCGGGTCGTCTTGCTCACCGAAGCCGAAGCGATGAACCCGGCGGCAGCCAATGCACTTCTTAAAATACTTGAGGAACCACCTGCAACTGTATATTTTATATTGATTACATCGAAACAAAAGAATCTCTTGCCCACCTTGCGCAGCCGCTGCCGCGTGATTCCCGTTCCGCTTCCCGAACCCATGGCCGCCGCTGAGTTTTTGAGAGTGGCCGGACTGGGAGATCAGGCCATGCGCTATCTGACGTTGGCGGGCGGAGCCCCGTTGAAGGTCGAGCAATGGAAAATCGCCGGTCAACTGGCGACGATCGACGCTGTGGTCGATAGCCTGACCAAGCCGGCAACTGATCCGCTGGCGTTGGCTGCGCGCTGGGATGGTCTGTTGAAAAATGATGGAGCATTTCGTCTCGATCACTTGGTCGAATGCGTGCAGCGCTGGTTGTTCGACCTGGCCCTGGAACGCATGACGGGCGAGGTACGTTACCACCGTGGCTGGCCTCGCCCGAAAAATGTTTCAGCCCTCGATCCGCTGACCCTCGTCGCCGCCTGGCGAGAATTGCTTCCGTTGCGCCGCAGTGCCCGCCATCCGCTCAATCAGTTGCTTTTCATCGAAACGCTTGCTTCTTATACTTTACATGCAATTAATTCATCAACTCGCTGATTATAAAGAATGACAAAACTGCTCGTCGATTCGCATTGCCATCTCGACTTTCCTGATTTTCAAGGCAAGGAGGGCGAGTTGCTGGCGAATATGCAGGCCACAGGGGTTGGTTGGGCCCTGATTGCTGGCGTCACTCTGGAACGGTTTCCTGGTGTGCTGGCTCTAGTCGATCGATTTCCCAACCTGTTTGCTGGGGTGGGTGTTCATCCGGATACGGAGCAGGGCGAGGAACCGGATGTCGAGCGGCTGGTACAGCTCGCCGAGCACCCAAAAGTCGTGGCCATTGGCGAAACCGGGCTGGATTACTATCGACTGAAAGGGGATATGGAGTGGCAACGGAAGCGTTTTCGCACTCATATCCACGCCGCCAGGCAGTCAAGAAAACCCCTGATTATTCATACCCGTGAGGCAGCCGAAGATACACTGCGACTGCTTGCCGAAGAGCATGGCGGGGGCGTGGGCGGAGTTTTTCATTGCTTCACCGAAACCCGGGAAGTGGCCTCGAAAGCGCTTGACCTGGGTTTTCACATCTCCATCTCGGGCATCGTTACCTTCAAGAATGCCCGCCAGGTGAAGGATGTGGCCACTTTTGTGCCGCTTGACCGCTTGCTGGTCGAAACCGATTCGCCTTACCTTGCCCCTGTCCCTCATCGGGGCAAGCAGAACCAGCCGGCCTGGGTTTGCCATGTCGCGGCCGAGGTGGCGCGGCTGCGCGGGATCGAATTCGAGGTACTGGCACAGGCAACAACCTCCAATTTCTGTCAATTGTTCGGAGTCGGACGCGATGCGTAACTTATTGATCGGGTTGGCTCTTTGTCTTGTTGGCGGGAGCGGGGCCCTGGCTGGCGCCTATGATGACATTCTGGCTGCAGCCAAGAATGGTGATAGTGCGATAGTGCTTGATTTGCTCGCACGTGGAATGGATGTAAATACGGCCGACAAGTCGGGGACAACGCTGCTGATGCTGGCTGCCCACGGCAATAACCTCGAATTGATGGATAGCCTGCTCAAGAACGGCGCCAACGTGAATCGACGCAACCAATTTGGTGACTCAGCCTTGTTGGTAGCCAGCCTGAATGGTCATATCGAGGCTATCCGCCGTTTGCTTGTCGCTGGTGCCAAGATTAATCCGGAAGGCTGGACGCCATTGCATTACGCAGCCTATTCCGGCCACAGCGAGATTGCTGCATTTTTGCTTTCCCATGGTGCTAGGATCGATGCTCGGGCACCCAACGGACAAACCGCGTTGATGCTCGCCGCAAAAAATGGAAGGCTGGAACTTGTGCACTTACTGATCGATGCCGATGCGGACATGGACCTACCCGATCCGGATGGTAATACGGCTCGGAAGCTGGCGGCACAGGGAACGCATAGCGATATCTCGGATTACCTGCGCAGTGTCGGAGCCGTTGAGTAGGCCAGGCTGAATGTTGATCAATTGCATCTGACCTGAAATTATTATTCGCATAATTTGCATTATGTCAAATATTGAATTAAAAATAACGGTAACGGGAAGCCGTTACCGTTATCCTGGTCAAGCGAACCCGGCTCGGT
The DNA here is from genome assembly GCA_002842395.1 of Betaproteobacteria bacterium HGW-Betaproteobacteria-11. Lineage (GTDB taxonomy): Bacteria > Pseudomonadota > Gammaproteobacteria > Burkholderiales > Rhodocyclaceae > Rugosibacter. Next base: position 150,824 of record PHCV01000004.1, read on the forward strand.
CAGTGGTGATGCCCGTGCTCGCCATGAACATGGCCATGCGCTATTTCATTATCGGTTGCTGCACGAACCTCTTTCACCGTACAGGTGAACAGCAAGGCAATCCCAGCCAACGGGTGGTTCCCATCAACGACGACCTTGTCGTCCGTAATATCGGTGATGGTGTAGAGCACGCCCTCATCTTCGCCATCCTCTTCACCTCGCTCGAACTGCATGCCGACTTCGATGTTGTCAGGGAACATGTCGCGCGGTTCGATGATGACCTGCTCGGCAGCGTATTCGCCAAAGGCTTCCGAGGGCTGTAGCTTGACCGTCAGGGCTTCGCCGGGCATCTTGTCTTGAAGCATCTCCTCGATGCGATCGAAAATCCCGCCATACCCCCCATGTAGGTAGACCAAGGGTTCGGTACCCTCATCAACCGCATTTCCATCGGTATCTTTTACCTCGTAATCGAGTGTGACAACTGTATTCCTGGCAATTCGCATCGTGAATCCTTTGCTGAAAAAATTGAGTAAATGAAGCGATTCGAACTGTTTTCATCAGGGCCAGATGAAGTTTCAACCCATGACTATGCGCATTACGCGCAACATCTGCAAAAGATTCTATCCGAGCCAGAACCTCATGTATCAAATGCCACTTTTCCCATGCTCATCGAGCGAAAGCTCATCGCGGCGGTGCGGACTGGCCAGGTATTCATGTGAGCGCATCTCGATCAGGCGGCTGACAGTACGTTTGAATTCGGTGACTTGCGGGCCCGCGGTGTAAAGTTGTTCGGCCGCGACGGCCGCACTGATCACCAGTTTGACCCGATGCTCGTAAAGCACGTCAATCAACCAGGTGAAACGCCGTGCCTGGTTCGCCATCTCCGGGGTCATTTGCGGGACGCTGGACAGAATCAACGTATGGTGGCGATCAGCGAGCACCAGGTAATCATTTTGTGAACGAGGGCCATCGCACAAGGTTGCATAATCGAACCAGGCCACACCAGGAGCCCGGTGGATCACCGGTAACTCGCGGCCGAGCACGTTCACCGGACGCTGATGCCCCTCCCCGCCGCTGATCCGCCGAAAAATGTCGTGCAGGGCGGTAGCCGCAACATCATCGTCCGGCGTCAGGAAGATATTGGCCTGTTCGAGCGCCCGCAGGCGGTAGTCGATGCCGGCATCGACTTCAATCACGTCGAGGCGCTGCTCGAGCAGGTCGATGGTCGGCAGAAACAGCTGGCGTTGCAGTCCGTTTGGATACAGGCCGGCAGGCGGATAATTCGAGGTGATGCAGAAAATTACGCCGGCATCGAACAAAGCCCGCATCAGGCGTCCCAGAATCATGGCGTCGGCGATGTCCGAGACATGAAATTCATCGAAACACATGAGACGGGTTGCACTGGCGATATCCGTGGCCACCCTGGTCACTGGATCGCTTTCGTGGTGATGCGCCTTCAATGCCGCATGAATCTCGCGCATGAAGGCATGAAAATGCACCCGACGTTTGCGTTGATAGGGTACGGCATCGAAAAAGCAGTCCATGAGGAAGCTTTTGCCACGACCAACCCCCCCCCAGAACCAGACACCGCGAGGCAATGGCGGACGGAGCAGCAGCTTGCGCAGACGGTTGCGGCGGGCGGCCTTGAGGGTCAGCAGTTCATCGTAGAAGCGCTGCAGGTGCTGTGCGGCAGCGTGCTGCGCCGGATCGGCGACGATGCCGCGCCGGGTCAGCGCGGCATCGAATGCTTCGATCATGCCGTCCTTGGGAACGTTGAGGATACGATAGGCCACTGCGCGTTATCTGACTAAAGTCGCATCGTGCGCCGTACGGCGGGATTCTTCGATCGTCAAAAATGCAATGGACGCTTGTCGACGGCGAGCGCCGCTTCGTGCATGGTTTCGGAGAGGGTGGGATGGGCGTGGCAGATGCGGGCGATATCCTCGGCAGAAGCGCTGAATTCCATCGCAGTCACAGCCTCGGCAATCAGCTCGGAAGCATTGTTGCCGATGATATGAACGCCCAGGATGCGATCGGTCTTGGCACAGGCCAGCATCTTGATGAACCCGGTGGTATCGCCCTGCCCCAGCGCGCGACCGTTGGCCAGAAAGGGAATCTGTCCGGCACGATATTCAACACCTTCATTCTTCAATTGCTGCTCGGTCTTGCCGACCCAGGCAATTTCAGGATGGGTGTAGATCACCCAGGGAATGGCGGCGTAATTGACATGGCCTTTTTGTCCGGCGATGCACTCGGCCACCATGATGCCTTCCTCCATCCCCTTGTGAGCCAGCATGGGTCCAGGAACGACATCCCCCACCGCCCAGACGTTCGGCAGATTGGTCCGGCAGTGCGCATCGACGACAACGAACCCGGACTCGTTGATGGCCAGACCGACCTCCGCCGCTCCGAAATTGTCACTATTGGGCATCCGGCCAACCGAGACGATCAACCGGTCGCATTCCAGGACCTTCGACTCGTCACCGGATTCGTAGCTGATCCTGACGCCCTTCTTGCCATGTTCGACCGCGGTGATTTTGACGCCAAGCTGAATGTTCAAACCTTGTTTCTGGGTGAATGTCTTCCAGGCTTCCTTGGCCACGGCAGCATCGGCGGCCGCAAGAAAATCCGGCACGGCTTCGAGAATGGTGACTTCGGCGCCGAGGCGTTTCCAGACCGAACCGAGTTCCAGGCCAATGACTCCGGCGCCGATCACGCCGAGACGTTTCGGCACCGAGTCGAAGGAAAGCGCGCCGACATTGTCGCAAATCACCTTGTTATCCACCGGGATGCCGGGCAGATGTCTGGCCTGTGATCCCGTGGCGACAACGACATGGGTCGCTTCCACGACTTCTCCATTCACATCGACGCGCCAGCGCTCATTTTCCAGACCGACGAACTTGCCGTGTCCTGGCAGCAGCGTTACCTTGTTCTTCTTGAACAAGCCCTTGATACCGGAAGTCAGCTGCTCGACAATGTTGTCCTTGCGCTTGACCATGGTCGCCACGTCCATCGCCACCTTGCCGGTGCTGATGCCGTGCATGACGAAAGAATGATTGGCCTGTTCGAAGAGCTCCGAGGATTGCAGCAGCGCCTTGGATGGAATGCAACCGACGTTCAGGCAGGTGCCGCCGAGGCGTACCTGGCCCTTGGGATCGGCATAGGACTCGGCCTCGATGCAGGCCGTGGAAAGACCCAACTGGGCGGCACGAATGGCGGCGATATAACCGCCCGGGCCACCGCCAATTACGACGACATCAAACTGTTTGCTCATGGCATCGGTTCCTTGCTCAGACGTCCAGCAGCAGGCGCGCCGGATCTTCCAGCGCTTCCTTCATGGTTACCAGGCCCAGTACCGCTTCGCGGCCATCGATGATCCGGTGGTCGTAGGACATGGCAAGGTAGTTGATCGGACGGATGACGATCTGTCCGTTCTCGACGACCGGTCGTTCCTTGGTGGCATGAATGCCGAGAATTGCCGATTGTGGTGGATTGATGATCGGCGTGGACAGCATCGAGCCAAAGATGCCGCCATTGGAGATGGAGAAGGTACCACCAGTCAGATCTTCCAGCGAGAGCTTGCCCTCTCTTGCCTTGGCACCGAACTCGGCGATTTTCTTTTCGATCTGGGCCAGGCTCATCTGATCGGCATCACGCAGGATCGGCACCACCAGGCCACGCGGGCTGCCGACCGCGATACCAATATCGAAGTACCCGTGATAGACGATGTCGTTACCGTCCACCGAGGCATTGATTACCGGATATTTCTTCAATGCAGCCACGGCCGCCTTGACGAAAAATGACATGAAGCCGAGCTTGACGCCATGCTCTTTTTCAAATTTTTCCTGATATTTTTTGCGCAGTTCGATGACCGGCGCCATATTGACTTCGTTGAAGGTGGTCAGGATAGCGTTGGTGGCTTGCGATTGCAGCAAACGTTCGGCGACACGGGCACGCAAGCGGGACATCGGGACGCGTTGTTCGGGACGCTCGGTGAGAAGGGTTCCAGCAGTTGCCAATGCCGGCTGTGGTAGTGGGGCCTTGCCCGAAAAAGTCGGCGCTGGCGGAACGGCGGCTGGAGTTGCAGCCCGCTTGGTGGCTCCGCTGACGTCTTCTTTGAGAATGCGTCCGCCGCGACCGCTACCCTGGATTTCACCGGCAGCGATACCTTTTTCTTCCATCAGCTTGCGTGCGGCCGGCATCGCGCTGGGTGCGCTGGCGCTGGCCGGTGGTGAAGAAGTCGGCGCTGGCGTCACGGCGCCGGCCGGCGCGACGGTGGTCGCCTTGGCTTCCGAATCGAGCTGGGCGATCACCTCGCCGGAGACGACGGTTTCACCCTCGCTCTTGAGGATTTTGACAATCACCCCGGCCACGGGAGCCGGCAATTCGAGCACGACCTTGTCGGTTTCGATATCGATCAGATTCTGGTCGCGGGCGACGGCATCACCTTCCTTGACATGCCAGGAGGAAAGCGTGGCTTCTGCGACCGATTCGGACAGTTGAGGCACTTTGACTTCAATCAGCATGATGAGTTCACTCAATCAAATAAACGGGTTATTCGGGAGAATTCAATTTACCAAATGCACCTTCGATCACGGCTTTCTGCTGCGCATTGTGCTTGGCGTAATAGCCGACAGCGGGGGAAGCCGAGGCGGGACGGCTGACCAGCAGCAGTTCCTGCTTTCTACCGGTCGCATGCACCAGATGATGACGCGATACCAGCCAGTACCATACTCCCTGGTTACGCGGCTCTTCCTGGCACCATACGACCTCTCCAGCTTTTGGCCAGCGCGCCAGTTCGGCCTGAATGGCTGCATCCGGGAAGGGATAGAGCTGTTCCAGTCGAACGATGGCCGTATTGGTGATTTTTTGCTCGCGTCGATGGGCCATCAATTCGTAATAAATCTTGCCCGAACAGAGGACAACACGCGTCACTTTCTTCGGATCGAGCGAGTCGATTTCCGGGATGACCGTCTGGAATTTCCCCTTGACCAGTTCATCGAGCGAGGAAGTAGCATCCTTGTGCCGCAACAGTGATTTCGGCGTGATGATGACGAGTGGCTTTCTCAGCTTGCGCAGCATCTGACGCCGGAGCAAATGGAAAATCTGTGCCGGCGTGGTCGGTACGCAGACCTGCCAGTTCTGTTCCGCGCTCAACTGCATGTAGCGCTCGATACGGGCGGAAGAATGCTCGGGGCCCTGCCCTTCGTAACCATGCGGGAGCATCAGCGTCAGACCGGACAGCCGTCCCCATTTGGCCTCGCCGGAGGAAATGAACTGATCGATGACGACCTGCGCGCCATTGGCAAAATCGCCGAACTGTCCTTCCCAGATGATCAGCTCATTCGGGCTGGTGGTCGAATAGCCATATTCGAAAGCCATCACGGCCTCTTCGGAAAGCACCGAATCGATGACGGTGAATGGAGCCTGCTTGGAGTCGATGTTTTGTAGTGGAATGTACGAACCATCATCCCAGCGTTCGCGATTCTGGTCATGCAACACGGCGTGCCGGTGAAAGAACGTGCCACGCCCACAGTCCTCTCCCGACACACGCACACCGAACCCCTGCATCAGGAGCGTGGCATAGGCCAGATTTTCGCCCATGCCCCAGTCAAGGAGCAACTTGCCTTCGCTCATCGCGCGTCGGTCTTCAATGATTTTCTGGACGCGGGAGTGCAGGGTGAAGTTCGCCGGGATCGAGGTAATTGCCTTCGACAGTTTTTTTAGCTCCGCCAGAGGCACCGAGGTATTGCATTCATCGGTGTATTGCTGACCCAGATAGGGGCTCCAGTCAGCAGCAAACTTGTTGGTATAGTTTTCCAGCACCGGGTTGTAGAGCAGTTCGCCGCGATCAAGTGCTGCCCGGTAGTCGGCGATCACCTGATCCGGCTCGCCTTCGGTGCAGATATCCTGCGCCACCAGCCTGTCCGCATACAACTTGCGGGTGCCCGGATGCTGGCTGATTTTTTTGTACATCAGCGGTTGGGTCACCATCGGCTCGTCCTGTTCGTTGTGGCCGAGTTTGCGGAAACACACCAGATCGATGACGACATCCTGTTTGAACTCATGGCGATATTCCATGGCCAGCCGGGTGACGAAAGCCACCGCTTCCGGATCATCGCCATTGACGTGGAAGATCGGTGCCTCGATCATTTTGAAGATGTCGGTGCAATACAGCGACGAGCGGTAATCACGAATGTCCGAAGTCGTAAAACCGATCTGGTTGTTGACCACGATATGCACCGTGCCGCCGGTGCCATAGCCACGAGTATTGGAGAAATTGAGCATCTCCTGGTTTACGCCCTGCCCCGCGACAGCGGCATCGCCATGAATGATTACCGGCAGGGCCTCGGCTCCGGTCTTGTCACCACGCCGCCGCTGCCGCGCATAAACCGAGCCTTCGACGACCGGGTTGACGATTTCGAGATGGGATGGATTGAAGGCGAGCGTGAGATGGACAGGCCCCCCGGGGGTCGAGACATCCGAAGAAAATCCCATGTGGTATTTGACGTCGCCTGCCGACAGGTCGGAAGCTTTTTTGCCTTCGAACTCGTCAAACAACATCTTTGGTGTCTTGCCCAGGGTATTCACCAGAACGTTGAGTCGCCCGCGATGAGCCATACCAATGACGATTTCCTGTACGCCCAGGGTACCTGCCGTACGAATCAGCTCATCCATGGCGACGATGGTCGACTCGCCCCCTTCGAGCGAGAAACGTTTCTGTCCCACATAGCGGGTATGCAGATAGCGTTCCAGCGTTTCAGCGGCCGTAACTCGTTCCAGAAAGCGTTTCTTTTCCTCCACCGACCAGGAGGGCGTGGCGCGAACGGGTTCCAGTCGGGCCTGCAACCAGCGTTTCTTCTGGATATCGGCCATGTACATGTATTCGGCACCGATCGTGCCGCAATATGTCTGCCGCACGGCTTCGAGGATTTCACGCAGGGTCGCTGTCTCGGGCAAGGCGGCAAACGAGCCGGTTTGGAAGCTTTGCCCCAGATCTGCCTCGGTAAATCCGTAATGGGAAGGCTCCAGTTCGGCAATGGCCGGGCGTTCGCTCCGCTTGAGCGGATCGATTTGCGCCCAGCGATTGCCAAGGAATCGGTAGGCGTTGATCAGTTGCAGCACCTTCACCTGTTTGCCATCGACAGCGGTGGCAGGAGCCGGAGCTTGCAGAGTTCCCTCCCTGGCGCGCTGGGCAAAGGAAACAATTACCGGATGATGGGCGACATCCGGCCCGGTATAATTGCCAGCTCCGGGCAGAACGGACAGCTTTTCGAAGTAGTCGCGCCAGGCCGGCTCCACGGCCCCCGGATTGGCGAGATAAGCTTCGTACAATTCCTCAATGTACGGGACGTTCGAGCCAAACAGATACGAATTGGAAAGCATCTGCTTCATCATGGCATCACCTTCGGTTCTGTAAAAGGGACAAAGAAGAAGGGGTCAGTTGCCTGCCCCCTTGCCGATTTGACTTACCGCTTGGCCAGTGGCAACACATTGCGATGGATCGATCCTGTATAGAGCTGGCGCGGGCGACCGATCTTGTATTCCGGGTCGGTAATCATTTCTTCCCACTGGGTCATCCAGCCCACTGTGCGTGCCAGCGCAAAGATGCAGGTAAACATCGACGTTGGTATGCCCAGTGCCTTCTGTACGATGCCCGAATAGAAATCGACGTTCGGATAAAGTTTCTTTTCGACGAAATACTCATCTTCGAGAGCAATCTTTTCCAGTTCCTTGGCCAGCTTGAACAGGCGATCGTTCTCCAGTCCGAGTTCGCTCAAGACATCCGCGCAGACCTTGCTCATCAGCTTGGCCCGTGGATCGAAGTTCTTGTAAACCCGGTGGCCGAACCCCATGAGTTTGAAACTGTCGTTCTTGTCCTTGGCCCGTTTGATGTACTCATCCACGCGGGAAACATCGCCGATTTCTTCCAGCATCTGCAGGCAGGCTTCGTTGGCGCCGCCGTGTGCCGGCCCCCACAGACAGGCAATGCCGGCGGAGATGCAGGCAAATGGGTTGGCGCCGGACGAACCGGCCAGGCGAACCGTCGAGGTCGATGCATTCTGTTCGTGATCGGCATGCAAGGTGAAAATGATATCCAGCGCCCGCACTAGAACCGGATTGGGTTTGTAGGCTTCGCAGGGCGTGCCGAACATCATGTGCATGAAGTTTGCTGTGTAATCCAGGTCATTGCGCGGATACATGAAGGGCTGGCCAATACTGTATTTGTAGGCCATGGCCACGATGGTCGGCATTTTGGCGACGATGCGGTTGAAGCTTACGCTGCGATGTTCTACATCGGAAGCATCCAGGGCTTCGTGATAAAACGCCGACAAGGCGCCGACCACGCCGACCATCACGGCCATCGGGTGCGCGTCGCGCCGGAAGCCGGTAAAGAACTTGGCCATCTGGTCATGAATCATCGTGTGATTCTTGATGGTGCTTTCGAACCGGGTTTTTTGTTCCGCGTCAGGCAGTTCGCCGCTCTTCAGGAGATAGGCCACCTCTAGAAAGTTGCATTGTTCGGCCAGCTGCTCGATTGGATAGCCTCGATACAGCAACTCACCCTTGTCCCCGTCGATGTAGGTAACCTTCGACTGGCAGCTCGCCGTCGACAGAAAGCCGGAGTCATAGGTAAACAGGCCGGTCTTCGCTCCCAGGGTACGAATGTCGATGACATCGTTACCCAAGGTTCCCGACATCACGGGAAATTCGAAAGTTTTGCCATCGACAGTCAAGGTCGCCTTACGATCGGTATTCATAACTTCTCCAGTGGATTGGTCTAATTCGGTTATTCGGTCGCTCTATCAAACTACCGTTTCACTTGCACTTCAAGCCGCACGGATTCGGTCAGCCATCGCCATTAGCTCATGGTCATTGACCCTGCCCGTCCCATTCAATACAGCCCATAAATCATGGTCTTCCATTTCCAGCAATCTGGCCAGAACCGGCTCATCCTGCGGATCGAGTGAGTCGCCATGGCGCTGCCAGAAGCGCTGGAACAGCAAATCCAGCTCCAGCAACGCGCGCCGGCAATGCCATTTGAGTCGATCGATCCGCGCCCGGCGTTCCGTGTCCATTTGTACCACGATCAACTCACACCGCGCGCCGCACCATCATTTCCTTGATCTTGCCGATCGCTTTCGTCGGATTGAGTCCCTTGGGACACACATCGACACAGTTCATGATGGTATGGCAGCGAAACAGCCGATAAGGATCTTCGAGGTTGTCCAGGCGTTCGCTGGTCGCCTGATCGCGCGTATCGGCGAGGAAACGATAGGCAGCCAGCAGGCCTGCCGGGCCGACGAACTTGTCCGGATTCCACCAAAACGAAGGGCAGGCGGTTGAGCAGCAGGCGCACAGAATGCACTCATAAAGCCCATTGAGTTCTTCCCGATCCTCGATCGACTGCAAGCGTTCCCGCTCCGGCAAGGGATCGTTATTGACCAGATAAGGCTTGATCGAGTGGTATTGCTTGAAAAACTGCGTCATGTCCACGATCAGGTCGCGAATCACCGGCAGTCCGGGCAGCGGACGCAGCACGATCGGCTGCCCTTCCGGGAAGGCCGCCAGGTCGGCCAGGCAGGCCAGTCCGTTCTTGCCATTGATGTTCATCGCATCCGAACCGCAGACACCTTCACGGCAAGAGCGACGGAACGACAGTGAGTCGTCTTTTGCCTTCAGCTTGACCATGGCGTCGAGCAGTTTTTTGTCCATCGGGTCACACTCGACCGAAATGTCCTGCATGTAAGGCTTGGTGTCCTGGTCCGGATCGTAACGGTAGATACTGAACCGGTAGGTACGCATTTGCACGGAATTCGTCATCGCTCGATCCTTCTCAGTAGGTGCGTTTCTTCAGGCCAATGGTATCGGCGGTCAGCGGCTTCATCTGAACCGGCTTGTAGTCCAGCCGGTTGCCATCGCGATGCCAGAGGGTGTGCTTGAGCCAGTTCTTGTCATCCCGGCCATCGGGCGTCTCCGGTGTATCGTGGGCATCGTCACGGACATGGGCGCCACGCGATTCCTTGCGCGCCTCCGCCGAAACCATGGTGGCCTTGGCGACTTCGATCAGGTTGTCCAGTTCGAGCGCCTCGATGCGAGCCGTGTTGAACACTTTCGATTTATCCTGAATCTCGGTGTGAGCGACGGCATCTGCAATTTCCAGAATCTTGGTCACGCCCTCCTTGAGCAGGTTGCTGAAGCGGAACACGCCCGCATGCTTCTGCATCGTGCGTTGCATCAGCAGCCGGGCCTCGTGCACATTGCTTCCACCCTTTTGATGATTCAGGCGATCAAGGCGAGCCATGGTTCTTTCGATGGATTCAGTGGGCAGTGGTTTGTGCACCTTGGCGCTACCCTGAATCTGGTCAACGGCCATTTCCCCTGCCGATTTGCCAAACACCAGCAGATCGAGCAGCGAGTTGGTACCCAGCCGATTGGCGCCATGCACCGAGGCACAGGCGCACTCGCCAGCCGCATAAAAACCGGGAACCGGCACGGCCTTGTCTTCACCTTGGGGCACAATGACCTGGCCGAAGCGGTTGGTCGGAATCCCGCCCATCTGGTAGTGACAGGTCGGCACGACCGGCAGGTATTCCTTGAGGCAATCGACGCCGGCAAACTGAATGCCGATTTCATGAATGCTGGGCAAGCGCTTGAGGATGACATCTGGATCGAGGTGGGTCAAATCGAGATAAACATAATCCTTGTACGGCCCCGCACCGCGTCCTTCGTTGATCTCGGTCAGCATCGACCGGGAAACCACGTCGCGCGAAGCGAGATCCTTGGCATTAGGCGCATAGCGCTCCATGAAACGCTCGCCGTCGGCATTGCGCAGAATACCGCCTTCGCCACGCACGCCCTCGGTAATCAGTACGCCGGCTCCGGCGACGCCGGTCGGATGGAACTGCCAGAACTCCATGTCTTCCAATGGAATTCCGGCGCGCGCCGCCATGCCAAGGCCGTCGCCGGTGTTGATGAAGGCATTGGTCGATGAGTAATACACCCGGCCGGCGCCACCCGTGGCGAAAATCGTGGCTTTGGAATGAAATACCACGACTTCGCCGGTTTCCATGTCCATTGCGGTGACACCCAGTACGTCGCCCTCGGCATCGCGAACCAGGTCGAGCGCCTGCCATTCGACGAAGAACTCGGTCCCGACCTTGACGTTGCGCTGATACAGGGCGTGCAGCATGGCATGGCCGGTGCGGTCGGCCGCGGCACAGGAGCGACGCACGGGCTTCTCGCCGAAGTTGGACATGTGGCCACCGAACGGGCGCTGGTAGATCTTGCCGTTGTCGATGCGATCGAACGGCATGCCGTAGTGCTCCAGTTCGACCACGGCCTGGTTGGCCTGGCGGCACATGAACTCGATCGCATCCTGATCACCGAGCCAGTCCGAGCCCTTCACGGTGTCGTACATATGCCAGTGCCAGTTGTCTTCCTCGGAATTGCCGAGCGAAGCGGCAACGCCACCTTGGGCAGCCACGGTATGCGAGCGAGTTGGGAAAACCTTAGTCAGCACGGCGGTTTTCAGGCCGGCTTCGGAAAGCTGAATTGCGGCACGCAGGCCGGCGCCACCGGCGCCGACGACTACGGCATCGAATTTGCGAACGGTATAACTCACGGTTACAGTCTCCAGATGATCTGAATCGCCCAGCCGGCATAGCCGATCAGTGCAAGCAGGGTCAGCGCGTGCAGAAAAAGCCGGATTCCGGTGGGCTTGATGTAGTCCATCCAGATGTCACGCACACCAACCCAAGCGTGATAACACAGGCTGACGATGAAAAGAAAAGTGAAAAAACGGATCAGCCCATGACTCATGAAAGCGCGCCAGGCTTCCTGCGAACTGGTCGCCCCACCCATCACCGCGGCCAGCACGATCAGTGTGTAAGCCGCCATGACGACCGCCGTGATGCGCTGCGCCAGCCAATCCTTGAGACCGTAATGAGCCCCGACGACGATGCGATTCATCTCAATACACTCCCAGAAGTTTCAGACCGAAAATCAAGGTCAGCGTCAGGCTGATGCCGAATACGGCCTTGGCCGAGGTATGGGAAGCCTGTTTTTCGACGCCAATATGCATGTCGATGAACAGCAGGCGAATTCCCATGCAGAAATGATGCAAAAACGCCCACACCAGTCCCAGCAGAATTAGTCTGACGGCCAGACAGTCCTTCACCGCCTTGAAGGTGGTCATATCTTCCGTTGACGTAGCCAGTGAAAGCTGCAGCAGCCAGATCAGCAGGGGCAGCATCAGGAAAAGGCCGGCACCGCTGAGGCGATGCAGTATCGATGCGATAGCCGCGAGTGGTTGCCGGATTTGATTGAGCGCCAGGAACTTCGGACGCGGCTTGGTCAATTGCTGCATGAGTTACTTTCTCCTATCGTGATGCCTTCAGCTTCAACAACAAATACACATAAAACTTGCCACGCGCCGAACCCGGATTCCTGTGCCGTTCATGCGAACTCGCTACCCGAGTTCGTTGAAATAGCAGTAATCATGTGTCGAGTACAGGCCACGGCGCCATTCGACGGGTTTGTTGGCGTATGAAAAACTGATGCGTTCCACGGAGAGTACCGGGCTACCCTCCTCGATATGCAGCAGCTCGGCGCTCATCCGGTCCGCAGGCACCGCGCGCAGACGTTCTTCGGCGCGCACCATGCGGATACTGAAACGGTTCTCGAAAAAGCTGTAGAGCGAGCCCTGATAGTCGCGCAGCATGTCCAGCGTAACCTCGCCAAAAATCTCGCCGGGTAAATAGATTTCATCGACGACCACCGGTTTCCCGGCAAATTGGAGGACACGACGCACGATCGTGATCGGATCGCCGACCTTGAGTTCCAGCATGCGTGCCGCCTCGACCCCGGCCTTGGCCCGCCAGCATTCGAGAGGAATGCTTTTCGTCTGCTGGATGCCGCCGGATAGGGGAATCAGTCGTAAAAAGCGGAAGAAGGCCCGTGGGTCATCGTGCGTGGCGACGAACGTACCCTTGCCCTGGCGCCGGATCAGCAGGTTCTCCGCCGCCAGCTCGTCGATTGCCTTGCGCACCGTGCCTTGACTGACCTGAAACTGGCTCGCCAGCTCGGCCTCGCTGGGAATGCTCTCCCCCGGATCCCATTCCCCGGATTCAAGACGTTGCACCAAGGATGCCTTGATCTGGCGATAGAGCGGACTGAAAGTCGGCGCTGGCGGTACGGCAATTCTCTTCATGGACTGCATTTGAACATAATTTTTCACAGTCGTCCATGCCATATGATATGTCTTATATAAGATAAAAGATATATATTGACAGCGTGTCGAAAAGTGACTTATTATCTCCGCCGGGAAACCAGGGAAATCCGCTGGAATGCCCGATGCAGCGTTAGACTTTTATCAGGTTATTCTTTTCCAGACAAGGAGTTCGTCATGACCAAACCCCCCGTTCGAGTCGCAGTGACCGGTGCCGCCGGCCAGATCGGCTACGCTCTTGTTTTCCGAATCGCTGCCGGCGAAATGCTGGGCAAGGATCAGCCGGTGATCCTGCAAATGCTCGAACTGCCAATGGAAAAAGCCCAGGCCGCCCTCAAGGGCGTCATGATGGAACTGGAAGACTGCGCCTTTCCCCTGCTCGCCGGCATGGTCGGCACCGACGATCCGAAGGTCGCTTTCAAGGATGCCGACTACGTCCTGCTGGTGGGCGCCAAGCCCCGCGGTCCCGGCATGGAGCGCAAGGATCTGCTGATGGAAAACGCCAAGATCTTCATCGAACAGGGCAAGGCGCTGGATGCGGCGGCATCGCGCAACGTCAGGGTGCTGGTGGTCGGCAATCCGGCCAACACCAACGCCTACATCGCCATGAAGTCGGCCCCCGGCCTGCCGAAGAAAAACTTCACCGCCATGTTGCGCCTCGACCACAACCGCGCCATCTCGCAGCTCGCGACCCGCACCGGCAAGTCGGTCAATGACATCGACAAGATGATCGTGTGGGGTAACCACTCGCCCACCATGTACCCGGATCTGCGCTGCACCACCGTCACCGGCCAGCCTGCACCAACCGCCATTGGTGATGACAACTGGTACAAGAACGAGTACATCCCCACCGTCGGCAAGCGCGGCGCGGCCATCATCGCCGCCCGTGGCGCCTCCTCGGCCGCCTCGGCCGCCAACGCAGCGATCGACCACATGCGCGATTGGGCGCTGGGCACGAACGGCAAGTGGGTCACCATGGGGGTTCCCTCCGATGGCTCCTACGGCATTCCGCAGGACGTCATCTACGGCGTGCCGGTCACTTGTGCGAACGGCGAGTACACACGCGTCGAAGGTCTGCCGATCGACGACTACTCGCGCAGCATGATGGACAAGACCCTGGCCGAGCTCGAGGAAGAGCGCGCCGGCGTTGCCAGCCTGCTCGGCTAAGCGCACACAGACGGCGCACACAGGATGAAGCGGAACGCCAGCCAATGAGCGAACCCCTTCATCCTGCCACCGTGCTCTATCCGGGCACGAAACCCTTTCCACTGCTCAGCGCCTGCGAACACTACGCCGGCAGTGAAAAGTTGATTCGCAAGGCGCTCCAGTTGCAGCTCGAACTGGGGCCGATTTTCGACGTTACCGCCGATTGCGAGGATGGCGCTCCCGCCGGGGGCGAACGCGAGCACGCGGAAATGGTCGCTACCCTCCTGCTCGATGCGGCCAATGTACACAGTCGTCTCGGCGTGCGCATCCATGACGTGCGCCATCCGGCCTGGCGCGTGGAACTCGATCTCATCGTCGGCCGCGCCGGCGAACGCCTGGCCTATCTCGTGTTGCCCAAGCCCGAATGCGCTGACGATGTGCTGATACAGATCACCGCGCTGGACGATACGCGCAAACGGCATGGCATCCGCCGCGAGATTCCCGTCCATGTCCTGATCGAAACTCCCGGCGCCCTGCACGAGGCCTGGTCGATCGCCGCGCTGCCCCACGTCGAATCGCTCGACTTCGGCCTGATGGATTTCGTCTCCGCCCATCACGGCGCCATTCCCGCCACGGCAATGTACTCGCCTGGCCAGTTCAGCCACCCCTTGATCGTGCGCGCCAAAGTCGAAATCGCCGCGGCAGCGCTCGGCAACGGCGTCATCCCGGCGCACAATGTCAGCACCGAACTGCGCGACATGGACGTGGTGCGCAGCGATGCCCGCCGTGCGCGCCGGGAATTCGGCTTTCTGCGCATGTGGAGCATCCACCCGGCGCAGATCCAGCCGATCGTCGAAGCCATGCGCCCCGACCTCGGCGATGTCGCCGAAGCGGCCGGCATCCTGCTCGCCGCGCAGGCTGCCGGCTGGGGGCCGATCGCCTGGGCTGGCCGGCTCCACGATCGCGCTTCCTACCGCTATTACTGGGAACTGCTGCGTCGCGCCGAGGCTACCGGCGCCGAGATGCCGGCCGAGGCCCACCACCGTTTTTTCAACCCCGTCCAACTTTCATGATGCGTGAAACATCACTCCACATCATGAAAGTCAGCCCGTTTCAAACACCCGCCCCCCTTCGCCCCCCTCGCGGGGGGGTCCTGGTTTGCTCGCTGCGACCGCAGGAAGTGCAAAGCCGACCGCAGGAAGTGCAAAGCCGCTCGAATATCACAAAGCGCACTTATTTTGTATTTCGTTAACCCGTCACGAGAGGACTGCACCATGCTCGAAGCCTACCGCCAACACGTCACCGAACGCGCTGCCCTTGGCATTTCCCCCTTGCCGCTGTCCAAGGCGCAGACCGAAGCCCTGGTCGAGCTACTGCTCGCCCCGCCCAAAGGCGAGGAAGACTTTCTGCTCGGCTTGCTGACCCATCGCATCCCGGCCGGGGTCGATGACGCGGCCAAGGTCAAGGCGGAGTTTCTCGCGAAAGTCGGCGTTGGCGCCACGGCGTGCCCGCTGCTCTCCCGCGAGAAAGCCACCGAGCTGCTCGGCACCATGGTCGGCGGCTACAACGTCAAACCCCTGATCGACCTGCTCGACGACCCCGTCTGCGGCAGCGCGGCGGCGAAAGCCCTGAAGGGCACGCTGCTGATGTTCGACGCCTTCCACGACGTCGCCGAGAAAGTCACCGCCGGCAGCGCCAATGCCCGCGCCGTCATGCAATCCTGGGCCGAGGCCGAGTGGTTCGTCTCGCGCCCCGAGGTGCCCGCGAAAATCAGCATCACCGTATTCAAGGTCACCGGTGAAACCAATACCGATGACCTCTCCCCGGCGCCCGACGCCTGGAGCCGGCCGGACATTCCGCTGCACGGTCTGGCCATGCTGAAGAACGCCCGCGAGGGCATCACACCGGACAATCCGGGCGCCGTCGGACCGATGAAACTGATCGAGGAACTGAAACAGAAGGGCCATCCGGTGGCCTACGTCGGCGATGTGGTCGGCACCGGCTCCAGCCGCAAATCGGCCACCAACTCGGTAATCTGGTGGACTGGCGATGACATTCCCTTCGTCCCCAACAAACGCTACGGTGGCTTCTGCCTCGGCAGCAAGATTGCGCCGATTTTCTTCAACACCCAGGAAGATGCCGGCGCCTTCCCCATCGAATGCGACGTCAGCCAGATGAACATGGGCGATGTGGTCGACATCT
This sequence comes from Betaproteobacteria bacterium HGW-Betaproteobacteria-11, assembly GCA_002842395.1. GTDB lineage: Bacteria > Pseudomonadota > Gammaproteobacteria > Burkholderiales > Rhodocyclaceae > Rugosibacter. The sequence goes on from PHCV01000004.1 coordinate 167,382, forward strand.
ATCCCTATGCCAGGAAAATCGAGAAGAACGGCGTTGCCGTCTCCAGCTTCGACTACAAGTCCGAAGTGCTGCTCGACGAAGTACGCGCCGGCGGCCGCATCAACCTGATCATCGGTCGCGGTCTGACCACCAAGGCGCGCGAGTTTCTCGGTCTGCCCGCCTCGACCCTGTTCCGCCTGCCGCAACCGCCGGTCGATTCCGGCAAGGGCTTCTCGCTGGCACAGAAGATGGTCGGTCGGGCCTGTGGCCTGCCCGCAGGCAAGGGGGTTCGCCCAGGCACCTACTGCGAACCCCGCATGACATCGGTCGGCAGCCAGGACACCACCGGCCCGATGACCCGCGACGAGCTGAAAGACCTCGCCTGCCTGGGTTTTTCCGCCGACCTGGTGATGCAATCCTTCTGTCATACCGCTGCGTATCCGAAACTGGTGGACGTCAAGACCCACCGCACCCTGCCCTCCTTCATCACCGCGCGCGGCGGCATCTCGCTGCGCCCCGGCGACGGCGTGATCCACTCCTGGCTGAACAGGCTGTTGTTGCCCGACACCGTGGGTACCGGCGGCGACTCGCACACCCGTTTCCCGATCGGCATCTCCTTCCCGGCCGGCTCGGGCCTGGTCGCTTTCGCCGCCGCCACCGGCGTGATGCCGCTGGACATGCCCGAATCGGTGCTGGTGCGGTTCAAGGGTTCGCTGGAGGAAGCCGGCAAGCGCGGCATCACCCTGCGCGATCTGGTCAATGCGATTCCGCTTTACGCCATCAAGGCGGGGCTGCTCACGGTGGCCAAGCAGGGCAAGAAAAACATCTTCTCCGGTCGCATCCTCGAGATCGAAGGTCTGCCCGAACTGAAAGTGGAACAGGCCTTCGAACTCAGCGATGCCTCCGCCGAACGCTCCGCCGCCGGTTGTGCCGTGCGTCTCTCCAAGGCGCCGATCGTCGAGTACCTGCGCTCCAACATCACCCTGATGAAGTGGATGATCGCCGAGGGCTATCAGGACAAGCGCACCCTGGCCCGTCGCATCAAGGCCATGGAAGACTGGATCGCCAACGGCACCTTGCTCGCGCCCGACACCGACGCCGACTACGCCGCGGTGATCGAAATCGATCTGGCCGACGTCAAGGAACCGATCCTGGCCTGTCCCAACGATCCGGACGATGTCAAGGTCCTTTCCGAAGTCGCCGGCGAGAAGATCGACGAAGTGTTCATCGGCAGTTGCATGACCAACATCGGCCACTTCCGCGCCGCCGGCAAGGTGCTCGAAGGCAAGAGCGACATCCCCACCCGCCTGTGGATCGCCCCGCCGACCAAGATGGACGCCATGATCCTCAACGAAGAAGGTTACTACGCCATCCTCGGCAAGGCCGGTGCGCGCATGGAAATGCCCGGCTGCAGCCTGTGCATGGGCAACCAGGCGCAGATCAGGAAGGGCAGCACGGCGGTGTCGACCTCCACCCGCAATTTCCCCAACCGCCTTGGGCTAGACACCCGCGTCTATCTCAGCTCGGCCGAGCTGGCGGCGGTAACGGCGCTGATGGGACGGATCCCGACCATGGCCGAATACATGGAACAGGTGCAGACGGTGAATGCCAAATCCGCCGACGTCTATCGCTACATGAACTTCGACCAGATCGCCGAGTTCAAGGAAGTAGCGGATACAGTGACGATGTAAATGGAATAACAAGTCGGCGTCTCACCAGCGCCGACTTTTTTGCAAGGCCTGAACGCCCCCGCAACGTCCGTTGCCGGGGCGTTTTTTTCAGAACCAGAACTTGAGGCCGGCGACCCAGCGCGTGGTCATCGCTCTCTCGCCGGCAGCCTGCGCCAGATCGGCGCTGTTGCCGACCTTGCCGCCGCGCTCGACGCCGAGGTACGGCGCGAACTGGCGGTTGAATTCGTAGCGCAGGCGCAGGCCGGCAACCGCATCGGTGAGGCCGCTGCCGTGGTCGAGTGCGCTATCGCGCTTGCCGTGGAAATCGGCCTCGACGCGGGGTTGCAGAATCAGCCGCTGGGTCAGCAGGAGCTCGTAGCTGGCCGCCAGACGCAGCGCCGTGCGTCCTGCCGGACCGAGATAGGCGGTCACTTCGACATCGAACCAGTAAGGCGCCAGACCTTCGACTCCCAGCGCCAGCCAGCCCCGATCCGGCCCGACGCCACCGTCATGGCGCACGCCAAGCTGAGTATCCCAGAACGGGGACACGGCATGGGACCAGAGCAGCTCGGTGCGTGCCGCGCGCACCTTGCCGCGGGCGATTTCGCCCTCGGCCTTGAGTACGGCGCGATCGAAGCTGCCGCCGTACCGGCCGTGCAGGTCGTACAGCGTCGCATCGTCCCCCGGCATGAAGGCATGCTCGAAACGGTCGACGCGCAAGACGGAATAGGCCGGATGTCCGGCATGCGGATGCGCCCCTCCGGAAAAACCGTAACCTGCCGCCTCGGCGTGTGGATCGCGCGCCTCGGCGGATGGCGTCTGCGCCCAGGCCGTAACGCCCCAGAGGACGGCCACCATGGTGAACCACCGTGCGCGACGCATCAGGCCACCACCACTTCACGGAACATGCCGCTGTCCATGTGGAACATCAAGTGACAATGCCAGGCCCAGCGGCCCGGTGCATCGGCGGTGACGAGGAAGCTCACCCGCTGCGCCGGCTGCACGTTGACCGTGTGTTTGCGCACCTGAAACTCGCCCTCCTCGTTTTCCAGTTCGCACCACAGGCCATGCAGATGCATCGGGTGGGTCATCATCGTGTCGTTGTGATAGATCACCCGCAACCGCTCGCCGTAGTGAAAATGAATCGGGGTCGAGTCGGCGAATTCGACGCCGTCGATCGACCAGGTGTAACGCTCCATATTTCCGGTCAGGTGCAGTTCCATGTCGCGCTCGGGTTCTCGCCGATCGATCGAACCGCCGAGGGTGACCAGATCAGCATAGGTCAGCACGCGGCGGCCGTTGTCGCGCAGGCCGACGCCCGGATCGTCGAGATTGGTGCGCGGGGTGTCGACGCGCATGTCGGTGCTCGGGCCATATTCGGTGCGGGCGTGGCGCACCGGGGTCTCCGGCTCGGCCATGTCGCCCATCATGTCGGTCATCGACAGCCATTGCGGCGCATCTACGGCCGGCACGGCGGCAGGAAGCCCCGCTTCGCTGGTCAGCGTGCCCCGCGCGAAGCCGCTGCGATCCATGCTCTGGGCAAAAATCGTGTACGCCCCCGGCGCCGGCCGCACCAGCACGTCATAGGTCTCGCCGGGGCCGAAACGGAACTCATCGACGCCGACCGGCTTCACGTTCTGGCCGTCGGCCGCGATCACCGTCAGTTCCAGCCCGGGAATGCGTACATCATAGAAGGTATTGGCCGCGCCATTGATGAAGCGCAGCCGCACGGTTTCGCCCGGCCGGAACAGGGTCGTCCAGTTGGCCGTCGCGGGCTGGCCGTTCATCAGGTAGGTCAGTGTCTGCGCCGAAACATCGGCCAGGTCGGTCGGGTTCATCCGCATCTCGTTCCACATCTGGCGCGTGTCGAGCGCCTCGGCCAAGCCCTCGCGCCGGGCGTCGCGCAGGAAATCGAGCAGCGTCGGCCGGTTCATGTTGTAGTAATCGCTATCGACCTTCAGTTTCGCCAGCACGCGCAGCGGGTCTTCGTCCGTCCAGTCCGAAAGCAGCACGACCTGGTCGCGCTCGGCGTGAATGGCCTCCCCCGCCGCCGGCTCGATGACGATGGCACCGTACATTCCGGTCTGTTCCTGCATCCCGGAATGCGAGTGATACCAGTAGGTTCCGCTCTGCCTGACCGTGAATTGATAGGTGAATGTGGTGCCCGCAGCGATGTTGTCGAAGCTGCTGCCGGGCACGCCGTCCATCGAATGCGGCAACAGAATGCCGTGCCAGTGGATCGAGGTCGGCTCCTGCAAGCGATTGGTGACTCGAATCGTCACCGTATCGCCCTCGCGCCAGCGCAAAGTCGGCGCCGGCAGGACGCCGTTGATGGTCGTTGCCCGGCCTGGTGTGCCAGTCAAATTCACCGGCGATTCGGCCACCACCAGATCGAATTCGCGTCCTTCGAGGACTGGGGTCTCTTCCCTCACGGCGGCACCGGCGAGGCGACCCAGGGGGTGCACGCCAAGGAGGACGCCCGTGGCCAGCACGCCTTGCAGCAGACGCCGCCGAGGCGGAGAGAGAGGCCCAATCCGTCGTTTCATTGAACCTCCGTCTGCCAGTCGATCTTCGCCGGCAGCACGCCGCGCAACGCATTGCAAACCACGACCGCCTCGGCATCGAACAGATCGCCCCGCGTCAGCCGGCGCTCGCCGGCCGCCCAGGCCGGATCGTCGAGCAGCGCAGCGCGCATCACGCCGGGTAGAAGACCGGCGGTGAGCGGCGGCGTCCACCAGCGTCCGCCGAGCTTGACGAAAACATTGCTGCGCGCCCCTTCGGTCAGCTCGCCGGCAGCGTTAAAAAACAGCACATCGAACGCACCCGTCGCCTCGGCCGTACGCCAGGCGGCATCATAGACCGCCCGCTGCGTCGTCTTGTGACGCAAGAACAGGGCGGGCAGCGGCGGACACAGATTTGGCGGGGCAAGCAGCACGGTCACGGACGTATCCAGCTTCGGCAAAGGTGAAGACGACAGACTGACTTCGCCGCACGCGGAAAGTTCCAGCCGCAGGCGAAACACGCCGCCTTGATCGAGCGTGGCGCAGTGGGCGGCGAGCTGCCGGCGCAGTTTCGCCTCGTCAAGGGCGAAACCGAAGTAGCGTGCCGAAGCGGCCAGTCGTGCCAGATGCCGGTCGAGCAGGGAAATACCCTCCCGGCTGGCGCGCAAGGTTTCGATAAGCGCGAAGTCTGGCGCAAGTTCGCTCAGGAAACAGGCCTTGAGCCAGCATTCGCGCCATTCTTCCCGCGCCACGCTGTCCTGCACGATACCGGCGCCGACGCCAAGCACGCCACGACGCAGACCATAGGCCGCGGGCGGTGAAAGCGTCAGGGTACGGATCGGCACCGACAGGCAAAACTCGGGCAGATGGCTTGCGGAAAAGTTCCCGTGGGGACGCAAAGCGCTGGCGCTGGCGGGGCGGCGGGCATGCTCGAACCAGCCAATGGCCCCGGTGTAAAGGCCGCGCGGCAAGGTCTCCAGGGCGGAGATGAGCTCCAGGGTGTGCTTCTTCGGCGCGCCGGTGACCGAGCCGGAAGGCAGCAGGGCCGTCAGGACTGCGGCCAGATCAACGCCGGCGGCTGGCTCGGCATGGATGGTCGAGGTCATTTGCAGCACTTCGCCGAACTGCCTGACGGCAAAGAGCTCGGGCACCTTCACCGAGCCCGGCCGGGCGATGCGGCTCAGATCGTTACGCAGGAGATCGACGATCATCAGGTTTTCGGCGCGATTTTTCGGGTCACTCGCCAGCTGCGCGGCACGCCGTGCATTGTCGGCCGCATCCATGCTCGCCGCCAGCGTGCCTTTCATTGGCTCGGCGACGAGCCGCCCCTTCGCATGCCGGGCCAGGAGTTCCGGCGAGAGCGAGAGCACCCAGCGCTCGTCCGGCAAGCGGATCAAGGCGCCATAGGGCACCGGCTGACGGGCCCGCAAGCGGCGGTAGAGCGCAATGGGCGAGCCAAAGACGGAGAAATCGAGCCGCCAGGTGTAATTGACCTGATAGGTCTCGCCTGCCGCGATCAGGGCATGGATGCGTTCGACGGCGGCGGTGAAGCCGACTTCATCGACACTGGCCGCGAGATCAGCCACGCCTGCCGGCTCATCACCGGTTTCCTGCTGCGCCAACCAGGCGGTGACGCCCTCCCGATCCAGGCGCTGGCAGCGGCGAAAGAGCAGGATCTGGCCGAACTCGGGCACGGCATGGCGCGGCGTGACGCCCTGCAGCCTGGCGCCCAGCTCGTAGGTGAACAGGCCGACGGCATGAAGGCCGCGCGCCAGCGCCTGTTGCAAGCGTTCCATATCGACGGCGAAGGCGCTCGCCTCGCGCAGCACGATGCTCTCGACCCACTCCGTGTAAAGGCGCGAGGCCAGCACCCCGGCGGGCGCCGTCGCATCATCGAGCAGAGCGAAGCCTGCGGTGGTTGCCATCAGTAGAGAAAACGCGGACTCAAGGCGGCAAGATGCATGGCCTCGAGGATGGCCTGCGCCCGCTCCCGCGCATTGCCGCGCGGCTTGCCCTCGTGCCTCCGGGCGAGGATCAGCTCGTTCTTCATCGAGTGCTCCCAGCCGACCAGCTCGGTCACCGTCACCGTGTAGCCATGGGCTTCGAGCAGCAGGCAACGCAGCACGTTGGTCACCAGCGCACCCAGCTCGCGGCTATGCAGTGGATGCCGCCACAACTCGGCCAGGCCGCTGGCGGAGAGCGCCACCTGCTTGGTGCGGCGCAGCTCGGCCGCGACTTCGGCCTGGCAACAGGGCACCAGGACGATGAAGCGAGCCTGCCTGGTCAAGGCAAAGCGGATCGCATCGTCGGTTGCCGTATCGCAGGCATGCAGCGCGGTCACACCATCGACCTGGAGCGGAAGCTCCGACGTGACCAGTGCATCCTCGATGCGCGAAGCAAGAAATTGCATGCGTTCAAAGCCCAGGCGGGCGGCCAGCGCACGAGACTTATCGACCAGTTCGGCGCGGCTTTCGATACCGTGGAGCATGCCCGTTTCCTGGTGGCGGAAGAAACGGTCGTACAGGATGAAACCCAGATAGGACTTGCCGGCACCATGATCGACCAGCGTCACGCCCCCCTTCTCCGCCACCACTTCGGCCAGCAGCGGCGCGATGAACCGATAGAGATGGTCGACCTGCTTGAGCTTGCGCCGGCTGTCCTGGTTGAGCCGACCCTCGCGGGTGAGGATGTGCAACTCTTTCAGCAGTTCGAGCGACTGCTCGCTCGCCAACCCCAGCGCGGTACGGACGTCATCGCTCATGGTCGCCGTCAATCCTCCGCCGGCAAGCGAATGGCATACTGTCCGGTCTTGTCGTCACGTTCGACGATCAGCAGCTTCTTTTTCTTCGCGTCCTCGAGCAGATCGCGGAACGAACGGTAGCCGTAATAGGACTCGGTGAATCCCGGCTTGCGCCGTTGCAGGGTCGGCTTGACCATCGACCCCCACAGCGTTGCCTCGCCGCCGCGCTCGGCGAGCAGCGCCTCGACGGTTTCGACCAGCAGATCGAGCGCTTCTTCGCGTCGCGCCTCCTTGTCTTCGGTCTTGCCTGCCGTCGTCCGCGGCGCGGCGGCCTTCGCCGGGGTTTTCTTCGCGCTGCGCTTGAGTTTGGCTTCCTGCTCGCGCACCAGGTCGTCGTAGAAAATGAATTCGTCGCAATTGGCCGCCAACAGATCGGAAGTTGCCGCCTTGACGCCGACACCGATCACGTGTTTGTTGTTCTCGCGCAATTTGGAGACCAGCGGCGAGAAATCGGAGTCGCCGCTGATGATGACGAAGGTATCGACGTGCGCCTTGGTATAGCAGAGATCGAGGGCATCGACCACCATGCGGATGTCGGCCGAATTCTTGCCCGACTGGCGTACATGCGGAATCTCGATCAGCTCGAACGAGGCCTCGTGCATCGGCGCCTTGAATTCCTTGTAGCGCGCCCAGTCGCAATAGGCCTTCTTGACCACGATGCTGCCCTTGAGCAACAGGCGTTCGAGCACTTTCTGGATGTCGAACTGGGCATAGTTGGCGTCGCGCACGCCGAGCGCGATGTTCTCGAAATCGCAGAACAACGCCATATTGGTGATTTCGGGCAGGCCGGCCATGAGCAGCTCCATGAGAGAAACGGGGAGGCTCCAAGTTTCGCATGAATCGGCGTATTCGCCGTCACGCCATCGCCGACTTTACTGTTTTTACTGTTGCACTTGTTGGACTTGTTGCACCTGTTCGCTGGCGGGAGTGGAATCGCCTTGAGGGGTCACCTCCAGACAAGCCGCTTGACCCGACAGACTCTGGCGCTCGGTTGGCTTTCCTGATGCGGGAAACATCACCCCGCATCAGGAAAGTCGGCCCATTCTTGAATCCCCCCCCTTCGCTCCCCTCACGGGGGGTTCCTGATTCGCTCGCTTCGCTCGAGCCTCGACAGAATGACAAATGAGTTGGTTCCAATACGCTAAACTGCACGCCTTTGCTTCGCGTGCGCCGTCTCGTCAGCGCCGATTTTTCGATGTCGATCTTTTTCCATCACCTCGCCCTCGCCTCCCCATTGTTTGCTCTCGTCGCCCTCGGTTACGGGCTGATGCGCTTTGCCGGATGGCCTACGGCAGTGGCCGACGCGATGACCCGCTTCGTCTTTGCGGTCGCCCTGCCGGCGATGCTGTTTCGCCTGATGAGCGATTTCTCGAAGCTGCCGGCGGTCGATTCACGTCTGCTCATCGCCTTCTTCGGTAGCTGCCTGGTCGTTTTCGTCGTCGGTCGGCTGATCGGCTGGCGCCTGTTGCGGCTCGATGGCGTGGCGCAATCGGTGTTCGCCCTCGGTGGTGTGTTCTCCAACAACGTGCTGCTCGGCATTCCCCTGGCGCGGGCGACGCTGGGCGAGAGCTCACTGCCGGTGGTCGCGCTGGTGCTGGTGTTCAATTCGCTGATTCTGTGGACCCTGGTCACCGTCTCGGTCGAGTGGGCGCGGCATGGCAGCTTCTCGCCGGCCGGTTTCGCCAAGACGGCGAAGGCGGTGGCGACCAATCCGATCGTCGCCTCGATCGTCTCCGGCACGCTCTACGGCCTGGCCGGACTGCCGATTCCGCCACTGGTCGATGCCCCGCTGGCGATGCTCGGTCAGGCCGCCGCGCCGCTTTCGCTGGTGGCCCTCGGCATGGGGTTGGCCGAGTACGGCATCCGTGCCGGCTGGCAGCAGAGCGCGTCGATCTGCGCGCTGAAACTCGTGCTGCAACCGCTGGTGGTCTGGCTGTTGGCCCGGCTTTTAGGACTGCCGCGACTGGAAACTCAGGTCGTCGTCCTGCTCGCCGCCCTGCCGGTCGGGGCCAATGTTTATCTGATGTCGCGCCAATTCAAGGTGCTGGAAGGCCCGGTAGCGGCGGCACTGGTGCTGTCCACCGCGCTGGCGGCGATTACCGCGCCGCTGGTGCTGACCCTGCTTGCCGCCGGCAGCTAGCGTAGTGCTTGCGAATTGTCGAAACCGACAAAACACATCGGCGTCATTCCCGCGGAAGCGGGAATCCAGTACGTTCCTGGGTCCCCGCTTCGCCCGCCGCGAAGCGGAGTCCCGGGTGTGTCAAGACCGCGGGGACGACGATGGATTGACCGCCCCAGTACTAAAATTTGCCAAGCGCTACACCAGCTTTGCCGCGGATTCGGGAACCTCGCCGTCCCGCCAACGCCGACTTTTCGTGAACGAATCGAGCGATGACCTTCATGACGGCCCCATCGGGACGCTCGTCCGTTCTCTGGAATACATTTAGCTGTTTGACCAGATAGTCGGCGTGCTGACCGGCGAGGCGTGGAAAAGACCCATTGCCGGCTGCTTCCGCACCGTGGCAGCTTCCTCGCCCCACTCCTGGAACTCCTAGAACTCCTCGCGCACCCGCCAATAGCGCGGAAAACGCGGGATGCCGCGGCGACTCAGTTCCTGGTAGCGGTAGGTGATGGTGGCGCCGATCGGTGGCGGATGACGGCGCTCGGCATCGCTCAGGCCGCTGCCGATGCGAAAGCGCCGGCCATCGGCGGTTTCCACTTCCAGCGCACCCAGTTGCTCGGCGAGGCGCCCTTTGCCCGGCAGATGCGCGATGACGACGGCCTCGGCGTCGAGCGCCGGTTTCAGTTTCAGCAGATCGTCGCTGCGTCCACCGTGATAGAGGGCCTCGGCGCGATGCAGCATCAGGCCTTCGCCGTCATGCCCAATTACTTCGGCATAGCGCGCCAGCAACTCGGCCCGGTCGGCCACCCGAAACTGGGGCACTGCCGCCAGCCAGGGCAGCTGCGCCTGTTCGGTCACCGTCCGGATTTGCGTCACCCGCTCGCTGAAACTGCCGGCCGCATCCGGCAATTCGAAAATCATGTAGCGCACCTGGCGCCACTCGGCCTCCACCGGTTCGGTTTTGCGCACGATGGCGGCGAGCTCGGCAAAGCGCCCACGGCCGAGCCACAGCTCGCCGTCCAGCGGCCGCGCGGGAAGTGCGGCGATGAACCAGGGAGGCGCGTGCACCGGCCGGCCGCTACGGAAGCGTAATTGTAATTGCCTGCCATCCCACAGCGCGCGCACGCCGTCGAGTTTCTCGCTGACCCAGAACGCCGCCGGATCGAATTCGTCGCGCCAGACCTTGGCCAGCAGGATGTCGGGCGGTGAAACCGCTGGTCGCGAGGGCGGCGAAGTTGGGGGTGATGGTGGCTCGGCGGCGGCTGTCGCGCCGAGCAAAACAGCCAGAATCACCCCGATTCGGGAAACACCACGCATCCTTGCCTCCTTACGCGCCGATCCACGGGGGATTGTAGCCCGCATAATGCGGGCTCCCGTTTTCTGACGACTCCTGTTCATGTCTGCTGCCCTCGACCCCCTCGATGTATTGCGCCGCGTCTTCGGCTATGCCTCGTTCCGCGGCCCGCAGGCGGAAATCATCGGACATGTCACGAGCGGAGGCGATGCGCTGGTGCTGATGCCGACCGGTGGCGGTAAGTCGCTCTGCTACCAGATTCCGGCCCTGCTACGGCCAGGGGTCGGCGTGGTGGTCTCGCCGCTGATCGCACTGATGCAGGATCAGGTCGATGCGCTGCTGCAAGCCGGCGTGCGCGCCGCCTTCCTCAATTCCTCGCTCGATCAGGCAGCCGCCGCCGCCGTCGAACGCCGGCTGCTGCAGGGCGAACTCGACCTGATTTATGTCGCGCCCGAGCGCTTGCTGAGCGAGCGTTTCCTCGCCCTGCTCGACCGCCTCGCCGCGCTGGAGCGGATCGCCCTGTTCGCCATCGACGAGGCGCATTGCGTCTCGCAATGGGGGCACGACTTCCGCCCCGAATACATCCAGCTCTCGCTGCTGCATGCGCGTTACCCACGGGTGCCGCGCATCGCGCTGACCGCCACGGCGGACACACTGACACGGCGCGAGATCATCCTCCGTCTCGGCCTGGACGAGGCACGGGTGTTCATCTCCAGTTTCGACCGGCCGAACATCCGCTACACCGTGGTCGAGCGGGGGGCGGGGCAACTGAGTTCGCGCCGCCAATTGCTCGACTTCCTCGCCGGCCACGCCGGCAAAGCCGGCATCGTCTATTGCCTGTCGCGCAAAAAGGTCGATGAAACGGCCGTCTGGCTGACTACCCAGGGCATCGCCGCCCTGCCCTACCACGCCGGACTCGACACCGCGACGCGGCAGCAGCATCAGCGGCGCTTCCTGCGCGAAGAGAACATCGTCATGGTAGCGACCATCGCCTTCGGCATGGGCATCGACAAGCCCGACGTGCGCTTCGTCGCCCATCTCGATCTGCCGAAAAGCCTCGAAGCCTATTATCAGGAAACCGGCCGCGCCGGGCGCGATGGCGAGCCAGCCGAAGCCTGGATGACCTATGGCTTGAATGACGTGGTGATCCATCGCGGCCGGATCGACGAATCGGCTGCCGGCGAGGAACAAAAACGCGTCGAACGAGGCAAGCTCGATGCGCTGCTGGCCTGGTGCGAGGCAGCCGAATGTCGCCGCAGCGGCCTGCTCAGATATTTCAGCGAAGCCGCCGCAGCTTGCGGCAATTGCGATACCTGTCTTGAGCCGCCCGAGCTGTGGGATGGCACCGAAGCCGCGCGTAAGGCGCTGTCGGCGGCCCTGCGCAGCGGTCAGCGTTTCGGCGCCGGGCACCTGATCGATATCCTGCGCGGCAAGACGACCGAGAAAGTCCGCCAGTTCGGCCATGATGCGCTGCCCACCTTCGGCGTCGGCGCGGAACTCGACGAGCCGGGTTGGCGCTCGGTCATGCGCCAGTTGCTGGCCGCCGGTTTTCTGCAGGCCGATGCCCAGGCCTTCGGCGCCCTGCGCCTGAGCGAGGCGGCGCGCCCGCTGCTCAAAGGCGAGATCAGCCTGCGCCTGCGTCGACCGACAGCGCGCAAAAACTCGGCGCTGGCGACACGGCGAGCGACAAACCCCGGCAACGCCCCGAACCCGCTCGCGGCCAGCGATGCGCCGCTGTTCGAGGCGTTGCGCCTGTGGCGCGCCACGCTGGCCCGCGAACAGGGCGTGCCGGCCTATGTGATCCTGCACGATCGCACACTGCAGGAGCTGGCCACCCGCCGGCCGGCCACGCCGGACGAATTGCTCGACATTCCGGGGATCGGTCAGGCCAAGGCCGAGCGCTATGGCGCGACCCTACTGGCGACATTGGCATCTCCATTTGAGGTAAATCAGCAGACAAGTTGAAGCCGGCGGGCGATAATACGCGTCTCGATAAAGGAAGCACATGAAACGTCTGGACGATTTCCGCTGGCAACTCGGCAAACACGAACTGGTGCCCATCATGGTCGGCGGCATGGGCGTCGATATCTCGACCTCGATGCTGGCGCTGGAGGCCGCGCGGCTGGGCGGCGTCGGCCATATTTCGGATGCCATGGTGCCGACTGTCGCCGACCGTCGATATGACACGGATTACGTCAAGAGCAAGCTCAAGCTGTTCAAATACAACGTTGCCAACAGCGACAAATCCGTCGTCAAGTTCGATCTCGGTCTGCTCGCCGAAGCGACCCAGAAGCATGTTCGCCATGCGATGGAGGCCAAGCGGGGCGAAGGTCTGATCTTCATCAACTGCATGGAAAAGCTGACCATGAACGCGCCGAAGGAAACCCTGCGCGTACGCCTGGCTTCGGCGCTGGATGCCGGCATCGACGGCATCACGCTGGCCGCCGGCCTGCACCTGGGTTCCTTCGCGCTGCTCGAGGATCACCCGCGTTTCCGCGATGCGAAACTCGGCATCATCGTTTCCTCGCTGCGCGCGCTGCAACTGTTCATCAAGAAAAGCGCGCGCACCCGGCGCCTGCCGGACTACATCGTGGTCGAAGGCCCGCTCGCCGGCGGCCACCTCGGTTTTGGCATGGACTGGGCCAAATATGACCTGGCGACCATCGTCAAGGAAATCCACGACTGGCTGCAAGTTGAACAGCTGAATATTCCCGTCATTCCCGCCGGCGGCATTTTCACCGGCTCGGATGCTGTGCGTTTCATGGACATGGGCGCCGCGGCGGTACAGCTCGCCACCCGTTTCACCGCCACCCATGAATGCGGCCTGCCCGATGACGTCAAGCAGGAATATTTGAAGGCCGGGGAACACGACATCGAAGTCAATACCATCTCGCCCACCGGCTATCCGATGCGCATGCTGAAGAACAGCCCGGCGATCGGCGACGGCATTCGCCCGAATTGCGAAGCCTATGGTTACCTGCTCGATGCCAATGGCAATTGCCAGTACATCGACGCTTACAACCGCGAAGTGGCGGCCCATCCCGAGGCGAAAAAAATCCGCGTCTGGGACAAGACCTGCCTATGCACGCAGATGCGCAACTTCAAGTGCTGGACCTGCGGTCACTACACCTACCGGCTGAAGGACACCACGCGCAGGAATCCGGACGGCAGCTATCAGCTACTGACCGCCGAACACGTCTTTCACGATTACCAGTTCAGTACCGACGACCAGATCGCGCTGCCGGCGGCAGTGGAAACCGCTGCGGTTTGAGTCGACTCTGACGGTCAGGCCGGGAAGACCCCGGTCGACAGATAGCGATCGCCGCGATCGCAAATGATGGTGACGATGACCGCGTTTTCCACCTGCGCGGCGATGCGCAAGGCGACATGCACCCCGCCGCCGGAGGAGATGCCGGCGAAGATGCCTTCCTCGCGAGCCAGCCGGCGGGTCATCGCCTCGGCCTCGGCCTGCGCGACCGACTCGATCTGATCGACGCGGGCGCGGTCATAGATTTTCGGCAGGTAGGCTTCCGGCCACTTGCGGATGCCGGGTATCTGCGAGCCTTCCTGCGGCTGACAGCCGATGATGCGAATCGCCGGGTTCTGCTCCTTGAAATAGCGCGAGCAACCCATGATGGTGCCCGTGGTGCCCATGCTGGAAACGAAATGGGTGAGGCGGCCACCGGTCTCGCGCCAGATCTCCGGCCCGGTACCTTCGTAATGCGCCTGCGGGTTGTCGGCATTGGCGAACTGGTCGAGCACCACGCCGCGCCCGGCGGCGACCATCTCCTGCGCCAGATCGCGCGCCGCCTCCATGCCGCCGGCCTTGGGGGTGAGGATCAATTCGGCGCCGAAGGCCTTCATCGTCTGGCAACGCTCGATGCTCTGGTTTTCCGGCATGACGAGGATCATCCGGTAGCCACGGATCGTCGCCGCCATCGCCAGGGCGATGCCGGTATTGCCGGAGGTGGCTTCGATCAACGTGTCGCCGGGTTTGATCTGGCCGCGCGCTTCGGCACGGACGATCATCGACAGCGCCGGACGATCCTTCACCGAGCCGGCCGGGTTGTTGCCTTCGAGCTTGGCCAGGATGACGTTGTTGCGGCTTTCGTTTTCCGCACCGGGCAGACGCTGCAGGCGAACCAGTGGCGTGTTGCCGACGAAATCCTCGAGGGTTTTCCAGTTCATCGGGCCAGCCAGTTGACGTAAGTGGCGACGCCCTGCTCCACCGTGGCGAATTCGTCGTGGTAGCCGGCCTGCCGCAACTGCGTCAGATCGGCCTGGGTGAAGCTCTGGTACTTGCCCTTGAGCGCCTCCGGAAAGGGGATGTATTCGATCGTCCCGGCGGCGACCAGTTCGGCCAGCGGCAGGGCCGGCTTGCCTTCGAGCGCCCGACAGGCATTCGCCGTGGCCACCGCCAGCTCGTTGAAGCTCTGCGCCCGTCCCGTGCCGAGGTTGTAGATGCCGGAGGTGCCGCTGTCGAGGAAGGCCATGTTCACCTTGACGACGTCATCGACGTAGACGAAATCGCGCCGCTGCTCGCCATGGGCATAGCCACCGCTGCCTTCGAACAACCTGACCTTGCCGCTGTCGCGGTACTGGTTGAAATGATGGAAGGCAACCGAGGCCATCCGTCCCTTGTGACTCTCGCGCGGGCCATAGACGTTGAAATAGCGAAAGCCGGCCACCGGTGAAGAAAAGTCGGCGCTGGCGAGACGGCGACGGACGATCTGGTCGAAGAGGAATTTCGAATAGCCATAGACGTTCAACGGCGCTTCGAACTCCCGTTCTTCGCGAAACTCCTGGCTTCCGCCATAGACGGCGGCCGAGGAGGCATACAGCAGCGGCACCTCCTGGTCCTGGCAGAAATTCAGCAGCGAGAGCGAGTAGCGGTAATTGTTGGCCATCATGTAGCGGCCATCGCTCTCCATGGTGTCGGAACAGGCGCCCTGATGCAGGATGGCTTCGATGCCGCCATCGAACTGGCCATGTTCGATCATGTCGAGGAATTCCTGCTTGTCGAGATAATCGGCCAGTTCGCAGTCGGTGAGATTCCCGAACTTGTCGGCCTGGGTCAGATCGTCCACCGCAATGATCCGGGTGATGCCTCGCGCATTGAGTGCCCTGACCAGATTGGCGCCGATGAATCCGGCTGCGCCGGTAACGATGTAATACATGAAGTCCCTCAAACGTTCTGTCTCAGTTCATCGAGCGAGCACGTCGCCGTGCCCAGTTTGCCGACCACGATGCCGGCCGCGCGATTGGCCAGGCGCAGTGCCGCCTCCAGCGGCAGGCCGCTGCCGAGCATCACCGCCAGCGTGGCAATCACGGTATCGCCGGCACCGCTGACATCATAAACCTCGCGTGCCACGGCCGGCTCGTGGCACCGGCCGGCGGTGGAAAACAGTGTCATCCCCTCCTCGCTGCGGGTCACCAGCAGGGCATCGAGGCCAAGGCTCGTGCGCAGGTCCTGGGCCTTGTGTTCGAGTTCCGCATCGTCCTGCCAGCGGCCGACGACCTCGCGCAACTCGGCCCGGTTGGGGGTAAGCAGCGTGGCGCCGGCATAGCGCGTGTAATCGTCGCCCTTGGGGTCGACCAGCACCGGCTTGCCCGCTTCTCGCGCCAGGCGAATCATCTCGGCGATGTGGGCGAGCCCGCCCTTGCCATAGTCGGAAAGAATGACCACATCGCATTCGGTCAGCCGCCGGGCGAACTCGTGCAGCTTGGTCTGCAGCACTTCATGATCCGGCCAGTTCTCGAAGTCGATGCGCAGCAACTGTTGCTGACGGCCGATCACGCGCAGCTTGACCGTGGTGTTGAGGCCTGGATCTTCATGCAGGCTGGATTCTATGCCGGCATCATTCATCAGCCGGGCCAGAATCTTGCCCGCCTCGTCGGTGCCGACGACGGAAAGTAAAATCGCTTGCGCGCCAAGCGCGGCACAGTTGCGCGCGACATTGGCCGCACCCCCGGGACGCTCCTCGCTTTTCTCGATCTTGACCACCGGCACCGGCGCTTCGGGCGAGATGCGGGAAACCTCGCCAAACCAGTAGCGATCGAGCATCACGTCGCCGACGACGAGAATCCGCGCCGTCATCGTATTGGGAATCGTATTCATCGGTTTCCCCGTATCCATCGCGTTAACGCCGGCCGATCGCAAAATACTCCAGCCCGGCCTGACGCACGCTGGCCGGCTCGTACAGGTTGCGGCCGTCGAAAATGACCGGGGTTTTAAGTTTTGCCCTGATCAGATCGAAGTCCGGACTGCGGAACTCCTTCCATTCGGTGACAATGGCCAGCGCATCGGCGCCATCGAGCACGGCCATCGGCGAGGTCGCATAACGGAGACGCGGCTCGTCGCCAAAAATCCGCCGTGCCTCGTGCATGGCGACCGGATCATAAGCCACGACCGACGCGCCGTGGGCGAGCAGGTCGTCGATCAGTTTCACGCTGGGCGCCTCGCGCATGTCATCGGTATTGGGCTTGAAGGCGAGTCCCCAGAGGGCGATCGTGCGGCCTTGCAGATCGGATCCCAGGCGTTTGACGATCTTTTGCGCGAGCACCGATTTCTGTACGGCATTGGCTTCCTCGACGGCCTGCAATACGCGCAGCGGCTGGCCGGATTCCCCCGCCGTGCGGATCAGCGCCTGGACATCCTTGGGAAAGCACGAACCGCCGTAGCCGACGCCAGGGTAGAGAAAGTGAAACCCGATCCGGGGATCGGAGCCAATGCCCTTGCGCACCAGCTCGATGTCGGCCCCCAGCTTTTCGGCAAGATTGGCCAGCTCGTTCATGAACGAGATTCGCGTCGCCAGCATCGCGTTGGCGGCGTACTTGGTCAGTTCGGCACTCCTGACATCCATCACCAGCAGACGCTCGTGATTGCGCTGGAAGGGTGCGTAAAGCGCCCGCATCAGTTCGATGGCCCGCGGCTCCTCGGTGCCGACGACAATGCGGTCGGGCTTCATGAAGTCATCGACCGCCGCACCTTCCTTGAGGAACTCCGGATTGGAGACGACGCTGAATTCGATCGTCGCGCCGCGAGCCTGCAGCTCTTCGCCAATCGCCACCCGCACCTTGTCCGCGGTGCCCACCGGCACCGTGGATTTATCGACCACCACCTTGTAATCCTGCATATAGCGGCCGATGGAGCGCGCCGCCGCGACGACATATTGCAGATCGGCCGAGCCGTCCTCATCCGGCGGCGTGCCGACCGCGATGAATTGCAGCACGCCGTGAGCGACGGCCTCCTCGACGTTCGTGGTGAACCGCAGCCGTCCGGCGGCCACGTTTTTTCCGACCATGGCCTCGAGTCCCGGCTCGTAGATCGGGATACCGCCGCTTTGCAGGATGCGGATCTTTTCCGCGTCGAGATCGAGGCACAACACGTCGTTGCCGACATCGGCCAGACAGGTGCCGGAAACCAGACCGACGTAGCCGGTGCCAATAACTGTGATTTTCATGGTCGAACGCTAAATGGTCAGGGAGTGATATCGAATTCTTCGCTGCGTTTGGGCGGGTAGGTTTCCCAGCCGCCGCAGCCCGGACAGCGCCAGTAGAACTGCCGCGCCTTGAAGCCGCACTGGGTGCAGCAGTAGCGGGCGACCCGGCGGGTATGGGCGTGGATCAGATTCTTGACCACCTCGAGATCGGCGCGGCGCTCGGATGGAGTCACCAGCAATTGGGCTTCGAGAAACTTGTCGAGGCCCAACAAGGTCGGTGTGCGGCGCAATTCATCCTTCACCAATCGATACGCCGGCTCCGCGCCGGACGCCTGCAGCTCGGCCTGATAGACGGCTTCCAGAAGATCGTAGGAAGGATGGAGCTGGAGCCAGCCACGCAACAGATCGAGTCCTTGCGCGGCGCGGCCAAGCTGGGTGAAGGCCTGCATCAGGCGTTCGGCAATCAGGGCCAGATAGGCCGGATTGTGCTGCTCGATACGACTCCAGTAGTCGATCGCCGTCGCGCCAGCGCCGAGTTTTTGTTCCAGATCGCCGAGCAACATCAGCGCCCGCACGCACTTGCGGTTGGCCACCAGGGCTTCCTCGAGCAGGCGCCGGGCTTCCTCGTGGCGGCCGTGCAGCAGCTCGCCGGCGGCCATCTCGCAGCGGAACTCGGCGATTTCCTTCTGCCATAGATGATCGGCATGCCCAGGGAGCGACTCGGCGATCACAATCGCCTTGGCCCATTCCTTTTCCTGCTGATAGATTTCGAGCAGGTTTTTCAAGGCCTCATCATCACGCGAGGTGGAACGCAGCTTGAGAAAAATTTCCTCGGCACGGTCGAGCAGGCCGGCCTTGAGATAGTCCTGGCCCAGTTCGGCCAGAGCGTGCAGGCGCTGCTCGTCCGTCAATCCGTCGCGCTCGATCAGATTCTGATGAACACGAATGGCGCGATCCGCCTCGCCC
Source organism: Betaproteobacteria bacterium HGW-Betaproteobacteria-11 (assembly GCA_002842395.1). Lineage (GTDB taxonomy): Bacteria > Pseudomonadota > Gammaproteobacteria > Burkholderiales > Rhodocyclaceae > Rugosibacter. Next base: position 186,156 of record PHCV01000004.1, read on the forward strand.
CGCCGGCGGAACAGATTGCCAAGCGCGAAGTGCATCTCGATGGTTTCCGGGTCGACCCGTGCCGCCTCGATGAAGGCTTCGATCGCCTGGTCCGGCTGCTCGTTGAGCAGAAAATTCAGCCCCTTGAAATAGGAGCGTGGCAAGGCACGCGACTCATGTTCGAGTTGCTTGATATCGATCCGCGCTGCAATCCAGCCGAGGACGAAAAACACGGGCAATGCCAGCAGCCACCAGAGCTCTATTTCCATGGGATCAAGGAGTTTCTCTGCGTTTGCCCTGCCGCGCGAAGCTGAACGCGGCCGTCAGACCGATGACCATGCCGAGGACAAAGACGGCGAGAATCACCACCGCAACCGGCGCCTGCCAGAGATGCCCGAAGTAAAACCGCAGTTCCATCGGTTCGCTGTTCTTCAGGGCGAGGCCGAACAGAACGACGAATACCAGGGCACGGAGCGACCAGAGCAGAAATCTGAGCAGCGAGGCCATGAAAGGTCAGTCCGGTGCCCGCAAGCGACGAAAAAAAGCGGCTCCGGAAAAAGGGGCCGCCACAGTGCGCGTCATGACGACGGTCAAGCTCATTTCTGGTAATCGACCCGCTCCCGCAATTCCTTGCCCGCCTTGAAATGGGGCACGTATTTGGGAGGCACGTGCACCTTCTCGCCAGACTTCGGATTGCGGCCGACGCGTGCTGGCCGATAGTTCAGCGAAAAGCTGCCGAAACCGCGAATCTCGATGCGATCGCCGCGGGTCAACCCCTCGGCCAGCGCATCGAGTATCACATTGACAGCGATATCGGCATCTTTCACGCCGAGCTGGGGAAAGCGTTCCGCCAGCCGGCTGATCAGCTCGGACTTGGTCATGAGGTCGGCAGTTATGACGACTGGTTGAGCTTGGCCTTGAGCAGGGCGCCCAGATTGGTCGTGCCGGCATTGCTCCCGCTTTCGCTGGCCAGCTTCTGCATCGCCTGGGCCTGTTCCGCCTGATCCTTGGCCTTGATCGACAGGTTGATCGAGCGCGTCTTGCGATCCACGTTGCTGATCACTGCCTCGACCGTATCACCCACCTTCAGATGCTGGGTCAGATCTTCGGTACGCTCACGTGAAAACTCGGAAACCCGCAGGTAACCTTCGACGTCATTGCCGATATCGATCACCGCGCCACGCTGATCCACGCTCTTGACGGTGCCATTGACTAGGCTGTTCTTGTCGTGAGTGGCCACGAAGCCGGTGAACGGATCGCCATCGAGTTGCTTGACGCCAAGGGAAATGCGTTCCTTCTCGATATCGATGGCCAGTACCACGGCCTCGAGTTCATCGCCCTTCTTGTAGTTCTGCTTGGCTTCCTCGCCGGGAGCACTCCAGGACAGATCCGACAAATGCACCAGACCGTCGATCCCACCCGGCAGGCCGATGAAGACGCCGAAGTCGGTGATCGACTTGATGGCGCCGCGCACCTTGTCGCCCTTCTTGTGATTCATCTCGAACTCTTCCCACGGATTCGGCTGGCATTGCTTCATGCCCAGCGAAATACGGCGACGATCCTCGTCGATTTCGAGAATCATCACTTCGACCTCGTCGCCGAGCTGGACGACCTTGGTCGGATGGATATTCTTGTTGGTCCAGTCCATTTCGGAGACATGCACCAGGCCTTCGATGCCCTGCTCGATCTCGACGAAGGCGCCGTAGTCGGTCAGGTTGGTGACCTTGCCGAACAGGCGCGTGCCGGACGGATAGCGGCGGGCGATGCCCACCCAGGGATCTTCGCCGAGTTGCTTCATGCCGAGGCTGACGCGATTCTTTTCCTGATCGAACTTGAGGATCTTGGCGGTAACTTCGTCGCCGACCGCGATGACCTCGCTCGGGTGACGCACGCGACGCCAGGCCAGATCGGTGATGTGCAGCAGGCCGTCGATGCCACCCAGATCGACAAACGCACCGTAATCGGTGATGTTCTTGACGATACCCTTGACAATGGCGCCTTCCTGGAGATTGTCGAGCAGTTGCTGACGGTCTTCGCCCATGTTCGATTCCAGCACGGCACGACGCGAAACCACCACGTTGTTGCGCTTGCGATCGAGCTTGATGACCTTGAATTCGAATTCCTTGCCTTCGAACGGCGTGGTGTCCTTGACCGGCCGGGTATCGACCAGCGAACCGGGCAGGAAGGCGCGGATGCCATTGACCATCACGGTCAGGCCACCCTTGACCTTGCCGGTAACGAAGCCCTTGACCAGGATGCCGTCGGTCAGCGCCTTGTCGAGATCGTTCCAGGCCGAGATGCGCTTGGCTTTCTCGCGCGACAGGCGGGTTGAACCGTAGCCGTCTTCGAGCATTTCGATCGCGACCTGCACGAAATCGCCCGGCTGGACTTCGAGTTCACCACGTTCGTTCTTGAATTCCTCGGCCGGAATCATGCTCTCGGACTTGAGGCCGGCATTCACGGTAACGAAGTTCGGGTCGAGGCGGATGACCTCGGCGGTGATAACCTCACCTGCACGCATTTCCTTGCGCTGGAGACTTTCTTCGAACAGCGCGGCAAAGTTCTCCATGGAGGTATTCTCGGCAATAGCAGTAGTTGGCATTAAAAAGGACCTTACAAAAATATGTCACTGGGGTGACGGGTTGGTTACTCTTCGCCGGCAGCTTTTGAGACTGCCGACACGCTTGTGCAACAAATGCAAAAACAGCAACAACGACAATCGCTGGTGATCAACTACGCGACCAGCGGGAAAACAGCGTACTCCCGAAAGAACTACGCTCGAGCGGCGCAGATCTCGCTCACTCGATCCATCACGGCAGCCACCGCCTGATCGATGTCCATTGGCGTCGTATCAATGCCAACAGCATCTTCGGCCTGGCGCAACGGTGCTTCGCTGCGCCGGGTGTCGCGGGCATCCCGCTCCTGCAAATCCTTCAAAAGGACGTATATGTTAGCAGGCATACCCTTTGCGATCAACTGTTTATAGCGGCGTTCTGCTCGCGCTTCGGCTGTTGCGGTGAGAAAAATCTTCACTTCGGCCCCCGGGAAGACCACGGTAGCCATGTCCCGCCCGTCGGCGACCAACCCGGGGAAGCGCCGCCAGGCCCGTTGCCGTGCCAGCAGCGCACGGCGCACGGCAGGCAACAAGGCAACCCGGGACGCTCCGCCAGAGGCTTCCTCGCTGCGAATGTCGGTCGTTACGTCGGCTTCCCCCAGCCAGACCCGTTCGCCCTCGAACCGTGCCGGCAAGCCGGCCGCCAGCGCGGCGAGCGCCGCTTCGTCATCCAGCGCCACACCCTCGCGCCCGGCCGCCAGCGCGACCAGTCGATACAGCGCGCCGCTATCGAGGTAATGAAAACCGAGCCGTTCGGCCACTCGCATCGCCACCGTCCCCTTGCCGGAAGCCGAGGGACCGTCGATGGCGATCACCGGCGCGGTGATCGCGGCGAAGGCATCAAAGTAGCCCGGAAAGGTCTTGCCGACACAGTCCGCGTCCCTGATCGTCACCGGCACCCCGGCCAGCGCGACGAGCGAGAAACACATCGCCATGCGGTGATCGTCATAGGTGGCAACCTCGACGTTGCGGCACAAGCCTGGCGCTGGCGGGCTTTGCATGCCTGGGCCTTGCATGACGGGGATTCCGCTTCGCGGGCCGTCAATTCCGCGGCGTGGGCAGGTAACGGCGAGCCAGTCGTCGCCTTCCTCGACCACGGCGCCAAACTTGCGCAATTCGGTGGCCATCGCACTGATCCGGTCGGTTTCCTTGACCCGCCAGGAACCGATGTTGCGCAACAGGCAGCGGCCATCGGTGAACAAGGCCAGCACGGCCAGCGTCATTGCCGCATCCGGAATGTGGTTGAGATCGAGATCGAACGCCTTGAGCAGGCTGTGTTCGGGGGCTTGCGCCGTGATGAAGTTCTCACCCCAGGTGATGCGTGCCCCGAGTTGTTCCAGCGCCTCGGCAAAACGCACATCGCCCTGGATGCTGCTCCGGCCGGCGCCCTCGACCCGGACGCAGCGCTTGCCGCCACGTGCGGCGATGGCCCCGGCCGCAAGGAAATACGAGGCTGACGAGGCATCCCCCTCGACATGAATTCGCCCTGGGCTGCAATAGCGCTGGCCGGAGGCAATCCGAAAACGCTGCCAGCCTTCGCGTTCGACCCGGACGCCGAAACGCGCCATCAGGTTCAGGGTGATCTCGACATAGGGTTTCGAGATCAGTTCGGTCGTCAGCTCGACCACGGCTTCCTGCCCGGTGAGTGGCAAGGTCAGCAACAAGGCAGTAAGGAACTGCGAGGAGACATCGCCGCGCAGACGAATCGGGCCGGACAGATGGATGGGCGCCGGGAAAATTTCCAGTGGCGGGAAACCTTCTGCGGCCAGGTAATGCACATCGGCGCCGATCTGCCGCAAGCCGTCGACCAAATCGCCGATCGGGCGCTGGTGCATGCGCGCCACGCCGGACAGACGGTAATGTCCGCCGGCCATGGCCAGCGCCGCGGTCAGCGGGCGGATCGCGGTGCCGGCATTGCCCATGAACAGATCCGCTTCCTTGACGCCGAACACACCGCCGCAGCCGATGACGCGCCAGGCATCCGGCCCGCTCGGCGTGACCCCAACGCCGAGTTTTTGCAAGGCAGCGAGCATCACGCGCGTATCGTCGGAATCGAGCAGATCAAGGATTTCGGTCTCGCCCCCGGCCAGCGCGGCGAGCAGCAACAGCCGGTTGGAAATGCTCTTCGAGCCGGGCAGGCGTACTTCGCCCCAGGCCGTCGTCAGCGCTGGCAGGTTCAACGTGCCGGTCATTCGCGGTTATTCGTTTACAGCCGGCTGGCTCTGCAGCCAGGCTTCGCGCCGTTGTCGCGCCGCCGTGAACAGGGCAAGCAAGCCCTCGGCATCGGCGCCGGCCAGCAGCACCCGGGTGCGCATCAGCTCGACCATGTAGGCATCGAGTTCGGCCAGCAAGGCAGGACGATTGGCCAGACAGATGTCGCGCCACATTTCCGGAGAACTGCCGGCGATCCGCGTGAAGTCCCGGAATCCCCCGGCGGCAAAACCGAACAGCAGGTCGGCCTCGGCACGCCCGGCGAACTCATGCACCAGGGCAAAAGCCAGCACATGCGGCAAGTGGCTGACGGCGGCGAAAATGCGGTCATGCGCCTCGGGGGTCAGGCGCGAAACCTCGGCGCCACAGGCCGCCCACAGCGCGGCAATATGCTCCACGGCACCCGGCGCATTCTCCTCGAGCGGCGTGAGCACCACCCGCTTGCCACGGAACAGGTCGGCCGTGGCCGCGTCGACTCCGCTTTTCTCGGCCCCGGCAATCGGATGACCCGGAATGAAGCAGGCGCTCCTCGTCCCTAGCGCCGCACGCGCCGCGGCGACTACATCGGACTTGGTGCTGCCGGCATCGGTGACCAGGGTGCTGGCCGCCAGATGCGGCGCCATGGCGGTCAGCAGCGCGGGCATCTGCCCGACCGGCACGGCCAGCATGACCAGTTCCGCGCCCGTCAGCGCTTCGGCCCAGTCGCCTGCCGCCCGGTCGATAACGCCTCGTTCCAGCGCTTCCGCCAGTGCCTCTGGCCGCCGCCCGAGGCCGACGATCTCGCCCGCCACGCCGGCCTGCTTCAAGGCCAGGGCGAACGAACCACCGATCAGGCCGACACCGCAAACCACGACTTTCTTGAATTTCATGAGTGGAGCGCCTTTTCCAGTGCCTCGAGAAAGCGCCGGTTTTCCGTATCCCGACCAATCGTCACCCGCAGATGGCGGGGCATGCCGTAGCCATCCAGCGGCCGCACGATGACACCCTGGGCGAGCAGGTGTTGATTGACCCGCGGCGCATCCGCCACGGCGAAGGTGACAAAGTTGCCATGCGACGGAATGTGTTCGAGTCCGAGGCGTTTCAAGCCGGCGACGATTTCCTCCATGCCGCGGTGATTCAGGGTATAGCTTTCGGCGATGAAGAGATGATCGTCGAGCGCGGCCAGCGCGGCGACGAGCCCCAGATTACCGACATTGAAGGGTTGGCGCACGCGCTGCATCAGCGCCGCAACCCCCGTCCGCGCCACCGCATAGCCGACGCGCAGCCCGGCCAGGCCATAAATCTTGGAGAAGGTGCGCGTCACCACGAGATTCGGAAACTCTGCGATCCAGGCAATGCTGTCCATCCGCTCGGCGGGCGACAGATACTCGGTATAGGCTTCGTCGAGCACCACCACCACCTCCTCCGGAACGGCCGCCAACAGGCCGCGGAGCACCGCCTGGGGCAGGAAGGTGCCGGTCGGATTGTTGGGATTGGCGATCCACAACACGCGCGTATCGGCGCGCAAAGCGGCTTTCAAGGCTACCGGGTCATGCCCGAACTGATACGCCGGAGCGACCAGGCATTCGGCTCCCGTCGCCTGGGTGACCAGCGGGTAGACGGCGAACGCGTATTCCGACATCACTGCCGAACGCCCCTGGGCGAGGAAGACCCGGGCGACGAGATCGAGCACGTCGTTGGAGCCATTGCCCAGCACGATCTGCTCGGCGCTGACGCCGTGGTGTGCCGCCAGCGCCGCCGTCAGCGCGTGCTGATCCGGATAACGGGCGACGCCGCCAAGGGCCACCACGACCGCCTGCCTGGCCTGCGGACTCATGCCCAGCGGATTTTCGTTGGAAGCCAGCTTGACGATGGTTTCCGCCTGCAGGCCGAGTTCGCGGACCAGTTGCGTCACCGGCTTGCCCGGTACGTAAGGCTGGATGCCACAGACATAAGGTAGGGCGTAGTCGAGAAACTTCATCGAAGGTTGGCGGTAAAAGCCATGCGGGCGAGCCAGAGCAGATTCAAAAGCGACATTCAGCCCACGGCCCGCGGGTAGGAACCGAGTTCCTTGAGGAAGCCGGCGCGCTGACGCAATTCCACCAGCGCGGCAGCCACCACCGGATCGTCCCGATGGCCCTCGACATCGATGTAGAACATGTAGTCCCACTGTTTGCCGCTGCTCCAGGCGCGCGCCGGACGGGATTCCAGACGCAGCATCGAAACACCTTGTTCGGCCAGCGGCGCCAGCAGGTAGTGCACCGCGCCCGGCCGGTTGGGCGTGGCACAGACCAGCGAGGTGCGGTCCTGCCCGGAAGGCGGCGTGTCGTGATCGGCGATGACGACGAAGCGCGTGGTGTTGCCCGGATCGTCCTCGATGTTGGTGGCGAGAACCGGCAACTGGTAGAGCTTGGCAGCGGCTTCCCCCGCCACGGCTGCCGCGTCCGGCTCGGCGGCGGCCAGTCGCGCGGCCTCGGCATTGCTTGTCACCGCCACGCGCGGCACCGCAGCCACGTGGCGATTGAGCCACTCGTGACACTGTGCCAGCGACTGGGCATGGGAGTACACCTTGCGGACGGCATCCAGCGAAGCGGCATGGGTCATCAGTTGATGGTGAATCGGCAGCACCACTTCGCCGCAAATCTTGAGCGGCGAGGAAAGCAGCAGATCGAGTGAACGGCCGATGGCGCCCTCGGTCGAGTTTTCCACCGGGACGACGCCATAGTGGGCATTGCCGGCTTCAACCGCGCGAAATACCTCGTCGATCGTCGCGCAGGGAATCAGACAGGGCGCCCCGCCGAAATGCTTGCCGGCCGCCGCCTCGGAATAGGTTCCCCGCGGGCCGAGATAGGCCACGGCGAGCGGCTGTTCGAGCGACAGGCAGGCCGACATCACTTCGCGCACGATGCGCTGCACAGCCGCGTCGGGCAACGGGCCAGGATTGCGTTCGGCAACGCCACGCAATACCTGCGCCTCGCGTTCCGGGCGATAGATGTTGCCCTGCTTGAGGCTGCCAATGCGCTGCGCCAGTTCGGCCCGGGCATTGACCAGACGCAACAGGTCGGCGTCGAACGCGTCGATCTGCGCCCGCAGGCGGCCGAGCTCTTCCTCGTTATCGCGATCCGCTTCAGCCATGACGACGCGCAAACTCCTTCATGAAATCCACCAGGGCGACCACGCCTTCGATGGGCATGGCATTGTAGAGCGAGGCGCGCATGCCGCCTACCGATTTGTGCCCCTTGAGCTGCACCAGGCCGGCCGCGCGGGTTTCGGCGAGGAAAAGTTCATTGAGCAACTCGTTCTTGAGGAAAAAAGGCACGTTCATCCGCGAGCGATATTCCGGTTCCACGCAATTCCCGTAAAAGCCGCTGCCATCGAGGTAGGCGTAAAGCAGGCGCGCCTTGGCGATATTGATGCTTTCGATCGCGGCAACGCCGCCCTGCCGCTTGAGCCACTGGAAGACCAGCCCGGCGATATAGATGGCATAGGTCGGCGGCGTGTTGTACATCGAGCGATTGGCAGCCACTGTCTTGTATTCGAAGGCCGACGGACACAGCGGCGAGGCACGATCGAGCAGATCGTCGCGAACGACGACCAGGGTCAGCCCGGCCGACCCGATGTTCTTCTGCGCGCCACCGAAAACCAGTCCATAGCGCCGCCAGTCGAGCCGCCGCGACAAAATATGAGACGAGACATCGGCCACCAGCGGCACCCCGGGGCGCCCGAGCGCGTCCAGGTCGGGAATCTCGGCATATTCGACGCCGTCGATGGTCTCGTTGCTGCAGATGAACAGATAGGCCGGGTCGGCCGACAACTGAAAAGTCGGCGCTGGCGGCACGCCGCGAAACGGCCCGGCGAGTGCTCCGGCGGCGAGATGGGGCGTGCAATAGCGCTGCGCTTCCCGGTACGACTTGGCCGACCAGCTCCCATTCACCACGTAGTCGGCGGTTGTTTTCCCACCCAGCAGATTCAGCGGAACGAGGGCGTTTTGCGCAATCGCTCCGCCCTGCATGAAGAGTACCTTGAAGTGTTCCGGTATTGCCAGCAGCTCGCGCAAATCGGCTTCGGCCTGCTCGATGATCGAAGTGAATTCCTTGCCGCGGTGGCTCATTTCCATCACCGACATGCCACTGCCATGCCAGTCGAGCATCTCTGCGGCGGCTTCCCGTAGCACCTCCTCGGGCAAAACGGCCGGACCGGCGCTGAAATTCCAGACCCGGCTCATTCCGCGGCGGGCTCCGTCGCATCCGCTACACCCGTATCCTCCTCGCCTTGATCATCGATGTCTTCGCTTCCGACCACTTTTTCCAAGCCAGCCAGGAAGGTGCCTTCATCAAGATTGATCAAGGTCACTCCCTGGGTCGAACGGCCCATCAGGCGAATGTCGGCGACCCGGGTGCGAATCAGCACGCCACCGGTGGAAATCAGCATGATTTCCTCCTTCGTCTCGCCCTGGCCGACCAGCACGGCGCCCACCACACGGCCATTGCGCTCGGAGGTCTGGATCGCGATCATGCCCTTGGTGCCGCGCCCATGACGGGTGTATTCGCTGATCGGCGTGCGTTTGCCAAAGCCGTTTTCGGTGGCGGTGAGCACGGCCCAGTCCTCGCTGTTGGCCACCAGCATGGAAATCACCTGCTGTCCGTCTTCCAGCATCATGCCGCGCACGCCGCGCGCCTCGCGGCCCATCGGCCGCACGTCATCCTCGGCAAAACGCACCGCCTTGCCGGCATCCGAGAACAGCATCACGTCGCACTGGCCACTGGTGATCGCCACCCCGATCAGATGATCGCCCTCGTCGAGACCGACGGCGATGATGCCGGCCTTGCGCGGATTGGCGAAATTGGTCAGTGAGGTCTTTTTCACGGTGCCGAAGGCCGTCGCCATAAAAACGTAATGTGCCTCGTCGAATTCCTTGACCGGCAGGATGGCAGTAATTTTCTCATCCCCCTCCAATGGGAAAAAATTGACGATCGGCTTGCCGCGCGAGGTGCGCGTACCTTCCGGCGCCTCATAGACCTTGAGCCAATACACTCGCCCGCGACTGGAAAAACACAGGATGAAGTCGTGCGTGTTGGCGACGAACAGACGATCGACAAAATCGTCGTCCTTGACCGCCGCCGCCTGCTTGCCGCGTCCGCCACGGCGCTGGGCACGATAATCGGCCAGCGGCTGGCGCTTGAGGTAACCGGTGTGCGAAAGCGTGACGACCATGTCTTCGCGGGCGATCAGGTCTTCCATGCTGATGTCGGAGGTATTGAGCACGATCTCGGAGCGGCGAGCGTCGCCGTATTGCGTCCTGATCGCCTGCAATTCGTCGCCGATAATCGCCGTGATCCGTTCGGGGCGGGCAAGGATATCCAGCAGATCGAGAATCTGCGCCATCACCTCGCGATATTCGCCGACGATCTTGTCCTGCTCCAACCCGGTCAGGCGTTGCAGCCGCAATTCGAGAATGGCTTGCGCCTGCGCATCTGACAGCAAGTAGCCCTGCGCCGACAAGCCAAACTCCGGCGCCAGTCCATTCGGACGCGAAGCCTCGGCCGAGGTGCGCGCCAGCATGCCTTCGACCAGCGTCGAACGCCAGACCCGGCCCATGAGTCCGCGCTTGGCCTCGGCCGGTGTCTGCGCGGCCTTGATCAGCGCGATGACTTCGTCCACATTGGACAGCGCCACCGCCAGACCTTCGAGAATATGCCCCCGTTCCCGCGCCTTGCGCAGTTCGAACACAGTGCGCCGCGTCACCACCTCGCGCCGATGGTTGAGGAAGCACACCAGCATTTCTTTCAGATTCAGCAGGCGCGGCCGGCCATCTACCAGCGCCACCATGTTCATGCCGAAGGTATCCTGCAACTGCGTCTGTTTGTAAAGATGGTTGAGGATCACCTCGGGCATTTCACTACGTTTGAGCTCGACCACCAGCCGCATGCCGGACTTGTCCGATTCGTCCTGGATATGGGCGATCCCCTCGATCTTTTTCTCGTGCACCAGCTCGGCGATCTTTTCCTGCAAGGTCTTCTTGTTGACCTGGTAAGGCAGCTCATCGACGACGATGGCCTGCCGGCCCGAGGGCAAGTCCTCGATGTGGGTGCGCGCTCGCATGATCACCCGGCCACGCCCGGTCAGATAGCCGTCGCGGACGCCGGAAATCCCATAAATTATCCCGGCCGTCGGGAAATCCGGAGCCGGAATGATGGCAATCAGCTCTTCGATCGAAATTTCCGGGTTGTTCAATATGGCCAGACAGCCATCCACCACTTCATTCAGGTTGTGCGGCGGGATGTTGGTCGCCATGCCGACGGCAATACCCGAAGAGCCATTGATCAGCAGGTTAGGAATCCGTGCCGGCAAGACCAGCGGCTCCTGTTCCGAGCCATCGTAGTTCGGCCCGAAATCGACGGTTTCCTTGTCGAGATCGAGCAGCAGTTCGTGGCCGATACGCGCCATGCGCACTTCCGTATAGCGCATCGCCGCCGCATTGTCGCCATCCACCGAGCCGAAGTTGCCCTGCCCATCGACCAGCATGTAACGCAGGGAAAAGTCCTGCGCCATGCGCACGATGGTGTCGTACACCGCCGTATCGCCGTGCGGATGGTATTTACCGATCACGTCACCGACGATCCGCGCCGATTTCTTGTAAGCCTTGTTCCAGTCGTTGGACAACTCGTACATCGCATACAACACTCGACGATGGACGGGTTTGAGGCCATCGCGCACATCCGGCAAGGCCCGGCCGACGATCACGCTCATGGCGTAATCCAGGTAGGAATGACGCATTTCCTCTTCGAGGCTGATCGGCAGTGTTTCTTTGGCGAACGAGGTCATGGTGTCTGGTCTTCGCCGAGAATCATCGGCAAAAGGCGGCTAAGCGATAAAGCCGGTGATTTTAGCATGCGCGATCCTCTCCAAAAGAATGGCGACGGGTTGTCCAAGCGCCTGGAATCTGTTTGAATGACACCATGGAATTTGTCAGCGAAGCTACCCCGGTCGATCTCCTTCTGCATCCGGAATGGATCATTCCGATCGAGCCAGCCGGGGTGACCTTGGCCGATCACTCGCTCGCCGTCGATCAGGGCTGCATCGTCGACCTGCTTCCCCGGGCGGAAGCACTCCGCCGCTTCCGCCCTCGCGAAACCGTCTTCCTCCCGGGCCAGGTGCTCTTGCCGGGACTGGTCAATCTGCATACCCATGCCGCAATGACCTTGCTACGTGGTTTTGCCGACGACCTGCCGCTTGCGGTTTGGCTCAGCGAGCGTATCTGGCCAGCGGAAGCGCGCCATGTCTGTCCTGACTTCGTGTACACCGGCACCCTGCTCGCCTGCGCCGAGATGCTTCGCGGCGGAATCACCACTTTCAGCGACATGTATTTTTTCCCCGAGGCCGCCGCTGCCGCGATCCAACACGCCGGACTGCGCGCCGCGCTCGGACTCGTCATCCTCGAATTTCCGACGCGTTATGCCAGCGATGCCGCTGACTACCTGAGCAAGGGACTCGCCATGCGCGATGCATGGCGGGACAACCCGCTTTTGAGCTTCTGTATCGCGCCTCATGCACCCTACACCGTAAGCGACAAAACCTTCGAACAGGTTGCCATGCTGGCCGCCCAGCTCGATCTGCCGATCCACACCCACCTGCACGAAACCCGCCAGGAGATTGAAGACAGCCTCAGGCAGCATGGTGTCCGTCCGCTCGAGCGACTGCGCCGGCTGGGGTTGCTAGGCCCCCAACTGATCGCCGTGCACGCCGTTCATCTCGACCTAGCCGAAATCGACCTGCTGCGGCAGGAAGGATGTCATATCGCCCACTGCCCGATATCGAACCTCAAGCTAGGTAGCGGCATCGCGCCGCTGACCGCGATCCATGGCCACGGCCTGAATTTCGGCCTGGGTACGGATGGCGCCGCATCGAACAACCGTCTCGACCTGTTCCAGGAAATGCGCTTCGCCGCCCTGCTGGCCAAGGGAGCAAGTGAAGATGCGGCCGTCATCGACGCGCATACCGTCCTTCATGCGGCGACGCTGGGCGGCGCCCGTGCGCTCGGCCTCGATGGGCAGATCGGCTCGCTACGCCCCGGCAAGGCGGCTGACCTTTGTGCCGTACATCTGGATGACTGGCTGCTGCAACCCCACTTCGACCCGGCCACGCATCTCGTTCATGTTGCCGGACGCGAGCAGGTCACCCAGGCATGGGTTGGCGGCAGGCAGATGTTGCGCGATGGCACTCCAGAATGCATTGGCACCCCGGAATTGTTGAAATCCGTAAATTTATGGCATACTCGTATTGCGTCCTGACTTGCGCAGGCACTCTGGATATGTTGCTCTGTCGTGTCGTTTAACTTAACCCATCGAGGGGGATTCATGATGATCATTCGCGCCAAATATTCCATTTTAATTGCCACCCTGCTCGGACTTTCGGCTTCGGCCATGGCCTCGGCTCCGACCAAGGGTATCGATCCCGCAAGCACTGTGGGTTATGTCATCGACCAGCGTGGCGGTGTCGCCAAAAGCGGCCACGGCCTGTGCTGGCGAACCGGCTACTGGACGCCTGCCATGGCCATCGAAGAATGCGACCCGGATCTGGTAAAGAAGGCAGATACGGCCGCTTCTCCACTTGCCGCACCGAAGCCCGCCGGCGAAAAAATCACCCTGGCAGCCGACGCCCTGTTCGACTTCGACAAAGCCGTTCTCCGCCCCGAAGGCAAGGCCAAGCTGGACAAGCTCGGTGCAGACATCAAAGGCATCAAACTTGAGGTCATCATCGCCGTAGGCCACGCTGACCGTTTTGGCTCCGATGCCTACAATCAGAAGCTGTCTGAAAGGCGCGCCGAGGCGGTCAAGGCCTATCTGGTGGCCAAAGGCATCGAGCCGAACCGCGTCTATGCCGAAGGCAAGGGCAAGAAGCAGCCTGTAACCAAACCCGGCGACTGCAAGGGACCGAAGAGCAAGAAGGTTATCGCCTGCCTGCAGCCTGATCGCCGCGTCGAAATCGAAGTGATCGGCACCAAGGCTCAGTAATCGTTCGACCTGCCTTTGAAAAGCCCTGCCTGGCAGGGCTTTTTTTGTTAACCTGGAAACAATCATGAACCCAACGCTCAACGCCGACCAGGCCGAACTCGACAAGTTCGGCGATCTCGCTCATCGCTGGTGGGATCCGAATTCCGAATTTCGTCCATTGCATGACATCAATCCTGCACGTCTGCAATGGGTCGACCAGCAGGCCCCGCTAAAGGACAAGCGCGTCATCGACATCGGTTGCGGCGGCGGCCTGATGAGCGAAGGCATGACTGCGCTGGGTGCCCAGGTTACCGGTATCGATCTGTCCGAGAAAGCCCTCGGCGTGGCTCGCCTCCACCTGTTCGAAAGCGGCCATGCCATCGATTACCGCCTGATCTCGGCCGAGAACATGGCGATTGAAGCCCCGGCCAGCTTCGACGCCGTGACCTGCCTTGAAATGCTGGAACACGTCCCCGATCCGGCGAGCATCGTGCGCGCCTGTGCCCAACTCGTAAAACCTGGCGGCCAGGTATTTTTTTCGACCATCAACCGCAACCCGAAAGCCTGGCTGCTGGCCGTCGTCGGCGCCGAATATCTGCTCAACCTGCTGCCCCGGGGAACGCACGACTACACCCGTTTCCTCAAACCGGCAGAACTCGTGCGCTTTTGCCGCGAGGCCGGTCTGGAAGTACAGGAAATCACCGGCATGGATTACAACCCATTCACCCGCGCCTGTACATTGACAGCCAACACCCAGGTCAATTATCTGCTCCGCGCCACGCGCAATGCCTGAGGCGATCCTGTTCGATCTCGATGGAACCCTGGCCGACACCGTTCACGATCTGGCTGGCGCAATCAACCTGCTACGAGCAGAACATGACCTGCCACCATTGCCGCTTGCACACCTGCGTCCGCATGCCTCGGCCGGTTCACGCGGCCTGCTGCAGGCGGGACTGAATCTCGCACCTGGCGATGCGGATTACGCTGTCATGCAGCAGCGCTTTCTGACACTCTACGAGAACAACCTGTGTCGCGGCACACGACTTTTTCAGGGAGTGCCCGAACTGCTCGACCGAATCGAAGCCGAGGGCATGCCTTGGGGCATCGTCACCAACAAGCTGGCACGCTTCACACTTCCTCTGGTTGAAATGCTCGGCCTCACCCATCGCGCAAAATGCATCATCAGCGGCGACAGCACCCCGCGCCCCAAGCCCTTTCCGGACTCATTACAACTGGCTTGTGCATCACTCGCCGTCGTTGCCCCCCGATGCGTTTACGTCGGCGACGACGAACGCGATGTCATCGCCGGCCGTAGTGCAAACATGAAAACCATCATCGCTCTCTGGGGCTATCTCGGCACTGAAAAATCTCCCGCCGAGTGGGGGGCGAACGCCAGCGCCAGAACACCCCAGGATATTCTCCGAATTGCAGCGGCAAAGTTGTAGAATCGGCCTTGTAATTTGTCGGGCAGGCACCATTTGCCAGACGTGAACCACCGGGGGGCGACATGGCTTCGACGTGGGTCAAGAAGCAGAGCAGTGCATACCGTGGGCCGGAGTACCACGCGAATCCATCCGGAAACCAACAAACGCCAACGACGAGCGTTTCGCTCTCGCCGCTTAAAACCGGCGAGCGCCGCAACCACCTGCTCATAGGTGGTGCCGGGTAAAACCGGTCGCGGTGTCATTGATATGAGCTAAGGATGGGTCCTGCTGCGTGGCCTGTCACAAAAACCTAGCAGACCGCGTGTCACCAGCCTGCCCGTTGGCGGATGACGCGTCAAACTAAATAGCGAGGCTAAGTATGTAGGGCTGCCTGTGGAAGGCTTGCGGACGCGGGTTCAATTCCCGCCGCCTCCACCATTTATCAAAATCCCAACCCTTATCGGTTGGGATTTTTTTTGCCTGGAGCGTCAGTGCTGGCACGGGTTCGTACCGTGCCCTCCTGAGCGCGCACTTCCCACCCACGCTGCATTCAGCACGACTTCCGGCGCCACCAGATAGCTGAAATCAGCCCAGGATGAGCTGGATACCGCCTGAGAAAAGCACTCCCGCACGTTCTCTTCATATCCTGATTCGGCGTACGATACGCCAATAGGCGGCGACCATGGTTTTCCCTGCCGTGGTCGCCGCACAGGCGGATCATCGGGAGCGGCCATGAGTACGCAGCGAATGGAAAGCGACAGCCTGGGATCGATTGCTGTTGCGGACGAGCACCTGTGGGGTGCGCAAACCCAGCGCTCCCTGGAGCATTTCGCCATCGGCAGCGATCCGATGCCGTATGAATTGATCCAGGCGCTGGTGCGGGTCAAGAAGACAGCGGCACTGGCCAATCGCGAGCTGGAAGAGTTGCCGCCGCAAACCGCCGAAGCCATCGTCGCCGCTTGCGACGAAATCCTCGCCGGCCGCTGGCCCGACGAGTTTCCGCTTTCCGTCTGGCAGACCGGCTCGGGGACGCAGAGCAACATGAACGTCAACGAGGTGATCGCCAACCGCGCTTCGGAACTGCTCGGCGGGCCGCGCGGCTGCGATCGCCTGGTGCATCCCAACGATCACGTCAATCGAGGCCAGTCCTCGAATGACGTGTTTCCGACCGCCATGCATATCGCCGCCGTGCTGCAACTCGATGACAATCTCTTGCCGGCGTTGTGCCAGCTGCGACTTTCGCTCGCGGCGAAAGTGAAGGAGTTCACCGGCATCGTCAAGCTCGGCCGCACCCATCTGCAGGATGCCACGCCGCTTACCCTCGGCCAGGAGTTTTCCGGCTATGACGCCCAGCTGGAGATCGCCGAGCGAGCCATCCTCGCCGCCCGCAACGAGCTCTTGCCGCTGGCGCTGGGCGGCACCGCGGTCGGTACCGGGCTCAACGCCCACCCCGAATTCGCCGGCCGCACCATCGACCATCTGGCCGGTGCCTGCGGCCGGCCGTTTACCCCGGCCGGCAATCGTTTCGCTGCCTTGGCCGGTCACGAACCGCTGGTATTCGCCCATGGCGCCTTGAAGACGCTGGCCACCGCGCTGACCAAGCTGGCCAACGACACCCGCTGGCTGGCCAGCGGCCCGCGCTCGGGCCTGGGCGAACTGATCCTGCCAGCCAACGAGCCGGGAAGCTCGATCATGCCGGGCAAGGTCAATCCGACCCAGTGCGAAGCCCTGCTGATGGTCTGCGCCCAGGTCTTCGGCAACGACCTGGCCCTCACCCTGGGCGCGGCCGGCGGCAACTTCGAACTCAATGTCATGAAGCCGCTCATTGCTTACAACTTCCTCCACAGCACGCGTCTGCTCGCCGATGCCATGCGCAGTTTCGAGCAGCATGCGCTGCGCGGGCTCGTAGCCAACCCGCCACGCATTCGCCGGTTGCTGGAGCAAAGCCTGATGCTGGCCACCGCGCTCACCCCGCACATCGGCTACGACAAGGCGGCCGCCATCGCCAAGCGAGCGCACGAGGAAGGCATCACGCTACGCGAAGCCGCCCTGGCCGGTGGCGAGGTCAGCGGCGAAGAGTTCGACGCCTGGGTGGATCCACGACAGATGACCGGCCGCCCGACCACCTGATCCAGGCCAACGACGAGGAGGATCATCATGTCCCACAACCTGTTCGACAGCTACCGTTCGTTCTTCGTTTCGACCAGCGAGCAGGCCCGTTTTTACAGCCTCGCCGCGCTGGAAGAAGCCGGGCTGGGCAACATCCGCCGTCTGCCGGTCTCGCTGCGCATCATCCTCGAATCGGTGCTGCGCAATTGCGACGGCAAAAAGATCACCGAAGCCCATGTCCGCCAGCTCGCCGGCTGGCAGCCGAATGCGCCGCGCGAGGCGGAGATTCCCTTCGTCGTCGCCCGCATCCTGCTCCAGGACTTCACCGGGGTGCCGTTGCTGTGCGATCTGGCCGCCATGCGCGACACTAGCCGCCAACTCGGCCACGATCCCAAGCGCATCGAACCGCTGGTTCCGGTCGACCTGGTGGTCGATCACTCGGTGCAGGTCGATAATTTCGGCAGCCCCGAGGCCCTGCGTCTCAACATGCAGTTCGAATTCGAGCGCAACCACGAACGCTACCAGTTCATGAAATGGGGCATGCAGGCTTTCGATACCTTCCGCGTCGTGCCGCCTGGCATCGGCATCGTGCATCAGGTCAATCTCGAATACCTGTTTCGCGGCGTCCAGTTCAAGGACGGCCTCTGCTTCCCGGACACGCTGGTCGGCACCGACAGCCACACCACCATGATCAACGGCGCCGGCGTGGTCGGCTGGGGCGTCGGTGGCATCGAGGCCGAGGCCGGCATGCTTGGCCAACCGGTGTATCTGCTGACTCCGGACGTGGTCGGCATCGAGCTCGGCGGACGGCTGGCCGAGGGCATCACCGCCACCGATCTGGTGCTCACCCTCACCGAGCTGTTGCGCAAGGCCAAGGTCGTCGGCAAGTTCGTCGAGTTTTTCGGCGAAGGCGCCGCCTCGCTCACCCTCACCGACCGCGCCACCCTCGCCAACATGGCTCCCGAATATGGCGCGACCATGGGCTTCTTCCCGGTCGATGCGCAGACCGTGGCCTATCTCCGCGGCACCGGCCGTAGCGAAGCGGAAGTCGCCCGCTTCGAAAGCTATTTCAGGGCGCAAGGGTTGTTCGGCATGCCGCGCCGTGGCGAGATCGACTACTCGGACACGCTCGGCCTCGACCTGGGCTCGGTGGTGCCTTCGCTCGCCGGGCCGAAGCGGCCGCAGGACCGGGTTGCGCTCAGCGCAGTGAAATCGACCTTCACCACCCTCTTCTCCGGCCCGCCCGCGGAGAACGGCTTCGGCAAGCCGGCGGCCGACCTGGAACAGCGTGTCCCTATCGGGGACGGCCAGAGCGTCGGCCATGGCGACGTGCTGATCGCGGCGATCACTTCCTGCACCAACACCTCCAATCCAAGCGTGATGATCGCCGCCGGACTGGTGGCGAAAAAGGCCGTCGCCCATGGACTCGCCGTCAGGCCCGGGATCAAGACATCGCTTGCTCCCGGCTCGCGGGTAGTCACCGAGTATCTATCCAAATCCGGCCTGCTGCCTTGCCTGGAACAGCTGGGCTTTAACGTTGCCGCCTATGGCTGCACCACCTGTATCGGCAACTCGGGGCCGTTGCCAGCACCGATCGAGCGCGCCGTGGTCGAGCATGACCTGGTCTGCGCCGCGGTGCTCTCCGGCAACCGCAATTTCGAGGCGCGCATCCATCCCAATCTGCGCGCCAATTTTCTCGCCTCGCCGCCGCTGGTCGTCATCTACGCCCTGCTCGGCACGCTGCTCAAGGACCCGACCCTTGAGCCGATCGGCCTCGGCAGCGACGGACATGAAGTCTGGCTGCGCGATCTGTGGCCCTCATCCAGCGAGATCGAGGCGCACATGCGCGAAGCGATGAATCCGGAGACTTTCCGCCGGCTGTATGCCGACCTGACCCGGGATCACGAGTTGTGGAACGCGATTCCGGCGACCAGCGGGCAAACCTATTCCTGGCCGCCCTCGACCTACATCGCCCGGCCCCCCTTCTTCGACGGCTTCCGGCGGGTACCCGAACCGCCCCAACCGGTCAATAAGGCCCGGGCGCTGGCGATTTTCGGCGACTCGGTGACCACCGACCACATCTCTCCCGCCGGCTCGATCAAGATCGATTCCCCCGCCGGAAAATGGCTGCTCGATCACCGTGTCGCCAGCGCCGACTTTAATTCCTACGGTTCGCGTCGCGGTAATCATGAAGTCATGGTGCGCGGCACCTTCGCCAACGTCCGCATCAAGAACCTGATGCTGCCGCCCCATGCCGACGGCAATCCGGTCGAAGGCGGCCTCACGCTTCACCAGCCGAGCGGCGAGAGGATGAGCATTTTCGATGCCGCCATGCGCTATCAGGCCGCGGCCGTGCCGACGGTGATCTTCGCCGGCGAGGAATACGGCACCGGCTCCTCGCGCGACTGGGCGGCCAAGGGCACGCAACTGCTCGGCGTGCGCGCCGTCATTGCCCGCAGCTTCGAGCGCATCCATCGCGCCAATCTGATCGGCATGGGCGTGCTGCCGCTGCAATTCACCGGCAACGATTCGGCCGCGACCCTGGGCTTGCTGGGCACGGAAAGCTTCGATCTGGTCGATCTTGACGAGAGTCCCCAACCGCGACAGGCGGTCGGCCTGCTGATCCAGCGGCCAAACGGCGAGACGCTGCGCGTGCCGCTGCTGCTGCGTATCGATACGCCGATCGAGGTCGATTACTACCGCCACGGCGGCATCCTGCCCTTCGTCTTGCGTGAGTTGCTGAATTCAGATTGAAGCGCACGGCTCGAGCAGCGAGCGGCACAGGTCGTGGATCGCCTGCGCGGTGGCAAAACCGGCGTCGAGGTAGGGGTTGTACTCGACGATCTCCAGCGCCAGCAATCTTGCATCGCAGTGCGCCAGGCGCAGCACGTCCACCAGTTCGCGGCGATGCAGGCCATCCGGCACCGGGGTGCCCACGCCTGGCTCCTCGTCGGGATCGAGGGCATCCAGATCAATGCTGATGCCATATCCGACGGTGTTCGCGCACACCCGCGCGCGGGCCTCGGCGAACACTTCCGGCAAGCCGCGCCGCTTGATCTCGTCCATGAAATACACCCGCACGCCGAGCGAAGCCAGCAGCTCCGCCTCGCCGCGCTCGAAACTGCGCACGCCAAGCAGACAGGCGTCCGCGGGCAGCAGTTGCGGCGCCGGCCCGGCGATTGCGGTCAGCCGCGGCTCGCCCTGGCCAAGCAAGGCAGCCAGCGGCATGCCATGGATGTTGCGGCTGGGGCTGGTGCGAAAGGTATGACTGTCCATGTGGGCATCGACCCAGAGCAGCCCCAGCCGTGCCTCCGGCGCGTGCCCGCCGAGGAACTGCTTGGCCCCCGACCAGGTGCCGATGGCGCAGGAATGATCGCCACCGATCACCAGTGGAAAATTCCCCGCCGCGAGCAGCGCGCCGACCCGCTCCGCCAGCCGTGTGGCGATGCTCGTCACGGCAGCCAGGCGATCGATGACCCCAGGCGTTTCCAGACGGATCGGAGGTTCCCAGCGAAAGCCGTCGCGGGCCGCCTCCAGGTCGTCGAGAAAGCCCATCGCGCGCAACACCGCCGGCCCGTCCTGGCAGGCCGGATTGCCGGCGCCATAGCCGGCAGCCACGCCGAGGGCCACGACCTGCCGCTCGTACCGGCCTCCCACTGTGTTTTCGCTCATCACGTTCCTCACCTGTCGCCAAGAGTTGGCTGGAATTTCCCAGGACACGCGAATTACGTTAGCATCATCGCATTCACCGCTCTCATTCAGGAGATTACCGCATGCACCACTCGAAAAATCATCTAAAGCCCGCCTTCTGTCTTGCCCTGTCCCTTGCCGCGGGCAGCAGTCTTGGCGCGCCGGTCAATTACGAAATGAACCTGACTACCACCTCCGGCCTCGGCGCCGGCGGCACCATGAACACCCTCGGCATGCTGTTCGGCGCCAAGGACAGAAGTGGCAGCAGCGCCACGCGTAGCATGGAACTGCGCCTGACCAACCCGGCCGACATTCCCGAGGGATATCAGGCAACCCACAGTGTGCCGGCGGCGATGCGCATCGGGCCGCAACTGCCACTCACCGGCCAGCGCCACAGCCGGGGCGGCGAGAGGGGAGAGACAAAAGAGTCACAGCCCGAGGGACGGGTGCTGATCTACTGGGGCTGTGCGACCACCATCCCCAAGGGCCAGCCCGAGATCATCGACTTCAAGGCATTGGCCGCCCGCATGCCCCCGGAAGTCATGGCCATGACCCGGCAAAGTCGCGCCAGCGGCCACCCGGCGAGCGGCGCGCCGGCCAGCCTGCCGCCGCGCACGCTGGGCTGGCCATGGGGCGATGACAATTTCCGCGGCATCCCCGGGGAAGCCTCGGCCGTGGGCGAGCATGCGGTGACGGCCAGTTTCATGCCGCAGGAGATTCGCTACACGCTCGATGCCAACCTCGACTTCCTCGAACCGATGGGGCTTGCGACCAGCGCCGGCAACACCCGCGCCACGATTCCCCTGACCTGGCAAGCCCTCGCCCGCGCCCGCGGCTACGATCTCCATGCCGTCGGTAGCAACAGCGAGAAGGAAATGGTGATCTGGCTGGCGGCCAAGGGCAAGAGCCCGATGCTGCCTGGCCGTCAGCACGAGTGCACGATTGCCGAAGGTGTGTTCGCCAAATCGCCGATGGCGATGGTTGCCGCGCAAGCCTTCGGCCCGCTCCAGGGCTTTGCCTATCCGCCACAGAAACCGGGCGAGAAAAAGCCTTTGATCTGGACCGCAAAGGTGCGCATCAATGCCTATGACAACCTGATGGTCGGCATGCAGGATGCGGCAGCCGGCGCCGCCAGGGAATCCGCCAAGGACTCGGCGGTGGATGCCGTCGTCCCGGCCGGCGTCGGCGGCGTGCTCAAGGGCCTGTTCGGTCACTGACCCGACTTCGCTCATGGCCACCAAATCGACCATTTTCAAGCTCGACCTGCAGATTGCCGACCTCGACCGCAACTATTTCGGCAACCACGCGCTGACCCTGGCGCGGCATCCGTCGGAAACCGATGAACGGATGATGGTGCGCGTACTGGCCTTCATGTTCCACGCCGATCCGGCGCTGGAATTCGGCAAGGGACTTTCGGCGGAAGACGAACCCGATCTGTGGCGCAAGGATGCGACCGGCGCCATCACCCACTGGATCATGGTCGGCCTGCCCGACGAGAAACGCATTCGTCGCGCCTGCGGCCGCGCCGCGGCCGTCGTCGTGTTGGCCTATGGCGGGCGTGGCGCGGAACTGTGGTGGCAGCAAAACCATGCGGCACTCGAGCGGCAGGACAAACTGACCGTCCTCGACCTGCCGCAGGCGCAGACGCAAGCGCTCGCCCGCCTCGCCAGTCGCAACATGCAGATTCAGTGCACCGTTCAGGAGGGCGAACTGTGGCTGATCGCCGACGGCGAGAATTTGCAAATTTCGCCGCTCATCAGAAGCCGGACCCTGGCTTGAGGCACGCTGCCACCTGAAACAGGGCGTCTTCAAGACGACCTTCGATCAGGGGCAAGGGTACCGCGAGCATCAGGTTGAACGGCAGGCCGAAGTCTTCCACCGTCCAGCCGGAGGCATCGTGAAACCGCCCCTCGGTGTCGGCTCCGCTGGCCTGTAGCCGCTCGCGCAGGGGTCGTAGCGAATCGGCATAACCCAGCACCGGCTTGCCCAGGGCCAGCGCATAGCCGATCTCGACACAGGTGCCCGAGTCCGGCTCCTGGCCGCGAAAGGGATTGAGGTTGGCGATGACGGCATCGGCCTCGTTCAGCAACCGCAGGTTGCTGCGAAAAATCCCGGGTGCCGCGGTCTGTGCCGCATCCAGCGGCAACAAGGCGAGGTGCCCATGCCGATGGCACGCGGCGCGGGCGGCCGCGGCCCACGTCTCGGCATCGGGGCGAAACACATCGGGGCCGGCGAGATAGAGCTTCACGCAGCGTCCGGAGAGTGTTCTCGCCGTCTTGTCAGCGCCGACTTTTTTGTCATCCCTCGTCCTGCCCAAGCAGGATCAGCTCCTGCAAGGCTTGTGGCGTCCCCGGCAGTTGTGCGGCGTCGATCGCGGTCAAACCGTCCACACGCGGAATCGCAACATCCGCTCCCACTGCCAGCAGCACCTCGACCGGACCGGCCTCGCCGGCGAGCAGCGCGGTCATCAGTGGCGTATTGCCATCGTCATCCTGGACATTGACCTCGCAACCGGCGCTGATCAGGATGGCGACGATGGTGGCATGGCCGCCGGCCGCCGCCGCATGCAGCGGACGCTGTCCGTTGGGGCCGCGCACTTCGAGGTGGCTGCCGGCTTCGGTCAGCACCCGCACGGCAGCGACGCAGCCCAACCTGGCGGCAACATATAACGGCGGCCCTTCGCGGGCGAGCAGGGCTTCGGTCAGGCTGGCATTGACCCAATCGGCGGGAGTGAGCTCCATCAGGCGCGGGTCAGACAAGTTTCCGCCGCAAAAAGTCGAGCGTCCGCTGCCAGGCCAGCTGCGCCTTGTCGGCGTCATATACCTCGGGGCGCCGTTCGTTGAAAAACGCATGCGCGGCATCGTAGCGGTAGAGCTCCGGCGTTTGGCCGGCACCCTTCATCGCCGCCTCCAGCGCAGCGACGATGGCCGGCGTGCACCAGTCGTCGCGGCTGGCGAAATGGCCCTGGAAGGGAATGCGGATGCTGGCCGGATCGGCGAACTCCGGCGGCGGGATGCCGTAGAAACAGACGGCGGCTGCAAGGCCGGGCACATGCACGGCAGCCGCGATGGTCAGCGCACCGCCCATGCAGAACCCCATCACGCCGACCTTGCCGCTGACCTTGCCCAGATAGTCGGTGGCACCGCGAATGTCCTGGTGGGTTGCGCCGGCAAAATCGAGCCCGTTCATCAGGTGGCTGGCCTCATCCGGGTCCTGGGTCACCCGGCCGTGAAAAAGATCGGGGGCCAGGGCATTGCAGCCGGCCTCGGCAAAGCGATCGGCGATGCCGCAAATCTGTGCGTTGAGTCCCCACCACTCCTGGATCACGATCACGCCGGGCCTTCCCGCGCCGGCCTGCGCCAGATAGCCGGGGCAGAGGCTGCCATCCGGCCGTGAAAATTCGATGCGTTCCCCCATGGGTTTCTCCTCCGACAATCGCTGCCGGCAAATTTACCCCAATTCGCCGGCCCCGGCGGCACGGCCCCTTGCCTATAATCCGGATTCCGTTTTTGCCACGCCCCCATTCGTGAATCCCGATCTCGCCCGCCTGCACCCCTACCCGTTCGAGAAGCTGCGCCAGCTCTTCGCCGGCGTCTCGCCAGCGCCGACTTTTGCAGAGATCAAGCTCTCCATTGGCGAGCCGCAGCATGCCACGCCGGCCTTCATCCAGCAGGCGCTGTGTGACAACCTGAAGGGTCTCGCCAACTATCCGACCACCCAGGGCAGCGAGGCGCTGCGCGAAGCCATCGCCGCCTGGATCAAACGCCGCTTCGCCATTCCCGCACTCGACCCGGCAAGCCAGGTACTACCGGTCAATGGCTCGCGCGAGGCGCTGTTTGCCTTTGCCCAGACCGTCATCGACCGCCGCCGCGCCCGGCCCAGGGTGGTCTGCCCCAATCCCTTCTACCAGATCTACGAAGGCGCCGCCCTGCTCGCCGGGGCCGAGCCGGTGTTTCTCAACACCGTGCCGGAAAATGACTTCGCCCTGGACTGGGACTCGCTACCCGCCACGGTCTGGGCCGAGGTGCAACTGGTCTATGTCTGCTCGCCGGCCAATCCGACCGGCAAGGTACTCACCCAGGCCGACTGGCAGGCGCTGTTCGAGCTTTCCGACCGCCATGGCTTCGTCATCGCCGCCGACGAATGCTATTCGGAGATTTATTTCGACGAAACCGCGCCGCCGCTGGGTGCGCTCGCCGCCGCGACCCGTTGCGGACGTGGCGACTTCCGCAACCTGATGGTGTTCTCCAGTCTTTCCAAGCGCTCCAACGTACCGGGGCTGCGCTCCGGGTTTGTCGCCGGCGATGTCGCGCTGCTGAAGAAATTCCTGCTCTATCGCACCTACCACGGCAGCGCGATGAACCCGGCGGTGCAGGCGGCAAGCCTGGTCGCCTGGAATGATGAGGCACATGTGCGCGCCAATCGGCGCCTGTATGCCGAAAAGTTCCGCCTCGTCACCCCGATCATCAGCCACCATCTGCCCTGCGCGCTGCCCGATGCCGGCTTTTATCTCTGGGCGCGCACGCCGATCGACGACGCCGAATTTGCGCGCGAGCTCATGCGCCGGCAAAATGTGATCGTCCTGCCCGGCAGCTTCCTGGCACGCGATGCAATGGGCATCAATCCGGGCCGAAATTGCGTCCGCATCGCCCTGGTCGCCAGCCCCGAGGAATGCCTGGAAGCGGCCCGGCGCATCGAACATTTCTGCACGCACCTGTAACCGTTCATCGAACAAGGAAAATCCAATGCTCCCGACGAATCAGTTGTACGAACCAAACGAACTGCAAGCCATCATCGAGCAGGCCTGGGAAGATCGCGCCAGCCTCAAGCCCGGCACCGCCCCGGCGCGCATCGGCGATGCCGTGACTCATGTACTGGGCGAACTCGACAGTGGCCGCCTGCGCGTGGCGGAAAAAATCGATCGCCAGTGGGTCACCCATCAGTGGCTCAAGAAGGCCGTGCTGCTCTCCTTCCGGCTCGAAGACAATGTCTTGGTGGATGCGGGCCCGATGCGCTATTTCGACAAGGTGCCGACCAAGTTCGCTCACTACGATACCCACCGCTTCGAAACCGGCGGCTTTCGTGTCGTGCCGCCCGCGGTTGCCCGCCGTGGCAGCTTCATCGGCAAGAACGTGGTGCTGATGCCCAGTTACGTGAACATCGGCGCCTATGTCGATGAAGGCACCATGGTCGACACCTGGGCCACCGTCGGTTCCTGCGCACAGATCGGCAAGAACGTGCATCTCTCGGGGGGCGTCGGCATCGGCGGCGTGCTCGAACCCTTGCAGGCCAACCCGACCATCATCGGCGACAACTGCTTCATCGGCGCACGTTCGGAAGTCGTCGAAGGCGTCATCGTCGAGGACAACTGCGTCGTCTCGATGGGCGTTTATATCAGCCAGAGCACGAAAATCTACGATCGCGCCAGCGGCGAAATCAGCTACGGCCGGATCCCCGAAGGCTCGGTGGTGGTCAGCGGCAACCTGCCCTCCAGCGATGGCAAGTACAGTCTCTACTGTGCCGTGATCGTCAAACGGGTGGATGCACAGACCCGCGCCAAGACCAGCATCAACGAACTGCTGCGCGACTGATCGCGCGCACCGGCCAGGGAGAAGTCATGGGCAACATGCACAAGTTGTTTCAACTGATGGCGGCGAAGAAGGCTTCCGACCTGTTCATTTCCTGCGGCGCGCCGATCACCATCAAGATCAACGGCGCCGCCCTACCGGTCAATCCGACGGTGATCGACCTGGCCAGTATCACGCTGCTCTTGCGTGAAGTGCTCAGCGAAGCACAGCTCGGGGAATTCGAGGAAAAGCGCGAACTCAACCTGCGCCAGGGTCTGCGCGATGTCGGCGCCTTCCGCATCTCGTGTTTCTATCAGCGCGGCACGCCCGCCATGGTGGTGCGCTACATCCCGGCCGACATTCCAAACTTCGACGCCCTCGGACTACCCGACGTGCTCAAGGACGTCATCATGGAAAAACGCGGCCTGGTGCTGATGGTCGGCTCCACCGGCTCGGGCAAGTCCACCACGCTGACCTCGATGCTGGATCACCGCAACGAACAGCGCACCGGCCACATCCTCACCCTGGAAGACCCGATCGAATTCCTGTTCAAGAACAAGAAATCCATCGTCAATCAGCGCGAGGTCGGCAGCGACACGCTGTCCTTCCAGGCCGCGCTGAAGAACGCCATGCGCCAGGCGCCGGACGTGATTTTCATCGGCGAGATCCGCGACAAGGAGACCATGAGCCAGGCCATTGCCTACGCCCAGTCCGGCCAGCTGTGCATCGCCACGCTGCACGCCAACAACAGTTATCACGCGATGAGCCGGATCATCAGCTTCTATCCGCTGGAAAATCGCCCGGCCCTGCTCGCCGACCTGGCGGTAGCCTTGAAGTGCGTCATCTCGCAGCGCCTGGTGAAAAAGCCCGACGGCAATCGCACGCCGGCCGTGGAAGTGCTGCTCAATTCGCGCTATGTCGGCGAGCTGATCGAAAAAGGCGAGTTGAACGAGATCAAGGAGGCCATGGAAAAGAGCCTGGTGCCCGGCAGCCAGACCTTCGAGCAATGCCTGTTCAACCTCTACAAGGCCAACGTCATCACCCTGGACGAGGCCTTGGCCAACGCCGACTCGGCCAACAACCTGCAATGGCTGGTCAACAACGCCGAGGCCCCGGCCGAGCAGCCGGCCGCCAGCCAGATTCCGCTCAATCCGGTGCAATCGGTGGCGCCCGGCACCTCGTTTTCCGAATTCACCCTCAAGCTCGACGCCGACAACTGATGCCCGTCCTCGAAAAAACCCGGGCGCTGATCGCCCGCCCGTCGGTCACTCCCGATGATGCCGGCTGCCTGGAACTGATCGCCGGCTGGCTGATTCCGCTCGGCTTCACCTGCGAACGCCTCGACGCCGGCGGTGTCGCCAATCTGTGGGCGACGCGACGCGGAACAGGCGAAGGCCGCGTCATCTGCTTTGCCGGGCACACCGACGTCGTCCCGCCCGGTTCCCGCGATGCATGGGCCTCCGATCCGTTCACGCCCACCGAACGTGATGGCAAGCTCTACGGCCGCGGCGCGGCAGACATGAAAAGCTCGATCGCCGCCGCGATCACCGCCGTCGAACGGCTGCTCGCTCGCCGTGCCGCCAGCGCCAGCGCTTTGCGTCCCTGCGGGAAGCTTTCCGACACGCTGGCCTTTTTACTCACCTCGGATGAAGAAGGCGATGCGATTCATGGCACCGCGCATGTGGTCGAGGTGCTCAAATCGCGCGGCGAACGCATCGACTTCTGCATCGTCGGCGAACCGACCTGCGTCGAACGCCTCGGCGATACGGTAAAGAACGGCCGGCGCGGCTCGCTCAGCGGTCATCTCCTGATGCAGGGCGTGCAAGGCCATGTCGCCTACCCGCAGCTGGCACGCAACCCGGTGCATCAGGCGGCGCCAGCGCTGGCCGAGCTGGTCGCAACAACCTGGGACGAAGGCAATGCCGACTTTCCGCCGACCACCCTGCAAATCTCCGGTATCCACGCCGGTACCGGCGCCAGTAACGTCATTCCAGGCAGCCTCGCGGTCGATTTCAATTTCCGCTTCGCCACCGCCAGCACGGCCGAAGGCCTGCAGGCACGCGTCCATCAACTGCTCGATCGCCACGGCATCGAGTACGCGCTGCGCTGGACGCTTGGTGCAAAACCTTTCCTCACGCCGCGGGGCGATCTATGCGCCGCGCTCACCGATGCGATTTTCGAAGCCAGCGGCGTGTCGCCCACGCTGTCCACCACCGGCGGCACCTCGGATGGCCGCTTCCTCGTTGAGCTTTGTGCGCAAGTTGCCGAGTTCGGCCCGGTGAACGCCAGCATCCACAAAATCGATGAACATATCGCCCTCGCCGACCTCGAACCCCTGGCCCGCATCTACGAGGGCGCGTTCGCCCGCCTCGCCTCATGAGCGCGCCGATCGACGAACTGATCACGCTGCGCGACTGGCTGCGCTGGACGGTCAGTCGCTTCGAAGCGGCGAAGCTCTGTTACGGCCACGGTACCGACAATGCCTGGGACGAAGCCATCTGGCTGCTGCTGGCCGCCCTGCAACTACCGCGCGACCGGCTGGAACCCTTTCTCGACGCCCGCCTCACCCGGGATGAACGCCAGCACGTGGCCAAGCTCGTCGAACAGCGCATCGCTCGCCGCCTGCCGCTGGCCTACCTGCTCGGCGAAGCCTGGCTCGGCCCCTATCGCTTCCACGTCGACGAACGGGTCATCGTTCCGCGCTCCTACTTTTTCGAACTGCTGGCCGAGGGCTTCGCACCCTGGGTCGAGGACCCCGCGGCCGTCGGCAGTGCGCTCGATCTGTGCACCGGCTCCGGCTGTCTCGCCATTCTCATGGCGCTCGCCTTTCCGCAAGCCCGCATCGATGCCATTGACATCTCGACGGCGGCGCTCGAGGTCGCCCGCCGCAACATCGCCGACTACGATCTGGCCGACCGCGTGCAGCCGATCGCGTCTGATCTGTTCGCCGCCGTGGCGGACAAACGCTACGACCTGATCCTCAGCAATCCACCCTATGTCACGGCTGCGGCAATGCTCGCCCTGCCGGCCGAATACCGTCACGAGCCGGCCCTCGCGCTTGCCGCCGGCCCGGACGGGATGGACATGGTGCGCCGCATTTTGCACACCGCGCGCGGCCATCTCAATCCTGGTGGATTCATCGCCATCGAGGTCGGCCACAACCGTGCCGAGGTCGAAGCCGCCTTCCCCGATCTCAACGCGATGTGGCTCGACACCGTTTCGAGTACGGAGAAAATCTTCCTCGTCGGCTACGACGACCTTCCCGAACCTCAATCCCTCCTGGAGCACGCATGATCACGGTCACCTTCATTCTCAAGGACGGCAGCCGCCAGACGCTCGACGCGACCGAAGGCGAAACCGTAATGCAGCTGGCCACCGGCAACGGCGTGCCCGGCATCGAGGGCGCCTGTGGCGGGTTTTGCTCCTGCGCCACCTGTCATGTCTATGTCGAGAGCGACCATGCCCTGCCACCGATCGCCGACGACGAAGAGGCCATGCTCGCCGGCACCGCGGCCAGCCTTGAGGCCAACAGCCGGCTCGGCTGCCAGATCAGGCTCACGCCCGAACTCGACGGCCTCGTCGTACGCATGCCGGAGCGACAGTAATCCCCGGCTCGGGGCGGCTCATTCTTCCGGCGGTGCGCTCTCGCCGAACAATTCCTCGACGAAACCGAAGCGCGAGAAATCCCGCATCCGCAGCGGGTAGAGAATGCCATCGAGATGATCGCATTCGTGCTGTACGACGCGGGCATGAAAACCCTCGACGCTGCGCTCGAAGCGCCGTCCCTGGGCATCGAAACCGGCGTAGCGCAAACGCTTGCGGCGGGGCACGACACCGCGCAGGCCGGGCACCGAGAGGCAGCCTTCCCAGCCCTCTTCCTCTTCCTCGTCGGGAAAGGTGAGTTGCGGATTGATGAGTACCGTTCGCGGCACCGCCGGCGCCTCTGGATAGCGAGGATTGGCGTCGATGCCGAAGATCACCACTCGCAGGTCCACCCCGATCTGCGGCGCGGCAAGCCCGGCGCCATCGTGGTAGGCCATCGTCTCTTCCATGTCGGCGAGCAGCCGGGCGAGCGCCGGATTGGCAAAGTCGGTGACCGGCCGCGAAACCTGCAACAGCCGCGGGTCCCCCATGCGCAAGACTGGCCGGATCATGGTCCTTCTCCGCTGTGCCGGGAAACACTGCACAAGGCTTCAAGCATCGTCCGCACCCGTCCCATGGCCTGCTGGAGGACGGCTTCGAGGCTCTCGAAACGGATGCCATGCACCGAATCTCCGCGCCCGGCGGCCCAGTTGGCCACCACGCACAGCGCCGCGTAAGGCAGTTCCAGTTCGCGCGCCAGGGCAGCTTCCGGCATCCCGGTCATGCCGACGATCTCGACCCCATCACGTTCCAGACGGTCGATTTCAGCCGCGGTTTCGAGCCGGGGGCCCTGGGTTGCGGCATATACGGCGCCATCGACGACGGCTTCGCCGACCTGCGCAGCGACGCTTAGCAGCTGCTGACGCAGCTCGGTGTCATACGGTTCCGTAAAGTCGATATGCACCACCGGACCGTCGATCCCCGACTGGAACGTCATTTCCCGTCCCCAGGTGTAATCGATGATCTGGTGGGGAACCAGCAGTGTGCCGGGAGCAATGTCCGCGCGAATTCCACCCACCGAGGCCACCGAAACGATGCGCCTGACCCCCACGGAATGCATGGCATGCAGGTTGGCACGGTAATTCACCAGATGCGGCGGGATGATGTGACCGTAGCCATGACGGGCAATGAAGACGACGTCCTGGCAACCGAGACGGCCGAAGGTCAGCGGCCCCGAAGGTTCGCCATAGGGTGTGCGCACGATCTCGCGGTGCGACACATCGAGATTGGCCAGTTGCGTCAAACCACTGCCACCGATGATTCCAAGCATCAAAATCTCCTGAAAATTCAAATAGGGTGGATGCCGGAAGGGCTTGCCGCCATGCTAGAATGCACCCCCTTTATGCACCGCACCATCCTGCCCAACGCCCATGTCCCGCGCCCTCAGAAACATCGCCATTATCGCCCACGTTGACCATGGCAAGACCACGCTGGTCGATCAATTGCTCCGCCAGTCCGGAACCTTTGCCGCACACCAGGCGCTCTCCGAGCGGGTCATGGATTCGAACGACCTCGAGAAAGAACGCGGCATCACCATCCTGTCGAAAAACTGCGCAATCGATTACGAAGGCACCCACATCAACATCGTTGACACTCCAGGGCATGCCGACTTCGGCGGCGAAGTCGAGCGCGTGCTGTCGATGGTCAATGGCGTGCTGCTACTGGTCGATGCCGTCGAAGGCCCGATGCCGCAAACCCGCTTCGTCACCCGCAAGGCACTGGCCCTTGGCCTGAAGCCGATCGTCGTGGTAAACAAGATCGACCGCCCCGGTGCCCGTCCGGATTGGGTCATCAGCCACACCTTCGATCTGTTCGACAAACTCGGCGCCACCGAGGAACAGCTCGACTTTCCGGTCGTCTTCGCTTCGGCGCTGAATGGTTTTGCCATGCTCGATGCCACGAAACCCGGTACCGACATGCGTCCGCTGTATGAAGCCATCATCAAGTACGTGCCGCAGCCGGATGTCGATGCCGACAAACCGTTGCAGTTGCAAATCTGCTCGCTGGACTACAACAGCTATGTCGGCCGGATCGGCATCGGCCGCATCACGCAGGGACGCCTCAAGGCCGGTCAGGAAGTCGCCGTACTCTACGGCGACGAACCGCAGGGCAAGTCGAAAATCGGCCAGATCATGATGTTCAAGGGCCTGGAGCGCGAGCAGGCCACCGAAGCGGAGGCCGGTGACATCGTTCTGGTCACCGGCATCGAGCAGGTCGGCATCGGTGTCACCGTTTGCGACCCGGTCACGCCGATCGGCTTGCCGCCACTAGTGATCGACGAACCGACATTGACCATGAATTTCCAGGTCAATACCTCGCCCATGGCCGGCAAGGAAGGCAAATTCGTCACCAGCCGCCAGATTCGCGAGCGGCTCCAGAAAGAACTGCTCTCGAATGTCGCCTTGCGTGTCGAAGACACCGATGATGCCGATGTCTTCCTGGTCTCCGGCCGCGGCGAACTGCACCTCACCATCCTGCTCGAAACCATGCGCCGCGAGGGCTATGAACTGGCCGTCTCGCGGCCACGCGTGCTGTTCAAGGAAATCAACGGCGAGAAATGCGAGCCCTATGAACTGCTGACCGTCGATGTGGAAGAAGGCCATCAGGGCGGGGTCATGGAAGAACTTGGCCGGCGCCGGGGCGACCTGCAGAACATGGAACCGGACGGCAAGGGCCGGGTTCGCCTCGAATACCGCATCCCCGCCCGTGGCCTGATCGGCTTTCAGGGCGAATTCCTGACCCTGACCCGCGGCACCGGGATGGCCAGCCACATTTTCGATGACTATGGCCCGCTGGCGGGAACGATGGCCGAGCGCCGCAATGGCGTGCTGATTTCCCAGGATGATGGCGCGGCCGTCGCCTACGCCTTGTGGAAGTTGCAGGACCGCGGCCGCATGATCGTCAGCCCGGGTGACCCGCTGTACGAAGGAATAGTCATCGGCATCCACAGTCGTGACAACGATCTGGTGGTCAACCCGATCAAGGGCAAGCAACTGACCAACGTTCGCGCCTCGGGGACGGACGAGGCCGTGCGCCTGGTGCCGCCGATCCAGATGACACTCGAATCCGCCGTCGAATTCATCGCCGACGACGAACTGGTGGAAATCACACCCAAAGCAATCCGCATCCGCAAACGTCACCTCAAGGAACAGGATCGCAAACGCGCCAGCCGCGCCGAAGCAGCCTGAGCCACGTGCCCGGATGCGGCAAGCCCCTCTCGAATTTGGATGTTTTTGAGTATCTGACCGAAGAGGCCGGACGAATCCCAGCCTGACCGGCTGGGATTTTTTTGCCCGTCTCCTACGGATGGATGGAGCCCGATCAATCGACG
This sequence comes from Betaproteobacteria bacterium HGW-Betaproteobacteria-11, assembly GCA_002842395.1. Taxonomy (GTDB): domain Bacteria; phylum Pseudomonadota; class Gammaproteobacteria; order Burkholderiales; family Rhodocyclaceae; genus Rugosibacter. Next base: position 219,695 of record PHCV01000004.1, read on the forward strand.
ATCCGGGCCCTATCTGTTTCGAGGGCAAATCTCTCTATACTCGCCACCATACGTTCCAAAGAAAAATGGAGGCGCCGGTAGTGCGAGTGGCGGTTTTCAATCAGAAAGGCGGAGTGGGCAAGACGACCACGGCACTCAATCTGGCGGCCGCATTGGCCAGGGATCGCGCATCGCCTTCGCTGCTGCTGATTGACCTAGATCCACAGGCTCACCTCAGTTCGATCCACGGCAATCCGCCAGGCGAGGCCCGCAACAGCCTTTTTGCCCTGTATCAGGACAACCGGCCACTGGCCGAGCTCAGCGTGCCCTGGGCGGGGCTGGGGCGCCTGATACCGGCGCATACCGAACTAATCAAGGTCGACTCGATTTTCGGCAAGGGCCCGGCGATTCTCAATCGACTCAATAGCGGGTTGCAGACAATGGAAAGCACGGAGGGCCAGAATCTGACGATCATCGACTGCTGCCCGTTCCTCGGTGTACTCTCGCTCAACGCCATCTTCGCCGCCGACCGGGTCCTGGTACCCATTTCGTCCGACTACCTTTCCATGCGCGGCGCCATGCAGATCGAACACACCCTCGATGTACTGGAGCCGGTACTCAAACGACGTATCGAACGCCGCTATTTGCTGACCCGCTTCGATCGGCGACGCAAGATGAGCTTCGACGTTCAGGACAAACTGCAGCAGCAGTTTTCCGGCGAACTGTGCGCCACCGTGATCTCGGAAAACGTGGCCGTCGCCGAAGCACCTTCTCTGGGACGCGACATTCTCAGTCATAACCCATCGAGTCGCGGAGCACTGGACTATCTGGCCTTGAGAGATGAATTGAAGAACTGCGGGTTTCTCTGATCGCGCACCCGGGCGCGGTCAATACAACCGTCCGGGGTTCAGCGGACAATGAGATTGGCGACTTCCTCGAAGCTGGTCACCGGCAGGCGCACTCCGCCATGGTGGCAAGTACACTCGAGAATCTGGCAGCCGTGATAGACCTGCCGCAGCTTGTGCTCGGCCTCATATTCGTCCCGCCCGTGGATCATCAAATTATCGACGACCACCCCCAAACGCGTACGAATTCGAAATGCATATTTTATGAACTGATGGGACTGCATGAAATCCCTTTCATTTCAAACTAGTGTGTCGATTATATGCAGTAGTTTCGGCAAATTCAAACTATTTCTCTAATCTAAAACGATAATTTGAACAGGAGCTCGTCCAGAACGCCGAAACCTGGCCTTGCTTCAGGCTGTCGTACTGAATGATGTGCAGATATCAAATGCTTCGATCTAGGGGAATACCCGAAGTCGCCGAGAAAGCCTGAACCACACCGAGGAAAGTCGCGTCAAACGCACCTATCAGCGCCACAGCTACGATGCCGAGAAACGTGAAGCCTGGCGGCTGCTGGGCGAACGGCTCGAACTGCTGACGCGGGGCGACAAGAACATCGTCAGACTGAAATCACGTGGCAAAGTGGCGACATAATCCAGCCCCACATCAAAAACAGAGTACCGCTGCCCCGTCAATTTTTTTGACAGCGTCGGTGAAGTTTGATAGGATTTGAACCATTCCGGCGCAAGTCGGCTTGTCGAACGAGGGCAACCTTGGCGACACAACCTGCCAATCGAAAGATCGGGCAGCCCAGCGGCCACCTTTGAGTGGCCGTTGTCATTTCTGGCGACTCATTTACGTACCTGTGACCTACCTTTGCTACATCGACGAAGCCGGCTGCACCACTCCGCTGCCGGGCGCGCAAACCGACATCCAGCCGGTGCTGGTCATCGTCGGCCTGATCGTCGATGCCGCCAAGGTGCGCAACCTGACGCTCGACTTCCTCGACCTCAAGCGCCAGTACTTCCCCAACAAGTTCGGCAACGGCAATCATCAGCTTGACGATGTGCTGGTCGAAATCAAAGGCTCGGACCTGCGCTCGACCATCCGCAAGCACGGCGCACACGCCGACGCCACGCTGAAATTCATCGACGCCACCCTCGATCTGCTGCGCGCCAACGAGGCACGCCTGTTTGCCACGGTCTGGGTCAAGGGCATCGGCAAGCCGATCAACAGCCGGGCGATCTATACCAGTTCGATCCAGGCCGCGTGCCGCAACTTCTCGGCCTTCCTCGATTGGCGCGACGACACGGGTTTCATGGTGGCGGATTCGCGCACGCCCGCGCTCAACACCCAGGTATCGCATTCGATCTTCACGCAGAAATACCGCGCCAAGGGCGACCCGATGCGCCGCGTGCTCGACCTACCCACCTTCGGCCACAGCAACAACCACGTCCCGCTGCAAATCGCCGACCTGCTCTGCTCGACGCTGCTGTTCCCGATGGCCACGGCGACCTACTGCGCCGGGCAAATCACCGGCAAGCATGTCAAAGGGCGCGACAAGTTCATCAAGCGCCGTTACGCGAGCCGCATCAAGGCACTGCAATACCGCCACAAGGATGCGGCCACCGGCCTGCCGCAGGGTGGCGTGTTTGTCAGCGATGGCTTGCAGAACCGGAAATCGGAACTGCTGTTTCTGTTCCCTGCCTGATCTCGGTCCGCTCCGTCACGGTGCTTGCAACAAGCCTCGCGCCGTCGCTACCGCATCACGTACTGAACCACACCGTCGCGCGATAAGGCCGCGCCACGGCTTTGTGCCTTCGGTAACCGCCTTGCTCTGCACTTCCTTCGGTCGCCGCCAACGCCGACTTTCGCACTTGGCTGGCTTGGTCGCGTACTGCCCGCCGTCTGCGCCGTCAGCAAAAAGCCGCTCGCCGTCCTGCGCTTCGTGGCCCGCCGTCGCTTACCTGCGGTGAAGCGGACGGCTACGATGCCGGGGCGTGTTGGCCAGCGAAAGGCCCGTCAGTTCGCTCTGCTCAACTGCACCCAGCCAGGCCGGGGTAAATCGCAAGCGATTCAACATAGCAGCGCATTACCCAAACCAGACCAGTCGCTCCGCTCAAGCTGCGCTTGGTGGCCTGGCGCTGGTGCGCCCTGCGGGTTCGGGTAATGGTCTGTTATGTCTTGCGCCACCGGCTTGGACAAACCCCTGATCGGCGCTGCGCGTGAGTCTATCCGGGCGCTCTCGCGCAAGGTGGCGTTGATCCCCCGCCCGCCCTGCGGGTCTTCCTGCGGCGGCTCGCACTGCGTTGCTCGTTCCCGCCTCGGCAGCCTCGGCAGCCTCGCTCCCGTCCGCCCCGATGGGGCTCCCCAAAAAGTCGGCGCTGGCGATACGGCGAAAATGGCCGCCCGAGAAAGATATGGTGGCGTGGCTTGTCAGGTGCATAATTGCCGAAAAAAGGGGGCGGCACAATGGCAGTCAAATTGCTTGAAGGGGCAACCAGAATGCGACGCTATCCGATTGGAAAGGCTGCGCTAGTTTTGGTCTTGGTTATATTGCTATCCGGTTGCGCCCATCACTATGTTGGCGTCTACGAGCCTTACGGGTTCTTTTCTGGTTTCTGGCATGGGCTAATTTTTGAGTTCTCCCTGATTGGTTATCTGTTCTTCGACAGCGTCTATATCATCGGAGAGCCCAATACCGGGCTGTTCTATTACGTCGGCTTCGTGCTGGGGCTGTTCAAGATCGGGTTTGCGGCTAACTAAATGCGAACCACCGCGCATCTGGTCATTCTGTTTTGCGCCGCTACCGCTGCCCATGCCGGAATCACCGGCAAGGTTGTAGCAGTTGCTGACGGCGACACTCTGACGGTTCTGCATGACCATGAGCAGATCAAATCCGCCTAGTCGAAATCGACGCTCCCGAGAAAGCGCAGGCATTCGGCAACAAGTCGAAGCAGTCTCTTTCCGATAGGTGCTTTGGCAAGACCGCCACCCTGGACGACAAGGGGAAAGACCGCTACGGGCGAACGCTGGCACGGGTGACATGCGACGGGGTAGACGCCAACACTGAGCAAGTGCGGCGCGGCATGGGCTTATGATAAGTACGTCACTGACAAGTCGCTATATGCGATTCAGGACGAAGCGAAGGCGGTAAGGCGAGGGCTGTGGACTGATGCAGACCCTATGCCACCTTGGGAGTGGCGGCACAAATAGTAAGGGGTGAAAAGTGAAATTGCATACTGTATTGTTGCTATTGATTATTGCGACTTTGGTAACGTCAGTTAGAGCCGACGAGGCGGCGATGACCAAGTATCGCAACTACACGCCAAAACAAGTTAGCGACATGCCCGAGCAGCAGCGTAAAAGCGTGATGCCTATGGCGTACATATTCGCCGCACAAAAAGGGCTTGCAGTCGACTCAGAGCTACTTTTCAGCATGCAGCTTAATCTACTGATGTACCCAGGCATCCATGATTACAAGTCGGCAGTTAGAGCCTTTCAAGCTGATCTAGGAGACCCACCGACGGGGGTGCTAACGGTATATCAAATCCATCAACTTGAATATCGCTCTGGCTTGCAGAATCTGGCGGATGTTTCCTTCCCATATAGTTTCAGCAGTTCCAAGACAGATGATTACGGCACGGTCGAAGGGACAGTCACCATTTTGGATGACAGGATCGCGTGGCCCATCAATCACAACAAGATCAAATGCTTCAAGTCCGAGAATACTTGCGAAGTGCAGCAAGTCATGCTCGTACTGCCGGACGAGAAATCATGGGCGCAGCAGTATCAGGTAATGATCGACAGTACCGCGTATTACAACGTCACGCGCTGGGCAAACGATACCATCGATGCGGAGTACCCCAGCAAACCGGATAGCTGCCGGACTGTGTCGTTGAGCCTTAATTTCAAGACCAAAGAATTTTTCTTCATTACCAAGAATGCCGGTGGCAAGTGCGAATTTCTAGGACAGAAAATTGATATGCTGGCGAAGCCTCGAATTTCACAGGTAGTCGAAGGCAAGAAGATATTCGACAAGGAATTTGAGAAGATCAAAAAGATGGCCTACGGTTTCTTAGCAAGCGACTTTCGAAAGAAGGTAGACCAGGCGATTGCACTATCGAGCAAGAAATGACCCTGACAGCGAAGCGCCAGCGGAGCGAAGCACACCATTGCGCCATGCAGTGAAGGCGCGGACGCGCGGAATTAGGGGTTCAATCGCTGGCGATTTACCCTTTAGCCGCGCATCGTTCAACTGACCATGAACACCGGGCGCATGCGTGAGCGCGTAGTCGTCGGGTTCCCTTAACATCACCCCGCCTGCCGCTTGATGCCCCCCCGGTCGTCCCGATAGTCGGCGCTGGCGATACGGTGAGCGTCCGATGCGAGGGCTCAAGCGTTGCCGCCTGTATGGGGCAATTCACGGAAATAGATGGTGCAATGAAAAAGGGTTTCCGGCGATTAACCGAAAACCCTTGGTATTACTGGTCGGGGCGGCGGGATTCGAACTCGCGACCCCTTGCACCCCATGCAAGTGCGCTACCAGGCTGCGCCACGCCCCGACGAGCGCAAATTATAGCAAGGAATGGGGCAACGGCCCTAGGTCGAGTGCAGGAAATCGATAATCGAGGACAACTCGCGGTGCATGGAACTCGCCGGCGAATCCTCGGCAACGGAAAAGGTCTCGTTCCCGTTGCCGCCAGGTTTTTCGGTGTTCTCGCCCAGTCGATGGCGCGCGCCGCTGATGGTGAAGCCTTCCTGATACAGCAGGTCGCGGATACGCCGCACCAGCAGCACTTCATGGTGCTGGTAATAACGCCGGTTGCCGCGTCGCTTGACCGGGCGCAGCTGGGTAAATTCCTGCTCCCAGTAGCGCAGCACGTGCGGCTTGACGCCGCACAACTCGCTCACCTCGCCGATGGTGAAGTAGCGCTTGGCTGGAATGGGTGGCAGGTCGACGCGACTAGTGTTCGCTGTTGCCACGAGAGAACTCCTCGACCGCGGCCTTTAGTTTCTGGCTGGCGTGGAAGGTGACGACCCGGCGGGCTGAAATCGGAATCTCTTCGCCGGTCTTCGGATTGCGCCCCGGACGTTGCGGTTTGTCGCGCAGCTGGAAGTTGCCGAAGCCGGAAAGCTTGACGCCATCGCCGCTTTCCAGCGCATTGCGCAACTCGTCAAAAAAAGCCTCCACCATGTCTTTCGCCTCGCGCTTGTTGAGGCCCACCTTTTCGAAAAGGAGGTCGGCGAGTTCCGCTTTTGTCAATGTCATACCTGCTCCAAAATCCAGTTCAGCGCAAGCTGGCGCCAAATTTTTCCTGCGCCACGGTAAGCAGTAGCGCAATTGCAGAGTCTACTTCAGCTTCTTCGAGAGTCCGTTCAGTATCTTGCATAACTATGTGAAAAGCAAGACTCTTTTTCATCTCACCAAGATTTTTTCCATGATACACATCGAACAGGATGATCTCCTGCACGATGGCCGGCGCAATGGCCCGCAAGGCGGACAAGACCGGCTCCGCCACCTGCTCCTGGGCAATGACCAGGGCGAGGTCACGGACCACCGCAGGGAAGCGTGAAACTTCTTCGTAGGCCGAAAATGGCGTTGCCAGCAATGCGTTCGCCTCCAGTTCGAAGACGACCGGTGCCGAGCCCAACTCGTATTTCTGTACCCAGCGTGGATGCAGTTCCCCCACTACCCCGATCGAGCGACCATCGAGATTCACGTTGGCACAACGGCCAGGATGCAACGCCGGGTGCTCGATCCGCTGAAATTCGGCGCGACGGGGTGCCAGCAGCGCCTCGACATCGGCCTTGACATCGTAAAAATCGATCTTGCGCGAGGGCAGGCCCCATTGTTCGGGGGCGGCAAGTCCGGCGGCAAGTCCCGCCAGACGCAAGGGCTGGGCAAAGCCAGCGACGGGAGTTCCTGCCGGCTCGCGCAGAAAACACCGTCCAAGCTCGAAAATTCGCACGCGCTCGGTTTGCCGTTTGCGATTGGTCACCAGCGTGTCGATCAGTCCGCCGATCAGCGTGGAGCGCATCACGCTCATCTGACTGGCAATCGGGTTGGCCAGTACGATCGGCCGGGCGACGGCGGCGAAGTCGCGTTCCCGGGCGGCATCGACGAAGCTGTAGGTCACCACCTCATGGTAGTCGCGTGCCGCGGCCAGACGGCGCAACTGCATGGGTGTGCGACTCGTTTCGCTGACCGGCATCATCGCCGTTCGCGCCACGGGCGGGAGTGCCGGAATGTTGTCATAGCCGTGCAGGCGGGCGATTTCCTCGATCAGGTCCTCTTCGATGGCGATATCGAAACGATGCGATGGCGGCGTCACCAGAAGTTGATCGGCCTCGTGCCGGTAGGAAAAGCCCAGGCCGGAAATAAGCTTTTCAATCTGGTCGGTGGAGAGTGCGATGCCCAGCACTTTGGCGGCACGGTCCATGCGCAGGCACACCGGCGTACGCGCCGGCAACTGTGCCGACGCGACGGCTTCGACCACCGGGCCGGGCCGGCCGCCGCAGATTTCGATGATCAATTGCGTCGCGCGCTCGATGGCCTGGCGTTGCAGTTCGAAGTCGACGCCGCGCTCATAGCGATAGGAGGAATCCGAGGAGAAGCCGAGCGCACGTGCCTTGCCGGCAATGGCATCAGGCGCGAAGAAAGCGCTCTCGAGAAACAGGTCGGTCGTCATCTCGCTGATCCCCGAATGCTCGCCACCCATGATGCCTGCCAGTGCCAGCGGTTTGGCCTCATCGGCGATCAGTGGGGTGTCGGCAGTGGGCGTGACAGTCTGCTCGTTGAGCAGCAGCAGTTGCTCGCCAGGCTGCGGATAGCGCACATGGATCGCGCCGGCCAGTTGTGCATCGTCGAAAGCATGCAATGGCTGGCCAAGTTCGAGCATCACATAGTTGGTGACGTCGACCAGCGCGGAGATCGAACGGACGCCGCAGCGCTCGATGCGTTGCTTCATCCAGTCAGGTGTCGGCGCCTGCGCATTCACACCACGCACGATGCGGCCGCAGTAGCGCGGGCAGGCAGCCGGTGCGTCGAGCACGACGGCACGCGTCTCGTCATGCACTGCGGCGACCGGCCCGATGCGGGGCAAGGTCAGCGGCGCACCGGTCAGCGCCGCGACTTCGCGTGCGATGCCGACCAGCGACAGGCAGTCGGCACGGTTCGGCGTCAGTTTGAGGGTAAGCAGTTTGTCGTCGAGATCGAGGTACTGACGCACATCCATGCCTGGCGGAGCATCGGCCGGCAAGACCAACAGGCCGCCCTGATCGTCGGAGAGACCCAACTCGCGCGCCGAACAGAGCATGCCGAAGCTCTCGATGCCACGTACCCTGGCCTTCTTGATCTCGATGCCGGGCAATTTCGCGCCAACCATTGCACAGGGAACGAGCAGACCGGCAGCGGCATTCGGCGCGCCACAGACGATCTGCAGGATGCCGCCGGCACCGGTATCGACCGAGCAGAGTTTCAGCTTGTCGGCATCGGGATGCTTCTCGGCGGTCAGGATGCGCCCGACGACGACATTGGAAAAGTCGGCGCTGGCGGAACGGCACTCCTCGACCTCGAGGCCGGCCATGGTCAGGGTATGGCACAGCACCTCGGTCGTCAAAGGCGGGTTGCACAGGTTGCGCAGCCAGGATTCGGAAAATTGCATGACGCGATGGAAGGGTAACGGTCAGTGAAATTGGGACAGGAAACGCAGGTCGCCTTCGAAGAACAGGCGCAAATCCGGAATCGAGTAACGCAGCATGGTCAGCCGGTCCGGCCCCATGCCGAAGGCAAACCCGGTGTATTTCTCCGGGTCGAAGCCGCCAAAGCGCAGCACATTCGGATGCACCATGCCGCAACCTGCGATCTCCAGCCAGCGGCCTTCGAGCGGGCCGCTCATGAAGGCCACGTCGATTTCGGCCGAAGGCTCGGTAAACGGAAAGAAGGAGGGGCGAAAGCGCACCTTCAGGTCATCGGACTCGAAGAAACGACGCAGAAAATCGGCGACGACGCCCTTCAGATCGGCGAAGCTGACCTGTTCGCCGATCCACAGGCCCTCGACCTGATGGAACATCGGCGAATGCGTGGCATCCGAATCGACCCGATACACGCGACCGGGGCAGATCACACGCAGTTCGGGCAAGCGGTCGAGATGCTTGTGGCGTTCGGCATGCGCCAGCATGGTACGAATCTGCACCGGGCTGGTGTGGGTACGCAGCAGAACGTCTTCCGCCACCCTGCCCTCCTCGTCCCGCAGATAGAAGGTGTCATGCATCGAGCGCGCGGGATGATTTTCCGGCGTGTTGAGGGCCGTGAAATTATGCCAGTCGGTTTCTATCTCGGGGCCGTCGGCAACCTCGAAACCAATCGAGCGAAAGAGCGCTTCGATGCGTTCCAGGCTGCGTGTCACCGGGTGCAGGCTGCCGCGCGGCATGCCACGACCGGGCAAGGTGACATCGAGGGCTTCGGCGGCCAGCTGCGTTTCGAGTTGCGCATTTTTGAGCGCTTCGCGGCGTGCCACCAGCGCCGACTCGATGCGTTCCTTGGCGAGGTTGATCGCCGCACCGGCGACCTTGCGCTCGTCGGCAGGCAGCTTGCCCAGCCCCTTGAGCAGCACGGTCAGCGCCCCCTCCTTGCCCAGATAGCGCGCCTTGGCATCTTCCAGTCGCGCGGACTCGGTCGCGGCGGCAAAGTCGCTCACCGCAGAACTGACGAGTTGATCCAGGGTATCCATCGATAATCGAGAGCTGCCAAAAAGACCAGATTGAAAAATTACACAGGTGTCATTGAAAAACCTGGCGCCCGGCCAGGGCCGGGAACAGGCCTGCATCGACCTCGCCGTCGCTGAACAAAAAGGAGGCCCCAAACACCTCTGGGCCTCCTTTCCCGAACACCTACCCGCCGGTCAGGCCGATAGATGCGTCCGCGCCTGGTTGGCCAGGGCAGCGAACGCCGGCTTGTCGAACACGGCCAGATCCGCCAGCACCTTGCGATCGACTTCGATCGAAGCCTTCTTCAGGCCGTTCATCAGCGTGCTGTACTTCAGGCCCAGCTCGCGGGCGCCGGCATTGATCCGGGCGATCCACAGGGCACGAAACTGGCGTTTGCGCTGGCGGCGGTCACGGTAGGCATACTGCCCGGCCTTCATCACCGCTTCCTTGGCGATGCGATAGACCGTGCTGCGCCGGCCGCGATAGCCCTTGGCCAGCTTGAGAATCTTCTTGTGGCGCGCGTGCGCCGTTACTCCACGTTTGACTCTTGGCATGGTCCGTTCTCCTTAAGCGTTCGGCAACATGGCGCGAACGGATTTGACATCGGACGCATGGACCGTAAGCATGCCGCGCAACTGGCGCTTGGTCTTGGTCGTTTTCTTGGTGAGAATGTGGCGCTTGAACGCCTGCGAGCGCTTGATGCTGCCGGAAGCGCGCACGATAAAGCGCTTCTTGGCCCCGCTCTTGGTCTTCATCTTCGGCATCGAAGATCTCCCTATTGCATGACAGCCAGGTGTTTCCCGCCTCGGGAACGCTTGATGACCCGCCATCACTTCTTGCCCCCGCGTACTTGCGTACCCGAGGGAAATTCTGCCAACCGTTTCAGTGCTGCTTTTTCTTCGAGGGCGAGAGCACCATGACGAGCTGCCGTCCTTCCATCCGGGGAAACTGCTCGACCATCGCCTGCTGCTCGAGATCGGCTTTGATTCGCTCCAGCATGCGCATGCCGAGTTCCTGGTGCGCCATTTCGCGGCCCCGGAAACGCAGCGTGATCTTCGCCTTGTCACCCTCGCCGAGGAACTTCGTCGCATTGCGCAGCTTGATCTGGTAATCGTTCTCGTCCGTACCCGGGCGAAACTTGATTTCCTTGACCTGTACCTGCTTCTGCTTCTGCCTTGCCTCGTGTGCCCGCTTCGCTTCCTGATACTTGAACTTGCCGACGTCCATGATCTTGCAGACGGGTGGCACGGCGGCGGGAGCAATTTCCACCAGATCCAGACCGGCCTCCTCGGCCAGCGCCAGCGCCTGACGAATCGGGACGATCCCTAACTGCTCACCCCCCTCCCCGACCAGCCGTACTTCGGGAGAGGTAATTTCGTCATTGAGACGCTGCGATTTTTCCTGAGCGATGGTTCAAATCTCCATAAAAATTAAATCAGGCCGCAACGACACCCCCGCCCTTGCTGCCTTTCTCATGCAGCAAACGTTCAATCAAGGCTTGGGGAGACATCTGCCCGAGATCCTGATTGCCACGGGCACGCAACGCGACCAACCCGGCGGCCTTTTCCTTGTCGCCGACAACAACAATGTAAGGCCGTTTCAAAACACTATGTTCTCGTATTTTATAGTTAATTTTTTCGCCGCGCAAATCATTCTCGACGCGCAGGCCGGCCGCGCGCAACATTTGTGTGATTTGCGCGGCGTAATCGTCCTGCGCTTCCGAAATATTGGCCACCACCACCTGCACCGGCGCCAGCCACAACGGCAGCGCACCGGCATGATTTTCGATGAGGATGCCGATGAACCGCTCGAGCGATCCGAGGATGGCCCGATGCAGCATGACCGGCGTGTGGCGGCTGTTGTCCTCGCCGACATACTCCGCGCCCAGCCGCGCCGGCATCGAGAAATCCACCTGCATGGTGCCGCACTGCCAGGAACGGCCGATGGCGTCCTTGATATGAAATTCGATCTTGGGGCCATAGAAGGCGCCCTCGCCCGGCAGCTCCGTCCATTCCAGCCCGGAAGCGGAGAGGCCGTCGCGCAGGGCCGCCTCGGCCTTGTCCCAGACTTCCTCGGAACCGACCCGCCCCTCCGGCCGCAGGGCGATCTTGACCGCCACGTCAGTGAAGCCGAAATCGGCATAGACCTTCTGCACCAGTCGGTTGAAGGCCACCACCTCGGCCTCGATCTGATCCTCGGTGCAGAAGATATGGCCGTCGTCCTGGGTGAAGCCGCGCACCCGCATCACGCCGTGCAGCGCGCCCGAGGGCTCGTTGCGATGGCAGGAGCCGAATTCGCCATAGCGCAGCGGCAGATCGCGGTAGGAGCGCACGCCCATGTTGTAAATCTGCACATGACCCGGGCAATTCATCGGTTTGACCGCATAGTCGCGATTTTCCGAGGCGGTAGTGAACATGTTGTCCTTGTAATGTTCCCAGTGCCCCGACTTTTCCCACAGACTCTTGTCCAGAATCTGCGGGCAGCGCACCTCCTGGTAGCCATTGTCGCGATAGACCGCGCGCATGTATTGCTCGATTTCCTGCCAGACCGTCCACCCGTGCGGATGCCAGAACACCAGGCCCGGCGCCTCTTCCTGCAGATGGAACAGATCGAGTTGCCGGCCGAGTTTGCGGTGGTCGCGCTTCTCGGCTTCCTCGAGCAGATGCAGATAGGCTTCGAGGTCTTCCTTCTTCGCCCAGGCGGTGCCGTAAATCCGCTGCAACTGTTCGTTTTTCTGGTCGCCGCGCCAGTAGGCGCCGGCCACCTTCATCAGCTTGAACACCTTGAGCTTGCCGGTCGAAGGCACATGCGGTCCGCGACACAGATCGACGAAGTCGCCTTTGCGGTACAGGCTGATCACCTGGTCCGGCGGAATCGCGGCAATCAGCTCGGCCTTGTAATGCTCGCCAATCGATTCGAAAAATTCCACCGCCTGATCGCGCGCCCACTCCTCGCGGACGACGGGAAAATCCTGCTTCGCCAGTTCCGCCATGCGTTTCTCGATCGCCGCCAGGTCTTCCGGCGTAAACGGACGCTTGCAGGCGAAATCGTAGTAGAAGCCGTTGTCGACCACCGGACCGATGGTCACCTGCGCCTCGGGGAACAGTTCCTTCACGGCATAGGCCAGAAGATGCGCCGTGGAATGCCGGATGATTTCCAGTCCGTCGGCGTCCTTGTCGGTGACGATGGCCAGATGCGCGTCCTGCTCGATGCGGCACGACGTATCCACCAGCAGACCGTCGACCCGCCCGGCCAGCGCTGCCTTGGCCAGCCCGGCGCCGATCGAGGCGGCGACCTCGGCCACCGTCGGCGGCCGGGCGAACTCGCGTTGCGAACCATCGGGCAGGGTGACGACGACCGGCATTGTTCTACTCCATGAAATTGACCGTCAGAACCGCAGGAAAAGCCAGTGTCGAATGACAGCGGGAAAGGCAAAATTTTAGCACGGCGAACCCGGCGCCCGGCGGCGCCGAACGCAGAAGATCACGTCTGAATCACGCCCGCAGGGCTTCGATCGCCGGCTGTCGCAGCAGTGGCGAAAGCGTCCACCAGGCGGCGAACACCGTGAGCAGTCCGCCGGCCAGCGCCCCGATCAGCACCAGCTCGCCGTGCGGCAGGTAGTCGAGATGAAAGACGAACTGCGCCAGGCTCCAGCCCATCAGGCTCGCCGCCACGCCGGCCAGCGTGCCGGCCAGTCCGCCGAGCAGAAAAAATTCGGCAATCAGCGCCGCCGTCAGCTGCCGCCGTCGCGCGCCCAGGGCGCGCAGGATGGCCAGCGTCTGCCGCCGCTCGTCGCTGCCCGCCAGTAGCGCCGCCACCAGCACGGCCAGCCCCGCCAGCACGGCAAAACCGAAAACCAGCAGCACCGCATGCACCACCTGGTCGAGCGTGGCATCGAGCTGGCGCAACACGGCCGCGACATCGATCACCGTCAGATTGGGGAACGCCTGAATCAGCTGCGGAATGAATCGGCCACGCTCCGGCGGCAGGTAAAAACTGGTGATGAACGTGGTGGGCGCGCCATCGAGCTGGCCCGGCGGAGCCATGACAAAGAAATTGACCCGCATCGAATCCCAGTCCAGCGCACGCAACGAGGTGACCGGCGCCGCCAGATGCTGTCCGGCAATATCGTATTCGAGACGATCGCCAAGCCTCAAGCCGAGCGTCTCGGCCAGTCCCTGTTCGACCGAGAACTCGGCCACCGCCCTGGCCCCCGGCCAGCGCCCGGCACTGATGCGGTTGCCGGCCGGCAGTTCGGCCGCCCAGGACAGGTTGAATTCACGATCGACCAGCCGCTGGGCACGTTCGTCGGCATAGCTTTGAGCGGTGATCGGCTGCCCATTGACCGCCACCAGGCGGCCACGCACCATCGGTGCCAGACTTGGCGCCGGCAGGCCGTAAGCGAGGAAAAAGTCGGCGATGGCGGCACGCTGATCGGGCTGGATGTTGATCACGAAACGGTTCGGCGCATCGGGCGGAACGCGCCGCTGCCAGCTCGCCAGCAAATCGCCACGCACCACGACGAACAGCAGCAGGGCCGTCAGCCCGAGCGCCAGGGCCACCGCCTGCACCACGGTCGTCGAAAGATGCCGGCGCAGATTGGCGAGCCCCAGATGGAAGCCATAGCCCCAGCCGTTACCGCCGCCACGCGGCGTACGCGGCGTACGCAACGCAAAGCGGCCGAGCACGGCCACCAGCACCCGCGCCATCGCGGCAAAGAAAACCAGCGCGAGGACGAAACCGCCGAGCACGATCGCCCCCAGCCGCAACTCGCCCGCCAGCCATACCATCAGCGCGGCGAGCAGCCCGCCGCCAAGCGCATAGGCGGCGAGTGATGTGCTTTCCACTCCCTCCATTTCGCGGCGCAACACCCGCAGTGGCGGTGCGTGCCTGAGACGCATCAGCGGCGGCAGGACAAAACCGGCGACCAGCGTCATGCCCACCGCGAAACCATGCAGCCACGGCCGGAAAGACGGCGCGGATGTGCCTTGCACGCCGGGGATCCCGCTTTGCGGGCCGGCGTCGGCGAGCAGCAGATCGCCGACGAACTGCAACAAGCCCAGATGCACCAGATAGCCCAGCGCGCCGCCAAGCAGGGTGGCGAGCAGACCGAAGATCAGAAACTCGCTGCCAAAGATTGCGACGAGTTGCGACTGCTGCGCACCCAGCGTGCGCATCACCGCGCAGCCATCGAGATGACGCCGCAGGAACCGCTCGCTGGCCAGCGCCACCGCCACCGCCGCCAGCACCACCGCAAGCAGCGAAGCCAGACGCAGGAAGCGCTGCGCGCGTTCGAGCAGGTTGCGAACCTCCGGCCGGGCGTTATCGAGGCTCTCGATCTTCTCGCCGCGACCGAGGCTCGTCTCGGCCCAGCGCTGGAAGCGGGCCACCGCCGCCGGCTCGCCGGCCAGGTGCAGCCGGTAGCTTGCCCGGCTGCCGGCTTGCAGCAAGCCGGTTCGCGGCAGATCGGCGAGATCGATCAGCAGCCGCGGCGCGATGGCAAAAAGCTGGATGCCGCGATCCGGCTCCAGGGTCAGCACCGCATCGACCGTGACCTGCATCTGCCCCAACGCCAGGCGCGAACCGCGCGCCAGATTCAGCGTCGTCGTCAGCCGTTCGTCGGCCCAGGCATGGCCATGCGCGGGAATCTCCGCCGTGGCCTGATCCGCCGCGTTCAACGTCGGCGCCAGACGCAGGGCGCCGCGCAAGGGATAGTCCTTCGACACCGCCTTGATCTCGACCAGTTGGGTCGCCGGTGCGCCCCCTTCCCCGCCCCCTTCCCTGTCCCCTCCCGCCGCTACCTGCACCATGCTGGGAAAGGTCACGCTTTCGGCCAGGCGCAACCCCTCGGCGCGGGCGTGTTCGCGGAAGGACTCGCGCCACGGGTGATCGGCGGTGAGCAGCAGATCGCCGCCCAGGAGCTGGTGCGCCTCGCGCTGCAAGGCCTGCTCCATCCGGTCGGCGAGAAAATCGACACTGGAAAGCGCCGCCACCGCGAGCACCATCGCCAGCCCCAGCATGGTCAGCTCCCCGGCGCGCAGATCGCGCCAGAGCATGCGCAGGGCGAGGAGGAGCGAGCGACCTTTCACTCGCGTACCGCCTCGATCACCTGTTCGATGCGTTCGACGGGCACCACGGTGAGGCCGGCGATCGGTTGTTTGGGGGCGTTGGCCTTGGGCACGATGGCGCGGGTGAAGCCGAGCTTGGCGGCTTCCTTGAGGCGCTCCTGGCCGCGTGGCGCGGGGCGGATTTCGCCGGCCAAGCCCACCTCGCCGAAGACCACCAGTTTGGCTGGCAGGGGCTTGTTTTTCAGCGAGGAGACGATGGCCAGCAGCACCGCCAGATCAGCCGCCGGCTCGGTGATCTTGACCCCGCCGACAGCATTGACGAAGACATCCTGATCGGAGCAAACCACGCCGGCATGCCGATGCAGGACGGCGAGCAGCATCGCCAGCCGGTTTTGTTCGAGGCCGACGGAAAGCCGGCGCGGATTGCCAAAGGCGGTATCGACCAGAGCCTGGATTTCGACCAGCAACGGGCGCGTGCCTTCCTGGGTGACCAGAACGCAGGAGCCGGAGACAGCCTGGGCATGTTGCGACAAGAACAGCGCCGACGGGTTGGATACGCCGCGCAGACCTTTGTCGGTCATGGCGAACACACCCAGTTCATTCACCGCGCCGAAGCGGTTCTTGAAGGCCCGCACCAGGCGGAAACTGGAGTGCGTGTCGCCTTCGAAATAGAGCACGGTATCGACGATATGTTCGAGTACACGCGGCCCGGCCAGCGCGCCGTCCTTGGTCACGTGGCCGACGAGGATGATGGTGGTGCCGCTTTGCTTGGCGAAGCGCGTCAGCTGCGCCGAGCATTCGCGCACCTGGGCCACCGAGCCGGGAGCGGATTGCAGCACGTCCGACCAGACGGTCTGGATCGAGTCGATCACCGCGACTTCCGGGCGCAGCGAGCTCAGGGTGGCGAGTATTTTTTCCAGGTTGATCTCGGCCAGCAGTTGCATCTCGCCGGCTTCGAGCTGCAGGCGCTGCGCGCGGAGGGCGACCTGCTCGCCGGATTCCTCGCCGCTGACGTAAAGCGCGCGGCGACGCGCCTGACTCATCCGGGAAAGCGCCTGCAAGAGCAGGGTCGACTTGCCGATGCCCGGATCGCCGCCAATCAGCACCACGCCGCCGGATACCAGGCCGCCACCGAGCACGCGATCGAACTCCTCGATCCCGGTTGGCTGCCGCGACTCCTCCCGCGGGCGAATGCCGGAAAGCGTCTGCACGCCCTGCGGGGCGCCGCTCAGCGCCGCGAAGCTGCGTCCTGCCGGCGTGGCCGCTTCGATCACCGCCTCGACCAGCGTGTTCCACTGTCCGCAGCCCGGACACTGGCCCTGCCACTTGGGTGCGCTGGCGCCGCATTCGGTGCAGGAAAAAACGCTTTTCGCTTTGGCCATCGGCTACTCCGTATCCAGCACGGGAACCCGCGCGGCGAGGCCGCACATCAGCTCGTAGGCAATGGTGCCGGCAGTCGCGGCAACTTCCTCGACCGGCACATCGTTTCCGGCCATCCCGCCCCACAGGGTCGCCGTATCACCAACGCCGACTTTTTCGCAGCCGGTCAGATCGACGCACAGCTTGTCCATCGACACCCGGCCGATAAGCGGCACGCGCCGGCCTTTGATCGCCACCGGCGTGCCGCTCGGCGCATGGCGCGGATAACCGTCGGCATAACCGCAGGCCACGATGCCGATGCGCGTCGGGTGCTCGGCAACGAAGGCGCCGCCATAGCCGACCGCTTCCCCGGCGGCGATTTCGCGCACGGCGACGAGATCGGCTTCCAGCGTCATCACCGGACGCAGATCGAGGACCGCCGCGCTTTGCGCCGGTGCGAAGGGCGAGGCCCCGTACAGCATCAGCCCTGGCCGTGCCCAGTTTTCTCCGCCACCTTCGGCCGGCTGGAGACTTTCCGGATAACGCAGCAACGCCGCCGAATTGGCCAGCGACAGTGACCTCGGCGGCAGTCGCAAACCGGCGGTCATCGCCTGCAACCGCTGCATCTGCGCGGCGATGCCGGCTGGCTCGTCGGCGCAAGCGAAATGGGTCATCAATGAAATCTCGGACGTGGCGCCACTGGCGGCGAGCCGTTCGAGGGCAAGCGGGAATTCTCCGGGATCGAGGCCGAGCCGGTTCATCCCGGTGTTGAGCTTGAGTACCACCGGCAGAGGCTGCGGCAGGCGGGCGGCAACGAGCGCCCCGACCTGATCCGCGCAATGCAGGGCGGGGATCAGCTGGTAGCGGGCGATCAGCGGCAGCTCGGCCGGTCGATAGAAGCCTTCGAGCAGCAGGATCGGCTGGCGAAAGCCGGCCTCGCGCAGGGCGATCGCGCCTTCAAGTTCGAGCAGGGCGAAGCCGTCGGCCACCTCGCGCAGGGCCGTAGCCACGCGCAACAAGCCATGGCCATAGGCATTGGCCTTGACCACGCTCCACAATCGGGCAGCGCCGGCATGGCGGCGGGCAACGGCATGGTTGTGGCGCAGTGCCGCCGCATCGAAACGGGCGCGGATGGGGCGGGCGGAAAGGGACATGGCGGCAAAAGAAAGAGGTTGGCAAATGCAAAGCGATGGCGCGTGGCAAGCGAGCAATGACTCGCGGGAAAGGCTTCATGCCGGCCGTTATTGGAACACAAAACCACGTCCGGGGACTGTCATCCGCCGGTCAGGGCTTTCATGATATAAACCGACAACTCGAAAACTTCGGCCCCGGCGGTTTTCCGCATCCGGCCCGGCTCATGACTCTCGGTTTTTACATCATCATGGCGGCGCAGTTCTTTTCCGCGCTCGCCGACAACGTCCTGCTGATTGCCGCCATCGCCATCCTGCGTGACATGCAGGCACCGTCCGAGTATGCGCCCCTGCTGAAAACCTCCTTCACCATTTCCTACGTCGTCCTCGCCGCCTTCGTCGGCGCCTTTGCCGACTCGATGCCGAAGTGGCGAGTGATGTTCATCAGCAACGGCATCAAACTCGCCGGCTGCGCGCTGATGTTCTTCGACGTACACCCGCTGGTGGCCTATGCCGTGGTCGGTCTGGGCGCGGCCACCTACTCGCCGGCCAAGTACGGCATCCTCACCGAATACCTGCCGCACCGCCTGCTGGTCGTCGCCAACGGCTGGATCGAGGGACTCACCGTGGCGGCCATCATTCTCGGCGTGGTGCTCGGCGGCGTGCTGATCGAGCCTCATGTCGCGCACCGTCTGCTGGCCTTCGACCTGCCGTTGATCGATACCGGCATCGACACCACCGCCGAAATGAATCTGGCCATCATCGGCGCGCTCTATCTGGTCGCTGCCCTGTTCAATCTCTACGTGCCGGACACCGGGGTCGACCACAAGCCGTTGAAGAAAAATCCGGTGTTCCTGTTTCACGAGTTTTTCCACTGCCTGCGCCTGCTCTGGCGCGACCGTCTCGGCCAGATCTCGTTGGCGGTGACCACCCTGTTCTGGGGCGCCGGGGCGACTTTGCAGTTCATCGTCATCGACTGGTCAAAAACCGCGCTCGGCCTCGATCTCTCCCATGCCAGCCAGCTGCAGGGCGTAGTGGCCGTCGGCGTCGCCCTCGGCGCCGTGCTCGCGGCACGCCTGATCACCCTGCGCAAGTCGGTGCGGGTAATTCCTCTGGGCATCGCGATGGGTGTCGTCGTCATACTGATGATCGGCGTGCGCAGCACCTGGCTCGCCGTGCCCATGCTGGTCCTCGTCGGCGGACTGTCGGGCTTCTTCGTGGTGCCGATGAACGCCCTGCTCCAGCATCGCGGTCATATCCTGATGGGCGCCGGACATTCCATCGCCGTGCAGAATTTCAACGAGAACCTGTCCATTCTGGTGATGACCACGGTGTATTCCTTGCTGGTGTACCGCCAGCTTTCGATCAACTGGATCATCGTGCTCTTCGGTCTTTTCGTCATCGGTGCGATGTGGCTGGTCCAGCGGCGATTCGAGGCCAATCAGCACGAGTACGACGACGTCGCCCATCTCGACGACGATCCGCACTAGAAGCTACAAGACCAGTGGACGATCCGGCAGTTCGTCGGGAGTGTCGCTGCGCGAGGGGAAATGCAGTGCCAGCAGCCGCGTCGCGTCATCGACCGCCTCCAGCGCCCCCCGCCGGTAGGCCTTGAGCCGGAAGGCCGTTTCCATGCGACGGCAGACTTCGTCCCATTTTTCCTGCGGTACCCGCGCGGCAATGCCGCGATCGGCCAGCATTTCGACACGTCGGTCGATGAGCTGCACGTAAATCAGGATGCCACTGTTCGCCTCGGTGTCCCACACCCCGAGCCGAGCAAACAATTCCACCGCCCGCGCCCGCGCCGACATCCCGCGCAACAAATGACCGAAAGGCAGCGGCCCCTCGATGACGAAGCGCAACTCGCCGCGATGCAACCGCTCGGAGTCCTTCACCGCCTGCTCGATCGCCGCCAGGTCGGCCTTGCGGAAAGCCCGCCGTGCCAGCCAGGCCGGGGTCAGCAAATGTGTCAATATGCGCCTGAAATCCATTTCACCATCTCCCTGAGGCGCCGCCACCGCCAAAGCCACCACCACCGCCACTGAAACCACCACCGCCACCACCAAAACCGCCACCCCCGTAGCCGCCGCCAAAGCCGCGGCCACTGCTCAGGGAAATGACCAGCAGGATGAAAGCCACCACCAGCGCGGCCAGCCACGAGCCCAGCAGCCAGAAGGCCAGCACCCCGCCGGCAACCGCCATCAGCAACGACCCGGCGAGACCAAGCAAAACATGCAGGAAGCGGGCAAAAGCCGCCGCCACAAACAGCAGGGGCAGCATCCCGGCTCCATCGCCTCCGCCCCGAGCGGCGGCCTCTGCCGCGGGTGGCGGCAACGATTCGCCGCCGATCACGCCGAGCATGGCATCGACTCCGGCCTCGATGCCCGTGGCAAAATCCCCGTCGCGAAAACGCGGTGTGATGATCTCGCTGATGATGCGTTTCGCCGTCGCGTCGTTGAGCGCGCCCTCCAGCCCGTAGCCGACCTCGATGCGCAACTGGCGATCGTCCTTGGCGACGATCAGGATCGCGCCGTCATCGACGCCCTTGCGCCCGATCTTCCAGGCTTCGGCCAGACGGATGCCGAACTGCTCGATGCTTTCGGGCTGCACGCTAGGGAGCACGAGCACGGCCACCTGGGCCCCTTTCTTCTGCTCGAAGGCCGCCAGCCGTGACTCCAGCCGGGCCTGCGTCGCGGCATCGAGCGTGCCGGTCAGGTCATTGACTCGCCCGCTTAATGGAGGAATCGGCGTCAGGCCGTCTGCAGTCGCGGCATGGGCCACGGCCAGACCGAGCGCCAGAACCCAGCACCAAGCCAGCGCGATGCGCATCCATCCGCAACGACGGAACATCGTCCCGAGTCTCGCTCGTGACTCAGCGTGCCGGCGCCGGCGCGCCGAAATCCACCTTCGGCGGGGTGGCGATCGCCTTTTCGTTTTCCACGCTGAAGTTGGGCTTGAGCTTCCAGCCCATCACCATCGCGGTCAGATTGTTGGGAAAGGTGCGCACCGAGATGTTGTATTCCTGCACCGACTTGATGTAACGGTTGCGCGCCACGGTGATGCGGTTCTCGGTGCCTTCCAGTTGTGCCTGCAAGTCGCGGAAGTTGGCATCCGCCTTCAGTTGCGGGTAGTTTTCCGCCACCACCAGCAGTCGCGACAACGCGCCGGAAAGCTCACCCTGGGCCTGCTGGAATTTCGCAAATGCCTGCGGATCGTTGATCAGTTCGGGCGTCGCCTTGATCCCGGCGACGCTCGCCCGTGCCTCGGTGACCCGCTCCAGCACCTCCTTCTCGTGCGCCGCGTAGCCCTGCACCGTGGCCACCAGGTTGGGAATCAGGTCAGCCCGCCGCTGGTACTGGCTCAACACTTCCGACCAGGCGGCATTCACCTGTTCGTCATTGATCTGGATCTGGTTGTAACCGCAACCCGAGAGCAGCGCGGACAGGAAGGCGAGCAAGGCGAGAAGACGTAGTTTCATTTAAGGCTCCAAAAAAAGAATGCCGGCTGCCACTATGGGGCGCGGCGAAAAAAATATCAAGCGTCATGTTTGGTGCGCCGATAAAACGCCAGGCAAAAAAAATCGGCGCTGGCGAGGCGCCGACTTTTCGGTTCGCAGCCCCGGTGGCCGGGGCCGGCTCTGGATTACAGCCGGGCAACGGCCCCCAGGGTTCTGATCTCCGGTTTGCTGCCTTGCGCGCTGACTCCACCTGACTCCTTGCTGGCTGCGGTCGATTGAACATCGCCGCAGATTTGGCCGCCCTCCTCGATCAGGATCTTGCCGTAGCGAATCTTGCCGGTCACCCGCCCGGTGCCATGGATCACCAACTGGTTGCGAGCCGTCAATTCGCCCTCGAAGGTGCCGTGAATTTCCGCGGTGTCGATGCTCACGGTACCGCAGAATGTCCCCTGCTCGGCAATCTGAATGACGTGGCTGTCCATGGTCGCTTCGACGCGCCCCTCCACCACCAGCGTATCGCAGTCGAGAATCTCCGCACCCTTGAGCTTGACATCCGGGCCGACGAGCAGACGGTTGCCGCCGGCGGCCTCTTTCTTCGCCGGGGAAACCGGCGGCGACTGGAGCGCATTGGACGGCGCCATCGGCGCGGGGGAACCCATCGGTTTGGGCGCCGAAACGGGTGCGGGAGTCGCCGGCCGGCCGAACAGGCTACGCGCCATGTTCGGTGGTGCGGACTTGTCGGTGGAATCCTGAGCCTTGAGCATTGTTTTTTCCTTTGAAAAAAGTTTCGACCTGCAAACTTCCGGCTACCGGGTTCGATGAACCCATCCCGGAAGACATGACACTGGCAACAATCACCAGCGGTAAACCAAAATACGTCGCGCTTCGCGTCAGCAACGTCCTGACATGTTCCGGATTCAAGTCGCGCCGCTGCCAACTCTCCGCGCTACCTGTTGACTGGAGGTGGATGTCCGACATGGGCGAGCGCTCACGATTGCCGGACAAGGCCGCCGTCGACGATCCTGACCCGGTCGCCAGCCGCCACCGCGGGCGGGTTACGCTGATAGAGCGTGCGCAATCCGCCGTTTTCAAGCCGCACCCGGATGCGATACGAGGTGGACTTGTGCACATTTTTTTCGATCTCGTTGCCGGCATAGGCGCCACCCGCGCCGCCAAGAAGGGTCAGTGCCGTGCGGCCGTTGCCGCCACCGAAACTGTTGCCGATCAGGGCGCCGGCGACACCTCCGGCTACGGCGCCGACACCGCTACCCTGGCCCTTCGTTTCGACCAGGTCTACCGCCTCCACGGTGCCGCAAATACGGCAAACCGGAGCGGCGGCATTAGCGGCGGCTGGCGGCAAGGTTTCCTGTCTGGCCGTGGCAGAACCGGTTGCCGCCCCTTCGGAGTGGGCCAGCGGCAGGATTCCGGTCATGCTGGCGATGCCGAGCAGGCTGAACACGGTGACGGTGATGGCAGCGATCACCATCGACGGGTAAAGCAGTTTGGGGCGGGTTTGCAGTGTTTGCAGTGTTTGCATTTTGTTGCTCCTTTCTTCAATGGATTGCGCAACAACCCGCCGGGGCGGCAAGGCTCTTTGCGGTTTGCGCAGGCTCTGCCGCGGCCGGCGTGGAAATCGCCGCAGGGAAAAGTCGTGGCGCTGTCGCGTGGCAACGTTCATGACTAGTGAATATTATTTCCGGTCCAGCTCACCACCGATCCGATGACCGATGTAGGCTCCCGCCGCGGCTCCGCCGACGGCACCGACGGTGCTTCCGGTCAGCGCGGCGCCGGTGATACCGCCCACCACGGCACCCGAAACCGTGCCGATTTCCTGTTTGCTGGGATTCGTCGTACACGCCGTCAGAACGGGAAACACGGCGAAACAGAAAATGCTTTTTGTGATTTGTTGCTTGTTCATGGGATTCACTCCGGAAATTGCCCAAGCCCTTCACGCGAAATCACGTGTAGGACAGGCAATCTTTAGCAAACACTGTGCCAGCGTGTCTTATATTTTGTTATCAGCAGGTTACGTCGGTCGGCCGCGCGCGCAGGGAAGCCATTGCGTCGCCATTCACCGACAAACTGCCCCGGCGTATTTGCAAGCCGATGAATTGGAAGGAAACCGGCTGTCGCCCGCCAACGACAGCCATGTCCATTGCGGCAGAAAGCCGGCGCAGGCTACTGAAACGGACTTTTGAACAGCGAGGGATTGAGCGCGTGGCGCTGCAGCAGCTTGTAGAAATCCGTGCGGTTGCGCTGCGCCAGGGCAGCGGCGCTGGCGACGTTGCCGCCCGTCATCTTGAGCAGACGCGTCAGATAATCTGCTTCGAAACGGCGCCGCGCCTCGTCGAAGGGAATGATGTCTTCCGCTTCCCGAATGGCATTTTGCACCAGCGGCAACGGCACGATCGGCGTCGTGGACAGGGCCACGGCCTGCTCCACCACATTCAGCAACTGGCGCACGTTGCCCGGCCAGCTGGCACGCACCAGCAGTTCGATGGCCTCCGGAGCGAAGCCATTGACCTCCTTGTGGTAGCGCCGCGCAATCTTGCGCAAAAAATAGCGGGCGAGCAAGGGTACATCGTCGCGTCGCTCGCCGAGCGACGGCAGTGCGAGAGAAACGACCTTGAGGCGATAGAACAAGTCGTTGCGAAAGCGGCCCGCAGCCATCTCCGCTTCGAGATCGCGGTGCGTCGCGCTGATGAGGCGGATATCGACGGCACAGGATTTCGCCGTGCCCAGCGGGCGCACTTCGCGCTGCTCGAGCACGCGCAGCAGCTTGACCTGCAACGGCGAGGGCATGTCGCCGATTTCATCGAGGAACAGGGTGCCGCCGTCCGCCTCGCGGATCAGGCCCGGCGAATCCTTGCTGGCGCCGGTGAAAGCGCCACGCACATAGCCGAAGAGCTCCGCTTCGAGCAGGTTTTCCGGAATCGCACCACAGTTCACGGCGATGAAAGGGCCGCTGGAACGCCGGCTGGCCCGATGAATGGCTTGCGCCAGCATTTCCTTGCCGGTCCCCGATTCGCCGCACAGCATCACGCTGGCATCGCTCGCCGCGATCAGCTTGGCCTGCGCCAGCAGTGCCTCCATGACCGCATTCTGGGTGATGATGCCCTCCCGCCAAACCTGGTCGGCCCGCGCCTCATCGAGCCCTCCCGACGAAAGCCTGAGCGCCTTGTCGACCTGTTCGAGCAGCACCTTTGCCTCATAAGGCTTGGTCAGGTAACCGAAGACGCCGCGATTGGTCGCGGCGATCGCATCCGGGATCGTGCCGTGCGCGGTCAGGATGATGACCGGTAGTGCCGGATACGCGGCACGGATGGCCTCAAACAGGGCCGAGCCATCCATCCCCGGCATGCGCAAGTCGGTGATCACCAGGCGCGGTGGCTCGCTGGCGATCATCGCCAGTGCATGTTCGGCCTTGCCCGCCGTCACCACCGCATAGCCCGCGGCTTCCAGCCGGATGGCGAGCAGGCGCAGCAGATCGGCGTCGTCATCGACCAGCAGGATGCTGGCGCGTTCCCTGTTCATCGCCGTTTCCCGCCAGGCTTGCCCGAAGGTTCGCGTTGCATCATCTGCATTTCGATATTTTTAAGCGCTTCCAGCTTGCTTTCCAGCTCCTCGGTGCGCCGCGTCTGGTTCTGCACGCTGGCTTCCAGACGCCGCCGCTCGCTCAGCTCGGTGTGGAGCAGTACGGCCAGGCCGCGCAACTCGCGCGCATGACCGGCGCCGTCCCTGATCATCGGCTCGAGCAATTGCAGGGCGCGGTTCGTGTCCCCTCCCGGCACGGCAAGCGTGGCGACATACTGCAACAGGCGGAAGTCGGATTTTTCGCTGGCATGGAGCCGGCGGGCATGTTCCGTTTCCCTGGCCAGTTCGGCTGGCGGCAGTGTGCGCAGGTAATCGAAGTAGTAAAGCAGGGAAACCGCCGGGCTGGAAAATGGCGACAAAGCCGGTCGGGACGCAACCTCGCTGTCAAAAAACCCGCGCGAGGCGCAACCTGCCAGCGCCACACAGGCGAGCGAAACCACAAGAGTTGTTTTATATCGGCTCACATCCACATCCCGTCACAAGTTCAAAGGCAGTTTCACCGTGAATTGGCCCCGGCCGATACCCACATCGATCTGCCCGCCCAACGTTAGCACATGCTCCATGGCAATCGACAAACCCAGCCCCGAGCCCTTGACCACGCCGCCGGCCATCGCCTGCCCCTGGTAGAACGGATCGAACAGATGCTCCCGCTCGGCGGCGGCGACGCCCGGCCCCTCGTCGCCCACTTCGAGCAGGGCCTGGCTGCCGGTTTTGCGGACGCTCACGCTAACGGTTCCGCCGTCAGGCGAAAACTTGATGGCGTTGGACAACAAGTTATCGAACACGATCCGAAACCGCTCGCCATCGGTGCACATGACGAAATCATCGAGTTGCAACTGCAACTTGACGTCACGCGCCACCATCGCCAGCTTCTGCTTTTCCACCACACCGGCGATGATCTCCCGCGGTTTGAGCGGTTGCAGCTTGAGCGGGACCTGCTGGAACTCGGCCTCGCCATGCCGCAGCAGGCTTTCGATCAGACGTTGCAGGTCAAGGCTGTTTTGCCGCAGGATGCGGACAATTTCCCGTTGCTGTGCGCAGAGCGGGCCGGCCACTTCCTCGGCCAGCAAGTCCGAGCCTTCGCGCAACGCGGTCAGCGGTGTCTTCAGTTCGTGCGAGATGTGGCGCAGGAAACGGCTTTTCTGTTCTTCCAGCTGGACCAGGCGCAGACGCAGCCAGTCGAGCTGGCGACCGAGTTGCTCCAGGTCATCCGGACCACTGACTTCGATCCGGGCATCGAAACGGCGTTCGCCCAGATCGCGGATACCTTGTTCGAGCTGGGCAATCGGTTTGGCCAGCAAATAGGTAAACCCGGCGACCACAAAAATCGAAAATGGCAACAGCATGAAGAGCTGGGCCTTGACGCGCGATTCGGTTTGCTCGGCAAGCGAGCGCAGCGATTCCACCTCGCGATCGATGGCGCCGCTGGAGCGGCCAAGCAACTGGTGCGCCGAGTCGGCGATGTCGGCGTGGCGCTTCGCCAGCTCCACCGCCAGCGGCGCCTGCATGCCGGCCTCGAGCAGAGCGGCATGGAGCTGCTGTTCACGCTCGAGCAGGGCATCCAGTTCTGCCTGCATCGGCGTTTCCAGCGGCAACGCATGCAACTGGGCGCCCGCCGCGACGAAACGCTCATGCAGCACGCGATAGCTGTCCCACAGGGCCGCATCGTGAAGCACCACGCTTTGCTGCGCGGCGCGTTCCAGCGAGCTGGCGGTCTCGCTCAACTCGCGCGTCGCATGCGAGACCCGCGCGGCGTCATAGACCGCACGCTGGCTTTGCGTGGCCAGTCGTCCAATGGCGACCGTGTCGATCAGCAGGCCGATCACCAGCGGCAATACCGCCAGCAGAAAACCTGCCGAGAGCAGTTTGAAGAAGGATTTCGGATAGTGAATGCTCATGACTACAAGGAACGCAAGAGTCGTTCCCGCCAGGTTCGCCTCAGTGAATGAACGTCGCCATGGTGATCCCCATCTCAGCGCACATCGGGCTCGAAGAACACCCATTGCGCTTGCGGAAACCGTGTCTGCATGCGGGCTTCGACGGCATTGATGGCGTCGACCAGTTGCATGCCGGTCTGCGTTTCCATATCGCGCATGCGGGCCTTGACCGCAATCACCACTTTCTCGCCCCAGGACAGGGTAATCACGTTGAGCACCTGCTCGACTTCCGGCTGGGCGGCGACGAAGGCCTCGATCTCGGTGCGCAGATGCGGTGCGGCCGATTCGCCAACGATCAAGCCCTTGACTTCGATCATCACGGCGACGGCAATCGCCATCAGCACCACGCCGATGGCCAATGTGCCGAGCGCATCCCATAACGGATTGCCGGTCAGCACGCTGGCCGCGACGGCGACAAAGGCCAGCACCAGGCCGATCAGCGCGGCAATATCTTCCCCGGCAACGACCATCAGTTCAGGCTGGCGCGTCTCGCGAAACCAGACCAGGAAGGAGCGCCCCTGGGCCACCTCGCGGATTTCCTGCAGCGCACCGCGCAACGACAAGGCTTCGAGCACGACGGCGACGCCGAGCACCCCCAGCGCGATGCCCGCATTCTCCATC
Organism: Betaproteobacteria bacterium HGW-Betaproteobacteria-11; assembly: GCA_002842395.1. Classification (GTDB taxonomy): domain Bacteria; phylum Pseudomonadota; class Gammaproteobacteria; order Burkholderiales; family Rhodocyclaceae; genus Rugosibacter. Next base: position 247,397 of record PHCV01000004.1, read on the forward strand.
GACTGCGGATGCAGCAGGCGCTCGATGCCTTCATAAACCGAAAACGCACCGCCCATGAAAAACAGCAGCAACGCCACGATCATCGACCAGAAATAGCTGACGCGATGATGACCGAGCGGAAAGTCGGCGCTGGCGGGACGCCGCGCCTGACGCATGCCCAGGAGCAGCAACAGCTGATTGGCGCAGTCGGCGCTGGAATGAATCGCCTCGGCCAGCAGCGAACCGGAGCCGGTGTAAAACGCGGCGCCGAACTTGGCCAGCGCAATGCCGAAGTTGGCGCCCAGCGCGTAGAAAATTGCCCGTGTCGAACCGTTGCTCATGAGGGGTCTTGCAGGTTTTTCATCGTTTGTGTCATGAAGCAGAGATCTTCCCAGGCTTTCGCCTTGTCCGCCAGATTGCGCAACAGATAGGCCGGATGGTAGGTGACGATCAGCGGGATGCTTTGATACTGATGGAGCCGCCCGCGCGCGGCGGCAATCTTGACCTCGACTTGCAGCAGGCTCTGCGCCGCCGGCCGACCGAGGGCGACGATCAACCGGGGCTGGATCAGCTCGATCTGCCGCGCCAGATACGGCCGGCAGGCGGCGATCTCCTCCGCTTCCGGCGTACGATTCTGCGGTGGCCGGCACTTGACGGCATTGGCGATATACACGTTTTCGCCACGCCGGAGTCCGATCGCGGCCAGCATGTTGTCGAGCAGCTTGCCGGCCTGGCCGACGAAGGGCTCGCCCTTCTCATCCTCTTCCGCACCCGGTCCTTCGCCGACGAACAACCAGTCGGCCTGGCGATCGCCGACACCGAGCACCGCCTGTTTGCGTGCGGCAAAAAGTCGGCACTGGCGGCACGCCGCCACGGCGGCTTCGAGCGTCGGCCAATCCATCGTCGCTACGCTGCCTGCCGGGGCCACGGCAAGGCCGGGCTCCAGGGAGCAAGCCGGCAACGGCGGAACGGACGGCCCATCGCCCCGTTCGATCACGGTTTCGCCAGCATTCGGCATGGCTGCAGCGCGTTGCCGCAGCTTCCACACCGGGCCGAGACCCAGTTCATGCAGCAGGCGCGTCCTATCCATCACAGGCTCCGCAGATCATGGGCCAGCACCAGCGCATCTTCGCGCAGCGGCGCGGGATAGTAGTCACGCCGGCGGCCGATTTCACCAAAGCCGAAGCTCGCATACAAGGCGCGCGCGGCGAGATTGCTTTCACGTACTTCGAGCAGCAGCCGTTCGGCGCCGCGGGTCGCCGCCAGGGTTTGCAGATACCGCAGTAACGAACGCGCATAGCCCTGCCGCTGCCATTCACGCCGCACGCCGAGAATGTGCAGATGCGCGTCATCGGGCCCGATTTCCATCACCGCATAGGCACGCAGCGGGTGATCTGCCGGACTCGCGGCGGGCATGGCCGCGCCATCGAGCATCAGCCAGGCCTCATAGCCAGCGTGCAGGGCATCACGGAAGTTGCCCAGCGTCCATGACGATGGATTGAGCACTTGCTCGGCCATGACCACGAGATCGAGATCGTTCGGCGCCATGCGCACGAAACTCAGGCTCATCGCACGCCTCCCCGCGCCAGGCGTTCGGCGGTGGTGAAGGCCACCTTGTCGCGCACGTAGACCGGCTGCGCCGCGGCTGCCGGCTGCCCTGCGCCACGGGCCAGCAGCGGCGCGGCCAGCCGCGCCACGGCCGCCGCGGTGGGCAACAGGTCGGCCGCGACGCGCTCGAGGTCGGGCTTGCGCTGACGCAAGATCTCGCCATGAGCGGCAAAGCCGTCCCCTGCCGCGATCCCGCCGCAAAAAGTCGGCGCTGGCAGGACGGCGGGCGCGGCGCAACAGGGCGCCATCAGTTCGCTGACCGTCTCGCCGCGCACCGCATACGCCGCGCCATAGACTTCGTTCATCCGCGCATCGAGCAGCGTCCATACCTTGCCATCGCCGGCCGCCAGCGCCAGCGCGGCCAGCGTCGACACCGGCACCACCGGCAGATCGAGGCCGCAGGCCAGGCCCTGGGTCACGCCACAGGCCAGACGCAGCCCGGTGAAACTGCCGGGGCCGGCGCCGAAGGCGATGCCATCGAGCTGGCGCAGGCCGAGGCCGGCTGCGGCCAGCAATTCGTGCAGCCAAGGCAGGACGACCTCGGAGCCGCCATTGGGCAGGAAATCGCTCTTTTCGATGACAGCACCATCCTGCCAGAGGGCGACCGAGAGACGCCGCGTCGCGGTTTCGAAGGCGGCCAGAAGCATCAGTAGCGAAACCGGAAGCCGCGTCGCGGTTGAACCGCAGCCACCTCTTCCCGCAAGAAAGGGGCTGGGGAACAGGCTGTCATTTCTTGCCGAGGATGCCGCGCAAACTTTCCTGCAGATCGGCCGGAATCACGATGGTCTTGGCATTGGGAGAATTCGCCAGCGCTACCATGGCCTCGACATATTTCTGCCCGAGCAGGTAGCGCATCGGCGCGTCCTCGCTACCGACCGCGGCGGCCACGCGCTTGATCGCCTCGGCGCTGGCTTCGGCCAGCGTCACCTGCGCCTCGGCCTGCAGGCGCGCCGATTGCAGTTGCGCCTCGGCATTGAGAATGGTGGATTGCTTGGTGCCTTCGGCCTTGGTCACCATCGCCTTGCGCTCGCGCTCGGCGGAGGCCTGGGCCTCCATCGCCTTCTGCATCGAATCGGAAGGGTTGATGTCCTGAATCTCCACCGACTTCACGGTCAGCCCCCAGTCGATCGCCTCGTCGGCGACGCCTTCACGCAGGCGGGCCTTGATCTTGTCGCGATTGGAGAGCGCCTCGTCGAGCGTCATCTCGCCGATGATCGAGCGCAGGGTGGTCATGATCATGTTGCGGATCGCCTCGGAGAAATCCGTGACGCCATAAACGGCCTTGATCGGGTCGGTGACCTTGATGAAGGCGATCGCATTGGTGCGGATCACCGCGTTATCCTTGGTGATGACTTCCTGCTCCTGCACGTCGAGAATGATGTCCTTGGTCACCAGCTTGTAGCGCACCTGGTCGAGATAGGGAATCAGGATATTGAGACCGGGGCGCAGCGTGACGTGGTATTTGCCCAGCCGCTCGACGATCCACTCCTCACCCTGCGGCACGATGCGTACACCCTTGGCGATGGTGACGGCGGCAAAGACAAAAAACGCAATAACCAGAAAACCCAGATCACCCATCATCTGCTCCTCAACATTTTCCAACCTTCAACAACTGGCCATCCACCGCCAGTACCTTGACCCGCTCCCCGGCGGCAATCGCCTCGTCGGCCAGACACGGCCAGACATCCGAGCCCAGCACCGGCTTCTGGAAGCGCACCGTGCCTCTGGCAAAGGGTTCGACGGCGTGGGTCAGCACGCCGATCTCGCCCAGCACCTCGTCGGCCTGCCCGGAGCGGGTCTTGCCCGCGTTGCGAAAAACCTTGAACCACAACACCGTCATGGCCACCGAGGCCAGCGTCCACAGCAGCACCTGCGCGCTGAAGCTCAATCCCGGTACCAGCAGCAAGACGAGGCCGACCAGCAGGGCGCCGAGTCCGAACCAGATGATGAAAAAGCTGGGCACGGCGATTTCCGCCAGGCCCAGCATCAAGCCCAACACTACCCAATGCCACCAAAGGAGTTCCATCGCTTATTGCTTGTGACTGGCCAGCCGCAACCAGGTGTCGATCACCGTGTCCGGATTCAGCGAGATGGTCTGGATGCCTTCGTCCATCAACCACTCGGCGAAGTCGGCGTGGTCCGACGGGCCCTGGCCGCAAATGCCGACGTACTTGCCCAGCCGGTTGCAGGTGGAGATCGCCATCGACAGCAGCTTCTTCACCGCTGGATCGCGTTCGTCGAAGGCCTGGGCGACCAGGCCGGAATCGCGGTCGAGGCCGAGCGTGAGCTGGGTGAGATCGTTGGAACCGATCGAGAAGCCGTCGAAATGCTGGAGGAATTCCTCGGCCAGCAGCGCGTTGGAAGGAATCTCGCACATCATGATCAGCTTCAGTCCATTCTCGCCACGCTTGAGGCCGTGAGAGGCGAGCAGCTCGACGACGCCGCGCCCTTCGGCCACGGTGCGCACGAAGGGCACCATCAGCTGCACGTTGGTCAGCCCCATCTCGTTACGCACGCGCTTCATGGCGCGGCACTCGAGCTCGAAACAATCGCGGAAGGAATGGGCGACGTAGCGCGAAGCACCGCGGAAACCGAGCATCGGGTTTTCTTCTTCCGGCTCGTAGATCTCGCCGCCGAGCAGCTTGCGGTATTCGTTGGACTTGAAGTCGGACAGGCGCACGATCACCGGTTGCGGGTAAAACGCGGCGGCAATGGTGGCCACGCCTTCGGCCAGCTTCTCGACAAAGAACGTCTCCGGCGAAGCGTAGCCACGCGCCCGGCGCTTGATCTCGTCACGCAGCGAGGCCGGCACCTGATCGATCTCGAGGATGGCCTTGGGATGGATGCCGATCATGTTGTTGATGACGAATTCGAGCCGCGCCAGTCCCACGCCGCCATTCGGAATCTGCGCGAACTCGAAGGCCAGCTCGGGGTTACCTACATTCATCATGATCTTGACCGGCAGCGCGGGCAGGTTGCCGATGTTCTGCGTCGTGACTTCGAAATCCAGCAGGCCGCGATAGACATAGCCCGTGTCGCCCTCGGCGCAGGAAACGGTGACTTTTTCCCCCTCCGCCAGCGTGCTGGTGGCATTGCCGCAGCCGACGATGGCCGGAATGCCCAGTTCGCGCGCAATGATGGCGGCATGACAGGTACGGCCGCCGCGATTGGTGACGATGGCGGCGGCACGTTTCATCACCGGTTCCCAGTTGGGGTCGGTCATGTCGGCGACCAGCACGTCGCCGGGTTGTACACGATTCATTTCGGAAGGATCGCTGACCACGCGCACCACACCCGAGCCAACCTTCTGGCCGATGGCGCGGCCGCTGGTGAGCACCTTGCCATGCTGCTTGAGCTTGTATTTTTCGATCACATTGCCGGCTTCCGCGTCCTGCGACTTCACGGTTTCCGGCCGCGCCTGGAGGATGTAGAGCTTGCCATCGACGCCATCCTTGCCCCATTCGATGTCCATCGGTCGCTGGTAGTGCTGCTCGATGATCGTCGCATAGCGGGCGAGTTCGAGGATGTCGGCATCGCTGAGGGAGAAACGGTTTCGCTCGGCTTCCGGCACATCGACGGTGATCGTGCTGCGGCCGGCCTGACGCGATTCGGTGAACACCATCTTGATCAGCTTGCTGCCCATGTTGCGGCGGATGATCGAAGGCTTGCCCTGGGCCAGGGTCGGCTTATGCACGTAAAACTCGTCCGGATTGACCGCGCCCTGCACCACGGTTTCACCCAGACCATAGCTGGCGGTGATGAACACCACCTGATCGAAGCCGGATTCGGTATCGAGGGTGAACATCACCCCCGAGGCCCCGACGTCGGAGCGCACCATGCGCTGCACGCCGGCCGAGAGGGCCACCTCGCTGTGGGCAAAGCCTTTATGCACACGATAGGCGATCGCCCGGTCGTTGTAGAGCGAGGCGAAGACTTCCTTTATCGCATGAAGGATGTTGTCGAAACCGTGAATATTGAGGAAGCTCTCCTGCTGTCCGGCAAACGAGGCATCCGGCAAGTCTTCCGCCGTGGCCGAGGAACGCACGGCGAAGGTTGCCTCGGAGCCGCTGTCGGCAATCAGTTTTTCATATTCGGTATGAATCTCCGCCTCGAGTTGCGGTGGAAACGGGATATCCACCACCCATTGCCGGATTTGCGCCCCGGTCCTGGCCAGTTGGTCGACATCATCCACGTCCAGTGCGTCGAGCGCCGCATTGATGCGGACGGCCAGACCCTGATGGGCAAGGAATTCACGATAGGCCATCGCCGTCGTGGCGAAACCACCGGGAACACGGACATGCGAGGCCGTGAGCTGGCTGATCATTTCGCCCAACGAAGCATTCTTGCCGCCGACGTCGCCGACGTCGGTCATGCGCAGATGGTCGAAAGCGATGGCATAGCGTTGTTCGAGCGCGGACATGCAAATTCCTTCAGCGAAAAGTGAAAAAGGCAGAAGGTGCTATTTTATCGCCTTTGCGACACCGCATTCCCAGTTGAACCAAGATTATGACCACGCCCGTCCAGCACACCGTGTTTTTCATTTCCGATGGCACCGGCATTACCGCCGAAACGCTCGGCCATAGCCTGCTTTCCCAGTTCGAAGGCGCTCCCCATGCGCAGGTGCGGATGCCCTTTATCGATACGCCGGACAAGGTGCGCAACTGCGTTGCGCAAATCAGCGCAGCCAGGGCGCGCGACGGCACCCGCCCGATCGTCGTCTCGACGCTGGTCAATCCCGAGGCCATACTCCTGCTGCACACCGCCGACGCCCTGATCCTCGATTTTTTCGGCGCCTTCATCGCTCCGCTGGAAGCCGAGTTCGGCGTCAAGTCCTCGCATACCATCGGCCGCAGCCACAGCCGCGTCAACTCGTCCGCCTATGTTGCCCGCATCGAAGCGATCAACTTCACGCTGGCTCATGACGACGGCGTTTCGGATACCGATCTCGACAAGTCCGATGTGATCCTGGTCGGCGTCTCGCGCAGCGGAAAAACGCCGACCAGTCTTTATCTCGCCCTCCAGTTCGGCATCAAGGCGGCCAACTACCCCCTGATTCCCGAGGACTTCGAGCGCAACCGGCTGCCGAACTCGCTGGGACAGCATCGGCACAAGCTGTTCGGGCTGACCATCGCCCCCGATCGCCTCGCCTCCATTCGCCGCGAGCGGCGTCCCGACAGCACCTACGCCGCGCTCGAGAACTGTCGCTGGGAAATCGAACAGGCGCAAAAGCTGATGCGCCGCGAAGGCATCCGCTGGCTCGATTCGACCACCAAATCGATCGAGGAAATCGGCGCCACCTTGCTGCAGACGATCAAGATCGACCGGCCGTTTTATCCTTGAAACCTCGGTTGGACGCGGCTGATGGTGCGTTTGGGCGGCTGATCAAGGATGGATAAGCGGTCAACCGAGGTTTCAAGGATTATTGACTGCGCAAGAATTTTTCGCCGCAGCGGGTGGCAACACGGCGCTGACGCGCCATTTCAAACAGGCAGACGGCAGTGGCGGCCACGACGTTGAGCGATTCGGTCGTCGCCGCCAGCGAAATAGTTGCCCGCCGTGCCGCCGCGGCCACCAGTTCCGGCGATAGACCGGTTCCTTCGCTACCGATCAGCCAGACGATCGGCGCACGCAAGTCGAGGTCGAACAGATCGCTGCCCTGCCCCACCACGGTGGCGATGGTCGTGCGATGACACTCGGCGAGCATCGCCGCAAGGTCAACCCGCTCGCGAATCCGCAGCCCGAAGTGCGCGCCCTGCCCGGCTCGCAGCACCCGCGGCGTCCATGCTCCGGCACAGCCGGTGCCGAGCAGCACGTCATGCACTCCCGCTGCTGCTGCCGTCCGCAGAATGCTACCGACATTGCCCGGGTCCTGCACGACATCGAGGCAGACAGCATCGCCCCCGATCGGTTCGACGGATTCTGCCGGGATCGCGATCACCGCAGCGATGCCGACCGGCGTCTCGATGCTGGTCAGCTCGCGGAACAGGCCATCGGAGAGTACCAGCGGGTCGCTGCCCGCGCTTTGCAGCAGCGTGGCGACTTCCGGCTTGTCGCGGCCGGATTCGCTGACCAGCAGCTGACGGATGGCGATCTCGCGTTCGAGGCAAAGCGCCACCAGATGCACACCATCGACCAGCGCCTCGCCGCGCCGTCGCGGCTCGCGGTGGTCGCCGGCCAGCGTGCGCAACGCCTTGAACCGCGGATTCTCGTGTGAGCTGATCGGCTTCATCGCCATGTCACGCGCTCAGGCGCCGAGCACGGCAATCGCCATCGTGAGCAAACCCAGCGCCAGATTGAGCATCACCAGTTTGCCGATCAACGTCAGCACCGCGCCGCCGGTGGGCCAGTCCTGCCGCACCACCGCCGCCTTGAGCCGTGGACGCAGACGCAGCGCAATGTACAAATAAATCGCCGTCATGCCAGCGCCGACTTTTGCCATCGCGTGCCAATGCGGCGGGACCAATGCGCCGCCCACCTCGGTGAATCGCCACAGGCCGCTGCCCCAGATGAGGACGAGCGAAATACCGACCCAGGCAAGGAAACGGCCCATCACCGCCACCAGCAGCGGCAGGCGTTGCGCCGGGGACAACTGCGCGACGGCCACGGGACGCAGGCAAAAGGTCATGAAGCTCATGCCGCCGATCCAGACCACGACGCCAAGCAGATGCAAGAAAATGGGCAGCCGAGTCACGGCGAAGCCTCCATGGTTTCCAGCAAACGGCGAATCGGCGCAAAACTCCGGCGATGAAACCAGGCCGGGCCATGCTCGGCAAGCGCCGCACGATGCAGCACGGTGTCATATCCCTTGTGGCGGTCGAGGGCGTACTGCGGAAAGGACTGGTGAAGACACCGCATCTCGGCATCACGTGCCGTCTTGGCCAGGATCGAGGCGGCGGAGATGGCCGGCTCCGAGGCATCGCCGCCGATGATGGCACGCACTGGGATATCGAGCGACGGGCAGCGATTGCCGTCGATCAGCGCACTTCCCGGACGCACCGGCAACGCCTCGATGGCGCGACGCATCGCCAGCAGCGTCGCCTGCAGGATGTTGAGCCGGTCGATTTCCTCGACCGATGCCGAAGCGATACCGAAGGCCAGGGCCCTGGCGCGGATGTCGAGCGCCAGGGACTCGCGTCTCTTCTCGGAAAGCTGTTTCGAGTCGGCCAGACCGACGATCGGGCGCGCCGGATCGAGAATCACCGCCGCGGCATAGACCGGGCCGGCGAGCGGCCCGCGACCGGCTTCATCGACGCCGCAGATCAGCGCGTTCATGCTTCTTGCAAGTAAGGGAGAACGGCCGCCGCCGCCTTTTCCGCCGTATTCTGGCGCAGCCGTCGATGAATGCTGGCGAAAATCCGCGTGGTGGCGGCGCGCACCTGGCGATCGGTCAGCAGGTTGCCTACCGCCTGGGCAAGATTTTCCGGGGTGGCGTCATCCTGCAAAAATTCCGGGGCGACAAAACGCCCGGCCAGGATATTGGGCAACCCGACCCAGGGTAGATAACCCATGCGCCGCATCAGCCGCCAGGACCAGGGCGACATCTTGTAGGCGATGACCAGCGGCCGGCCGACCAGCGCGGTTTCGAGCGTGGCCGTGCCGCTGGCGACCAGCGCCACGTCGCTGGCCGCGATGGCCTCGGCGGCATGGCCGAACATCATGGTCAACGGCAGTTCATCGGCTTTCAATTTCCACAGTGCGGTCTCGAACTGCAAACGCGTTTCGCGCGAAACCAGCGGCACCAGGAAATGCACCGCCGGGTAGCGCTGATGCAGGAGTTTGGCCGTGGCGACGAAGGTCTCGGCCATGTAGTGCAGTTCGGATTGACGGCTGCCCGGCAGGAGGGCAATGACCGGCGGGCCGGCTTCAAGGTTAAGATGTTCGCGGGTCGCCCGCTGATCGATCTGCAGGGGAATCATGTCGGCCAGCGGATGGCCGACATAGCTGCACGTGACCGGGGTTCCGGAATACAACTCGGGCTCGAAGGGATAGAGCGCGAGGATGTGATTCACCGCCGGGATGATTTTCTTCAACCGCTCCTTGCGCCAGGCCCAGATCGACGGACTGACGAAATGAATGGTCGGAATGCCGGCGCGCTTGAGGCGCTTTTCCAGCCAGAGGTTGAAATCGGAGCCATCGACGCCAATGAAGACATCCGGCCGCTCCTTGAGCAGGCGCTTGAGCAATTGCCGGCGGATGCCGGTGATTTCACGGTAATGCCGCAGCACTTCCGCATAGCCGCGAACCGCCAGCTTCTCCGCCGGCCACAGCGAAAGAAAACCTTCACGCTGCATCTTCGCTCCGCCGATGCCATAGAACCGCGCCTCGGGCCGGTGCGCCTTGAGCGCCATGATCAGATGCGCGGCGAGTTGATCGCTGGAGGCCTCGCCAGCCACCATGGCGATGCGTATCGCGCGGGGAGCAGCAGAATCGGCCGCCGGCATCAGCGAATCATCCCCCGTCCGGGAGTTGCCAGAAAATCGGCGAGCGATCCGAGTTCGGGAGTCGCCGTCGCCTCGCCAACGATCAGCGCACGCGCCTGTTCAAGGGTCTGGCCAGACTTGTAGAGTGTCTTGTAGGCACGCTTCACCGCCGCCACGGCGGCGACGGAAAAGCCGCGGCGCTTCAAGCCCTCGGCATTGATCCCGCGCGGCACCGCCGGATTGCCGGCGGCCATGACGAAGGGCGGCAGATCCTGGAGCAGGATGGTGCCCAGCGCCGTCATGCTGTGAGCCCCGATGCGGACGAACTGATGCACCGCGGTGAAGCCGCCCAGAATCGCCCAATCACCGACCTGCACATGGCCGGCGAGTTGGGCATTGTTGGCGAAGATGGTGTGGTTGCCGATCTGGCAGTCATGCGCCAGATGCACATACGCCATGATCCAGTTGTCATTGCCGAGGCGGGTCACGCCGGCGTCCTGGACGGTGCCGCAATTGAAGGTGCAAAACTCGCGGATGGTGTTGCGATCACCGATTTCGAGCCGGGTCGGCTCGCCGGCGTATTTCTTGTCCTGCGGTTCGGCGCCGATGGAATTGAACTGGAAAATTCGGTTGTCGCGGCCGATCGTGGTGTGTCCGCTGATCACGACATGCGGCCCGATCTGCGTGTCGTCACCGATTCGGACATGTTCGCCGATCACCGACCAGGGGCCGATACTGACGTTCGCTCCCAGTTTCGCCTGGGCATGAACAATGGCTGTCGGATGAATGGCCATCAGGCCGTCGGCCTCACGGCGCAGATCAGATCGGCCTCGGCGGCCAGCTCGCCCCCCACTCGCGCGACCGCGGAGAATTTCCAGATGCCACGCTTGTTGGCATTCAATCTCGCCTCGAGCAGCAACTGATCCCCCGGTACGACCGGCCTCTTGAAGCGGGTGTTATCGATGCCGACGAAGTAGTAAACCGAGTTGGCGTCGGGCAGTTGTCCCAGCGTCTTGAAGGAGAGAATGGCCGCCGCCTGGGCCATCGCTTCGACGATCAGCACGCCGGGCATGACCGGATGATGCGGGTAATGGCCGGGGAAGAATGGCTCGTTCATGCTGACGTTTTTCAAGGCGAGGATGCGTTCGCCCGGTATCACTTCGAGCACCCGATCGACCAGCAGGAACGGGTAGCGATGCGGCAGGTAGTCGAGGATCTGGTGGATATCCATGCCACTGGCGGCGGCTGCGCTTTCGCTGGGTGATGTCATGATTTTTTCTCCAGTGCGGCAAGCCGCTGTTCGAGGGCGCGGATTTTATCGGCCATCGCCTCCAGATGGCGCAAGCGTGAAAAATTCTTCAGCCAGGCGCCATGTTCGAGAAAGGGTACGCTGCCCGCATAGGTACCGGCCCGGGTGATCGATTTGGCCACCAGTGTGCCGGCCAGTACATTGACCTCGTCGGCCAGCGCAAGGTGACCCAGGATCACCGCTGCTCCGCCGATCGTGCAGTGCGCGCCGATCACGGCACTGCCGGCGATACCGACGCAACCGGCAATCGCCGTATGCGGGCCGATCTTGACGTTGTGCGCGACCTGGATCTGATTGTCGAGCTTGACACCCTCGCCGATCACCGTATCACCCAGCGCACCGCGATCGATCGTGGTGTTGGCACCGATTTCAACGTCATCACCGATCAGCACCCGGCCGATCTGCGGGATCTTGACCCAGGCGCCATCGGCTTCGCGGGCAAAACCGAAACCGTCGGCGCCGATCACGGCGCCGGAGTGAATCAGGCAACGCGCACCGATATGGCAGGCAGAGTACACCGAGACGTGAGCCGCCAGCCGCGTACCCTTGCCGATTTCGACCTCTTCGCCAATCGCACAATGGGCGCCGATCACGGCATCGGCGCCGACCCGCGCGCCACGGCCGATGACGACGTGCGCACCGATGCTGGCCGATGGCGCGACCTCACCCTCGACTACGGCGCTCGGGTGAATCCCTGGCACGGCAGCCGGTGGCGGATTGAGCCATTGGGCGACACGGGCATAGTAAAGATAGGGTTGCGACGTCAGAATCGCGGGAACCGCGACATCGTCGGCCGGCGGCGCCATGATCACCGCGGCAGCGCGGGTCTGCGCAAGTTGCGTGCGGTATTTCGGGTTCGATAAAAAGGCGAGCTCGCCTGGCCCCGCCGTATCCAGCGCCGCGAGCCGCGAAATCGCCGTCTCGCCAGCGCCGACTATTTCGCCACCGAAGCGGGCAACGATCTCGTCAAGCCGTACGCTCACGGCCGGGCGGCCTATTTCGTACCGTCACCCAGCGCCTTGATCACCTTGTCGGTGATATCGATGCGCGGATTGAAATACACCGCATCCTGCAGGATGACGTCGTATTTTTCGGTCTCGGCAATCTGTTTGATGGCCTTGTTCACCCGATCGAAAATGGCCGCCATTTCCTCGTTCTGGCGCTGGCTGAGATCCTCGCGGAATTCGCGCTGCTTGCGCTGGATGTCGCGCGTCAGGTCGGCCAGCTCGCGCTCCTTGGTGCGCCGCTCGCTCTCCGCCATGGTGGCCGAGTTCTTGTCCAACGTCTCTTGCAGCGTCTGGATCTGTTTGCCCATGCGCTGCAAGTCCTGATCACGCTTCTCGAAATCTTTTTCGATTTTCTTTTTCGCACGCGCCGCCTGCGGCGACTCGGCGAGAATGCGCTGACTGTTGATGAAGCCGATTTTGCTTTCCGCCTGCGCCGCTCCGGCAATCGAGAGCAGGGCGAACGCGGTGATGAGTGATTTTCTTAGCATGATTTTCTCGCAATGACGAAATTAAAAAACCGAGCCAAACTGGAACTGCAGGCGCTGCAGCTTGTCCTCGGGTTTCTTGTTGATGGGTTGCGCAAAGGAAAACTTGAGCGGGCCGACCGGGGAATTCCACGAGAGCGACAGCCCGGCGCTGTAACGCATGTCGCCGAGGCTGAATTTGTTGTTGTCGCCCCAGATATTGCCGGCATCGACGAATGCGCCAAGCCGCATCGATTTATCCAGTCCCGACCCCGGCAAGGGCAGCAGCAGTTCGGCGTTCCCCACCAGGCGCTTGTCACCTCCCAGAACATCGTTGGTCACCGGATCGCGCGGCCCCAGAGTATTGGATTCGTAACCACGCACCGAGCCGATACCACCGGCATAGAAATTCTTGAAGAAGGGCAGTTCCTTGTTGCCATAGGTCTTGGCGACGCCAAACTCGCCATTCAACGCCAGCGTCATCTTTCTCGGCAAGGGCCTGAAATACTGGTGCTGGTAAGTGACCCGGGCATAGGTCGAGGTGCTTCCCGGCAACGACAGTTCGAGTACCGCGCGACGGTAGCTGCCCTTGGTCGTAAACAGCAGGCTGTCCCGTTCATCCTTTTGCCAGCCGGCCGTGGCCAGCCAGGTCGTGCTCTTGTCACCGACCCGATTGACATAATCCTGATAGCGCTGCGGGCTGTTGGCATCGATCTTGAGCCGGGTGCGATCGAACGAAAAGCCGACATTCACATAATCATCCTCGCCGATCGGCAGGCCGTAGCGCACGCCACCCCCCGCCGCATCGGATGCAAAGGAACCGACGGCGAGCGTACTGGTGTTGGTCTTGCGGGTGTAGACGTCGAATCCCTGGCTGATGCCATCGACGGTGAAATAGGGATCGGTGTGCGACAAGGAGTAAATCTGGTTCGACTTGCTGGTGCTGACCTGGACGCCGATGTGCTTGCCGCTGCCGAACACGTTCTGCTGCTGTACCGAACCCGAGAGCGTGAGCTTTTCCGAACTGGAAAAACCCGCCCCCAGCATCAGCGTTCCGGTCGGCTTTTCCTTGACCTTGACATCGACATCAACCTGATCCGTCGTTCCGGCGACAGCCGGAGTTTCCAGCGTCACCTCGTCGAAGTAACCGAGGCGGTCCACGCGGGTACGCGACTTGTTGATCTTTTCACCGTCGTACCAGGCCGTTTCCATCTGTCGCATTTCGCGGCGGATGACTTCATCGCGGGTCTTGGTGTTGCCGGTCACATTGATCCGGCGGACATAGACGCGCCGCCCCGGGTCGACGAACACGGTGAACGCCACCTGGCGTTTTTCCTTGTCGAGTTCCGGCGCCGCATTGACATTGGCAAAAGCATAGCCCTCGTTGCCCAGGCGTTCGCTGATGGCCTTGGTGGACTCGGTCATTTTCTCGCGCGAAAAAATCTCGCCAGGCTTGATCCGCACCAGTTTCTGCAATTCGGCTTCCGGCAACAGCAGGTTGCCGGCCAGCTTGACGCTCGACACCGTATATTTCTCGCCCTCGGTCACGTTGATCGTGATGTAGATGTCATGCTTGTCGGGGGAGATCGAAACCTGGGTCGAGTCGAGGTTGAATTCCAGGTAACCACGGTTCATGTACCAGGAGCGCAGGGTTTCCAGGTCGCCCGCCAGCTTCTGCTTGGAATACTGGTCGTTCTTGGTGTACCAGGTCAACCATCCCGAAGTGCGCAGCACCATCTGGTCGAGCAATTCGCTTTCCTTGAAGGTATTGGCGCCGATGATGTTGATCTGCTTGATCTTGGCGATTTCACCTTCGTTCACCGTGAAATTGATGCCGACACGGTTGCGTTCGAGCGGCGTCACCGTGGTCGTCACCTCCACCGCGTAATGTCCCTGGGAGAGATACTGGCGTTTCAGTTCCTGCTCGGCGCGCTCAACCATCGCCCGGTCGAAAATGCGCGATTCGGCCAGGCCGATTTCACGCAAACCCTTTTTCAGGTCCTCCGGCTTGAAGGCCTTGAGGCCGACGAACTCGAGCGAGGCAATGGCCGGCCGTTCCTCGACGACGACGACCAGCACCTGGCCCTCGATTTCGAGACGAACATCCTTGAAGAAGCCGGTCGCAAACAACGCCTTGATCGCGGTGGCGGCCTTCTCGTCATCCATCGTATCGCCGACCTTGACCGGCAGATAGGAGAACACGGTACCGGCTTCGGTACGCTGAATGCCTTCGACGCGGATATCCTTGATCTGGAATGCATCGAAGGCCAGTCCCGATTGCGAGAGCAGCGCGGCAACCAGGCCAGCGAGTAACTTTTTATTCATTGGATTCAGTGCCAATCAACCAGAGATGAGTCGAGTGAGATCGTTGTAAAAGGCAAAGGCCATCAGCAAGGCAAGCAAGGCAAGCCCGATCTGCTGGCCTATCTCCAGCACCCGCTCGGACAGGGGGCCGCCCTTGATGAACTCGGCGAGATAATACAACAAATGGCCCCCATCCAGAATCGGTACCGGCAGCAGGTTGAGCACCCCCAGACTGATGCTGATCAAGGCCAAAAAACTCAGGTAAGTGGCCAGGCCGAGTTGTGCCGACTGGCCGGCATAATCGGCGATGGTCACCGGGCCGGAAAGATTCTTCCAGGACAGATCGCCACTCACCATGCGCCCCATCATGCGCAAGCTGATGATCGCCGTATCCCAGGTCTTGGCCAGGGCACGCCAGGCCGCCTCGAGCGGTCCGTAGCGGACCACCGTCATCATGCCGGCCGCCTCGCTGCCGTCCGTGTGCACCATCACACCGAGCCGCGCCACCCGTACCCCGCCCTCCTCGCCGATGCGCGGCCTGGCGGAAAGCTGCATGCGTTGGCCGGTGCGCTCGATGTCGAACAGCAGCGAGCGTTCACCGGCGGTACGGATCAGCGCCGATAGCTCGGCCCATTCACGGATCGGCCGACCGTCCACCGCAAGCACCCGGTCGCCGCTACGCAAACCCGCCTCGGCCGCCGCCGACCCGGGCATCACCTGGCCGATGACAGCCGGCATGGGTGGCCGGTAAAGCACCAGGCCGAGCGGCCCCAGCGGATCTTTCTCGATTGCCGCGAGGGGAATGCCCAGGTTGTCGATCGCGAAGCTTGCCGCTGTTCCTTCCTCGGTGAGCACGTCGACCCGCAGCGGCACGGCATCCATCGCCTGGCGCATCACCTCCCAGCGCAGATCCTGCCAGCTGAGGATAGGCTTGTCATTGACCGCGCGCACCAGTGCGCCCACGGGCACGCCAGCCACGGCCGCCGGGCTTCCGGCGGGCGGCGCTCCCAGGCGGGGCTTCAATTCGTTCATGCCGGCCATGAACAACAGCCAGTAAAGCACCACGGCCAGCAGCAGATTGGCCGCCGGCCCGGCCACAACGATCAGGGCGCGTCGCCCCAGGGGCTGACGGTTGAACGCTCGCGGCAGGTCTTCCGCGGCAACGGTCCCCTCCCGTTCATCGGCCATCTTGACATAGCCGCCCAGAGGAAAGGCTGCAATCGCCCATTCCGTCTGATCTTTTCCGATTCGCCATGAGCAGAGCGTGCGGCCAAAACCGAAGGCGAACCGCAGAACCTTGACGCCGCAGGCGCGTGCCATCAGGTAGTGGCCCATCTCATGCACCACGACGAGTATGCCGAGGGCCAGGATGAACGCCCCGAGATACCCGATCAGCATTGCAGGATTCATGTTGCGTAGCGTCGCAACGCTGTTTCCGCGGCAATACGGCCCTGGCGATCGGCCTCCAGCACGGCGGCAAGATCGGGTAGTCCCGCCTGTGCCACAGTGGCCAGCGCCGCGGCAATCACGTCGGCGATATTGAGGAAGGGCAAGCGGCGTTCGAGAAAGGCGGCGACGGCGACTTCATTGGCGGCATTGAGCACGGCGGCCGCGTTGCCGCCGGCGCGCAACGCCTGGAACGCCAGGTCGAGGCAGGGGAAACGCGCATGATCGGGGCGTTCGAAATCGAGCCGTGCCACGGCAAACAGATCAAGCGGTGCCACGGCCGAGGCGATCCGCTCGGGCCAGGCCAGCGCATGGGCGATTGGCGTGCGCATGTCGGGATTGCCAAGTTGCGCCAGCACCGAGCCATCGACATAGTCGACCAGCGAATGGATCACGCTCTGCGGATGGATCACGACTTCGATCTGTTCGGCCCCGGCATTGAACAACCAGTGGGCCTCGATCACCTCCAGCCCCTTGTTCATCAGGGTCGCCGAGTCGACCGAGATTTTCCTGCCCATCGACCACTTCGGATGCGCCACGGCCTGCTCCGGCGTCACCGTACACAACTCGGCGAGCGGCGTGGTGCGGAACGGCCCCCCGGAGGCCGTCAGCAGAATCCGGCGCACTCCGACCTGCGCCAGGTTGCCGGCGTGCAACGGCGGCAGACACTGAAAAATCGCATTGTGTTCGCTGTCGATCGGCAACAGTTGCGCACCGCCACGCTGCACCTCGGCCATGAACACGGCGCCGGCCATCACCAGCGCTTCCTTGTTGGCCAGCAGCACCCGCTTGCCGGCCCGGGCGGCGGCCAGTGTCGGTTCGAGACCGACGGCACCGACGATGGCCGCCATCACGGCGTCGACTTCGGGCAGCGCGGCCATCTGCTCCAGCGCCTGCGGGCCATGCAGAATCTCGGTGGCTGCCGAAGAATCCGCGAGCAGCGTCGCCAGCCGCCTGGCATCGTCCGCATTGCCGACGACCGCATAAGCCGGGCGAAACCGTCGGCATTGCGCCGCCAGCAGGTCGATCCGCGTATGTCCGCTCAAGGCCGCCACGGTGAAACGATCCGGGTGCCGGGCCACGACATCCAGCGTGCTGACGCCGATCGAACCGGTCGACCCGAGGATGGCCAGCCGGATCATCGCGCGAGTTGCAGCAACAAGGCCGCCAATGGCAGGGTCGAGGTCAGGCTGTCAATGCGGTCGAGTACGCCACCATGACCCGGCAACAGCGCACTGCTGTCCTTCAGGCCAGCCTGGCGTTTGAGCAGGGATTCAAACAGATCGCCGGCGATGCTGACCGCCGTCAGCAGCAGCAAGCCGGCAACCAGCAGCAGCCAGGGCAGGGAAAATGCCAGCGGGGCAAAGGTCATCAGCGTGCCGCCATACAGCACTACCCCCAGCACGGCGCCGCCGACGCCTTCCCAGGTCTTGCCGGGACTGATCGCCGGCGCCAGTTTGTGCTTGCCGAACCGGCGCCCCGAAAAATAGGCCGCGATGTCAGCCACCCAGACCAGCGCCATGACCGCCAGCAACAGCCAGGGACTGCTCGCATGGAGTTGCAACAAGGCGGCCCAGGTCGGCAATATGACCAGAAAGCCGATCAGGTAGCCAAAAAAATCGTTGCCGGACAGCGTCCATTTCCGTACCAGCCACAGCGGAACGATGAGTATCCAGAAAATGGCGGCCATGACCAGCAAAACCGCAATCAGCTCCGGTGCCGCCACCTGGATCTGCCAGCAGAACAGTAGCAGGACGAAGGCATACATCACTCGTGCCGGCGAACCCTGCCGCATCAACCCTGCCCACTCCCAGGCGGCGAGTGCGGCAAGTGCCGCAAACGCCAGCGCGGCAGCTCGCGGCGGCAGCACGAAGAGCACGACCAGCAGCCCGGCGGCCAGGCAAATGGCCGTGATGACCCGCTGCTGCAGATTAGACATCGGCACGCGTGGCGTCGTCCTGCGGCAGACACTGGGTCGGCGTTGGCGACACGCCGGCTGGCGAATTCGCCAGGGAAGAAGCCGCCGCGGATGGCACCAGCTGCTCGCTGGTGCGGCCGAAACGGCGTTCACGCCGGCGGTAGGAAGCGATCGCGACATCCAGCGCGGCCGCATCGAAATCCGGCCAGAGCGTGTCGGTGAAATAAAACTCCGTGTAGGCCAATTGCCAGAGCAGAAAATTGCTGATGCGCTGCTCGCCACCGGTGCGGATGAACAGGTCGGGTTCGGGCGCATAGGCCATGGCCAGATGCGGCGCCAGGTCGGCTTCGCTGTAATGGCCGATTTTTTCCGGATGGGCCAGCGACAGCTGGTTGATGGCCTGCAGGACATCCCAGCGGCCACCGTAGTTGGCGGCGATGGTCAGGGTCAGCCGGGTATTGTTGGCGGTCAGCGCCTCGCCTTCGCGAATCAGCGCCAGCAGGCGCGGTTCGAATGCCACCAGATCGCCAACCACCCGCAACCGCACGCCATTGGCATGGAGCCGACCGATCTCGCCTTGCAACGCACTGACGAACAGGTTCATCAGAAAGGCCACTTCCTCCACCGGCCGGCGCCAGTTTTCAGAAGAAAAGGCGAACAGGGTCAGGTAGCCGATGTCGCGCGCAATGCAGGCCTTGACCAGCGCACGCACCGTCTCGACGCCACGCTTGTGGCCGGCGATACGCGGCAGGAAGCGTTTCTGGGCCCAGCGTCCGTTGCCATCCATGATGACCGCCAGATGGCGCGGCACGTCGCCTACATCGGGTATCGCCTGCGTCGAACTGGTGAACTTTCCCGCCATGACACTCCTTTCAGTGATCAGGCATCAGATTAAGGAACCGCTGAACAAGTCGTCATGCCCGCGCAAGCGGGCATCCAGCGCGTTGATTTTCATGGATTCCCGCTTCGCCCGCCGCGAAGCGGAGTCCCGATGAATGGCGCTTCATATCCCGAAGTTTTGCCAATCCCTGACTCAGACCGCCATCAGATCTTTCTCTTTTTCCGCGAGCAGGCGATCGACCTCGGTCACATAACGATCGGTCAGTTTCTGGATTTCGTCCTCGGCGCGGCGCTCGTCGTCCTCGGAGATTTCCTTCTTCTTCAACCCTTCCTTGAGCTGCGCATTGGCATCGCGGCGTAGATTGCGCAACGCGATCTTGGCTTCCTCGCCCTCGTGTCGCACCACCTTGATCAGATCGCGCCGACGTTCCTCGGTCAGGGCCGGCATCGGCACGCGGATGACATCGCCCTGGGTCGCCGGATTGAGTCCCAGATCGGAATCGCGAATCGCCTTTTCGACCTTGCCCACCATGGCTTTTTCCCAGGGTTGAACGCCGATGGTACGGGCATCGAGCAAGGTGATGTTGGCTACCTGATTGACCGGCATCGGCGAGCCGTAATAATCGACCTGCACATGGTCGAGCAGGCCGGTGTGCGCCCGTCCCGTACGCACCTTGCCGAGATCGGCACGCAGCGCCTCAAGGCTTTTCTGCATCTTGTATTCCGTGGTTTTCTTCAACTCGGGAATCATGCCCGACTCCTCAACATGGTCTAGACGTGAACCAGCGTTCCCTCGTCTTCACCCAGCACCACGCGCTTCAAAGCACCCGGCTTGAAAATCGAGAACACATTGATCGGCAACCGCTGGTCACGGCACAGGGCGAAAGCCGTCGCATCCATCACCGCCAGATTGAGGCGGATAGCCTCATCGAAGCTGATGCGGTTAAAGCGCGTAGCCGTGGCATCGAGTTTCGGATCGGCCGAGTAAATCCCGTCCACCTTGGTCGCCTTGAGCACGATTTCGGCGCCGATCTCGGAGCCACGCAGGGCAGCGGCGGTGTCCGTTGTAAAAAATGGATTTCCCGTGCCGGCGGCAAAAATGACCACCCGCCCCTCTTCGAGATAACGGATGGCCTTGCCGCGAATGTACGGTTCGATCACCTGTTCGATATGGAGTGCCGATTGCACGCGGGCATTGAGGCCTGCCTGGCGCATTGCATCGGACAATGCCATGCCGTTCATCACCGTCGCCAGCATGCCCATGTAGTCGGCCGTGGCCCGATCCATGCCGGTCGCCGTGCCGGCGATACCGCGAAAGATGTTGCCGCCGCCGATGACGACGCCGATCTCGACACCGAGATCGGCAACCGCCTTGATTTCCGCCACGATCCCGCCCAGCATCCGCGTGTTGATGCCATAGGCATCATCACCCATCAGCGCCTCGCCCGAAAGCTTGAGCAGGATCCGGCGAAACTTCGGGGCACTCATCGGCTTACTTGTTTCCCGCGGCGGCCGCCGCCTGCGCCGCCACTTCCGCGGCAAAGTCGGTGACCTTCTTTTCGATGCCCTCGCCGACGACATACAGCGTGAAACCCGCCACCGAGGCGCCCTTGCTTTTCAGCAGTTGCTCGATGGTCTGCTTGCCGTCCTCGGCCTTGACGAACACCTGGCCAAGCAATGTCACGTCCTTCAGATACTTCTGTACCGTGCCTTCGGCAATCTTCTCCAGCATCGCCTCCGGCTTGCCGGCCTCGCGGGCCTTTTCGATGGCGATGCGGCGCTCGGTATCCAGCAGTTCGGCAGGAACGCCGGACGCATCGAGCGACTTCGGCCGGGAAGCGGCGATATGCATGGCCAGGTCCTTGCCCAGCTGGTCGTCGCCGCCGACCACATCGACCAGCACGCCGATCTTGGCGCCGCCGTGAATGTACGAAGCCAGCCGTCCCTTGGCTTCGTTCCGCACGAAGCGGCGCAAGCTCATGTTCTCGCCGATCTTGCCGACCAGGGCGGTGCGGGTCGATTCGACCGTGCCCTCGCCCAGCGGCAACGCCGACAGCGCGGCGACATCGGCTGGATTCTGGCTGCTCACCAGATGGGTGCAATCGGCCGCCAGCTTGAGAAACTCATCATTCTTGGCGACGAAATCGGTCTCGGAATTGATTTCGAGAATGCTGCCCAGCTTGCCGTCGGCACGAATGTCGATGGCCACCACGCCTTCCGCGGCAACCCGCGCGGCGGCCTTCGAGGCTTTGTTGCCCAGCTTGACGCGCAGGATTTCCTCGGCCTTGTCCATGTCGCCGGCAGCCTCGGTCAGGGCTTTCTTGCATTCCATCATCGGCGCGTCGGTTTTTTCGCGCAGTTCCTTCACCATGCTTGCGGTAATTTCCGCCATTTTTCACTCCAGATACGTATATGACTCGATCGAAACAGACGCTCTCGCGACCAACGCGACATCATGGCGCAACCAGATGTCGCCATGATGTCGTATACCGACTACGGGTTATTCCGCAGCGGCGGGCTCGACTTCGACGAACTCTTCTTCGCCGGCGAGTTGTTCGACCAGTTCGCCCAGCGCCTGGTTCTGGCCTTCCAGCACCGAGTCGGCGACGCCACGGGCATACAGCCGGATGGCGCTGGTCGAATCGTCATTGCCGGGAATGACATAGCTCACGCCCAGCGGCGAGTGATTGGTATCGACCACGCCGACCACCGGGATGCCGAGCTTGCCGGCTTCGGTGATGGCGATCTTGTGGTAGCCGACATCGATCACGAAAATCGCATCCGGCAGACCGTTCATGTCCTTGATGCCGCCGATCGACTTGTGCAGCTTGTCCAGCTCGCGCTGCGTCGTCAGGGCTTCCTTCTTGGTCAGCTTCTCAAGGCTGCCATCGGTCACCATCTGCTCCAGCTCATGCAGGCGCTTGACGGAAAGCTTCAGCGTCTTGAAGTTGGTCAGCATGCCGCCCAGCCAGCGCTCATCGACAAATGGCATGCCGCAGCGTTGCGCCTCTTCGGCAACGATCTCGCGCGCCTGACGCTTGGTGCCGACGAACAGGACGGTGCCTTTCTTGGCCGCCAGCTTGCGCACGAAAGTCATCGCCTCGGTGTACTTTTCGAGGGTCTTTTCGAGATTGACGATATGGATTTTGTTGCGATGGCCGAAAATGTACGGGGCCATCTTGGGATTCCAGAAACGGGTCTGGTGGCCGAAGTGAACGCCGGCCTCCAGCATTTGGCGCATGGTAGTACTCATCAGGTATCTCCGATATGGGTTGAACCGCCGCCCGGCCGTGCTGCTTCTGACGAAGCCACCCTATCGGCGCCGAGCGTGTGGATTTCCGTCCGGGACCATCCCGGCGGAACGCGTATTGTAGTCGCCCCGGAGTAGTCACGCAAGCCGGCACGCCGCCGCTGGCGTCGATAGAAAAGTCGGCGCTGGCGGGAACGTGGAATCCCCTACGGCCCGGTCCGACTTTCGGCGCAGGCTCACGTGAGCACAGCGAACGTTATGCCGAAGCCAAAAGTCGGCGCTGGCAACACGGCGACGGCGCACTGGCTGCATTCACCATCTGGCGCTTAAAATGGCCGCCACCCCAACCTGTAGAACAACCATCCCATGTCCATCACCATAAAAACTCCGGAAGACATCGCCAAGATGCGCATCGTCTGCCATCTCGCCGCCGAAGTGCTGGACTACATCGCCCCCTTCGTCAAGCCCGGTGTCACCACCGAAGAGCTTGACCGCCTGTGCCACGACTACACCGTCAATGTCCAGGGCTGCATTCCCGCCCCGCTCAACTATGCGCCGCCGGGCTACTCTCCCTATCCCAAATCGATTTGCGCCTCGATCAATCATCAGGTCTGCCATGGCGTACCCAACGAACGGCCGCTGAAAAAAGGCGATATCGTCAATCTCGACATCACCAACATCAAGGAAGGCTGGCACGGCGACACCAGCCGCACCTTTATCGTCGGCGAAGCCTCGATCCTCGCCAGGCGGCTGGTCAAGATTACCCACGAATGCCTGTGGCTGGGCATCGCCCAGGTCAAGCCCGGCATCCACCTCGGCGCCATCGGCGCGGCCATCCAGAATCATGCCGAGAGCCAGGGCTTTTCGGTGGTGCGCGAATTCTGCGGCCACGGTATCGGCCGCACCTTTCACGAAGAGCCGCAGGTGCTGCACTATGGGCGCCGCAACGAGGGGCCGCTCATGGAGCCCGGCATGGTGTTCACCATCGAGCCGATGATCAATGCCGGCAAGGCGGCCATTTCCCAGCTCGCCGACGGCTGGACCATCGTCACCAAGGATCGCAGCCTGTCGGCACAATTCGAACACACCGTGGCGGTTACCGCGACGGGGGTCGAAGTCATGACCCTTTCGGCCGGCACCCCGCCCTGTCCCGCCCACATCAAAATCACACCATGAGATGGATAACCTGACAGAACTGGCATCCATCCTGCGCCGGCGGCTCGTCGCCGAACGGCAGCAGATCACTACCCGCTGGCAGACAAACCACGGCGGGCGTGTCTTGCTGACGGCGCATGCGCGATGCGTCGATGAAATCCTCCGCGAACTATGGAGCGCACTGGCCATGCCGGACGACTACGTCCTGGTGGCGGTGGGTGGCTACGGACGCGGCGAGCTCTACCCGGCTTCCGACGTCGACCTGCTGATTCTGCGTCCGGCCACGGCCGAGATGGACAGCGCCGCCCAACTCGAGCAGTTCATCAGCCTGGCATGGGACAGCGGACTGGAGATCGGTCACAGCGTACGCACCATCGATGAATGCCTGTACCAGGCCGAACGCGACATCACGGTGCAGACCGCCCTGCTCGAAGCACGCCATCTGATCGGCGCGCCTGCCCTCTTTCGCCAGTTCAGCGAAAGCTTCACCGCCGCGCTCGATCCCGCCGCCTTCTTCAGGGCCAAGCAACTCGAACAGGCCGAACGCTACGCCAAATACCACGACACACCGTTCAGTCTCGAACCCAATTGCAAGGAAAGTCCCGGCGGCTTGCGTGACCTGCAGGTCATTCTGTGGGTTGCCCGCACCGCGCGACTCGGCGATGACTGGAAAGCTCTGGCGCAAAACGGGCTGATCACCACCATCGAGGCGCGCCAGCTCGAGCGTGTCGAACGCCGCCTGCGCGAACTGCGCATCGCGCTGCATCTGCTCGCCGGACGGCGGGAAGACCGCCTGCTCTTCGACCATCAAGAGAAGCTCGCCGCCGCCCTGGGTGTCGTTGCCAGCGACGCCAAGCGCGCCTCCGAAGTCCTGATGCAGCACTATTACCAGAACGCCAAGCTGATCACCCAGCTCAACCTGCTGGCCCTGCAACTGCTCGCCGATCGGCTGCTGCCGGCGCGTAGCGGCGCAACGCTGCTGATCGATGCCCATTTCCAGAGTTTTCGCGGCCAGCTCGACGTGCGCGCCGACGATACATTCGAACGCCATCCCTCCGCCCTGCTCCAGTGCTTTCTACTGCAGATGCAGCGCAGCGAGCTCTCCGGCATGACGCCACGCACGCTACGCGCCTTGTGGCGGGCGCGACGCCTGATCAATGCCCGCTTCCGCGCCGATCTGCAAAACCGCGTGCTGTTCATCGCGCTGTTCAAGCAACGCCATCTGATCCACGCCCTGCGGCGGATGGATCAATTCGACATCCTCGGCCGCTACCTGCCCGCCTTCGGCCGCATCGTCGGCCAGATGCAGCACGATCTGTTTCACGTGTATACCGTCGACCAGCACATCCTGCAGGTGATGCGCAACCTGCGCCGTTTCGCCATGGCCGAGTTTGCCCACGAGTACCCATTTTGCTCGCGGCTGATGGCCGGTCTCGAAAAGCCCTGGCTGCTCTACCTCGGCGCGCTGTTCCACGATATCGCCAAGGGACGCGGCGGCGACCATTCGCGCCTGGGAATGACCGATGCCGAAGAATTCTGCCGCGCGCACGGTCTGAGCGACGAGGAAACCGGACTCGTCGTCTTTCTCGTCGGCGAACACCTGACCATGTCGCAGGTCGCGCAGAAACAGGATCTGTCCAATCCCGAGGTAATTCGCGCCTTCGCCCGGCGGATCGGCGACATGCAGCGCCTGACCCTGCTCTATCTGTTCACCGTGGCCGACATCCGCGGCACCAGCCCGAAAGTCTGGAACGTGTGGAAGGGCAAGCTGCTCGAAGACCTGTTCCGCATGACCGCCCGCCTGCTCGCCGGCGACACGGTACCGCAACTGGCCGGCGTCGCCGAGCGGCAGGAAGGGGCCCGCCGCATCCTGCGCCTTCACGGCCTGCGTCCCGGCGTCGAAGACGCCCTGTGGGAACATCTCGACACGGCCTATTTCCTGCGCCACGACAGCGATGAGGTCGCCTGGCAGACGCGTGCCCTCTACTATCGTCCAGAAGGCGATGCTCCTGTCGTCCGCGCCCGCCTCAATCCGATCGGCGAAGGCCTTCAGGTGATGATCTACAGTCGCGATCAGCCCCTGCTGTTCGCCCGTCTGTGCGGCTTTTTCGCATGCCTCGGCTACACCATCGTCGATGCCCGCATCCACACCACGCGCCACGGTTATGCGCTCGACAGCTTCGTGGTCTTCGCCACCACGGAAGACCCCGGGTACCGCGACATGATCGCCCTGATCGAACACGATCTGGCCGAACAGCTGGCGCAGCAGGCGCCGCTGCCGGCCATCCCGGGCGGGCGGCTGTCACGGCAGGTCAGGCATTTCCCGATGACTCCGGAAGTCGATATCCGCCCCGACGAACGCGGCGAGCAGTATCTGATGGGCATCAGCGCGATCGACCGTCCCGGCCTGCTCTATGTGATCGCCCGGGTACTCGGCGAACACGACATTCGCCTGCATACCGCCAAGATCGCCACGCTTGGTGAACGGGTCGAGGATGTCTTTCTGATCAGCGGCGAGGAACTGACCCAGACCGCCTCGCTGGTGCGGCTGGAGCAGGACCTTCTTGCCGCGCTGCAGATCTGAACCCTGTCACCCGTTTTTGCGGCAGCGGAGTTTCGCCTAGGCTTTCTTGACGAACTCCGATTTGAGCTGCATCGCGCCGATCCCGTCGATCTTGCAGTCGATATCGTGATCGCCCTCGACCAGGCGGATATTCTTCACCTTGGTGCCAACCTTGACCACCGCCGACGAACCCTTGATCTTCATATCCTTGATCACCGTCACCGAATCGCCATCGGCCAGCACGTTGCCATGGGCATCGCAAACCACGCGCTTTTGTTCAAGGCTCTCCGCGACGGCGTCGGGCGACCATTCGTGAGCGCATTCCGGACAGATCAGCAAGGCGCCGTCCGCGTAGGTCAGGACTGAAGCACACAGCGGGCAAGGAGGATGGGGATTCATGGCAGAAGGTCTCGCTCAACAGAAAACGGAGCGCATTGTCTCACGGTGGCCGGCTCAATCGAGCACCAGCATCGTGCCATGGGCGACATAGAACACCGCCGTCTTGACCGGCAGCCCCTCCTCGACAAGCAAGGCGGCATAGCGTTCCAGTTGCGGCCGGTAGCGTTCGGCATGCTGCGCGAGTTGCGCCCGATCGGCCGCTTCGCCCAGCCACGCGGTTTTCCAGTCGATGATCCAGCGCACGCCGTCCTCGACGAAGCTGCGATCGATGACCCGGGTCACGCTTTCGCTCGCCGTCTCGTCAGCGCCGAGTTTTGTCAGCGCGAGTTCGGCCGCCTGCTCCTCGCGCCGACGCAAAGCCCACCGTCCGGCCTCGCTGCCCAGCGTGGTGCGCAGCCAGCCAACCACTTGCGCCGCACCTTGCGCTGAATCACGCGAAGCCCAGCCACGGCTCATCAGCCAGCCCTCCGCAGCAGCCGCAAGTTGCCCCAGGCGCGCCCCGTCCCAGGCCTCGGGGTCGGTCGCGATCTGTTCGAGGCAGGCGTGAGTCAGCGTGCCCAGGGTGGCCGCCAGCGCAGCGCCGGTCGATTCCGCCTCGGGCGCCGGCACCGCCTGTGGCGGCGCCCACCAGTCCGCGGCAACCCGCGGCGCGACCAGACGCCGCAACTGCGGCACGAAGGTCGCCGGATCATCGGCGGAATCGACCGGAGCACCGGGCATTCCTTCACTCGCGAACGATTCACCGGCGGCGGCCAGCGGCCAGACCCCGGCGACCACGAGCCGCGCCAGCGGCGAGCCGGCGCGGGGCGGGGTCGGCATTCCGTCACGGTTGCGGGAGCAGGTCGCCAATAGATGCAGGGTCCGAATGGCGCGGGTGGCGGCGACATACAGCACGCGTGCTTCTTCGTTGGCATCGCGCTCGGCCTCGATGGTTTGCAGGAAGTCGTACAGCGTCGGCACCGCTTCCTTGCGCCGGCGCGGATTGACCGGCGCCGCCAGCAGGCGCTCGCCGGCGGCGAAGGGAAAACTGTCCCAGATCAGGAGTGGTTTGTCGCGCGAGGGATTGGCGCGCGCCAGGCCGGGCACGATCACGGTATCGAATTCGAGCCCCTTGGCCTTATGAATGGTCATCAGCTGCAAACGGCCGCCGGCCTCGCCCTCGGTCACCGCATCGGCCGCCGCGAACAGCCGCGCCATGTCGTCTTCCAGCGAGTCGACGCTGAACCGCCCGGCACTGTCGATCACTTCCAGCCGCTCGAAAAACGCTTCCGCATCGCGCAAGGCACTGCCGTCTTCGACGCAGGCCGCGCCGCCCAGCTTGCGCCAGACATCCTCGACCCAGCGTCGCCGGCGTTGCCGCCCCTGACCCGCCAGCGCCTCGCCGAGCACCGCCCGCAGATGCGCCAGTCGCCGCTGCCCATCCTCGCTCAACCGCGCGATGCGCCTGGCATCGTTGAGCAGCGACCAGATCGTCGCCTGATGGTCGTCGGCCGCCAGTGCGTGCAGATCGGCCAGCCGTAAACCGCACCAGGGCGCGCGCAGGATGGCCAGCCAGTTCAAGCGGTCGGCGCGATGATGCAGGGCCCGGGTGAGCGCGAGCAGATCCTGGATCACCTGGCGGCCACTGAGCGGCTCCAGTTCGACGGCGGCAAAACGCCAGCCTGCCGGATGCCGCCGGATCGCCGTCACCAGCGCGCCCAGGTGATCGCGGGCGCGGGCAAGCACGGCGACGCGGCGCGCCGGGTCGGCCCGCCATTCGGCCTCGATCAGCGCCACCACGGCCGCGGCTTCCTGGCGGGCAACGGTATCCCGCTCATCCTCCTCGCCGACCCAAACGGAATGCAGATGCGCCCCGGCGCCCGGCAGGGTGTCGCGGGTGGCGACGAAAGGCCGGTAGCGAATCTCGCCCGAGAACGGCTCGTCCCGCGCCGGAAACACCGCCGGAAAGCTGCCGTTGATCCATGCCACCAGCGCCGGCGTGGAACGGTTGTTGCGCGACAGGCGCAGCGATTCGAGACGCAGGTTGCCGATGCCGTTTTCCGCGACGCGGAGGAAAAGCCCGACATCGGCCTTGCGAAAGCGGTAGATCGACTGCATCGGATCGCCGACCAGGAACAGCGTGCGGCCATCCCCCGCCTGCCAGCCGGCGGTCAGCCGTTCGAGCAGTTCGATTTGGGTCGGGCTGGTGTCCTGAAACTCGTCGACCAGCAGATGCCGAATCCGATAGTCGAGGCGCAGGGCAAGCTCGCTCGGGGCTTGCGCATCGCCCAGAGCCACGCTGGCGCGCAAGGCCAGCTCGGTAAAATCGACTTCGCCTTCGGCGCGGAACACCAGCCACAGTTCGGCGGCGGCCAGCTTCAGCAGGCGCGCCAGAGCATGCACCACGGCATCGTCGGCATGGTCCGGCTGCGGCAGCCGGCGCAGCCGGCGCAAGGCGGCCACCGTCCCCTCATCGAGCGCGCCGAGAAATTCGAGCATCGCCTCTTTTTGCACCTTGGCGTCCGGGCCGGCGGGAAAACCGTTATTCACGTTCACCGTCCTGCGCGGCTCGTCCTTCTGCGTCAGCAACAACTCGGCCAGCGCCCGCCAGCCGGGCAGCGCTTCAAGTTCGGGCCGCAGTGCATCGCTCCACTCGGCGAGCGGCCCGCCGCCCAGGTGGCTGGCGGCAAACCGCGCCAGCGGCATCAGCGGCCGCTGCCAGCCGGCATCGAGCAGCGCGGAGATTGCCTCCAGTTCTGCTTCGACCAGGGCGCAGGCCGACTCGAACAGCACCGCTTCGGGCCGGCCGAGGGCGCCCACCGCCAGCCACTGCTCGCGCCGCGCCAGCATGTCGGCCAGGAGCCCGGCCAGCCGCATCACGTCGTTATCGAGGTAGCCCAGTACCGTGGCGACGATTCCGGCGGGCTCGTCTTCTTCTTCGAGGTGCGCCAGCGCACGATGCGCCGCCTCCAGATAATGCCGTCGCGCCTCCTCGGCCACCGCGGGCTGCGTCCCGAAGCGCGACAGCAACGGCATCTGCCGGGCCAGGCTGGCGCACAAGGCATCGATGGTGGTCAGCCGCAACCGCCCCGGTTGCGTCGCCAGTTGCCAGCCGAGCGCGGCATCGCGCGCCAGCGCCGCGCGCGCCAACTCATCGGTGACCCGTTCGTGCGCCGCCGGCATGGCGGCGTCCGCCGTACCGCGGCGGGCGCGCTCGAGATAGTTCTGCAAACGCTGCCGCATCTCGTCGGCCGCCTTGTTGGTGAAGGTGATGGCGAGAATTTCTTCCGGCTCGTCCACCGTCGCCAGCAGGCGCAGGATGCGCTGCGTCAGCAGCTCGGTCTTGCCCGCGCCGGCCGGCGCCTCGACGATGAAGGAGGCGAGTTCGAGCGCGCGGCGGCGGTTGTTCTCGTCTTCCAGAAGCAGGTCGCTCATTCAACCGCCCTCCCCGCGGCCCCCGCCCCAGGGGCGAGGATGGCTTGGGTTTCCTCCCATTGCTGGCGCCGTTCGGCCAGCCGCAACAGCGGTTTGACTTCGCAATACGCCAGATCGCTTTCGCGTTCGCAGACCACTGCCGCGACGCCCTGCAGAATTTCGCGCGCCAGCTCGGTAATGGATCCGGCCCAGTGCCGGCGCAGCGCGGGCCAGTCGGGAAACACCTCCAGGGCATAGCGCCGGCGCTGTTCGTCGAGCGACTTGACCCCGGGCAGCAGGCCGCTTTCTTCGGCGACACCGGCAAAGCCCGGCGCATCGCTCACCACCCGCGCCAGGGCAACCGCCGCCAGCGGCCGGTCGGGATAAACGCATGACGCATAGATCGGCAACTGCGGCTCGACCAGGCGCGCCTCGCTCCAGCTTTCGGCACGCGCAGTGCGGCCGCTTTTGTAATCGAGGATGACCAGGCGGCCGTCGGCCAGCGCATCGACCCG
This sequence comes from Betaproteobacteria bacterium HGW-Betaproteobacteria-11, assembly GCA_002842395.1. GTDB lineage: Bacteria > Pseudomonadota > Gammaproteobacteria > Burkholderiales > Rhodocyclaceae > Rugosibacter. The sequence continues at coordinate 277,967 of PHCV01000004.1, forward strand.
ATCGACGACCAGCCGCACCGGCAGGCCCTCGATGCTGATTTCATGGCGCTCCTCGCAGGCCAGCACCCGAAACGGCGGACGCGCGGCTTCGAGCGCCAACCAGCGCGCCAGCAGCGCCTCCAGCCGCACCTTTTCCAGTCCGGCCAGGCGGGACGGCAGCGGTTCGACGGCGCGGCGACCGAACTCGGCCAGCGCCTGGTCTACCACGCGGGCGATCTCGGCCGGCAAGGCGCCGCTTTCCATGAACCGCAGCAGGTCGGCCTGCGCCCGGCCGCGCCAGAAGGCCTCCAGCGCCAGATGCAGCAGCGCGCCGCGGGCCCGCGCATCGAGCAAAAAAGTCGGCGCTGGCAACACGGCGGCCCCCAGGCGATAGCGATAGAAGGCCCAGGCCGGGCAGATCGCCTGCGCCGCCAGCAGCGCCGTGCCGCCGCGAACCCGCTCGTCCGCGCTCACGGCTGGCGCCCGCGCATCGTCGAGCAGCTCGATGGCCGGTGCGGTTGACTCCGCCGGCAAAGCGGCCTTCCCTTCGGACAAGAGCCCGCCCACGGCCAATGCATCCGCCAGCAACGGACTGGGCCGCAACATCCGCTCGCCGGCCTGGCGCGACCAGGAAAACACCACTTCGGCGGCACTCGCCCGCCACACCGCCTGCGCCTCCCGCGCGGCAGCGGCGAGCGTCGTGGCCGAAGCCGCCGGAATGCCGCGCGCGCGCTGCACGGCCGCCGGCAACAGCGGGTTGGGTCGTGGCAGCGGGGGCCAGACGGACTCGTTCAGGCCCAGCAACCACACGCCATCGAGCGGCCCGGCCGGCACGTCGCCGAGGCGGCAGATCTCGATCGCTGGCTGGCTTGTCCGCGTGCCGGGCAATGGGCGTATCCGGCGGGCGCGGCATTGCCGACGCAGTTCGCGCCAGGCCATGCCGGCTTCGATGCGCCCGGCGACATCGTCGAGCAGGATGGTCGCCGTCAGCAGTTCACTCAAGGCATCGCAGGCAAAGCGCTCGACCACCAGCAGCGGCCGCTCGCCCGGCCAGCCGAGGTTTTCGAGCCAGGCGGCAAAACGCGCGGCCCAGTGCGATGGCGCAGCCCGGCCGGCACTCTGCCGCGCGGCGTCCTGCAAGGCGGCGAGCGCAACGGCCAGCCTGCGCGTTTGGCTGTCGGTGTCATTCGCCTTTTCGGCCTTTTCGTCTTCCTGCCGCAACCAGGCGAGTGATCTGCGCACGATCCGCTCGAGCGTGGTTTGCGCCGGCAGGCACTCGCGCAGGAAGACATCGAGCCGGGCACGCAAGTCGGCGGCGGACAGGTCACCGGCCCAGCCGGGCGCGCAGAGCAAGGCGCCGAATTCGGCCAGCGCCACCTGCCGCGGGCCGATGGCCAGGCGCAACAGGCGCAAGGCGGTGGCCACCGGCTCGATCTCCGCCAGCGGCTGGCCGTCGCTGAAGACGAAATCGCGCGGCAGCGGCGCCCATCCGGCGCCCACGGCCTGCGGCCGCAGAGCAGCCTCCAGCGCCGCTTCGAGCGTGGCTTGGGTGGCCGGCAGATCGGCCAGCGCGATGCGCAGCCGCACGTCGGGTTTGCGCGCCCGCCAGTCGCGCGCCCAGGCGGCGGCGGCACGGCATTCGGCGGCCCGGTCGGCGGCCGGCAAATGACGCGGGGCAACCGGCGCAGAGGTGGCGAAATCGAGTTCGAACAGCGCGACGCCGCGCTGCATCAGTGCCCTCAGAACCTGCTCCAGCAGCGGATCGTGGGTCATGAACCCGGCGATCAGCAGGCGTTGCGGCATTTTTCCCGCACCGCGTTCGAGACAGGCGAGCCGCCACAGCAGCGCCTCGGCCTGCGTCACCCAGCGGGCGTTGCGGCAGCGTTCGGCCACCAGCTCCTGCCAGCGGCGGAATGCCCGGTATTCCTCGCTTTCCAGATCGGCCGGAACCTCGATGCGCCACAACCGGAAAAGCTGGTCGGCCTCGATTGCCGCCGCCACCAGTGCCTCCGTGTCGAACAGGTCTGCCAGCGGCTCGCTGTCCATCTCCTCGCGCAACGCGGTTTCCCACAGCGGGCGCTCCTGCGCCGGGGTGAGAAAGCGTCCCGGCATCGCCGCCGGCGGAATCTCGCCAGAGAGCAGCGCGGCCGAAATGGTGTGTTCGAGCCACTGCGCCACCGTCGCCCCCTGCAAGGGACGCCAGAGCCGGCGCCCGGCGCGCGCCTGGGCTTCTCCATGCGCCCGGCGCAGGTCGGTGGCCAAATGCGCGGTGGCACAGAGCACGACATCCTCGGCGCCTCCCGGCAGATCGGCCAGAGCAAGCCGCGGCAAGGCAGGCTCCATCATCCGGCCAGCGGCAGCAGCAGCATGCCAATCGCGCATAGGGTGGTAGTGGTCAGAAACACGATGAAATCGGCATGTGTGGAAACTGATGAATCGGGCATGGCAATGGCTCCGCAAGATGAGAGTCCATTGTGCCGGGGGCGAAGCTCATGGCGTGAGCCTGCTCAGTCCGGGTCGGATTTTTCGGAAATTCTGGCGACAACGGCCGGCAGCAGCTCGGCGGCCTGCAAGGTGCGGGTCTGCGACTCGATCGGCGTCAGCGCGCGGATATCCTTGTCCTCGCCGGTGACCTTGAGTTCGCGAAACTTGCGCGCCGTGACCAGCACCCGCGATTCGAGCGAGGCCACCGATTTGTTGTAAGCCGATACGGCCTCGTTCAGGTTCCTGCCGACCCCTGCCCAGTGGTCGCCCAGCACGGCCAGCCGCTCGTAGAGCTCGCGTCCCAGCACGCTGATGCGTTCGGCATTCTCGGTGAGCGCCTGCTGCGTCCAGCCATAGGCGACGGCGCGCAACAGGGCGATCAGCGTGGTCGGCGTGGCAAGGATGACGCGGGTATCGACCCCGGCCTCGATCAGGGACGGATCGGCCTCCAGCGCGGCGGAGTAGAACATCTCGCCGGGCAGGAAGAGAACGACGAAATCCGGCGTCGGCTGGAACTGTTCCCAGTACGCCTTGCGGCCAAGCTTTTGCAGATGGTCACGCACCTGCCGCGCATGCTCCTGCAGTTTGTGCTTTTTCTCGCGCTCGTCGTTGGTTTCCAGCGCTTCGAGATAGGCGGCGAGCGGCGCCTTGGCATCGACCACGATGTTCTTGCCGCCCGGCAGCTTGATCACCAGATCGGGACGCAAGCGGCCTTCCTCGGTGTGGGTGCTTTCCTGCTCGAAGAAGTCGCAATGATCGAGCATGCCGGCCATCTCGACCACCCGTTTGAGTTGCAGCTCGCCCCAGCGGCCGCGCGTCTGCGGGGCGCGCAGGGCCTTCACCAGATTGCCGGTTTCGCTACGCAGCGCCAGTTGCGCTTCCGCCATCTGCCGCACCTGCTCGGACAACGTGGCGTAGGCATCGATGCGTGATTTTTCGATGCCGTGAATCTGCTGCTCGAATTTCTCCAGCGTCTGCCTGACCGGCAGCACCAGTTCGCCGATCGCCTGGCTGCGTTTTTCCAGTTCGGCCCGCGCCGCCGCCTGCTGTCCCTCCAGGGTGACGCGCGCCAGTTCGAGGAAGGACTGGTTGTTCTTCGCCAGCGCATCGGCCGAGAGCGCGCGGAAAGCGTCGGCGAAACTGGTGCGCGCGGCTTCGAGCATCGCCTGACGCTCGGCGAACAGGCTGCGCTCGGCCTCCAGCGCCCCTTCCAGCTCGGCACGCCGTATCGCCAGCGCCGACTTTTCCTCGCGCAGCAACACAAGCTCCCGTTCGCATTGCGCGAGCGCGGCGCGCAGCTCGGCCAGGCGCGACCTGAGCACCAATGACATCCCGCCCGCACCGAGCAGCAGGCCAAGCAGAAGTGCGATGGTCATTTCCATGAAGTCATTCCCGGGTATTGATTTCGATTTCAGCGGGTCGATGCCGTGGCGACAGCCAGCCCGTCAGCCTGCCCAGTTTATTCGTTGAAGCCGCGGATCAGGCGTCCGGCCTTCTTTGTCGGTCGTCCCCTGAGCCCGGCCCCCGGCATCGGGGCCAGCCGGCACACTTCCTGCAGACGCTCCCGCGCGGCACGGCTGACTTCGGTTTCGACATAGAGCCGGCGTGCTTCGCCGGCCGGGCGACGCTGGGCGGCCAGGTCGCTGACGATGACTTCCCGGCAAGTTTCCCCGCTGCGGATTTCCAGCCGGTCGCCGACGGCGATTTCACGCGCCGGCTTGGCCGGCGAACCATTCCATTTCACCTTGTTGCCGGCAATGGCCTGCGCGGCGAGGCTGCGCGTCTTGAAGAAACGCGCAACCCACAGCCACTTGTCGAGGCGCTGACGCCCGCTTTCAGTCATGGCGACGGACAAACTCTTCGAGCCCGGCGCGTTCGGTGAGCAGCGTGTTCTCGATCGCGTACGGATCGGCATAACCGAGGGCCATGCCGCAGACCAGTTGCTCCTCTGCCGGAAGACCGAGAATCTCGCTGATGAGCCGGTGGTAATCGATCCACGCCGCCTGCGGACAGGTATCGAGTCCGCGCGCCCGCGCGGCGAGCATCACATTCTGCAGAAACATGCCGTAATCCAGCCAGCTGCCGAGAGCCAGGCGCCGATCAATGGTGAACATCAGGCCGACCGGCGCGCCGAAGAACTCGAAGTTCCGCCGATGCTGGGCGTGCATCCGCGCCTTGTCACCACGGGCGATGCCGAGCAGGCCGTAGAGATCCCAGCCGACCTTGCGCCGGCGGCTCAGATAAGGCTCGAAAAATTCCGCCGGATAGTAGCGATACTCCGCCGTGTATGCCGGATCGATCCCCTTCGCCGCGGCATCGAAGGCGGCGCCTGCCCCGGCAACCAGGCGCTCGCGGGTCTGGCCGGTCAGCACATGCACGCGCCAGGGCTGGATGTTGGTGCCCGAAGGCGCCCGCGCGGCGATGCACAGGATCTCGTCGATCAGCTCCGCCGCGACCGCCCGTGGCAGGAAGGCACGCACCGAACGACGGCCGGCCATGACGGCCTCGACGGCCTGCCGAATTGCGTTCGGTTCCATCACCTCACAGCCCGCATTCATCGGCATCGATGCGGACGGCAAGGCATGGGCGGGCTGAATCCGTCCCGTCCATGCCGGCGAGATCAGTCCTTCGCCGTCTCAAAGACATGGTAACGGCCCTTGCCCGCTTGCTTGGCGAGATACATTGCCTGATCGGCATGCCGCAGCAGCACGTCGGCATCCGCGTTGTCTTCCGGATAAAGCGCAACACCGATGCTGGCGCCGATACTCACCGACCGGCCCGGTGCGACCTCGATCGGCTGACTGATTTCGGCAAGCAGACGATTCAGGCCGGAGGCATATTCTTCCGCGGCCGCCAGACCCACCAGCAGGACGACGAATTCGTCGCCGCCGAGCCGGGCCACCGTGTCCTCCTCGCGGATGACCCCGCGCAGGCGTCGCGCTACCTCGATCAATACCTGGTCGCCTGTTGCGTGGCCGAAACTGTCATTGATGGGCTTGAATCCATCCAGATCGAGATAACACACCGCCATCAATCCCTTGTCGCGCCGGGTGCGCGCCAAGGCCTGCAGCAGACGATCCATCAGCAGTACGCGATTGGGCACGCCGGTCAACGCATCGTAGTGCGCGATGTGTTCGAGTTGCTGCTCGTGTGCCTGGCGCTCGGTGATATCCGCCGCCAGACCTATCAGGCCCCGCAGACTGCCATCTTGGTTGACCAGCCGCACCTTGGTAATTTCCAGCAGGTGCTCGCCGCCATCGACGAAAGGCAACCATTCCATGGAAAGATGCGGCGTTTCCTGCCCGTAACATTCCCTGTCCGACTGCATGCAATTGGCCGCGATCGATGGCGGCAGCACGTCAGAGTAATGTTCGGCAGCAACGAACCGCGCTTCGCTGATTCCCGTTGCCTTGCAGAAACTTTGGTTGACGAACTGTATCTTGCCCTGCGTATCCACCATCCAGATGCCCAAGGGGGCGTTATCGAGTATGGTCTGAAACAAACTGTGCCCATCCGCCAGCGCCTGCCGGGAACACAATATCTCTTCCTGGATGCGCTTGTTTTCGCTGATATCGACATGCGTGCCGGCCATGCGCAGCACCCGGCCGTTCGCATCGCGGGCGATCGCGCGGCCCCGACACAGTACCCACAGATAACTTCCGTCCTTGCAGCGCAACCGCCCTTCGGCGCTGAACTGCTCGCCACCATCGCCTTTCAGGTAGGCCTTGAGCTGTGTGAAAATCCGCTCTCTCTCCGCGGGATGCAGCAAGGGCTCGATGTCGCGTCCGCGGTCACCGATTTCTGTTTTGTCATATCCAAGCATGCGGGTAAAATTTGGTGAGAAATGGAATCGATCGTTGCCAATGTCCCAGTCCCAGGTGGCATCCCCCGCACTTTCCAGCCCCAGCCGCCAGCGCTCGTCGATCCGGCTTTGGAGTTCATGCTCCTGCTCTCGTTTGTACTGCGCCACCCTGACCGTCTCGTAGTTCCAGAAAATGAAGAACAGGGCGATCAGATAGAGGCACGTGGTGACGATGTCGATGTGTGAATACCCGGTCTCGAGCCCGGGCACGAGATGCGCCGCGACGATGGCGAACAGGATGAAGCCGAGCCAGTAGAGGCCTGTTCTGCGGCCTTTCAGATAAAACGCGGCCGCCGAGAGCAGGAAAAACAACGCCAGGCGCATGGTGTTGTACGGCGCCAGCATATAAATGGTGAAGAACAGCACGAAGGCCAGCACGATCGCCAGCGTGCTGATCAATTCGACCTTTTCCCGATGCCACCTGAGATAGGTCAGTGCGCCAATCCCGATGGCGGAAAAACCGAAATCGACCGCCCCCATGAGATGGCTGTGCTGCCAGCGGTAGAACCCCATGCCGAAAGCCACCACCGTCGCCAGAAGAAATACGCTATTGAGAAAATCGACCTTGAATTTAAGGTGCAGCTCATGCTCGGCGAATGCCTGATCGGAAGCGAGCCGGGTGAGCAAGGACTTGATCATGATGAAACTTCAGGGACTGGTTTGGCACAGAAAAAACAAAACGCCCCTCGGCAGGAGGGGCGTTCGATTTTACCTGCAAGCCACCCGGATCAGGAGGCCTTCTTGAGTTGGTCGAGAATCTGCGGATTCTCCAGGGTCGAGACATCCTGCGTGATCTCCTCGCCCTTCGCCAGGCTGCGCAGCAGGCGGCGCATGATCTTGCCGGAACGGGTCTTGGGCAGATTCTCGCCGAAACGGATTTCCTTGGGCTTGGCGATCGGGCCGATTTCCTTGCCCACCCAGTTGCGCAGGTCGTTGGCGATTTTCTTCGCTTCCTCGTCGCTCGGCCGCGCCTGCTTGAGCACCACGAAGGCGCAGATCGCCTCGCCGGTCAGGTCGTCGGGACGGCCAACCACCGCGGCCTCGGCCACCAGTGGATTGGCCACCAGCGCCGATTCGATTTCCATCGTGCCCATGCGATGTCCGGAGACATTAAGCACATCGTCGATGCGGCCGGTGATGGTGAAGTAGCCGGTCTTGGCATCACGAATGGCGCCATCGCCGGCCAGATACAGCGTACCGCCGAGGTCTTCAGGGTAGTAGGACTTCTTGAAACGCTCGGGATCGCCCCAAATGGTGCGGATCATCGACGGCCAAGGTTTCCTGACCACCAGCAGGCCGCCCTTGCCCCATTCCAGCTCGGTGCCGGTTTCATCGACGATGGCCGCCTGAATGCCGGGGAACGGCAGGGTGCAGGAGCCGGGCACCAGCGGCGTCACCCCGGGCAGCGGGGTAATCATGTGACCGCCGGTTTCGGTCTGCCAGAAGGTATCGACGATCGGGCAGCGGCCACCGCCGATGTTTTCGTAGTACCACTCCCAGGCCGCCGGATTGATCGGCTCGCCGACCGAACCCAGAATGCGCAGCGACGACAGGTCGTAGTGCTTGGGATGCACCGCTGGTGTCGTATCGGCGGCCTTGATCAGGGCGCGGATCGCGGTCGGTGCGGTATAGAAAACGCTGACCTTGTGATCCTGGATCATGCGCCAGAAACGGCCGGCGTCCGGATAGGTGGGCACGCTCTCGAACACGATCTGGGTCGCGCCGCAGGCCAGCGGGCCATAGGCGATGTAGGTGTGACCGGTGACCCAGCCGATGTCGGCCGTGCACCAGAAAACATCGTCCGGCTTGATGTCGAAGGTCCACTTCATGGTCAGGACGGCATGCAGCAGATAGCCGCCGGTGCTGTGCTGGACGCCTTTCGGCGATCCGGTGGAACCGGAAGTGAACAGCAGGAACAGCGGGTGTTCAGCCTCGACCCATTCCGGCTCGCAGACGGCCGGCTGACCCGCGGTGATCTCGTCCCACCACACGTCACGGCCGGCCACCATCTGACACGGGCCGGCAGTGCGCCTGGAAACGATCACCCGCTTGACCGACTCGCAACCGCCGAGCGCGATGGCTTCATCGACCGCCGGTTTGAGCGGGATGTTCTTTCCGCCGCGGCATTGCTCATTGGCGGTAATCACCGCACAGGCGCCGGCACTCTGGATTCGCTCCTGCACGCTCTTCGCGGAGAAGCCGCCGAACACCACCGAATGAATGGCGCCGATCCGGGCGCAGGCCTGCATCGCCACCACGCCCTCGATCGACATGGCCATGTAAATCAGAACCCGGTCGCCCTTCTTGATGCCCTGCGCGCGCAGCGCATTGGCAAACGTGCCGACCCGTGTCAGCAAGTCCTTGTAGGTCACGCGCGTGACACTGCCGTCATCGGCTTCGAAAATGATGGCCACCTTGTCACCGAGGCCGGCCTCGACATTGCGATCGAGGCAGTTGTACGAAACGTTCAGCTTGCCGTCGGCAAACCACTTGTAAAAGGGGGCGCTCGATTCATCGAGGGATTGCGTGAACGGTTGCTTCCAGCTCACATGTTCTTTCGCCAGACGCGCCCAGTACCCGGCATAGTCCCGCTCGGATTCCTGGCACAGCGCCTGGTACGCCGCCATCCCGGAAACCACGGCATTTTTCATCATGGCTTCCGACGGATGGTAAAGCTTGTGTTCGCTGCTCCCTGATTCAGATGCTGACATGACCACTTCTCCTCGTGCATTCAAGACAGACGAATTCCAGGTCTCTGGATCAGCCGATTTGAATCTGGGCAAAGGCGACCCGTGACCCGGTGTTGTGGCGCCCCTCTTTTTGGTCTTACAGGAGACTCCGTGGTCGATTCTAGCGCCCGACGGCTTAAAATGAAAGGCGTCCGCTCCTGCGGTACTATGCGCCTCGTTTCGGCTCCATGCCGCGCTACGCCCGCCGGAACGCCTCCATCACAATAACCTGCTTACGGAATTTGCCATGACTCCCATCCGCCAGGACGACTTCATTCAGTCCGTCGCCGACGCTTTCCAGTTCATCAGCTACTACCATCCGCTCGATTACATCAAAGCCCTCGGCGAAGCCCATGCGCGCGAGGAATCTCCCGCCGCCAGGGACGCCATCGCCCAGATCCTGACCAATAGCCGGATGAGTGCCGAAGGCCACCGGCCGATCTGTCAGGACACCGGGATTGCCCTGGTCTTTCTCAAGGTCGGCATGAACGTGCGCTGGGAGACCAGCTTTTCGCTTCAGGAAATGGTCGACGAAGGCGTGCGGCGCGCCTACCTCGATCCGCACAATCCACTGCGCGCCTCGGTGCTGGCGGATCCCGCCGGCAAACGCACGAACACCAAGGACAACACCCCGGCCGTGGTGCATTATGAGATCGTCCCCGGCGATCATGTCGAAGTCATTTGCGCGGCCAAGGGTGGCGGCTCGGAAGCCAAGTCCAAGTTCGCCATGCTCAATCCGTCCGACGACCTGGTCGAATGGGTGCTCAAAACCGTACCGACCATGGGTGCCGGCTGGTGCCCTCCGGGCATCCTCGGCCTCGGCATCGGCGGCACGCCGGAAAAAGCCATGCTGCTGGCCAAGGAAGCGATCATGGCGCCGGTCGACATCCATGAACTGAAAGCCCGCGGCGCGCGAAATCGCGCCGAGGAATTGCGCCTGGAGCTTTACGAAAAGGTCAATGCGCTCGGCATCGGCGCGCAAGGCCTCGGCGGGCTGACCACGGTGCTCGACGTCAAGGTGCTCGACTATCCGTGCCATGCCGCCAACCTGCCGGTGGCCCTGATTCCCAATTGCGCCGCCACCCGTCATATCCACTTTCACCTCGACGGTTCGGGCCCGGCGCATCTGGAACCGCCGAAGCTCGCCGACTGGCCGGCGGTAACCTGGACCCCGGACACCGAAACGGCGACCGCCGTCGATCTCGACACCCTGACCCGCGAACGGGTGGCCGCCTGGAAACCCGGCCAGAAACTGTTGCTCAACGGCAAGATGCTGACCGGGCGCGACGCGGCGCACAAGCGAATCGCCGACATGCTGGCCCGCGGCGAGAAACTGCCGGTGGACTTCACCAACCGGGTGATTTATTACGTCGGCCCGGTCGATCCGGTCGGCGACGAAGTGGTCGGCCCCGCCGGCCCGACCACCGCCACGCGAATGGACAAATTCACCCGCATGATGCTGGAACAGACCGGCCTCATCTCGATGATCGGCAAGTCCGAGCGCGGCCCCGTCGCCATCGAGGCGATCAAGGACAACCGCTCCGCCTATCTGATGGCCGTCGGCGGCGCGGCTTATCTGGTCGCCAAGGCGATCAAGTCGGCGAAAGTCGTCGGCTTCCCCGACCTCGGCATGGAAGCGATCTACGAGTTCGAAGTGAAGGACATGCCGGTGACCGTGGCGGTGGACTCCAGCGGCACCTCGGTGCATGAAACCGGGCCGCGCGAGTGGCGTCTCAGGATCGGCAAGATTCCGCTCGCGGCCTGAGCGATGGCGCCGAAGACACGCCTGGATGCTCCGGCGCCATTCACCATTCAACCCCCATCGATCACGAATTCGACGGCATCACCATGCTGAATCAATTTCTTGACCGGACACTCGCCGATCGAGGCCAGCACATCAGGAATCAGTTGCCGCGGAAAATCCACGGGAAAAGTCGTCTTGATCGTCAACTTGCGAATGTCGTTGCTGCCCGCAGCCACCATCGGCTTGAGCCGGATCTCGATCCCTTCCGCGGAAACTCCGGCGGCGGCGCAGGCTTTCCCGGCATAAACCCCGGCGCAACCGGCGATCGTCGCCAGGGCACCCTCGAACGGGTTGGGCGCGGAACCGTCGGTGGCGAAGGTGGTCACCCCGCTGCGCGATTTGACGTTGAGTCGGGTGCTTCCATCCAGGCAAAGCGAAAACATGGCATCTCTCCTTTGATGAGGACATGCAGATTATATATTAGTTATTTATTATTTTGCAAGACTCCAGTCACGACAGCGTGCAACAGCCTTCTTCGCCGTCCCGCCAACGCCGACTTTTTGCACAGCGGCCCAAACCAATGATCGGCGTGTTCGATTCGGGCCTCGGTGGACTCTCGGTACTGGACGCCCTGGTGGACGCCTTGCCGCAGGCAGATTTCACCTACTTTGCCGACACCGCCCACATCCCCTACGGCAACAAGACGGAAGCCGAGATTCAGCAGCGCGTGCTGGCCATCGGCGCGCAACTCACGGATCAGGGCTGCGGCCTGCTCGTCGTCGCCTGCAATACCGCGACCGTTGCGGCTGTACAAGCCCTGCGCGAGGCCCACCCGGAGATTCCGGTGGTCGGCATCGAACCGGGCATCAAACCCGCCGCACGCGCCTCGAAAAGCGGCCGCATCGCCGTGCTGGCGACCGAAACCACCGCCCGCAGCCCGCGCCTGGCCAGTCTCGTCGCCGAGCATGCCCAGGGCGTCGAGGTGCTGATCGAAGCCTGCCCCGGCTGGGCGACCCATGTCGAGCAACTCGCGCTCGACGATCCGCAACTCGCCGCCGACATTGCCGCGCGCGTTTCCCCATTGATCGAGCAAGGCGTCGACCAACTGGTGCTGGGTTGCACCCACTACAGTTTCCTCTCCCCCGCACTGGCTCGACTGGCGGCAAACCGGGCACAACTGGTCGATGTCGCCATGGCGGTGGCCGAGCAGACCCGGCGGCTGGCCGGCCCCCTGGCCCGGGGCCAGGGACGACTCCATCTACAGAGCTCCGCTCGCCCGGAACACTTGCCGGCGGCGCTGCCTCGGCTCAAGCTCGCTCACCTCCTGCCGCGCATCGTTTCGTCAGCGGCCTGATCCGGCCGACTGAATCAGGCTGACCCGCCCGGGGCTCGATAGCTACGCTGCTCAGCGTCGCCTGACTTGGCTCACCCCCGACACTTCAGCCAGTTGCGCGGTGATTTTCTGCAGGCTTTCCGCGTCGGGAACATCCACCGTCAGACCCATTTTTGCCTGCGCGTTTCGACTGCGCATTTTTACGCCGGAGACGTTCACCCGCTGCCGGGACAGGACATCCGAAACATCCTTGAGCAAGCCCTGCCGATCGCTCGCCTCGATCAACAGATCGACCGCATACACGCCCTCGCTCTTGCCCCAGGTCGCCTCGATCACCCGTTCCGGATTTTTGCGCGCCATGTGCCGGAAATTCACGCAGCCGATGCGATGCACCGAAATTCCCTTACCGCGGGTGACGAAGCCGATGATCGCATCGGGCGGCATGGGTTTGCAGCAACGGCCGATCTGGGTCAGCAGCTTGTCGACACCGACGATCAGGATGCCCGAGCGGCCGTTCGCCTGATCGACCCGGCTGGCATGGATAGGGATCGTCTCGTCCTGTGGCGGCGCCTCCGCCGGGCCACGCACGGCGCCTTCGATGGCGCGCGCGCCGATCTGGCCTCGTGCCGCCGCCAGGAACAGTCCGTCAGCCCCGTCCAGTCCGAGCGCCACCGCCAGATCGGACAGCTTCATCTGGGTCGCCCCCAGCCGCTGCAATTCACGCATGACGATCGCACGGCCGGCGGCCAGTTGTTCGGCTTTTTCCCGCTCGACGAACCACTGGCGGACCTTCTGCCGCGCCCGCGGGGTCGCCAGATAGCCTTCGCCGTGCAACCAGTCGCGCGAGGGGCCACCACTCTTGGTGGTAAGGATTTCCACACGCTGGCCGTTTTGCAGTGGCGTATCGAGCGGCACCATGTGGCCGTCGACCTTGGCTCCCCGGCAGCGATGGCCCAGATCGGTATGCAGCCGGTAGGCAAAATCGAGCGGCGTCGCCCCGCGTGCCAGATCGAGCACCTTGCCCTGCGGCGTCAGCACGTAGATCGTATCGTCGAGCGCGGCACGCCTGAACTGTTCGACCCATTCGGCCGAATCGGTGATTTCATCGCGCCAGGACAACAGTTGCCGCAACCATGAAATCTTGTCTTCATAGGCGCCGCTGGCCTTGGCGCCGCTACCGGCCTCCTTGTAACGCCAGTGCGCCGCGACGCCCAGCTCGGCGTGCCGGTGCATCTCGTGGGTGCGAATCTGCACCTCCAGCGCGCGTCCGTCGTCGCCGATCACGGCAGTGTGCAGCGAACGGTAATCGTTGCCCTTGGGGTGCGAGATATAGTCGTCGAACTCGCCGTGGATCGGCGGCCACAGTTGATACACCAGCCCCAGCGCCGTGTAGCAATCCTTCACCTCGTCGACGATGATGCGCAGCGCGCGCACGTCATGCACCTGCTCGAACGCGAGTTTCTTGCCGCGCATCTTGTTCCAGATGCTGTAAATGTGTTTGGGCCGTCCCACCACTTCGGCACGGATTCCGGCGACCGCCAGCTCATTCCGCAGGCGCGCCACCGCCACCGTGATGAAGGCCTCGCGCTCCAGCCGCTTTTCGTCCAGCATCTGCGCGATGCGCTTGTAGGTCTCCGGCTCGAGGTAGCGAAAGGCCAGATCTTCCATCTCCCATTTCAACGGCCAGAGGCCCAGCCGATTGGCCAGCGGCGCATAGATCGACAGGCTTTCACGGGCCACCGCCAGACGCGCCTCGCCCGGTTGCGCCACCAGAAAACGCAGTGTCTGCACCCGGCTCGCCAGACGCAGCAGAACCACCCGCAGATCATCGGCCATGGCGATCAGCATCTTGCGCAGGACTTCGATTTGCTCCTGCACCTGTGCGCTGTTGCCATCGGCGGCGGCCCGGGTCAGCGGCCGCAACGAAGCCAGCCGGTGCAGGTTGGCAACCAGACCCGCCACCGTCTCGCCAAAGCCGACTTTTAGCCGCGCCGGTGCATCCGCGACCAGATCGGTGATGGAAAACAGCAACGCCGCGCAGCGTACCTCGCCATCGAGCTGCAGACCGGCGGCGATCGAGGCCATGCCCAGCGCATGCTGCAGGGTCGGCTCGCCCGAGGACAACAACTTGCGCTCATACGTCGCGCAAGCCAGGTCGAGCGCGGCAGCGACCCGCGCCGCGGCCACGACATCGAGTCCAACCGTGAGCTGCGGCAGCGGATCGGGAGAACCTTGCAGGAGATCGAGGGCATGAACCACGGAAACCATGGGGTGATTATCCCATGCCACTCCATGCCTGATGGCTCCCGGCCTGCGCTATTCTCACGCCATGCGACACGACAGTTCGAGCGATGATTGATCTACTGCGCACCTGGTGGCGACGGCGGCAGGCCGCGCGTCTCGCCATTCCGCCGTCCTTATGGCAGGAAGTCGAAAGCGGCCTGCCCCTGCTCGCCCGCCTGACGGCCAGCGAGCGCCGCCGGCTACGTCAGCTGGCGCGCGAGTTTGTCGTCAGCAAGGAATGGACAGGGGCGGCGGAGTTACAGCTCACGCCGCGAATCCAGCTCGCCATCGCCCTGCAGGCCTGCCTGCTGGTGCTCAACCTCGATCTCGACTTTTATGCCGGCTGGGTCGGCATCGTCGTCTATCCGGGCGATTTCCACACACCGCGCCAACGGGTCGATGAGGCCGGCGTGGTGCACGAATTCGACGAGACCCTGCTGGGCGAAGCCTGGGCCGGCGGGCCGGTGCTGGTTTCCTGGTTCGACCCGCCGGAAGCGCTCGATGGCATCAATCCAGTGATTCACGAATTCGCCCATCAGATCGACATGAAGAATGGCCGCGCCGACGGCTTGCCGCCGCTCCACGGCGACATGTCCGTCGCCCGCTGGGGCACAGCCATGAATGCCGCCTTCGCCGATCTGCAACAACGCCTCGAGCACGGCCACGGTACGGCCATCGATCCCTATGCCGCCGAATCCCCCGCCGAATTTTTTGCGGTGGTCAGCGAAGTCTTCTTCGAGACCCCGCGAATCCTGCGCAACGCCTATCCGCGGGTCTTCGCGCAGCTTGCCCTGTTCTATCGGCAACACCCGGAATGAAAAACGGAGCCCACGGGCTCCGTTACCTGTTTCTGGGGTGGCTGATGGGACTCGAACCCACGACAACCGGAATCACAATCCGGGACTCTACCAACTGAGCTACAGCCACCACTATCAGCCGCCGGCGACAAATCCGGCGGCGGGCGTGCATTATCGGCGAAGGCCGGCAAAGAATCAAGGCAGGCGATCTGTCGCGCTCTCGAATTTTTCGGGTGAAACAACACGCGACATCGGGCACATGAGACCCCAGCTCATTTCAGCGGTTGAAACAGCACATCCAGATCATCGGCGGTAAGCAGGTGGCCACCCCCTTCATCCTTGACGGCACGCTCGCGCATCAGCTGGTCGGCCAGCCCGCGTTTGCGGCCTTGCAGGGCGAGAATTTTTTCTTCCACCGTACCCTGGGTCAACAGTTTGTAAACGAATACCGGCTTGTCCTGGCCAATGCGGTGAGCGCGAGCGGTGGCCTGCTCCTCGACCGCCGGGTTCCACCACGGATCGTAGTGGATCACGGCATCCGCCGCGGTCAGGTTGAGACCGGTGCCGCCGGCCTTGAGGCTGATGAGGAAGAGCGGCACCCGGCCTTCCTGAAAGGCGCGGATCGGGGTTTCCCGATCGCGGGTCTGGCCGGTGAGCTTGACATAGGCCAGCTCGCGCTTTTCAAGCTCCTCCTCGATCAGCTCGAGCATCGACGTGAATTGGGAAAACAGCAGGACATGCCGCCCTTCGTCGAGCAGTTCCTCGAGCATCTCCATCAGGGTGGCCAGCTTGGCCGACGGCACGGCGCCTTTCTTGACCAGCGCCTCGGCCGAGGCCAGCTTGACCAGCCGCGGGTCGCAACAAACCTGGCGCAACTTGAGCAGGGCATCGAGAATCATGATCTGGCTGCGCCCGACCCCCTGCTCGGTCAGCACCTGCCGCAGCTTCTTGTCGAACACTACCCGCAGGCTCTCGTAAATGTCGCGCTGCCCGCCTTCGAGCTCGACCCAGCGCACGATCTCGGTCCGCGGCGGCAACTCCTTGAGCACCTGCTCCTTGGTCCGGCGCAGGAGAAAGGGGCGCACCCTTTCCGCCAGCCGCTGGCGCATCTCCTTGTCGCCCTGTTTTTCGATCGGCGTGCGGAACACCTGACCAAAGCGCTTGGCATTGCCGAGCAGGCCGGGCATCAGGAAATCGAACTGCGCCCACAGTTCGCCCAGATGATTCTCCAGCGGCGTGCCGGTAAGTGAAAGCCGGTGCCGCGCCTTGATCTGGCGGGCCACCTGGTGGGATTGCGCCTTGGGGTTCTTGATGAACTGCGCCTCGTCCATCACCAGCAGATGGTATTCCCGCGCCAGCAGGACGTCGCGGTCACGCACCAGCAGGGGATAAGTGGTGAGAATCAGGTCGGCCTCGGCCATCGCCTGGTGCAGTACCGCACGATCCTTGCCGTGCAGCACCAGCACCTTGAGATCGGGCGTGAACTGCGCCGCCTCATGGGCCCAGTTGGTCATCAGGCTGGTCGGCGCCACCACCAGGCTGGGCCGGTCGGCGCGGCCGGAGGCTTTTTCCAGTTGCAGATGGGCCAGAGTCTGCACCGTCTTGCCCAGCCCCATGTCATCGGCAAGAATCCCGGCCAGGCCGAATTCGCGCAGGAATTGCAGCCAGTCGAGCCCTACCTGCTGATACGGCCGCAAGATCGCCTTGAAGCCGGTCGCCGGTGGCTGCGAAACGATGCCGGAAAAATCGCGCAGACGCTGCCCCAGCCGGCGCAGTTCCTCGCCACCGATCCATTGCGTGGCCTGATCGCCGAGGCCCGCCAGCGTAGCGGCATGGTGCCGGGCCAGGCGGGGCCGATCGTCGTCGAGAAACTCGAGCAGGGGCAGCAGCCAGGTTTTCAGCCGGCCGGCCGGCACCGGCAGGAAGCGCTGTTCGTCGAGCGCCACCGGAATCGTCGCCGCATCGTCGAGCGCCCGCACCATCGCCAACAGCTTCGGCTGTTCGCGCAGCAGGCGCAGCAGCGGTGGCACCAGACTGACCCGCTCGCCGTCGACCAGCACGCCCAGATCGAGATTGAACCACTCGCCGCCGACTTCCTCCTCGACGCCGACGAACCACTCGTCGGCCTCGGCCAGCCGATAGGGAAAATCGTCCGTCATGGTCACGGCGATGCCGGCCCGTTCCAGTTCATCGAGACCGCCCTCGAGCAGCGGCAACCAGCCGGTCGCATCCGAACGGCCCGGCAGCAGACAGTCATCGCGGGTGTCGAGCCGCCGGAAACTGGGCAGCCGTCGCGCATGGCTTTCCAGACCGAGGGCTTGCAGCCGCTCCCACACCGCCCGTTCGCTGGCCAGATCGCGTTGCAGTGCTTGCGTCCGGCCGTCGGCCAGGGTTCGCCGCAGCAAGGGTGTCGGACGCTCGGCACCGCTCACGCTGACGCCCTCGGGATAATCGAAAAACACCACGGCAACCGCGTGTCGATCTTCCAGACCGGCGACCGCGAAATGGCGGAAGCGGCCACAGGTCAAAACCAGACGCGCCTGCGGGGTCGCGGCGGCGACGATCTCCGCGGCTTCCGGCAGCGGAATTTCAACCTGCTGCCGCGCGGCCAGATGGCCCAGATGCTGGCGCGCCAGGGGCGCATCGGCTTCGTTGAGCGGCGGCGCGGTCAAGAGTTTTTTCAATATCGCAGCGGGCAGTTCGGCCTGCAATTCGCCGATCTGTCCGGCCGCGACATCGAGGTAAAGCAACGGCCAGCAGCCAAGCGTCTCCAGCTCCGGCGGCAGATCGAGCCCGAGCTGCTGCAAGCCGGCCGGGGTACGCCGCCAGTGTAGCCGTAACGGCTGCGCCGGCCCTTGGCGCAGCGGCTGCTCCAGCCGGCCTTCCAGGTACAGCCGCCCGGTCTGCAGGGCCTGACGCAGCAACAGGGCGCCGGTCTCCCCGGAGAGTTCGACATCCTCGTTGTAGTAGTACGTCGTTCCCGCCTGCAGGGCAACGAACAGCCGCAAGGGCGAAACATCCTCGTCGAGGATGAAGTCGCGGTGGCTGCGCAGGCTGCCCAGATCGTAGGCCTGCGGGCGATACGGCGCCGGTTTGCCCAGTTCCCCGCTCTTGAGTTGGCGGCAGCGGCCCAGCGCCAGGCGGGCCGGCTGCCCCGGCCGCAACAGGTACACCAGATGCTGCGGCAAGCCCTTGCCTTTCGCCGGGGCGGGAAGCGTCCGGGCCGGCGGCAACGGAGCCTTATCCAACGTATCCAGCATATCGAGCCAGTCCAGGGTCTCCTGGCTGGGTTCGGGAAAAGCTTCCGCCTGTTGCGGCAACTCTCCGCCTGCCGCCGGGCTCTGCGCGAGCCCCTGGGCCGACTGCCGTTGCAGCGTCAGCAGCACCGCAACCACATGCTTGCAGTCCATGCCGACCGGGCAGGTGCAATCGTTATCCACCCCCTTGAGCGTGCCGTCCGCGGCAAACGACAGCCACAGGTCGACCCGGTAAGGTTTGCTCGTCGACCCCTGTACCGTGGCCTCGGCATGGATTTCCTCCGGCGTGCGCTCGATCTGTTCGATCGTGACCCGCCCCGCATCGGCATAGTCCTGGCCACGCTGCATGGTCAGCGTGCCGAATTCGTCTTCCAGCTCGGCCAGATGCTGGGTGGTCAGGGAAAAGCGGTTCGGCATGATCGGTGCCCGGGCACGAGAGAAGCGGGGCTCGGAAGATACCACAGCCCGCCCTTCGCCGTCTCATCAGCGCCGACCTTTTCAGGCCGGTGCAGAGTCGTTGTCGACGTGCAATAGTTTCACGAACTCGTCCGCCGGAACCGGTCTGGACCTGAGATAGCCCTGCCAGCGATCGATGCCAAGGTTTTCCAGCCATTCGAGCTGCGCCTCAGTCTCCACACCCTCGGCCAGCACGTCGAGTTTCATCGCGTGACCAAGGGCGATGATGGCGGTGGCGATCTTGCGGTCGGAGGCCCGTTCGACCAGATGGTCGACGAAGCTCTTGTCGATTTTCAGCTCGTTCAGCGGAAAGAACTGCAAGTAGGCCAGCGATGAAAAGCCGGTGCCGAAATCGTCGATCGAGAGCTCGATCCCCATCGCACGCAGGCGATCGAGTTGCGGCAGAAGAATCTCCCTGTTTTCCATCAATGTCGATTCCGTCAGTTCGAGCACCAGCCCGCTCCCCGGATAGCCGTTCTGCGCCAGAGCTGCCGCCACCGTGCCACCAGGTTGCCGGCCGCCCACTGGCGGGCAGCCACATTCACCGCCAGTTTCAGCGGCGGCAGACCGGCGGCACGCCAGGCGGCGCCCTGGCGGCAGGTCTCGAACAGTACCTGGCGGCCGAGTTCGACGATCAGGCCGGAGTCTTCCGCGACCTGAATGAAGCGGTCGGGCGGCACCAGGCCATGCAGCGGATCCCGCCAGCGCACCAGCGCCTCGGCACCGATCACGCGACCATGCCGTACCTCGATCTGCGACTGAAAGAAGACGCACATCTCGTTCCCGGCGAGCGCCTGGCGCAGCCGGTTTTCCAGATCGAGCCGGGCTCGGGCGCGTTCAGTCAGTTCGCTGCTGGCAAAACGGTACTGGCTGTCCGTTTCGCGGCGCGCCGCCTCGAGGGCGGAATCGGCCTGGCGCAGCAACGAGCTGACCGACGACCCGTCGCCCGGGCAAAGTGCAATCCCGATCGCCGCGCCGAGCACCACCGGGCGGTCTTCGATGACATGGGGTTGCTCCAGCGCATGGAGTACGGTGCTGGCAAAGCGGGCGGCTTCTTCCTGGCTGATGTCGGAATTGAGAAACACGGCGAACTCGTCGCCCTCCATGTGGCATGTCAGATGGCCTTCGGTCGCCGCCTGCAGGCGGCGTGCCGTTTCCACCAAAACCACATCGCCGGCCTCGATGCCGAAGCTGGCGTTTAGCCGCTGAAACCCGTGCAGATTGATCAGCAGCAGGGCAAAGCCGCGCCGCTCGCCGTTGCCAACCAGGGCGACCGCCTCCTTCAACCGGGCCAGCAGGAAGGTGCGGTTGGGCAGCCCCACCAGCGCGCTGTTCCAGGCCAGCGCCTCGGCGCGGGATTCGGCGGCCTTGATTTCCGAAAGATCGGTGAACACGCCGACATAATGGGTGACTGCGCCATGCTCGTCACAAGCCGCGCTGATCGACAGCCATTCCGGCCAGAGCTGACCATTTTTGCGCCGATTCCAGATTTCGCCCGCCCAGAACCCCTGTTCCGCAATGCTGCGCCACATCGCCGCGTAGAACTCGGGGCCCTGGCGGCCGGACTGCAGAATCCGCGGCGTCTGGCCGACAGCTTCCTCGGCGCTGTAGCCGGTGATCGCGGTGAAGGCAGGATTCACTTGCTCGATGCGGCCGGCGGCATCGGTGATGGTGATGCCCTCACGGCTTGCCTCGAAGGCCAGCGTGGCATGCAGCATGCGCTGGCGCAACGCATTCCATTCCGTCTGCAACGCATTGAACACCTCTACCGCCTCGGCAATTTCGCGAGCACCGCCATGCACCTCGATGCGGCGGAATTCGCCTGCGGGAAAGTTCTCGACCTGACGACGGATCGACCCCAACGGCGCCACCACCCAGCGTGCCAGGAGAGCGAACAACAAGATCAGGCAAAAGGCGGCGATACTCGTTTCGCGCAGTAACTGCCCGGCCACCTGCTGCCACACGGCCTGCTGCCGGGCCGACACATCGAGGGCCAGGAACAGTCCGCCGCCCTCGGTGACCGAGAGCGGCGTCCAGGCCACCAGGGTATGGGTCGCTGCGTCGAATTCCTGTTGCGGGCCCAACCCGTGGCGCGAAGCACCCCAGTTCGCCAGCGTCAGGGAGAAGTCACCGGGCGCAGTCTGTCCATCCCGCCGCTCGCCGCGGCTGGCCGCCCGTGCTTGACCAGTCGCATCGACCAGCACCAGGGCGACAAGCTCCGGATCGGCCTTCGACACCTGAATTTCCTGCATGATGCCATTTGCATCGATGCGGCCATCGGACAATCGATGCTTTTGAAGTGCCTCCAGCAGGAAAGCGGCCTTGGCTTTCGCCGCAAGCAGCATCCGGTGTGTTTCGCTGCGCTCCAGCCACCAGGCATTCGCACCAATGAAAAGGATCAGGCTGGCCAGCAATAGGGCAAACAGACGGAACGATAAGGAAGGTGTTTGCATTTTTAATTCCTTCACTACAAGCCGGCCAGAGCTTACCTTAAAAGCATAACCTCGGTATGACTATTGCAAACGGTCGGGGACGAGGCCAACGGCGCGACGGCGCCCGCATCTCACAGGGTAGCTTCGACCACCACCCGGTCGCGTCCGCCGTGCTTGGCGGCGTACATCGCTTCGTCGGCATGGCGCATCAGTTCGACCGGTTCCGTATCGCCGGTAAACAAGGCCAGTCCGATGCTGGCGGTCACACGATGCTCGACCTGGCCGCCGCCTTCCTGGATCAGGAAGTAAGGCGCGGCCAGCGCCAGGCGCAGCTTTTCCGCCAATACCCGCGCCGCCTCCACGGCTTCCGCCGGATCGTTGCCGAGATCGGGCGCGAGCACGACGAACTCGTCGCCACCGAGCCGCGCCACGGTATCGCTCTCGCGTACCACCTCGCGCATCCGCCGCGCCACCTCGCACAGCAACTTGTCGCCGAGGGCATGGCCGTATTGATCGTTGAGCGGCTTGAAGTTGTCGAGATCGAGGTAGATCAGGGCGCCCTGCTGGTCGTTGCGGCGGGCCCGGGCCAGCGCCAGGTGCAGACGGTCTTCCAGATGACGCCGGTTGGAGAGGGCGGTGAGCGCATCATGCAGCGCGAACTCCTGGGCCTCGGCCAGCAGACGCCGATTATCCGCCGCCGCCGTGCGCAGGCGCCGATGCGAGTGCAACAGCAGTCCCGCCAGCAGCACGACCACCAGCAACAAGGAGGCCATTGCCGTCAACGGCTGGCGATAACGCAACATGACATCGGCAAAGGTGAATTGCTTGAGTTCTTCCGGATGGGCCCGCAGGCGCAGCATCAGCAGCTCGACCGGTGTGTAATCCGCCGGCGGACGAAAGCCGGCGATCTGCGCCTGGCGCGCCAGCACATCACCAGGCTCGATGGCGAGCAGCGCGCGCGTCACGGCACGCGCCGTCTCCGGCGCAACATGGCGGGCCGCGGCAAAAGGAAATTCGGGCACGCGCGCCGTCGAATGCAGCTGCGGAAATTCGTTCTGCGGCTGGCGATTGAGAATCTTCAGCGGCGATCCGGCGCCGAGGCGCAGCTTGCCTTCGGCAGCCTGCGCCTCGAGCACGCCGCTGCGCACCATGCCGGCATCAACCTCGCGACGCAGCACGGCGCTCACCACATGGTCATGCGGTTGACCGGTGAAGCGGTAGCGCACTTCGATGCCACGTTTTTGCAACTCCCAGGCGCCGAGCAGGTAGCCACCCAACGCCTCTTCCGCCACGGCGGCTACGGTTTTGCCGGAAAGGTCGTCGAGCGTTTCGATGTCAGGGCGGTCGGCGCGAGTGAATATCACCCCCGCCAACTCCACCAGTGGCCGCCCATCTTCCAGCCGCACCAGCGTGGCCAGCGCGGTGGCGCCATAGCGGTTGCGCAACAGCACGAAATGTTCGGGATTGGTGAGCATGAAATCGAGCCGGCCGGCCCGCGCCGCGGCATCGAACTCGGGGTAGCCGAGAACGACCAGCTCCACGCGCGTGTCGGGCAATACGGTTTCCAGCAAGGGCGGCAGCGCTGCCCATTGCCTGCGGGTGATCTCGGGCGGCCGGAAGGCAAGGATGCCGACCCGCACCACCGTCTCCGCCGAGGACTCCGGCACTGCGGTGAACAGGCTCACCAGCCAGATGGCAATCAGACAGCGCATGATCCCAACATCCTACGCCAACCCCCGCAACAGTCAAAACCCGGCGGCCGCTGGCCGCCACCAGATCAGGATGAAACCATACCGCCCCGGCAATCTGCCTGCGCTATGATGCCCAAATAGCGAAAGGAACCCCGATGCGGTTTGCCCCGTTCCGTCCTCACCTCTGGTTCATCGTCCTGGTTGCGTGGCTCATGCCGACCTCACCGGTTTTGGCGGAGGACGCGTTGCCACTGGAAAAAATCCGTCTGCCGCCCGGTTTTTCCATCGCGCTATGGACCCGGGTCGACAATCCCCGCCAGATGGCGCTCGGCGCCCGCGATGCGACCGGCGGCACGGTCTATGTTGGCTCCATGCGCGCCGGCCGCGTCCATGCGGTGCGCTTCGATAGCCGCCATCAGGCGAGCGGCGTCAGCACGGTGGCCAGCGGCCTGACCCTGCCCTCGGGGGTGGCCTGGCGCGACGGGGCGCTGTATGTCGCGGCCGTCGATCGCATCCTGCGCTATGCCGACATCGACCGGCGTCTGGCCAACCCACCGGCGCCGGTGGTGGTCAGGAACACCTTGCCACGACAGAACGAGCACGGCTGGAAATTCATCGCCTTCGGCCCCGATGGCAAACTTTATGTGCCGGTCGGCGCACCCTGCAACAGCTGCGCGCCGGGCGAGCCTTATGCCAGCATTCTGCGCATGGACGCCGATGGCTCGAACGCCGAAATTTATGCCCGCGGCGTGCGCAACTCGATCGGCTTCGACTGGGACCCGGCCGATGGCACGCTGTGGTTCACCGACAACGGCCGCGACTGGCTGGGCCCGGATGCGCCGCCCGACGAGCTCAACCACGCGCCACGCCCCGGCCTCGATTTCGGCTTTCCGTTCTGCCACGGCGGCGAGATCGCCGATCCGGACTTCGGCAAGGCGCGCCGCTGCGACGAATTCATCCCGCCGGCGCAAAAACTCGGCGCTCACGTTGCGGCGCTCGGCATGCGCTTTTACGTCGGCAACCAGTTTCCCGAAGCCTATCGCCACAGCATTTTCATCGCCGAACACGGCTCGTGGAACCGCTGGCAGAAAGTCGGCTATCGCATCACGCGGGTGCCCATCCGTAACGGCAAAGCCGCGGGCTACGAGGTATTCGCCGAGGGCTGGCTGGAAGACAGCCTGCTCGGCGGCAGCGCCTGGGGCCGGCCGAGCGATGTGCTGGCGCTGCCCGACGGTTCGCTGCTGGTCGCCGACGATCAGGCCAACGCGATTTACCGCATCAGCTGGCGCGGCCGGTAATCCTGTCGTCACGACTCCGCTTTAGAATCCGCGCCAGAAGCAGGACCCTACCGCCCGTTCGCCGTCTCGCCAGCGCCGACTTTCCCATCGCCACCAAGGATATTCATGACCCCATCCCAGGACTACATCGAGAACCGCACCTTCGACGAAATTGTCATCGGTGAATCGGCGACACTGACGCGCACGCTGAAACCGGAAGACATCCAGATGTTCGCCATCATCTCCGGCGACATCAATCCGGCGCTGGTCGATCCGGAATACGCCCGCTCCTCGATGTTCCACGAGGTCATCGCCCATGGCATGTGGGGGGGCGCCCTGATCTCCACCGTGCTCGGCACCGAGTTTCCCGGCCCCGGCACCATCTACGTCGGCCAGACGCTGAACTTCGAGCGTCCGCTGCGCGTCGGCGACACGCTGACGCTGACACTCACCTGCCAGAAGAAGTTCGCCCACGATCACCATGTCATTCTCGACTGCCGCGGCGTCAATCAGGAAGGCCAGCCGGTGCTCAACGGCACCGCCGAGGTGCTGGCGCCGACGCAAAAGGTGCGCCGGCCGAAACAAGACCTGCCCGAGCTGCATCTCACGCCCAGCAAACATTCGCGCTTCGAGCATCTGCTCAAGATCACTGCCGGCCTCGTGCCGATCGCCATGGGCGTGGTGCACCCGTGCGATGCCGAGTCGCTCAAGGGGGCGCTGATGGCGCGCGATCGCGGCCTGATCCTGCCGACGCTGATCGGCCCGGAAGCCAAAATCCGCAGCCTGGCCGAGACCAACGTGCTCGATCTGGCCGGCTGCACGCTGATCGATGCCGAACACAGCCATGCCGCTGCCGAAACGGCCGTCGCCCTGGCCCGCACAGGCAAACTCGAGGCGCTGATGAAGGGCTCGCTGCACACCGACGAGTTGATGGCCGCGGTGGTGGACAAGACCAACGGCCTGCGCACCGCGCGGCGCATCAGCCACGTCTTTCTGATGAGCGTGCCAAGCTACCCGCGCCTGCTCATGATTACCGATGCCGCGGTCAATGTCTCGCCGAACCTGCTGGGCAAGGCCGACATCCTGCGGAACGCGATCGATCTGGCCCATCTCTTGAAGATCGCCGAGCCGAAGGTGGCGATCCTCGCCGCGGTGGAAACCGTCAATCCCGACATGCAGGCCACGCTCGATGCCGCCGCCCTGTGCAAGATGGCCGATCGCGGCCAGATCACCGGGGGCGTCGTCGATGGCCCGCTGGCCTTCGACAATGCCATCTCGCTGGTCGCGGCGCGGACCAAGGGGATCAAGTCGGCGGTGGCCGGACAGGCCGACATCCTGCTGGTGCCGGACATCGAATCGGGCAACATGCTGGCCAAGCAACTCGAATATCTGGCCGATGCGCTGGCCTGCGGCATCGTCCTCGGCGCCCGGGTGCCGATCGTCCTCACCAGCCGCGCCGACTCGGCCGAAACCCGTACCGCCTCGACCGCCGTGGCGATGGTCATGGCTCACGCGAAACGACAGCAATGACCCACGGCGCCCTGCTCACCCTCAATGCCGGCTCGTCCTCGATCAAGTTCGCGCTGTTCGCCGATGCCGCAGCGCCCGCGGCGCAAGCCGAACTGTGCGGACAAATCGAGGGCCTGGACGAAGCTCCGGGAGGCACGGCCACAGCCGCCCGCCTGAGCGTGCACGATGCCGCCGGCCGGCCGCTGGCCGATCAGGAACTCCCGCACACGCCTTCGCATGCCAGCGCACTCCAACGGCTGCTCGACTGGCTCGACGCGCACCTGGAAGGCCGCTCGATTCGCGCCGTCGGTCATCGCGTGGTGCATGGCGGCACGCAATTCGCCGCACCCGCCGTGGTGTCAGCGCCGACTTTTTCCGCCTTGCGTGAACTCATCCCGCTCGCGCCGTTGCACCAGCCGCACAACCTGGCCGGCATCGAGGCCATGCTGGCCTTTCTGCCCGGCGTGCCCCAGGTAGCCTGCTTCGATACCGCCTTTCACCGCACCCAGCCGGAACTCGCGCAACGCTTCGCCCTGCCGCGCGCGCTGCTTGATGCCGGCGTGCGGCGTTATGGCTTTCACGGCCTGTCCTACGAATACATTGCCGAAGTGCTGCCCCAACACCTTCCCGCCGAAGTTGCCCGCGGCCGGGTGCTCGTTGCCCATCTGGGCAACGGCGCCTCGATGTGCGCGCTGCAGGACCGGCGCAGCATCGCCTCGACCATGGGCTTCACGGCACTCGATGGCCTGGTGATGGGCACCCGTTGCGGCACCATCGATCCGGGTGTGCTGCTGTATCTGCTGGAGCAGCGCGGCATGTCGGCAACCGCCATCAGTCACCTGCTCTATCACCAGTCCGGACTGCTCGGCGTCTCCGGCATTTCCGCCGACATGCACACCCTGCTCGCCAGTAGCGAACCGCTGGCGGCGGAAGCCGTCGAGCTGTTCTGCTACCGCGCCGCGCGCGAAGCCGGTTCGCTGATCGCCGCGCTCGGCGGCCTCGACGCCCTGATCTTCACCGGCGGCATCGGCGAGCATGCCGCGCCGGTACGCGAAAAAATCTGCGCCCGGCTCGGCTGGCTTGGGCTGGAACTGGACAGCGCGGCCCATGCGGCGACAGCCGTGCCCACACCCGCCCGGGTGATTTCGACCACCGCCAGCCGGATCGCCGTCGCCGTGATTCCGACCAACGAAGAATGGATGATCGCCCGCCACACCGCGCACCTGATCGAGCACACGACCATCGGCTGAGCAAACCCTCCAGCAAGAAACACTTCCGGCGCACCGGGGCGCAAACGTCGAAAAGCTGCCTCATCCTGCTGTTTTTTTGACCTTTCCGGGCGGAATTTTGGCACACTATATCTAGTAGTCGAACTGCTGCTATGCACAAGTAAAACTTGTAACATATTGTTTTATATGATATTGAAAAATATTCATTTGCCGAATACAAAACAGCGCGTTATGCTCCGTGCTCAAAGAAAAAAATGCATGAACCATCACCGGGAGAACACATGAACACGACGCCAGAACACCTCGAAGCCGCCACCAGCGACGAATACGATGGCCAGATGGGCCTGCCCCTGCCCCAGGAAATCTCGGGCGAGGTGCTGCTCGAAAAATATGCCAAGGGCAATGAACGCAACGTGCATGAGGTGCGCGGCCGCGTCGCCCGCGCGCTGGCCGCGGTCGAAGCCGAAGACAAACGCGCTTGCTGGGAAACCCGTTTCCTCGAAGCCCAGGAAAACGGTTTCGTGCCGGCCGGGCGCATCAATTCCGCCGCCGGCACCGATCTGTGCGCCACGCTGATCAACTGCTTCGTGCAGCCGGTCGGCGACTCGATCTCCGAGACCGTCGATGGCCGTCCCGGCATCTATACGGCACTGTTGCAGGCGGCCGAAACCATGCGCCGCGGCGGTGGCGTCGGCTACGACTTTTCCTCCATCCGTCCGGTCGGCGCCCACGTGAAAGGCACCCAGTCGCGTGCTTCCGGACCGGTGTCCTACATGCGCGTCTTCGACCGCTCCTGCGAAACCGTCGAATCGGCCGGTTCCCGCCGTGGCGCCCAGATGGGCGTGATGCGCTGCGATCACCCGGATATCGAGGATTTCATCCACGCCAAGGACAAGGGCGATCTGACCAACTTCAATATTTCCGTTGGTGTCACCGATGCCTTCATGCAGGCAGTGGAAAACGATGGCGAGGTCGAGCTTGCCCACCGCGCCCCGCCCGCCGCCGATATCAAGGCTGCCGGCGCCTATCAACGCGAGGATGGCCAATGGGTGTATCGCAAGGTGCGCGCCCGCGAGTTGTGGGAGCAGATCATGCGCTCGACCTATGACCATGCCGAGCCGGGCATCCTTTTCCTCGACCGGATGAACAAGGACAACAACCTCAATTATTGCGAAACCATCGAAGCCACCAACCCCTGCGCGGAACAGCCGCTGCCCCCGTATGGCTGCTGTTGTCTGGGCTCGATCAACCTCACGCTGTTCGTGCGCGAGGCTTTCTCCGGGCACGCCCGCTTCGATTACGAGACCTTCGGCCAGGTCGTCGATGTCTCCGTGCGCATGCTCGACAATGTGCTCGAAGCCACCCACTGGCCGCTGCCGCAGCAATTGCAAGAAGCCCAGTCAAAACGCCGCGTCGGCCTCGGCTTCACCGGTCTGGGTGATGCGCTGATCATGTTGCAGAAGCGCTATGACACACAGGAAGCCCAGGATCTGGCCACCGAAATCTCCGCCTTCATGCGCGACCGCGCCTATCTGGCCTCGGTCGAACTGGCCAGGGAACGCGGCGCCTTCCCGTTGTTCAACCGCGACCTGTATCTTTCCGGCGGCAACTTCGCCTCCCGACTGCCGCAGGAGATCAAGGAGCAGATCAGGAAGCACGGCATCCGCAACTCGCATCTGCTCTCCATCGCCCCCACCGGCACGATCAGCCTGGCCTTCGCCGACAACGCCAGCAACGGCATCGAGCCCCCCTTCTCGTGGACCTACACGCGCAAGAAACGCATGGCCGATGGCACCCACAAGGAATACGCGGTCGAGGATTACGCCTGGCGGCTTTACAAGCACCAGGGCGGCGACGTGGCGAAACTGCCCGCCTACTTCGTCACCGCGCTGGAAATCTCGGCCCAGGCGCACGAGCAAATGGTCGCCGCCGTTGCACCCTACGTCGACACCTCGATCTCGAAGACGGTCAATGTGCCGGCCGACTATCCCTACGCCGAGTTCGAGGATCTCTACATGGTGGCCTGGAAATCCGGTCTGAAAGGGCTCGCCACCTACCGCCCCAACTCGGTGCTGGGCAGCGTGCTCTCGGTCGAACCGGCGGCCACGGCCAACGCCCAGAAGCAGCCACAGGACGTTACCCTCGATTCAGCCAACCGGCGCCTGTCGATCGGCGCCTTGCCGGCGCCGGTGCTGGCCAGCCTGCGCTGGCCGAGCCGGCCGCATCTGGCCGATGGCAACACCGCCTGGACCTACATGATCGAGGCGCCACAAGGCGAGTTCGCCCTCTTCGTCGGCCAGATCGAAAACGACATGGGCCGCCCGATGCCCTTCGAAGTCTGGGTCAATGGCACCGACCAGCCGCGCGGCATCGGCGCGGTGGCCAAGACCCTGTCGATGGACATGCGGGCCAACGACAAGGCCTGGCTCAGGCTCAAGCTCGATGCCCTGGCCCGCGCCCAGGACGAGGACTCCTTCGAACTGCCCTTCCCGCCCAATGGCGAGAAGAAGCTCGTTCCCGGCGTCGTCTCGGCGCTGGCGCAGGTGGTGCGTTACCGTTGCGAGAAGCTTGGTGCCCTTGATGGCGAAGGCCCGACGCCGGTGATCGACTGCATGTTCAGCCGCGACGAGCCGAAGACCGGCACCGACGGCACGCTGTCGTGGACGGTCGATGTCGCCAACCCGGCCTCGGGTGAAGAGTTCGTCCTCGGCCTCAAGGAAATCACCCTGCCCGACGGCGTCACCCGGCCCTACTCGGTCTGGCTCTCCGGCCACTACCCGCGCGCCTTGGATGGCCTCACCCGCCTGCTCTCGCTCGACATGCGGGTGGTCGATCCGGCCTGGATCGGCATGAAGCTGCGCAAGCTGACCAACTATGCCGAACCGCTGGGCGATTTCATGGCCCGCGTCCCCGGCTCGAACCGCCAGCAGAGCTGGCCTTCGACCGTCGCCTACATCGCCCGCCTGATCATGCACCGCTATACCATGCTCGGCATCCTCGACGAGAACGGCTATCCGACCCGCGAGATGGGCATCCTCGAAACGCCCGGAGAAAAGAGTGGTGGCGTGAAAGTCATGCAGGGTGCGCTGTGCGGCGAATGCGGCAACTACACGGTGATCCGCAAGGACGGCTGCGACTTCTGCTCCGCCTGCGGCGCCGTGGGCAGCTGCGGCTGATTTCGCGATAGCCTTCCTCTGCCGTCCCACCCCGTTCGCCAAAAAATCGGCGCTGGTGGGACGGCGGTTCTTTTGTTCATGGCACTCCAACGCACATTCCACCAGGGTACGGACTTCCGCCGCGCGCTGTCGATCGCCGAGCTGCGCCTGATCGCCCGCCGACGGGTGCCGCACTTCGCCTTCGAATATGTCGATAGCGGCGCGCAGGACGAGATCACCCTGCGCCGCAACCGAAGCGCCTTCGAGGCCATCGGCTTCATCCCGCCGACCCTGTGCGACACCAGCGCGCGCCAGCAGCGCACGCGCCTGTTCGGCGCGGAACTATCGAGCCCCCTGGTGGTTGCGCCGACGGCGCTGAACGGCCTGCTCCACCGCCAGGGCGACCTGGCCCTGGCCCGCGCCGCCAAGGCTGCCGGCATCCCCTTTACCCTCGCCACCTTGTCCACCGTCACGCTCGAACGCGTCGCCCGCGAAGTCGGCGGGCGCTTGTGGATGCAGCTCTACCTGATGCAGGATCGCCGCGTGGCGCGGGAGATCATCGCCCGTGCCGAGGCCGCCGGATTCGAGGCGCTGGTCCTCACCTCCGATGCCAATGTCTTCGGCCAGCGCGAATGGGATCGGCGCAACTACCGCGCGCCGGGGCAACTGAATCTGCGCAACCTGCTCGATGTCGCGCGGCACCCGGGCTGGCTATGGCAAATCCTCTGGCCACACGGCATCCCGCGGTTCGCCAACGTTGCCAGCGCCCTGCCGCCGGAAGCCCGCAGCGCACGCGCCGGCGTCGCCCACCTGCCGCGCCTGATGCTGCCCGACATCTCCTGGCAGGATCTCGCCTGGGTCCGCGAAGCCTGGCCACGCACCCTGATCCTCAAGGGCGTACTCACCGTCGCCGACGCCGAACGCGCCGCCCGCCACGGCTGCGACGGCATCGTTCTCACCAATCATGGTGGCCGCCAGCTCGATGGCACGATCGCCCCGCTCGAGGTTCTGCCCGAGATCGCCGAGGCCGTGGGCAAACAACTCACCCTGCTCATCGACAGCGGCTTCCGCCGCGGCACCGACGTGGTCAAGGCGCTCGCCCTCGGCGCCGATGGCGTCATGCTCGGCGCCGCCACCCTGTATGGACTGGCCGCCGGCGGCGAAGCGGGCGTGACGCATGCACTGGACATTCTGCGCGGCGAAATCGACCGCACGCTCGGCCAGCTCGGCTGCAATTCGATCGCCGAACTCGGCCCGCATCTGCTCAAGAACTCATCGCGCTGACGACGCTCGCCGTCTCGCCATCCGCTACGGCGAGGAGAGCGTTTTTTGCTCGACCGCCTTGTAGCGCAGTTGCTTCACCAGCGCCGACTTTTCAGGCGTCCGCGCGGGCCAGACTTGCGGCATACGCCCGCTTGGCCTGGGGCGTGAGCTGCTTGAGCCGCCACTCGGCGCGCAAGGCCGCGCCACGGTCGGGCCAGGACTCGCTGGCCAGCACGCGCAGCGGTGGATGCGAACGGGTATAGCGCGCGCCCTTGCCCTGCTGGTGAGCGATAAAACGCTTCTCGACATCGCGGGCGATGCCGGTATAAATACTGCCGTCAGTACATTCGAGCAGATAGACGAACCAGCTCATATCCCATTCGGATTCAGGTCAGCAGCGGGTGCAGCCAGACAAACAGCGCCTGCCCCTGCGACTCGGCAAGCTGGGCGAGATCGGCCAGCTCGATGAGCATTTCCATGACTTCTTCCTCCGGCCAGCCCTCCAGCTCGAAATCTTCGGTAGCCACAAGTTCCGCGGCAAACCGCGCGAGAGCCTCTTCGTCGAGCGACGCCAGCTTTGCCATGGCCTCATCGGCCAGGCGCAGCACCACCACGCCTTCGCCACCGACATAGACCGGCTCGTAGAAACTTGCCGCAAGATCGAAATCGTCGCCGGTCAGCAGGCAATGCATGACCGCGATCTTTGCGGTGTCGATGCCGCGTCGCTCGACGCCGCTCCATTCATCCAGCGGCCGCAACGACTCGCCGATGGCATCGGATTCATCATCTTCGGCGGCAACGATCTGGGTCAATACGCTCATCGGCTGTTTCTCCTTGCGGACGTTGCAGGCTCAGGCCGCCAGCGACTCCAGGGCTTCCCAGCGCAGCAGCGCGGCATCGATGTCGCCATCGATTTCGGCCAGGCGCGCCTGTGCCTGGCGTTGGGTTTCCAGTGGCTGGCGGTAGAACTCGGGAGCGGCCAGCCGCTGTTGCAGCTGGGTCTGCTCGGCTTCCAGCGTGGCCAGACGTACGGGCAACTGTTCCAGTTCACGCTGCTCCTTGAAACCGAGCTTTCTGCGGCCGGGCGGGTTCGCTGCGCTCCCCGCTGCCGCGGGAATTTTCTTCCCGGCTTTCGCCGCTTCGCGCAGCGCGGCCGCGGGCATGGCCGCCGTCCGCTGCTGCAACCAGTCGCTATAGCCGCCGACATACTCCTTCCACTTGCCATCGCCTTCGCTGGCGATGGTCTGGGTCACCACGTTGTCGAGAAAGGCACGGTCGTGACTGACCAGGAATACCGTTCCGGCATAATCCTGCAAGAGCGCCTCGAGCAGTTCCAGGGTTTCGATGTCAAGGTCGTTGGTCGGCTCGTCGAGCACCAGGACATTGGCCGGCCGGGCGAACAGGCGCGCCAGCAAGAGGCGGTTCTTCTCGCCGCCGGAAAGCGATTTCACCTTGGATCGGGCGCGCGCCGGAGCGAACAGAAAATCCTCCAGATAGCCGATGACATGTTTCTTGATGCCCCCGATCTCGACGTAATCGGAGCCCGGACTGATGACATCGGCAAGCGTCGCCTCGGCATCGAGCTGGCTGCGAAACTGGTCGAAGTAGGCTACCTCGACGCGACTGCCGAGACGCACCGTACCGCTGTCCGCCGCGATCTGGCCAAGAATCAGGCGCAACAGCGTGGTCTTGCCCGCGCCATTGGGGCCGATCAGGCCAATCTTGTCGCCGCGCTGGAGACGACAGGAAAAATCCCTCACCACGCAACGCTCGCCAAAACATTTGCCGACCTGTTCCAGTTCGGCCACCAGCTTGCCCGAAGCCTCGCCGCGCGCCAGTTGAAAATCGACCCGCCCCAACTGTTCCCGTCGCGCGGCACGTTCGCTACGCAGATGTTCCAGCCGATTGATGCGGCCGACGCTGCGGGTGCGCCGCGCCTCGACGCCCTTGCGAATCCAGATTTCTTCCTGCGCCAGCAGCTTGTCGGCGCGCGCATTGGCCAGCGCCTCCTCGTGCAACAGCATCTCCTTGCGTTCCTGATAAGCCGCGAAACGGCCGGGAAAGCTGGTCAGCTTGCCGCGATCGAGTTCGATGATGCGCGTCGCCACGCCATCGAGGAAGGCGCGGTCATGGGTAATCAGCATGACCGCCCCGGGATAGCCTTTGAGCAGTTCCTCCAGCCACAGAATGCCATCGACATCGAGATGATTGGTCGGCTCGTCGAGCAGCAGCAATTCGGGCTCCATCACCAGCGCCCGGGCCAGGGCGACGCGCTTCTTGCCGCCGCCGGAGAGCGCGGCGACCGGTGCATCGCCATCGAGTCCGAGTCGCGATACCGCCTGCTCGATCCGCGAATTCAGTCGCCAGCCATCGGCTGCTTCGAGCGCCGCCTGCAAGGTCTGCAACTGCT
The DNA here is from genome assembly GCA_002842395.1 of Betaproteobacteria bacterium HGW-Betaproteobacteria-11. Lineage (GTDB taxonomy): Bacteria > Pseudomonadota > Gammaproteobacteria > Burkholderiales > Rhodocyclaceae > Rugosibacter. The sequence continues at coordinate 311,857 of PHCV01000004.1, forward strand.
CCAGCGCCGCCGTGTCGCCAGCGCCGACTTTTTGCGTCGCCGCGTGATACTCGGACAAGACCCGGGCCACCGTCCCGAGGCCGGCCGCTACCGCGGCAAAGACGTTGTCATCAGCGGAAAACTCCGGCTCCTGCGGCACATAAGCGATGCGCAAACCCGGTTGCCGCCAGAGCAGTCCGTCGTCCAGCGACGACAGCCCGGCCAGCGCCTGCAGCAAGCTGGATTTGCCACTACCGTTGCGGCCGATCAGGCCGACACATTCACCGGCATCGATCTGCAATGCCGCGTGATCGAGCAGGGCGACGTGGCCGAAGGCGAGACAGGCACGATCGAGGGTAAGCAGGGGCACGGGGAGTAAATAAGGAAGAACAAGGGACAGCAGGATTATAGGCGAGCGGTTAGAATTCGCACCCCAGCCCGCGTAGCTCAGTGGATAGAGCGACCGCCTCCTAAGCGGTAGGTCACAGGTTCGATTCCCGTCGTGGGCACCAGTCGTTTTTTTCCGCTGCCGTGTTGTCAGTCATTTTCGATTGCGCCAACATGTGCCGATCTCGAGCGTGGCAACTTTGACTTGGCGGCCCAGGGCTCGGATGCTGGTGTAGTGCTTGCGAATTGTCGAAACCGTCAAAACACCTCGGCGTCATTCCCGCGGAAGCGGGAATCCAGTACGTTCCCGAATCCTCGCTTCGCCCGCCGCGAAGCGGAGCCCCGGGTGTGTCGAGACCGCGGGGACGACGATGGATTGACCGCCCCGGTACTGAAATTTACCAGGCGCCACGCTAGAGAGCGGACCTCCCACTACTTGACGCGAGTCAGCGCCGGACGGTCACCAGGAGGTTTGTGGCTTGGGCGTTCAGAAGTCGGCTCTGGTGCGACGGCGTTTTCCGTACTCGCCTGCTCGGTTGCTCCAGTGTGCGAAGCCGTTGCAGCTTCGACAACCTCGAACGCCATGCCTTCGCCATTCTCACGCGCGTAGATCGCTGCAACCCGCGCCAGGGGGATCAGCAACGGGAATATCTTGCCGCCGAAACGGCCCTGAAAGGTGACCTCCTCGTTACCGAGCTGCAACTGGTTGGTAGCTTCGAGGCCCAGGTTGAGCACGATTTCACCATTCTTGACGAACTCGCGCGGCACGCGTGTCGAAGCATCGACCGCCACCAAGAGATACGGCGTGAGCCCCTGATCGACGCACCACTCGTGAATGGCGCGTAGCAGATAGGGCTTGAGCGACTGGCCGTGGGCCGGCATCGGCGGCGCAACCTGCATCAACGACGCATGACCTTTTCGGTCGGTGTCAGGGCATCGATGAAACCTTGCCGTGAGAAAATACGTTCCGCATATTTCATCAGGGGCGAAGCTGTATTCGGCAAAACGATGCCATAGTGGTCGAGACGCCATAACAGCGGCGCAATGGCGACATCGAGCATGGAAAATTCGTCGGCCAGCAGATATTTCTGCTTGTTGAACATGCCCGAAAGCTCGGTCAGCCGGTCACGGATATGCAGACGTGACTTCTCGGCGGCCTTGGCGTTTTTTTCCAGCACATCGATATGACTAAACAGTTCCTGCTCCATCGTGAACAACAACTGGCGCGCCTTGGCCCGGGTCTGCGGATCCGGCGGCATCAGTTGCGGATGGGGAAAGCGCTCGTCGATGTATTCGTTGATGATGTTCGACTCGTAGAGCACCAGATCGCGATCGACCAGCACCGGGACGCGGTTGTACGGGTTGACGACAGCCATCTCTTCGGGCTTGTTGAACAGATCGACATCGATCACCTGAAAATCCATCTGCTTTTCATAAAGCACGATGCGGCAACGATGGCTGAACGGGCAAGTAGTGCCTGAATACAGGTTCATCATGGCACTGGTGCCCCAGGAATAGTCGGCATCACGCACTACTTTGCGAACGGAAGGTGCATTCATTTCTCGGTGCCCCATGGTTGTCTTTCGGATATCAAGTTAATGGATGTCTTTCCAGTAGTTGCGCTTGAGCGCGTAGGAAAATACCAGCAAAACCGCCAGGAAAGCCAGCACGATCCAGCCCAGATGCTTGCGCGAATTGGCCGCCGGTTCGCCCATGTATTGCAGAAAGCCGACCAGATCGGCCACCATGTCGTCGTACTCCTTGGGCGACATCTTGCCCGGCTTGACGAGTTTGAGCTGGTGATCCTCGCCCAGCACCTGATCGCCCTGAAATTCCCACAGCACATGCGGCATGCCCACGTTCTGGAAAACCAAGTTGTTCCAGCCGGTGGGGCGTTCCTCGTCACGATAGAAGGTGCGCAGATAGGTATACAGCCAGTCGGCGCCCGAACCGAATTCGGAGCCACGGGCACGGGCAATCACCGTCAGATCGGGAGGAGGAGCACCGAACCAGGCCTTGGCATCGGCACGTCGCATGGCGACGCGCATCGTCTCGCCTACCTTGTCCGCCGTGAACAACAGATTGTCCTTGATCTGCTGGTCGCTCAACCCAATGTCATGCAGGCGGTTGTAGCGCATGTAGGAGGCGGAATGACAATTGAGACAATAATTGACAAAAATCTTGGCCCCGTTTTGTAGTGCCGCCTTGTCCTGCGAACGATCGGGAGCATGATCGAGATGGAGTTCCGGCCCGCTGGCCATGGCAAGCAGCGGAACCAGCAGGATTAAGGCAAGAAATCTCTTCATTTGCATGTCACCCGATCCGGTTCAGGCTTGCACTTGTCGATACTGCTGTAAATCGGCATCAGCAGGAAAAATGCAAAGTAAACCAATGCGCAAATCTGCGACACCAGCGTGCGGTCGGGGGTCGGCGGCAACACACCCAGATAACCGAGGATGAAGAAGGAAACCAGGAAGGCCGCCAGAAATCCTTTGTAGAGCGGTCCACGATAACGGATCGACTTGACCGGACTCCGATCGAGCCAGGGCAGAAAGACAAAGATGATGGCCGAGGCGCCCATCGCCACCACGCCCCAGAACTTGGCATCGACCCCAAAGAGCGGATAAGTGACGGCACGCAGGATCGAATAGAACGGCGTGAAATACCATACCGGCGCGATATGCGGCGGCGTTTGCAACGGATCGGCCGGGAAAAAATTATTGGCCTCGATGAAATAGCCGCCCGCTTCCGGCGCAAAGAAGATGATGATCGAAAAGACGATCAGGAAGACGACGACACCGACAATATCCTTCACCGAATAGTAGGGATGAAAAGGGATGCCATCGAGCGGGATACCGTCGGGCCCCTTCTTTTTCTTGATCTCGATGCCATCCGGATTATTCGAACCCACCTCATGCAGGGCGATGATATGCGCTACTACCAGGCCGACCAGAACCAGCGGCACGGCGATCACATGAAAGGCGAAAAATCGGTTCAAGGTCGCATCGCCAACCACATAGTCACCGCGCAACCAGAGCGAAAGATCGGGGCCAACGAATGGAATTGCCGAAAACAGGTTGACGATGACCTGCGCGCCCCAGTACGACATCTGGCCCCAGGGCAGGAGATAGCCGAAGAACGCCTCGGCCATCAGGCAGAGGAAAATCATCATGCCGAAGATCCAGATCAGTTCACGTGGTTTGCGATAGGAGCCGTACAGCATGCCGCGGAACATGTGCATATAAACGACAATGAAGAAGGCCGAGGCTCCCGTCGAATGCATGTAGCGGATCAGCCAGCCCCAAGGGACATCGCGCATGATGTATTCGACGCTGGCAAAAGCCACCGGAATGCCGGAAGCATTGAGCGAGGCGTCGGGCTTGAAGTGCATGACGAGAAAGATGCCGGTAATGATCTGGACCACCAGCACGAGGAGCGCCAGGGAACCGAAGAAATACCAGAAATTGAAATTCTTCGGCGCGTAGTATTCGGAAAGATGCGCCTTCCAGCCCGAGGTCAGCGGGAAGCGCTCATCGATCCAGTCGAGCAGGCTTTGCGCTTTGGTTTTGGCAATGGTTTCGCTCATTGGATTCAGGCCCCTTTCTTGTCTTCGCCGATCAGTATCTTGGCGTCGCCAAGATACATGTGGGGGGGAATTTCAAGATTATCCGGGGCGGGTTTGCCTTTATAAACGCGACCGGCAAGATCGAAAGTCGAGCCATGACAGGGACACAGGAATCCGCCGGCCCAATCCGGATCGATGCCCGACTCGGCGCCAGTCTTGAATTTTTCCGTCGGTGAGCACCCCAGGTGGGTACAAATGCCGACCGCCACCAGAATTTCAGGCTTGATGGAGCGCGTCTCGTTCCGGCAATATTCAGGCTGCATGAGTTTGAGTGAATCCGGATCACTCACCTTGGCGTCGGTTTTTTTCAGCGAGGCCAGCATCTCCGGTGTGCGATTGATGATCCAGACCGGCTTGCCACGCCATTCCACCGCCATCATCTGCCCTGGCAACAGCTTGCTGAAATCGGCTTCAACAGGAGCGCCGGCCGCCTTGGCGCGCTCGGAAGGCAGCATGCTGGCCACGAAAGGCACGGCGGTGGCCACCCCGGCCACCCCACCCAGCGTCGCCGTCGCCAGCAACAGACGCCGGCGACCGCAATCGACTTTTTCGTCACAACTCATGATCAATGTCCTTGGCTGGGGATTCGGGAAGGCCCCCCAAGCGCGCCATTGTAGCGAAGATCAGCAGCGGATTAAAGACCCCGGATATCGCAAGGAATCAATTTCATCAATATAAGGCTTAATAATCATCAAGATAAAAATAGTCATCCAGTGATCTTTTCTTTCCGCAATGCAGCACGATCAGCCTCGGAATAGCCCAGACCGGCAAGAATTTCCTCGGTATGTTCGCCCAGTTTCGGCCCCAGCCAGCGCGTCGCACCGGGGGTGGCCGACAGCTTGGGCACGATGCCGGGCACGACAAAATCCTTTCCATCGGGAAGCTTCGCGGGCTCCAGCATCTGCCGGGCGATGAATTGCGGGTCGGAGAACATGTCGGCGACGGAATAAATCCGGCTGGCCGGCACCCCGGCTGCCGCGGCAATGCGCAACAGGCTTTCCATGTCGTTGGCGGCCACCCAGTCACCGATCACGGCGTACAGTTCCGCCGCTCGCGCATCGCGCCCGGCGTTGCTGGCCAGTTGCGGATCGCTGGCCAGATCTTCACGCCCAATCACCTGCATTAGACGTTTGAAAATCGCATCGCCATTGGCGCCGATGATGACGTGCTTGCCGTCCCTGGTGGTATGGGTATTCGATGGCGTAATGCCGGGCATCACGTTGCCGGTACGTTCGCGGATAAAGCCGAAGACATCGAATTCCGGCACCAGGCTTTCCATCATGGCGAACACGGCCTCGTAGAGGGCGACATCGACCACCTGCCCGCCACCGCCACTCACCTCGCGATGACGCAAGGCCATCAGGGCGCCGATCGCACCCCACAGAGCCGCAATGGAATCGCCGATCGAAACTCCGGTTTTGACCGGCGGCCGGTCGGCATAGCCAGTGATGTAGCGCAACCCGCCCATCGACTCGCCGATCGCGCCAAAGCCGGGTTGTTTGGCCATCGGCCCGCTCTGGCCAAAGCCGGAAAGACGCACCATCACCAGGCCGGGGTTGATGGCATGAAGCACGTCCCAGCCCAGACCGAGTTTTTCCAGAACCCCGGGGCGGAAGTTTTCCACCACGATGTCGGCTTCTTGCACCAGCCGCTTGACGATCTCGATCCCCTTGGCCTGCTTGAGATCTATCGTCACCGATTTCTTGTTGCGGGCCTGGACGAACCACCACAACGAAGTATCGCCTTCCGGCGCGGGATATAGCTTGCGCCATTTGCGCAACGGATCGCCTTCGCCCGGCGCTTCGATCTTGATCACCTCGGCGCCGAACTCGGCCAGGATGCGCGAACAGAAGGGGCCGGCGATCAGCGTACCCAGCTCGACCACCTTCACCCCGGCAAGTGGTGCAGTGGCCTGCGATGAAGCCTCGCTCATGTGAAATCGCGGCGTTCGCGCATCGCCTGCGCCACGGTCGCCGCATCGCAAAACTCAAGCTCGCCGCCGACCGGCAGGCCACGGGCAATCCGGCTGACCTTCAGCCCGCGTGCATGGAGCAGTTCGGACAAGTAGTGCGCCGTGGCTTCGCCCTCGTTGGTGAAATTGGTGGCCAGAATCACCTCTTTCACCACCCCATCGCTCGCCCGCGCCAGCAGACGTTCGAAGGCCAGTTCCTTGGGCCCGATGCCATCGAGCGGCGACAGCCTGCCCATCAGCACGTAATACAGGCCGTTGTAGGCCTGCGTCTGCTCCATGCTGTTGAGGTCGACCGGCATTTCGACGATGCATAGCAGCGCGGGATCGCGGCGCGACGACAGGCAGCGTTCGCAGACCTCGGCCTCGGTGAAGGTATTGCAGCGGGTACAGTGATGCAGGCGCTGCAGAGCCTCGTCGAGGCTCAGTGCCAGGCGTCCGGCGCCGCGGCGATCATGTTGCAGCAGATGGAAAGCCATCCGCTGCGCCGACTTGGGGCCGACTCCGGGCAGACAGCGCAAGGCCTCGATCAACTGACCCAGGCTGTCGTTCGAACGCATCGGGCGTTCGCTCAAAAAGGCAGTTTGAAGCCTGGCGGCAGCTGCATGCCGGAGGTGAAGCCGCTCATCTTCTCTGCCGCGGCCGCTTCGGCGCGACGGTTGGCATCGTTGAGCGCTGCGGCAACCAGATCCTCCAGCATTTCCTTGTCATCCATCACCGCGGGATCGATGCTGACGCGCTTGACGTCATGCTTGCAGGTCATGACGACCTTCACCGCGCCCGCACCGGACTGGCCCTCGACTTCCATCTGGGCCAGATCTTCCTGCGCCTTGGCCATGTTTTCCTGCATCTGCTGGGCCTTTTTCATCAGGCCGGCTATGCCACCTTTCATCATGTCTGCTGCTCCTTACACAGGTTTAATGGTCGATTCATCGATGCTGGCATTGAACAGATCGACCGCTTCGCGCACGAAGGGGTCTTGTTCAACGGCGGCAATCGCACGTTCCTGACGCTCGTTCTGCATATTTTTGTTGCGTTCGGCCGGTGTTTCAGCCGACGGTTCGGCAATCTCTATGCTCAGCCGCAGCGGCCGGCCGAAATGGGTTTCCAATGCGGCCTGCAACTTGTCCTCCTGCACCTTGCCGAGCAAGTGCCGGTGTACCGGAGCCAGGCTCAAACGTATCGCGGTTTTACCCAGTTCCACCAGTTCGCAATGCTGGGCCAGTGGCCGGGCCATGCCGATCAGGGGTAGCTTTTCAACGCAGGCGTGCCAATCACCATCCACAGCTTTCTGCGGAACAAAAGTCGGCGCTGGCGGGACGGCGGCGACAGGCGCCGGGGGGGATGCCACGGCAGCCGCCGGCGTGGCCGAGCGACCGGCCACGGCTAGTTTTGCCGAGGTTGCAGCAAGCGAAGCAGCTCCCGCCCGCTCGGGGCGAAAGGCACAAAACCGCAGCAGCGCCATCACGAAACCCGAGTATTCATCGGGCGCAAGGGCAAGCTCGTCACGCCCATGCACCGCGATCTGATACGCGAGTTGCAGGAATTCGGCATCCAGCGCCGCAGCATAGGGTTGCAGGCGGGTGCGCTCGGCCGCATCGGGCAAGGCCTCCGGCACCATCTGCGCCAGGGCGATGCGATGAAACAGGGTCGCCAGCTCGAGCAGGCCGCCATCGAACGAAAGGCTGCTGGCTTCCATTTGTCGGGCAACTTCGGTCATGGCGAGTACATCCGCCGCGACCAGGGCATCGAGCAAAGCAAACAGATGCTCGTCGCCGACCGTGCCGAGCATGGCGCGCACATCCGCCTCCTCGATCTTGCCGGCGCCGTGGGCAATCGCCTGATCGAGCAGCGAGAGCGCATCGCGCATGCTGCCCGCCGCTCCCTTGGCCAGGTGACGCAGGGCCGCCGGCTCGAAGGCGATGCCTTCGGCCTCGAGCACATGGGACAGATGTTCGATGATCTGGGCGGGAGGCATCTGTTTCAGGTTGAACTGCAAACAGCGAGAAAGCACGGTGACCGGAATCTTTTGCGGATCGGTGGTGGCCAAAATGAATTTGACATGTTCCGGCGGCTCTTCCAGCGTTTTCAGCATGGCATTGAAGGCGTGGCCGGAAAGCTGATGGACTTCGTCGATGACGTAGACCTTGAAACGCCCGCGGGTTGGCGCATAGGTGGCGCGATCGAGCAATTGCGTCATGTCGTCGACGCCGCGATTCGAGGCGGCATCGAGCTCGATGTAATCGACGAAGCGGCCGCTATCGATTTCCATGCAGGACGAGCAGACTCCGCATGGCGTGGCCGTCACCCCGGTTTCGCAATTCAGCGCCTTGGCCATGATCCGCGCCAGCGTGGTCTTGCCGACGCCACGCGTGCCGGTGAACAGATAGGCATGATGCAGCCGCCCCTGCTCCAGGGCATGGGTCAGCGCACGCACCACATGCTCCTGCCCCACCAGGGTGGCAAAGGATTTCGGGCGCCATTTTCGGGCAAGAACCTGGTAGCTCATGGGATCATCTCATCAAGCCCGCTCGGGCGACTCTCGTCCAGGTCAAGGCAGAGGCGAAAGGGCGACGAGCCCGACCCCCGGCACTTGCAGAAATTGGCTGTGGCTGCTTCCTTCCGGACCTGACCCGGTTCACCACTCCACAATGCGGGGAGACCCGTCGCGACCGGGATTCTAGCAGTTGATCGCCAGCCAAAGGGGAAGAAGATCGTGGCAGCGCGTCATTGCATCACGGCAGGCAATTTTGCATCTCCGAGGGAGTCTCGCCAACGCCCGCGTGAAGCACACTTTTTCATCCCCCGCCACGCTGAAGATGTTGGCCGAAACGCGTCATGAACGCATCGATCTCCTGCTCGCTCAAGCCGGAAAATTCGTGCTCGACATGATATCTGTGCAACTGCAGACTGCCGATGACCAGTGGCTCAACGGGAGTCAGGCGGAGGCGCCAGTGTCGCCCGGCGATCAGGTCACCGGTGTCCCGGAAATCCGCTTCGCCCGTCGCCGCCGGCAACAAGCGAAGCAAATCTTCACGGCTGATGGTGGCAACGTAGATAAGCGGGAATTTCAAAGAGGTTCCCGTCCATCGCTGTCAACCACCGGCGACGGGCGGCCAGATGGCCAGGGTCTCGCCTTCACGTAAAATCCGGCTGACCCACTGCCTCGGGTGCAGATAAACCCCGTCGACCAGCACCAGATGACAAAGCGCCTCGGGTATTTCATAGCGCCGAATCAGATCGGCGACCCGAGTCCCTTCATCAACCTCGATGTGCACCGTGCTCGTCCTCCGGGCCTCTGCCGGCAAGTAATCCTGCAGAGTGGCGAACAGCTTGAAAACAACCTTCACGCCGCAGCCTGTGCCGTCGCCAGATAGGCCGCCATGAAGTGGGTCGGGTCTTCAAGCAGACGTTGTTTCCACTGCCCCAGGGGGTGCTTGGTCTGCACCAGGCCGCGCAGTACGCCGACGTGGTCGGTCCACCCGATCGAGGTCGCGCCGATCAGCACATCGCCCTTGAATTGCAACGACAGATAATGGAAGTTGTCCTCGTCGCACAGTTCGACCCCGTCGCCGCCCTCTGCCGCCGGCGCGCCCTGCCATTGGCCGAAAGAAGTGGAAATCAGCCCCAGCGTATCGAGCACGTTGATCGCCAGGCTACCGCCACTCGTTGTATGCCCACCCGCCATGTTGGTCGCCGCCACGCGGGCCTGGTCGGCGGCGTTGGGTTGAATGGCATTGAGTTCCGGGACGCCGGAATGAAAGCCGATGGCTTCGGTCACATCCCCGGCAGCAAAAATATCGGGCAGGTTGGTACTCATGCCGTTATCGACGCGAATGCCCCGCTCGATGTTGATGCCGCTGCCGGCCAGGAAGCCGACCGCAGGACGTACGCCCGCGGCGCAGATCAGAAGATCGACGATGATATCCTCGCCCGTGCTGAGCTTGACTCGCAGCGCATCGCCTTCCTGGGTTACCGCGGTGACTCCGGTATTGACATGGACGCCGACGCCCTTTTTTTCCACCCAGCGGCGGATCATGCCACCGGCACGTTCGGTCATCATGCGCGGCACCATGCGATCACCCATTTCGACGACATCCAGCTTGACGCCCCGCGAAGCCAGTGCTTCCATGATGATGCAGCCGATGAAGCCGGCGCCCAGCTGCAGCACGCGCGCGCCCGGTTTGGCCTTGGCGGCAATCGCGCGTGCATCGGCAATGGTCCAGCAGGTATGGACATTGGGCAAATCCATCCCGGGCACGGGCGGGCGCACCGGATAGGACCCGGTCGCAATCAACAGCTTGTCGTAAGGCAAACTCTGGCCATTGGCAAGCTCCACTTTTTTGGCCGCCGGATCGACCTTGGCAACCCGCCCGGTAACCAGCTTCAAACGCAATTTCTCGAAATGCTTCTGGTCTTTTCTCAGATGCGTCCCATTGTCCGTAATGTTGCCGATCAGGAAGTAGGGGATGGCCATGCGCGAATACGGGGGCTCGGGCTCGTCGCCGATGAGTGTGATTTCGGCGTCGGGTTGCAGGTGGCGCAGCGTTTCAGCGGCGACCAGCCCGGTCGGGCCGTTGCCAACGATGACGTGTTTCATTTTTACCTCTAAACGTGAACTAGATGATTTCTTTGCGGAGTCGGATGCCGTTTCGGGAACCGCGGAAGAAGCAGGTTTCAAGAAGGGTTCCGCCGTTGGCTCGGGAGCACTCGGACCAAAAAGTAAACGGATCAGCCAGTCAAACATTCCCATACGTTCTCCTTCGATAGGGCGGGTATATGCGGTCTTCCGCAACAATAGCATTCATCGGGAAAAACAAAGCACGGAGAAAAGAAGGTAATGGAACAAGCCCACTCACTTCACCCCCGTGCTCCGGACCTGGCAGAGCCAGACAGCCTTTACAGCCCGAGTCGATCCAGTGTTTCCTTGCTCGGGACGCCATTCTGATCCCAGCCACGCAGCTGATAGTATTCCGGCTTCATCTTGTCGATGCCGGAAACCAGTCCTTTCGCCGGGCCGGTCTTGGCCGGTTCGGTCTTGAGGCGCGCAGGCAGATCATCGTCCTTGGCGGTAAAGCCGGCGGCGTTGTTGAACAGCCGCTCCATGTTCCATACCCGCTCGCCCAAATCGGCCAGCTTTTCCATCGTCCAGTTGCCTTCGCACGCGGTATCGATCTGCGGTTGCAAATCGGCCAGCGACCAGGCAAAGGTGGTGAAAATGCATGTTCCCGATGAATCAAAGGCCGCGGTGGCGTCCTGGAAAGCCTTGACCAGCCCGGCCTTGCCTTCGGTGACCAGCGGATCGGTCTTGACCGGGATGCCCAGCACTTCGGAGGCGACGGTGTAGCTGCGCAGATGGCAGGCACCGCGATTTGAGGTGGCATAGGTCAGTCCCATGCCCTGGATACCGCGCGGATCGTAGGCCGGGTATTCCTGGCTCTTGACCGTCATGGAGAATTCTGGATGCCCATACTTCTCGCATAGACGCCTGGAGCCCAACCCGAGCTCCTTGCCAAAGCCGCGACCTTCCGCAGTCATTTTGCACAATTCAACCAGAGCCTCGGCGGAGCCAAAGGGAGCTTCCACACCAATTTGCTCCTTGGTCAGAACTCCTGTCTCATACAACTCCATGGCGGCAGAAACAGTCGAGCCCAAGCTGATCGGATCCATGCCGTCCTCATTACAAATAATTTGGGCGAAGGTCAAGGCTTCAAGATCATCGATGCCGTTGTGGGAGCCCAATGCCCAAGCCGATTCGTACTCAAGACCACCGGTGGCGCCCCAATACTTCGGACTGTTGGCAACGCTGAAGTGACTCTTATCCATCTTTGATGTGCGACCACAAGCGATCGTACAACCAAAACAGGCCTGATTGCCGATCAGGTTGGGCTTGCCGTCCGAAGCACGCGGCTCGTGCATGGCCTCGCCGGAGATCTTGCGCGCCCCCTCAAATTGCACGTCGCGGCTGTTGCGCGTCGGCATGGCGCCGATTTCGTTGATGACATTCATCAGCACTTGCGTGCCGTAGGTAGGCAGAGCCTGCCCGGTGACGGCATTGTCGGCCAGAACCTTCTTGGCGGCAGTCGTCGCGGCCAAGAATCCCTTGAAGTCCTTGATCCCGGAAACACCCTGTGTGCCACGAATGGCCACCGCCTTGAGATTCTTCGAACCCATGACCGTACCCACCCCGGAACGGCCAGCGGCACGATGCAAGTCATTGACGATACAGGCATAAAGAACACCGTTCTCGCCGGCACGGCCGATACTGGAAACACGAGTCTGCGGATCCTGGTGGGATTTCTTGATGATCTCTTCGGTGTCCCAGACCGTCTTGCCCCACAGATGGGATGCATCCTTGAGTTCCGCCTTGTCATTTTCGATCGAAAGATAGACCGGCTTCGGGCTCTTGCCCTCGAAGATGATCATGTCCCAGCCGGCAAACTTCATCTCGGCACCGAAGTATCCACCCGAATTCGAACAGGCAATCGCCCCGGTCAACGGACTCTTGGTGATGACCGAGTAACGCCCGCCGGTCGAAGCCATCGTCCCGGTCAGCGGACCGGTCGCCATGATCAGCTTGTTGCCCGGCGACAGGGGATCGACCTTGGGGTCGACTTCCTCGACGATGTATTTGGTCGCCAGGCCACGCTGCCCCAGGTACTCCTGGGCCCATTCCATATTGAGTGGTTCAGCCTTGCAGGTACCCTTCGTCAGATCGACGCGCAATATCTTACGATTCCATCCCATGATTCTCTCCTCGTTAATCCCGTATCAGGCAGTCGCTGTGGTATCGGTCTTGGCCGCCCACTGACGCATTTTGTCGAGTCCGGTCCAGTCGGCATCGATGTAGGTAATGGCGCCGGTCGGACAGGCCGTCGCACAGGCCGGATCGCCGCCGCACAGGTCGCACTTCTGCACCTTGCCCGAGTCGGCAACGTAGTTGATAGTACCGAACGGACAGGCGATGGTGCAGACCTTGCAGCCGACGCAGGTGTCCTCGAACACCACCTTGGCGCCAGTTACGGCGTCCAGGCGAATGGCATCGACCGGACAGGCATGCATGCACCAGGCTTCCGCGCACTGCGTGCACGTGTAAGGCACCTTCCGGCCTTCATGTTCAAAGTTGAATACCTTGATGCGCGATTTCGCAATATTGAATATGCCGTAGTTTTCGTACGAGCACGCCATTTCACATTGCAAGCAGTCCGTACATTTGTTTGCGTCGATATACAAGCTCTTTTGCATTACCAATCTCCTGTTTTATTAGTGATCATTCGATAGCGCAACGCTCAGGCAAAGGAGAAATTCCCAACGCACAAGACGCACACCACCGCGCTAACAAACCCAACTGCAACGCCACCGCTGCGACCTGATCGAGACAGAGTAGCCGGCTACATCCTGAAAGCACCGCCAGAAACTGCCTGTTGCTACCCAATGAGAAAGTGGGAAAGGGAAAGATGCCTCCGCCTCGACTTGGCCCATCTATGTGGACATGGTCTGCATATTAATACACTAAATGCGACTGCGGATAACCAAAAAAGAAAAATTTTTTGCCCACGGAGCCGCCCCAATCAGAACAAGAAAATACAAACCTTCCCTGTCGATTGGCGGCGTCCGGATGGCCCGCCGTCCAGCCACGAGTCGGCCTGGAAATCGGCTACACTCGCCCGCTGGTTCCAACCCTGCATCCAAGACCTTGGCGTCGGAGCGCCCTTGCCCCTTGGAAAACCGGCCTTTTGATCGATGGACTGGTCTGCCCTATTCCTTTCGCTGAAGTTGTCCACGGCAACCATGTTGCTGCTCCTGCCCTGCGGCCTCTGGGCTGGCCGTGCCCTGGCCTGGCGTCGTTTTCGCGGCAAGGCCCTGCTCGAAGCGCTGCTGGCCTTGCCACTGGTGCTACCGCCGACCGTGCTCGGCTTTTACCTGTTGCTGGCGATGGGCGGCAACTCGCCTCTCGGACAGTGGTATCGATCCCTGTTCGGCCACACCCTGGCCTTCTCCTTCGATGGACTGCTGCTGGCCTCGATGATTTTCAACCTGCCCTTCGCCATCTTGCCGATGCAGCGCGCCTTCGAATCGATTACCCCGGAAATCCGCGGAGCGGCCATGTGCTGTGGCATGTCGCGCTGGCGGCAGTTCGTCCGCATCGAATTCCCGCTGGCCTGGCCGGGAATCGTTTCCGCGCTGGTGCTGATCTTCGCCCACACGCTCGGTGAGTTCGGCGTGGTGCTGATGGTGGGCGGCTCGATTCCCGGCGAGACACGCACCATCGCCATCTCGATCTACGACCGGGTCCAGTCCTTCGAAACCACGGCCGCCGGAGTCATGTCGGCCGTCCTGCTGGCGATCTCCCTGACGGCGATCAGCCTGTCCTATGCGCTCGGCCGCCGCCTCGAATCAAGGCACACTCGTGTCTGAATCCCCATCCGCCACGACAGCGGTATTTCATGCCCGATTCGAGCAGGTCGCACCGATTCCCCTGGCCGCTGAAATCACCTGCCACGGAGGTGAACTTTTGGCGCTGGTCGGGCCTTCCGGCAGTGGCAAATCCACGCTGTTGCGCAGCATCGCCGGACTGTACCAACCCGAGCAGGGCCGCGTCGTCTGCAACGACGAAACCTGGCTCGATACCATCGCCAACATCCACCTGCCGACATCCCGCCGGCGGATCGGCATGGTGTTTCAGAACTACGCCCTGTTTCCTCACCTGAGCGCCCTCGAGAACGTACTCGAAGGCATGGATGTCCCGACGGCAGCCACTGCCCGGGAGCGGGCGCTGGAACTTCTGCACCGGGTGCATCTCGACGGTCTCGCTGCGCGGCGGCCGGCACAGCTTTCCGGCGGACAGCAACAGCGCGTCGCGATGGCGCGGGCCCTGGCACGCAATCCGCATATCCTGCTGCTCGACGAACCCTTCTCGGCCGTCGATCGGGCCACGCGGGAAAAGCTTTACGTTGAACTGGCCGACTTGCGCCGCGATCTCCCGATGCCGGTCATTTTGGTCACCCACGACCTCGACGAAGCCACCATGCTGGCCGACCGGATGACCATCCTCAGTCACGGCAGAACCATTCAGACAGGGCCGCCCCTGGTTATCCGCCGGCATCCGGCAAACATCGAAGTGGCCCGTCTGATCGGACTGAAAAACCTGTTTTCCGGCGTAATCATCGCTCATCAACCCAGCGCAGGCCACACCCTGATCGGCTGGAATGGACAACATCTCAAGGTACATCTGCGGCAGGACTTTCCACCCGGCACCCCGATTACCTGGGGCCTGCCCACCACCGATGTATTGCTGATGCCGCTCGACCATGACTCCCAGGGCAACCTCGACAATCCAGTGTCCGGACGCATCGCCAAAATCGTGACCCTGGGAGAAACCGTGCATATCCAGGTGCACGCAGACGAAACAGACGGCGCCCGACTGTTCTTGAGCGTATCGCACCACATCGCCCGCCGTTACGCGCTGGCTGAAGGCCAGCAACTCGCGCTGCGCCTGCGCGGCGAACACATTCATCTCATGCCGGCCGATGACAGCCCGCGCCGGACGCGGCTGACGGCTAGCGAATCTGCTGTAAATTCCCCCGCTTGAAGCACTGTCTCCCTTGCCGAACAGGTCGCCGCAACCGACGGAAATCGACACCTTGAATACCAACGACATCAGCCGCCACACTCCGGTCATGCAGCAGTGGTTTCGTCACAAGGCTGAGCATGCCGACAAGCTGCTGTTCTTCCGCATGGGAGATTTTTACGAGCTGTTTTATGAAGATGCCGAGCGGGCCGCGCGCCTGCTCGATCTGACGCTGACCACCCGCGGCCAGTCGGCCGGCCGGCCGATTCCGATGGCCGGCATCCCCTACCATGCCGCCGATGGTTATCTTGCGCGGCTGGTCAAGCTGGGGGTATCGGTCACCATCTGCGAGCAGATCGGCGATCCGGCGCTGGCCAAGGGGCCGGTCGAACGTGCCGTGACGCGCGTCATCACACCCGGCACGCTGACCGATTCCGGACTGCTCGATGACAAACGCGACAGCCTGCTCGCCGCCCTCTACCGCGACCGGCAGCGCCTTGGCCTGGCCTGGCTGAACCTGGCCAACGGCGACTTTCGCCTGCTCGAAACTACGCCCGAAGCCCTCCCCGCCCACCTGGAACGGCTGCGGCCGGCCGAGGTGCTGGTCCCCGCCGATGCAGGAAATGTCCTCGTACCCCCGCACACCCCATCCTGCATCCAGACCCTTCCCGACTGGCATTTCGATGCATCAAGCGCACGCCACGCCCTGGCAGAGCACTTCGGCAGCCGCGATCTGGCCGGTTTCGGAATCACCCGGGAAGAAGCGGCACTGGCCGCCGCCGGCGCGCTGTTTCGCTATGCCCAGGCCACCCAGATGCAGGCGCTCGCCCACATCACCGGACTTGGCATCGAACACGAGGACGAGTTTCTCCGCCTCGACGCCGTGACTCGCCGCAATCTCGAACTGACCGAGACGCTGCGTGGCGAACCTGCGCCCACCCTGTTCTCGCTGCTCGACACCTGCGCCACCAGCATGGGCTCACGCTGGCTGCGCCATTGCCTGCATCATCCGCTGAACGATCGCCGCATCCCGCTCGCCCGCCAGCAGGCCGTGACGACTTTGGCCGGCGAAAACGGCGCCGGTCCTCATGCCGCACTCCACAAAACTCTCTCCGGCTTTGCCGACATCGAACGTATCGCCGCCCGTATCGCCCTGAAAAATGCCCGCCCACGTGACCTTTCGGCCTTGCGCGACAGCCTGGCCCGGCTCGCCGACATCCGCGAAAAAATCCCGGCAAGCGAGCCGCAAATCACCCAGCAAAAAGTCGGCGCTGGCGACACGCCGCATCTCGCCAGACTCCATGCCGCACTGGCCACCCCGCACGCCTGCCTCGATCTGCTCGAACGGGCGATCGCCCCCGAGCCCTCGGTTTTTCTGCGCGATGGCGGGGTCATCGCCGCCGGCTACCATGCCGAGCTCGACGAGCTGCGCGCCATCCAGAGCAACTGCGGCGCCTTCCTGCTCGAACTCGAGGCGCGCGAGCGCGAGCGCAGCGGCATCGGCAGCCTCAAGGTCGAATTCAACAAGGTGCATGGCTTCTACATCGAAGTCACCCACGCCCACGCCGCCCGCATCCCCGAAGACTATCGCCGCCGGCAGACACTGAAAAATGCCGAGCGCTACATCACGCCCGAACTGAAGGCCTTCGAGGACAAGGCCCTCTCCGCCCAGGAGCGGGCCCTGGCGCTGGAAAAATCCCTGTGGGAAGAACTGCTCGCCGCGCTGGAAGTGCACATCCCGGCCCTGCAGCGCATCGCCCGCGCCAGCGCCGAGCTTGACGGACTCAACGCCTTCGCCGCGGCGGCCGTGCGCTACAACTTCTGCGCCGTCGAATTCTGCGTCGAGCCGGTGCTGGAGATCACCGGCGGCCGCCATCCGGTGGTCGAACGTCAGGTCGCCGCCAGTGGCGAAAGCTTCATCGCCAACGACCTCGAACTCTCCGCCACGCGCCGCATGCTCTTGATCACCGGCCCCAACATGGGTGGCAAATCCACCTACATGCGGCAGACCGCGCTGATCGTCCTGCTCGCCCATTGCGGCAGCCTGGTGCCGGCCAGTCGCTGCCGGCTCGGGCCGGTCGACGCCATCTACACCCGCATCGGCGCCAGTGATGATCTGGCCTCCGGCCGTTCCACCTTCATGGTTGAAATGACCGAGGCCGCCGCGATCCTCCATGGCGCCAGCGATCGCTCGCTGGTGCTGATGGACGAGATCGGCCGCGGCACCTCGACCTTCGATGGTGTCGCCCTGGCCTTCGCCATCGCCCGCCATCTGCTCGAAAAAAACCGGGCCTGGACCTTGTTCGCCACTCATTACTTCGAACTGACACGGCTAGCGCAGGACTACCCGCAATGCGCCAATGTCCATCTCGACGCCGTCGAGCATGGCCACAAAATCATCTTCATGCATGCCGTGAAGGACGGCCCGGCCTCGCAAAGCTACGGCGTGCAGGTCGCCGCTCTCGCCGGCATGCCACCTACGGTGGTGCGCGAGGCACGGCGGCGGCTGATGGCGATGGAAAACCGCGAAGCCGGGAGCCTCGCCCAACCCGACCTGTTCGCCAGCATCCCGCCCCTGCCCGAGCCGCCCCATCCGGCACTGGAAACCCTGCGCGATCTCGACCCCGATACCCTCTCGCCACGCGAAGCACTGGACACGCTCTACCACGCTGGTGAAACAACTGCGCTACAAGGCGGTCGAGCAAAAAACGCTGTCCTCGCCGTAGCGGATGGCGAGACGGCGCTTTACGGCGGTTTTGCCGACCAGGATCGTGAACTATCCGGGCTAGAGTCTGTTGGCATTGATCATTCTTCGTAAATCACATTTGGTTTGCTTGGCAAAATAATCGTTCACACTCAATGAGTTGCTGACCCTCTGTTCACAAGGGGTGGTTTGTGGTCACATCCTGACTCTTGGGCAGAGTCGGGATGAGTCGAGTGTGGTTGCGTGATGATCAGTTCGAGCGGATAGCGGCACTGTTGCCGGGCAAGGCCAGCGATCCTGGCCGCACGGCAGCAGACAATCGCTTGTTCGTCGAAGCCGTGCTGTGGATCGCTCGCACCGGGAGTCCTTGGCGTGATCTGCCGCCGCAGTTCGGTTCGTGGAACAGTGTCTATCAACACTTTGCCCGGTGGTCACGACGGGGCGTCTGGCATGGCGTCTTCGCCCACTTGGCGCAGGATGCGGATTTCGAAGAGGCATTCATCGACAGCACCATCGTTCGTGCCCATCAGCACGCCGCAGGCGCGCCCAAAAAAAGGGGGATCAAGCGCTCGGACGGCCGCGCGGCGGACTGAGCACCAAAATCCACGCCCTGGTTGAAGGCTTGGGGTCGCTCGCCCGATTTCGTCTCACGGGCGGCGAAGCCGGCGACAGTCTTCAAGCACTGCCGCTCCTACAGGATCTACAACCGGATTCGCTCAGCGCCGATAAGGCCTACGATACCGACACCATCCTCGAACACCTTGTGTCCGCTGGCATTGAAGCCGTTATCCCGCCACGAAATCATCGTCTCGTCCAACGCCCGTTCGATCGGCACCTCTACAAGAATCGAAACTTGGTCGCGCGCTTCTTCTGCCCAGTCAAGCAATTCCGTCGCATCGCCACCCGTTACGACAAACTCGCCGAGCGCTTCGCCTCTTTCGTCGCCTTGACCGCATCCGTCATATGGCTGGCCTGATTGTCAACAGGCCCTAGGGCCACCAACCAAATACCCCATTACCCCGGAGGCATCTTCCCGAACTTCGGCAGTCCGTCCTGAATGATGTCCCAAGGCTGCGCGCTGTCGCAATAAATGTGCATGGTCGGATTTACCCACGATGGATCATCAAGGCTCGCCGCTCGCACCGCCCAGAGGGCCGGCATAGCGGTGATGTCGGTGAATACCGGGACTCCCGCAGGCACCGCAAAAGTGGCGTAACAAAGGCTTCCCGCTGTCACCGATGTACTCAAACGATTTCGTCTTTCCGTGGAGCAGACGAAATCCCGAACGCGGAACAATGACTACTGTAGCCATCGCCACACCACTGCTGCGCTGACAATCGCGGCAATGGCAATGATCCGTCAACGCCGGAGCTACGCTGATCTCATAGGGAATGGCGCCGCAAACGCATCCACCGGCATGAACTTCAGGGCTCATTGTCGTCTCCTTTTCGCTTCGCAATTGATTGGCTGTCAGAGCGTCTCTGGGCCGGCCCGGGCGAGGGGGTATCCCTCGCCCGGCGTTGCGCCAACGATGAAGAGTGGCGCGTGGCGCACCCTCAGAACCGGTGAGCATAGCCGATCACGACGTTGTCCTGTGAATGCGATGCGCTAATCGGCGCGGACGTATTGGGCAGGCTCGAGTTATTCAACGTTTCCTTGAAAGCGTGGGAGTAAGCGAAATGAATGCTGCTGTCCTTCGAAAGGTCATAGGAGAAGCCCGCCGAGATGTGTTTCGTGGGAATGCCGGGGATGACGGCAAACAGAAAATTCGAGCGCACCGCCTGGGAAGCTATGCGCGCACCGCCGCGCAGCGTCCAATTGCCGGTTCGGTAGGCAGCCCCGAGCGCCAGGATGGTCTGGTCCTCGTAATTCTGCGGCAGCAGAATATCGATGTTTCCGCCGCCATCAGCCACAAAGCCTACATTGATGTCCTTCATCGCATGCTTCCAGAAGACGCGGGACACGTCCGCCGCTACCATCCACTGATCATTGAAGCGATGGCTCAGGCCAAAATTGAGAACGGCTGGCATCTCGAAATCGCGAATCTTGATCTCGCCCCGAAGCGGAACCTGGCCGACAACGGTACTGATTGCAGTCAGTGTCGCGCGCCCCTTGAGATCGGACAACTGGCTCTTGAAGCTATAAGCGGCGCCAAGGATCGTGTCCTTCGACATCTTGTAAGTCAGACCGAGCCGTCCGCCATAACCCCAGGCATCGACCCCGCTCCCGAGGGGTGTGTTCTTGGTCAGACTAAAGTGAGCACCATCCAGTCCCGGCAGACCACCCAGGACCGGAACCAGACTGCCGCTGGCGCGGCCCGATCCGATCAACGAACCCACCTGATCTACCCCGAGCAACAGCTCGAGGTTCAATCCCACCCACATGGCATCCAAACTCGCGCCTACACTCAGTTGGTCATTGACGTCGTAACTGGCCGCGAAAGGAATGTTCAGGACAAGCAAGCGACTGGAATTCTCGAGGCCAGAACTGGCCCCGGAGGTGGTACGGGACAGGAAGCTGCTCTTGCCATATTCCGTACCCAGGCCTGCTTGCGCAAAAGCCCCAACGCCCAGCGATAGGGCTCCTTGCCGCCAGGTGAACGCGGCCTCGGGCGCAAAATAGGGTCCGCGGTTATTGGAATGATTGTCCGACGACGCGTTCTCGCCAGTAGCTTGGTTCTTCGCCGAGATATCGGTGTTTACCACGTCAAGCCCCAGATGAAGTTCCGACCCCGGAGCCATCAAAGACAGGGTAGCGGGGTTGGTCATCATCCCGGCCGCACCAACGTCATACGCCGTTGCCGTCCCCCCCATGGCCCGGGAGATCGGCCCATAACCTTCCAGCCGAAAGACGTCGGTGGCATTCGCACCTTGGCAGGCCAAGGCAAACAAGGTCGCCGCTGTGATTTTTGTCATTTGAAGTTGTTGTTTCATTATTTTCTCCTTTATGAATGTCGTTTGGTCTGAATGTCCCTAAAACTGTCCCCGATGTTAGCTATTACAGCGCGATCACCCGAATATTCGACGGAGCAGTCGATGCTTTGTGGGTCAGTGTTATTCCAGCAGCCCCTGTTCTTTCGCCATCGTGATGGCAGTGTCCTCGATCATGTCTTCCTGTCCGCCGACCATGCCACGGCGTCCCAGTTCGACGAGGATTTGACGAGCGGGAATGCCGTACTTCTTCTCGGCCCGCTTGGCGAAGAGCAAGAAACTTGAATAGACACCGGCATAACCCAGTGTCAGTGAATCGCGGTCGATGCGAATGATGTGATCCATGATCGGTACCACGCGGTCTTCTGCCACATCGGTGATCTTGAAAACGTCCACCCCTGTTTCGATGCCCATCAGGTCGCAGACGGCGACAAAGACTTCCATCGGTGTATTGCCGGCCCCGGCACCCAAACCGGCAGCGGCCGCATCAATGCGGTTGGCTCCGGCTTCGACGGCGGCGATGGAGTTGGCAACGCCCATGGCTAAATTATGATGGCCGTGAAAACCGAGCTCGATTTCCGGCTTCAGTGCGTCACGCACGGCAGCGAGGCGGGACTTGACTCCATCGGGCAGCAGGTGACCGGCGGAGTCGGTAACGTAGATGCAGTTGGCGCCATAGCCTTCCATCAGCTTAGCCTGTTTGACCAGACCTTCCGGTGTGTTCATGTGGCTCATCATCAGGAAGCCAACAGTGTCCATGTCGAACTTTCTCGCCATGGTGATGTGCTGTTCGGAAACGTCGGCTTCGGTACAGTGGGTGGCCACGCGAATGGTATGAACACCCAGCTCACAAGCCATCTTCAGATGGTCGACGGTGCCAATGCCGGGCAACAGCAGAGCCGAGACTTTGGCCTGCTTCATTCTGGGAATTACGGCGCTAAGGTATTCTTCGTCGGTATGGGCCGGGAAACCGTAGTTCACCGAAGAGCCGCCCAGACCGTCGCCATGGGTGACTTCGATCAGCGGTACACCTGCATCGTCAAGGCCGGTGGCGATATCGACCATTTGGTCGAGCGTCATCAGGTGACGCTTAGGGTGCATACCATCCCGCAGGGTCATGTCGTGGACGATAACTTTCTTGCCGCGCAAACTCATTTCATTTCTCCTTATACGTTAACTGGCTCGAGCTTGAGCGTACCCTTGATCATTTCTTCGGCAAACATCTCGGCGGTGCGGGCACCGGCAGCGGTCATGATATCGAGGTTGCCAGCGTAGGTCGGTAGGAAGTCGCCGAGGCCCTGGACTTCCAGGAAGACGGAGACGCGATTGCCATCGAAGACCGGGCCATTGACCAGGCGATAGCCCGGCACGTACTTCTGAACTTCCTTGATCATGTCGTGGATCGAGGTGGTAATGGCAGCTTGGTCAGGAGTGTCTTCAGTCAGGCAATGCACGGTATCGCGCATTATCAGCGGTGGTTCCGCCGGGTTAATGATGATGATGGCCTTGCCCTTTTCGGCGCCGCCCACCTTCTCAACGGCACCGGCGGTGGTGCGGGTGAACTCGTCAATGTTCTTGCGGGTACCGGGGCCGGCGCTCTTGGAAGATACAGTAGCGACAATCTCGCCATACTTTACCTTCTGGACGCGGGAGACGGCAGCGACCATGGGAATAGTGGCTTGGCCACCACAGGTGACCATATTGACGTTCATTTCGCGCTTGCCGACGTGTTCCTTGAGATTCACCGGTGGGACACAGTAGGGGCCAATGGCGGCCGGGGTAAGGTCAATCATCAGGACGCCGAGCGCATTGAGCTTACGGCTGTTTTCGGCGTGGACATAGGCGGAGGTCGCATCGAAAGCGATCTGGATGTTGTCGGCCCTGACGTGAGGCAGCAGGCCATCAACCCCTTCAGCCGTCACCTTCAACCCCATCTCGGTGGCACGCTTCAGACCTTCGGATTCCGGATCAATACCAACCATCCAGGCTGGCTCGAGAAATGGACTACGCTTCAACTTGTAGAGAAGATCGGTCCCGATATTTCCCGGGCCGATCAGCGCACATCTGATCTTTTTCATTGGTAGATTTCCTTGAAGAGTGACTGGGATTCAACACATGGAAGAAACGACACCGCCCTCGACACGCAGGGCAGCCCCGTTGGTGGCAGAAGCGCGCGTACTGCAGACATAGGCGACCAGCGCCGCCACTTCAGCAGGCTTGATCAGACGTTTGAGAATGGAGGTCGGTCTCGCCTCGGCAAAAAATCGCTGCTCCATTTCAGCCTGACTTATTCCCTGCTCCGCCGCCAGCTTGGCGAAAAATCCGACCACCCCCTCGGAACGGGTAGGGCCTGGCAACACGGCATTGACGGTAACCCCGGTTCCTGTCGTGGACTGAGCCAAACCGCGTGAAATCGATAGCTGGGCCGCCTTGGTCATACCGTAATGCACCATCTCGGAGGGTGGATTGATACCTGATTCACTGGAGATAAAGACGATACGCCCCCATCCGCTACTTTTCATCTGTGGCAGATAGTGACGGGAAAGGCGGACCCCACTCATTACATTGACGTCAAAAAAACGCTGCCACTCACTATCTGGAATCGATTCAAAAGGTACGGGATCAAAAACGCCCACATTGTTAACGAGTATGTCAACTTCTGGATGTACATCAATTAGTGAAACTACCCCTTCGGCTGTGGACAAATCAGCTGCACAGCCCGCAACATCGGCCCCACTAACTAGTCTGCGGAGCCGCTCGATCGCCTTGACTACGCTTTCTTTCTTTCGGCCGTTGAGGATCACTCTCGCACCTTCCCGCGCCAGTTCAGCCGCTATTGCAAACCCAATTCCAATTGTGGATCCAGTGACCAAAGCACGCCTTCCAGAAAGCTCAAGGTTCATCTTGCCTGCCTCTGCCCAGAAAATAATTTATACGATATTATTATATTTTGTCGATGTCAATACATTTAATCGAGATTACTAGAGATAATCAGCGCTTATTAAATCCCGGTAGAATCATTAGCGGTTGCTCCTCGTCATAACCACACCATGAACCTGAAGACCGCACCACGAAAAGAAAACCCGGAAGAATCGAACACGGAGCCCAAGACACTTGTTGAAGCGGCATATCGGAGCTTGCGCCGCGACATCATCGAGGGCCGCTTGACTCCGGGCGATAAACTGCGCATCGAACACATCAAGGACAACTATGGGGTCGGTGCCGGGACCTTGCGCGAAGCCCTCTCGTTGCTAATTTCTGATGCACTGGTCATCTCCCAGGAGCAACGTGGCTTCTGGGTGGCACCGGTCTCGCTGGAAGACTTCGGCGACATCACCGAGACCCGCGTCATGCTGGAATGCGAAGCACTCCGCCAGTCGATAAAACTTGGCGACGATGCCTGGGAGGCTGATCTGGTTGCCGCATTTCATCGCTTGACCAGGGCCGACGAAAAGCTGGCCGACAGCGAGAGCCGGGAAGAGTGGGAAGAACGCAACCGGATATTCCACGAAGTCTTGATTGCCGCCTGCCCATTGCGCTGGGTCAAGCATTTCCTTTCCATTCTTTATCATCAGGCCGAGCGTTATCGCCGTCTTTCGATACAGCAAAAATCCGTACCCCGGAACATTCATGCCGAACACGAAGCCCTGTTCAAAGCTGCACTGGCCCGTGATGCAGAACTGGCCAGCAATATTCTCGCCCAGCATATCCGCTTCACTTTTCAGTCGATCCGCACTCTACCCGTTGAGACACTGAGCCGGTAGTTCGTCTCACTTGCTCCGGGCTGATGGCGGCCTTAACTGCCAGCCAGCGAGAATTGCCGGTACTCGATCAACAAGTCCTTCACGGCAATCACTTCATTCGGTTCCCTATGCACTGTCTTGACAAGGACACCCATGTCGACCACAACATCACCGCCCAAGGTCCTTGGCCGACTTGCCGCCAATGCCCCAATGCGTCTTGGGTACTTCGGTAATCAAAATTCGCACCGCTTCGACTGGCACACCGACAGCCTCGACCAGCGCAACGGTAACTTTCTCAATGACAGCGCGTTTCTGCTCTTCAGAGCGACCTTCCAGGATATAAATTTGTGCAAACGGCATGGCGAACTCCTCTCTCTCACTGGATCAGATGAAACGAGTACTGACCGTACCCAGCAACTGGATACGCAAAACGACGTTGTCTCCCGGCTTGACCGCAACCGCCTCGGTCACGCCACCTGACAAGATCATCGTGCCCGCAGGGATTTCTTCGCCGCGGGCGCCGAGGTGATTAGCCAGCGCGGCAATCGCGGCCGCCGGATGGCCGAGGACAGCAGCACTGGCACCAATGGCAACCGGTTCGCCATTCTTTTCCATGACTACGCCCAGTGTGCGCAGATCCAGACCGGCTACAGGCATCATCTGACCGCCGAGCACGAAGCGGGTGGAAGAACAGTTGTCGGCGATCACGCTCTTCAAATCGAACTTGAAGTCCTTGTAACGCGAGTCGATGATCTCAATGCCAGGCATCACGAAATCCGTAGCGGCCAGCACGGCACCGATGTGGCAACCCGGGCCCTTCAAGGCACGCTTGGTGACGAAAACGATTTCCGGCTCGACCTTTGGATGAATCAGCTCGCTGTGTTTGATCTCGCCACCGTCCGGCACACTGAAGTAATCGACCAGCCAGCCAAAGATCGGGGTGCTGACACCCATCTGTTTCATCTTGCTGTGCGAGGTCAAACCGGCTTTCAAGCCAACCACCTTGTGACCACGTTCCAGTTTGCGGCGCAGGATTTCGGCTTGAATGGCGTATGCGTCCTCCCAGTCCATGTCCGGATGAGCTTCGGTAATCTTGATGACTTCATGAGCCTGCAACTCGGCATTTTCAAGGTGCTCGGCCAGTTGCTCGATACTTTTCTGATTGAGGTTCATGTCATTAATCCTTGTTATGAAGTCTGCTTAAATGAAGCGGACGGAACAACTACCGATGCCACCGATGACCATGCGCAGGTTGTCGCCCTTCTGCACCGGCACCATGGCACCCATCGCGCCAGACAGGACAATGTCGCCAGCCCTCAAGACGATGCCAAGTCGACCCAGCGTGTTGGCCAGCCAGGCCACAGCATTCACCGGGTGGCCCATGGTCGCGGCACCGGCACCGGTAACGACGATTTCGCCATTTTTCTCAAGCACCATGCCGCACAGGGCAAGATCGAGGCCGATGATATCGACGAGTCGATCTCCAAGTACGAAAACACCACAGGAAGCGTTATCCGATACGGTATCCTGAATCTTGATTTTCCAGTCCTGGATGCGCGAATCGACGATCTCGAAGCAGGCCATCACACCTTCGGTTGCAGCGAGTACATCGGCGGTGGTCACGCCCGGACCCTGCAGGTCTTTCTTGAGTAGAAAGGCGATTTCGCCTTCGGCCTTGGGCTGGATCAAGCTGTCCGACTCGATGTACTCGCCTTCGTTATAAACCATGCCGTCGAGCAAATAGCCAAAGTCCGGCTGGTGCACGCCGAGCATATCCATTACAGCCTTACTGGTGACGCCGATCTTCTTGCCAATCATCTTCTCGCCTTTTTCCATGCGTCGCGCAATCATGCGTTGCTGTATGTGATATCCATCTTCTATGGTTATATCCGGGTGACTGGCGGTCAGCGGCGCGATCGGCTGGCGGGCGGCTAGCGCGTCGTATAGGTTGTCACCTAACTGTTCAATCATTGATTGGTCCATTATTTTTCCTGTGCTTGTG
This sequence comes from Betaproteobacteria bacterium HGW-Betaproteobacteria-11, assembly GCA_002842395.1. Classification (GTDB taxonomy): domain Bacteria; phylum Pseudomonadota; class Gammaproteobacteria; order Burkholderiales; family Rhodocyclaceae; genus Rugosibacter. Next base: position 338,767 of record PHCV01000004.1, read on the forward strand.
GTGGTTGGCAGTTATGGCAGGGAAACCTGACCGGTCTCCCCAGTCATGCTTGCAGTTTGATGCAGACATTTTTCAGCTCGGTATAGAACTCGAGCGAGTGCACGCCACCTTCGCGACCGATACCGGATTGTTTGGCACCGCCGAAGGGAGTGCGCAAATCGCGCAGAAACCAGCTATTGACCCAAGCAATACCGACTTCCATCTTCTGTGCAACTCGATGGGCGCGGGAAACATTGTTTGTCCAGATCGCCGTTGCCAAACCGTACTTGTTGTCATTGGCTTTTTCGAGGACTTCCTCTTCAGTATCAAACGGCGCAATGTGGCAGCATGGGCCGAAGATTTCTTCCTTGATGACGCGCGCAGTCTCCGGCAGACCGGTCCAGATGGTCGGCTGCACCCAGCAGCCATCTTTCAGTTCACCCGGCATATCGGGCACACACCCACCGGTAACGACGGTCGCGCCTTCTTCGATAGCAAGCTTGCAATAGGACAACACCTTATTCTGGTGTTCCTTGCTGATCAGTGGGCCCATATTGGTCGCCGGATCATCTGGCGCACCAAGCTTCAGATTTTCGGCGCCGACCTTCATGGCGGCGACGAACTTGTCAAAAATCTGACGTTCCACATAGACACGCTCGGTGCCCAAGCAGACCTGGCCGCAATTGGCGAAAGCCGAACGCAGCGTACCTTCGATGGCGGCATCAAAATCACAGTCGGCGAAAACGATGGCGGCATTCTTGCCGCCCATTTCCAGCGATACCGGGCGCGAACCGTTCGCAGCCGCCTTCATGATGATTTCACCAGTACGAGTTTCGCCGGTGAAAGTCAGCGCATCGACACCCGGGTGAGAGGTCAGAAATTCGCCTGCCGAGTTAGGGCCGAAGCCATGGACGACGTTGTAGACGCCCTTTGGAATTCCTACCTTGTTCATCACTTCACCAAGCAACGTAGCAGTACGCGGCGTCTCTTCCGATGGCTTTACGACAACGGCATTGCCACATGCCAAGGCCGGACCAACCTTCCATGTCATCAACAGGAACGGCAAGTTCCATGGGCAGATAACGCCAACAACCCCGACTGGAGTACGGTACCCATAGTTGATACAGAACATGCCGTCCGGCGTCGCCATTTCGAAGAACTCAGTTGGTACATTCTTGACTATGTCGGCGAACACCTTGAAGTTGACGGCACCTCGCGGGATATCAATGTGCGAGGCCAGGCTCTTTGGCTTGCCGGTATCGGCACACTCGGCTTCGAGGAATTCGTCAAAGCGGTTGTTGATCTCAGCAACCAGCGCCTCGAGCAACTCGATACGCCTGGCCAATGGCATTGAACCCCACGGGCCTTTAAGCGCGGCACGGGCGGCAGCAACCGCAGCATCCACTTCGGCCTTACCCGCCTCAGCGACCTGACCAATCACCATGTTAGATGTCGGGGTTCGATTCTCGAACCAATTGCCAGTGGCAACAAAGTCACCATTAATGAAATTCATAATCCTATCCGCGATCATACTGTTCCCTTTTCACCTGAATATGCTTAGGTAATATATGGTTCAATTCCAATGGCTCTCAACCCAGCCATCGCACACTCCTCGTCTTGCTCTTCCGATGCACCCGAGATTCCAATTCCACCAACCCACTCAGACTCGCCTGCAATGCAAATGGGGACACCGCCACCAAAAACGATCAGCCGTGGTTGAGCCGAAAAGCCCAGTTTCATTCCTTCGTCAGATCCTACTATCGACATCCATTCCTTGGTGCGAAACCCAAAACTCGCTGCGGTGTAAGCCTTGTCGATAGCTATGCTGATAGAATGAAGAAAGGCTCCGGGCATCCGCAAAAAAGCCATCAAATTTCCACCGCGGTCAACCACGGCAGCGTTGATCCTCCAGTTATTTTCCTCGGCATGCCTAACTGCCGCTCGCACTGCGATTGCCGCTGCCTCAGCGGTAATACTTGGAATACTGTTTGCAACTTGCATCACGCTACTCCATTCATGAAATCCGATTGAGATTGATCGCTATCATAAATAAAACCAAAACACATTCATTTAACATAAATGATATTATAAAGTGTATTCGATTATATCGATAATATCGATATTATTAGAACAGAGAATAGAGATAGGGATACAAGCATGAGCTCGATGTATTGAAGAGGACTGCGGGAGAAGTCGCTGAACCTAGGCTACTGCCTTAATTTTGATGGCTGGTCTCTTCCATGAAGCAAGCAAGTATCGCCAACACGGCTGGCATGTAACTCCGGTTGAAACTGAGTTCAAAATCAAATGCTCGAAAAAGAAGAAGGCTGGTTTTCCGCTTCCAGAAGAAAATCCGTGACCAGCCGGTTGAATCGATCGGTATGCTCGATTTGCGTCCAGTGCCCGCAGCGCCCGAACACATGCAGTTGCACACGGTCGATCAACCCAGCCAGACGCAGACTGTTGGATAGCGGAATCACCTGGTCATCGCGGCCATGAATAATAAGTGCTTCATTGGGCAGTCTCTTGATTTCATCTTCCGCACTGGCCAGTGCATCCACCCAGCGCTGACGCGGGGCTGGAAACATGCTGGAAAAAGATTCCTGGAACCCCGGACGAATACTCGCTTCGTATCTCAGTTTGGCCAAAGCGTCATTGACCAAAGACCGGTCGTAAGCAAATATGTCGAGTAAGCGACGCATGTTTTCAATCGATGGCTCATAGCCCCAAACCGCATCCAAGCCTTCAGTGATCTCAAATTTGACGCCGGCCGACCCCATCAGAACCAGTCGGTCGACACGACCGGGGTGCTTTAACGCAGTAGCGATGGCCAGCGCTCCACCAAATGAATTGCCCACAATGTGGGTTTTTCTTATGCCTAGAGCGTCCATTAAGCCAATGATGTGTTCGACCCAGCGATCCATGTCATAGCGATAGCCATTTGGCCGTTCGGTAAAACCGAAGCCGACCATATCGGGAGCGATAGCTCTGAAATATTTGCTCAGTGCCGGCATGGTAAGGCGCCAGTTGGCATAGGCACTTACTCCTGGCCCAGAGCCATGCACAAGGAATACTGGACTCCCATCACCCAGATCGTGGTAATTGGTTTGAATTCCAGCCGCAATTACGCTGCGACCGATTTCCGGGTTACTCATTTTCTACTCCTTAACCTCTTCACAACACTCATTGAAACGAAAAACCAACTACTTGTGTCGGCTTAGCAATAATCACCTGACGAATTAAGAGTCTGCCAAGCCGGACTAACTTTTTCGTGAAACAAAATCGTGGAGTCCGCAAAATCTGCCTACTCTACCCATAGTCCTGGGCACCGATCAATGACTTTCCAGACGGAACACATCGGTGGCGTGAGTCACCCAGGAAGCAGAAACCAGGACGGCGCAACCATTGTGCCGAGTGTTTTCAAGTCAATTTGTCTCCTCCTGTCCGTGGTGAGACAGCGTTTTCACGGCTGGAGGAGTATCTTCATTGCTCCATTCGCCTTTTTATGGAAAGTGGCGAAGGCTTTATCGACATCGTCTAGGGCGAAGGTGTGGGAAAAATATGCCTGCGGATTGACCACGCCCCGCTCCATCATGCGCAACGCCTCCCACATGTAGGGTTGGACGTTGGCGAAGCCATTCATGTGCAAGGTGATGTCGCGCAAGAACACGTCGGCAAGGTTGAGATTGAAACTTGCGTCGGTGAACACGCCGATGGCGGCAACCGTACCGCCTGGTCGAACAAGGTCCAGACACATCTGCAGGGTCTCTGGATAACCGACGATCTCAATGACTTTGTCGAAACCGCGTCCACCGGTTTCCGCCAGGGCCAGTTCTTTCCATCCTTCCACACTCACATCGATGGCAACAATCCCTTTCTGGCGTGCCACCTCCAGGCGATGGGGAACCTTGTCGAGCACGACCACGCGGCCAGGGCCTCGATGCAGCGAGATATCCAGGGTCATCAGCCCGGTCGGGCCGCAGCCCACCAGAGCCACACTTTCGCCAGGCTGAATATCGGCCAGACGATTGGCGATCACTGCGGAAGGCAGGTTGCAGGAGAGGGTCAGTGCCGCCGCATCGGAAATTTCCTTGGGCACTTTGATCGCGTGTGCATCGGCGTAGGGAATCACCAGAGCCTCCGCGTGAGTACCATTGAGATTTCCAAACGGGATGCCAAAACCGTAGACGGCTTTCTGGGTGGTTTCGCAGTGGGCCGTTTGACCCACCTGACACATGTAGCATTGACCGCAGGAAGCGGAATAAGCCATGCTGATCCGGTCACCTGGCCTGAAGTTACCAACGCTTTTCCCGACCTGAACCACTTCGCCAATCAATTCGTGACCGGTCTGGGACTTACCTTTCTCCATGATCGGATCCAGCGCACCGCGATAGAGGTGCAAATCCGAGCCGCACATCGAAGTTGCGCATACCTTCACCAACAACTCGTGGTCCGCACGAATCACTGGATCGGGTATCTGTGTACAGCGGATATCCTCCGCACCGTAATAAACGGCAGCTTTCATCATCTTCTCCTCTTTTATAAGTGCAGCGTGTCACTACATCCCCCGCCCTCGCCGCTAAGCCGGGGGAAATCGATCACTATTGTTCAGAACAGACCTTCAGTCTTCAGTGCAGCAAGTACAGGTGGGCGAGAGAGAACAAGCGCCGGGCGTGTAATAGAGTTTCATCGATACCCCTCAGTAAAAACGGTCAAAATGAATATGCTCAAAGGGTACGCGGTAACCGACAATCAGCATTTCCTGCAAGGTCTGTGTCATGGGCGGCGGGCCCGCGAAATAGAATTCGAACTCGGCCATGCGGTCATTGAGCCGTCTCCTGACGAGTTCATGCACATAGCCGGTTTCACCGTTCCAAGTGATGCCAGGATATTGCTCAGGGAATGAAACGATAGGGTGGAAATGAATCTGGCTGCCGAATTCCGGTAGTTCTTGCAAGAACGATTCGCCGCATACATCACGTGACGTACGGGCACCATAGAAGAAGTGCAACTGTCGGGTCTTTAGCATCCCGGCCTTGGAGGCCTCACATGCAACGGAAACCATCGGAGCGAGTCCGGAACCACCCGCAACGCAGACAATATCGCGGGGGCTGTCTTCCCTCAGCCAGGCGATCCCATAGGGGCCGTCTATTTCCAATTCATCCCCCACGCGTAAACGGTGGAAAAGCACATCTGTCGCCGCCCCCTGCGGCACACGGCGAATCTGGAAGTGCCATTCACCTTTGACGTTGGGCAGGTTGGACATTGAATAGCAACGGGGAGCACTCACGCCGGGAATGGCAAGCGAGGCATATTGCCCTGCGCGAAATTCAGCGGCGCCGTCGGTGACGAAGTGGAACTCGCGAATATCATGTGTAACGTCGCCTGTACTCGACAGTTTCGCCTTACGCCGTCGGGGGCTGATGACCGGGACATACTCGGATCCAGGGCGCACTTTGATCCGCAGATCCGTCGCGGCACGACATTGGCAGGCCAGCAAACGGCCCTTGTGTCGATCACGATCCGTCAGACCCGGGGCCTCCGGCCAAAGGTTCTCGATCTTCCCTTCAATGAGGTCGAATTTGCAACTACCACATCCTCCCGAGTTGCACTCGTAAGGGAAGCCGATGCCGGCACGCAAGGCCGAGCGAAGTACGGTGTCAAGGCCTTCTTGAGAGAATTCATCTAACCCGCCTTCGATGTGAATTTTATTTACTGTCAACGGTATTCCCTTCAAGTGAAACACGGTCACCGTCCTGTCAGTCAGACAGGGCAGCAACCGATAACGGGATGGTTTAAAACCCGAGCGTGCGACGGAAAGCCCGCGTTGCCGCCTTGGCATCGGCAGCCGCATTGGGCACGTCAGACAGCGCAGCGCAGAAGGCATCGATAGCCTTGTCGGCCAGGGGTTCCCACTTGGTGATCCAGCCCTTGATCGCCTCGGCATTGCCCGCTTTTCCCAACGCCATCTTGACCAAGGCCGTCGCCCAGCGACGATGGCGATCCGCGTCCAACAACTGGGCATCGGTCAGCATGCCAAGCAGCGTATCGCCGTTGTGACGCGCCGACTGGCCCAGCTTGCGCAACACAGCCTCTTCTACTGCGGGCTTGGCAACCAGGTTGAGTGCCACGAACGCCTCCCCCCAATCCCAGGCAATCAGAACCTTTTCCATCAGTTCGCGGAAACCCTGCCAGGCCGGATCGTTTTCCCAGTACGTGCGCTCGCCGGTACCAAAACCCTTGTCAGGGAAGGTCAGTGAGAGTTCTTTGGCGCGGTAGGCGGCATGGCTCATCCAACGCAAGGAATCCGCTGCCTGGAAGGCGGCGCAGTTGGTAATCGTACTGGCCGGCGACATTTGCTGTACATAGGCTGAAGCCATCTGCAGGGTGTGGAACAGATAGCGACCGGGCGTGTAAAGCCTTGCCAGAGTGCCCCCCCAGGTAGGTTCCAGCGCCTTGTCGTGCTCGCGCTCATTAAACTGATCGAACAAGCCGAAAACGTAGGTCTCCTGACCGTCCTGCACCATGTTGTAGGTGCGATAAACGAGCTCATCCGGGTCACGGAAGGCATTCCAGTCGTCATGCTGAAACGGACCCCCGTCACGGTATTTTTTATACCAGCGGTTCATGGACATGTCGGGATCAAGTTCGTAAGGGGCGTTCGGATCCCGGGTGTTGTAGAGCAGATTGGCCGAGACGATCTCATACTCACTTGGTTTGCGGCGATTTTTGGCGAGGTGACTCCATGTCTTCAGCGGCTTCAATACTTCGACTTCACTCATGATGCGTCTCCTAAAAATTGGATTTATAAATGTTTGACGAAATAAAAACGGACCAAATCGGTCTGGGTGTCGATACGGCCAGCGAAAGAGGAAAGCTCTACCTCCAAGTCATTCATGCTGAATGGGCGCCCCAGCAATTCCTCGATCGTTTCACGCTTGAGAATCATTTCGTCATCAGTCCGGATGCGCAGGTAGGCTACCTTGTCCTCGACATCGATCTTCTTGCCCGGATTGTCGATTTCGGCCGCTTCGGCAACGGCCTGGGCAAGCTCGCCCTGCCGCATGACCGGCCCGACCTTGTTGTTCAGATACGCTGTTGAAATTTCACTCACTTCATTTCCTCCTGGTTGTATAAGTTGTACGGATGCCATCGAAGCTGTTGCCACCAATGCGGTATCCGCAGGACGCGATGCCCCTGTGAGCCAATTCATGATTCTCGAAAACATAGACTTCCTCCTGTTTCGTCAGTACCCATGGCTACTGGGCACGCATCCCGATCACGTATGAGCGAATAACGGCGTTACCCCTTCGGTATCGACGAGGATATCCTCACCCTCGATCTTCACCGGGTATTCCGCCAAGCGGCAATTCGCCGGATTGATACCCTCTCCGGTGCAGCCATCAAATACCCACTGGTGAGCACGGCAAACCACCACCTTGCCATCAAACTTGCCTTCCACCAACGGAATATCCTGATGTGGACAAATGCCCTGAAAGGCGCGTACATCCCCGCCCTCTGGACTCACCAGCAACACCTCATGGCCATTAACCTCGAAGGCTTCCATCTCGCCTTCCCAGAGATCCTCCAGCTTGCATACCTTAACGAATGCCATTTAAAATCATCCCAACGTGATAACTCGATTCAGGCTCCGTGCTTGGGTGCCTCCCAGACAACCTCGACGCACTCCATCGGTTTGAGCCCCGATTCACTCACCTTCAGGCTTTTCGGGAGCAACTCTTCCGAGCCCTGGCGACGAACCCTCATGATGCAGCCCGGGCGGGCAGCCACCCGACGGCCAACGGAATGGTAAGCCGCTGCAGCAGCGACTTCGTCCATGGTGTTCTCGGTATCGACTGGCAGCAATTGCAAAACAAAATCTTCCTCAAAGTTGGAAATCAGCGGAAATAATGCCATTGTTGTATCTCCTAAACGTTCGTATAACACCAGGCTCCTTCAGAAGAAACATCAGAAGGAAACTTGGCAGGTTTCTGAAAGTCGCTTCAGGCTGCCTTGGCTTTCTCACGGACAGCACGGACCTTTTCCACCCAGGCATAGTTATGTGCGTCATCGCCAATTTCGCCCGGTGCCAGCCCCATGTATTGCAGGCCGCCTCCCAGGTTCATCGGCTGGATCATGCCGGCGAGAAAGCGGTCGATCAGTGACAGATGGCCGGCGTAACGCTCCGGCTCCTGCTCAAAACACCACTGGCAGCCATCGGAACAGAAGTGATAAGTGCGGCCCTTATAGTCCAGCGCGTGATCGCGCACCTTCCAGGCGGGGCCGGGCGTGGTGTTGATCGGCAACTGGCACATATTGCATACCACAGGCAAGGTTTCCGGATAACTCAACTCACGCTTGCCGGCCAGCAGGTTGTCGGTGATGACATCCCAGCATTTACCCCAAGTCGCGTTCCAGCCAGGGTATTTTTCTTCCAACCATTCGCGTTCCTCAGGCGTAACACCGGCTGCCGGATTCCACCAAACAGTGGGACGCCAGAACCAGACACCCAGATGCATACCGTGATGCTGAGTATCGATTTCCGCCATAAACTGATCCCAGTACCAGGGTTTATCGAGACCCAGGTCAATCAGCGCGCGCTCAAACTGGGTGACAATCCACTCCTGCATGAACTCCTTGAAGGACTGCTTGCGGTGCTCCAGTGGCGTGTAGTAGTCCATGATCGGACCAGTGAGAACGGAAAACAGCTTCCATGCGCGCCAGATGGCGATATCGACCATCTTTTGCGCTTCCGCCTTTTTGCCGTTCGCCACTAGCAGCGAGACCAACGGGCCACCAATCTGCGCATGACGGGATTCGTCAGTTTGGATACTGCTGATCAGATTTGAAAATGTCCAATCGCCGGCCTCTGCCGCATCCGCAGCCAACCCGAGAAACTGCATGTTGGTAAAGCCAGTTTCGAAGGCAAAAGTGAGCATCAGAGCCACACCGACCGCACTACGCGTCGTCATCATGTCATCGAACATGTGCCGCGCTGCGATAGCGCCCCACTCGTTGGTGTCGTAGGCCTTGTGTGCCCAGTCGAACTGGCGATCCTTCGAGCAGTGCTCGTGGGGAAAATAGAGCTGAATCTGGCCGTGACGAATCTCGTCCATCATGCCAAGGGTCGCCATATTACGCATGCCCGGCGCCTTGCCGAAACGAACCATACGAGCCTCGGCGGTGGAAGCCGAATACTCGGCGCGGGCAATGGCACCATAGTGTGCCTTCATGACGCTCAACCAGCCCGGATCTGCATTCTCGAACATTTTGCTGCGTTCAAGCGCCGCCTTGACCGAATAGGCACCTGCATCTTTTTCACGCTGAACTTTGACGTACTCAGGGTAAGTCTGCTTGTAGGGTTCATCGTAAGTTTCCCATGCCGATAGGGGTAGCCCCATACTGCCCGACATCTCGGGCGGAAACAATTCATCTTCCTGAACGTACTTCGGCGTCCAGTTGGTGGTACGAGCAATGTCGTACCAGTCAAGCCTGCCAAGTGTTGCCATGTTGAACTCCTCTTTTCGTTGTGAAACCTCACCGAAGGTTTGCAACTCCGGTACCTGTAAGCCGGTCTACACTTGCGTGCCTATCGGCCAAACTCCTTTGCACTCTTCTCGGTGATACCTCAGCCGATTAAGCGCTGTTTGATGCTGTTGCCTTTCCTGGGCATGAACTTTCGGACGCTCAGGTATAGACCTCGGTAAACGCCTGATTGAGTTCACCGGTGTGATAAAAGATGCCACGCCCGAGTTGGTCTTCTGTCCAGGTCGTGACGGGACGATCAGGTTGAGCCAAATATCCCAGACCGGCAAACGTCTCATTTCGGTTACCACTAGGGTCAAAAAAGTAAATCGTCTCACCGCGCGTGATACCATGTCGGGTGGGGGTAATATCAATCCTGACGCGATTCTTCGCCATTACATCAGCAGCCTTCAATACATCACTCCAGCCATCCAGGAAGAAGGCGATGTGATGCAGCCCCATGCGCGGACCAGCCACGAACGCGATATCGTGTGGCGTGGTCGTGCGGAACAACCAGGTAGCGGCCTGGATTGAATTATCTGGACCAACCATGACTTGCTCGGCAAGCCCAAACCCCAGGACTTCCATCACAAATTTAGTGTTTTCGGCGACCTTGTTGATGCCTTTTTCCGGATTTAACTCACACATCAGCAGGCAGTGATCCAACCAATGTGCGCCCGCTCCCCGAATGTCGTCTGGCCAAGGATCCGGATTGGTCGAACCGACATCCGTGCCAACGCAATCCTTCTTCGCATAAAGTCGCATTTCATGCCCACTAGGCAGATTGAATTTCAACATGCGTCCTGTAAAGGGCAAAGTACCTTCTGCCAGGATCTCGGTTTTGATGCCGTAGTTCTCGATACTTTTCTTCAAAGTATCCAGATCGCTTTCTTGCTGCACCTTGTAGGCCACATGATTTAGTCCAGCCTGATCACTGGCTGTAAGAATCAGGGAATATTTATCCCATTCGTCCCAGCATTTAAGGTACACATTGCCATCACTATCCTTATGTACCGTTTTCATCCCCAGCACTTTTTCATAGTGCTGGGCTGCAACCGCCAAATCCATCACCTTGATACTGGCATGGCCCATTCGCAATACACCCATGGTCATCTCCTTCATGTAACACCGGTTGGTCGAAAAAATTTGTCTCAAACACTCTCTTCAGGTTGCGCGAAACGAGCAAGAAAAGGTTTTTGCATCTTGCCCATGACTTCAAGTTCAATGTTGGATTCTGGCGCGACGCGGCAGGCCAGCGTGATTCCTGCACTCGCTTCCTCGACACTTACATGGGCACGACTGATAGGGCCGGTTTCGCGTACACGTCCATTAAGTATTCTGACCTTGCAGATTCCACATCCTCCATTCAGGCATCCGGCTGGAATACCCCTACGCCCAAGTTTCGACATCGCACGTAATAAATCTTCTTCGACTGCACAAATAAAACTTTCCCCGGTTTGTGGAATTTCGACCCTGAAGCGCGCCGTACCCGAGTTGAATGACATCTCGCTCATAGCTATGAATTCAAAGTTTCTTGAATAAAGGGCTCCGAACCTGCTGGGCATCTGCTGCCGAAATGAATTTCTCGAAATAAATATCGCGCTCAAATAGTCGGCCCTGCATCAGTGTCGAGATGCAGGCGTCGATCATCGCCGGGGGGCCACATAAGTAAGCCTTGAGGCCACGAAAATCATTATTGAAATGAGCCTTGGCCGCCTCATGAACAAAACCGTGAAAGCCTTGCCATTCGGTCCTTTCCGACTCGCAGGAAAGCGTAGGCACATAGGTGAAATTAGGATACACCTCAGCAAGGCGGAGGAATTCCTCGTGATAATAGAGTTCGTCCTTTGTACGCTGGCCATACACCAAAGTGATGGGCTGAGAAGTACCTTCGGCCAGCAAGTCCAGGATCATCGAGCGTGGGCTGGAGAGGCCGGAACCACCCGCCATAAAAACCATTGGCATAGCTGCCGATTTACGCACAAAGAAACGGCCGTAAGGACCGGTCAGGGAGACCCGATCCTCAGCTTCGAGCTTTTCATGAATGTAAGTGGTTCCCTTTCCGCCGGGCACGATACGTACGTTCAGTTCTACCTCTTTCCCGTGTCCAGGCGGGTTGGCAAGGGAGAATGGGCGGCTACACTCTTCACCTGGGATGACAATGTTGATGTATTGCCCAGCCTGGAAATGAATCGGCTCGTCGAGTTCGATAAAAACTCCCCTAATCGTCGGCGTGAGTGTTTCGATCCGGGTGACAGTTCCTTGAAAATCCTTGACCGGAATGATTTCCGCGTCCGGCTCTTCATCAATCTCAGCCTCGATGGTGACATCGCTCTGCAACGTAGCGCAGCAAGCGAGCGTCTTCCCTTCATCGCGCTCGAAGTCCATCAGCGCGAACGGCGAAGCCTCACCATGCTCGACCTCTCCGTCGACCACCTGGACTTTGCAAGTCGCACACAAGCCATGACAACAGGCATGAGGTAGGTAAATGCCGTGCCGTAGCGCGGCATCGAGCACGGTCTGCCCTTCCTCAACCTCGATGGTCTCTCCAAGAGGTTCAATAATCAGTTGATGGCTCATTGCTTATTTTTTCACTTTGCATTTCTTTCATCAGTACCTTCACTCGAGATACCTCAATCACGAGGTATCCCCTGGTTAATTCATTCAGCTACAGGAGCCTTTAATGCCGGTCAACCCTGGTGTTCTGAAACGGATGACATCCTTGTGTTTCAGGCCATTCTCGTCCAGAGTCCTGTCATGGTCAGGCCGCCAGGGCTTGCCTGATTTGAACCATTCCACCTTGCCCCAATCGATTTTTGAAAAATCGGGGTGATAGTCATAAGTGCCAGGCAACACCTGCTCAAGAACCGCACGGAAGGGCATCTGGGGCGACAAAGGAAAACAAAAGGGAGCACAAAACATCAGATGGTCTTCCCAACCGACGTAGAGCAGCTGATTCCCGTGAAAATTCTCGAGCCTGTCCAGAGGCTCGAACTTGTATTCCTTGACAGCAGCGACTACCATGTCTATCTCCTTTTCAGTCCTGTATGTAACGACGATGCGAGCCAAGTAGCATGCTCAATTCAAGCCAGAAAATTGCCAAACCAGTCTCTCTATGACCGTCAAGCGTTTCGTGTTGCCTCCCCACGCCATGTCTCGAAGTTCTTTTGGTCTTCCGAACCTTCAAAATCCAGATTGTCCCGACCAAAATTCATGCCGTAATACTCGATCACGGCAGCCAGTGGATCGAATCCTTCGGCGGTGGGGTCGGTACCCGGCTTGAAGCAGTGACCCTGGTAAATCTGATGCACCGGTAACCAGGACTGGACGTACTTTTCGGGCTCGTGGTCGAATATCTCTTTGCAATGGTCCGAACAGAAGTGATATTTATCACCGTTGTAATCAGACTCCCGGTAACAAATCTTGGTCGGATCCCCTGGTTCAGTGAAGAGCAAGGGAATTTGACAGGTCGTACACAACATGGGCAGGGTTTTGTTGTAGAAGCGATTGCCTTTCTTTGCTTCTTCGGCCCAGAACTCAAAACGCGGACGGTAGTACTTGTCGAAGCTTTCCGGGTACTTGGCAGACAGCCAGTCCATCTCCTCCGTACCCGGCATCCAGGTATGGATGGCAGTAGCGGCACCATAGTTGTACAGCGTGCCCCAGAGTTGATGACTGAGATGGTCTTTCGCTTCACAAGCATCAGCAAAGGCCTTGGGCGGACGAATGCCGTAACGGGCCAGGTCATTGAACAATGCCCCACCGTTTTGCTCAGCGTAGATTTCCCATGCTTCCTTCCAGCTCATCACGCGCTTGGGCAACATGTAGTCCATCATCGTAGCCACCAGAGAAAGTACCCGGGTTCCGCGCCAGAACCACTTGTCAATCCAGCGCTGGACGATCGGCACGTTGTCCGGGTCCTGTTCGAGCATGAACTTGATGACTTCGAGGCCGAGCGTCATGTGCCGCGCCTCGTCGGACTGAGCTGAAAAGCCGAATGTCACAGTGGACATATCGCTGTTATAGGCCGCCCCTGACATGAAGGGCACGAACAGCAAGTTGGTCAGAACGTATTCAAACGAGAAACCGATAGCCACCATAAACTCGAACGGACCAGCAGTCATTGCATCATCAAAGAACGATTTTGGTACGGAGAGATACCAAACGTTGTCGTGCCAATGCCGCCAGTTATGGAAACCGTTGTAGTACTTGTTGTAATTAGAGATGGTATGAATCTGGGTTTGAGCATGGCGCAACTCATCGACGGCCTGCATCTGACAAGCAACGCGAGGACCGATACCGGCGAACTGGCGACCCACATGCGCAAAACCACGATGGGCCATGTATTCCAGAGGACTTACCCCCTGAATAAAAAGTTTAAGCGCATTGATGTAGCGTGCATCTGTCACCCCGAGATGGCCATTGTTCTGTGCAAACGCATCGATAATGGCATACAGCTTTTTCTCTTTCTCGCCCTGGTATTTCCAGTAGGCGTCCATCGTCAGGCGGAAAGGATCTTCCCATTTATCCCAATCGTGGATTTTGATGCCTTCATATTTGACATAGGGGAAAACTTTGTCCATGGGCTGATAACTGGTTTCCCAGTCAAGCCCGCGAGTCATATGTGCATAACGCTCCTTAAGACCCAGTTTCTTTTTTACTTGCATGTCCATCGCAAAATCTCCTGATTCAATGGTTCCAACTGAGGGTAAATTGATCGTCGTCTTCATCAATGTGACCAGTCAGGCTGATGAGGTTGACATGTATCTCCTGTAAATCAAACCGCCGACCAAGACGCGACTCGATGGATTCGCGTTTGACGACCAAGCGATCCTTCGCATCGATCTTTACCATTGCAGGTGACTCATTAGCCACCGCACCGGGGTTGTCTTCGAGGATAGCCTCGATGATTGGCCGGGTGTCCTCGTTGACCTGGAAGGCAATAAATACGTTTGACATATCTTCTCCTCAAAGGGCGAGCCCGAGCTTGGCGCAACGGGAATTGAACTGCGCAGTGACTTCATCTGTGGTCGCCTGGGCTTTGTTACCCAGAATCCGGCCTGCGAGCGGGATGAGGGCTGCGGTTGCACGATCCCGCCAGGCATTAGTCCACCCCGACACTAGCGCTTTGTTTTCAGGAGAGTCAGCCACCGCCGCCTTGACCTGGGCATCGACCCACTTGCTGGTCTCGTCACTCCATTCGGTCATGAACGCCGTCAGCATGGCAACGGCGCTGCCGTTGCGTGCCGCAAAGTCTCCATCGACGATGTCCCCATACACCAGGGGGAACAGGAGACCGTCGAGAACCAGGTTCTGGGCGACAAAAAGTTCGAACCAGTCCTGGAGTACAAAGGTGTCTTCCACGTAGCGACGCAACTCTTGCCATTGCGCGTCTTTGAGCCATGACTCTTTAGCCTCGTCCAACACATCGGGATCAGCAATCAACAGACCGAGACGAGTGAGATACTGAGCAATACCAAGCTGATCCATGGCTTGGAACATGCAGGGCGCCGTGATGCCGGTGCCATAGCCATACGCGCAGATCGAAGAATTGTTCATGTTCGCCCCTGCCGCCACGTGGCGCAACGGAAGGAGCAGGTCAAGCGCGTCGCGGCGAACATCCTCCGGCAAAAACGACAGCAGTCCGCGCGATTCAACGAACTCGAAGTTCGCCTCCATGGTGTCCTGCTGCCGGGCTCGCGTCATCGTCCAGTTGCCGTAGTAAAACTGGCGCGGGTCCTTGAAGGCATACCAGTCTTTCATCCTGATTGCCGTCCGGGTGGCATCAAAGATTTGGTGGTCAGGATCCCAGGTCGGACGATAGTGGTAGTTCCCAGTGGATTGCACGCCTAGTGTTGCCTCCTGATAACGGGATGCGGGTTTGTCACCCCCGATATGCGCGGCCACGTGCGTGAAGGTGCTTCGCAACGGCTTGATACTGACTGTTTTTAGATCAATAGTCATACAGAATCTCCTCCTTGAAAATCACTACAAATTTTTGGGGTTAGCGGAACCGTTGGTGCCGGGCGTCCGACATTCGCCATGCCCAGTCATCCCCCGGCGCATCCTGCCGCTCACCCTCAAGCAGAATCACCTGGTTTTGTTCACAGAACCCCCTGAACGCTGCTTCGGGCAACATTAGTTCCACGAAAATATCCGGAGAGCCAATGGCAAAATCGAACTCGACAAATCCGTCTTCGCGTCGCAACGTGACACGGACAAATTTGTTCATGGGGTTGAACTCATCGCGAGAAAGCACATTGCCGGTCTCAGTCGACATTTTTAAAAATTTCAAGAATTTAGGATTAGTTACCCATTAAAGCAACGACTGTGCCATGAAGTTATTGGTGCACTGCATCTCCTAAAGCCTTCTGGTTATGTAAAAGATTTCTCTTTTCCCTATCGCATAGCAACAAAAGATTTTTTGCTCATAATTCACTTTTTTATAAACTATTTACCTTAAAGTATTAATCGTTGTCACTAGAGGTCTAGCCATGGAAAACAGTTCTTTGCTGCATGCCGGTGCTACACAAGGTCACCCTGAGATTGACGATCTTGTCTCTCGACTACGCTTGGCCCCTGAATCGGGGCATATTTGGCTCGACGAACGAAGGATGTTTATGCTGCATTCGGCGTCGTTTGGTGCGCTCAGGCGCGAACTTATCGAGAATCTGGGTATGGATGTCGCGCGAGGACTGTTGACCAGGATGGGACATCTCGCGGGTAGTCGCGATGCAGAACTGGCAAAAAAGATGCGCCAGGGGAACGACATCAACAAGATTTTTTCAATCGGTCCGCAGCTACATGCCCTTGAAGGCGTGGTGCTTGTAGAACCCGTAACGGTTGAGATCGATATCAGTAAAGGTCAATTCTTTGGGGAATTCATCTGGAAAAACTCGGTCGAGGACGAAGCGCATATCGCCGATTACGGTATTGGAGCCGAGCCAGTTTGCTGGATGCAAATTGGCTATGCATGCGGGTACACAAGCGCATTCCTCGGATCTCCTGTTCTGTTCCTGGAAACTGAATGTCGGGCCATGGGACATGAGACTTGCCGAATTGTCGGCAAACCGGTCAGGAAGTGGGGAAAGAATGAAAGAGAAGACTTGCGCTTTTTCAATGCACAGCCCTTTGCGAACCGAAAAATCATAAGCCTTGGATCCAGCAGGGAACCCGGGGACGATCATTTTCGGAACTCTGCGTCGCATTCCGCGTCAAGACATGAGCAACGTAGACTGATTGGAATTTCGGCGGCTTTCAATACCGCCTGCCACATGATCAACCGGGTGGCAAGAACCACGGCACCCGTGCTGTTACTAGGAGAAAGCGGCGTTGGCAAGGAAATGTTCGCGCGCGCGCTGCACGAAGCCAGTGCCCGCTCGGCCTCTCCCTTTGTTGCGGTGAACTGCGCAGCCATACCAGACCAACTGATCGAATCTGACCTGTTTGGTGTGGAAAAAGGAGCGTTCACCGGTGCCTCAAACTCTCGAGAGGGGCGATTCGAGCGTGCCAATGGGGGAACGCTACTGCTTGACGAAATTGGCAGTCTGAGCCTGGCCGCCCAGGGAAAACTTCTGCGGGTGCTTCAGGAAGGCGAGATCGAGCGGATTGGCGATACTAGGACTCGTCGCGTTGATGTGCGTAGCATTGCAGCAACTAACGAGAATCTGGAGGCAGCCGTCAGTCGCGGTGCATTTCGCGAAGACCTCTTCTATCGACTCAATGTTTTTCCAATAACCATTCCACCCCTTCGAGAACGCAGGGACGACATCCCTTTTCTCGCCGATTATTTTCTTGAACGGTATTCCCACCTCCATGATCGCTGGGTTGCTGGATTTAGTGAGCAGGCAATTGATGCTCTGCTTACATATCATTGGCCAGGTAACGTGCGTGAGTTCGAGAACTGCATAGAGCGAGCCGTCATTCTCGCTTCAGAGGGTGGAGTACTTGAACTGGCACACCTGCCTCCATTCATTGCAGTCAAACAGCCACCTCAGCATCCCAGTTTGAGGGTAACGAAGTCCAAAGCCTCGATTGCCTCAGATACCAGTTCGGAAGAACAGTCTTCCGAAATTGACAATGACCATCCGGATGACTTACAGGGGACTACAGCGACCGCAACACTTAACCATGCTCAATCCCTAATGATTAGAAATGCGATCCAGCAACATCGCGGCAACCTTTCCGCCGCTGCAAGAACTTTGGGGATTACGCGCGCCCAAATCGCCTACCGCGCAAGGAACCTCGGGCTAGGGCATCTCTGTCGATCCAGATCGTAGCAACGCCCACTTCTTACTCAATTTGAATTGCTCGGCGCCGGCATGACAGAGAGCGGTTACTCGGTACTTTTGAACTTCAACATCCGGGGGACTCATCCAGCGCACGGAGAAATAGTTGCTGATAAAGTGGCGTGAGGATGATCGCGAACTCCTGGAATACTGGCTCTGCATCGCCAGATGAGGCTACCCTCCATTAACGTTGGTTGCCAAATGCGGTGGCGATCGAGTGTAATTATCGAGTGTTCAAGCAGGAATTCCGCCTTGGCCGGCATGCCACCTACCGTGGTGCGCGAGGCACGGCGGCGGCTGATGGCGATGGAAAACCGCGAAGTCGGGAGCCTCGCCCAACCCGACCTGTTCGCCAGCACCCCGCCCCTGCCCGAGCCGCCCCATCCGGCACTGGAAACCCTGCGCGATCTCGACCCCGATACCCTCTCGCCACGCGAAGCACTGGACACGCTCTACCA
>PHCV01000005.1 GCA_002842395.1 Betaproteobacteria bacterium HGW-Betaproteobacteria-11
TTGCGACGCGTTATGCCAAGAACCTGTCGTCTTTCCTTGCAGCCGTTCATGTTCGGTGTATCGCTCTATGGGCCAATATCTCGTGACGACACTATCTAGTTGGTCGTGTGTGCGATACAAAACGAATGCATTGGTTCCAATCTGAGGCGCTCCCGCCTGATTGAATACAGCTTTGATTTGACCTAGTGCATCAAAATACTGATCAGGAAAAATCCGAATGACATACCCATCCTGATAGCTAGCCAGGGGGGCTTGATTTAGGCGTTCAAACGGAACGATGACTCGATTGCTTCTCAATACATGGTTCTGGTACGCGCCTTTCGCGCCACCTCTAGGCGTTGCGAAGCCCGCCTTTGCGAGTTTATCCTTGTCCTTTGTAGTCATGAATGCCCAAGGGGCAGATGGGTATACATCGTGCTGCCCGGTGTGCCCCAGAATCTTTCGGCAGGAGTTCGTCAAGCAAAGCGTCATGCTGCCAGTCCTCCGACCAAGCGTCCTGAAAGAATTACTGGCAACAAAGCAGTATAAAAATGATCGATTCTCTCTTTCAAAGTCTGAAGCTTAAGCACCTCGGAAACTTCGATTGCCGAATGTGACGTTGCGTCCAAACAGAGGGCAAGCTGCTTTGCAGAGGAGATTGTTCGGAGAATTTCCTTCTGTTGTTCAATAGGGGGGACTGCTATTTGAAATTCAAACAAATCGCCCTTGTACAGCTCTGGATAAGTTGATCCATTTGCGACTGCATCTAAATACCTCTTATTTGCCACGAGCCAATATGCAAGATAGGTTGGCAGAAGCTTTTCTCCGCAAATGAAATTGAGGAACCCTTGATTTGTGCACATTGGAACAGTTGATATTGCTACGGCTCCTACCGGCGCCCGTTTCGTGAGCATTACCGTGCCAACAGGCATTAACTTTGCCGCACTCGACTGCACGCCAATTTCCGTAATATTTCGCTCAGTACTCGACACATAGAGAGCGCCGTTGTTTCTGGTTATTTCTTTTGGCGTTAGCCAAGCAACATCGCCATCCCAGTATTCATCGATAGAGGTGCTTGGTGTTCCGCCGCTTTCAACGCGCTCTATGAAGCCGGACTTTGGCTTAGGTTCTAGTGAAATAACTTTCCATCCTTCAGGATGATCCAAAAACGCCTCAGCCATGGAATAGCTCCTCAAAAATCTTAATTGACTTCTCGACCTCACTTGGCAAACTTGTGAGTGCCGCTTTTAGCTCCACAAAATCTTCCTGAAGCTTGGAAATGGCTTGGGTGGTGAGTTCTGATCTATCAAAACCCACGTAGCGACCAGGAACGAGTGCCCACCTGTGTTCTTCAATGGTTTTGATGTCCACTGATCGACAAAGTCCTGGGACATCGGTGTAGTCGTCAGCTTGGTCAACACCTTTCCATCGTTTGTATGCGTCGGCAATCTGCGATATTTCATCTTCTGAAAATTCGCGTCGCGTTCTGTCTACAAGGCTCCCAAGAGACCGCGCGTCTATGAACAGCACTTGGCCACGGCGATCAGTGCCGCCCGCAAAATTTTTGTTGCGAGCAAGAACCCAAACGCTTGCCGATATTTGCGTTGAATAAAACAGTTGTACCGGCAATGTCAGAACGCAAGCGACAACGTCGTTTTCAACCATAGACTGACGTATCTGGCCTTCGGTCGTTTGATTGGAGGTTAACGAACCGTTTGCAAGGACTACTCCCGCAGCGCCATTTGGCGCTAAGTGATGCACGATGTGTTGCAGCCAACCATAGTTGGCATTTCCGGTTGGTGGGACGCCATATTTCCAGCGCACGTCCTCGCGTAGGCGCTCCCCACCCCAATCGGAAATGTTGAATGGTGGGTTAGCGAGGATGTAGTCAGCTTTGAGGTCGCGTAACTCATCTTTGTGAAAACTGCCTTCGTTGTTCCAGCGAATGTCGGAATCGATGCCGCGCACCGCAAGGTTCATCTTGGCCAACCGCCATGTCGTGTAGTTTGATTCCTGACCATAGACGGCGATGTCGCCAATTCGCCCCCCGTGTTCTTGCACGAATTTCTCGGACTGTACGAACATTCCGCCGGAGCCACAGCACGGGTCGTAAATACGACCTTGGTAAGGTTCCAGCATTTCGACCAGCACTTGTACCACTGAGCGTGGCGTGTAGAACTCGCCACCGCGTTTGCCTTCGGCCCCTGCGAATTGGCCGAGAAAATATTCGTAGACGCGCCCAAGTATGTCCTTGGATCTGTCCCCATTCTCATTAAGAGCAATTCCGGAAATCAAGTCGATCAGCTCGCCAAGCATCACCTTGTTGAGCGCAGGCCGGGAGTAGTCCTTGGGCAGCACGCCCTTGAGCGACTCGTTGTCCTTTTCGATGGCGCGCATCGCGTCATCGATCAGCGTGCCAATGGTGGGCAACTTGGCGTTGGCCTGCAGGTGCGACCAGCGAGCATCCTTGGGCACCCAGAACACGTTGTCCGCAAGGTATTCGTCCTTGTCCTCGGCGGCCTGCGGGTCTTCCGCCAGCAGCGCTTTGTGCCGCGCCTCGAAGGCGTCCGAGATGTACTTCAGGAAAATCAGCCCGAGCGCGACGTGCTTGTAGTCGGACGGCTCCATATTGCCGCGCAGCTTGTCGGCCGCCTTGAACATCTCAGCCTCGAAGCCGAGATTGCCGCCGTTCTTGTTTGTGTCGTTGGTTGCCATCGTGTTCTGTCCTATTTGCGTGATGTCTTCGCGGTGGGGGCTTGATACCCCGGCGCGAGTTTGGCGTTCTCTACTCCGTACAAGGCCAGCGGGTCGCTAAGCCACAGGCGGTATTGTTCTTCCTTGAGGCTGTGGTCTGGCGATGCGTCGACGCTCCAGCGCAGCAGCATGTAGCCAGCGACCGCCGCGCGAACCCGCATTCGTATCGAGCCGTCGGTCATCCCGTAATCCATCTCGATGATCTCTGGTCGGGAGAGGCGAGGATGCGGAACCAAATCCAGCTCGACGATTCTCGTCCACTGGATGTCGTTGTCCGGCCGTTCGTGCGACAAAGGTTCTTCATTGAGCACAGTTGGTTGCTCAATCCGCGTAACGACGAAGTCGCGGAACTCACCGGACTTCCGATCAAATGATCGAACGTGCCAGCGCAAACCTGTATCCACCAATGCGAACGGGACGATGACGCGTTCGGACTCGCCACTGCTCATTGAGTGGTAATGAATCGCCACCGGGCGCTTGGCATGGATGGCCCGGCAGATGGGGGCCAAGACTTCCATTTGCGGGTTGCTCAAGGCGGCAGGAGATTCACAGGGAAGCAATGGCTTCGTCTCGCCATCTACCCCGTCACCAAAACCCAGCGACAGCGCCGACAATACGCGCTGTGGCGCGTGTTCAAAAATTGGGGAGAAGGCTTTGCCGATGCGGTAAACCTTGCTGCTTCCGTCGAACTCGATGTTCTGCGGGGCGATCTCCCGGTACATCGCCAAATCGCGGGTTGCACCAGCCGGGGCAACACCAAATCGGGCAGCTAGATCAGGCCGACCGATCTCGCCCATGAAGTTGAGACGGAACTCAACGTAGGCCAGACGCTCCCGCTGGGCGTGGCTCAAACTCTCGACACGCTGGGGGTGCATGCTCAAGCGCTCCTCATCCACAAGAAGCGACGGTAAGACCGAAAAACGCGGATTGATTGCTCATTGCACGACCATTAATATCATCAAAGTGATGACATTATGCGCCACTGCTTGAGTCTGAGCAAGTGGTCAGTCCGGACAAATCATCGAAACCACGCCCTCAAGGTCAAAACGTTGCTATCCTTGTCGGGATGCGGACGCGGGTTCGGTTCCGTGTTCCACCACCACTTTTCAAAGGCCAGACTTTGCTCTGGCCTGCGTTTGGCAGCGGTTCATGCTGACCGTCCTGCCGCCGCTCTGTGTCCCCGTGGCATTTGTTGCGCCCTCGTTCCCTTGTTTTTTAATCCTCGCCCAAGCCATTTGTGCGGCCGATGTGTCGGCGTGTGTAACGTGACTGAAACATTGGCCCTCTATCCTGCCTCAGGCAAAGGTCGTTGCAGTCCAAAGACGTCGTTTCCCCGAATCTCAACCAAGGAGTTCCACACCATGCGTCACAAAACCATTCTCGCAGCACTGGGCTTTCTCACCACCGCGCTGATCGGGCAAAGCGCGCTGGCGGCTGCGGTCGAAGTTGATCCCAA
Organism: Betaproteobacteria bacterium HGW-Betaproteobacteria-11; assembly: GCA_002842395.1. Taxonomy (GTDB): domain Bacteria; phylum Pseudomonadota; class Gammaproteobacteria; order Burkholderiales; family Rhodocyclaceae; genus Rugosibacter. The sequence goes on from PHCV01000005.1 coordinate 4,190, forward strand.
GCTGCCGGTTTACCAGAAGGTCAGCGGCGTGGCCGGCAATTTCACCAGCGTCGGCTCGGATACGCTGAACAACCTGATGACCTTCTGGGCCGAGGAATACAAGCGGGCCTATCCCAATGTCAACATTCAGATCCAGGGCGCCGGTTCGTCCACCGCGCCGCCGGCGCTGACCGAAGGCACCTCCAACTTCGGCCCGATGAGCCGGCCGATGAACGCCAAGGAAATCGAAGCCTTCGAGAAGAAGCATGGCTACAAGCCGACCGCCGTGCCGGTGGCGATCGACGCCCTGGCGGTCTATGTCAACAAGGACAATCCGATCAAGGGACTGACCATGGCGCAGGTTGATGCGATTTTCTCGCCGACGCGCAAATGCGGTCATCCGAGCGATATCACCAAGTGGGGCGAGGCTGGCATGAGCGGCGAATGGGCGTCCCGGCCGATCGCACTGTACGGCCGCAACTCGGTTTCCGGTACCTACGGCTACTTCAAGGAACACGCACTGTGCAAGGGTGACTTCAAGAAGAATGTCGCCGAGCAGCCTGGTTCCGCCTCGGTGGTGCAGAGCGTGACCGGTCAGCTCAATGCCATCGGCTATTCCGGCATCGGCTACAAGACCTCCGGCGTGCGCGCCGTGCCGCTGGCCAGGAAAGAAGGCTCGCCGTTTATCGAGGCAGATCCGAAAGATGCCCTCAATGGCACCTATCCCCTGGCGCGGGTGCTGTATGTCTATGTGAACAAAAAACCCAATCAGGCGCTGCCGCCGCTGGAGCGCGAGTTCTTCAAGATGGTGTTGTCCAGGCAGGGGCAGACCGTCGTGGTCAAGGATGGCTTCGTGCCGATGCCGGCCAAGATGGCCTCCGATGCACTGGCTGAAATCCTGAAATAAGTCTGTTGCGGCGTATCGAGCGGATTCTGGCTCGGGCCGGAATCCGCGGCCGAAAGAGAAATCATTGCGAAGCGAGATCAAGGGGAATTCCATGAATGACAACGTCCTGCGCATTACCGCGCTGATTGCTGCCCTGGCTGTTGCCGGCCTTGGCGGTTGTGCAACCCACGGCGAGAGCGCGCACGCGGATACGGCCCAGCCGGTGGCCGCAAGCGAACCGAAAACCGTGGCGGAACAGAATCTGTTCCTGACCTTTCACGAGAATGGACGCCTCTATGTCCTGGGCGATCCGAAGCTGCAACAGATTTTTCTCGAAACCAATGAAGTCGCCCTGACGCGAACGCGGATTGGCGATGGGCCGGATGGCCGCACGCTGGTTTTCGGCATGAACAAGAACGATGCCAAGCGGGGTGGCCCGACCGATGCCGAGCTGCTTTACGACGGCAAGCAGGTTCCCCAGGGCCCGTTTTATGGCGAAGTATTCAAGAACGGCCGCATCTATGTGTTCGTCGACTGGAAAGACATGGCTGGGTACCTGAAACATGGTGAAGTGCCGCTGACCTACACCGAGGTTGGCGCCGGGCCGAAGGGCGAGACCGTGGTTTACGCGTTGAACAAGGAATCGGCCAAACAGGGTACTCCGGTGGCTGCGGTCGAGCGTTTCCATAGGCAACATTCAGCCGTCGCCAAGTAAAAGCCAATAGAATCCCGGCCTGGCTGCGGCTGGCCGGGATTTTATGCGTCTCGGGTTCCATTCCCTGCTCCCGCTGCATTGGTTGCACCATCGATTGCCCTGATGATCCGTCGCCCTCATGAATGACCCGCACTCAAATCTGCAGACCATTGCCGGCGCCATGCGCCAGCGGTTGCTGATCGACAGCCTGTTCCGTTATGTGATGGTGCTGGGCGGGATCAGTGTCATCGTCGCCATCAGCCTGATCTTCTTTTATCTGGCGAGCGTGGCCTATCCCCTGTTCAAGCCGGTGAAGGTCGATGCCTGGCAGAGCTTTGCCGTTCCCGGCGGCAAGGATGGGCAGACGGTGCATCTGGCCTCCGAGGAGCAGCGCGAAATCGGCGCACGCTTTACCGACCAGGGTGTGGTGCATTTCTTCAATCTGCATGATGGCGTACCGCGCGGCGAATTCAGGATTGCGTTTCCCCCCGGCGTGGCCATCACCAGTTTTGCTGCCGGTGATCCTGACCACTACACCGCGGCCTATGGCTTGGCCGATGGCCGGGTCGTCGTTGTCGGACAAAAGTATGGCACGCACTTCGATGCGGACAACCGGCGGGTCATCACACCGGAAATCGATTATCCGCTGGGCGAAACTCCGCTGGAAATCGATCCGCAGCACGCCGCCATCGATCGGCTGGCGGTGCAGAGCAGCGACGAGGGCACGACACTGGTGGCCTTGACCCATGATGGCCGCCTGCTGCTGACGGGTTTGACGGCCACCACGAACATGCTGACCGGCGAGCAGAGCGTCGAGAAGAGCGGCAGCACATTGGACAAGGTGGAAGGCTCGATCCAGCAGCTGATCGTCGAAGTCAAACAACGCGAACTTTATGTCGCCCACGATGGCCGTTTCATCACCCATTTCGACATCACGGACAAGTCCGCGCCGCGGCGGATTCAGACGCAGCAAGTCGTTCCGGAAGAGGAGTCGATCAGCGCGCTCACCATACTCAGCGGCGGTTTCTCGCTGATCGTCGGTACCGACAAGGGCAGCCTCGGTCAGTGGTTCCTGGTGCGGGATGCGGAGAATAACTACACCTTGACCCACATTCGCGATTTCAAGCCGATGCCCGGCAGAATCACGACCCTGGCACCCGAGTATTTTCGCAAGGGCTTCATCGCCGGTGATACGCAGGGCAATCTCGGACTCTATTACGCCACGGCGCATAAGTTGCTCTGGCGTGAATCGGTGGGCAAGGGGAATATCCTGGCAGCGGAAACCACGCCGCGCGGCAATGGACTGATAATCCAGAGCGCGGACGGAAAGCTGTACACAGCCCAGGTCGACAACGAATTCCCGGAAGTCTCGTTCTCCTCGTTGTGGGAAAAGGTCTGGTACGAAAGCTATGAGAAACCGGAATACATCTGGCAGTCGGCGGCGGCGACCAACGATTTCGAGGCGAAATTCAGTTTGACGCCGCTGACGCTGGGCACGCTCAAGGCATCGTTTTACGCGATGCTCCTGGCGGTGCCGCTGGCGTTGTTCTCGGCGATCTTCGGCGCTTATTTCATGGCGCCTGGCATGCGCAAGGTGGCCAAACCGTCGATCGAGATCATGGCCGCGCTACCGACTGTCATTCTCGGTTTTCTTGCCGGCCTGTGGCTGGCGCCGCTGATCGAGAACAACCTGGCCGGCACGCTGCTGGTGTTCGTCGTCTTGCCGATGGTCATCATGGCGGCTGCCTATCTCTGGCATGTGCTGCCGGAAAGCCTCACGGCGCGGGTCAAACCGGGCTGGGAAGCCGCTCTCCTGGTGCCGGTGGTGATCTTCGGCATCTGGCTGGCCTTTCGCATCGGGCATCCGCTCGAAGCGGCTTTTTTCGGTGGCGACATGCCCTTTTGGCTGACGCACGAGATGGGAATCACCTATGAGCAGCGCAACTCGCTGGTGGTCGGGATTGCCATGGGGTTCGCGGTCATTCCGACCATTTTCTCGATTGCCGAAGATGCGATTTTCAGCGTTCCCAAGCATTTCACGACCGGTTCCCTGGCCTTGGGGGCGACTCGCTGGCAGACCTTGCAGAATGTCATCCTGCCGACCGCCAGCCCCGGCATTTTTTCCGCCGTGATGATCGGCCTGGGCCGCGCCGTGGGTGAAACCATGATCGTGCTGATGGCGACAGGAAATACTGCTGTCATGGATCTGAGCATGTTCACCGGCTTCCGTACGCTGGCGGCCAACATCGGCGTCGAGATGCCGGAGGCCGCCGTCGGCACGACGCATTTCCGTTTGCTGTTCGTTTCGGCCCTGGTGCTGTTCGCCTTCACCTTCGTGGTGAATACGGCGGCTGAATTGGTTCGCCAACGACTCCGCGAAAAGTACAGTGAGTGTTGAGGAATGAGACGATGAAAACATGGATCAAATCTGGCGAACCGTGGATCTGGGCCACCGCGGGCGGTATCGCCATTGCCCTGGTGGCGGTGCTGGGCGTGCTCTGGCTGACGGCGGCGCGCGGCTTGCTGCATTTTTGGCCAGCGATGGTGGCCGAAACTACCTATGTCGAAAAGGATGGCAGCAGGATTCGGCTGATTGGCGAAATCAAGGAACAGGAAGAAGTCGCCGTACGGCGGCTGATCGAATCCGGTTTCAAGATCGAAAGCACCGATAAATTCACCACCCGCTATCTGCTGAAGCTGGGCAATCGCGATGTCCATGGCTTCGATTTCAAGTGGTATCCGGCGCCCCTGCTGAGCGAGTTCACCTATCCGCAGGATCTGATCACCGTCGAGCGGCGCGAATGGGGCAACTTCTACGGCCATCTCAAGGCAGTGAAGGAAAACGGTCAGGTGGTCGCCGAGGGTGTTGCCGCCCTGCCCGAGCTGGAGCGCCGCATCCAGCGCGCTAGCGAGCTTTTCCAGAAAATTTTTCATATCGAGAAAGATGAGATCGGGGATCTCAACTATGAAATGGAGCGGTTGCGCCTGAAGGAGAAGAAGCTGCAACTTCAGGGCAAGCTCGACGAACCGGCCAGGACGGGGATGGAGAAGGAGCGCGAGGCACTCAATGGGAAGTTCGGCGCGCTGCAGGCACGGTTGGAGAAGCTGCGTGGCGAGATTGGGCGGGACAGCCTGAGCGCCGAAGTGATGAATGGCCAGATAGTCGATGTGCCGCTGGAAAAAGTGGCCGAGGCCTATCGGCCGAATGCCATGGGGCTGGTTGACAAGGTGGGCTACTATTTTCGCAAGCTGTATGCCTTCGGCACCGAGAATCCGCGCGAGGCCAATACCGAAGGCGGGATTTTCCCGGCCATCTTCGGCACCATCATGATGGTGGTGCTGATGTCGATTCTGGTCATGCCGCTGGGCGTCATCGCGGCGGTGTACATGCGGGAATATGCAAAACAGGGGCCACTGATCCGCATTATCCGCATCGCGGTGAATAATCTGGCTGGCGTGCCGTCGATCGTCTATGGCGTGTTCGGCCTCGGTTTTTTCGTTTATTTCCTCGGCGGCAGCATCGACCAGCTGTTCTTTCCCGAGGCGCTGCCGGCGCCGACCTTCGGCAGTCCGGGTATTCTTTGGGCTTCGCTCACGCTGGCGATCCTGACCTTGCCGGTGGTCATCGTTTCCACCGAAGAAGGCCTGGCGCGGGTGCCGCGCAGCCTGCGCGAGGGCAGTTTGGCGCTGGGCGCCACCAAGGCCGAAACCCTGTGGCGAACGGTGCTGCCGATGACCAGTCCGGCGATCATGACTGGGTTGATCCTGGCGGTGGCCCGCGCGGCGGGGGAGACCGCGCCGCTGATGCTGGTCGGCGTGGTCAAGCTGGCGCCCAGCCTGCCGCTGGACGGGCATTTCCCATATTTCCATCTCGAGCGGCAGTTCATGCACCTGGGCTTCCATATCTATGACGTCGGCTTCCAGAGCCCGAATGTCGAGGCCGCCCGGCCGCTGGTTTACGCCACGGCATTGCTGCTGGTGCTGGTAATCGTGGCGCTCAACCTGGCGGCGATCTCGTTGCGCAACCGGCTGCGAGAAACCTATCGCGGCCTTGAAGGAATGTGATGCAGGTTGTTGCCACTCACGACTCTATCCATGGAATGATCACCAGATGAATACGCCAAACATGAATGCCACCTTGCCGAGATCGCATGCCATCAACATCAGTGCGGCGCTCGAACGTGCTGCTGGCCGTGAGAATGCGGGAGTAGCGGAAGCCGGCACTGAAAAAGTTTGTATCGAAACGAAAAACCTCAATCTTCACTATGCGGCGGCGCAGGCGCTGTTCAATGTCAATGTCAAGATCCCGAAAAGCCGGGTCACGGCATTCATCGGCCCCAGCGGTTGCGGGAAATCGACGCTGTTGCGCTGCTTCAATCGCATGAACGACCTGGTCGACATCTGCCGCATCGAAGGCCAGGTCCTGCTCGACAACGCCGACATCTATGATCGTTCGGTCAAGGTGGCCCTGCTGCGGCGGAGGGTTGGCATGGTGTTCCAGAAGCCCAACCCGTTCCCCAAGTCGATTTTCGAAAACGTGGCCTACGGATTGCGCATCATGGGTGTCAATGACAAGAAGGCGCTTGCCGAGACCGTCGAGCGGGCCTTGCGCGGCGCGGCGCTATGGGACGAGGTGAAGGATCGGCTCGATGCCAATGGCCTGGGCTTGTCCGGCGGTCAGCAGCAGCGCCTGGTGATTGCCCGTGCCATCGCCCTGGAACCCGAGGTGCTGCTGCTCGATGAACCCTGTTCGGCGCTGGACCCGATCGCCACCGCGAAGATCGAGGAGTTGTTGCTGGAATTGAAGAACCGGTTCACCATCGTCATCGTCACCCACAACATGCAGCAGGCGGCGCGGGTTTCCGATTACACCCTGTTCATGCACATGGGGGAAGCGGTCGAGTTCAACGACACGGAAACCTTGTTTACCACCCCGAAGATGGATCGCACGTCGGACTACATCACCGGCCGCTTTGGTTGAGAGCCTCAGTCCGGACGTTGTGGGCGCAGCCAGATCAGCCAGTAAATAAAGGCCACGCCGCCACCACCACCACCAAGAATATTTCCCATCGTGACGGGGAGCAGATTGGCCAGGATGGATGCGGCATCGACCCCGGCCACGCCGTGCAGTCAGGCCAGCGGCAGGAAGAACATGTTGGCGACCGAGTGTTCCAGACCGAGGGCGACGAAACCGGCAATCGGTAAAATGATCGCCAGGATCTTGTCGGTCACGGTGTGTGCGGCAAAACACATCCACTCTGCGAGACAGACCAGCGCATTGCACAGCAGGCCGCGTCAGAACGCCGCTTCCCAGCTCAAGGCGAGTTTTCCGCTGGCAACGGTGGCGAGAGTCTCGCCGACACCGCCCGCGGCGAGGCCGAGTACCCCTGAGCGCCAGACGACCCAGGCTGTGGCGACGGCGCCGATCAGGTTGGCGACATAGATCAGACTCCAGTTGCGCAACAGCTCCGCCATGCCGACCTTGCCTCCTGCCCAGGCCATGACGACTAGATTGTTGCCGGTGAATAATTCGGCTCCGGCGACGACCACCAGGATCAGACCGAGCGAGAAGGCCATGCCGCCCAGCAGCCGGGTCGGGCCGAAACCGAACGAACTGCCGGTGATCACCACTAGATAAAACAGGGCGCCGAAGGCGATGAAGGCGCCGGCCAGCACGCCAAGCGCCAGAGTTTGCAGGACAGGCAGCCGAACCTTGCGCACCCCGGCGCCGGCCACCAGGGTGGCGATGTGCTGCGGGGCGATGGCATCGAACGGGTTGGGCGCGGCAGGTTGCTGTTCCATGGTTCGATCCTCCAGGAGATGAAAACTAAAGCAGCACCAGATTGTCGCGGTGAATCAGTTCTTCGCTGTCAATATAGCCGAGCAGGGTTTCGATTTGGTTGCTGCCGTGACCGGCGATGCGGCGGGCTTCGGAACTCGAATAATTGCTCAGCCCACGGGCGACTTCATGGCCGTCGGCGGTGCGACAGGCGACGGCCGCGCCACGGCCGAATTCGCCCTCGACGCCCTTGACGCCGATTGGCAGCAGGCTGCGCCCGGCGAGCAGGGCCTGCCGGGCGCCGTCGTCAAGGATGAACGAACCGGTCAACTGCAGGTGATCGGCCAGCCATTGCTTGCGCGCGGCCAGCGGCGAAGACGCAGCGAAGAGCAGCGTGCCGACTGGCTCGCCGCGGGCGATGGCGAGCAGTGCATCGGCTTGACGGCCACTGGCGATCACCGTGTGGGCGCCGCTGCGCGCGGCCCGTTGGGCGGCACGCACCTTGGTGAGCATGCCGCCGCGGGCGATGCCGCTGCCCGCGCCGCCGGCCATGGCCTCGAAGCGAGGATCGTCGGCACGGCCTTCGGCGATCAGACTGGCCTCGGGCGAGCGCCGCGGGTCGGCGGTATATAAGCCGCGCTGGTCGGTGAGAATGATCAGCGCATCGGCCTCGACCAGATTGGCGACCAGGGCGCCCAGCGTATCGTTGTCGCCGAACTTGATCTCGTCGGTAACGACGGTGTCATTTTCGTTGATGATCGGCACCACGCCCAGGGCGAGCAGGGTGTTCAGCGTCGAGCGGGCGTTGAGGTAACGCACGCGGTCGGCGAGGTCGTCATGGGTGAGCAGGATTTGCGCCGCCTTCTGGCCGTGGCTGGCGAAGGTGCTATCGTAGGCCTGTGCCAGTCCCATCTGGCCGACGGCCGCCGCGGCCTGCAGATCGTGCATCGCGTGCGGCCGGGCGGCCCAGCCCAGGCGCTGCATGCCGGCGGCAATCGCTCCCGAGGAAACCAGCAGGATCTCGCGGCCCTGCGCGCGCAGCGCGGCGATCTGGCGCGCGCAATCATCGATGAAGTCGAGCGCCAGCCCGGCCCCGTCGTTGGTCACCAGCGCGCTGCCGACCTTGACGACGAGGCGGCGGGCTTCAGCGATTTTCCGTTGCATCGACGGGTTCCGGGGTGGGTTCGACGTAAGCAGGGCTGCGGCGGTGCGCCTCGAGATGCTCCATGATCGCATAGCAGACCTCGCGACAGCCTTCGCCGCTGATCGCCGAGATGACGAAATAGCGTTCCGGCTGGCAATGATCGACCAGCCTCCCGATGCGCGCCGCACGTTCGTCCTCGGCAACCAGATCGATCTTGTTGATCAACAGCCAGCGAGGTTTGGCATAGAGCGCGGGGTCGTAGCGGCGCAGCTCCTCGACGATTGCCTGCGCATCATGCAGCGGGTCGGCCTCGGGATCGAAGGGGGCGATGTCCACCAGGTGCAGCAGCAGGCCGGTGCGTTGCAGATGCTTGAGGAACCGGTGGCCGAGACCGGCGCCTTCCGCGGCACCCTCGATCAGGCCGGGAATGTCGGCGATGACGAAGCTGCGGTTTTCATCGACTCGCACCACGCCGAGATTCGGGTGCAGCGTGGTGAAGGGGTAATCCGCGACCTTGGGGCGGGCCGACGAAACGGCGCGAATGAAGGTGGATTTTCCGGCATTGGGCAGGCCGAGCAGGCCGACATCGGCCAGCACCTTGAGCTCGAGCTGCAGTTCGCGCTGCTCGCCCGGTTCGCCGGGTGTGCATTGTCGCGGCGCCCGGTTGGTGCTCGACTTGAAATGCAGGTTGCCGAGGCCGCCACGGCCACCCTTGGCGACCAGCATGCGCTTGCCTTCGCGATCGAGGTCGGCGATGATCTCGCCCGTGTTGCGGTCGCTGATCACGGTGCCGACCGGCATCCGCAGTTCCATGTCATCGCCGCCCTTGCCGTAGCGATCCGAGCCGTGTCCCTTCTCGCCTTTCTGGGCGCGGAAGGTGCGGGTGTAGCGGTAGTCGATCAGGGTATTCAGATTGCAGTCGGCAACCGCCCAGATGCTGCCGCCACGGCCACCGTCGCCACCGTCCGGCCCGCCCAGCGGAATGTATTTCTCGCGCCGGAACGAAGCCGCCCCATTGCCGCCGTCGCCGGCCAGCACTTCGATACGGGCTTCGTCAAAGAATTTCATGTTTGCTTGTCCAAAAAGGCGAAAGCCCCATCGTTGCACCCGGCAACGAAAGGGCTTTCATTGCGCAGACGCGGGGGGTTCAGGCCGTCGCCGGAACGATGCTGATGACGCGGCGCTTCTTTTCGCCCTTGATGGCGAACTGCACGGTACCTTCGACTTTGGCGAAGAGGGTGTGATCCTTGCCTATGCCGACGTTATCGCCAGGATGAAACTCGGTGCCACGCTGGCGGACAATGATGTTGCCCGGAACGACGAGTTGCCCGCCGTAGCGTTTGACGCCGAGGCGCTTCGATTCCGAATCGCGGCCGTTACGCGAACTGCCGCCTGCTTTTTTGTGTGCCATGTTTTATGCTCCTTGAATTCAGTGGCCGTTCGGCGGTCAGGCCGCGATGCCGCTGATTTCGATTTCCGTGAAGTTCTGCCGATGGCCCTGGTGCTTCTGGTAGTGCTTGCGCCGGCGCATCTTGAAGATGGTGACCTTGGGATGTCGACCCTGAGCGATCACCTTGGCCATGACCTTGGCGCCGGCGAGCAGGGGGGAACCGATTTTTACCGATTCGCCTTCGCCGACCATCAAGACCTGGTCGAGAGTGATTTCAGTGCCTACATCAGCCGGTATCTGTTCGATTTTAAGTTTTTCGCCGGCCGCGACGCGATACTGCTTGCCGCCGGTTTTTATGACCGCATACATGATGATGGACTCCAGAGGGATGGTACAAAGAGGCGCGGAGTATACCGGGGTGGAAGGAGCAGGTCAAATGCTTGATTTGCTTGGTTTGCCAGGGGTGGCAATGCAGTAGTAGCGCTACCGTCTGGTGAAGCGGGAATTCCGGCATGGAAAGCACGTCAGCGCCGGTTTTTTGCGACTTCGAGGTGTTTCACGAGTTCGATGAGGAGAAGCGCGCCACCTGCCGTGGCAAGAATCGCCAGCCAGGACGGGATATCCAGCGGCGCCATGCCGAACAGGCGAGCCAGTGGCGGCCAGTAGGTGAGGAGCAGTTGCAAAGCCAGTGTCGCTGCCACGCCTCGCCAAACCCAGGGGTTGGAAAAGGCTGGAATCCGGGTCAGTGGCAAGGCGAGCGAGCGGCAACTGAACAGATAGACCGCCTCGGTGGCGACGAAGGCATTGACCGCGACGCTGCGTGCCTGCTCCAGGCTCTGGCCGGAGTCGAGGGCCCACTCGAACAGACCGAAGGCCGCCACCAGCATCACTACGCCGACGATGCCGACTCGTTGCAGCAACCTCCGGTCGAGGATCGGCGCGGCCGGCGGTCGTGGCGGGCGGCGCATGATGCCGGGCTCGGTCGGCTCGAAGACGAGCGGCAGTCCCAGCAGGATGGCCGTGGTCATGTTGATCCAGAGGATCTGCAGGGCGGTGATGGGCAGGGTCGTCCCCAGCAGGATGGCGCAAAGGATGACCAGCCCCTCGCCGAAGTTGGTCGGTAGCGTCCAGGTGATGAATTTCACCAGGTTGTCATAGACCAGGCGCCCTTCCTCGATGGCGGCCTCGATGGTGGCGAAACTGTCGTCGAGCAGCACCATGGCCGCCGCCTCCTTGGCTACCTCGGTGCCGCCGCTGCCCATCGCGATGCCGATGTCGGCGGCCTTGAGCGCCGGTGCATCATTGACCCCGTCCCCGGTCATGGCGACGACGGCGCCCCGTTTTTGCAGGGCTTGCACCAGGCGCAACTTCTGCTCCGGCTCGACGCGGGCGAACACGGCCACCCGGCCGACCCGTTCGGCCAGCTGCGCATCGTCCAGCCGGGCAATCTGGCCGCCCGTCAGCACCTGATCATCGTCGGGGGAAAGCAGGCCAATGGCGCCGGCAATGGCGAGCGCGGTGGCGGCATGATCGCCGGTGATCATCTTCACCTCGATGCCGGCGGCATGGCAGGTGCGCACCGCCCGGATGGCTTCGGGGCGGGGTGGATCGACCATCCCGACCAGGCCGAGGAAGGTGAGGTCTTGCGTGATGGTATCGGGTTGCGGTGTTTCACCGGCGGGAAGGCGGCGGCGGGCCACGGCCAGGATGCGCAGGCCGCTTCTGGCCATGGCCTGCGCCGCGGCATGGATGGCCGCCTCGGGCAGGGGCGCGCGCCGGCCGTCGCAAGTGAGTTGATCGATCGCGGCAGGCAGCAGTTTTTCGACGGCCCCCTTGAGATAGACGATGTTCTCGTCCTCGATTCGATGGCGCGTGGCCATGAATTGCAGTTCGGAGGCGAAGGGGATCACATCCAGCCGGGGGAAGACCTGACGCAAGGTTTCCTCGTCGAGCCCGGTCTTGCGTGCAGCCACCAGTAGCGCGGCTTCGGTCGGGTCGCCGCCGATCTGCCAGTGGTGGTCGTGTTGAGAGAGCGAAGCATCGTTGCACAGTACTGCGGCAACCAAAGCTTCACGAACCGCCGGAGTCGCCGCGACGCGCTCCTCGCCTTCACGCAGCAGATGGCCGTGCGGGGCGTAGCCTTGGCCGCTCAGGGTAAAGGCCTGGTCACCGGCATAGAGCTGGGTGACGGTCATCGCATTCTCGGTGAGGGTGCCCGTCTTGTCGGAGCAGATCACGGTGATGCTGCCCAAGGTCTCGACCGCCGGCAGATGACGGATGATGGCCCGCCGCCGGGCCATGCGACCGATGCCGATCGCCAGCATGATCGTCATCGCCGCCGGCAGGCCTTCGGGAATCGCACCGATGGCCAGTGCCACGGCGGCCATCAGCATATCCACCAGCGGCTCGCCGCGTGCAAGGCCGATGGCGACGGTGAGTCCAGCCAACGCCAGAATCGCCCATAACAGCCGCCTGGAGAAGGCATCGATCTTGCGGGTGAGCGGTGTCTTGAGCTCCGGCAGTTCGGCTATCCGTTGCGCAATACGGCCGGTGGCGGTGGCTTCTCCCGTGGCGATGACCAGCCCCAGCCCCTGTCCGCCGACGATGTGGGTGCCGGCGAAAGCCATGTTGCGGCGGTCGGCCAGCCGGGTTGCGGGAGGCAGGGCCGCCGCGTGTTTGTCGATCGGCAGCGATTCGCCGGTGAGCGCGGCCTCGGTGCTGCGCAAGCGATGCGCGAAGATCAGCCGCACATCGGCCGGCACGCGGTCGCCGGCCGCGAGCCGGACGATGTCGCCCGGCACCAGGAGCCGGGCATCGAGCCGGAGACGTTGCCGGTCGCGGACGACCTCGGCCTCGGTCGCCAGGGCACGCGCCAGCGCGGCAAGGGCTTCTTCGGCCTTTCCTTCCTGAATGAAGCCGACCACGGCATTGATGAGTACCACGCCGAAAATCACGGCGCTGTCGAGCCACTCGCCAAGCAGTGCGGTGACCGCGCCGGCGGCGATCAACACCAGCACCAGCGGGGCCAGGAACTGCGCGAGAAGGCGGGCGAAGGCGCTTTTCGGGTGCGGTTGCGGCATCTGATTGGGGCCGTAGAGTTGCAGGCGTCGCGCCGCTTCCTCGGCGCTGAGCCCGGTGTCCCGATCGGAGGCGAGGCGTCGTATCGCTTCTTCGCCCGGCAGATGGTGCCAGTCCTCTGCCGGCGTTTCTTGCGTCATGGTGCGGGGCCTGCCCTGGGGAAGTCGACACTGACCGCAAGGCCGCGGCCGCCCGGGCCGGCGCCGAATTCGATCCGGGCGCCGTGCAGCTCGGCGATCCGGCGCACGATGGAAAGGCCGAGGCCGCTGCCGGCAGGCGTGGTCGCCGGGGTTGATGAAAAGTCGGCGCTGGCGAGACGGCGAAAACGCTGGCCCAGCATGTCGTATTCGGCTGCGGGGACACCGGGGCCGTCGTCGACAACGGTCAGCCGGATCGTCCCGCCCTTGCGCAGAGTGACTTCGATGCGCGAGGGCGCGCCGTGGCCGAGGGCATTGGCCACCAGGTTGCGGACCAGTACGCGTAGCAGGACGGCATTGCCGGCGATGTCGGCCGCTTCGGCGGTCAAGGCGAGTTCGCAGTCGTGGGCAATCGCTTCGCCGGCCATTTCCGCCAATACTTCTTCAAGCAGGGCGCCCAGGTCGAGCGGGGCGAGCGTGGCCGTGGTTTGCGCATCGAGCCGCGCCAGGAGCAGCATCTGTTCGACCAGATGGGTCGCCCGGTCGCAGCCGGAGGTTACCTGTTCGAGCGCATGGTCGCGCTCGCGCTGGTTGCGGGCGGCGTGTGCCACCTGGGCCTGCGCCTTGAGCGCGGCAAGCGGCGTACGCAATTCATGCGCGGCATCGGCGGTGAAACGGCGCTCGTTTTCCAGGGCGCGGTGAATGCCGGCGAACAGCGTGTTCATGCGCGCGACCAGCGGGACGATTTCGGCCGGCGTGGTGGTCAGCGGGAGCGGGGCGAGATTGTCGGCGGCGCGGATTTCGAGTTCGCGGGTGACTTCGACCAGCGGCAGCAGCGCGCGGCGCACGGCGAAGGCGAGCAGCAGCGCCAGCAGCGGCAGGGCGAAGAGCAGCGGCTGCAGGAAATGCATGATGAGTTCGTGGGCGACATCCTCGCGCGCGGCGTCGATCTCGCCGACATGGATCATCAGCGCGCCGTTCAAGGTCGGCGCGGAAAATACCCGCCAGCGCCGGCCTTCGATCTCGCGCTCGGCAAAGCCCGGCTGGTTGTTGCCGAGCGGCGTCTTCGGCGCGTTGGCCGAGGCCAGGCGCAATTCGCCGGCCGTGGTGTAGGCCTGGAAAGCGACCTTGCGCGCGTAGTGGTGCAGCAAGGGGGTTTGCAGCACCTCGTTCTCGTGCAGCTCGTGGAGCGACTGGGCGACCAGAATCGCCGCCGCCTGGGCCAGGTGGGCATCGAGCAGCTCATCGACTTCGTGACGCGCCTCGCGGTAGGTGAACACGGCGGTCACCGCCCACACCGCGCCCACCGCCAGCAGGGTGAGGCTGATCAGCCGCAGGCGCAGCGAGAGGGGGCGGGAGGTCATGTTTTCGGAATCACGTAGCCAATGCCGCGCAGGGTACGGATGGTCTCGCTGCCGAGTTTGCGCCGCAGATGATGGATGAATACCTCGACCGCGTTGCTGCCGATTTCCTCGCCCCAGGCATAGAGCTGCTCCTCCAGTTGCGCGCGGGACAGCGCGCGCCCCGGATGTTGCAACAGGGCGTGGAGCAGGGCGTATTCGCGGGCCGAGAGTTCGATCTCCTGTCCATTCCGGGTGACGCGCCGGGTCGCCGGGTCGAGGCTGATGCCGGCGGCCTCGATCAGCGGTGCCGGGGTGCCGCTGGCGCGGCGCAGCAGCGCGCGCAGCCGGGCCTGCAACTCGCTCAGCTCGAACGGCTTGACCAGATAGTCGTCGGCGCCGCTATCGAGGCCGCGAATGCGGTCGTCCACGGTATCGCGGGCGGTGAGGATCAGTACCGGCAAGGTCTTGCCCCGTGCCCGCAATTCGCCGAGCAGGGTGAGCCCGTCCTTCCGCGGCAGGCCGAGGTCGAGCACGACGGCGGCATAGTCCTCGGCGGCGAGCGCCAGCTCGGCCTTGACCCCGTCGCGCGCCCAGTCGACGGCATGGCCTGCCTGCCTAAGGCCGGCCTGGATCGCATCGCCGAGCAGGGCATCGTCTTCAACCAGCAGAATTCTCATCGGGCGGGCACCTTTTCCAGCCGCTAATCATCGCACGAACCAGATTTTCGCCGTGCAGGCGACTGCTGGCGATCACCCCGGCGATGTGGATCACGACCAGCGCCATCATGCCGTCGCCGAGCGTTTCGTGCACCTCCTCGAACAGCTCGCCGCCGATTTCCTCGTAGGTCAGCCAGCCGCTCGCCACGGTCAGCAGGCCGAGCCCGAGCAGCAGCAGGATCGCCACCGCGCCGGCCGGATTGTGGCCGAGATAATGTTCGGGATGGCGACCGAAGAGCGACTTCAGATAGCGCAGCAGTTTCTCCGGCGTCGGCCAGAATTCGGCGAAGCGCGCATGTCGATTGCCGACGAATCCCCACAGCAGGCGGAACGCCAGCAGACCACCGACCGTGTACCCGGAGATGACATGGACATCGCGCCAGCGTTCCGATTCGGCGGTGAAGAAAGCGATGAAGAAGGATGCGGCCAGCGACCAGTGAAACAGGCGGGTGGGCAGATCCCAGACGCGGATGCGGTTGAGCGACGGGGTGGTCATGGCGTGCCTCGCTTTGGAATGTGGATGTTGCGTTCACGGAAATCGCCGCTTGCGGCCTGGGTGTGGCAGGCGGCGCAGTTGGCGGGGCTCTTGATCGC
Organism: Betaproteobacteria bacterium HGW-Betaproteobacteria-11; assembly: GCA_002842395.1. GTDB lineage: Bacteria > Pseudomonadota > Gammaproteobacteria > Burkholderiales > Rhodocyclaceae > Rugosibacter. The sequence continues at coordinate 19,930 of PHCV01000005.1, forward strand.
GGTGCGCTGCCAGGTGGGCGCCGCGATTTCGTCGTGCTCGCGGCGGAACCACGGCGTCTCGGTGATGCGCAGCAGCGGCTTGCCCGAGGATGTTGTGCTTCCGCCGCGGCCGGCGTGCCTGGTCAAAAAGTCGGTGATGGCGAGACGGCGATTGTCATCGAGGCTGGCATCGACCCCGAAGTGTCTGGGCAGATTTTCCATCAGCGCCCGCCAGGAAACAGCATCGAGCAGTTGCGGTGGGTAGGCGAGGTGACAGGACGCGCATTCCTCGTCGAAGGCCGCATGCTTCGGCACGCTGAAGCGATCGGCCCACGCCGGCAGAGCAAGGGCAATGAGCAGCAGGGCAAGCCAGGTTTTCATTTGTGTCTCCTTCATTTCAGGGTGAGCAGCCAGGCCAGGAGATCGGCTTTCTCCTGGGCGCTGCATTCGCGGCCAACGACATCGTTGCAGTTGCGGCGGAACCACTTGTCCACCTTGGCCGGACTGGTGAAGCGCTCGGCATTCGCCGCCGGCGCCAGAGGGGCGATCGTTTTGTCGGTTTTGGCATGGCGACCCGGCTGGGTCGGGCGGGTGGTGTGGCAGGTCGAACAACTCCAGTCGTTGCCATGAGTGGCGTCAAAGAAGCGGCCGCCGCGCTCGGCCACGGCCGGCGCGGCGGCCTCTTTCTCGAAGCGCGTCAGAAAATCGCGCGGGGTTTGCGCCATGGCGCCGGCGGAAACCAGAATTGCCAGAATGCATAGCGAGTGTCGCATGACGATCCCCGGAAGATATTGCCTGGCGGTCATCATGAAGACAGCGGCTTAACCGTCACTTAACCGCCGCTTGACAGAGGCTTAACGGAGAAGTTGGCGGCGCGGGCGGAATGCCCGCTGAACAGGTGGTTAATCCTGCCTGACCACGGTCACCGGCACGCCAGCCAGACGAATGACGGCCAGCGCCGTCGAGCCGAGGAGAGCGCTGGCGGCGGCGGTATGGCCGCGGCTGCCGATGATGACGAGGTCTGCTCCGTTGCGGCTGGCTTCCTCGACCAGGGTCGAGGCGATCTCGCCGAGCAGCACGCGCGGCGTGTATCGTATGCCTTCGGCATCGAGCAGGGCGCGCGCCGGGGAAAGCTGATCGCCGCCTTGCGACTCCTGCATCGCCTCGATTTCCTCGGGCTTCATGAAACGCTTGAGCTCCCAGGTGTCGGCCGGCGGGACCACGGTGACCAGGGTGAGCGTGGAGCCGGCGCAACAGCGCATCAAGCGGATGGCATGGCGCACGGCGGCCGCGGTCTGCGGGGAGCCATCGACGGCGAGCAGTATCTTCATGGCGTTTCTCCCGGAATGAGTCGGAACGAGTCGTCAAGTTTAGCCGCCAAGTGGCGCGACCGGCATGGCCGCCGGGGCGCGCTGCGTCCGCCTGTTAAAATCGCCGCTGCCTTCCTTGTCCGACTTCCAGCGGAAATGTTCGTTACAGAAATCCCGTCATTCCGGACGACGCATTGCGTCGATCCGGAATCCAGAGGGTGGCCGCCTCGAAGCACCGGGGGCCATTCCTGGATTCCGGGTCAAGCCCGGAATGACAAAGCCAATGCCCGACTCCTGCTACCCTCGATGCGTATCGCCGTGCTCCTCTGTTTGCTTTTCTCGTTCGCCACGGCCCAAGCCGTGCCTGCGCTGCCGGGCATGCTGTCGGATGCCGCGCCGCAGCTGCTCGGCATTCCGCTCGAATTTTTTCTTTTCGGCGCGACGCTGCTCGGCGTGGCGCTGTTCCATCGGCATGTGCTGCCGATCGCGCTCGGCGGACTCGCTGCGCTGGGGGTCTACAAACTCGCGTTTACCGGCTTCAGGACGGGCGACGGGGTGGCGGGCCTGGCGCTGCATCTCGCCCATGAGAGCACGCTGCTCCTCAATCTGCTCGGGCTGCTGCTCGGCTTTGCCTTGCTGGCGCGGCATTTCGAGGATAGCGGGGTGCCCGGCCTGATGCCGCGGCTGCTGCCGGCCGGCTGGAAGGGGCCGTTCGTGCTGTTGTGCCTGATTTTCTTGCTCTCCTCGATTCTCGACAACATCGCCGCGGCGCTGATCGGGGCGACGGTGGTGGCCAGCGTGTTCCGTCGCCGCGTGCATGTCGGCTATCTGGCGGCGATCGTCGCCGCCTCCAACGCCGGCGGCACTGGTTCGGTGCTGGGCGATACGACGACGACCATGATGTGGATCGACGGCGTTTCGCCCTTCGACGTGCTGCATGCCTACGTTGCGTCCGGCACGGCGCTCGTTGTCTTCGGTATTCCGGCCTCATTGATGCAAACGCGCTTCTCGCCGCCCGGTCTGGCTTATCAAGGTGGCGGGCGGCTCGATGTCGTGCGGCTCGCCGTGGTCGGCTGGGTGTTGCTGGTCGCCGTGCCGCTGCGGGCGCCGGAGTGGAGCCTCCTGCCCGAGGCGGCGCGCGGTGCGGTGTTCCTGCTTGTGCTGGTGACCAGCGCCTCGCTGATGCCGGTGGAAGCCCTGCCGCCGGCGTCCTGGCCGATGGCCCTCGTTCTGGGCTGCGTTTCCGCCGTGTCCGACAACATTCCGCTCACCGCCCTGGCCCTGAAGCAGGGCGGCTACGACTGGGGTTTTCTCGCCTATGCGGCCGGCTACGGCGGCTCGATGCTGTGGTTCGGCTCCTCGGCCGGGGTGGCGGTAGCGAATCTTTTTCCCGAAGCCCGCTCGGCGGCAAGCTGGCTGCGCCATGGCTGGCCGGTGATCCTCGGTTATGCCGCCGGATTTTTCGTGCTGCTCGGGCTCCTGGGCTGGCATCCGCATCCGCCGCACAAGAGGATTACAGTGGTCACGGTGCAGACGCGCCTCGTGCCTGTCCTGGCGTCCGCCCCAGTGTAGACTCGCCGTCTCGCCAGCGCCGACTTTTTCCACATGCTGAAACTTCTACTGCTGTTGCCATTGCCAGCCTGGGCCGCCGCCGGCGCGAATGCCCCGGTGGGTGAAAACCTGCTCTGGCTGGCGCTGATCCTGATGAGCGCGCGGCTGTTCGCGCCGCTGGCGCAGCGCATCGGCTTTCCGGCAGTGCTCGGCGAATTGCTGCTGGGGGTCGCCCTGGGAAACCTTTCGTTGCTTGGCGTCACCTTGTTCGAAACGATTGCCCATGATCCGATCGTGGCCTTCATCGCCGAGCTCGGGGTGATTGTCTTGCTGTTGCAGATCGGACTGGAAACGCGGCTCAAAGATCTCATTTCCGTGGGACCGCGTGCCTTCGGCGTCGGCATCCTCGGCATCGTCACCCCCTTCGTGCTCGGCGCCTGGGTGGTCGGGCCGTGGCTGCTGCCGGGCAAAGACCCGAATGCCTATCTCTTTCTCGGCGCCACGCTGTCGGCCACCTCGGTCGGCATCACCGGCCGCGTGTTCCGCGATCTGGGCAAGCTTGATCTGCCCGCCGCGCGCATCGTGCTCGGTGCCGCGGTGATCGATGATGTGCTGGGGCTGGTGATTCTCGCCGTGGTCTCCAGTCTCGTTGCCGCCGGTTCGGTGAGTCTCGGCGTGGTGGCAGTGATCCTCGCCAAGGCGGTACTGTTTCTGGCCGGCAGTATCGGCTTCGGCCGCCTGATCGCGCCCTACACCAGCCGCTCGCTGGCACGGCTCGATGCCGGCCCGTCGATGCTCTTCGCCCAGGTGTTGTCTACCGCGCTGGCGCTGGCCTGGCTGGCCCACGTCATGGGACTGGCGCCGATCATCGGCGCCTTTGCCGCCGGCCTCCTGTTCGAGCCGGTCTACCTGCGTAACTTCGAACGGCCGGCCATCGTCCGCGAGATCGAGCCGTTGCTGCCGTCGAATGAAGCCGGGCTGGTCGAACGGATCCGGGTGATTCTGCAAAAACACAGCGGGCACCAGCACGAACACATGATCGAGCCGATCGGCTACTTTTTTGTGCCGGTGTTTTTCGTCCTCACCGGTATGCAGGTGGAGCTGCGCACGCTGGCCGATCCGACCCTTCTTGCCGTGGGCCTTGGCGTCACGCTGGCCGCGGTGATCGGCAAGCTGGTCGCCGGGCTAGCCGCCGGCCGCGCCGCCGGGCCCTGGCTGGTGGGTTGGGGCATGGTGCCGCGCGGCGAGGTGGGGCTGATCTTCGCCATGACCGGGCGGCAACTCGGGGTGATGAGCGAGGCGATGTTCTCCGTCATCGTCATCATGGTGATCCTCACCACGCTGATCACGCCACCGGTGCTGACGGTGCTGCTAAGGCGCCAGCACCGATAGGTACCGGGTTTCGGTGCCGGTCAATCCCAGTGGTGACGGCCGTGGTGGCCTTCATGCCAGTCATCGCGATCGTCCCAGTCCTTGTGGTGATGCTTGTACCGGCCATGGCCGCGTTTTTCGACATAGACCACCCGCGGACCGTAGTACGCCACCGGGCGCGGCGCGACATAGACCGGCGTCGGCACGTATTCCACGCGCCGGCCGCGTTCCGTCAGCACATAGACGCCGCCGGCCGCGCCCAGCGCGCCGCCGATGATGGCGCCGTCGCGGCCGCCGATCTGGTTGCCGATGAGGGCGCCGGTGGCGCCGCCGAGCGCGCCGCCAAGCGCGGCATCGCCGGCCGAACCATGCGCCAGAGCGCCGCTTGCAGCGAGCAGGAAAGTCGAACAGAGGGTAAATGTGGTTGCGGTTTTCATGGCACACCTCGTGGTGATTGAATGACGGCTGCAGGATAGCGGCCGCGGGCGCACGGAATGTGGCTGCCAGGTAAGCGTGTGTAACAAAGGATTACGCTGTGGCTTCCGAAGAAAGATCAGCGTTTGGGCGGCACGGCGTGCAGTTTCTGAATTTCCGTGCGCAGCGCGGTGACCTCGGCGCGCAGTTCGCGAATGTCGTGGTGCATTTCGCGGCGCAGCTTTTTTTCGTCTTCGCCGATGAGGAAGGCGGCTATCGAGGCCGTCACCAGCGAGAGCAGGGCGAAGCCGATGATTACCGCGACTCCGGCAAACAGGCGCGAAGCCGTTGTCGTTGGCACGAGGTCGCCATAGCCGATGGTGGTGGCCGTGGCGAAGGCTAGCCACAAGCCTTCGCCGTAGTTGTCCACGGTCGGTTCCAGCAGATAGAACACCCCACCGGAGAGGGCGAGGGTAATGGTGCCGACCGCCAGTGCCCAGGGCAGCAGCCGGGTGCGTACCAGGAGTTCCTGCAAGGTGGCCAGCGAGCGCGCCAGCAAGAGCGAAGCCCAGACCACACGCATCAGGCGGGTGAGCGCCAGCCACTGGCCGGCGATGCCGAACAGGCTTGCGGCGGCGGCGATGATGATCACCAGGTCGATCCAGTTGCGGGCCGTGTAATGCCAGGGTTCGCGGCTGACATGGCGCATCCACAGCAGTTCCGCGCTGAAGGCCAGAAGAATCAGGGCATCCAGTGTACGGCCGAGGTCATGCAGGAGGGTTCGTGTCGGCGTGAGATCGATCCACAGCGCCGGCAAGGCCAGCAGGGCGACGAAAGTCATGGGCCAATGCAGGCGCTTTTGCCAGACGTGCGCGAGCGGCGCATCGTGCGGCGCGACGCCGCCGATGCCGAGAAGGCAGCGAAGCTCAAGTGTGGGCATGAGAGTGCTCAGGGTGAGTCATAAGGCGAAGTGTAGAACAACGTACTGGCTGCGGTCAGCTTCGGCGCACATCCCGGACAATCTTCATAAACAACTTTGAGTTTCATCATTAATGCCATTGTTTCTACATAATTAATTCTTGGCCGTTACTTCAAAAAGTTAGGCTAACCCTTTGTTGTCAGGGAAAAAATCCGATTATTCCCTTGACCCCTAAAAAAAAGTGGCATAAAGTGGAAATCAGTGGGAGTAAGTGGGAAACAGTTTCCATTTTCCCGGCTCAAGGGGGTTCCAGTGTTTCAGGGTGCAGCGCCGCTCAATCTCGATGCCAAAGGTCGCATGGCCGTACCGGCGAAGCACCGCGATGCCTTGCTTGCCGCCGGTGCCGGGCGGCTGGTGTTGACGGCGCATCCGCATCGCTGTCTGCTGCTTTATCCGCAACCGGCCTGGGAGCCGATCCGGGCTCAGGTTCTGGCCGCGCCGAGCCTGCAGATCGAGGCGGCGATGGTGCGCCGGCTGCTGGTCGGTTTTGCCGAAGAACTCGAACTCGATGGCTCCGGACGCCTGCTGATTTCACCCGCGTTGCGGGAATACGCCGGACTGGAAAAGGCAATCTGGCTGGTCGGTCAAGGCAGCCACTTCGAGGTGTGGTCGGAAGCCGGCTGGCGCACGCAACAGGAAGCGATCTTCGCGTTGGGCGACAAGCTGTTTCCCGCAGGGCTCGAAAACCTTGCGCTGTGAGTGCGGACTCCCTCCATATCACCGTGCTGCTGGCCGAGGCCGTGGCGGCGCTGGCAGTGAAGCCGAACGGAATCTATGTCGATGCCACCTTCGGCCGCGGCGGGCACAGCCGCAAGATTCTCGAATTGCTGGGGCCGCAAGGCCGGCTGATCGCGCTCGATCGCGATCCGGCGGCGATTTCCGCGGGACGCGCGCTCGCCGACCCGCGCTTCACGCTGGTCCATGCACATTTCGGGCGATTGGCCGAGGTGCTCGACGCGCTGGCGGTGCATCGTGTCGATGGCGTGCTGCTCGATCTGGGCGTGTCCTCGCCGCAACTGGATACGCCGGAACGGGGCATGAGTTTTCGTTTCGATGCGCCGCTGGACATGCGCATGGATACGACCCAAGGGGAAACCGCGGCCGAGTTTCTGGCGCGGGCGGCGCAATCCGAACTGGCGGGGGTGATTAAAGACTATGGCGAAGAACGGTTTGCTCATGCGATTGCAAAGGCGCTTGTGGCTGCTCGGAGCGAGCACCGTATTGAGCGCACAGGAGAACTTGCCGCACTCGTGGCGTCCGTCGTGCGCACCCGCGAGCCGGGTCAGCATCCGGCGACGCGCACCTTCCAGGCCCTGCGGATTCATGTCAACCGTGAACTCGAGGAGCTTTCGCTAGCGCTGCCGCAGTGTCTTGAACGCCTCGTGCCCGGAGGACGACTGGCCGTGATCAGTTTCCATTCACTCGAAGACCGCATCGTCAAACGCTTCATGCGCGCCGGAGCGACGCCCGCCGAGCCGCCCAAGGCGGTGCCGATCCGGGCCGCCGACCTGCCAGCGCCGACTTTGCGCTTGATCGGCAAACCGGTGTATCCCTCGGCTGTCGAAATCAAGCGCAACCCCCGCGCGCGCAGCGCCGTGTTGCGGGTGGCCGAGAAAACCGATGCACCGGCGGCCGGGCAAGCCGCCAGAGGCGCCGGTTGATGCTGCGCCTGAATTTCATTTTGCTGCTGGTCGCGGTGGCGAGCGCGCTGGGCGTGGTGCGCGCCAACCATGAAGCGCGCAAGTTGTTCGTGGCGATGGAGGCCGAGCAGAAACGCATGCGTGACCTGGATGTCGAATGGGGTCAATTGCAGCTCGAGCAAAGCACCTGGGCGGCGCATATGCGGATCGAAAAGCTGGCCCGCGAAAAACTCGGCATGAAACCGCCGGTGGCCGGCAAGATCATTGCCGATTTTCCGGCCAATTCTCCGGCCGTTGCCGACGGGCAGGTCGCGAGGTGAGACATGAGCACCGTCAAATCGATCAGGTTTTCCCGCAGCCCGCTGCTTTCGCAGCGCCTGCCGCCGTGGCGGCAGCGTCTGGTGCTGCTGCTGTTGCTGGCGGGGTTCGTGGTTCTGCTTGGCCGCGCGCTCTATTTGCAGGGCATCGACAACGAATTCCTCGGCGACAAGGGGCGTGCCCGCTACGAGCGGGTGATCGAAATCGCCGCCACGCGTGGCCGCATCACCGATCGTCATGGCGATGCGCTGGCGGTGGCAACCCCGGTGCGCTCGGTCTGGGCGATTCCGGAAGATGCCCGGCTTTCACCGGCGCGGCTGCGCGAACTGGCCCGGTTGCTGGGGATCGATGTGCGTGAGTTGAGCCGCAAGCTCGCCGAGGAGCGGGATTTCGTCTATCTCAAACGCCAGTTGCCCCCCGTGCTGGCCGATCAGGTGACGGCATTGAAACTGCCGGGAATCCATCTGCAGGCCGAATATCGCCGCTATTACCCGGCCGGCGAGGTGACGGCGCATGTACTGGGCTTCACCGGGGTCGACGATGTCGGGCAGGAGGGCATCGAGCTGGCGTTCGAAACGCCCCTGGCGGGCAAACCCGGCAGCCGGCGGGTGATCAAGGATCGGCGCGGCAACGTGGTGGAAGACGTGGAAAGCCTGCATCCGCCGGTCGAGGGCCGCGACGTCACGCTGGCACTCGATGCCAAGATCCAGTACCTGGCTTACACCCACTTGCGCCAGTCGATCATCGAGAACCACGCCAAGGCAGGCAGCGCGGTGGTGCTCGACGTGCGCAGCGGCGAAGTGCTGGCGCTGGTCAATCTGCCGAGCTTCAACCCGAACAATCGCGTCGGACTCTCCGGTGCGCAGTTGCGCAACCGGGCGCTGACCGACAGTTTCGAGCCCGGATCGACGCTGAAGCCGTTTACCATCGGCCTGGCGCTGGAAGAGGGCAAGGTGCGCTTTGACACGCCGATTCAGACCGCGCCGGGGAAGTTCACCATCGGCTCGGCGACGATTTCCGATGCCCATGTGCATGGGCTGCTCACCGTCGCCGAGGTGATCCAGAAATCGTCCAATGTCGGTGCGGCGAAAATCGCGCTGTCGATGCAGCCGCAAGCCATGTGGCAGATGTTCGATGACGTTGGTTTTGGCGCCCCGCTCAAGCTCGGCTTCCCCGGCGAAGCCGGCGGACGCCTGCGTTCGGTCAAGACCTGGAGGCCGATCGAGCAGGCCACCATGTCCTATGGCCATGGCATTTCGGTGACGCTGATCCAGCTGGCGCGCGCCTATCTGGCGTTTGCCCGCGATGGCGATCTGCTGCCACTCTCGCTGACCCGTGTCGACACGCCGACGGCGTCCGGAAAGCAGGTGTTTTCGGCACAGACGGCGCGCGAGGTACGGGCCATGCTGGAGAGCGTGGTCGGCCCTGGCGGCACCGCGCCCAAGGCGCACATCCCCGGCTACCGGGTGGCGGGCAAGACCGGCACGGCGCACAAGGTCGAGGATGGTGGCTATGCGAGGAACAAGTACGTCGCCTCGTTCGTCGGTTTCGCTCCGGTCTCCGATCCGCGGCTGGTGATCGCCGTGATGGTCGATGAACCCTCGAATGGCAGGTATTACGGTGGTGACGTGGCTGCCCCGGTGTTCGCCCAGGTAATGGGCGGCGCGTTGCGCACGCTCGGCGTGCCGACGGATGCGCCGCTGACCCCCTTGCCGGCGGATCTGGCGCCGGTGCCGGAGGAGATGTGATGGACGCCGCAGGAATTTTTCAGGCACTGGCCGAACGTGGCATCCGGGCCAAGAGCCTGGTCGCCGATTCGCGCCGTGTCGCGTCGGGCGATGTGTTCCTCGCTTGTCCCGGCCATCATGTCGATGGCCGCAGCTTCATCGCCGAGGCGGTTGCGCGCGGCGCGGCGGCGGTGATCATGGAGGCTGGGCCTGGAATGCCGGTGCAGGTCGGCGGGACACCTTGCCTGGCGGTCAAAAATCTGGCGGCTGCAATCGGCGCGCTGGCGGATCGGGTTTATGGCGCGCCGTCCTCCCGGCTGTGGCTGGCCGGGGTGACCGGGACCAATGGCAAGACCTCCGTCTCGCAGTGGCTGGCGCAGGCGATGAATCGTCTCGGCCATCGCTGCGCGCTGGTCGGCACCTTGGGCAATGGTTTCCCCGGAGCACTGGAACCCACCGGGTTCACCACGCCCGATGCGCTTGCGCTGCATGCCGCGCTGGCGGATTTCGTTGCGCGCGGAGCCGATTCCTGCACCATGGAAGTGTCCTCGATCGGATTGGCCGAGCAACGCGTGGGTGGCGTCGTTTTCGCGGTTGCCGTGTTGACCAATCTGACCCGCGATCATCTCGATTATCACGGCTCGATGGCGGCGTATGCCGAAGCCAAGATTCGCCTGTTCGAGATGCCGGGGCTGCGGGCCGCCGTGCTCAATCTCGACGATGAGCTGGGCAGGAGTCTGGCGGCGCGGCTGCAAGGGCGGCTGCCTACCCTCGGCTACACACTGCAAGGCCGGCGCGGCACGGATCAGGTGCTGGCCGCCGAAAATCTTCAGCTTGACGCGCAAGGCTTGCGCTTCGAACTGGACGGCGTGAACTACGCGGCGCCGCTGGTCGGGCGTTTCAACGCCGCCAACCTGCTGGCGGTGATCGGTGCGCTGCGCGCTCGCGGCGAGCCAGCGGAGGCGATCGCCGTAGCGCTGACGACATTGTCGCCGCCGCCGGGGCGGATGCAGAAACTGGGCGGCGAGGATGCGCCGCTGGTGGTCATCGATTATGCCCACACACCGGATGCGCTGGAGCAGGTGCTCGGCGTGTTGCGCGAAGTTGCCCGGCAGCGGGGCGGAGAGCTGTGGTGCGTCTTCGGCTGCGGCGGCGAGCGCGATCCGGGCAAGCGGCCGCTGATGGGCGCCGTCGCCGAACGCCTGGCCGACCGGGTGGTGGTGACCAGCGACAATCCTCGCGGCGAGCCGTCCACCGTCATCATCGACGACATCCTGCGCGGGATGTCGAAATCACCGCCGGTCATCGAAGACCGCGCGGCGGCGATTGCCCATGCGGCCGCCGCGGCCGCCGCAGCCGACGTGATCCTGCTTGCCGGCAAGGGGCACGAGTCGTATCAGGAAATCGCCGGTACGCGCATGCCATTTTCGGATATAGAGGCCGCAAAGTCGGCGCTGGTGGAGCGGCGAGGAACATGAGCGAAGACACGATGATGACTCTGGATCAAGCGGCGCAGGCGATCGGCGCCAGCCGGTCTGGGCCGGATCGCGGGTTTGCCGGCGTCAGTACGGATTCGCGAACGCTGGCGGCCGGCGATCTGTTCGTTGCGCTGGGTGGCGAGCATTTCGATGGCCATGTCTTCGTTGCCGAGGTGATCGCGCGAGGAGCGGCCGGGGTATTGGTGAGCCATGAGTTTGCCCGCCGCGAAAACGCGGCCCATCCCGGCTGGCCGCTGCTCGCGGTGGACGCTACGCGGCGCTCGCTCGGTGCGCTGGCCGCGGCGTGGCGGCAGCGTTTCACCCTGCCGCTGATCGGCATCACCGGCAGCAGTGGCAAGACCACGGTGAAGGAAATGAGTGCCGCAATCCTGCGCGCGGCGGGCTTCGAGGTACTGGCGACAAAAGGTAATTTGAATAATGACATCGGCCTGCCGCTGACCCTGCTCAAATTGCGTCCCCGGCATGGCGCGGCGGTGATCGAAATGGGCATGAACCATTCCGGCGAAATCGCCTATCTGACACAGCTGGCGCAACCCACGGTGGCCGTGGTGAACAACGCCCAGCGGGCGCACCTCGAAGGGCTGGGGTCGGTGCAGGAGGTGGCGCTGGCCAAGGGTGAAATCTTCGGCGGCCTTGGCCGCGACGGCATCGCCGTGTTCAATGCCGACGATGCCCAGGCGGCGCTGTGGCACGAGCTGGCCAGCGGACACATCGAACTGACCTTCGGCCTCGACCACCTGGCCGATGTGCGCGGCGAGTTCACGGCGCATGGGCTGGGCGGCGAACTGCGCCTGACCACGCCCTGGGGCGATGCGACGGTGACTCTCGCCGTACCCGGATGGCATAATGCGGGCAATGCCTGCGCGGCCGCCGCGGCGACGCTGGCGGCCGGGGTGCCGCTGACGGCGGTGGTCGGCGGGCTGGAAGGTTTTCGCGGAGTCAAGGGGCGCCTGGAATGCCACGTCGGCCTGCATGGCGCGCGGATCATCGACGACAGCTACAACGCCAATCCCGATTCGCTGCGCGCGGCGATCGACGTCCTCGCCGGCCTGCCGGGAAAACGGATTCTGGCGCTCGGCGACATGGGCGAGACGGGTCCGGCGGCCGGCCAGTTCCATGACGAGATCGGCGGCTATGCCAAGAGCCACGGCATCGACCGGCTGTTCTGCCTGGGCGAGCTTTCGCTGGCCGCCGCGCACAATTTCGGCGAGGGCGGGGCGCACTTCGCCCAGATTGCCGATCTGCTCCGCCAGATCATCCCCGAGCTGAACGAAGAAACCACGGTGCTGGTCAAGGGCTCGCGCTTCATGCGCATGGAGCGGGTGGTTGCCGCCCTCGGTGCAGCGAGCGATCCGGCAGCCCCGGCAGAACAAGGGGAATCCCATGCTGCTTGAATTGGCCCGCTGGCTCGCTCAGGATTTTCGCGGCTTTGCCGTGTTCAACTACATCACCTTGCGTGCGGTGCTGGCAACGATGACCGCGCTGTCGATTTCCTTCCTCTTCGGCCCGCCGCTGATCCGCTGGCTGGCGGCGAAGAAGATCGGCCAGTCGGTGCGCAGCGACGGTCCGCAGACCCACCTCGTCAAGGCCGGCACGCCGACCATGGGCGGCGCGCTGATCCTGATTTCGCTCGGTGTCGCCACGCTGCTGTGGGCCGATCTGTCGAACCGCTTTATCTGGATCGTACTCATCGTCACCTTCGGCTTCGGCGCCGTGGGCTGGGTCGATGACTGGCGCAAGGTGGTCTATCGCAATCCCGACGGGCTTTCGGCGCGCGCCAAGTTTTTCTGGCAGTCGCTGATCGGCCTGGTGGCGGCAATCTACATCGCCTTCTCGATTTCGGCGCCGAACAACGAAAAGCTGGTCGAGCTGTTCCTGCAATGGGTGGGTAGCGGCTTCACCCTCGAGCTGCCGACCCGTGCCGACCTGATCGTGCCCTTCTTCAAGAACGTCAGTTATCCGCTCGGCGTCTTCGGCTTCATCGTGCTCTCCTACCTGGTCATCGTCGGCAGCAGCAATGCGGTCAACCTGACCGATGGTCTCGACGGGCTGGCGATCATGCCGACGGTGATGGTCGGCGCGGCGCTGGGCATCTTCACCTATGTCGCCGGCAATGTCGTGTATGCAAAATATCTTTTCCTGCCGCACGTTCCGGGCGCCGGCGAACTGACGGTGTTCTGCGGCGCGCTGGCCGGCGCGGGGCTGGGTTTTCTCTGGTTCAACACCTATCCGGCCGAGGTCTTCATGGGCGATGTCGGCGCGCTCTCGCTCGGCGCCGCGCTTGGCGCCGTGGCGATCGTCGCGCGGCAGGAGATCGTGCTCTTCATCATGGGCGGTGTATTCGTCGCCGAAACCGTCTCGGTGATGCTGCAGGTGGGCTGGTTCAAGTACACCCGGAAGAAATACGGTGAAGGTCGGCGCATCCTGCGCATGGCCCCGCTGCATCATCACTTCGAGCAGAGCGGCTGGAAGGAGACCCAAGTCGTGGTGCGCTTCTGGATCATCACCATCTTGCTGGTGCTGTTCGGGCTGGCGACGTTGAAAATCCGATGAAAGCCAGGCGCCTTTCTGCCGGAGTCCCGCCGTGAGCCTGGTCGACAAGCAGGTGCTCATCCTCGGCCTCGGTGAATCCGGGCTGGCCTGCGCGCGCTGGTGCGCGCGGGCCGGCGCGCGGGTGCACGTGATCGACACGCGCGACGAGCCGCCGATGCTGGCCGAGCTCAGGCGGCGTGTCGCCAGCGCCGACTTTTCAACCGCCCGCTTCGATGAAGGCTGCGATCGCGCGCTGCTCGCCGGCATCGATCTGCTGCTGCTCTCGCCGGGGCTGTCGGGTGGCCTGATGCTCGTCCTCCATGCCCGTGCCGCCGGTATCCCGGTGGTCGGCGAGATCGAGCTGTTCGCCCAGGCGCTGCGTCAGCTTGGACAAGTTGCGCCGGTCGTGGCGATTACCGGCACCAACGGCAAGACCACCACCACCGCGCTCGCTGGTCACCTGCTGCGTGCCAGCGGCAAGACCGTGGGCGTGGCCGGCAACATCTCGCCGGCGGCGCTCGCCGCACTGGTCGATGCGCTCGAGGCGGATTGCCTGCCCGCGGCCTGGGTGCTCGAACTCTCCAGCTTTCAGCTCGAAACCACCGAAACCCTGGCGCCGGCGGCGGCAACCGTGCTCAACCTCAGCGACGATCATCTCGATCGTTACATCGATCTCGACGAATATGCCGAAGTCAAGTCGCGGATCTTCCAGGGCGAGGGCGTGCAGGTGCTGAATCGTGACGATGTCCGGGTGCGGCGCATGGCGCGGGCGGGGCGGCGGATCATCAGCTTCGGTCTTGATGCGCCGGCGCACGACGAAGATTTCGGCCTTCGCCTGCATGATGGCCAGCCCTGGCTGGTGCAGGGCGAACGCTGCCTCCTGCCGCTGGCCGAGTTGCCGCTGACCGGGCTGCACAATGCCGCCAATGCGATGGCCGCGCTGGCCTTGTGTGTCGCGCTCGGTTTTGCGGCGGAAACCCTGTTGCCGGCGCTGCGCAGCTTCAGGGGCTTGCCGCACCGCGTGGAAAAAGTTGCCGTTGTCGATGGCGTGACCTGGTACGACGATTCGAAGGGTACCAATGTCGGCGCTACGGTCGCGGCGCTGCACGGGATCGGGTGCAAGGCCGTGGTGATCCTCGGTGGGGATGGCAAAGGGCAGGATTTTTCGCCGCTCAGGGAGGCGGTTGCCCGGCATGCGCGGGCCGCAGTCCTGATCGGCCGCGATGCGCCGCTGATCGAACAGGTACTCGCGGGTTCCGGCGTCGTGCTGGAACGGGCGACGGACATGCCGGACGCCGTGCGCCGCGCCCGCGCTTTGGCCCGGCCCGGCGATGCCGTACTGCTCTCGCCGGCCTGCGCCAGCTTCGACATGTTCCGCAACTACGAACACCGGGCGCAAGCATTCATCGATGCCGTGCGCGCCGTAGGCGGGGTGGAAGCATGAACACCTGGGCCAGAATGCCGGCGCGCGCAGCGTCCGAGATCGACGATCTGCTCCTGTGGGCGGCGCTCGGCTTGTTGCTGCTCGGCCTGGTGATGGTCTATTCGGCCTCGATCGCCACCGCCGAGGGCAGTCGGTTCACCGGCAACCAGTCGACGTATTTTCTGCTGCGTCATGCGGTCTTTCTCGCCGTCGGCCTGGCGCTCGGCCTGGTGGCTTTCCAGGTGCCGCTCAAGCTCTGGCAGGAAGTGGCGCCCTGGCTGTTTCTGGCCGGATTCGTGCTGCTGCTGGTGGTGCTGATTCCCCATGTCGGGCGCTCGGTGAATGGCGCCCAGCGCTGGATCGGCCTCGGCCCGATCAACCTGCAGCCTTCGGAATTCATGAAGCTCGCCGCCGTGCTCTATGCCGCCGACTACACCGCGCGCAAACTCGACGACATGGCCAGTTTCCGTCGCGGCTTCGTGCCGATGGCGGTGGTGATGGTGCTGGTCGGCGCGCTGCTGCTGCGCGAGCCGGACTTCGGCGCCTTCGTCGTCATCGTCGGCATTGCCGTCGGCATCCTGTTTCTCGGCGGCATCAATGCCCGGCTATTTTCCGCGTTGCTGGTGGTGATGGCGGTGGCCTTCGTCATCCTGATCTGGTCCTCGCCTTACCGCCGCGAGCGCATCTTCGGTTTCATGGATCCCTGGCAGGATGCCTTCGGCAAGGGCTACCAGCTCTCCCATGCGCTGATCGCCTTCGGCCGTGGCGAGTGGCTGGGCGTGGGCCTCGGCGCCAGCGTCGAGAAACTGTTCTACCTGCCCGAGGCGCATACCGATTTCCTGCTCGCGGTGATCGCCGAAGAACTGGGCTTCGCCGGCGTCTGTGCGGTGGTCGCGCTGTTCGCCCTGCTGGTCGAACGCGCCTTTGCCGCCGGCCGCCAGGCGCTGGCGCTCGATCGCGTGTATGGCGGGCTGGTCGCGCAGGGGATCGGCATCTGGTTCGGGGTGCAGGGCTTCATCAACATGGGCGTGAACATGGGCCTCTTGCCGACCAAGGGCCTGACCCTGCCCTTGATGAGCTTCGGCGGTTCGGGCATCGTCGCCAACTGCCTGGCGCTGGGTATCCTGCTGCGCGTTGACTACGAGAACCGATCGCTGATGCGGGGGCAGTCGATATGACGCGCCGCGTCCTCATCATGGCCGGCGGCACCGGCGGCCACATCATGCCGGGATTGGCGGTGGCCGAGGCATTGCAGGCCAGGGGCTGGAAGATCGCCTGGCTGGGGAATCCGCAGGGCATGGAAGCCAGGCTGGTCGCCGGGCGCGGTTTCGAGATGGTCTGGCTGGAATTTTCCGCGGTGCGCGGCAAGGGACTGCTACGTACGCTGGCCTTGCCGCTGGCGCTGCTGCGCGCGCTGCTGGGCGCCTGGCGGGCGTTCTCGCGTCTGCGTCCCGACGTGGTGGTGGGGTTCGGCGGCTACATCAGTTTTCCCGGCGGGGTGGTGGCGGCGCTGCGCGGGGCGCCGCTCGTGCTGCACGAGCAGAACGCCGTGGCCGGGCTGGCCAACAAGGTGCTGGCGCGGCTGGCGCGGCGGGTGCTCTGCGGATTCCCCGATGTATTGAAGGGTGGCGAATGGGTCGGCAATCCGGTACGGCGCGAAATCGCCGTGTTGCCAGCGCCGAGTTTGCGCTATGCCGAGCGCGAGGGGCCGCTCCAGCTGCTGGTGCTCGGCGGCAGTCTCGGCGCACAGGCGCTGAACACGGCACTGCCGGCGGCGCTGGCGCAGATTCCGTCCGTCGAGCGGCCGCAGGTGGTGCATCAGGCGGGCACCCGCCATCTGCCGCAGTTGCAGGCGGGTTACGCCGCGGCCGGAGTGCAGGCGCATTGCGTCGATTTCATCGAGGACATGGCCGGGGCCTATGCCTGGGCCGACCTGGTGATCTGCCGCGCCGGCGCGCTGACCATCGCCGAACTCGCCTGTGCCGGCGTGGCCAGCATCCTGGTGCCCTTCCCGCATGCGGTGGACGACCATCAAACCGTCAATGCCCGGTTCCTGGCCGAGGCCGGTGCGGCGATTTTGCTGCCGCAGACCGAACTGACGGCGGAACGTCTGGCCGAGCTGCGACAGGTGCCGCGCAGCCAGTTGCTGGAAATGGCAGGGAAGGCCCGCGCCCTGGCGCGGCCGGAAGCGGCATCGAGCGTGGCTGCAATCTGTGAGGAGCTTTGTCATGAAACATAAAGCCAGACATGTTCATTTCGTCGCCGCGAACGCACGCGGTCGCGTTCGCTTCTGCCTGGGGCGGTCGCGCGGCGTTTTGCCGCGCCCCGCCGAGACCGACGAGGTGCCCCATGAAGCATAAAGTCAAACATATTCATTTCGTCGGTATCGGCGGCGCCGGGATGAGCGGCATCGCCGAGGTTCTGGCCAATCAGGGTTTCGAGGTGAGCGGCTCGGATCTCGCCGCCAGCGCCACCACGCGCCGCCTGGCCGCGCAGGGGCTGCGCATCGACCTGGGCCACCGGGCGGAAAATGTCGCTGCCGCGGATGCGGTGGTGGTATCAACCGCGGTACCCGAAGACAATCCCGAGGTGGTCCTGGCGCGTAGCCGCAAGATACCGGTGGTGCCCCGGGCGCAGATGCTGGCCGAGCTGATGCGGCTCAAGCAGGGGGTGGCCATCGCCGGGACGCACGGCAAGACCACCACCACCAGCCTGGCCGCCAGTTGCCTGGCCGAAGGCGGGCTCGATCCGACGTTCGTCATCGGCGGCCGGCTCAATTCCGCCGGCGCCAATGCGCGGCTGGGCAGCGGCGAGTTTCTGGTAGCCGAGGCCGACGAGTCGGATGCCTCGTTTCTCTTCCTCTCGCCGGTGATTTCGGTGGTGACCAACATCGATGCCGATCACATGGAAACCTACGGCCATGACTTCGGCCGGCTCCAGCAGGCTTTCGTCGACTTCCTCAATCGCTTGCCGTTCTACGGGGTGGCCGTGCTCTGTGCCGACGATCCCCATGTGCGTGAGATTCTGCCGCGGGTGGCCAAGCAGGTGGTGAGTTACGGGATCGAGGCCGAGGACGTCAATTTTCGCGCCGAGAACGTCGTTGCCGACGCTGGCGTGATGCGCTTCGATTGCGTCAGGAAGAATGGCAGCACGAGTCGCCTGCCGATCGTGCTCAATCTGCCCGGCCGGCATAATGTGCAGAATGCCCTCGCCGCGATTGCGGTGGCCACGGAAGTCGGCGTTGGCGACACGGCGATCATCAAGGCGCTGGCCGAATTCAAGGGCGTCGGCCGGCGCTTCCAGCGTTACGGCGAAGTTCCCGCCGGTGCGAGCGGAACGTTCACCCTGATCGACGACTATGGCCATCACCCGGTCGAGATGGCCGCCACGCTGTCTGCCGCGCGGGCCGCTTTTCCCGGCCGCCGCCTGTTGCTGGCTTTCCAGCCGCATCGCTACACGCGCACCCGCGATTGTTTCGACGATTTCGCCAAGGTGCTGTGCACCGTCGATGCGCTGCTGCTGACCGAGGTCTATGCCGCCGGCGAGGCGCCGATCGTCGCCGCCGACGGCCGCGCGCTGGCCCGCGCCGTGCGCCTGGCCGGCAAGGTCGAGCCGATTCTGGTGGCTGACATCGGGGCTCTGCCGCAAGCGATCCTGGAGCAGGCAAAGGCAGGTGATGTGGTGCTGACCATGGGCGCCGGTTCGATCGGCGGCGTCGCGGCGAAGGTGGTGGAGGCGGCGGAGGGTTCGCATGGCTGAGCTCTGGCGCAATCAGTGGCGCGCGGATGAGCCGATGGCGCGGCATGTGTCCTGGCGCGCCGGTGGCGTCGCGGCGCGGGCATTCTTCCCCACCGATCTGGCTGCCTTAGCCGCCTGTCTGCAACAACTTCGTCATGACGAACCGCTGTTGCTGCTCGGCCTTGGCAGCAATCTGCTGGTGCGTGACGGCGGCTTCAAGGGCACCGCGATCTTCACCCATGGCGCGCTGGATGTACTGCGCCGCGAGACCGACGGCAGCCTGTATGCCGAGGCTGGAGTCGCCGCGCCCAAGCTGGCGCGCTTTGCGGCCAATGCGGGACTGGCCGAGGCGGAGTTTCTCGCCGGCATTCCCGGCACGGTGGGCGGTGCGCTGGCGATGAATGCCGGCTGCCATGGCGGTGAGACCTGGCGTTACATCGAGCGGGTGCTGATGCTCGACCGGCGGGGGCGCTTCATCGAGCGTACGGCGGAAGATTTCGAGATTGGCTACCGTCATGTCGGGCTCCGCCACGAGACGGATGAACTTTTTGCGGCGGCCTGGTTTCGTTTTCCATCCGGCGAACCGGCATTGGCCCGGGCGCGCATCCGCGAACTGCTGGCGCGGCGGATTGCCACCCAGCCACTCGCCCTGCCCAATGCCGGTTCGGTATTCCGCAATCCGCCACGGGATCACGCGGCGCGCCTGATCGAGGCGGCGGGCTTGAAAGGACTGCGTCTCGGCGGCGCGCAGGTTTCCGAAAAGCATGCGAATTTCATCGTTAATCCCGAGGGTGCGGCGAGTGCAAGTGCGATAGAAATGCTAATCGGCCGGATTCAGGTAGCAGTGGCCGAAAAATTTGGCGTGCAACTGGTGCGTGAAGTACGAATTGTTGGAGAAAGCGTGTGAATCTGGGCAAGGTGGCGGTGATGATGGGCGGCAAGTCGGCCGAGCGCGAGGTCTCGCTGAAAAGTGGCGCCGCCGTGCTCGCCGCGTTGCGCGCCACGGGCATCGACGCCCACGCCTTCGATCCGCGCGACCAGCCGCTCGAGGCGCTGCATGCCGGGGGATTCGAGCGGGTCTTCATCGCCCTCCACGGCCGTGGCGGCGAGGACGGCTGCTTGCAGGGCGCGCTCGACTGGCTGGAGATTC
Source organism: Betaproteobacteria bacterium HGW-Betaproteobacteria-11 (assembly GCA_002842395.1). Taxonomy (GTDB): domain Bacteria; phylum Pseudomonadota; class Gammaproteobacteria; order Burkholderiales; family Rhodocyclaceae; genus Rugosibacter. The sequence goes on from PHCV01000005.1 coordinate 39,561, forward strand.
CCTACACCGGCAGCGGCGTGCTGGCTTCGGCGCTGGCGATGGACAAATGGCGCTGCAAGCTGGTCTGGTCGGCGGCCGGACTGCCTGTGCCCGAGTATGAAATTCTTGCCGTGGCAAGCGATTTCGCCGCGGTCGAGGCGCGCCTCGGCTTGCCGCTGTTCGTCAAGCCGGCCAATGAAGGTTCCAGCATCGGCATCAGCAAGGTGAAGCAGCCCGGCGGCCTGCGGGCGGCCTTCGAGCTGGCCGCCGGATATGACGCCTGCGTGATCGCCGAGCGATTCCTGTCCGGTGGCGAGTTCACGGTCGGGATTCTCGGCCGGCGCGCCCTGCCGGTGATCCGCATCGTGCCGGCCGGCGAGTTCTATGATTTCGATGCCAAGTACCTGCGCGACGATACCGAATACCGGATGCCGAGCGGACTCTCGTCCCAGGCCGAAGCCGAGATGCAGACCTTGGCCCTGCGCGCCTTCGAGGTACTCGGCGGCCGCGGCTGGGGGCGGGTCGACCTGATGCTGGATGCCGCGGGCCGGCCCTGGTGCCTGGAGGCTAACACCGCGCCAGGGATGACCGATCATTCGCTGGTGCCGATGGCGGCACATGCCGCTGGCATCGACTTTCGCGAGCTGGTTGTCGGTTTGCTGCAGGAGGCGCGCCATGGCTGATCCCAGGATTTCGCCGGAGAGCGGAGAGCGCAGCAGGACAGCAGCCTCCGGCCGCAAGGGACGGGGCAACCAGCGCGTGAGCGAGCATGCAGCGAGCGTGGGGCTCTGGCACCAGCCGGCCCTCCTTAATCTGTTGGCCGACCTGTTGTGGCTGCTTGGCGGCTTGCTCGTGGCGTGGGAGGGAATGCAACTGCTGCAACGCCTGCCGCTGGCGCCACTTAAACAATTGACGGTAGCTTCGCCCCTGACCCAGGTTTCTCCGGCACAGATCGAACACGTCGCGCAGACGACCATCGCCGGCAATTTTTTCACCGTCGACCTGGAGCAGGCGCAGGCCGCGTTCCAGCAGCTGCCCTGGGTGCGGCGAGCCAGCGTGCGGCGCCTCTGGCCTGACGGCGTCGAACTGGTCATCGAGGAGCAGCGTCCGGTGGCGCGCTGGACTCCGCTGGAGGGCGCGCCTCGCCTGGTGAATGCGTTTGGCGAAGTATTCAGCGCAACGACCGGCGAATCCTTGCCGTTGTTCACCGGCCCGGAGGGCAGTGCGCCACGAATGTTGGATGAATATCGTGAATTCACGGCAGCGCTGGCGGCCAGCGGACATGTACCCGTTGCCGTGCGGCTGTCGCCACGCGAAGCCTGGCAGTTGAAGCTCGATGACGGGGTGGTGCTCGAACTGGGGCGAGACCAGCCCAAGGCGCCCCTCGCCGAGCGGTTGCAGCGCTTCACGAATCACTATGCCGCGGTGAAAAACCGTGTGCGGCAGCTGGGTGGCGTGGATATGCGTTATCCGAACGGATTTGCCCTGATTCCCGTCCACGACCGGACGGGCGCGGGTTAACGGGGTATGGGTTCAGGAAGAATCATGAGCAAGGAAGCAAAACGGGATTTGATCGTCGGCCTCGATATCGGCACCTCGAAGATCGTCGCCATTGTCGGCGAACTCGATGGCGAGGGGCGGCTGAACATTCTCGGTCTCGGCATGCAGGAATCGAGCGGGCTGAAGCGGGGCATGGTGATCAATATCGAGGCAACGGTGAATTCGATCTCGCGGGCGATCGCCGAAGTCGAAATGATGGTCGGCTGCAAGATCGGCGAGGTCTATACCGGGATCGCCGGCAGTCACATCAAGAGCAAGGATTCTTCCGGGATGGCCGTGGTGCGGGAAAAGGAGGTCACGCCATTCGATGTCGAGCGCGCGATCGAGGCCGCCAACGCGACGCCGATCTCGGCGGACGACCAGATTCTCCACACCTTGGTGCAGGAGTTCATCGTCGATGGCCAGGATGGCGTCAAGGAGCCGATCGGCATGGACGCCCGCCGGCTGGATGTCCGGGTGCATCTGGTGACCGGCGCGGTGACGGCGGTGCAGAACATCGTCAAGTGCGTGCATCGCTGCGGGCTGGAGGTGGTCGATCTGGTGTTGCAGCCCCTGGCCTCGGGCTATGCCGTGCTGACCGAGGATGAAAAAGATGTCGGCGTTTGCCTGGTCGACATTGGTGGCGGCACCACCGATGTGGCGGTGTTCGTGCAGGGAGCGATCCGGCATACCGCCGTGATCCCGATCTCCGGGGATCAGATCACCAATGATATTGCCATTGCCCTGCGCACCTCGACGCAGGATGCGGAAGAAATCAAGATACGTTACGGCGTCGCCTTGCAGCAGATGGCCGCCGCCGAGGAGATGATCGAAGTGCCCGGCGTCGGCGACCGGCCGGCGACGCAGCTTTCGCGGCAGACCCTGGCCGGATTCGTCCAGCCGCGGGTCGAGGAAATCTTTCAGAAAGTGCAGGAGGAACTGCGGCGCAGCGGTTATGAGCGGCTGCTGCGGGCAGGCATCGTGCTCACCGGCGGCGCGGCACAGATGCCGGGCATGGCCGAACTGGGCGAGGAAATATTCCATAACACCGTGAAGTTGGCGGTGCCGCATTACGACGGCAATCTGCGTGATTTCGTGCGCAATCCGCGTTATTCCACGGCAATGGGACTTTTGCTGGAGGGGGTGGCGCAGCGCCAGCGCGGCATGAAGGTGCAAAACCCGAGAACCTTCGGGCAGGTTCTGGCGCGCATGAAGGCATGGTTTGCGAAGAATTTTTGATCGATTTTGTAGTTGTTTTCAAAGGAGGCTGGCATGTTTGAACTTGAAGAAGTGACGACCGCGGAAGCGGAGTCGGGGACCACCCTGATCAAGGTGATTGGCGTCGGAGGTGCCGGTGGCAATGCCGTCGAACACATGATCCGGGAAGGCGTCGGTGGCGTCGAATTCATTTGCTGCAACACCGATGCGCAGGCGTTGATCAAGAGCACGGCGCAGGTCAAGCTGCAACTGGGTCCTGGACTGGGTGCCGGCGGCAAGCCGGAAAAGGCCAAGGCGCTGGCTCAGGCCGAGCGCGAGCGAATTGCCGATATGCTTGCCGGGGCGCACATGGTGTTTCTCACCGCGGGCATGGGTGGGGGCACCGGCACCGGCGCGGCACCGGTAATCGCCGAAGTGGCGCGGGAAATGGGCATCCTGACCGTGGCCGTGGTGACCAAGCCCTTCGAGTACGAAGGGAAACGCAAGCGCCTGGCGGAAGAAGGCGTGACCGAGCTTGCCCGCCATGTCGATTCGCTGATCGTGATTCTCAACGAAAAACTGGAAGAAGTTCTCGGCGATGAAGTCAGCATGCTTGATGCGTTCAAGGCGGCGGACAATGTTCTGCGCAATGCCGTGGGCGGGATCGCCGAAATCATCAATGTTCCGGGCCTGGTCAATGTCGACTTCGAGGATGTGCGCACGGTGATGAGCGAGATGGGCAAGGCGATGATGGGCTCGGCGATGGCCGCCGGTGTCGACCGCGCCCGCATTGCGGCGGAGGAAGCCGTGGCCAGTCCGTTGCTGGAAGGCATCGAGCTCTCCGGCGCGCGCGGGGTGCTGGTGAATATCACGGCCAGCACGACACTCGGGCTCAAGGAGTACAAGGAAGTCATGAACACTATCCGTGAATACACGGCGGCCGAGGCAACGGTCATTTGCGGCGCGGTGTTCGATGAGTCGATGGAGGATCGGCTGCGGGTCACGGTGGTGGCCACCGGACTGGGTGGCGCGGCGGCCCAGGTGCGCAAACCCGAAATGCGTGTTGTCGAGTCCCTTGGACTGCGTACCGGTACCGACAATTATCAGGTTGCGGATGCCGCGTATGGCACGATCGACCTGTCTTCCGTGATTTCGAGCGCACGCGGCAGCACACCGCGCAATTCGCAGGCCGAAGCGATGGCGGCATCCGGTGTCGACAAGTACGATATTCCCGCGTTTTTGCGCCGGCAATCGGACTGACGGCGCACAGCGCACCCGCCCCGGCCGGAATGCCTCCTTCGGCCGGGGCGGGTGGCGTGGATGCATGCGCGGTAGAATCATGCTTCGCGGTTAGCTTCACCTTTACTCTGTTTCTTCGATCATGTTGCGTCAGCGCACCCTGAAATCATTGGTCAAAACGACGGGCGTCGGATTGCATTCCGGGGCCAAGGTGACGCTTGTCTTGCGTCCGGCCCAACCCGATACGGGTGTCGTGTTTCATCGCATCGACCTCGATCCCCCGGTGGACATCAAGGCCGATCCGTTCGCTGTGGGCGATACGCGCCTTGCCTCCTGCCTGGAAAAGCAGGGAGCCCGCATCGCCACGGTCGAGCACCTGATGTCAGCCCTGTCCGGTCTTGGCATAGACAATATCCATGTCGATGTCGATGCGGCCGAAATGCCGATCATGGATGGTTCCGCGGCTCCCTTCGTGTTCCTGCTGCAGGCGGCTGGCATCGAAGAGCAAAATGTCGCCAAGAAGTTTCTGCGGGTAAAAAAACCGGTCGAGGTCAAAGAGGGCGACAAATGGGCACGCCTGTCGCCCTATGACGGATTCAGCCTCGATTTTTCGATCGTCTTCGATCATCCGGCGATGGCCCGTACCGATTCGCGGGCACATATCGATTTCGCCGACCAGTCCTACCTGCGCGAGGTCGCCCGTGCCCGCACCTTCGGTTTCATGCAGGATGTGGAAACCCTGCGCGAGCAGGGGCTGGCCCTCGGCGGCAGCCTGGAAAACGCCATCGTGATGGACGAATACCGGGTGCTGAACAGTGATGGCCTGCGGTATGCCGATGAATTCGTCAAGCACAAGATCCTCGATGCGGTCGGCGATCTGTATCTGGCCGGCCATCCATTGCTGGCGGCCTTTGCCGCCCACAAGTCGGGACATGCGCTGAACAACCAGCTGTTACGTGCACTGCTGGCGGACGCCTCGGCCTGGGAGCTGGTCAGTTTCGAGGAAGCGCAGGCTGCCCCGGCCACCGTTGCGCGGCTCTATCCCCAGCTGCTCTAGGTTCCCTGCCCATGCTGTTGCTGAGAATCATCGGCATTCTGGTCGCCATCACCATCGGCAGCAGCGTGGTTGCCTGGCTGTTCACCGGCGACCGGCGCTACCTTGTCCTGGCGGGACGCGTAGCCAAGGGCGCCTTGTTCGTCGCGCTGGTTATCCTGGTATTGATGGCCGCCGAACGGCTGATCATTCTTTGAGCGCATGTAACAGACGCTCCAGAGCCCTCCTGAGCTTCGATTCCCGGGGCAGGGCCTCGGTCAGCAAGGCCAGTCCCTGTTTCTGTTCATCGCCCGGGAGCACTGGCCGCTCATGTGGCGGATGCGGTGAATCGGTCGCCAGGGGTTGCACCCGCACTCCGATTTGGGTAATCTCGGTCGCCTGATTCGATAGCTGGCTGGCGATACGCGGGCCGAGCTGTCGAATTTTTGCAGCAATGGCGCCGTTGTCGGCGTGGATCGACAATTTACCCAGCCGGAAGTTGGCAACCCTGGCGTGTGGCCTCAGCGCAGCGGGCAGGGTTGCGTCAAGCTGGCGCTGAAGCAAGCGCAGGCGATCGGCATGGGCGACGAGACGGGCCATGCCGCTGCCGGAAACCAGGTGTTCCTGGAGACTCTTCGCCATATCAAGCAGAATCTTGAAGGAGGAAAGCGTGCATATTATTCTTGTCTCCAATCGTTTGGCAACCGCCAGGAGCATAACGCTGACCTGGAAACATCTGTGGTTCGGCCTGTTCGCCCTGATGACTTCAATCGTCATGCTGTCTTCGGTGTTTTCCTATCTGACGGTTCGCCACGCGGCGGAAATTCGCCTGCCGTTCTTGCAGGATCTGCTGCGCACCATGGATGTCGACGATTCACAGCGCTCGCAAAGCTACATGCGCGAGAACCTGAATGCGATGGCCGTCAAGCTGGGCCAGATGCAGGCGCAATTGTTGCGCCTCGACAGCGTTGGCGAGCGGCTGGCCGGCATGGCCGGAATCAAGCCGCAGGATCTGAAGGCGGCCGAAGCCGGTGGCGATGGTCGCGGCGGCCCGTTGCTGCAACCCAGCCAGTTGTCTTCAACCGAGCTGCAGCACGCCGTCAACTCGCTGGCGCAGCAGGTCGAAGCCAAATCCGATGCGATGTCGCTGATCGAATCGCAGCTGCTCGAGGATCGTGTCAGGAAAAACCTTCTGCCGACCAGCTTGCCGGTGATGGCGCAATGGAATGCCTCGACCTATGGCTGGCGGATCGATCCTTTCACCGGCGAGCGGGCAATGCACGAAGGCGTGGATTTCGTCGCGGAGCCAGGCACTCCGATCCACGCCGCGGCGGCGGGGATCGTGATTCGTGCCGAGATGCACCCGCAATACGGCAATCTGGTTGAAATCGATCACGGCAGGGATATCACGACCCGCTATGCCCACGCCTCGGCAATCCTTGTCAAACCCGGGCAATTCGTGCGCCGCGGGCAGATCGTCGCCCGGGTGGGAACGAGCGGACGATCCACCGGGCCGCATCTGCACTTCGAGGTCCGGGTGCAGGGCATCGCCCAGAACCCCGATCGTTTCCTGCGCATGGCCGAAGCGGGCACTACCCGGTTGGCACGTCTGCGGCCCGCACCAGAAGCGCAGTGACGCAGGCGACTGGCGCGGAATAGGCGAGCAGGGCAGGGGCAGGCCCCCATGCTAAAATTTTCCTTTTACCTTGCCGGCTGGCATTGCTGTTGGCCGCGTGACCCATGATCACCGGATTCCTCAAGAAAATATTTGGCAGCCGCAACGATCGGCTGATCAAGCAATACACCCAGAGCGTTACCCGCATCAATGCATTGGAGCCAGCCGTTCAGGCCCTCTCCGACGACGAATTGCGGGGCAAGACCGATGAATTCCGCACTCGCCATGCCAATGGCGAGTCGCTCGACGACCTGTTGCCGGAAGCTTTCGCCGTGGTGCGCGAGGCCGGGCGACGGGTGCTTGGCATGCGCCATTTCGACATGCAGATGATTGGCGGCATGGTGATGCACCACGGCAAAATCGCCGAGATGCGTACCGGCGAGGGCAAGACGCTGACCGCGACGTTGCCGCTCTATCTCAATGCGCTGTCCGGCAAGGGCGCCCATCTGGTGACGGTCAACGACTACCTGGCCAGTCGCGATGCCGAGTGGATGGGGCGAATCTATCGTTTCCTCGGGCTTTCGGTCGGTATCAATCTGTCGCAGATGGCGCACGAGACCAAGCAGGCGGCCTATGCGGCCGACATCACCTACGGCACCAACAACGAGTTCGGCTTCGATTATCTGCGCGACAACATGGTCTACTCGCCTGGCGAGCGGGTACAGCGCGGGCTCAGCTTCGCCATCGTCGATGAGGTCGATTCGATTCTGATCGACGAGGCGAGAACGCCGCTGATCATCTCCGGTCAGGCCGAGGATCACACCGAGCTGTATGTACGCATGAACGCCGTGCCGTCCCTGCTCGTACGGGGCGAGGCCGCGCAGCACGAGGGCGAACAGGACACCGGTGACTACACCGTGGACCTGAAGTCGCACCAGGTATTGCTGACCGAGGCAGGGCACGAAAAGGCCGAGGCCATCCTCGCCCGCCTGGAAATGCTGGTCGCGAACAGCAGCCTCTACGAGCCAGCCAATATCTTGCTGATCCACCATCTGTATGCCGCGCTGCGCGCCCACAATCTCTTCCACCGCGATCAGCAGTATGTGGTGCAGGACGGCGAAGTCATCATCGTCGACGAATTCACCGGCCGGTTGATGGCCGGGCGGCGCTGGTCCGACGGCCTGCACCAGGCGGTCGAAGCCAAGGAGGGTGTCTCGATCCAGGCGGAAAACCAGACCCTGGCCTCGATCACCTTCCAGAATTATTTCCGCATGTACGCCAAGCTGGCCGGGATGACCGGCACCGCGGATACCGAGGCCTACGAATTCCAGCAGATTTACAGTCTCGAAACGGTGGTGATCCCGACCAACCGGCCGATGATCCGCCAGGACGAGCACGACCAGATCTATCGCACGGCGCCGGAAAAATACCGTGCCATCATCGCCGACATTCGCGCCTGCCATCAACGTGGCCAGCCGGTGCTGGTCGGCACCACCTCGATCGAAAATTCCGAATTACTCTCCGGCCTGCTGGACAAGGAACAGCTGCCGCACCAGGTGCTCAACGCCAAGCAGCATGCCCGCGAGGCCGAGATCGTCGCCCAGGCCGGTCGCCCCGGGGTGATCACCATCGCCACCAACATGGCCGGCCGGGGCACGGACATCGTGCTCGGCGGCACCATCGAAAAGGAGCTGGAGGCGATCCGCAACGACGAAGCGCTCGCCGCCGCCGAGAAGGCGCAACGCAGCGCCGCGCTCAAGGCGCAATGGCAGCCGGTTCATGACCAGGTGTTGCAGGCGGGTGGCTTGCACATCATCGGTTCGGAACGGCATGAATCGCGCCGCATCGACAACCAGCTGCGTGGCCGCTCCGGCCGGCAGGGCGACCCGGGTTCGTCGCGTTTCTATCTGGCGCTGGACGATGCCCTGCTGAAGATTTTTGCCGGCGAGCGACTCAATGCGATCATGGTGCGGCTCAAGATGCCCGAGGGCGAGGCCATCGAGCATCCGCTCGTCTCGCGTTCGCTGGAGTCGGCGCAGCGCAAGGTCGAGCAGCGCAACTTCGACATCCGCAAGCAACTGCTCGAGTACGACGATGTCGCCAACGACCAGCGCAAGGTGATCTACCAGCAGCGCAACGAACTGCTCGATGCCGAGGATATCAGCGAGACCATCAGCGGCATGCGCCAGGGGTTGATTCATGACACCTTCCGCATTTACGTGCCGGCCGAAAGCGTCGAGGAGCAGTGGGACATTCCCGGGCTGGAGACGGCGCTGGCGGGCGAATTGCAACTCAAGCCGCCGATCGGCGAGTGGGTGAAGAACGAGCCGCAACTGACCGACGACGAAATCCTCAAGCGTCTGCTCGACGCCGCCGATGCCGCCTATGCGGCGAAGGTCGCCCGCGTCGATGCCGCCGCCTGGGTCGCCTTCGAACGCAATGTCATGCTGCAAAGCCTCGACAGCCACTGGCGCGAACATCTGGCGGCGCTCGACCACCTGCGCCAGGGCATCCACCTGCGCGGCTATGCGCAGAAGAATCCGAAGCAGGAATACAAGCGCGAAGCCTTCGAGCTGTTCGAAGGCTTGCTGCAGGTCGTGCGTGCCGACGTGACCAAGCTGCTGATGACCGTCGAGGTGCGCAATGAAGCCCAGCTCGAGGAGGCCGAGGCGCCGCCGCGTCTCGAACATGTCGAATACCACCATGCCGACTACGAAGAAGCCCTCGCCACGGCCGCCGAAAAGCCTGCCGCGCCGGCGCATGCCGTACCGAAAGTCGGTCGTAACGAGCCCTGCCCGTGCGGCAGCGGCAAGAAGTACAAACATTGCCACGGCAAGCTGAGTTGAACGAGCTGCGCACCCTCGCCGAGGACGGCGGTGCGGTCGTCATCCTCGATCAGACCCGGCTGCCGCACGAGACCGTCTTCGTGCGCCTGACGACACTGGCCGGTGTCGCTCGGGCCATCCGCACCATGCAGGTTCGCGGCGCGCCGCTGATTGGCGCCACCGCGGCCTACGGCGTGGCGCTGGGACTGGCGGAAGGCCTGCCACTGGGGAACATCCTGGCCACCCTCGCCGCGACACGGCCGACCGCGGTCAATCTGCACTGGGCGCTGCGGCGGATGGAGAGCGTGCTCGAAAACTCGGCGCTGGCGGCACGGCGAGAAGTCGCCTGGAACGAGGCGCGGGCCATCGCCCGCGAGGATATGGAAGCCAATGCCGCCATTGGAAGGCATGGGTTGTCATTGATCGCGCGCATGCGGAAGGCGGTGCGCGCTTGCGGTGACATTGACGTAGTCAATGTCATGACGCATTGCAATGCCGGGCGGCTGGCCACCGTCGCCCACGGCACCGCGCTGGCGCCGGTCTATGCCGCGCACCGCGCCGGCATCCCGCTGCATGTCTGGGTGTCGGAGACGCGACCGCGCAATCAGGGGCTGCTCACCGTGTGGGAACTGGCCGAGGCTGGCGTGCCGCACACATTGATCGCCGACAACGCCGCCGGCCTGTTGCTGATGCGGGGCGAGGTCGATGCGGTGATCGTCGGCGCCGACCGGATCGCCGCCAACGGCGATGTGGTGAACAAGGTCGGCACCTATCTCAAGGCGCTCGCCGCGAAGGCGCACGGCGTGCCGTTCTATGTTGCCGCGCCGTTATCCACGCTGGATTTTTCCTGTGCCGGAGGCGCGGCCGTGCCGCTCGAGGAACGCGCGGCGGAAGAGCTGGGCGAAGGCTCGCAGGTTGCCGGGAACGTGGCCAATCCCGCCTTCGACGTGACCCCGGCGGCGCTCGTCACTGCCATCATTTCCGAGCGCGGCTGCGCAAAACCGACGGAGATTGCGGCATGGCAGAGCTGAGCGAACTTGCCGCCGACGTGCTGGCCACGGCCCGCGCGATGAATGCGAGCGGGATCAACCGGGGCACGGCCGGCAATGTCTCGGCGCGCTGCACCGAAGGTTTTCTGATCACGCCGACCGGCATGGATTACGCACTCTGCGAGCCGGCGGACATGGTCAAAGTCGGCCTTGGCGGCACGCCGGAGCCAGCCTCTCCGGACGGGGCGTTCAATCGGCGCCGGCCCTCCTCCGAATGGCGCTTCCACCGTGATATCTACCTCGCCCGCAGCGAGGCCGGCGCCATCGTGCACACCCACGCCCCCTTCGCCACGGCGCTCGCCTGCCAGCGCCAGGGTATTCCCGCTTTTCATTACATGGTGGCGCGTTTCGGCGGGGCCGACGTGCGCTGCGCCGACTATGCGACGTTCGGCACGCAGGCGCTATCCGATGCCATCGTCAAGGCGCTTGCTGGCCGTAGCGCCTGTCTGATGGCGCATCACGGCATGCTGGCCTGCGGCCGTGATCTCGCTCGGGCGCTGGCTCTGGCGATCGAGTTGGAAACCCTGGCCGAGCAGTATTGGCGGGTGCTGCAACTGGGCGTGCCCAAGTTGCTCGACGCCGACGAAATGGCGCGCGTGCTGGAAAAATTCACCACTTACGGTCAGCAGGATTGAGCCTTACCCGGCGTGATACGCCGCCACCCGCTCCACTTCGTTTTTCGAACCGAGGATCACCGGCACGCGCTGGTGCAGGTTCGCCGGCTCGAGTTCGAGTATCCGCTGGCGGCCGGTGGTTGCTGCGCCGCCCGCCTGTTCGACGATGAAGGCCATCGGATTGGCCTCGTAGAGCAGGCGCAGCTTGCCGCCCTTTTCGCGCGTCTTGGCATCCAGCGGATACATGAAAATGCCGCCGCGGCAGAGGATGCGGTGCACGTCGGCGACCATCGAGGCCACCCAGCGCATGTTGAAGTCGCTACCGCGCGGCCCGTCCTTGCCGGCGAGCAGCTCATCGACATAGCGTTTGACCGGCGGTTCCCAGTGACGATTGTTCGAGGCGTTGATGGCGAACTCGCGGGTATCGGCAGGAATTTTCACGGCGGACTGGGTGAGCACGAAGCTGCCGAGCTCGCGGTCGAGGGTGAAGACATTGACGCCATCGCCGAGGGTGAGCACCAGCAGCGTGGTCGGGCCATACACGGCATAGCCGGCGCAGAGCTGGCGGGTGCCGGACTGGAGGAAGGCCTGCTCGGTCGGCGCCATGCCCTCCGGGCACTGCAGGACTGAAAAAATGGTCCCCACCGAGACATTGATGTCGATGTTCGAGGAGCCGTCGAGCGGATCGAACAGCAACAGATATTCGCCCTTCGGATAGCGGTTGGGAATCGGGTGCGGCAGTTCCATTTCCTCGGAGGCCATCGCCGCCAGATGGCCGCCCCACTCGTTGGCTTCGAGCAGGATCTCGTTGGAGATGACGTCGAGTTTCTTCTGCGCCTCGCCCTGCACGTTGTCCGCGCCCGCGCCACCCAGCACGTCGGCCAGCGCGCCCTTGCCGATGGCGATCGAAATCGCCTTGCAGGCGCGGGCGACGACTTCGATCAGCAGCCGCAGTTCGGAGGAGATGACGTGCTTGTTGCGTTGTTCTTCGATCAGGAAACGGGAAAGACTGATGCGGCGCATGGCGGAAGGCTCGGCAAAGGGAAGGCCGCGATTATATCGGCGGTGCGGAGCCCCGGTCAGCCCCCCTTGCGTTGGGAAAGCGGATGTCGCGGCACGTTGGCCGGGCGTTGTGTCTTGGCCGCCAGGCCCTCGCGCGGTTTGACATTAGGTGGAATCGTGGCGGGCGGCTTGGGGAGCGTCCTGGCCAGCTTGGGCGGCGCATCTCGCCGTGCCGCCGGCGCCGACTTTTTGAGGGGGTGCCGCGGGGCAGGCTTGGTGAAGCCCCCGGGTTGACCCGGCGGCACCAGATGGCGTTTGCCGGGGCCGATCAGATCGCTGCGTCCCATGCTCACCAGCGCTTCGCGCAGCAGCGGCCAGCTGGCCGGGTCGTGATAGCGGAGGAAGGCCTTGTGCAGCTTGCGCTGCCGGCCGGAGCGGACGATGGGAACGGTCTCCGAGTCCGCGCTCACCTTGCGCAGCGGGTTCTTGCCGCTGCGCCACATCGCGGTGGCCAGCGCCAGCGGCGTGGGCAGGAAGGTCTGCACCTGATCCAGGCGGAAATTGTTCTGCTTGAGCCAGAGGGCGAGATTGAGCATGTCCTCATCGGTGGTGCCGGGATGGGCGGCGATGAAATAGGGAATCAGGTATTGCTCCTTGCCGGCCTGCTTGGAGAACTTTTCGAACATCTGGCGAAAACGTTCGTAGCTGCCCATGCCCGGTTTCATCATCTTGGACAGAGGCCCGGTTTCGGTGTGCTCGGGGGCGATCTTGAGATAGCCGCCGACATGGTGGGTGACCAGTTCCTTGACGTATTCCGGCGATCTGACCGCCAGATCGTAGCGCAGCCCGGAACTGATCAGCACCTTCTTGATGCCGGGCAGGGCGCGCGCCTTGCGGTAGAGCGAAACCAGCGGAGCATGGTCGGTATTCAGGTTTTCGCAGATGCCCGGATAGACGCAGGAGAGGCGTCGGCAACTGGCCTCGATCGCCTCGTCCTTGCAGGCGAGCCGGTACATGTTGGCGGTCGGCCCGCCGAGATCGGAAATGACGCCGGTAAAGCCTGGCGTCTTGTCGCGGATTTCCTCGAGCTCGTGCAGGATGGACGCTTCCGAGCGGCTTTGAATGATGCGGCCCTCGTGTTCGGTGATCGAGCAGAAGGTGCAGCCACCGAAGCAGCCGCGCATGATGTTCACCGAGAAGCGGATCATTTCCCAGGCCGGGATGCGCGCACCGCCATAGGCCGGATGCGGCGCCCGGGCGTAGGGCAGGCCATAGACATGATCCATTTCTGCCGTGGTGAGCGGGAGCGGCGGGGGATTGAGCCAGACGTCGCGCCGTGCCGCTCCCTCGCCATGAGCCTGCACCAGGGCGCGGGCATTGCCGGGGTTGGACTCGAGATGAAAGGTGCGCGAGGCATGGGCATAGAGCACCGGGTCGGCGCGCACGTCCTCGAACGCGGGCAGGCGCACAACGGTGCGCGCGCGTTCCGCGTGGCGTGCGGCCAACCGCTCGGCGCGCGAGACGAGGCGGATCGGCCGCACGGCGGCGGATACCGCTGCCGGCGGCGTCCCGCTGGCGCAGGGCGTTTTCGGGGAATCCTTGGCGGGTGCCGAATCCATCGCATAGGGGTCGGGGTGCGGTTCGATGCGGCCCGGCCGGTCGATTTCCCGTGAGTCGATCTCGGCCCATTCCGCCCCGGGTTTCCAGCCAGGCGGCACGACGAAGGCCGTGCCGCGCAGCTCGCGGATCTGCTGGATGGGTTCGCCCCGCGCCAGGCGATGGGCGAGTTCGACCAGCGCGCGCTCGGCGTTGCCATAGAGCAGCAGATCGGCCTTGGCATCGAGCAGGATCGAGCGCCGCACCGTGTCCGACCAGTAGTCGTAATGCGCGATGCGGCGCAGGCTGGCCTCGATGCTGCCGATCACGATCGGCACGCCGGCAAAGGCCTCGCGGGCGCGCTGGGCATAGACGACGACCGCGCGATCCGGCCGCCGGTCGGGCGCGGCAGCGGGCGTATAGGCATCGTCGGAGCGGATTTTCTTGTCGGCGGTGTAGCGATTGACCATCGAATCCATGTTGCCGGCGGTGATGCCGAAGAACAGGCGCGGCCGGCCGAGCTGGCGGAAGTCGGCGACCGAGGTCCACTGCGGCTGGCTGATGATGCCGACGCGAAAGCCCTGGGCCTCGAGCAGGCGGCCGACCAGCGCCATGCCGAAGCTTGGATGGTCGATGTAGGCATCGCCGGTGACCAGGATGATGTCGCACTCATCCCAGCCGAGCTGCTCCATCTCGGCCCGCGACATGGGCAGGAAGGGCGCCGTGCCGAAGCGCGCGGCCCAGTGCTTGCGGTAGGCGGTGAGCGGTTTGGGGCCGGGATCTAAAGTCATGAGCATGCCTGGTTGGAGGCGCCCGGCTCCGTCGTCGGGACAGGAGGGCGCGGGTGTGCGCTCAGGCGCGGGAAAGGTGCAGCCGGCTTTGCGCCGGCACGTGGCGGGCGAGAAAATCCATCTGGTCGGCGAGTATCTTGCGGTTGGAGAGGATCAGGAACTCGGCCTTGTTGGGCACGTAGGGCGCGTAGGCCAGCTCCATCCGCGCCTGCTCCGGCGTGCGCCCGCCCTTGGCCTGGTTGCAACCACGGCAGGCGGTGACCACGTTCATCCAGCTGTCGCGGCCACCTTGCGATACCGGCAGGATGTGGTCGCGGGTCAGTCGCTGGGCCGGATATTCGCGCACGCAATAGGCGCACAGGTTGCGGTCGCGATGGAACAGTTCGCGATTGGAAAGCGGCGGTATCGGGCGCAGGGCATTGCCCGCGAGAACCTTGCCGCGAATGGCGATGATGCTGCGGGTGCATAGTGCGGAACGTTGACCGGTGGTGCGGCTGATGCCGCCATGAAAAGTGAATTCGCTTTCTCCTGCATCCCAGGCCACCAGATCGCGAGCGACATAGACACAGGCATGCTGCCAGCTGACCCAGCGGTGCGGCACGCCATATTGATCGAGAGTCAGAATCAGCGGATAGGAACTCATCTCGTAGAATCCTCGGATGAGGCGAATTTAACAGAGCGCGATGGTTTTTGATAGCGGAGAACAACGGGTAGAATGGCAGGGGTCGGTCGCCGCCGTCGGCGGGCGCCGGCTGCGTCTGGCATTTGCCGTCTCGATCGGCCTCCACATCCTCGTCGCGCTGCAAACAGGGCAGCTTCCTGCGGCGCCGGCCATGGCCCCGAACCTGCTGGCGACCCTGCGTCCGGCCGAGGGGGTGCAGGCCGTAGCGCAGGCAGCACCCGGCGCCCTGCCACCGCCCACGTTCACGCCGATTCCCGCGCATCGCGCCGTAGCCACCGTAGCCGCCGTAGCCACCGTTGTGCCAGCGCCGACTTTTCCAGCGCCTGCCGTGGCCTTGCCGGCATCGCCGGCAACCGTTCCCGCGAACATGAATGAAGCCGTGCCGGCCGGCGCCGTGGCGCCGCCCGCAGCACAGCTTCCTCCGCCCGATGCTGCCGAGGGCCTGTCGGCCGACGGGCTGCGGCGCTATCGTCTGGGCCTGGCCGCCCAGGCCCGCCGTTTCAAGCGTTATCCGGCGCAGGCGCTGGCCTCGAACTGGACGGGGATGGTGGAGATTCGCCTCGACATCGGTGGCGATGGCCAGCCGACGGCTGTCCTGGTGCTGCACTCCAGTGGTTACGCGGTGCTCGACCGGGCGGCGCTGACCATGATCGAGGAGGGCGCCCGCCACGCCCCCCTGCCCGTCGAACTGCGCGGCAAGGTGTTCAGCGTGGTGCTGCCGGTGGTGTTCGACCTGACGGAGCGATAGCCGGCGTCACGCTGTCGATGCTGCCTTCGTGAAACCCGAAGCGGCCGGCACGGCGGTCGGCGAAATAGTGTTGCAAGGTGCGCAAGATGGTGCGAAAGGCGATCGCCTCCCAGGGAATTTCGTTTTCGGCGAACAACCGCACCTCGAGTGTCTCGGCGCCGGCAGCGAAGTCGAGGTCGCGCAGGCGGGCGCGATAGATGGCATGCACCTGGTTGATGTGCGGCACGCTGATGAGGCTGAACAGTTCGCCCAGTTCGACATGGGCCAGGGCTTCTTCCCGGGTTTCGCGCAACGCCGCCGCAGCCACCGTCTCGCCGTTTTCCATGAAGCCGGCTGGCAGCGTCCACAAACCGTGGGCCGGCTCGATCGCCCGCCGGCAGAGCAGAACCCGTTCGTCATGGCAGGGCAGGGTGCCGACCACCAGCCGCGGGTTGCGATAGTGGATCGTGCCGCAGGCGGTGCAGACGTGGCGCAATAGCGAATCGCCGGCCGGAATTTGCAGGCTGACCGCTGCGCCGCAGGCGCTGCAAAAATTGAGGGCGGGCTCCATGATCGGATTCTAGCTTTCATGATGCGGGAAACATCACCCCGCAGCATGAAAGTCAGCCCATTCTCGAACTCCCGCCCCCCTTCGCCCCCCTCCCGGGGGGTTCCTGATTGGCTCGCTTCGGCCGAAGGAAGTGCAAAGCCGCGCGAAGCTTGACGGAATGCCGAATGAGTGAATTTCACGCTAAGCGACCCTGACCCGACCCTGACCTTGCACAAAGCATGAAAACAATTCACCCGGATAGGGCCGGTTTGTAATGGTTTTTCTTACGACCGCGCCCCAGCCGATACGGACAACAGAATGGTTTTTCCAAGGCTATTTTCCTTGTCGGCCGCCATGCAATCATGCACTCACCGTAAATCCGGCTCGCTTTCGACCCGGATGACACTTGGGGGTGAATGATGAAAAAGAACGACGCCTACAACGACATCAGGGAAGTCAATCTCGCCTACCTGATGCTGGCGCAGAGCATGGTGCGCGGTGATCGCGAGGCGGCCGTTTTCCGTCTCGGCATCAGCGAGGAGGTGGCCGAGTTGCTGGCCCGGCTGACGCCAGGGCAAGTGCTCAAGATGGCCAGCACGGACATGCTGCTGTGCAGCTTCCGCTTCAACGATGTCCTGCTGCTCGATCTGCTGGCCGATCACGAGCGTGACCGGGGCGCCGCGCATATCCATGCGGCGATCCTGGCGGCTGGTCATCCGGTTTCCTCGCTGTCCTGAACCATTCCTGCATCATCCATGCTCCGCGGAGGTCCCCATGCGCAATAAATCTGTCGTCCTTGAAGCCCGTGAAATTCGCCTGGCTGTCGAACTGGTCGAGCTCGGCGCCCGCCTGCAGTTGCTCGAGGCCGAGACGCATCTCTCGCGCGAGCGATTGCTCAAGCTGTACAAGGAAGTCAAGGGCGAGTCGCCGCCGAAAGGCATGCTGCCCTTTTCCACCGACTGGTTCATGACCTGGCAGCCGAACATCCATGCCTCGCTGTTCATGGCCTACTACCGTTTTTTGCAAACGCACACCACGCTGCGCGGGCTGGAGCTGACGATCAAGGCCTATCGCATGTATCTGGCGCAGATCCAGCGCGGCAAAATGGAAACGGTGCTCTCCCTGACGCGGGCGTGGACCATGGTTCGCTTCTTCGATGCGAACATGTTGCAGATGGCCCCCTGCAGCGAATGCGGCGGCGAGTTCGTGATCCACGCCTTCGAGCCGACGCACGACTATGTCTGCGGCCTGTGCCACATGCCGGCACGCGCCGGCAAGACGCGCCGCGCCGCCGAACTGGCGCTGGCTGCCGCCGTCGCCGCCTGACGTCTCGGGCTTCTCAGGAGCGCCCGGTAATGGCCGGGGGCTCCTGCCGCGCATAACTGACGAAGTCATAAGCGAGCCCTTCCGCGCTGCGGCGGGGCTCGCGTGCGACTTCGCGCCAGGCCGCCGGATCGAGCGGCGGGAACCAGGCATCGCCTTCGATCTCGGCATGGATCTCGGTCAGTTCGAGGCGGTCCGCCAGCGGCAAGGCGAGGACATAGATTTCGGCGCCGCCGATGACGAAGGCGGTCGCCTCGCCGTCGCAGGCGGCCAGCGCCGTGTCCAGCGAGGCGACCCGCGTGGCGCCGGGCGCCGCAAAATCCGGCTGGCGGGTGATCACGATGTTGTGCCGTCCCGGCAAGGCGCGGCCGAGCGATTGCCAGGTCTTGCGCCCCATGATAACGGGATGGCCGAGGGTGAGCGCCTTGAAACGCTTGAGATCGTCGGGCAGGCGCCAGGGCAGGGTGTTGTTCGCGCCGATCACGCGGTTGGCGGCGACGGCGGCGAGAATGACGAGGTGCGGGGGAACGGGCTTGATGTCGGACATGGCCATGGCTCAGGCGGAGGACGGGAGAAGGGATCGATAGAGGTCGGCATGGCGTTGCGCCGCCCGGCTCCAGCCAAAGTCGGCGCGCATGCCACGGCGCTGGAGTTTGCGCCAGCGCAGCGTGTCATGCCAGAGCGCGACGGCACGGCGGATCGCCGCCAGAAATTCCTGTGGTGTTGCCGCATCGAACAGGAAACCATTGCCATGGCGGGCGTCGGCGACGTCGATCACCGTGTCGGCCAGGCCGCCGGTGGCGCGCACGATCGGCGGCGTGCCGTAACGCAGGCTGTACATCTGATTCAGGCCGCAGGGCTCGAAGCGGGAAGGCATCAGGAACATGTCGGCACCGGCTTCGATGCGGTGGGCAAGACCTTCGTCGAAGCCGATCCGCACGGCAAAATGCGCGGGCCGGCCCACTGCCATGGCGCGCAACCTGGTTTCGAGGGCGGGGTCCCCACTGCCCAGGATGACCAGTTGTGCCGGCAGGGCGGCGAGTTCCGCGGCGCTCGCCATCACCAGATCGAGACCCTTCTGTTCGGTGAGCCGGCTGACCATCCCCAGCAGCGGCATTTCCGCGATGGGTGGCAAACCCAGCTCGACCCGCAACGCGACGGTATTGATGGCCTTGGCGGCAAGCCGGCGAGCCGAGTAGTGCGCGGTAAGGAAGGGATCCGTGGCCGGATTCCATTGCTCGTCGTCGATGCCATTCAGGATGCCGTGGAGGCGGTCGGCGCGATGGCGCAGCAGGCCGTCGAGGCCCATGCCGCCGGCTTCGGTTTGTATTTCTTTGGCATAGGCGGGGCTGACGGTGATGATGCCATCGGCAAACTGCAGGCCGCCCTTGAGGAAGGAGAGACGGCCGTGAAACTCCACTCCGTCGATGCTCCAGGCCTGCCCGGGCAGGCCCAGGAGGGGAAGCAGGGAAGGATCGAACAGTCCCTGAAAGGCCAGGTTATGGATGGTCAGCACGGTCGCCGCGTGTCGTTCGCCGGCCGGAAGATAGTGCAGATAGGCCGGCGCCAGTGCCGTCTGCCAGTCGTTGCAGTGGAGGATGTCGGGTCGCCAGGGAAGCGGACTTTCCGCGCCGGCCAGCAGCGCAGCCGAGTGCGACAGCAGGCCGAAACGCAGGGCATTGTCCGGCCAGTCGCGGTGATCCGGCCCGAGATAGGGGTTGCCGGGGCGGGCGAACAGGGAAGGGCAATCGAGTAGATAGAGCGGGATACCTTCCGCGCTGCGGGCGGTACGCAGTTCCGTGGCCGGGAGCCGGTTGGTCGCGGGCAATGCGGCCACCCTTTGCGCTGCCGGGAAGGCTGCTTTCAATGCCGGGTAGGCGGGAAGCAGGACGCGAACATCGTTTCCGCTGGCGCGAAGCGCCTTCGGCAAGGCGGCGATGACATCGCCCAGGCCGCCGGTCTTGACCCAGGGCGCCATCTCGGAAGCGGCGAACAGGATGTTCACGCGCGGCGTTGGCAGGCGGCGATCAACCCTGCCGTCGAGCTGTCGAGTCCTTCGGCCGGGCAGTTCCCCGTGAGCATCGGCAGCAGGCGCCGGGCCAGTTGCTTGCCGTATTCGACGC
Organism: Betaproteobacteria bacterium HGW-Betaproteobacteria-11; assembly: GCA_002842395.1. Classification (GTDB taxonomy): domain Bacteria; phylum Pseudomonadota; class Gammaproteobacteria; order Burkholderiales; family Rhodocyclaceae; genus Rugosibacter. Next base: position 59,445 of record PHCV01000005.1, read on the forward strand.
CCCATTGGTCGAACGAGTTCAGCTGCCACAGAATGCCCAGCACGAACACCTTGTGTTCATAGAGCGCGATCAGCTGGCCCAGGGTGTAGGGATCGAGGCGGGGCAGGAGCAGGGTGGTCGAGGGCTGGTTGCCGGGGAACACCTTGTATTGGGCGAGAAAACTCGGCGCTGGTGGTACGGCGGCGGCGAGCTCGGCGCGGGCTTCGTCGAGCGTCTTGCCGCGCATCAGGGCCTCGCTCTGGGCGAAGCAGTGTGCCAGCAGTTTCTCATGATGACCGGGCAGGTCGAAGTCCGGCTCGCGCAGGGCGATGAATTCGCAGGGGATCAGTCGCCCGCCCTGGTGCAGCAATTGATAGAAGGCATGCTGGCCGTCGGTGCCTGGGGCGCCCCAGAGAATTGGCGCCGTCGCGTAGGCCACCGGGTTGCCGTCACGGTCGATCCGCTTGCCGTTGGATTCCATTTCGAGTTGCTGCAAATATCGCGGCAGGAGTTCCAGCGACTGGCTGTAGGGTAGCAAGGCGCGCGTTTCGGCGCCGAGGAAATCGGTGTTCCAGAGTTCGAGCAAAGCCAGTGTCGCCGGCAGGTTGCATTCCACCGGCGTCTCGAAAAAATGGCTATCCATCGCCGCGGCACCGGCGAGCAGGCGGCGGAAGTTGTCCATGCCGATGGCCAGCGCCAGCGGCAGGCCGACCGCCGACCAGAGCGAAAAACGGCCGCCGACCCAGTCCCAGACTTCGAAGCCGTTCGCCGGATCGATGCCGAACGCGGCCACGGCTTGAGCGTTGCCGGACACGGCGACGAAGTGCCGGGCCACGGCCGCTTCGCCGAGCGCGGTGGTCAGCCAGGCCCGCGCGGAGACCGCATTCTGCAGGGTCTCCTCGGTGGTGAAGCTCTTGCTGGCGACGATGAACAGGGTGCGGGCCGGAGCGCAGCGACGTAGTACGCCGGTCAGCTGTGCGGCATCGAGATTGGACACATAATCGACCGTCAGTCCGGGCTGGCGGTGCGCGGCGAGCGCCAGGGTGGCCATGCGCGGACCAAGGTCGGAGCCGCCGATACCGATGTTGACGATATGGCAAATCGTTTCTCCGCCCGCGCCGCGCCAGAGGCCCTGATGGATCTGGTCGCAAAACCAGGCCATCTTGTCCAGCATGCGGCGCACCGCCGGCATGACATCCTGGCCGGCACAGAGGACGGGCTGCGGGCCGGGGTGACGCAGCGCGATATGCAGCACGGCGCGGCCCTCGGTATGGTTGATCGGCTCGCCGCGGCGCAGGCGCGCGATCCACTCGGGCACGGCGGCGGCCTGCCAGAGTTGATGCAATGCGGCCATGATTTCGGCCGTGATTCGCTGCTTCGAGTAATCCAGCAGCAGACCCTCTTCGTTCAGCGAAAAACGCTCGAAGCGCCGTGCATCGGCGGCGAACAGGTCGCGCAGATGCGGCTGGCGCGCCGACTCGGCGAGGCGGGCGAGGTAGGCCCAGGACGGTGTCGCGGCGGGATTCATGAGAAGGCTAAAGCCAGAGCATAAGGCCCATCTCGAACGGATGAGTGAGCAACCCGTGGTTTGGGAAAACCCGCACGCGGTATTCCATCTTGCCGCACCGGTCGGGAGACAGTTCGCGTGAAAACAGAGATTCACCCTCCGTCAGAGGGTGCTCGTGGTGCATGACATAGCGCTTCGCCTTGGCCGCGATGGATTCGCCAGGACGAGTGAACACCAGCTCGACGGTCAGGTCCGTCGGCGCCAGGCCGTTGCATTGAACAGCCACTTCGAAGCGCAGGCTCTGGCCATACCGGATGCGCGTCACCGGCGGATCGACCCGGCGCAGATGCACGCCGGACCAGGCAGCCCGGACCCGCGCCTTCCATTCGGCGACGCGCTGCGCGCCGGCGAAGCTGGTGTCGGCGAATCTGCGCCACTGCGCCGCGGCCGGCGCGTAGAATTTCTCGGCGTACTCGTTGACCATTCGCTGCATGTTGAAGCGCGGCATCACCGTGGCGATCGCCTGCTTGGCCATGGCTACCCACTCCGGCGAATAGCCGAGCGAGGTGTTGCGGTAATACATCGGGATCACGCTGTCCTGCAGCAGCTCATACAGCGTGCGCGCCTCCTCGGCGTCGCGCTGGGCCGGGTCGAGGCCATCGCCGGCCGGCTTGATCGCCCAGCCGTTATGGCCGTCATAGCCCTCGCCCCACCAGCCATCGAGTACCGAAAGATTGATGGCGCCGTTGATCGCGGCCTTGATGCCGGAAGTGCCGGAAGCCTCCTGCGGGTACACCGGATTGTTGAGCCAGACATCGACCCCGGCGACCAGGCGGCGGGCCAGATGCAGGTCGTAATCTTCAAGCAGCAGGATACGGCCCTCGAATTCACGCAGCCGGGAAAGCTCGGTGATCCGGCGGATCAGCTGTTGCCCCGGTTCGTCGGCCGGATGGGCCTTGCCGGAGAAGATGAACAGCACCGGGCGCTGCGGGTCGGAAAGAATCTCGCGCAGCCAGCCAAGATCGTTGAAGAGCAGGGCGGCACGCTTGTAGGTGGCGAAACGGCGGGCGAAGCCGACCGTCAGCACCGTCGGGTTGGCTGGATCGGCGAAGCGCAGGACGCGCTCCAGATGGGCCTCCGAGCCCTGGTTGCGCAAATGCTGTTGGCGTACGCGATGGCAGACCAGGTGCAACAACTGGGCTTTGAGCGATTGGCGAATGCTCCAGAAGATCTGGTCGGGAATGCGCTGCACGTTGGCCCAGCAGGAGGGGTCGGAAAGCCGGTGTTGCCAGCCGAGACCGAGATGGCGATCGAAGGTTTCGTACCAGTCGGTGGCGAGGAAGGTGGCGATGTGTACCGCATTGGTCACGTAGCCCATCGGATTTTCTGCCGGCGAGACTTGCGGCCACAGGTCGGCGCAGATGCGGGCCGAGATTTCGCCGTGAATGCGCGAGACACCGTTGTGAAAACGCGAACCGCGCAGGGCCAGCGTCGTCATGTTGAACTCGTTGCTGCCCCCACTGCGACCCAGGCTGAGCAGGCTGGCACGGTCGAGACCGGTCGCTTTGCAGAAGTCGTCGAAGTAGTGCATGACCAGCTCGTCGGCAAAATGATCATGCCCGGCGGGAACGGCGGTGTGGGTGGTGAACACGGTGTTCGCCGCAGCGGCTTCGAGCGCGGTGGCAAAGGGAAGGTTCTGGCGGACGAGCGCGCGAATCCGTTCCAGAATGAGGAAGGCGGCATGACCTTCGTTGATATGCCAGACCGTCGGTTCGAGGCCGAGGGCGCGCAAGGCGCGCACGCCGCCGACGCCGAGCAGGATTTCTTGTTCGATGCGCGTGCGCCGGTCGCCGCCATAGAGCTGATGGGCGATGTCGCGGTCGGCCAGGCTGTTTTTTTCGATGTCGGAATCGAGCAGGTAAAGCCGGGTGTTGCCGACACGGGTCTGCCACAGTCTGACCCAGACCATGCGTCCGGGAAAGTCGACACCGATCAATACCTCGTCGCCGTCGGCCCCGCGCACCGGCTCGATCGGCATGTCGTCGAAGTCGTTGTCGCCATAATGGGCGTACTGCCGCCCGTCGCGGTCGATGGTCTGCTGGAAATAGCCTTGGCGGTAGAGCAGGCCGACGGCGACGAAAGGCAGATGCAGGTCGGAAGCTCCCTTGCAATGGTCTCCAGCCAGTATTCCCAAGCCGCCGGAGTAGATCGGCAGGCTTTCATGGAAGCCGAATTCGGCACAGAAATAGGCGATCAGGTCGTTCGCTTGCAGCGGAGGTTCGCCGGGCAGTTCCAGTCTTGCCGGCGTCGCGTGATAGGCGTCATAGGCGGCCAGCACCCGGTTCATGGTGCCGAGGAAAACCGGGTCGTCGGCCGCCTGCTGCAGGCGGCGCTGATCGATGCGCTTGAGCAGGGCCTTGGGACTGTGGTTGGCCGCCCGCCACAATTCCGAACTGAGGCGCGCGAACAGCGAGCGGGTCGGGCGATCCCAGCTGTACCAGAGGTTGTTGGCCAGCTCTTCGAGTCGCGCCAGCCGCGGCGGGATCTCGGGATTGACTTCGAGTCGATAAAGGGTGCCGGTCATGAGGGTCAGCCAGTGTCTGCGAGAATGGACTGTGGGCGGATTCTACGATGCGGTAACGACCTTGAGCATGAGGCGGTGCCAATCGCCGGTCATCGCCGGCCAGGTCAGCGTGAGGCAGATGGCTTGCATCACCTTCTCGAACCCGGCCTCCGATTGCGAAACGGTATGGTGCGGCCGGGCGACGAGGGTCGGCGCGGCGCTACCGGCAACCGGCGGGACACTGAGGCGCAGTGCGCCATTCGATGTTGCGCCGAGTTCGCTGTCCTCCAGCGTGAGCTGGGTCAGGGCCGGAAGTTCGAGCACCTGACCGAAGCCGCAGGGGATACGGCCGTCGGCCAGCACATAGCGGCCGCCATAGCCGTCGCAACTGGGCAGGGCCAGGTTGAGCTGGGTTTCCAGCCGACCGGGGCACTCGGCGCCGATGAAGCGATAGGCGATCTCCAGCACGTCGTCATGCAGTGCGTAACATTTCTCCACGCGCCAGCCCTCGCCGCGGGCGACAAAATGGCCGGGTGGTCCGTCCGGACGGTAAGCATCCAGCGCCAGACGGGCGCCATCGGTGGTGAGCCAGTTATCGAGGCCGCTGCCGCGTGGACGCCGGTCCGGCTCGGCGTCCGCGGCGGTAATGGGGTGCAGGAAGGCGATGCGCTCATGGGCCGAGGCAATGCCGTTTTTGCCGGCCAGGGCCGCCGTCTCGCCAGCGCCGACTTTTGCGTGATAGATCTCCGCATGCTGGCGCAGCGTGTCGCCGAAGTTGTGCGCCAGCGCCAGGCTGGAGAATTCGGCCAGTGCCGCATCGCCGTCGACGCGGATGATCGCCAGCAACGCCTGGCTGCGCAGCAGCAGCTCGTCGTGACCGTCGTCGTCGAGGTCACGGCATTCCAGCGCGGGAGACGGGTGCAGACGTTCGAGCGCGGCCTCGAGGGTGAGCAGGTTGTGCCATACCGCGCGCCGCAGGTGCGGCAGGTAGAGGCCGCCGAACAGCCCGTGCCAGTAGGCGTCGTTGGCCTGTGCCCGGTGCAGGTTTTCCTGCATCTGCGGCGTGCGCCGCGCCGCCGGCAAGCGGGCCAGACGCTGCGAAACTTCCAGCATGCGCTTGTGCATCCAGTTGGCTTCCGGATAACGCGACATGAAATTGCGCCAGATGCCGCCGCGCAGAAAGGGTTTGTCCGTCTCGAAGCGGCCCGCCGCCTTTTCCGCGTCGAGCAGCGTCCGGTATTCCGCGGCGCGGGGCGCGGGCAGCGTCCATTCGTTCATCTCGATGTAGGACGTGGTGGGCAGATAAACGATGCCACGGGTTTTTTCCCGCGCATGGTAGTCGGCGAAAGTCGCCGTGCGGATCAACGGCGAGGCCAGCACGCCCTCGACGAATTGCGTTAGCCAGCCTTTGACATAGACCCAGTCGTAGGTCTCCGGCCAGATGCCGAATTTTTCGATGTCGTCGAAATAGATCGCGGCGCGGCGCCCCTGCCGTGCCAGCTCTTCGAGCCAGCCGACGGCGTCAGCGGCGGGCGAAAAGGGCAGCCGGTAACGCGCCGCCTCGGCGATCGGAAACAGGTCGAGGCGCAGGCCATCCTCTTCGGTGGTGTAGAAGCTGTCGAGTTTTTCGCCGTCGACGCCGGCGCAAAGAAAATGGTAATCATCGACGGCGACATAGCGGATACCGGTCGCGCTCAGGGCGGGCACCACCGAGGACTCCCAGACCCGCTCGGTCAGCCAGGCGCCGGTAGGACGCACGCCGAAATGCCGTTCGATCTTCTCCGTCAGGGTCGTGATCTGGGTTACCCGGTCGCGTTGCGGGATCGCCGCCAGCACCGGTTCGCAGTCGCCGGAGCCGAACCATTCGACCTGACCGCGGCGCGTCATGGCTGCCAGCCGCGTCATGTCGGCGGGGAAATGGGTCAGCAGATAATCGAGCAGCCAGCCGGAAAAATGCACGCTGAAACGGAATTCCGGATAACGCTCCATCACGCGCAGAAACATGCCGTAGCAGCGGGCATGCGCGGTGTCGATGACCGCCGGGAAATTGCCGACCGGCTGATGGGCATGGACGCCGAAGAGCAGGGTGAGCGGCATGATCTGGCTAGCCCGGAATACTGGTGCGGCGCATGGTGCCGTCTTCGGCGACGGCCGAGCCGGTGGCGATCGGCTGTTCGAGCAGCGCCGGCGGCTCCAGTTGCAACAGACGGTAGAGGCGCGTCAGATTGTGACGGAACAGGCGCTCGAAGCAGGCGACGGCGGTGGCCGGGTTGTAATCGCCGAGCCACCAGAACCAGTCGGAGCTTTCGCAGATGGCCAGTTGCCGTGTCGCCAGCGCCGACTTTTCCGGCGCTAGCCGGCCGCTGGCCAGCACCAGGTCGTAGCTTTGCTTGGCGGCGCAGAGCAGATCCCAGGCGTGATTCTTCTGCGCATCGCCGATCCAGGTCGACAGCGTGCCATACACCCAGCTTCCGGCCACCAGGCGCGGTAGCGGGGTGGTCGCGGCCATCGCCGGGCGTGCCAGCAGTTCGCTGTACGTGGTGGTGCGGATGCGGGGGTGGCTGGCGAGCAGGCCATAGAGATCGTCGAAGAAGTAATAGCCGTTGTAGGGATAGTGTTCCCAGGCGTTTTCGCCATCGAGAATGATGCTGACCACGGGCTGCTCATCCGCCGCGGCGCCATCGAGAATGGCTTCCAGTTGTGCCACCAGATGGCTGGCGGCATCGCGGCCATGCCATTTGGCATAGTCGAACCCGATCAGGTCGGAGAGCCGCTCGTCGCGGAAAAACAGGCTTACGCCCGGCACCTGCGGTAGATGCCAGGGACGATAGGCCGCCCGTGCGGGCTGGGGAATCCCGCCACCGCTGGCGGCGAGGCTGTGGCGGAGCACGCCTTCGCCACTGGCCAGCCAGCGGCAGCCGGCGTCGGCCAGCAACTGGACGAAAGGCGTGGAAATGGCGCCTTCGGCCGGCCACAGGCCGGCGGGCGGCGCGCCGAAGCGGGCGGCATGGCTGGCCCGGCCGTCGGCAATCTGCGCCGCGACCCTGCTGCGGCCGCCAGGGTAGGCGGCGACCGCGGGCAGAGGGGCCTCGGGCAGGCTTTCGCGGGCGGCATGGAAGTCGAGCAGCAGCGGCGCCAGCGGATGGGTCTGCGGCGTCGTCGACAGTTCGATCTGGCCGCGTGCGGCCAGGGCCTGCCAGCGCGGCACGAGGCCAGTGACCAGTTCGCCGATGCTGTTCAGCAGATGGTGCCGGTCGGTGATGTTGAAGCCCTGGCCCTTGCCGATCAGAGTGGCGATCAGCGGATTCTTGCGGCGCTCCGCCTCGCCGGTCCAGGCCAGGTGATACCAGGTGACGAGGTCGGAGAAATAGGCGCCGGAAAGATAGGCCAGCGCCGCCTCGCCCTCGCCGGCGAGTTCCAGATAAATCTTGTGCAACCGCCGGTAGGGGGGGAAGGGTTCCAGCATGGTGAGATGATTGTTGCGGAAACAGGTGTTCAGCAGCAGGCGCCGTTCGGCCACCGCGAGCCGCCCCAGGTCGGGCGCGGCGAGACTGCGCAGCAACGGATCGCGGAACTGCCCGCTGGCGAACTGCTGCGCGTAGTCCTCGAGTTGTTCCAGCAGCACCGGGGTGAAATTCACCACGCAGCGAATCTGCGGATGGCGTTCCAGATGCGCGGCCATGTCGCTGTAATCCTTGATTGCGTGCAGATAGACCCAGGGCAGCACGAATTCTTCGTGCGTGCCCGCTGCCGCCGTTTCGCCGGCGCCGGGTTTTGGCGTCGCCGGGGTGGATCCATGATCACGGTAGTCCGGCTGGTGCATGTGCCAGAGAAACACCAGGTCGAGTTGTTTCATGCAGGCGATCTCACCGAAAATCAGCGAATGGCGTGCACTCGCTGGCCGAGCATGTCCGGGGTGACCAGGGTGATGCCGCCTGCGCTCACGAAAAAGCGCTGACCATCGGCCACGGCGTCATGGCCGATGGTCATGCCATCGGGAATCCGGCAGTGCTTGTCGATCACCACACGGCGCAGACGGACATGACGGCCGATGTGCACGTCGGGCAGGATCACCGAGTCCTCGATCTCGGCATAGCTATGCACATGCACGCGTGAAAACAGCAGCGAGCGGCGCACGCTGGCGCCGCTGATGATGTTGCCGCCCGAAACCAGGGAGTCGACGGCCATGCCGCGCCGCCCGTCGTCGTCGAAAACGAACTTGGCCGGCGGCAATTGTTCCTGATGGGTCCAGACCGGCCAGTCCTCGTCGTAGATATTGAGATCCGGCGTCACCTTGGTCAACTCCATGTTGGCCTGCCAGTAGGCATCGATGGTGCCGACGTCGCGCCAGTAGGGAACCGTGCTGCCACTCAACCGGCCGACGCAGGAGTCTGAAAAATGGTGGGCCTTGACCTGGTGGTGACTCACGCAGTGGGGAATCACGTCCTTGCCGAAATCGTGCGTGGAGCCGGCATCGCCGTGGTCGCGGCTGAGTTGGGCGTAGAGGAACTCGGCATCGAACACATAGACGCCCATGTTGGCCAGCGCGCGGTCGGGCCGCTCCGGCAGCGGCGGCGGTTCGGCCGGCTTCTCGGCGAAGCGGACGACGCGCCGCCCGGCATCCACCTGCATGATGCCGAAGGCGCTGGCCTCGGCGAGTGGCACATCGATGCAGGCCACGGTCAGATCGGCGCCACTTTGCACATGATCGGCCAGGATGCAACCGTAGTCCATCTTGTAGACGTGATCGCCGGAGAGCACCAGCACGTACTTGGGCCGGTTGCGGCGGATCAGGCCGAGATTCTGATACACGGCATCGGCGGTGCCCCGGTACCAGTCCTCGCCGACCTGTTGCTGCGCCGGCAGGATGTCGATGAATTCGCGAAAGCGGCCGTCGAGAAAACTCCAGCCCCGCTGCAGGTGCTGGATCAGGCTCTGCGCCTTGTACTGAGTGGCGACGCCGATCCGGCGCACACCGGAATTGACGCAGTTGGAGAGGGTGAAATCGATGATGCGGAACTTGCCGCCGAAGGGCACGGCGGGCTTGGCGCGCCAGTCGGTAAGCTGCATGAGGCGACTGCCGCGACCGCCGGCGAGGACGATGGCAAAGGTGGCGCGGGTCAGGTGACCGACATCCATCATCGCTGTTTTCCGCCGGCGGCAGGAGATGCGGCGGCTGGACTGCATTTGTTCTGTGACATGATGTCTCCTCCGTTGCAGCCGGAAGCGCTACGATAGCAAGAATTCGGCTCGCCGTTGCAATTCCCTGCCGGTGCAGGATTTCGTTGGAGAAACGGGATGGAGGGAAAGGATGTGCAGCATGTTTCGTGATCGCATGGAGGCCGCCCGCCGGCTGGCCGAGAGGCTCGCTGGCTACCGGGGAAAGCAGCCGCTGGTGCTGGCGATTCCTCGCGGCGCCGTGCCCATGGCGAAGATCGTTGCCGAAATGCTGGAGGGTGAATTCGATGTGGTGCTGGTGCGCAAGTTGCGCGCTCCGTCCAACCCCGAGTTCGCCATCGGTGCGATCGACGAAAGCGGCTGGAGCTTCATCGCCGAGCACGCCGCGGCAGCCGGGGCCGGCGCCGATTACCTCGCCGCCGAACAACGGACTCAGCTGGAAACGCTGCGCCGCCGCCGCGCCGAGTACACGCCGCTGCGCCCGCCGCTCGATCCGGCCGGGCGCATCGTCATCGTGATCGATGACGGCTTGGCCACCGGGGCGACGATGATTGCCGCACTGCACGGGCTGCGCGCCAGAAACCCGGCCCGGCTGGTTTGCGCCGTGCCGGTCTCGCCACCGGAAACGCTGGAGAAGGTGGCGTCTCTGGCCGACGAGGTGATCTGCCTCGAAACACCCGAAAATTTTCAGGCCGTCGGCCAGTTCTATCAGGACTTTGCGCAGGTCGATGATGAACAAGTGCGCGAGATGTTGCGGGTTGCGCAACGATGACGAAGCTGTCGGACAGCGATCGGGACTCGCTTGCCGCCCTGCTCGAAGCGCGCAGTTACGATCCGTTTCGCCTGCTCGGCCTGCATCAAGCGGACGCGGGCTGGTGCCTGCGGGTATTGCAGCCGCAGGCCAGCCGTGTCGCCGTCGAGCTTGCGCCAGGCCGCTGGGCGGAACTCGTGCGGCGGGAGGACGGCGGACTGTTCGAATGGCGTGGCAGAGAGGCGCCGCCGCGGCCGTGGCGACTGCGCATCGATGACGTCGTCGGTTACGATGCCTACGCCTTTTTTCCCCGGCCGCCGGCGGACGACCTGTATCTGTTCAATGCCGGCTGCCTGCACCAGGCCTGGCGCACCCTGGGCGCACTGCCCGAAATCCGCGACGCGGTGCCCGGCATTGTCTTTCGCGTTTGGGCGCCGAATGCGGAGCGGGTGTCGGTGGTCGGTAGTTTCAATCGCTGGGACGCCCGTGTGCATCAAATGGCGACGCTGGGCGCATCCGGCGTCTGGGAACTGTTCGTCCCCGAGCTGGCGACTGGCGCACTGTACCGTTTCGAGCTGAAGCTGCGTGGCAGCGGAACCGTGCTGCGCAAGAGCGATCCCTATGCGCGGGCCTTCGAACGGCGTCCGGCGACCGCCTGCCGCGTCACTGCGCCGGCGCGCCACCCCTGGAATGATGACGAATGGATGCGCGCGCGGAGCGCTCGCGACTGGCTGCATGCGCCGCTGACTATCTACGAGATGCATGCCGGCAGCTGGATGCGGCATTATGACGGCAGCTTCTACAGCTATCGGGAACTCGCGGCGCGGCTGGTGCCCTATCTGTGCGAACTCGGGTATACCCATGTCGAATTCATGCCGCTGATGGAACATCCGCTCGATGAATCCTGGGGTTATCAATGCGTCGGGTTTTTTGCGCCGAGTTCGCGTTTCGGCAGTGCCGACGATTTGCGTTTCCTGATCGATGCGCTGCATCAGGCCGGCATCGGCGTGATCCTCGACTGGGTGCCCGGACACTTTCCCGCCGACGACTGGGCGCTGGCCCATTTCGATGGCACGGCGCTGTATGAACACGAAGATCCGCGGCAGAAGATTCACCCCGACTGGGGCACCCACGTCTTCAACTACGGCCGCAACGAGGTGCGCAGTTTTCTCCTTTCCTCGGCGCACTACTGGTTGTCCGAATTCCATGTCGACGCGTTGCGGGTCGATGCCGTGGCTTCCATGATTTACCTCGACTATTCGCGCCGGCCCGGCGAATGGACGCCAAATATCCATGGCGGACGCGAGAACCTCGAGGCCATCGCCTTCCTGCGCCAGCTGAACACGGTGGTGCATGCCGAATTTCCCGGTGCGTTGACCATCGCCGAAGAATCCACCGCCTGGCCGATGGTCTCGCGTCCGGTCTGGCTGGGCGGACTCGGTTTCTCGATGAAGTGGAACATGGGCTGGATGAACGATACCCTGGAGTACCTGCGCCGCGATCCGGTACACCGCCGTTTTCATCATCAGCAACTGACCTTCGGCCAGCTCTACGCCTACAGCGAAAACTTCGTCCTGCCGCTTTCGCACGACGAAACGGTGCACGGCAAGGGGTCGCTGCTGGGAAAAATGCCGGGTGATGCCTGGCAGCGTTTCGCCAATCTGCGTCTGCTGCTGGCCTATCAGATGACCGCGCCAGGCAAGAAACTGCTGTTCATGGGCGGGGAATTCGGACAGCCCTGGGAATGGCGCGCCGGCGAGGAATTACCCTGGTATCTGCTGCAATTTCCGCCGCACGCCGGTTTGCAGCGACTGGTGCGTGATCTCAACCGCCTGTATCGGGACATCCCTGCCCTCCACGATCTGGATTTCTGCAGCGAGGGCTTCCAGTGGATCGACTGCCACGACGCCGATCAGTCGGTGGTCAGTTGGCTGCGTCGCGCCCGCGACGGCAGCCATGTGGTCGTGGCGCTCAACTTCACGCCGCTGCCGCGTCACGGCTATCGGCTCGGCGTGCCGCAGGCCGGCACGTATGTCGAACGCTTGAACAGCGATGCCGCACTCTACGGCGGCGGCAATCTGGGCAACGGCGGCCGCGTGCAAGCCGGAACGCGGGAGTGGATGGGCCAGCCGGCCTCGCTGGAACTGACCCTGCCGCCACTGGCGGCCCTGGTGTTGCTGCCCGACTGAGCGTCCGCCGCTCAGTTGCCCAAACGGTTTTCCGCCAGCAAACGATCGATCTCCGCTGCGGCCTGGGCCCAGTCCTGAAACGGATCGCCGGGGGCGAAGCCGCGCCGCTCGGCAATGTAGTAGGCGGCGACTTCCACGTAATGGTTGCGCTGTTCGGGAGAAATCCGGTCCTTCTTCCTGCGCGTGGCGGGTTGTTTCGACGGTATCGCAGTGTTCGCGGCGGCCACCTTCGACTTGACCCGCGGGCTGGGCTTGCCGCCACGCGCGCTCGGGGCGGGAGCAGGCGGTTGGCGGGACGAAGGGCTGCTATGGCTTTTGATGGCTGACATGACTACCTCCTCGCTGTTATGGAGACACGAAGGAGCGACACTACACCCGTTCCCGTGACAGGGGTTACTACGGATCGAGTGGCGACTGCGTGCCGGCGAGAGAAAAAGCCCCATGCAGACCGAGTGCCGGGTCGCTGATTACGTGAATCGGCATCCGGGCGGCGAGGGCAGCATGCTCGGCCTTGGCGTTGAAGGCCTCGAGAAAGGGGCCGTCGTGCAGGGCGGGCAGCAGTTTGCCGGCGATGCCGCCGGCCAGGAATACCCCGCCGCGCGCCAGGCAGGCCAGTGCCATGTCGCCGGCAAAGGCGCCATAGGCGGCGAGAAACAGTTCCAGCGCCCGCCGCGCCGCGCCGTCGGCAGAGGCCAGGGCGCGGGCTGAAATCTCTTCCGGCGGCAGGCTTTCCCCGGCGATGAATTCGTGGATCGCGGCGAGCCCCGGTCCCGAGACCACCATCTCCCAGCCAACCCGACCATGACGCGCGGTGAGATGACGCCATAACGCGAGTTGTTCGTCGTCGGCCGGCGCAAAGGCGGCATGGCCGCCTTCGCCGGGAATGATCCGCCAGCGTTGCCCTTCGGGCAGCGCGATGGCCATGCCCAGGCCGGTGCCCGCGCCGACGACCAGGCAGGGGGCGGCGGCCAGGGGAATGCCCGGCTGCAGGGTGCTGCGTTGTGCTGCGGGGGCCATCACCGCCGCCAGTGCGGCGGCGGCGAAATCATTGACCAAGCGGATCGGCGGCAGGCCGAAGCGGCGTGCCAGTGCCTCACTGTCGATGTGCCAGGGCAGGTGGGTGAGGCGTGCCGTGCGGCCGTCGTCGGCTAGCGGGCCGGCAAGGGCGAGACAGGTGGCAGTGATTTGCCGCGGGTCGCATGCGGCCTCCCGCAGAAAGCGGGCGAGTACCGCCTCGAAGCCGGAAAAGTCGGCGCTGGCGTAACGGCGTTCGATTACTGGCCGGCCGGCTTCCATCAATCCCAGCAACACCTTGGTGCCGCCGATGTCGCCGCCGAGGATCATGTCTTATATCGCCACCGGCGCCGGGATGTGCGGATGCGGATCGTAGCCTTCGAGCGTGAAATCCTCGAAGCGGAAGGCGAAGATGTCTTTCACCGCCGGGTTGAGCCGCATCGTCGGCAAGGGCCGCAGCGCACGGGAAAGCTGCAGGCGAGTCTGCTCCAGGTGGTTGTTGTACAGGTGGGCATCGCCCAGGGTGTGCACGAATTCGCCGGGCGCCAGATCGCAGACCTGGGCCACCATCAGGGTGAACAGGGCGTAGGAGGCGATGTTGAACGGCACGCCGAGGAAAATGTCGGCGCTGCGCTGGTAGAGCTGGCAGGACAGGCGCCCGCCTGCGACGTAAAACTGGAACAGCGCATGGCAGGGCGGCAGCTTCATGCGCGGGATGTCGGCCGGATTCCAGGCCGAGACGAGGTGACGGCGCGAGTCGGGATTGTTTTTCAGGCCATCGATCAACTGCGCGATCTGGTCGATTTCGCCACCCTCGCGCGTCGGCCAATGGCGCCACTGGTGGCCATACACCGGCCCCAGCTCGCCGTCGGCAGTCGCCCATTCATTCCAGATCGAGACCCCGTTCTCCTTGAGATAGCGGATGTTGGTCTCGCCGCGGAGAAACCACAGTAGCTCGTGGATGATCGAGCGCAGATGCAACTTCTTGGTGGTCAGCAGCGGAAAGCCGGCGGCCAGGTCGAAGCGCATCTGATAACCGAACACGGAACGCGTGCCGGTGCCGGTGCGGTCGGATTTTTCGTGACCGTGGTCGAGCACATGGCGCATCAGGTCGAGGTAGGGGCGCATGGCAAGTGGTTATCCGGCCTATAATCGAAGCGCCATTTTACCCGGAAGCGTCGCATGTCCCTGCCACGAATCGCACTTCATCCGGTACGTGATTTTTCGCTCACGAATGACGCACGGCATGTGCTCGTCCTCGTCCCGCGGAGCGCGGCGTTGCCCGCCGACCTGCCTTGGCGTGCGTCGTGGCAGGCGCTGCTCGCGCGCAAGGAGATGAAACCGGTGGAACTGGCGAAAACGCCACTCCCGCTCGACCTGGCCGACGGCCGGCGCGTGGTGCTGGCGATGCATGACGTAGGCATGAGCCGCTTCGAGCAACTCACGCAGTTGCGCAAGGCGCTGATGCTGCTCCTCGACGAAGCGCCGAAAGCCCTGGTGATCCGGGCCGCGGACGCCGACACGGCGCGCGACGCGGCCTTCGTTGCCCTGGTCAATGGCGTGCCGCTGCCGGCAAAAAAGAAAAAATTGGCCAAGCCGCTGGCGCGGATCGAGCTTTACGCGCCGCTCATCGCCGCCGATCTGGCGCCAATACAGGCGCTGGCGCGCGGCAACCTGCTGGCCCGCGAACTGACCGCCATGGCGCCCAACGCATTGACGCCGGCGAGTTACCGCAAACGGATCCGCGCCCTGGCCGAAGAATACGGACTGCGCTGCAAGGAATACGATTTCCGGCAGTTGAAAAAAATGGGTGCCGGTGCGTTTTGCGCCGTGGCCCAGGGCTCGCATCACGAGGATGCGGCGATCGTGCATCTCTCCTGGCAGCCCAAGGGGAGCGGAGACGCGAAAAAGCGCGTTGCCCTGGTCGGCAAGGGGATCTGCTTCGATACTGGCGGCCACAATCTCAAGCCGGCGCGCTACATGGCCGGGATGCACGAGGACATGAACGGCTCCGCCGTGGCGCTGGCGTTGACGCTGGCCGCGGTGGAAATGCGGCTGCCGCTGGCGCTCGACTGCTGGCTGGCGATCGCGCACAACCATATTTCATCCACCGCCTATCACCAGAACGACATTGTCACCGCGCTCGACGGGACCACTGTCGAGGTCGTGCATACCGATGCCGAAGGCCGCATGGTGCTGGCCGATACCCTGACCCTGGCCAGCCGCGAAAAACCTGCGCCCGATCTGCTGCTCGATTTCGCCACCCTCACCGGCTCAATGCATACCGCGCTGGGGACGCGCCTGAGCGGGGTGTTCGCCAGCGAGCCGCGGCTCGCCGAGCTGGCGCTCGCCGCGGGCGAGGCCAGCGGCGAGCGAGTTTGCCTCTTTCCATTGGCCGCCGACTATGCCGCCGCGCTGGAATCGAAGGTCGCCGACATCAAGCAATGCACGCTCGAAGGCGAGGCCGATCACATCCTCGCGGCCCTGTTCCTGCAACGCTTCACTGACCAGAAATGCTGGCTGCACGTCGATCTCTCCGCCTCCAACTGTAGTGGCGGACTCGGCGCCGTGGCCACCGACATCACTGGCTTCGGCGTGGCCTGGGGCGCGACCTTGCTGGCCCAGTGGCTGAAGATGGATAAACCGCAAGCGACGACGGGAAAACATACCGGCCATGATTAGCCTGTTTTCACCCAAAGCAGATCACCCGCTGCTCGATGCGCGCGAAGCCAGGCGCGTTTTCGCCGAGCTCGCCGCGCGCGAGGCGCCGGAAGCGCTGGAAGAAGCCACCGCCTGGCTCGAATCGTTGCCGGGCGCCGAAGGGTTCAAGCTGGCCCAGCGGCTCGAGACCGTGCTGCGCCTCGATGAAGCTGTCATTCGCCATGCCCGGCAACTGACCCAGGCCTATCTGTTGCGTGGCCGCGCCGGCAACCTGGACGGGTCCAGGTTGTGGCTGCTTAACCACGATTACTGGCAACAACTCGCCGCGGTTTACCGGGACTGTCTGGAGCGTTGGCAGGGTGCCGGAAAACCCGAGCGTGAAACGGTTGGCGCGAACCTGTCGCTGTTCCATGCGCGCACCTTGCATGCCCTTGGCATGCGGCTGAGATGGGATCAGTTTCGTTATGGCCCGATCAGCGCCGAATTCTGGCTCGATCTCGGAACTGCCTATCTGGCGGCGGTCGAGGCGGACAGCGAAAGAAAGGGCGTGTCGCTCCATGCCACGGCCGGCATGGCCGACGCGCCGACCACCGGCGAGGCGGAGTACCTGAAGGTGCTGGTCTTCAACGCCTCGGCGATGGATCAGATGACTCCGCTGCAGATCGAGGCGGCCGCGCGCCTGATTGCGTATTTCCTGCCCCATCTGGTGCTGATCCGCGAAGTCTGGCCGACCAGCATGTACTGGGTCGATGCGACCAAGCCGCAGCCGCCGGCACGCCTCGGCCGCCTACCGGAAGTTACGCCCGGACTGCGCTTCTTTACGTGTACCCGGGCTGTCGAGGCAGTCACGACGCTGCGGCAGGCGATCCAGGCCGGCCAGCCGTTGCCGGCGTCCCTTGGCGCGGGCATCGACACGGCGACCGTACTGGCCGTGCTCGAGCATCTGGCGATGTACTGGTCGCCGCAACCGCCGGTGCGCAACCACGTCCGCCGTCCGTTGACCAGCAGGATCGCCGTGGTGCACGGACTGGCCGCCGCCCACGCGCGGCTCACCGGTCGTGCCGATGCCAGCGAGGTCGAAAGCTGGGCAGTCGATGACATCAGCCTGGGCGGCATGCGGGCACAGGCGCAGGTCGGGCGCCGCGACTGGATGCACGTCGGCGCCTTGCTCGCCATCCAGCCGGAAGGCGGCGACAACTGGCTGATTGGCATCACCCGCCGCTACACCCGAACCGCACCGAACCAGGCCAGCGTCGGCATCGAGACGCTGACCAAAAAGCCGCGTGCCGTGAATGCCGATGCCGAGGGCCTGGCGACCGACTGCCTGCTGCTCGACGATCTCGTGGTTGGCGAGACGGCACGGCTGGCGTTGCCGCGCACCGCCGCCGGCGAGCAGGTGGCGCTGACCTTCAGCCTCGATGGCAAACAGGCGCGGCTGTTTCCAACCGAGAAGCTCGAAACCTGGGATGACTTCGTCATCGCCCGGTTTCTGGCGCAGTCGTTCAGCTAGCCGGCGGACGCAGCGCCGCTTTCGGGCGGAAGGCCTTGACCAGCTTTTCGTCGGTTTCGATGTAGGGCCCGCCGATCAGATCGAGGCAGTAGGGCACGGCGGCGAAGATGCCGGGAACGAGGCTGTTGCCTTGCGCATCCTTGACCCCTTCGAGGGTTTCCTTGATCGACTTGGGCTGGCCGGGCAGGTTGAGGATCAGGGACTGGCCGCGTGCATGTTGCCTGATGGCGCCGACCTGGCGGGAGAGGATGGCGGTCGGCACGAAGTGCAGCGAGACCCGCCGCATCTGTTCGCCAAAGCCGGGCATCACCTTGTGCGCCACCGCTAGCGTGGCTTCCGGGGTGACATCGCGCCGGGCCGGGCCGGTGCCGCCGGTGGTCAGCACCAGGTGACAGCCGAGGTTATCGCACAGCTCGATCAGCGTGCGCTCGATCAGCGGCTGCTCGTCGGCGATCAGCCGGCTCTCCATCCGCCAGGGCGAGGTCAGCGCCGCGGCAAACCAGTCCTTGAGGGCCGGGATGCCCTTGTCTTCATACACCCCGCTCGAAGCGCGGTCGGAGATCGAGACGAGGCCGATCAGTAGTTCATCGTTCATGGCGTTGCTTTCCGTGGGAGTGAGTCATGGAGAAGTCCGAGATATTCATGCAGGGCGATGGTACTGCGTTCCAGCGCCGCGGCGGAAGGCAGCCAGCGGACCAGCGCATCCGCTGGCGGACGGTAGGCGGCGGTCGGTGCCGGGATCACTTCGAGGCCGGCCTGCTCGAACAGCGCCACGGCGCGCGGCAGATGCCAGGCATGACTGACCAGCGCGATGCGCTGAATGCCCGCGGCATGCAGGAGGGCCGCGGAGAAGGCGGCATTCTCGGCCGTATCGCGCGAGGCGGTTTCGCGCCAGCGCACGGCAACCGCGAAATCGTCGTGCAAGGTTTCGGCCATGGTATCGGCCTCGGGGCGGCCGCCGAAGGGCGCGCCGCCGGTCACCAGCAACGGCAGTTGCGTTTGTCGCGCCAGGCGTGCGGCATGGCGCAGGCGCTCCAGGCCCCGGGCATTCACCGTATCGCCGCCATATTCCGCTGCCGCCGGACGAATGCCCGCGCCGAGCACGACAATCGCCTGCGCCCGGGAAAGCCGCGCAGGCGTGGCCGGCGGCAGGGTTTGCAGCGGCGCGAGCAGGGCGGCGCTGACGATCGGCAGCGAGAGCGCGACGAGCAGGCCGAGCGAAACAGTCGAAAGCACCAGACCGGCGTAGCGCCAGCGCCGACTTTTTGCGCGGGAGAGAACGAGTCCGAACAGCGCCAGCAGCACGGGCCCGAGCGGCGGCAGGAGCAGGGAAGCGATGACTTTCTTGGCCAGAAACATGGGTCAAATCACGGGTTGATCGGATTTTACTGTGCTGCAACAAACGGTATTATCCGGGGGACAGGCTACGCAAGGACAGCCCGTGAGTAAACATGATGACAAAAGGAACCCCGCGATGACGTCCCCTCCATCCTCCTTTCCCGCAGATATGGACCGGACGGACGAACCGCCGGACAGCGAAGCACGCAAGGCGCGCCTGAAGCAATGGATTGCGCTAGCGGTGGTCTTCGGTGCCGGGCTGCTCGGTTCCCTGGTCATCTTCAACACGGCGCAGAAGGCGCCACCGCCGATCCCGGCCTGGATGTCGCCGCCGCCGGCTTCCCGTGCCGCGCCGGCGCCCCCCGTGCCGGAAAGCCGTGTCACGGGGCAGGATGGATCGTTGCCGGCAACTCCCGTGGAAAAACCGCTGACCCAGCAGGCCAGCGGGAGCCTGGCGCCCCCGGCGCCATCTTCGGCCGCCCCTCCGTCCGAGCAGAACGCAGGCCCGGCTGCCGGTCGCTTCGGCCTGCAACTGGGCGTATTCGACACCCCGGCCAACGCCGAGATGCTGCGCCGCAAGCTCGAGCAGGGCGGCGTCCCGGTCTTCATCGAGACCCGTGTCCAGGCCGGGCCGTTCGCCACCCGCGCCGAGGCCGATGCGGCGCGGGTCCGCTTGAAGGCACTTGGCATCGCCGACAGCATCCTGCTTACCGAAAATAAAAAATGACCGGCATAAACCCGCCGGCATGAAACCCGACGACCACACAGGAACTTCCATGTTTCAATCCACGCCCGTGAACGGGCGAAAAAGCTTGGAAGAGGTTACGCTTCTTCCAATCCCGATTATCCCCCTGAAGGGGGGGGGTCAAACCGGAGTTTGTTTTCCATGAACCGCGAAATCATCACCACGCCCGCCGCGCCCGCCGCCATCGGCCCCTATTCGCAAGCCGTCAAGGCCGGCGATACGGTTTATCTCTCCGGCCAGATCGGACTCGATCCCGTCACCATGCAACTGGTCGACGGCATCGAGGCGCAGATCACCCGCGTCTTCGAGAATCTCAAGGCCGTGGCCGAAGCCGCGGGCGGCAGCCTGAACGACGCCGTGCGGGTCACCATCTACCTGACCGATCTGGCGCACTTCGCCAAGGTCAATGAAGCCATGGCGCGTTATTTCAACGCGCCCTATCCGGCGCGGGCCGCCGTCGGTGTCGCGGCCCTGCCGCGCGGCGCGCTGGTCGAAGCCGACGCGGTGCTGGTGCTTGGCTGAATCCCGCAGCAAGAAACAACCCGCCAGCAACACGCTGGCGGCACGCCTGGCGCGGCTGGGCCTGGTCCGCGACGAGGATTTCATCCTCCACCTGCCGCTGCGCTACGAGGATGAAACCTGCATCACGCCGGTCGCCGCCGCCGTTCCGGGGACTCCGGCGCAATTCGAGGTCGAGGTGGTGCGCAGTGAAATCGCCTTCCGTCCGCGCCGCCAGCTCGTGGTCCAGGTGCGTGATGCCAGCGGCATGCTGACGCTGCGCTTTCTGAATTTCTATCCGAATCAGCAAAAAGCCCTGCAACCCGGTGCCCGGCTGCGCCTGTTCGGCGAGTTGCGCGACGGTTTCCTCGGCAACGAGATGATTCATCCGCGTTTTCAGGCGATCGCGCCCGCTGCGCCGCTGCCGCAAACCCTGACCCCGGTCTATCCGACCACCGCCGGCCTTGGCCAGGCCACCCTGCGCCGGCTGGTCGCGCGTGCGCTGGAGCGCTGCAATCTGGACGACACCCTGCCCGCTCCGGTGCGCTCCCGCCTCGGCCTGCCGACCTTCGCCGAGGCGCTGCATCTGCTGCACACGCCGCCGGCGGGCAGCCGCCCGCAAGCGCTCGAATCGCGCCAGCATCCGGCCTGGCGGCGGATGCAGTTCGACGAACTACTGGCCCAGCAGCTTTCCCTGCGCCGCGCCTACCTTGGCCGTCGCGCGCGCGGCGCGCCGCGGCTTGCGGCCAGCGGCGGCCTCACCCAACGCCTGCTCGCGGCGCTGCCCTTTCGCCTGACCGGCGCGCAACAACGCGCCTGGCGGGAGATTGCCGGCGATCTCGGTCAGCCGCATCCGATGCAGCGCCTGCTGCAAGGCGATGTCGGTAGCGGCAAGACCCTCGTCGCCGCACTGGCCATGCTGCAAGCGGTGGAGGCCGGGCACCAGGCCGCGTTGATGGCGCCGACCGAGATTCTCGCCGAGCAGCATTACCGCAAGCTCGCGCCCTGGTTTGCTCCGCTCGGCATCGAGGTCGCCTGGCTTTCCGGCAGCCAGAAGAAAAGCGAGAAGCGCGCGGCCGCGCAAAAAGTCGGCGCTGGCGAGACGCCGATCGCCATCGGCACGCATGCCCTGATCGAGGAAGGCGTCGAGTTCGCCCGGCTGGGCCTGGCCATCGTCGATGAGCAGCACCGTTTCGGCGTCCGCCAGCGTCTCGCGCTCAAGGAGAAGGGGCGCTTTGCCCATCAACTCATCATGTCGGCCACGCCGATTCCGCGCACGCTGGCGATGAGCTATTACGCCGACCTCGACGTCTCGGTGCTCGACGAACTTCCGCCCGGACGCACGCCGGTCGTCACCAAGCTCGTCTCCGCAGCCCGCCGCGACGAAGTGATCGCCCGCGTCGAAGCGGCCTGCCGGCAGGGCGGCCAGGCCTACTGGGTCTGTCCGCTGATCGAGGAGAGCGAAACCCTGCAACTGAAAACTGCCGAGGAAACCTACGCCCGCCTGCGCGCGGAGCTGCCGCAGCTTGCCGTCGGCCTCGTCCATGGCCGGCTCAAGGGCGAGGAAAAAACGGCCGTGATGGCCGCCTTCGCCGCCGGACGGATCCAGCTTCTGGTGGCGACCACGGTGATCGAAGTCGGGGTGGACGTGCCCAATGCCAGCCTGATGGTGATCGAACATGCCGAACGCTTCGGCCTCGCCCAGCTCCACCAGTTGCGCGGCCGCGTCGGCCGTGGCGCCCGCGAGTCGGTCTGCGTCCTGTTGTTCGAGCCGCCGCTCTCGGAACTCGCCCGCGCCCGGCTGAAGGTGATCTTCGAGAGCAGCGACGGGTTTGCCATCGCCCGCGAAGACCTGCGCCTGCGCGGCCCCGGCGAATTCATCGGCGCCCGCCAGAGCGGCCTGCCGCTGCTGCGCTATGCCGACCTCGAAGATGCCGCCCTCGTCGAGCAGGCCCGGCATCTGGCGGAAACCCTGTTGTCCGCCGCGCCGGAAGATGCCGAAGCCCACCTTCGGCGCTGGCTCGGCAGCCGCGAGGCGTTGCTCAAAGCATGAATGCCCCCGGCGAACTGTTGCGGCAACGGCGGTTCCTGCCGCTGTTCGTCACCCAGTTCCTCGGCGCGATGAACGACAACGTGCTGAAGAACGCGATGATCGTCCTTCTCACCTTCGAGGCGACAGCCTGGACTACGCTCGCCCCCGGCATCCTCGCCAACCTCGCCGCCGGCATTTTCATCCTGCCGTTTTTCCTCTTCTCCGCCACCGCCGGCGAGCTGGCCGATCAGCGCGACAAGGCTTGGCTTGCGCGCTGGATCAAGGCGCTCGAACTTTGCATCGTGCTCATAGCCGGGCTGGGCTTCGCGCTGCGCAGCCTCGAAATCCTGATGGCATCGCTGTTCCTGCTCGGCCTGCATTCCACCTTCTTCGGCCCGATCAAGTACGCCATCCTGCCGCAACATCTGAAGCCGGAGGAACTGCTCGCCGGCAACGCGCTGATCGAAGCCGGCACCTTCCTCGCCATTCTCTGCGGCACGCTGCTCGGCGGCCTGCTTGCCGCCCTGCCCGGCGCCACGGGCTGGATCAGTGCGGCAGGGTTCGTCATCGCCGTGGGCGGATTTCTTGCCGCGCGCAAGATTCCTGCCGCCGTGCCGCCAGCGCCGACTTTGCGCGTCAGCCGCAATCCGCTCGCCGCCACCCTGTCCATCCTGCGCGAGGCCCGGCGCAATCCCGAGGTGGCGCGGGCGATTTTCGGCATCTCGTGGTTCTGGCTGTATGGCGCTGTATTCCTCGCCCAGTTGCCGGGTTATGCCAAAACCATTCTCGGCGGCGAGGCGGCGAGCGTGACCTGGCTCTTGGTGACCTTCATCGCCGGCATCGGCGCCGGCTCCCTGCTCTGCGAGCGGATCACCCGCCGGCGCACGGAGCGCCGGCAAACGCTGGTACTGGCCGGCGCCTTCGGCCTCGGCCTGTTCGCCCTCGACCTCTCTTTCGCCTCGCAATCGTTCGCGCCGCCAGCGCTCGCCGTCGACACCTTGACCCTGTTGCGTCAGCCGGGCATGCCGCGCGTGCTCTTCGATCTCACGCTGATCGGGCTCTGCGGCGGATTGTTCACCGTTCCGCTCTACACCCGCTTGCAGGAAGCCAGCGCCCCGGCCGAACGGGCGCGGATGATCGCCGCCAACAATATCGTCAATGCGCTGTTGATGGTCGTCGGCAGCCTCGCCGCCGCCGCGTTGCTCGCCGGCGGCTGGGCGATTCCGTCGCTGTTCGCCCTGCTCGGGCTCATCACCTTGCTGCTCGCCGCGCGCATGGGCTGGATGCGACGGCTGCGCTGAAGGCCCCTGGTTCAGTCCCGCCGTTCGAGCACGGCCGCGACCCGCGCGCGCAGCGCCGGCACGAGCTCCGCCTCGAACCAGGGATTGGTTTTCAGCCAGCGGTTGTTGCGCGGGCTCGGATGCGGCAAGGGCACCACCGCGGGCCAATACTCCTGCCAACGCTGGACGGCGGAGGTCACCGAGGAGCTGGCGTCCGGCAGGTGGTAAGCCTGGGCGTATTGCCCGATCACCAGAGTCAGTTTCAGGTTTGGAAGTCGTTCCAGCAAGGGTGCGCGCCAGGTCGCGGCGCATTCCGGGCGCGGCGGCAGATCGCCGGAGCGTCCGCTGCCGGGATAGCAAAAGCCCATGGGCACGATGGCGATCTGGCTTGCGTCATAGAACGTCTGGCGCGAGAGCCCCAGCCAGGCGCGCAAGCGCTCGCCACTGGCATCGTTGAAGGGCAGGCCGGTTGCATGGACTTTTCGGCCCGGCGCCTGTCCCGCGATCAGGATGCGCGCACTGGACGCCACCTGCAACACCGGCCGCGGACCGAGCGGCAGATGCTCCGCGCAAATCGTGCAGCGCCGGATTTCCGCAACCAGGGCAACCAGCGACTTCATTTTTAGCCTGCCTCGGGGGTGCGCATCAGGCGAACGGCGAATGTCAGGAGCCACAGCGAGAGCACTCCGCTGGCGAGGTGTTCGAACAGGCCCGGGGCATGCACGGGATTCCGACTCCAGGACATGAGAACAAGGAAAATCAGCGCCAGAATTCCGGCCCCGACGGAGTACCCGCTCAAGCTCCGCAGCCCGGCATGGCGGCGGAAGGCGATGCCCCACGCGATTGCGGCCAGGATGCCTGAGAGGAAACCGAGGGTGGCAAACAGATGGTGCAGTGCCTGGCTGGACGATAGTCCCCCGCAGCCGGGGTCGCAGGGGAACACTCCCGCACCCATCCGCCCCAGCCCGTCAAGACCGATGAGTCCCGCCGCCACCATGGACAACCCTCCGTCGCGGAAGGTCGCCAGCAGAGCCGCGGCGAAACAGAGATACAGCAAGCCGGTGAATTCGAAGGCGGCATAGCGCATCATGATCTCGGTGGAACTGCCGCGTTCCCCAAGTTCGCTGATGTAATGCATGACGTGATCGAAATCCGGCCGCAGGGCCCCCGCCACGCCAATGAGCGACAGCCAAAGCAGCGGAGCCAGCATGCCGCATAGAATGCCGAATCTGCGCAGGCTCATTCCCGGTCCACCGATCGGCTGCTAGAGCCCGCCCGGCACTATTTCACGACACCACAAGCAACGCGCAGTCCTCCGCCACCGAGCGGAGCAGGCTGATCCGAGTGGTTGTCGCCCCCCGCATGAATCACGATCGAACGCCCGGCGAGGTCTGCGATTTTCAGACGCGGCGCCAAAACAGGCTGCGATGCATTGCCCGCAGCGTCGACGTACAACGGCGGAAGATCACCTAAATGGCCCTCGCCCCATGGCTCGCCGTGCCTGTTTGTTCCCGCGGGATCAAGGTGTCCGCCAGCAGCAAGCGCGGGAATCCGCTTTCCGTCTTTCTCCTTCGCATCGCAACTCGGGTTCTGGTGTACGTGGAACCCGTGAATACCAGGTGCAAGTCCGTGCAAAGCGGGCGTCAGTACCAACCCGTACTTCGAGTCTGATGCAACGATACTGCCCACCTCCGCACCAATGCCTTTCTCGTCAACCAGGTTGAACTTGATCCCGGAATCTGCCCATGCGCCTGATGCTGCAAGTGCGACGATCAATGCGATTACGTTTTTCATTTTCACTCTCCTGAATGTGGAAATCAACGATACTCCTCAAGGTCACGGCGCTTCTGTTCATACTCTTCCCGTTCAATCTCTCCGCGCGCATAGCGTTCCTGGAGGATTTCGAGCGGGGTTTTCCGCTGCGCTTCACGGCGGTCGCTGCTGCTCATCCCAAGCCACCGAACGAGTGCGATGACGCCGAGAATGATCAGTACCCAGACAAGAACCATAAAAATCCAGCCCAGACCCATCCACCCGCTCCCGCCTGCCCAGTCCATCATTTCCACCACCTCCTTTTATCTTCCTCCGCCGACTGAATGGTGCGCTCAAGGGCATTGACGCTAGAAGACCAGCACTTTGTCCGACTCGGCGGTCCATTGCGACAGTTGGCTCATTGTGCTGATTTCGACCCCTTCGAGAAGGGCCAGGTTTTTTATGCCACGCGCTTCCGAGCAAGCGCCGCAAGTTTTGACCTGGCCACCTTTCCCGATAACGGCTTTAAGCATCCGCTCGATGTTATAGTACCCCTGGGGAGTGGCCTGAGCAGACAAGGCGGCCGTAACCGAGTCTGCCATCAGGAAAATGCAAATTTCGCTCTGCGGTTGTTCCTTTTGCAGTGCCATCGCGAGGCGCAGGGCGTTGTAGGTTTTCTCCGAACCGTACGGCGCGTCATTCAGGATAAATAATATCTTCATTGCACGTTACCTCCTTCCCCCGGTGGGGGTAGTCCAGCGTTTGAGTCAGGGCCGGTGCGACCGCAACGGATTGTTAACTCCGTACACTATGGAACCATCTTGCGGCAGAAACAGTAAACGAATTTTTGCTCGTTGCCACTGGGAGTATGGTGTGACTCCTGCTCATGCCCAAGCAGGAGAAAAGGCTCGCCAAACTCCGCGTGCAGTTCATTTGCGCCGTAGCGCATAACCGGAAGCCCGCTGCACTTGGTGGGACCATCTTCCGCAAAGGTTGCCACGATAACGAGGCCGCCGGGCTTAACCGCGTGGAGCACTGCCTGCACATAGGCCTGCCGCTCTTCTGCCGTGGTTAGAAAGTGAAAGACCGCCCTATCGTGCCACACATCGTAAATATGCGCGGGAAACTCGGCCTCGATGACGTTAGCCTCAAGCCACTGTACGCCAGAGGCGCGATTGCCGAGCCTGACCTTTGCCGTAGCAAGGGCGGCGCCGGAAAGATCCAGAACCGCAACGCTTGCATAATCATTGGCCAAGAGGTCGTCTACGAGCGTTGATGCTCCGCCACCGACATCGATGATCGATGCGGTGAGCGGTACGCCAGAGTCTCGAATCAACTTGAGGGAGAGTTCGGCATGCTCTTGAAACCAACTGACCTCATCCGTGGCCTTGGTTGAGTACACGTTTTCCCAGTGATCTTTCGATTGCATGGCACCTCAATTTGCTTGCCTTGCGGGGCTAATGTGAAAACTGACCGGCGCTGCGCGGCTTTACCGCGCGGCATCCGGTTGACTGCCGGGTTCGGCCACTCGCGTTAGTTCCCAAGCGTTGGATACTTAGTAATTTGCTCTTTCAGGTCAGCAAGGCTACTTACGGTGATTGTAGGTTCTATCCCCCATGGATCAAAAATCGCCTCCGGAGAGCGCTTAACCCAAACAGCCCTCATGCCCGCCGAAATTGCCCCGATGACATCGAATGGATTACTTGAGATCAGCCACGCACTGCTGCAAGTTGCACCCGACCTTCTCAAGAAATAGCTGTAAACACCAGGGTTAGGTTTAAATGATTTTAGGTCATCGACGCTAACGACCCCAAGAAAAAAGTCTCTGATGCCAGCCGTGGTAAGTAACATCTCGACGGCATCTGCGCTGCCATTGGAAAATGCATATATTCGAAAACTGGCTGCTTGCAAACGAGCTAAACCTTCTGTCACGTCTTTGAATGCGGGTAGTACGCGGTAAACACCAAGCAACTCATTTTTCTGCTCTTTGGTGAGTGGCGCTTTGTAATAAGCACAGGCGTAATCAAGGGCATTGCTCGTACAAACGGCGAAGTTTTCGTAATTCTGCATCAGTCCTCGTCGAAAGGAGTATTCCAATTGCTTGTCGCGCCAGGTGCGAGAAAATTCCTCAGCCTTGTTGCCGACTATGTCCTGTAACGCCGCAACGATGCCGTGTGCATCGATTAGTGTTCCATACACGTCAAACGCAAGAGTAATAGACATTCGATCCACCTTTGCCATAGACGGCTAACCTCTGACATGACCGACGCTGCACGGTTTTATCGCGCAGCGTCCGTGTTGATGAATGGGTTAGCCTGCTCATTCATAGTGCGTCCACATACGCAGGACACGAACGCTTCTCTCTTTAATAAAAACTTCGTATACGATACGGTGCTGAATATTGATGCGACGAGAGTATGCGCCGGCAAGATCGCCGACCAACTTTTCGAAGGGTGGTGGATTTTTAAATGGGTCGTCGGCAAGAACCGCGAGCAGTTCTTGGGCTTTTAGTTTAAGACCACTTGCAGCAAGCTTCTTTGCGTCCTTCATTGCTTGCTTGGCATATATAATTTCCCAACTTACCACTTAAGGGCCTTCGAGCTTTTTGCGAGGGGCTCGGCCATGCCGGCTTTGATGGACTCGCGCATGCCAGGCACGGCCAATAGGTATAGGGTTTCCTGAATTGCGCTCCAATCTTCCGCGGAGAGCAACACGGCATTGCTGCGCTTTCCAGAAATGATGATGGGTTCATGAGACTCAACTGTCTGGTCAATGAGTCGGTACAGGTTTGCGCGAGCTTCGCTGGCGGTAAGCGTGTCCATTTCGTGCTCCTTTAAGGAAGCGCCATGGTACGCTATTACGTACGCCTGTCAAGCGACGATGCGAGCGCTTCAAGCGGCCCAACGAGGTTGTAGAAAAACCCCTTGAGGGGTCGGCAAGGTGCGATTTCGGGGGTTGCTTGACCATTCCCCGCTTGCAGATCGGCCACTACAGCGCGTTCTAAGAGGTCGATTTTTCTTTGTGGCCATAGCAATTTTCAAAATTGGGTTTTTCTACAGCCTCAACGTAAAGGTAAGGGGCGCGCCGCTTTTGGCGCGTCCCGCTTGACCGCAATGTTATGCCATTCTCACGCCTTTTTGCCCAGCACAGCCGCCTGATACTTAGCCAACAACTGCGGGTCTTCAATTGACCCGTGATGGTGAACCTGCTTCCAGCGACCATTGAGTCTTTTGAAAATACGGCTGGTTCGGATGGCAAGCGTTATTTCTTCTCCACTCAAGCGGAAATATCCGCGTTCTCTTCCTACGGCATAGAACATCCCGTCTGTTTCGTGGATGGTGTAGTCGAAATACTCAACGTAAACCTCGGCGGAGCCGTTAAAAATGCGCTCATAAACCGGCTGAATTTCAGTCCAGCCGCGCTTGATGCCGCCCAGAGGGTTGTCCATTGCAATGTCGTCAGATTGTGCCCAGTTCTCCGACATCATTTGCATGTTGCGTGAGTTAAAGGCGCAGTAAAACTGAACGAGTGCTTGATATGGGGAAAACAAGTCCCCTTGTTGTTCCTTTCCGGTAATTGCTTCCTGAACTGGGTGCATGTGTTTCCTCTTTTCGTTGCCTAACGAAGCTGTAGAAAAACTTTGTTCATAGCCGCATTTTGCGGTGAACCAAATGGAATAACAAGAGTCATAAGGGCTGATTGAGATTTCGGAGATTTCATGGCCCGCTACAAACCCATCGACACCAGCCCGCGCTTCTTCATTGCCGTCGACCTTGAACGGCAACTGCTCCCCGGCACCTTCGAGCACGCGCTGAACCACCTGATCGATCACGAGATCGACCCCACCCGCTTCGATGCCCGCTACAAAAACGACCGAACCGGCGCCAGCGCCTGGTCACCGGGCATGCTACTCAAAGTCATTCTCTTCGCCTACAGCCAAGGCATCGTCAGTTCGCGGGGCATTGAACACGCCTGCCGCCATCACGTCATCTTCATGGCCCTGTCCGGCGACTCGGTCCCGCACTACACCACGCTGGCCGCCTTCGTCTCGGGCTTGGGCGACGACATCACCGAGGTCTTCAGCCAGATACTCTACCTCTGTGACCGGCAAGGCCTCATCGGCCGCGAGATGTTCGCCATCGATGGCGTCAAGCTGCCCAGCAATGCATCCAAAGCCAAGAGCGGCACTCGTGCCGACTTCGAGCGTCAGGTCGCCAAACTCGAAGCCGCTGCACAGACCATGCTCGCTCGCCACCGCGACAACGACACCCAGTCCACCGAACCCAGTCTCGACACCAAGGCCCAGCAACGTATCGAACGCCTCCAGACCGACGCCCGCAAACTCCGCCACTGGCTCGAAGCCAACCCCGAGGATCGCAAGGGCGCCAAGGGCAACATCCGGAAGAGCAACCGCACCGACAACCTGCGGCACAACAAGCGGCTGAATCGCTTCACGCTCAGAGGCCAGCAGAAGGTAGACGGGCAGTGGAAGCTCTACTGCCTGGTGCACAACATCGAGAAGCTGGCGCACCATGGATATGGGCAGTAGGGAAAGGGTGGGAAAGGCCCGAAAACACGAAATGACGGCGGCGTGAGTCAAAAGTCGGCGCTGGCAGGACGGCGGCGACCGAAAAGCCAACGACAAAAAGACAAATGACGCGAAAGAACTCGCGCCATTTTTACGCCCGCTCTGCAATCAAAAGTGGGTTTTTCTACAGCTTCAACGCTTGAATTCAGCGGCATTTGAGGCGACGCTCGTTTTTGCGGCAGCAAAAATGGGTGACGGGTCAAATGTCCGCTGCAACGATTTGTTGGGCGGCAGCACACTACGGCTCAACTCAATGCTTGTACAGCCATGACGAAATGATGTGAACGCTTTTGCCTGTCTTGAATAAGACGCACCTGAGTTGTTTGGCTGAGTCATTCGAGACTCCCAGCAGAACTTCGCGCTCTTTCAGTACGAAGCGCCGACAAGGCCGCCAAAAGCATGATGACACCGCTTGGCCCGAAAGCTGCACCATACAACGACATGCCAACTGCCATTTGAGCCCCCAGAAGGAACGCTAGAAATGCTTCGATGATTGGCCGGACTCTGAGTGCGTAAAAGATCCATGGGAACAAAGTAAACAATATTGGAATGGTGAATAGAGGAATTACCCGAGAACCATTCTCCTCATAGAACGTTTTTCTGTCAGATTTACAGTTTCCACCCTCGGAACCCAATGCCGTCATCGTGGAACTGGCACTAATAATTTCGATTGTTTCGCCGTTGGGGCCAATCTTACTTTCACGAGTGGTCGTTACAACAACGGGAGATGAAGTTGAAAATGTGCAAGATGTACCGCCGTATGCAGGAGCAAGAAATAGCCATGCACATCCGAGAAGGGCTGACACGAATGATCCGGCCAGAAATTTAATTTCAGCCCTATTCTCTGTCAGCCGGATGGGCAACTTTCGAAAAAGCAGGACACGCACAAATGCGCCCACAAAAGCAACGACACCACCAATAATCGCGACATAACCGAAAATCACCAGAATGGTGGTAACTATCGCGATAGGTGGCAAGGCTGCAGATATATTCATTTATGACCCCCAACGAATGAAAGGGACTTCCCCGTCCTGGGCGGAGCGAGAGGCGGAAGCCTCGCGCGAAGCGGCAACGACGTGCCAAGATGGGGTTTGCGAACTCACGACGGGGAAAGTAGCCTTGCAGCGTCCAGTGGTGAAACGAGCCAAGCTGCTGGAAGTAACGGGTAGCCTGCCGCCGTGCCTGATTGGGATGGAAGCCTGCTCTGGCGCGCATCACTGGGCGCGGGAAATGACCCGGCAGGGAGCGTTGCGCGCAGTGGGCATGACATTCCACCCCAGCAGAGAGAGGTGGTAGCAGGTGTAGTAGAGGCCGGCATTACCGGTGAGCTGCGGATCAAGCGTCATGTGAAGAGGCCCAACGCTTCGGTTCAGGGGCGGCCCCGCGAAGCGGGACGTCCCCTGGAACCGATTGTTGGGCGATAAGGAACATCAGATGTGAAAGGCGACGCCGTAGTTGCCGGCCACTTGGACCACTTTTGGGACATCCGGCGGGCCTGGCGGAATCTCGCGATCCAGTGCGGAGAACATTTGGACTGCCTTGCTTCCGGATCCTGTGACCTCCAGCATCTCGCCTCCGCCGGAGCCAAAGCTAAACGCATGAATGGTACCGGCGGGGACGTATACCAGTGTGCCGGGCAGGCAGGTCGTGGTTTGGCCTCCACATGTAAATTGGACTTGACCTTTGGTTATATAAAACGACTCGTCCCATTCGTGGCTGTGCGGCGGTGGCCCCGCTCCCTCGTCGCCCGACTGAAGTGTGACCTGCTGAGATTGTGAAGCCGCGTCCGAAACAAGGACAGTGACCTTTACGCCGATGACGTTGAGGGCACGGCTCCGCTCCTCGGGCTTAACGACGAACTGTTTTGGTCTCATTGCTCTGGTCTCCTATGCGAGTTTTTCGATTGTAGGTGCTGCATGCGCAACGCACTTCTTGTTGCCCAACGTTGGACTTAAGCGGCCTGCCGTAGGCAGGTCCGCTTGAAGGAAGGGTTAGGGCGCATTGGCGTGGCGGCTGTAAGCCGGCTCTTCGCCTGCATCGAGTTGGATGGCTCCGTTTTGGGCGGACTCATTCGGGAGCGCCGGGCAACGCCCCAAGCTGCTGCATCAGACTCATCGTATCCATGAGGATCCGGGTGGACTTGACCTTTGACCCTTCAAACTGGTCAATGACCATTCCCCACACACTGACAGTGCGGTTGGTCGGAGGCATCCCCAGGAAATCACCTCGCTGGGTTCCTTCCCAAACGAATCGCGTCAAGACTCGGCTGTCTTCCGCAATCTGCTCTTGGACGTTCCAGCGCATGTCGGGAAAGGCTGTCCGCAGACCGGCTAACGTTTCCTTGAGACCAGCAAGACCTGGCCCCTGGCCTGGAAACGGGACCTCTTCGACCATGTCGGTATGAAAGTACTCGCCGGCGGCGGAAATATCGCCTGAAGAAAGTACTCGATCGAGGAACTCTGCAATACGGACCTTGTTTGTTTCTGACACGAAACTCTCCTTTGAGGATGGGTGGGCTATGCGCCCTAACGAGGCTGTAGAAAAAGTCTGTTCATAGCCGCATTCTGCTGTGAACCAACCGGGATATCAAGTGTCATAGAGGCATCCCGTTTGGAACACTTGCCATGGCCCGCTACAAACCCATCGATATGGGCAGTAGGAAGGGACGATAGGGAAGCCCCCCGGCGCACGTCGCCACTGTTCCGCGAAAAGTCGGCGCTGGTGACACGGTGGGAGATGATGAAATCGCGCCGCTTTTGGCGCGTCCCTCTCGAATGCAGAGTTAGGCTTTGTCATACGCGAATGATGTTGCCCTTCAGCGAGTAGAGAATGGCGATCACGTCATTCTTTGTGCCCTCATCCAGTTTATGTTTGGTCATTGCGCCGACAATGTCATCCGTCACCGCCAAGTACTCTTGCTCACTGATGTTCATGCCTTTATGTGCGGCGAGCATGTCCTTACCCGTGTAGGGTTCCGGGCCGCCGGAGCCTGCGCAGAAAAATTCGCGTGCCATCCGTTTAGCGTGTTCCATGTCTTTGATGTTCTCGAAGCGGGTTTTGACGATGGGGTTATCCAGATGTGCAGCTATGACATCGTCCACGAGGCGGGCAATGCCATCAGCTCCACCCAGACGTTGATAGAGTGTAGTGGTCATGATGAATTCCTTTCAGCTTTATAGGGCTGCATGAGAAAATAAAGTAGCTGCTGCAGCCGGACGCAACTACTGCCCAACGAATGAAAGGGACTTCCCCGTCCTGGGCGGAGCGAGAGGCGGAAGCCTCGCGCGAAGCGGCAACGACGTGCCAAGATGGGGTTTGCGAACTCAATATTCGCGCTGCACGGAATCGATGCGACGGGGAAAGTAGCCTTGCAGCGTCCAGCGGTGAAACGAGCCAAGCTGCTGGAAGTAACGGGTAGCCTGCGGGTAGCCTGCCGCCGTGCCTGATTGGGATGGAAGCCGGCTCTGGCGCGCATCACTGGGCGCGGGAAATGACCCGGCAGGGACACACCGTGCGGCTGATCGCACCAAAGTTCGTCGCCCCCTACCGGATGTCGGGCAAGCGCGGCAAGAATGACGCCGCCGCCGCGGCCGCGATCTGCGAAGCGGTGGGCCGGCCGGCGATGCGCTTCGTGCCGGTCAAGACCGTCGAGCAGCAAGGCGAACTGTTCCTGCATCGCGCCCGGCAAGGCTACGTCGCGCAACGCACGGCGCTCATCAACCGCGTGCGCGGCCTGTTGGCGGAACTGGGCATTGTTCTGCCGCAAAAGGCCGAGACGATCCGGCGCGAGTTGGTGCAATTGCTCGAAGACTTGCCCGGCCATTGCAACACCGTCGCGGCCGACGCGATCACCGATCTGGAACGGCTCGACGCACGGATCGCCGAGTACGACCGGCATATCGCGCAATGCGCCAAAGCCAATGCCGATGCCCGGCGCCTGATGCAGCTGTCCGGCATCGGCCCGACGACGGCCAGCGCTCTCGTGGCGTCCATCGGCGACGGGCATGACTTCGCCAGCGGGCGGCAGTTCGCCGCCTGGCTGGGGATGGTGCCGGGGCAATACAGCTCGGGCGGCAAGCAGCGGTTGGGGCGAATCACCAAGGCCGGGGATCGGTACTTGCGCACCTTGCTGATCCTGGGCGCCCGATCCGTACTGCAAAGCGCCCGCAAGAAGGATGACGCGATCAGCCGCTGGACACGCGACGTGGAAGGACGACGCGGCTATTGGAAAGCGGTGGTGGCGATGGCGGCGAAGAATGCGCGCCTGGCCTGGGCGGTGCTGCGGCGCGGGGAGGATTTCCGGCTGTACGGCCAAGGCGTGGCCGCAGCGTAGCGCCGTCAGCATCAGAGGAAGCACAGGCCAGGCATGTTGCGCAGGGTTTCGCTGGATGGCTGCGTTGATGAGTACAGGTTCAAGACCTGCGCCGGAGAATGCTCGTTTAGCTCTAGGAGACTGCCTATGGGCAGAGTGTCCTCGACCAACGAATGGAGCCCCCGGCGTGCGTCTTTCATCAGGGTCTGCTGCATGAAAGCAGCATCAATGACCGTTTGTAGTGTCGCTGTCGCGAACCTTGTTCTTTCATCTTGCGCAGTTCCTGCGAAACAAAGACGACAACACCAGAACTGCCAATGTGCGCCCTGCGGGCGGATTTCAAGGACACGCAACACCCGACATCAATATCAGCGAAGCGCTGCGCGCTTCGGGAGAAAGGCAACGAAAAACCATCACGAATCCCTACCTTGACACTCACGGGGAAGCTCTTGTAGTTTGAGTTCAGCGGCGCGCCGCTTTTTGGCGCGTCCGCTGGAACGATTTGTTGGGCGCCTTGGATAGAAACCGTTGCAGCTTTTTTGTAAGGCGAGCTTTCTCACTGATTTCACATTCCCAGACAACGGCGACCTCCCAGCCTGCTGCGCGTAGTGTGGCGATATTCTCAGCATCGCGCTGCTGGTTCCGGTCGATTTTTGGAATCCAATAGTCCCTGTTTGTTTTTGGTTTGCGAATACCTTCAGCGCAGTCGTGCCCATGCCAAAAGCAACCATGAACAAAAACTGCCAGTTTCCGGCTGATCCATGCAAGATCAGGTTTTCCTGGCAAGTCTTTCCGGTGTACGCGATAGCCTGAAAATCCAATTTCCCGGCAAAGTTGGCGTACCGCTAGTTCAGGTGCTGTATCTTTGCCCCGGATTTGCCGCATATTTTCTGAGCGGCGATCAGGGGGCAGTCTGTCCATCGCTACTTACTTTTGGCAGCAATTTCTTGGACTGCCTGTTTTGGGAATTTTGCAATTAGCCACTTCAGCGTTTCAAGCTGATCTGCCGAAGTTGCTCTGCGTATCTGAATTAGGAGCTGCTTGAGATCAGGACGAATGAGCGTGGCATTTTGTGCCCCCTCGTTACAGATGGAGCAAATAGCCCGAAGGTTGGAAGGCTCATCATTTCCGCCTTTGCTCTTATCAATGATGTGTCCGATATGAAGCCGCGTTTTCCGCGTTGGGTCATATGGATGAGGCTCCCCGGCGACCGCCCCGCACATTTGGCAAGTAAAGCCGTTACGATCAAGGACGTAGGCGCGGGCTTCTTTTGAAATTGCACGTTCAAAAGCCGGTTGTGGCTTCGGAGTTTCAAGTAAGTACTGGCCGGGCTTCAATTCGCTACGGTCGTTGTGCGTAAGGATCAAATAGCCTTCTTCTGTGCGTAGTTCACGCACACGGCGCGCCCACTCTGACTGATTGTCCGCAACAACGCGTAATTCCTCCGAATCCATGACGCGGCCAATGTTCGCCAGAAAATGCGCGCGGAGCTTTCCGCGCGCACCGCCTCTTGGTGATTTTGCCTTTGGCACTTTCGCTTTTACCATCACTTACGCCCGCTTAAGTTTTGGTTTCGCGGCAGCATTTAGCGCCGCTTGAATCTGTGCGCCAACAGCATGGGCGACGGGCGGAGGAAATGCATTGCCAATTTGACGATAGGCGGCGGTTTT
This sequence comes from Betaproteobacteria bacterium HGW-Betaproteobacteria-11, assembly GCA_002842395.1. GTDB lineage: Bacteria > Pseudomonadota > Gammaproteobacteria > Burkholderiales > Rhodocyclaceae > Rugosibacter. The sequence continues at coordinate 95,012 of PHCV01000005.1, forward strand.
CTTTCCGCTGAATTGCCAATGATCCGGAAAGCCTTGAACGCGGGCAGTCATGCGAACAGTAAGCCTAGGCATGCCGACGAAATCTTTTTCGGGCGCTGCGTCAGCTATTCCCATGCCATCCACACCAATCGAAGCCCATGCCTTCTTTGCTCTAGTTGGTCCAAGGTCGGGGCCGCCGTGTTTCTTGCTACCTCCAACCAGCGTTGGCGCAATGTCACACGCGCGCTCTTGCCATTGCCTAGCGCCGCGCCAACCATTGGCGGCCATCAGGTCACAAAGAGCCTCGCCAACCGTCGGCGGTGGCGAAGCCAGAGCCGACGGCCAACTGAAATACTCCGCTGCGTTTTTCTTTAATGCCACAAAAACAACACGGGGACGCAATTGCGGTACACCAAAATCGCTTGCATTCAATAGCCGCCACTCAGCGACATACCCTAATTTCTTTAGATCGGAAATGATTTTTGCGCGATATTCATCAAAAACAGAATCGAGTAAGCCACGAACATTTTCAAGCATTACCGCCTGCGGCTTGCACTCGGAGACCAGCCTGATTGCTTCTGGAAACAGGTCGCGTTCATCTTCGCTGCCTAATTGCTTGCCCGCCTTTGAAAAAGGCGGGCAAGGTACTCCGCCTGCAAGGAGTTCGACACCTTTCCACTTCTCGGCTGAATAGTGATGGAGATCGCCTTCCGTGACGTGCCAATGATTCCGGTTGATTCGAAGGGTTTGACAAGCTGCCGCATCAAGTTCTACAAGGCTGACGTGATCAAAACCAGCTTGCTCTAAGCCTAGAGCCTGACCACCTGCGCCAGCACAGATTTCTATCGATGTAAGTGCCATTTCTCCCTCCTGTACATTTCAGGCTCATTTTACGTTTTTTGGCAACCGCTGACCACATGGCGCTGATGTGACGCCCAACGTCGAAGTCACCGGCTCGCCGGCATTATCGGCGAGTCCGCGTGGACTGCCGGGTTGGGGGGGCATCGGCCATGAAACTATGGTTTCGTAATCGGGGTTCTGTTGATAACGACCGTGACGTGACCTTTCTTATGGTATGCCGCCACCTTCTTTTTGAGGGCCGCGATCTCGGTCTTTTGCGCCAGATAGTCGCACTCAAGTTTCACATTGCGCTTTTGCAACTGCACAATTTTAAGTTCGAGATTGCGAACGTATTCTCGGACTGGCAAATCAGACGCCTTGATCGCCAGCTTGAGAGTTTGAGAAGGTCTCATGGTGGAATGCCCCGCAGTGTAGTGAAGCGACGATGTGCCACGGCAAAGGCCAAGAAGCTACGGATTCCATCATGACCCCCAACGTTAAGTGGGGCACGGCCTTTCATTTACCAAGACCTTCAGAATCTCTTGTGCCTTCATAGCCTAGCTTCTTACGCATACCTTCCAAATTCTTGTTGTCTCGCCAATGAAAAAAAGCAACGGGCAACAACAGAAGAATGACAGTAGCCGTAAAAGCTAGATCAAACTGCACTGCCATAACAACCAACACAACTGCTCCAATTGCCAAGGCTATTCCGACAGCAACAATTCCCATAGCGATAATGGTTGGCAGCAACAAAAGAATTATTACCGCAAGCACGATTCCAAGGGCGATTTCAATAATCATAGAAGTTGCCTCCAATCAAACGTGGTGACTAGGCAAATGCTCTGGGTCGACTTGCGACTTCATGGTAATTGGTTCCACTGGCAAGCCCCCAACGTAGAAGTCACCGGCGCTGCGCGGCTTTATCGCGCAGCGTCCGTGTGGACTGCCGGGTTATGCGTTTTTGGCGACGCGACATCAAAGCTTCTTCTCATTTACAAGGCGCCAGTATTGATAGCCGAGTGCAGTGAGGCGACATGACTTTGAGTTTAAAGCAGCGAAGTACATAAACTCCGCGTCAACAGGAACAACAAGTCCTACGCTTTGAAGTTTCTGGAGGTCCTTGAAGATAGCTACGTTGGCAGGCTTTGCCTGCGTATCGGTATCTTCATATGACGGGTCAAGCTTATGCTCGGAATCAGGAGTCGTGAAATATTGCGTAATTCTTCGCATCACCTCGAATGGCACTTTGGGAGGAAGCTTACGCAATGAGGCGAAACTGGTAACGTTGGTCTTAAAAATCGGACGTTGATCCCAAGCGCCGAGCGCCTCATCGACGTATGCGTATAGTGATCCTGGGGTGATGTTCCCGCGCAGGTCTGCTGCACCGCCTTGAAGTGCATCAATAACCAATGAGGTAAACACTCCCGAGCCATTAACCTCAATTGCGTACTCCGTATCTCGGCTGGCGGTGAGAACTGAAAGACCCTCGGACAATTGAGCAATGGTGGCGGCACCCAAGCTCGGCGTACCCATTGCACCTGAATGGCAGCAATCTAAGATGATTACCTTATTTTTTGCCTTTGATTGGTTTGCTAGGGCAAGCACATCATCCATCGACACACCCTCATCGTATTTTTTTGCGTCGGTGGTGACGAGATAGCCTCCGGTGCTTTTGACGTAGCCGTGCCCAGAAAAATAGAGCAGCGCCATATCTGCATCACCAGTGAATAACTGCTCAATGGCTTCTCTAAGTACAGGACGCGTAATTACAGTGCTTGGGCTGGTTAAGAGGCGAATGCCAAAATTGGGCGAGCCGTCGCCGTGAGATTCAAGGATAGTTCCGATGGCGTTAGCATCGTTCACGCATCCGCTGAGCGGCGATGATGGATAGTCATTGATTCCTACGACGAGTGCTTTTTTCATTTCTTGTTCTTGCCTTCACCCATCATCTGGTCAATCGCGTTGGCAATCTTTTCCCAGTCCCAGGCGATTGTGCGATTGCGTTGAAGACCGTCAGGTAGATTACTTGATGAATCTGCGCCATCAACGTAGACGCCAAAGACGGGAACGCTTTGGTCTTTTGCCATCTTGATTTCTTTTGGTACGCCTGTTGCGCTTGCCATCGTCTTTCCGACTAGAACAATGAGCATGTTCGCCTTGTTGATCTTGTCCTTTACGATAGCTTCCCATTGGGACTGCGGCATTGATGATTTGGCCGACCAATCCTGAATTGAAAATGGAGTCTTGGAGTTCTTCGCCTGCCCGACAAAGAGATTCTTCTCGGTTTCGTTGTGGTCGAAGTCAAAACTGATGAACGCTCTGGGATCTGCCATTTTTAATCTCCTTGGTTGGATGGATCGGTGCTTTGAAACGCATAACGTCTGAATTCACCGGCCTGCGCGGCTTTTTGCGCAGGTCCGGTGGAATGATTGGTTGGGCGACAGCGCGCGGGCGTTGCACTTCTCATAGCTTTCCAATTTCACCGATTCGTTGCTTAAGACTGGTGTGTACTCGGCAGGAAAGCTCAAGTAGCCCAGAACGTTTCACCCAATCTTGAGTAAGAACAGGTTTCTGGTAACCGATGTGGTCGCTTGCAACAGCAAGTAGTCGCTGTTGCAGTTCGATTATCAGTACCCGGTCTTCCGAAGACATGAACATTTCTGCTTCGTCTGCCGCCACGCCAAGTGATCGTAGCCGGTCTAACGCTTGATTGCCGTTTTCTACAGACTTGTTGGTCACGTCAACTATTGCCAAGGAAAGCAAGTATGAAGTGATCGGGCCTGCAGCGCGCTCTAATGCAACAAGTCGTTCGAACTCGATTTCGGCATACCGGAGAGCGATGGTTTTACGAAGCTCTTCCCTTGCTTTGACGGCCTCCGTTTGAGCAATAAGGGAAACTTTGTAGGCTTCAAGCTTTTGTTGAAAGTCATGTTTGATCTGTTCTAGTTGTGGAGTCAGGCTTGCTGCATGCTCGGCCTGGCTTATTACTAGCTCGCTCTTTAGCCTTTCAATATCTTCGGCAAGAGACCGTTGCAGAATTTGCTTCCATTTCTCACGGAATACGAAACCGAGGGCAATAAATAGGATGGCTACCATTCCACCCGCGCGCGCTACCCAATCTAGGAAATCAATCACACATTGCCTCCGATTAGATCGTCAAGATATGCAATGGGGAAATCCACCATGACGCCCAACGTAAAGTTGAGCGGCACGCGCTCGGTGTGGGTCTGTAATTCTGTGGTATTCGTGTCCGTTCGAACGCTAGGTTGGGGTGCGATTTCTCCATGCAGACGGTTTTGGGGTTGTTTCCGTGCCACTCGCTTGGAAAATAAGGTTCTGGTCGCCGGGGCAGTGGGGTCGCGCTGCGCCTCATGCAGACGGTTTTGGGGTTGTTTCCGTGCCACTCGCTTGAAAAATAAGGTTCTGGTCACTAGGGGCGCTGGGCTTGCCCGCCGCCTGGGCGCCGCGAAGTGGCTCCGGCGGCGGGCGGCGAAGCCGCCCGGCTACTCTTGAATTACGGACACTTAACAACATAGACCATAAAATGGAAGCCCAAAAAGCTAAAAGTGTCCAAAACATGGACAGTCTATTCAGCTACCGGCCCAGCACTCCAACGCCTTAGTTAAGCCGCGCCGAAGGCGTCGGCTTGAATGAGTTGTTAGGCAGCGCTATTGCGAAGCCTAGCGAAGACGACGGGTGAACCCTGAATCAATTGATTGCTTGGCAGGGGCCTTGGCTGCGGATTTCTTCTTTCCGCGCACGGGCTTTTCGTGTGCCTCTGCGGGGGGAGTCTTCGGTGAAGATGTCTTAGCGATTTCTCCACGGAGCTCGGTTCTTTTCTTGAGTTCACGCTCTGCCAGGTCAACGAGAAGAATGCGTTTCATGCGATGTCTCCTGTGAACATGTATGCCATCGTCAGTACGGCGCCTAACGTAATGTATACGACATTACCTGTCCAATAATCTGGATAATATGTCGTACAATCATGATTAATTAATATTAACTTGTTGTTAGTAACAATTAAAACATAAGTTAGCAGGACAAGCTATGCAAACAAAAACGACAGCTTTGCAGCCAAAGAAATTACTCGATCAAGTGCGTGACAAGATTCGCTTCAAGCACTATAGCTTGAGTACCGAGAATACCTATACTTCATGGATCAGGCAATTCATTCTGTATCACAGCAAGCGTCATCCAGGCGAAATGGGGGCTGCCGAGGTGGAGCTGTTTTTAACTTATCTGGCCACTGAGCGGCATGTGTCCAGCTCGACCCAGAACCAGGCGCTATCGGCAATTTTGTTTTTGTATCGGGATGTGCTGGCAGTCGAACTGCCGTGGCTCGATGGTTTCGAGCGTTCCAAAAAACCGCGCCGCTTGCCGGTGGTGTTGACAGCTTTGGAAGTGCAAGCGCTGTTGAGGGAAGCCGAGGCAGCGCCAGCGCCGATCGGTTTGATCATCAAGCTGCTGTACGGTACGGGCATGCGCTTGATGGAGGCGGTGCGCTTGCGGGTGAAGGATGTTGAATTGACACGCAGGGAAATCATTGTGCGCGATGGCAAGGGCGGCAAGGATAGGGTGACCATGTTGCCAGAGAGTTTGCTGGAAGCGATGCGTGCGCAACTGGCTTTGCGTCGCGAGTGGTACGAGCAGGATTTGGCGTTGGGCAAGGTGGATGTCTGGTTGCCGGATGCGCTGGCGGTCAAGTATCCCGATGCCGCCAAGGAATGGGGCTGGCAGTATGTGTTTGCCGCGAAGAATTACTCGGTTGATCCGCGCGGCAAAGCGCAACACCGTCATCATGTCGAGGAAAAACAGGTGCAGCGCTACGTAAAAAAAGCGGCGTTGGCGGCGAGCATCGCCAAGCCGACTTCGCCGCACACCTTGCGCCATAGCTTTGCGACACACATCTTGCAGTCTGGCTATGACATTCGCACCGTGCAGGAGTTGCTCGGTCATTCCGATGTTTCTACGACGATGATCTATACGCATGTGCTGAACAAGGGCGGGCGTGGCGTGGTCAGCCCGCTCGATCGGCTGTGAGCGATCTGTTCGCGGCGGAAAATCCGCACGCGCCGCTGGCCGAGCAGTTGCGGCCGCGAACGCTGGATGATGTGGTGGGCCAGGCGCATCTGGCCGGGCCGGGCAAGCCGCTGCGCCTGGCGTTCGAGTCGGGGGTGCCGCACTCGATGATCCTGTGGGGGCCGCCGGGGGTGGGCAAGACCACGCTGGCGCGCTTGATGGCGGAGGTTTTCGCGGCGGAATTCGTGGCTTTGTCGGCGGTGTTTTCCGGGGTCAAGGACATCCGCGAGGCAATGCGGCAGGCGGAAAGCCAGCGCGTGCTCGGGCGGCGCACCATCCTCTTCGTCGATGAGGTGCATCGCTTCAACAAGGCGCAGCAGGATGCGTTTTTGCCCTATGTCGAAAACGGCACGGTGACCTTCGTCGGCGCGACGACCGAGAATCCTTCGTTCGAGGTGAATTCGGCGCTGCTTTCGCGGGCGGCGGTGTATGTGCTCAAAAGCCTGAGCGAGGACGATCTGGGCCGGGTGTTCGCCAAGGCGCAGGCGGCGGCGTTTGCCGACCTGGAATTCGAGCCGGCGGCGCGCGAGCGGCTGATCGCCTATGCCGACGGCGATGCGCGGCGCTTGCTGAACGTGCTGGAGCAGGTCAAAACGGCGGCCGCCACGACGGGTCGCCGTCTCGTCAGCGCCGACTTTCTGGCGGATGTGCTGGCCGCCGATCTGCGCCGCTTCGACAAGGGCGGCGATGCCTTCTACGACCAGATTTCCGCGCTGCATAAATCGGTGCGCGGCTCGAATCCCGATGCGGCGCTGTACTGGCTGGTGCGCATGCTCGACGGCGGCGCCGATCCGCTCTACCTTGCCCGCCGCATCGTGCGCATGGCGATCGAGGACATCGGCCTCGCCGACCCGCGCGCGCAGCAGGTCGCGCTCGATGCCTGCGCCATTTACGAACGCCTCGGCAGTCCGGAAGGCGAGCTGGCGCTGGGCAACGCGGTGCTGTATCTGGCGGTGGCGCCGAAATCGAATGCCGCCTATGTCGCCTGGAACGCGGCGCGCGCCTTCGTGCGGCAGGACAAGAGCCGTCCGGTGCCCGGGCATCTGCGCAATGCGCCGACGAAATTGATGCAGGAACTCGGCTTCGGCGCCGACTACCGCTATGCCCATGACGAACCGGAAGCCTATGCCGCCGGGGTCGATTACTTTCCCGAGGGGATGCCGTCCGTGCGCTGGTATGAACCGACGCCGCGCGGCCTGGAGCAGAAGATCGGCGAGAAACTCGCCCACCTGCGCGAGCTGGAGCGCAAGGCGAAGAAGTGAGGGAATCCCCTTTTATGTCGTCATTCCGGGCTTGACCCGAAATCCCCTTTTATTGCGTCATTCCGGGCTTGACCCGGAATCCAGGGATGCCCCTCGGTACTTCGTAAAGCCCCCGCCTGGATTCCGGCTCGGGCTACGCCCGTCCGGAATGACGGGGGAGGGGACGGCGAGGCAGGCCCGGAATCCCCTTTTTGTTTCGTCATTCCGGCTCCGGATCAAGTCCGGGGCGACGGCCCCGGCGCACCGTCATTCCGGGCCTGACCCGAAATCCCCTTTTATGTCGTCATTCCGGGCTTGACCCGGAATCCAGGGATGACCCTCGGTACTTCGTAAAGCCACCGCCTGGATTCCGGATCAGGCCTGGCGGCCCGTCCGGAATGACGGGGGGCGGGAACGGCGGGGCGGGATGATGGGGGCTCGTTATAATCCGCACTTCCTTGCCTGTGGCGCGGCCATCTCAAAAGCAGTTTTTCCGCAACGATAAAGAACTTACATGCTCGACATTCAACTGCTCCGTTCCAATCTCGATGCCGTCGCCGCGGGACTTGCCCGGCGTGGCAAGCCGGTCGACCTCGACGCCTTCCGCGCCCTCGAGGCCGAGCGCAAGGCCGTGCAGACGCGCACCCAGGATTTGCAGGCGCGGCGCAATGCGCTCTCCAAACAGATCGGCATCCACAAGGCCAAGGGCCAGGAAGCCGAGGCGCAAGCGGCGCTGGCCGAAGTCGGCACGCTGGGCGAGGCGCTCAAGGCGGCCGAGGCCGAACTCGACCGGCTCCTGGAAAAATTCCATGCCGTGCTCGCCGCCCTGCCCAATCTGCCGCAGGACTCGGTGCCGGATGGCGCCGACGAGCGCGCCAATGTCGAGCTCAAGCGCTGGGGCGAACCGCGGCGCTTCGACTTCACGCCGAGGGATCACGCCGATCTGGGCGAGGCGCTGGGGCAGATCGACTTTGCCGCCGCGGCGAAGATTTCCGGCGCGCGTTTTTCGTTGCTCAAGGGCGGCATCGCCCGCCTGCACCGGGCGCTCGCCCAGTTCATGCTCGACACCCATGTCAATGAGCACGGCTACACCGAAATCTACGCGCCCTATCTGGTCAATGCGGCGAGCCTGTTCGGCACCGGCCAGCTGCCGAAGTTCGAGGAAGATCTGTTCAAGGTGCCGCGTGGCGAGCAGGAACCGCTGTATCTGATCCCGACCGCCGAGGTGCCGGTGACCAACCTCGTGCGCGACGAAATCCTCGATGCCGCCGTGCTGCCGCTGAAATTCGTCTGTCATACGCCGTGCTTTCGCTCGGAAGCCGGCTCCGGCGGCCGCGACGTGCGCGGCATGATCCGCCAGCACCAGTTCGACAAGGTCGAGCTGGTGCAGATCGTCCATCCCGAAGCCTCGCCGGCGGCGCACGAGGAACTCACCCGCCATGCCGAGGCGATCCTCGAGAAGCTCGAACTGCCCTATCGCCGCGTCGCGCTCTGCGCTGGCGACATGGGCTTCGCGGCGGCCAGGACCTTTGATCTCGAAGTCTGGCTGCCGGCGCAGAACGTGTATCGCGAGATTTCCTCCTGCTCGAATTTCGAGGCCTTCCAGGCGCGGCGCATGCAGGCGCGCTTTCGCAATGCCAAGGGCAAGAACGAACTGGCGCATACCCTGAACGGCTCGGGTCTGGCAGTCGGCCGCACGCTGGTCGCGGTGCTGGAAAACTATCAGAACGCCGATGGCAGCGTCACCGTGCCGGCAGCGCTGCGGCCATGGATGGGCGGGCTGGAGGAAATCAGCGCTGCATGAGCGGGCGGGGGAAGGGCGTGGCGTAGGGCGGCTCGAAGCGGCTGAGGATGTCGTAATAGGTATGCACGTTGTCGGCGAGGATCACCGCCTCGCCGCCGCGCGCGGGCCCAGACTTGAGCCGTGCGGCGATTTCCGGCCGCGCCAGTTGCGGCAGGACCTGCTTCATGTCGTACCAGCTGTCCGGGTCGCGTTTCATGCCGCGGGCAATCGCCTGCGCCCCGCGTAAATGTCCCATGCCCAGGTTGTAGGCCGCCAGCCCGAGCCAGAGGCGGTCGGGCGGCTTGGCCTTGCCGGGAAGCTGGTCGATCAGCTCGGCGAGATAACGCGCGCCGGCATGGATGCTTTCCGCTGCATCGAGCCGGTTCTTGACCCCGAGGTGGTCGGCGGTCTCCTCGGTCAGCATCATGATGCCGCGGACGTTGGTCGGCGAGGTGGCGAGCGGATCCCAGTGCGATTCCTGATAGGCCAGCGCGGCGATCAGCCGCCAGTCGAGGCCGGTCAGCTCCTGCGCGGCCTGGAAGTAACGGCGGAAGGCGGGCAGGCGGGTGCGCATGTCGTCGAGGAAACGGCTGATGCCGGCGTTATCGACGCGCTTGATGTGGCCGAAATAGCGATCGTCGATGCGCGCCATGAGCCCGTCCTGCCGGGCACGGGCGATGAATTCGTCGGCCTGCGCGACGAGCGGCTTGCCGCCGTGGCGGGCAAAGCCCCAGCCCAGTTCGATCCTGCCCGGCAGGCGGAGCAGCGGCTTGAGTTGGGGATAGAAATTGTTGGCCAGGTCGAGGTGGATGTCATGCACCGCGGCGAGCGGCGTCCGGCCCGCGGCGACGCGGGCGAGCAGGCCCATTTCGTCGATCTCCGGCACCTCGATCACCTGCGGCGGCGGGTCGATGCCAAGCCCGCGCAGCGTGTCGGCCAGCGGCGAGCCGGCGACTACCTCGATCGGCCGCGCGGCCAGCGCGGCGGGTTCGCCCGGTTCCAGCGCATCGTCCCGGCCGACCAGCCAGGGCTCGCTGCCGCGTACCGGCTGCGAGAACGTCAGCTCGCCGTTGCCGATCGGTAATGACATCGCCATGTGCGCGCGGCCGGTGGCGACCAGCTCGACCAGTTCGAACGCATCGGCGGCGACGATGAAGCGCGCCGGCAGGCCGAGGCTTTTGGCGAATTCGGCAGCCAGGTCATGGTCGGCGCCGCTCTCCAGGGGCTGGTCGCCATCGGTGGTTTCGCGCATGAACAGGCCGGGCGAAACCAGCGTGGCGACCACCAGTTCGCCCGCTTCGGCTGGCGGCGGCAGCGGCGCGGTGTAATGGCTCCAGGCCAGCCAGACCAGGGCCGCGACCAGCAACGCGCCCAGGCCGAATGCAACCCTCCGCCGCAAACGCGCCAGCAGCAGGGGAGGCAGGTGCATCAGGTGCAGGTGTGGCAGCAAATAGTTACCTCGCGTTACCTCGCAACAGTCCGGCAGCGCCAATCGCCGGTTATAATGCGCGCCGCGCGGAGAGGTGGCAGAGTGGTCGAATGTACCTGACTCGAAATCAGGCGTAGGTGCAAGCCTACCGTGGGTTCGAATCCCACCCTCTCCGCCATTCTGCCCGAGTCATATGCTCCGCGCGTTCCCCCTGGCGCCGGTCATTTGCCGGCTCATTTTCCCGTTTTCCCCCACGAATCCTTCAAGGTCACCGCGCGGTTGAACACCGGCGCGCCGGGGCGCGAGTCCTTGCGGTCGGCGACGAAATAGCCATGGCGTTCGAACTGGAAACGCGCTTCGGCCGCCGCATCCACCAGCGCCGGTTCGATCCGGGCGGTGATGACGCGTAGCGATTCCGGATTGAGGTCGGCGAGAAAATCGCGCTCGCCGGCGCCCGGTGCCAGGGCGGTGAACAGCCGGTCGTAGAGGCGGACTTCGGCGGCAACGGCGTGGGGCGCGGAGAGCCAGTGGATGTTGCCCTTGGTCTTGTAGGTGTCGGCTCCCGGCGTGCCGGACTTCGAGTCGGTAAAGTAGTTGCAATGCACGGCGACGAGGTTGCCGCACTCGTCCTTCTCGCAGCCGGTGCACTCGATGACGAAGCCGTAACGCAGCCGCACCCTGTTGCCGGGAAAGAGCCGGAAGTAACCCTTGGCCGGCGTTTCCATGAAGTCCTCGCGCTCGATCCACAACTCGCGCGAGAAGGGAACCGGCCGCTTGCCCCACTCCGGCTTTTGCGGATGGTTGGGGGCGTGGCATTCCTCTTCCTGCCCCGCGGGGTAGTTGTCGATGACCAGCTTGAGCGGATCGAGCACGGCGATGCGGCGCGGTGCGGTTTCATTCAGGTGTTCGCGCTGGCAGTCTTCGAGCACACCGATGTCGATCCAGGAATCGGATTTGCTGACCCCGATCATTTCGGCAAAGCGGCGGAAACCTTCCGGAGTGAAGCCGCGCCGGCGGGCGCCGACCAGGGTCGGCAGGCGCGGGTCGTCCCAGCCGCCGACATGGCCTTCCGTCACCAGCTGGATCAGCTTGCGCTTGGAGAGCACGGTGTAGGAAAGGTTGAGGCGGGCGAATTCGATCTGTTGCGGCGGCGGCGGATTGATGCAGCCGAGCCGTGCCAGGCGGGTCAGCAGCCAGTCGTAGAACGGCCGCTGATCCTCGAATTCGAGGGTGCAGATGGAATGCGTGATGTTCTCCAGCGCGTCCTCGATCGGATGGGCGAAGGTATACATCGGGTAGATGCACCAGGCCGTGCCGGTGGCATGGTGCTCGGCGTGGCGAATCCGGTAGATGGCCGGATCGCGCAGACTGATGTTGCCGGAGGCCATGTCGATCTTCGCCCGCAGCACGTGCGCGCCGTCGGGAAATTCGCCGGCCTTCATGCGGCGAAACAGGTCGAGGCTTTCCGTCACGCCGCGATTGCGAAACGGCGAATCGACGCCCGGCGCGGTCAGCGTGCCGCGGCCGGCGCGCATGGCTTCCGCGCTTTGCGAATCGACGTAGGCTTCGCCGGCCTCGATCAGTTTCTCGGCGAATTCGTACATCCACTGGAAATAGCCCGAGGCGTAATACAGATGTTCGCCCCAGTCGAACCCAAGCCAGCGCACCGACTCGACGATCGCATCGACATATTCCTGGTCTTCCTTTTCGGGGTTGGTGTCGTCGAAGCGCAGGTGGCAGGCGCCGCCGTAATCCCGCGCCAGGCCGAAGTTGAGGCAGATCGACTTGGCATGGCCGAAGTGCAGGTAGCCGTTGGGTTCTGGCGGGAAGCGGGTGCGGATTTTCGCCGTGTCACCAGCGCCGACCTTTTGCAGGACGGCCGGGCCGGGTTGTCCGCACCAGCGGCGCGAGGCGTATCTGCCGCTGGCCAGATCGGCGTCGATCAGATGACGAATGAAGTTCGAAGGCTTTTCGGTGGCGGACATGTTGATGTTGGATTGGTTCGGAGTGTGCAGAGTGTGCGCGAAGCCGCAATTCTACCGGCAGGCGTAAAATCGGCGCGATGAACTGGATCGGACTACTTGTCATCGGCCTCGGCGCCATGCTCGGCGCATGGGGTCGCTGGGGTCTCGGGCTGATGCTCAACCCGCTGTTTCCCACCGTGCCGCTCGGCACCCTGGCGGCCAACCTGGTCGGCGGTTATCTGGTCGGCGCGGCGGTCACGGTGTTCCATCTCAATGCCGATCTGTCGCCGGAATTGCGCCTGTTCTTCATCACCGGCGTGCTCGGCGGGCTGACCACTTTTTCCACCTTTTCCGCCGAGGTCGTGGCACTGATCCAGCGCGCCGAGTACGGCTGGGCGCTGGGCGCGGTTTCCCTGCATCTGGGCGGCTCGCTCCTGATGACCGGGCTCGGCATCTTCACCGTCCACAAACTGGTGCAATGAGATTTGATCCGGCGGCCCGCCTGGCCGCGCGGCCAGCGCTGGTCTTCGACGAAACCCTGCCGGTCAATCAGCGACGGGAGGAGATCGCCGCGGCGATTCGCGCGCATCAGGTGGTGGTGATCTGCGGCGAGACCGGCTCGGGCAAGACCACGCAACTGCCGAAAATCTGCCTCGAACTCGGCCGCGGGCTCAATGGTTTCATCGGCCACACCCAGCCGCGGCGCATCGCCGCGCGCGCCACGGCGGCGCGCATCAGCGAGGAACTCAAGTCGGAACTCGGCCGCCATGTCGGTTTCAAGATTCGTTTCAGCGACCAGGTCACGCCGTCTTCCTACATCAAGCTGATGACCGACGGCATCCTGCTGGCCGAGACGCAGACCGATCCGCTGCTGCGCCAGTACGACACGCTATTGATCGACGAGGCGCACGAGCGCAGCCTGAATATCGACTTCCTGCTCGGCTACCTGAAGTCGGTGCTGGCGAGACGGCGGGATTTGAAGCTCATCGTCACCTCGGCCACGCTCGATGCCGAACGCTTCAGCCGGCACTTCGCCAGTGACGGAAACGCGGCACCGGTGATCGAGGTTTCGGGTCGCCTCTATCCCATCGAGACCCGCTTCCGTCCCTGGCAGGAAATGAAGGACATGGACCTCAACGACGCCATCGTCGATGCCGTCGACGAGGCTCATCGCACGGGGCCGGGCGATATCCTCGTGTTCCTGCCCGGCGAGCGGGAGATCCGCGAGGCGGCCGAGGCGCTAAGGAAACACCACCCGCCCGGACTCGACGTGCTGCCACTGTTCGCGCGGCAGACGGCGGTGGAGCAGGGCCGCGTCTTCGCGGCGCACCAGGGGCAGCGCGTGGTGCTGGCGACCAACGTCGCCGAAACCTCGCTCACCGTGCCCGGCATCCGCTACGTGATCGATTCGGGCCTTGCCCGCGTCAAACGCTACTCGCATCGCAACAAGGTCGAGCAACTCCAGGTCGAGCCGATCTCGCGTGCGGCGGCCAGTCAGCGCGCCGGGCGCTGCGGCCGCGTCTCGGCGGGCGTCTGTTTCAAGCTTTATGACGAGGAGGATTTCAACCGGCGCGCGCCCTACACCGAGCCGGAAATCCTGCGCTCCAGCCTGGCCGGCGTGATCCTGCGCATGAAATCCTTGCATCTGGGCGAGGTCGAGGATTTCCCTTTCCTCGAAGCGCCACTGCCGCGCATGATTACCGACGGCTATAACCTGCTCGCGGAACTCGGCGCGCTGGACGAGGCGACCAAGGAACTGACCAGGGTCGGCATCGAACTGGCCAGGCTACCCCTCGATCCGAAGATCGGCCGCATGATCCTCGCCGCGCACGAGCTGGACTGCCTCAAGGAGATACTGGTCATCGCCGCCGCACTGTCAGTGAATGATCCCCGCGACCGGCCGCAGGAACAGGCGGCAACCGCCGATCAGGCCCATGCCAAATGGAAGGACGAGAAATCCGAGTTTCTCTCGTACCTGAAGCTCTGGGCTGCCGCCGACGAGGTGTGGAAGCACGAGAGTTCGAACAAGCAACGCCAGTGGTGCAGGGTGAATTTCGTTTCCTGGCTGCGACTGCGCGAATGGCGCGATGTGCATGGGCAGTTGCAGCGACTGTGCCATGAGCACGGTTGGCGCGAGAACCAGCTCGTGGCGAACCATGACGTCATCCACAAGGCTTTGCTCAGCGGCCTGCTCGGTCATGTCGGGGTCAAGAGCGCGGACGAGCCGCATTATCTCGGCGCCCGCGGCATCAAGTTTTTCATCCACCCCGGCTCGAGCCTGGTGAAGAAGGCCGGCCGCTGGATCGTTGCCGCCGAACTGATGGAGACCACGCGCCTGTTCGCCCGCTGCGTGGCGAAGATCGAACCGGAATGGCTGGAGCAGGTCGGCGCCCATCTGCTGCGCCGCCATGTCTTCGAGCCGCACTGGGAAAAATCCGGCGGCCGGGTCGCGGCCTGGGAACGGGTCACCCTGCATGGTTTGTCGATCCACGCCCGGCGGCCGGTGGCCTTCGGCCAGCCGGACAGCCCGGCCGATGACATCCGCCTGGCACGCGAGCTGTTCATCCGTCATGCCCTGGTGCAGGCCGAGGTCGGCGAGGAGTGGCAGCGGCAGTGGCGCTTCTTGCAGCACAACCGGCGCCTGGTGAAGGAAATCGAGAACCTCGAACACAAGTCGCGTCGTCCCGACGTGCTGGTCGACGAGGCGCTGATCCACGCCTTCTATGACGAGGAGATTCCCGCCGGGATCACCTCGGTGGCCGCCTTCGAGCGCTGGCGACGGGAGGCGGAGAAGGAAAATCCGCGCCGCCTGTCGCTCGAAAAAGACCAGTTGATGCGCCATGAGGCGGCGGGCGTCACCACCGAGACGTTTCCGCCGCGGCTCGAACACCTCGGCCAGAAATGGCTGCTCGGCTACAGGCACGATCCCGGCGCCGCCGACGATGGCGTGACCCTTTCGCTGCCGCTGGCCGCGCTCAACCAGGCGCCCCTCACCCGCCTCGAATGGCTGGTGCCGGGACTGCTCAAGGAAAAAGTCAGCGCCCTGCTCAAAACCCTGCCGCAGAAATTTCGCCATCGCCTGCAACCGCTCGAAGCCTTCGCCGCCGAGTTCTGCGCGCTCGAGCCGGCCTTCGATCTGCCGTTGGCCAAGGCGCTGACCCACGCCGTCGAGGACAGGCTCTCGCTCAAGCTGCCGCTCGATGCCTTGCGGCCGGGCGAACTGAAGGCGCATCTCATAATGAACATTCGCCTGCTCGACGAGCACGGCGGCACGCTGGCGATGAGCCGCAATCTGGCCGAGCTGCGCGCTCGCTTCCGCGAGCGGGTGGCCGCGCTGTTCGCCGCGGCCGAGGTCGCCGGAGAGGTCGCCGGCGAGGACGCGACGGTGGTGGCGGAGGCGATTCATGCCGAGTGGACGTTCGGGCCGCTGCCCGAACTGCTGGAAGTGCGCGCCGGCGGGCGGTCGACGGTCGGTTTCCCGGCGCTGGCCGATGCCGATGTCGGCGTGCGCCTGGCCGTCTTCGATACCGAACAGGAAGCCCGGGCCGCGCACCGCCAGGGGCTGGCGCGGTTGTTCGTCCTGCAACTGGCGCCTCAGATCAAGGCGATCGGGAAATTGCCGGGCCTGCGCGAGGCCGCCTTGCAGTTCATCGGCCTCGGCACCGAAAAGGAACTGGTGACGCAACTCGTTGCCGCGACGATCGAACGCACCTGTCTTCTGCTCCCCCTGCCCACGGAAAAGTCGGCGTTCGTGATACGGCGCGACGAGGCGCGTGGCCGCCTGCTGCTTGTCGCCCAGGAGCTGCTGCGGCTGGCGACGGACATTCTTGGCGAGGCGGCGCTGTTGCAAAAGAAGCTCGCCGCCGCGCACAAGGCCTTCCCCGAGGCCTGTGCCGACCTCGCGGCGCAGCGCGATGCGCTGCTCGCCAAAGGTTTCCTTGCCGCCACGCCGTTCGAGCGCCTGCGGCATTTCCCGCGCTATCTCAAGGCGGCGACGCTGCGGCTGGAGAAGGCGAGAAGCGATCCGGCGCGCGATGTCCGGCTGATGGCCGAGTGGCGGAACCTCGCCCGCCCCTGGCAGCGTGAATGGCGCGGCGGGCAGGGCGCCGGGGAGGACGCATTTCTGCAAGAATTCCGTTGGCTGCTCGAGGAACTGCGCGTGGCGCTGTTCGCCCAGGAATTGAAGACGCCCTCGCCGGTCTCGCTTAAACGCTTGCAAAAAATGTGGGAGAACCGTTTGTCATGATCGAACTCTTTGCTGCTTTTCACAAGGCCGGGCGCGACCTGCTGCGCGGCGACATCCTCTGGCAGGTGTTCTGGCCGCCGCTGGTCGCGGCCCTCTGCTGGGCGGCGGTGGCTTTTGCCGTCTGGGTGCATGGGCTGGCCTTGATGAGCCAGATCGTGCCGCAGCTGCCCTGGGCCGGCTGGGAATGGCTGGCGCACTGGGCGGCGGTGTTCCTCCTGCTCGCCGCCTTCGCCACGCTGACCTACCTAACGGCGCTGCTGCTGGTGGCGGTGGTGGTGCTGCCCGTGCTGATCGGCAAGGTCGCCGCCCGCGATTATCCCGAACTGGTACGGCATGGCGAAAATCCCTTCTGGCACAGCCTGGGCAACACGCTGACGGCGGGCGCGGTGTTTCTCGTCGGCGGCCTGCTCTCGTTGCCCTTGCTGCTGCTGCCCGGCGTCGTGCTGGTGCTGCCGCTGTTGTGGACGGCCTGGCTCAATCAGCGCGCCTTCCGGGTGGACGCGCTGGCCGAGCATGCGACGGCGGCGGAGCTGAAACAACTGGTGGCGGAGCAGGGCGACACGTTCTACGCGGCGGGCTTGGGCGGCGCGCTGCTGGCGCATGTGCCGCTGGTGCAACTGCTGGCGCCGGTGTATACCGCGCTGGTCTTCGTCCATCTCGGCCTGGCGTCGCTGCGCCGCCTGCGACAGAGGCAAGGCATCCAGTTATGACGACGGGAAATCAGCGACCCACGGGCGGCATCGGCGCTGTCATCATCGGCGACGAGATCATGCTCGGCCGGCGCGAGGAGCAGCACTTTCCCCGGCTCGTCGCGCTGCTCGCGGCGCGTGGCTTGCGGCTCGATTGGGCGCTGTTCCTCGGCGACGACCGGCAACGGCTGGTCGACACCTTTCGCCGCACGCTGGCCGGCGATGACCTCGTCTTCAGCTTCGGCGGCATCGGCAATACGCCTGACGACCACACGCGGCAGGCGGTGGCGGCCGCCGCGGGCGTCGAACTCGAACTGCATGCCGAGGCCGCGCGGGAAATTCGCGCCCGCTTCGCCGGGACGGGGCGCGAAATGAATGACGAGGTGCTGGGCATGGGGCGCTTCCCCTCGGGCAGCCGGATCATTCCGAATCCCTGCAACCGCATCCCCGGCTTTTCTTTCGCCCATCACCACTTCGTTCCCGGTTTTCCGCAGATGGCCTGGCCGATGGTGGAATGGGTGCTGGATACCGGTTACCGTGACCGCTTCCACCGCGAGGCTCGGGCCGAGGCGGCGATCCGGGTCTGGGAGGGCGTCGAGAGCGTGCTGGCGCCGCTGATGCGCCGGGTCGAGGTGGAGTATCCCGGGGTCAAGGTCTTCAGCCTGCCCAGCCTCGGCTCGGAGAGCGTCGGGCGGCACGTCGAACTCGGCGTGCGCGGTCTGCCGGAGCAAGTGCCGGCGGCGATGGCGCTGATCCGGGAACAGGTGGCGGCCCTCGGCTGCCGTTTCACGCCACGGGATTGACGCCAAGGAAGCGCTGAACGAGACGAGTCGTCATGCCCGCGCACGCGGGCATCCAGGCGCCGCATGGATTCCGGAGCCTGCCCCGGACCTGATCCGGGGTCGCGCTTCGCTTGCCCGGAATGACGACAAATGGCTTGTGATGCGAGGTGAGGTTTCCCGCAGCATGAAAGCCAGCGATGTCGTTGGCCGCTGTGATGGCCGACCGGCGTATCACCACCGGCACGCGATGAACGGCCGGCGGTTCCCTGAAAAGTCGGCGCTGGCGGGACGGCAAGCGCCGGCCTGGGCGCCTGCAAGCGGTTATTCCAGTCGCATTCCGCGTGAGCGAATCCGCTGTAATTGCTTGAAATTGCGGTAGTTCATTTGTTGCATTGCAACACATCAATCTTGTAGTTGACTATTGACAAGTCGTCCGGATGCGGCGTATTGTCGCAGTTGTCTGGCGGGTGCTGTCTGCCCGCGGGCTCAAAAAAAGAACAGGCATCATTGATAGAAAGTAGCCTTACGGAGTCCGTTGTTGTTGTTTGTCGTTTCAACCTTAAGGAGGTGTCATCATGAGTAGCGTCGCTAGCAAGGGCTTGGGCGGTACTGCCGCCAAGTCGGAGGCGCGCGGACTGTCGTACTACCTACAGGATCTGAAGTGGTTGATCCTGTCGGTGGTCGGTATGACTGCGTTTTATTCATTTGTGATCTGGTATCAGCGTAGTTTTGGTCATCTGTACGGAATGGATTCGCATTCACCGGAATTCGATCAGTACTGGATGAAATGGCTGAATACCGAACTGATCCTGGAACCGGTGTTGGCGGTGATCGTGTGGTCGGCGGTGTGGTTTACTCGGCCGCGTAACGAAGTGGCTTCAGCCGTTGCTCCACGTGTGGAAATTCGCCGCTATTTCACGTTCGTGATGTGGCTGGTGATCTATACCTACGCTGTGTACTGGGGTGCGAGTTTCTTCGCCGAACAGGATGGCGCGTGGCATCAGGTTGTGACGCGGGATACCAGTTTTACCCCCAGCCACATCATGATCTTCTATCTCAGCTTCCCGGTGTACGTCATTATCGGTGTCGCGTCCGTGATTTATGCGATGACTCGCCTGCCGATGTACCGTGAGAATGGGGTGTCTATAGCGCATATCCTGGCTATTGTCGGCCCGTTCATGATCCTGCCGAACATCGGGCTTAATGAGTGGGGCCATGCCTTCTGGTTCATGGAAGAGCTGTTCTCGGCACCGCTGCATTGGGGCTTTGTCGTGCTGGGCTGGACCGGCTTGGCACTGGGTGGCGTGGCGATGCAGATCGTTCAGCGGGTGAATATGCTGTTGCCCCAGGTCAGTGACTGACCGGTAACGCGGGGTGAAAGAAGGCGGTGGGCCACCACATGCTCACCGCCTATATCCCCGGCGCGATGCAGCCATCGCGCCGGGGATATGTATAGAAGTTGTAGGCTGACCACAGTTGGGTTCTGGAATCTGACGAAAGTGAGAGCTCCGTGTTGATTGCTGCGGAGTAATGAATGATAAATTTTAGGGGGGGTAATTCCTTATGACTACAACCACAACCGCACAGGCTGAAGTAGCAGCCGCGGGTACGACCTATGTGCCGCTCAGTCCGGGAGCTGAACGCATCGGTCGGGCATTGGATTGGGTGATCGTTGCGGCCACGGTGCTCGTCTTGACGGGCGCTTTTCACCTGCACTTCATGCTGACTGCCGGCGACTGGGATTTCTGGCTCGACTGGAAGGATCGCGAATACTGGATCGTGCTGTCGCCGGTAATGGCGATCACATTTTGCGGTGCGGTGCACTACATTCTGTGGCAGCATTTCCGCCTGCCGTTCGGTGCCACGCTGTGTGTGACCTTGCTGGTGGTCGCTGAGTGGATCGTGCGTTATGTCGGCTGGCATGGTTGGTCGCATTACCCGATCAATCTGTTGACTCCAGCCTATTTTTACCCTGGAGCGCTGGCTTTGGACGCGATCCTGCTTCTATCTGGGAGTTGGGTAGTTGCCGGTATCCTTGGCGGCTCGCTGTTCGGTTTCCTCTTCTTTCCCGGCAACTGGGCCTGGCTTGCGGCCTATCACGTGCCGGTCGAGGTCAATGGCATCGTCATGACTCTGGCTGACTACATTGGCTACGAGAACATCCGTACCGGTACGCCGGAATACATCCGCATCATCGAACGCGGTACGCTGCGCACCTTCGGTCAGCACTCGGCGCCGGTGTCGGCGGCATTTGCTGCCTTCCTGTGTACCCTGGTGTACTGGATGTGGTGGTTCATCGGCAAGTGGTTCTCCAACGTCAAATACATCACCTCGAAGGGGTTGTGAGCATGAAGAATTTATTCAATAGACTGTTCACTATTATCTCTGCCTCGGCTGTGTTAGCAGGATTCGCTGCGCAGCCAGCGTTCGCTCATGGCGAAAAGGCCCAGGAGCCCTTCCTGCGCATGCGTACCGTGCAATGGATCGATGTCGCTGTCACTAAAACGAATCTTGCGGTGAACGACGAGACGGTGATTACCGGCAAGGTCCATTTCATGACCAATGAGCATTGGCCGCATTCGGCCGCCAAGCCCGAGCTGGCTTTCCTCAATGTCTCGGCGGCTGGTCCGGTGATGGTGCGCAAGGCTTCGTTCGTCAATGGTGTGAATATGGTCAACTCGGCCAAGTTCGATCTTGGTGCCGACTATGCCTTCGAGATCCGTCTGAAAGCGAGTTGGCCAGGCAAGTGGCACGTGCACCCGATGATCAACGTCAAGGATGCCGGTCCGCTGGTGGGCCCGGGTACCTGGGTCGAGGTTACCGGAAGCCATGCCGATTTCAAGGACGAGATGAAGACGCTGACCGGCGAAACAGTGAACCTGGAGACCTATGGTACGGAAAACAATGTCAAGTGGCATGTGATCTGGGGCCTCATTGCCGTTGCCTGGCTGCTGTGGTGGCTGGCTAAGCCGTTGTTCCACTCGCGTTATGCCAAGGTCAAGGCCGAGCTGGGGGACACCCTGATCACGGGCGGGGATCGCATGGTTTCTGCGGTGGTACTGGTGGTGGCGCTCGGTTTGACCTACTACGGTTACAGTGCGGCTGAAGCCAGGTATCCGGTGACGCTGCCGCTACAATCGGCGACCGCAACCATTCCGCATTCGCCGTCGCTGGTCGAAGGGGTGAAACTGGTTCTTGATCGGGCGACCTATCGGGTGCCGGGACGTGCCATGGAGATGGATGTTTCCATCACCAACACCAGCAGTAAGCCGTTCCGCGTCGGTGAGTTCAACACCGCCGGAGTTCGCTTCCTCAATCCCGAAGTGGGAGTCATGGACGAATTGACGAAGCAGTACCCGAGCTACCTGCTGGCCGAGAAGGGACTGACCGTCAGTGACAACACGCCGATTCAGCCCGGGGAAACCCGCAAGCTGCATCTCGTGGCTCAGGATGCAGCGTGGGAAGTCGAGCGTCTGTCTTCGCTGATTTATGACCCGGACAGCCGTTTCGGCGGGGTGCTTTACATGTACGACACGGACGGGAAACGTCTGATCACGGAAGTCGGTGGCACGCTGGTACCGACTTTCGCGGGCACCTGATCCGGTTACAGGATTCTAGCGCGTAGTAGCCTTGACGAACCCCGGCCGCCCGGGGTTCTTTTTTCAACCGTTAATCAGTATTTAATCGTTATCCGCCAATTTGCCCAACAGATTGGAAATCGCAGCTCAGGTGTTCGACGATGACAAGGAGGGTGAGCGTAATGAAAACATCAGTCAGGTTGTATGCATTCGGCTTGGGGCTGCTGATCCAGGGCCTAGCCTGGGGTCACGGTAAGGCGACCATGGAAGAGGATACCTGTGCCCGCTCGGTGAACGGTTCGCTGGTGCATTATTCGACCTATCAGCCGGAGCGTGACGCCAAGGGACAGTTCTGCAGCGAGATTCCTTACAGCGGGGTTAAGACTTTTTTCGTCGTCGACATTGTTGACAAGTCGCTGCGCGAGCGCCCGCTCGGGCTGAAAATCGTTGGCCCGGATGAAACCGGGAGCGAACGGCCACTGGTCGAGATGCCGCCGCAAGCCCATCCGCTCGGGATCATCGAGACTGAAGTCAGGCTCGATCGACCTGGACATTATTTCGTTTCGCTGTCGTCTCCCGGCGAGTCGGACAATCTGGCACCGATGGATCTGTTCGTCGACACCATCAACTGGGCGAAAGTCATCAAGCGCGTGACGCTGTATGTCGGCTTTGCCGCCCTGCTGGCCTGGTTCACCTATCGGATACGGCGTTGGTTTACGCAGCGTAATGCACTCAGACCCAAGGCCTAAGGGGCACGCATGGGACAACTCAGTAATCTCGAAGCCGGATTCGTCGTGCCGACAGTGATGATTGCATTCATCAGCATTTATTTCGGTTTGCTCTATGCCTACGAGCGCTGGTGGGCTGGCCGGAAAAAGAATGAAAACCTGACTGTGGCGGAAAAGGATTCAGCCTCGGCTCTAGGACGGGAGAATTGATTTGTCGGGTGACCGAAGATGAGAGAACTTTCCGAGGCTGAAGCCGGCCTGCTGGTTCCCCTGATGGTGATCGGGTTTATCATTCTGTTTTTTTCGCTGCTTTTTGCTTACGAACGCTGGTCCGTGCGTCGCAGGCCGATGCAGCAGGATACGGGGAACGACGACGAATCGCCGCCTAGGGAATAGACTCCACCTTGTCTGCTATCCTTCCCCTCTTTTGCACATCTCAGGAGTGTTTGCATGAAGTTACTACCCCCCCGGGTGGGGCCGTGGTGGCTGGCCTGCGGCCTGTCCCTCGCGGTGCTCGCCGCTTGCGGCGAACCAGCCGAGACCTTGTCGGTGGCCGCCGCCGGGGCGAAGCTACGCACCGGTCTGGCGAACACTCCGCAGACTTGGGCATTTCCGGAAAACATGAGCAAGGACGCGTATTCCAGGAATGCCGTTCTGCGCCAGAAACTTGAGAGCATGCAGAAAAAGGGTTTGCTCGAACTGGTCGATGAAGGCCAGGGCTGGTATGTGAAACTGACGCCCCAGGGCGAAAGCTACCGCATGAGCCATGACCCGACCAAACCGGATGTCAAGGGCGAGGCCATCGTGCGGACAGGAATGCGGGAACTCGATCAGGTCGACTCGGTCGGAGAACTGCAGACGAATCAGGGCGCGAAGGTGCGCGACACGTTATTTACCTGGCATTACAGCGAGGTCACGCCCTTCGGCGAGGCTCTCGGGCTGAAGCCAAACCAGCCGCAGCAATCGAAATCGGCCGCCGTGTTGTTTGGCGAGGACTGGCGTTTCGTCGAACAGTAGCGCGCTTCAACTCTAAAATTCGGCGGGCAAGGCCTGCGGCCTGGCTGAACAAGTCGCCTGCCCGCACAAGTGGGCATTCCATTCGTTGATTTTCATGGATTCCCGCTTCGCCCGCCGCGAAGCGGAGTTGCCTGCCCCCGCAGGGGAATTCCAGGCATGCAAAGCCCCGGGTGTGTCAAGACCGCGGGAATGACGAAGCCGGGCTTTTTCAGCGCTTTCTCAATCCTCCGGTTCGCGCAAGTCTTTTGTTATCGGCCAGGCTGGCTCATTCGATGGAAAAACGCCAGCCGTCGCCGAACAGCACGGCAGGCACACTGGCCTTGGTCTGTTCGCCAGGCGTCAGCCCAAGGACTTCGCCGAAGGGCGTGACCTCGCTGTAATGCCAGGTGTAAGAAGCTTCCCGCGAAGTGGCGCCCCCGGAGTTGGTGCGTGGTTCCCCGAGCGAGTCGATTCGATCGAGTGCCCTGGTCGCGCTGCGCACGACGACCTCTCCTTTGAGGATCGGGCGGCCGATGTCATCGCTCAGGCGATAAGCCTCGCCCTTGGGTGACAGTTTCACATGCCAGCCGGAACCTGGCGCTACGGCAAGCACATCCAGCAGCCCCTTGGCGTGCAAGGCTTCGAGTTGGCGGCGGAGTGTCGCGTTTTGGTCATACTCGGTGCGGGTCATATTTTCCTGAAATGACCAGACCTGCGGCCGCGCCGCCAGCGCGGCGCGAATTTTTGTTTCGGCGTCGGCTATCGACAGCTCGCGGGAGGCCTTGCCGCAACCGGCAAGCAGGGCCAGAAGCAGGACAGGGAGCCAAACGTGGCGCCCTGCCGGGTTGGGGAATAAACGCATAGATCGCTCCAGGATGGATCAAGGGGGAAAGGATAGCAGAGTCGCCTGGCGACCCGGCAGCCGGCAGGGTCAGCGGGCGTGCGCTCAGGCCGTGCCGCCGACCGTCAGCCCGTCGATCCGCAGCGTCGGCTGACCGACGCCGACCGGCACGCTCTGGCCTTCCTTGCCGCAGGTGCCGACGCCGGGGTCGAGGGCGAGATCGTTGCCGATCATCGACACCCGGGTCATCGCCTCGGGGCCGCTGCCGATCAGCGTCGCGCCCTTGACCGGGCGGCCGATGCGGCCGTCTTCGATCAGGTAGGCTTCAGCGGTGGAGAAAACGAACTTGCCACTGGTGATATCCACCTGGCCGCCGCCGAAGTTGGCGGCATAGAGCCCCTTTTTCACCGAGCGGATGATTTCCTCGGGCGAATGATCGCCTGCCAGCATCATGGTGTTGGTCATGCGCGGCAGCGGCAGGTGGGCGAACGATTCGCGCCGGCCGTTGCCGGTGGGCGCGGCGCCCATCAGCCGGGCATTGAGCGTGTCCTGCAGATAGCCGACGAGGATGCCGTCCTCGATCAGCACGGTGCGTTGCGTCGGATTGCCTTCGTCATCGATGGTGAGCGAGCCGCGACGATTTGCCAGGGTGCCGTCATCGACCACGGTGACGCCCCTGGCGGCGACCCGTTCGCCGATGCGGCCGGAGAAGGTCGAGCTGCCCTTGCGATTGAAATCGCCCTCCAGGCCATGGCCGACGGCTTCGTGGAGCAGGATGCCAGGCCAGCCGGAGCCGAGCACGACGGTCATTTCGCCGGCCGGCGCCGGTTGCGCCTCGAGATTGACCGCGGCCTGATGCACGGCTTCGCGGGCGTACTGGCGCAGCACGTCATCGGTGAAGTAGCCGAAGTCGAAGCGCCCGCCGCCGCCTGCCGATCCCTGTTCGCGGTGGCTGTTGTGTTCGAGGATGACGGTCAGCGAGACGCGCACCAGAGGCCGCACGTCGGCGGCGAGCTGGCCATCGCTGCGGGCGATCAGCACTACTTCCCAACTGCCGCCCAGATGCGCCATGATCTGCTTGACCCGCGGATCGAGTGCGCGGGCGAAGCCCTCCAGGCGCTCGAGCAGGGCGACCTTGGCGGCGGCATCGAGCGAGGCGATGGGGTCGTCGCTTGGGTAGAGCGACGGAAAAACTCGGCGCTGGCGGGACGGCGAGGCGGCCAGCCGTGGTGGCAGGCGCTGTGCGCCGGCGCTGGCGATGGCGCGGGTGGTGTCGGCCGCGGACTGCAGAGCGGCCAGGTTGATGTCATCGGAATAGGCGAAGGCGGTTTTCTCGCCGGCGATGGCTCTGCAGCCGACGCCCTGCTCGATGTTGAAACTGCCCGATTTGACGATGCCTTCCTCGAGGCTCCAGGCCTCCGAGCGGCCATACTGGAAATACAGATCGGCGAAATCGATGTGATGACCCAGCAGCCGGCCGAGGATGGACTCCAGCTTGAAGGGGGCGAGTCCGTACGGGGCGAGCAGGGTGCGTTCGGCAAGCGCAAGCGAATCGGTCATCAAAATATCCTCAGAAAATACGGTGCTGCAGGGCCGGCAGGCGGCGACGAAGCTCGGTCAGGCGCGTGGCGGAAAACTCGGCCATCACCACTGCTTCTCCTGTTGCATGGCAAGCGAGAATCTCGCCCCAGGGATCGACGATCATGCTGTGGCCGTGAGTGCGGCGGCCACCGGGATGCAGGCCGCCCTGCGCCGCAGCCAGAACATAACACTGATTCTCGATGGCGCGGGCGCGCAGCAGGAGTTCCCAGTGGGCACGGCCGGTGGTGGCGGTGAAGGCGGCGGGCAACACGATCAGATCGAGTGTCCCCATGCGCCGGAACAGCTCGGGGAAGCGCAGGTCATAGCAGATCCCCAGGCCGACGCGCAGGCCGGCGATGGAAACGGTGGCGATGTCTTCGCCGGCCTCGATCGTCTCGCCTTCGGCGTAATGCTCCTCGCCGTTGTCGAAGGCGAACAGGTGAATTTTGTCATAGCGAGCGACGCGCTGGCCCTGCGGGTCGAAGACCAGAGTGCTGTTGCGCAGCTTGTCCGGTTCGCGGGCGACAAGCGGCATTGAACCGCCGATCAGCCACAGGCCGTGGCGTTTCGCCGTCGCGGCGAGAAAATCCTGGATCGGGCCGGCGCCGTCGGCTTCGCGTGCGGCGAGGCGCTCGGCATCGCTGGCGCCGATCAGCGGAAAGTATTCGGGCAGGGCGACGATCCGCGCCCCGGCGGTCGCGGCCTGTTCGATCAGTCGCGCGGCGGTTTCCAGGTTGGCCGCTACCTCGGGTCCGGAAACCATCTGAATGGCGGCAAGCTTCACTTTGTGGCGTCCCCGCCCTGTCCGCCGGCCTGTCCCAGTTTTTCGACCTTGGGATCGGCCCAGCTGCCGCTGATCCGGTATTCGTAGGCGAATGCCTGATCGAGCGGGTCCTTGAGGATTTTCTGTGCGGCATAGGCGATGGCCCCGGCGACCGGGTTGGCGAGCATGGCGCCGACGGCAACGCTCTCGCCCAGCGCCGGCTGCACGCGCACCTTGAGTTGCTGGGTCTCGGCGCCGAGATCGACTGTTCCATTCATCAGGATTTTCGCCGCCGGACCGCGGATCTGCAGGTCGCTGGTTTCCATCACGCCACGCTTGACGGCGAACTGGCCGGAGATCGCATCGAAGGCGAAGCCCTCGCTGAAAATATCGCGGAAGTCGAGGGTGATCCGGCGCGGTAGCGATTGCAGGCTGAGAATGCCGAGCAGGCGGCCGACCCCCGGCTCGAGCTTGTTGAACTGGCCGCTGCCGGCGGCGAGGGTCAGCCTGCCATCCAGAGTCGGATAGTCGACGCGGAAGGGCGGGCCTTGCCAGGTCAACTGGCCGCCGAGGCTGCCATTGCCGCGGCGGATCGCGCCGGGATAGCCGACCCGCGCCAGCATTTTTTCGAGGCTCTTCGCCGTCAGTTTGAAATCAACGCGAGTGAGCGATGGCCGCGGTCGCCAGTAAGCCTCGGCATCCAGAACGCCATCGTCGCTGCCCAGCAGGAGACGGGTGTGCCAGGCGCCGTCGCTGTTTTCGGCGGCAAGATGCAGGTTGCCCAGCAGCCGGTTGCGGTAGGACAACTCGCCGATGACGAGATCCAGCGCCGGCAAGTGATCGATCACGGCATCGGCTTTGGCCTGCAGGGTTTCCGGCGTGACGGCGGTCTCGGGCAGTGCGAACTTGTCCAGGCGAGCCAGCAATTTGCCGTTGCCGGAGCCGATCCATTCAAAACTGCCGGAGAGCTCGCGGCTTTTGAGGTCGAAACGCAGCGGCGCGGAGACATTGGCGCGACTGCCGTTGAGACGGACGTCGTGCGCCTCCTGGTCGAACAGGGTCAGCGCCGCCGTGCGCAGATCGAACTGGAGTTCCGGCAGGACGGGCAGTGCGTCCGCCTCACCCTTGCCACCCTCGGTCAGCAGGCGACGCCAGGTCGCGGCATCGACCCGGGGCAGATCGACGGCGACCAGCACGCCGCGCTCGGGCAGGGCGGCGGTGGTCGTGCCGATGGCCAGCAGCCCGCGGCTGATCTGCGGCGGGCCGAGATTGCGCTGGCGCACCAGTTGCAGGCGCGCGACATGCCCCAGACTTACGTTCAGCAGGTCCTGTGACACGGGCGCCGCAGCCGGACGAGCGGCATTCGCCGCCTTGCCGGTGTCAGCACTGCGTGCCCGTGTGGGAATTTTTCTGGCCGGGGCAGGCAACGCTGCCTCGACCGGCTTGCGCTCGAAGCTCAGCGCCAGTGGCGTATTCGTCGATTTGTTGAAGGGCGCGGGCAGGCTCGAGGCCAGACCGACCAGGTTCGAGGCGATCTTGATCGCCGCGGTTTTTTTCTTGACCTGGACAGTGCCGTTCCATTTGAAGCCGCCGGAGAGATTATCGAGCAGCGGGTGGGCGAACTGGCGGCGCAACGTGGTGATGCCGACCTCGCCGGTGGCGTCGACCTGCACCCGGCCATCGCCAGTCGTTTTTACATCCACCGTCAGTGGGGTTTCCAACAGGGTGGCGCGAATCCCGCGCGCTTCGAGATGATCGGCGGTAAATCCAAGTTCCCCTTTCACCGCGCCAAGCGGTGGCAGGTCGCTATCGACGGTGAGCCGGTTATCGTCGAAGCGGTAGCGGCCGGCGACGGTGGCATCGGCGATATGGCGCAGCGGCAGGCGCAGATCGAGTGCGAGCGTGCCAGGGCCGGCGGCCTTCATGTCTTCGGTGAAATGGTCGATTCGCTCGCCGACCGGGCTGGCTTCGATGAAGCGCAGGAAATCGGCGGTCGGGCCCGTCGCCGTACCGCTCACCGCGAGCAGTTCGTTCACCGCTTCGAGATCGGCAATTTCGGCTTTGACGTCGGTCAGATCGACGCCGAAGATGCGCCCGGTGCGTCCGCTGATCAGCATGCGTTCACCGGAGAACAGCAACTCGCCATCGATGCCGGTGATTTCCGGCCAGGTGCTGGCATAGCGCAGCCGGGCATCGTGGAAACGGCCGCGCACCTCGAACAGGCCGCCGTGTCCGCCGCGGAAGGGAAACTGGCGCAGATCGCCCTTCAATTTGATCGTCGCCTCGCTGGCGATGCCGCCCAGGATGCTGGCCTGCAGCCAGTTGTGCGTGTCCTGGCCGACGACGCGCGGCATATAGCGCCACACCGCATCGCCACGCGCCTGGCTGAGGCGGGCGGTGAGGTCGATCTCGCCCGGGCCTTCGCCCCGGCCGTGCCAGACACCGCTGGCCTCGCCACTGGCATCGGCATTGCGAAAGCTGGCCTGACGCAGGTTGAGGTGCAGGCCGTCGGTGGCGGCTTTCCAGTCGAGCGTGGCCGTCACGGTGTCGAGGGTGAGCCGTGGCTGGGTGAAAATTTCCGGCAGTTCGATGACGCTGTTCTGGCCGTTGAGGGCCAGCGTGCCGCCCTGATCGCCGCCCTCGATCTTGCCGCTGAGGTTGGCAATGCGTGCCAGCGGACCAATCTCGCTGCCGCCCAGATTCTCGAAGCGGCCCTTGAGCGACCACTGCGGTTTGCTCGTGGCGGAGCTTGCCGCATCTGCGCCGCCGGTCGCCCAGCGTGCCGAATAATCGAGCAGACGACCGCGCGGTGCGTGGCGGAGCAGCGACTCGCGCACCGCGGACGGCAGCGGCAGGTAGGTCGCCAGCCGGTCGAGGGTGGTCAGGTCGAGCTGATTGCCACTGATTTCCGCCGTCTCGCCATCCGCTACGGCGAGGAGAGCGTTTCTTGCTCGACCGCCTTGTAGCGCAGTTGTTTTACCAGCGCCGACTTTTTCGGACACGGACTTTCGCCAGGCGAGACTGAAGTCGGTCGGTGGCAGCGCCCAGCCCTCTTGCGTGACCAGCGCCAGGCGACGGGTCTCAAGACTGAAGTTTTCCGTTCCGTCGTCGAGCCGTTGCGCCTTGATTCGTCCGTCGAGTGTGCGCAGGGCGAGTTCGGGCAGGTCGGCGGCAAGTTGCAGGCGCAGGCCGGCCAGGCGTACGTCGGCGGTGACGGCCGTGATCTGCCGGCGGGCGAAGTCGAGCCACAGGCGCAGTCCGCCGTGGCCGGCGGGCAGGGCCAGCGGATAATCGAACCAGGCTTGCCAGATCGCCAGATCGGCGCCGTCGGCCTCGGCATACAGGCTGCCTTGCCAGTGTTCGGGCAGCAGGCGGTTATCCCCGCTTTCCCGCAGATCGCCGCGCAGTTCCAGTCGTTCGGCCAGGTGTTGCGGCGGCGAGGCGGCGAGGCCGAAGCGATGCCGGCGGCCGTTGTTGTCGAGCTGAAAGTTGAGATGGGCGAGATCGAGCGGCGGCGCAGCGCGCAATTCATCATGCCAGGCAAGATGGGCGTCGTGAATGACGATACGGCGCTGGGCCAGCAGCCAGTCGACGAAGCCGGGCTGCTCGTTTTGCGTCGGATCGATTTCCAGCCCGGCCACGAAAAGATGACCATTCGTCTCGCGGCGGATGACGAGTTGTGGCGCCTCTATGGCCAGCTTCGCCAGCCGCGGTTGCAGATACAGCAGCGAACTCCAGCCTACTTCGGCCTCGATTTTATCGAAGCCGAGAGCCGGCCGGCCGGTACTGTCGCGGACCTCGAACCCCTCGATGGTCAGCAGCGGATGCAGACCCCGCCAGCCACCGGTGATATGCCGGATCGCTACAGGCCGGTTCACCGCGCGGGCCAGCGCTGTCTCGATATCGCCACGATAATTTTCGATCTGCGGCAAAACCAGGTAGCGCAGGGCGAGCAGTAACAGGCCGAAGGCGAAATAGCCAGCCACCGCGCTCCACCCCAGAACGCGCGCCACGACAGGTAGCCAGGGCTGGTCGAGCAGGCGACGGAGGAGGGGCAGCGAGCGCAGCCGCAGCAGAACGTTGAAGAGCGAAAAACGGGACATGAAGGGCGGAAGGGTGGCGGCGGTCGGGCTAGAATCGGCGTGCTTACCAAGGGTCTGAATTCTAACCGATGCCTTCTCCCGCCGATATTCCTGCAACATCCCGTTACCTCGCGCGCCTGTTCGCCGTGTACCCGCAACTGGCGGCGGACGCGATGGCGCGTATCGAGCAGCCGGTCGCCGCCGCCGAGCTGCACGCCGTGCTCGCCGGCCGCAGCCTGAACGAGGTCAATCTGAAGCCGGCCCTGCGCGAATTGAAGCGCCGTGCCTACGCCCGCATCGCCAGCCGCGATCTGGCGGGGAAGGCGACACTCGCCGAGGTGGTCGAGGCCATGACCCAGGTCGCCGAGCAGGCGGTGGCCACGGCGCAGGCCGTGCTCACCGCTTCGCTGGCCGAGCGCTATGGCCTGCCACGCGGCCCCGACGGGCGGGTGCAGGAACTGATCGTCGTCGGCATGGGCAAGCTCGGCGGGCGCGAGCTCAATGTCTCGTCCGACATCGATCTGATCTTCGTCTATCCCGAGGATGGCGAAACCGACAGCGGGCGCAAGATTTCCAACTTCGAGTTCTTCACCCGGCTCGGGCGACAGCTGATCAATGCGATTGCCGAGGTTACCGCCGAAGGCCAGGTATTCCGCGTCGACATGCGCTTGCGGCCGGACGGCGACTCGGGGCCGCTGGCCTGTTCGTTCGAGATGCTGGAGAACTATTTCGTCAGCCAGGGCCGGGAATGGGAACGTTACGCCTGGATCAAGGCCAGGCCCCTGACCGGCACGCGCCACGACGAGCTGGAGGCGATCCGGCGGCCCTTCGTGTTCCGTCGCTATCTCGACTTCGGCACCATCCAGGCGATGCGCGAACTGCATGCGCAAATTCGCCGCGAGGTGGCGAAAAAAGCCATGGCCGACAACGTCAAGCTCGGTCCCGGCGGCATCCGCGAGATCGAATTCCTTGCCCAGGTGTTCCAGCTGATCCGCGGCGGGCGCGATCCTGGTCTGCAGCAGAGGCCAACCCTGGCGGTGCTCGCGGGGCTTGCCGAGCGCGGGCTGATCGAGCCGGAGGCACAACGGAAACTTGCCGCAGCCTATGATTTTCTGCGTCGGGTGGAACATCGGCTGCAATATCTCGATGATGCGCAGACTCACCAGTTGCCGGCGAACGAGGATGACCGGCGGATCATCGCGCAGACCATGGGCTGCGCCGACTATGCCGAATTCATTACGGTGCTGGATTCCCGGCGTGCCTTTGTCGCCGCCCAGTTCGAGCAGATTTTCGCCGAGCGCGAGAGCGAGCTGCATCCCCTGACTGCATTCTGGCAGGACGTGCCGCAAAACTGCGCAGCGGTCACCGCCGATAACGGGCCGCTGCTGCTGCCGCTCGAAGTTCTCGGCTATCGCGACCCGCGGGCCGCATGTTTGCGGCTGGCCGAGTTGCGCGGCAGCGCGCGCTACCGGAGCCTCGCGGAAGGCACGCGCCTGCGGCTCGATGCACTGGTGCCGCGTTTCATCGAGCTGGCTGCCCGCCAGATGCAGCCCGATGCCGCGCTGGCCCGCGGCCTCGACCTGTTCGCGGCGATCGCCCGCCGCGGTGCTTATCTTGCGCTGTTGCTGGAAAATCCGGCGACTCTGGAAAAGGTCGCGCAACTGGTCGGCAGCTCGCGCTGGGCAGCAAGCTATCTGCAGCGCCATCCGATCCTGCTCGACGAACTGCTCGATCCGCGCCTGCTCGATGCCGCTCCCGACTGGACGCTGTTTCGTCAACAGCTGCAGGGCCGGATCGACGATCTCGAACCGGATGCCGAACGGCAGATGGACGTGCTGCGCGAGCAGCACCATGCCCAGGAATTTCGCCTGCTGGCGCAGGATGTCGCCGGGCGGCTGACGGTCGAACGGCTGGCTGACCATCTTTCCGCCCTGGCCGATCTGACGCTCGAGGCGACCCTGCCCTGCGTCTGGCACAAGTTGAGCAAGCGCACGGGCACGGTACCCCACCTGGCCATCATTGGCTACGGCAAGCTCGGCGGCAAGGAACTGGGCTATGCCTCCGACCTTGATCTGGTCTATGTCTATGACGATGCGGCCGAGGGCGCCGACGAAGTCTACAGTCGCCTGGCGACCCGTCTCAACACCTGGCTCGCGGCGCGAACCCCGGCCGGGCAGTTGTTCGAAGTCGATCTGCGGCTGCGCCCCAATGGCGAATCGGGATTGGTGGCCGTGAGTCTCGAGGCTTTTCGCCGCTACCAGTTCGAATCGGCCTGGACCTGGGAACATCAGGCGCTCACCCGTGCCCGCTTTTGCGCCGGCGATGCGATCGTCGGCGAGCGTTTCGAGGCGATTCGCGTCGAGGTGCTGCGTCAGGAGCGGAATCTCGCCAAACTTGCCGCCGAAGTCGTGGCGATGCGGCAGAAAATGTACGACACCCATGCCACGCCGGCCGCTCGACGCGAGGCGGTGTTCGATCTCAAGCACGACCCCGGCGGCCTGATCGACGTCGAATTCGTCGTCCAGTATCTGGTGCTGGGCCATGCCCGGCGCCACCCGCGGCTCGCCGCCAATCTGGGCAACATCGCCCTGCTCGGACTGGCTGCCGAACTCGGTCTGCTCCCTGTGGCACTCGCTGCACGTACCGCCGATGCCTACCGCGAACTGCGGCGGCGGCAGCATGCCTTGCGGCTGAACGAGGTCGAGGCGCGTGTGGCGCCGGACGAAGTCGTCCTCCAGACAGCCACGGTGCGCGCACTCTGGCACCATGTCTTCCACTCCTGAAAGGTCACTCATGCCCGTTAATTACGCTACTCCCGAACCTGCCGCCCTGTTCCCGGTCGCCGGAGTCCGGCTCGGCACGGCTGCCGCCGGGATTCGCAAGCCGAACCGGCAGGATCTCACGCTGATCGAACTGGCACCCGGCAGCCAGGTCGCCGGGGTATTCACCCAAAACCGCTTCTGCGCGGCGCCGGTCACGCTCTGCCGCGAACATCTGGCGCAGGACACCGGCATCCGCGCCCTGGTGATCAACACCGGCATTGCCAATGCCTGTACTGGCGAGGCCGGTCTGCTTGCCGCGCGGCAAACGTGCACGGCGGTGGCCGGGTTGCTCGGCTGCACGGCGGCGCAGGTGCTGCCGTTTTCCACTGGCGTGATCCTCGAACACCTGCCGAGCGAGCGGCTGATCGCCGGCCTGCCGGCGGCGCGGGCGGCGCTGGCGGAAGACCACTGGCATGCCGCGGCGCACGCCATCATGACCACCGACACCGTGGCCAAGGCGGCCTCGCGGCGTATTGCCGGCCCGCGCAGCGGAATCCCCGGCATGCAAAGCCCCAGCGCCGGGTTTCCGCTGACCGTCACCGGCATCGCCAAGGGCGCCGGGATGATCCGGCCGAACATGGCGACCATGCTCGGCTTCATCGCCTGCGACGTCGGCCTCGCTCCCGATCTGCTGCAAAGCCTGGTGCGCGAGGCGGCGGATGCCTCGTTCAACCGCATTACCGTCGATGGCGACACCTCGACCAACGATTCCTTCGTCCTCATCGCCACCGGCGCCTCCGGCTGCGCGATCGACAGCGAGTCTTCGCCATACTGGCCGGCGCTGCGGGCGGCCGTGATCGAGGTGGCGCAGGAACTGGCGCAGGCCATCGTCCGCGATGGCGAGGGCGCGACCAAGTTCATCACGATAAAAGTCGGCGCTGGTGGCACGGCGGACGAATGCCGTCGGGTGGCCTACGCCATCGCTCATTCGCCCTTGGTGAAGACTGCCTTCTTCGCCTCCGATCCCAACCTCGGCCGCATCCTCGCCGCCATCGGTTGCGCCGGCATCGGGGATCTCGATGTCGGCCGGCTGCGCGTCTGGCTGGGTAGCGCGGGCGAGGAAGTGCTGGTGGCCGAACGCGGCGGGCGGGCGGCGAGCTATGTCGAAGATGATGGCGCGCGCATCATGCAGGCCGCGGAAATCACGGTACGCGTCGATCTTGGCCGCGGCGCCGCAGAGGCCGTGGTGTGGACCTGCGATCTCTCCTATGACTACGTCAAGATCAATGCCGACTACCGGAGTTGAACATGGATGGTTCACCAGTTTCCCACGCCATCGCCCTGATCGATGCCGCCAACAGCGAAGACCCGCGCCGCGAGGAGGGCGAACCGAAAGAGCTGCTCTATGCGAAACGGATGAGCGCGATGCTCGACCGCTTCGCACCGCAGGCTGCGGATTGTGTTCGTCTGGCGGTACGCGCCCAGCACATCCGCCGCTGGGAAGTGCCGCGCGAACGCTATCCGCTGACGCGTGCCGGTTATCACGCCTGGCGCACCGGGCTGTATGCCTTCCATGCCGAAACGGCTGGCGCCCTGCTGCGCGAAGCGGGTCTCGATGAGGAAACCGTCGGCCGGGTCCGGCAGGCGGTGGCCAAGCGCGGCCTGCGCAACAATCCGGAAGCGCAATTACTCGAGGATGTCGCCGCGCTGGTATTCATTGAGCATTACCTCGAGGGCTTCGTTCGTGCCAAGCCGGACTACGACGAGGCGAAGTGGCTGGAGATTCTGCAAAAGACCTGGCGCAAGCTGTCGCCCGCGGCGCAGCAGTTCGGTGGCGGCGGGGGCATTCGCCTGCCCGCCGCACTCGTCCCGCTCATCCACAAGGCAATTGCGGCATAATCGGCCAAACTAGAACCACACATATAACAGAGACAACAGAGAGCGCTCGTGCACATCGGTTTCATTGGCCTTGGCCTCATGGGGCGACCCATGGCGCTTCATTTCGCGCGCGCCGGACACGTGCTGCATCTGTGGGCGCGGCGTCAGGCGTCGTTCGATCCGTTCGCCACGGCGCGCACGGCAGGACAGGCGCAGTTCCATGCATCGCCCGCCGATGTGGCGCGACAAGCTGAAGTGGTGTTCACCATGGTCGCGGCGGGCCAGGACGTGGAGACGATCTGCTTTGGCGAAAATGGCTTGGTCCACGGTGCCGCACCGGGAACCCTGATGGTGGATATGAGCACGATCGGTGCGCAGGCGGCACGGAGTATCGGTGAGCGGCTGGCCGCGCGGGGTCTCGAGTTCGTCGATGCGCCGGTTTCCGGTGGCGAGGCGGGCGCGATCGACGCCACCCTCTCGATCATGGTCGGCGGCAGGGCGGAGTGTGTCGAAAAACTGCGTCCCTTGTTTACCCTGCTCGGCCGCTCGGTTACCCATGTCGGTACATGCGGTGCCGGCCAGGTAGCCAAGTCCTGCAATCAGATCCTGGCTGGCGTTACCGTGCTGGCGGTGGCCGAGGCACTGCACCTGGCGCGGCAAAGCGGCGTCGATCCGGCGAAGGTGCGTGAAGCCCTGCTCGGCGGCTTTGCCTATTCGAAGATTCTCGAACATCATGGCCGGCGCATGCTTGAAGGTAATTTCAAGCCTGGCTTCAAGACCTGGATGCAGCAAAAAGATCTGCGCCTGGTGATGGAGGAAGCTCACCGGCTCGGCTTGATGCTGCCGTCCGCGGCGACGGCGACGCAGATGTTCAACGCCCTGGTCGGCCATGGCCTGGGCGAGGAAGATACAGTTGCCATGCTGAAGTTGCTGGAAGCGGTCG
Organism: Betaproteobacteria bacterium HGW-Betaproteobacteria-11; assembly: GCA_002842395.1. GTDB lineage: Bacteria > Pseudomonadota > Gammaproteobacteria > Burkholderiales > Rhodocyclaceae > Rugosibacter. The sequence continues at coordinate 131,196 of PHCV01000005.1, forward strand.
CCGCGCCCGAACGAGGAAAGGACACGAATTGACGCGTCTTTGCGGCCCCGGCCGGATCTCCTCGCATCTTGGTTTGGCCGGATTGCTCGACCATGCCCCACTAGGCATCTTGTTTACCCGCAATCGCGTGTTCTGCGAAGTTAACCGCGAGTGTGCCCGGTTGTTGGGTTATGCCATCGAGGAACTGATCGGCCAGCCGGCGGCGATGATCTATCCCGATGAGGGGATTCATCAGGCACTCGCTCTGGAGGCGGCACCGACGCTCGCCGCCGGTAAGGTATTTCATGCCGAGACCGAACTGGTGCGCAAGGATGGCCGCCGTTTCTGGTGCCGGATGCAGGCACGGGCGATCGATCCGGCCCGGCCCGGACAGGGCACACTCTGGTTTCTCGAGGACGTCAGCGATGAACGGCAGATGCAGGAGGCCCTCGAACATTCGAATCGGGTATTCGGGGCATTATTCAGCAGCACTGCCATGGCCGTGCTCTATGTGCGCGAGCGAACGATTCTGCGGTACAACCGTCAGCTCGAAACCCTGTTCGGGTTCCCGCACGACAGCGTGGCCGGCGTTTCGACCCGAATCCTGTTCGACAACGAGGAAGACTACCGTCGCTTCGGCCGGGAAACCTATCCGCATCTTCGGCACGGCGCAGCGAGTACGCATGTGGTCAGGCATCTGCCCGATGGCGAGGTGCTGCAGTTGCGCGTCTTCGGCACTGCACTCGATGCGGACGAGCCCGATGTGGGCTCGATCTGGTTTATCGAGGATGTGACCGCCCTGCACGAGGCGGAGCAGAAGCTGCGGCAGGCCTATGCCGAGCAACAGGCGATTTTCGACAACGCCGCGATCGGTATCGTTCTGGCGCGCGACCGTGTCATTTTGCGCTGCAATCCATGGCTGGCGCCGGTGACCGGGTACGATCCGGAAGAACTGATCGGACGTTCCTCGCGGGTGCTCTATCGCAGCGAAACCGATTACCAGAGAGTCGGTGCGGTGTTTGCCGAGGCTTTTGCCAGCGGCGAACCGGCAATCAACGAGCTGCCCCTGCGCCGGCGTGATGGGAGCAGCTTCTGGGCCCGCATCACCAGCCGGCGGATTGAAGGCACTGATTCGGATGTCATTTCGATCATCGAGGACATCAGCGAGCAGCATAAGGCTGAACAGGCGTTGCTGGACATGCGACAGCAACTCGAGGTGCGCGTCGCCGAACGCACCGCCGAACTCGAGACGGTGGTGGCGCAGTTGCAGCAGGAGGTTTTCGAACGGATGCAGGCCGAACGGCGCATCTGGGAAATGGCGCATCACGACGGGCTCACCGGTCTGCCCAACCGGGCCTTGCTGCATGATCGGCTGGCACGGGCACTGGAGCAGGCGCAGCGCGAAAAAAAACGTACCGCTGCGATGTTCATCGATCTCGACCGATTCAAGAGCATCAACGATACCCTCGGCCATGCCGTCGGCGACGAGTTGCTGCAGCATGTCGCGCAGCGCCTGAAAACCCTGGTGCGGGGAGTCGATACGATATCGCGGCTGGGCGGCGATGAATTCGTCGTCGTGCTGCACGAGATTGCCTCGGTGGATGATGCGGTGCTGGTGGCGGAGAAGATCCTGGTGGCGCTGGCCACACCGATGGTCATTGGCGGCAATCCGATTCACGTCACGCCTTCAATCGGGATCGCGGTCTATCCGGAGGACGGCACGGAAGTCCTGTTATTGATGAAAAATGCCGATACCGCGATGTATCACGCCAAAGCGGCTGGACGCAACAACTTCCAGTTTTTCTCGCGGCAGATGAACGAGCAGGCCTCACGTTTCTTCGAAATGGAGCAGCGCCTGCGGCAGGCGATCAGCGCGGGGGAACTGATTTTGCATTACCAGCCATTGATCGACTGGACGTCCCGGGCGGTATGCGGCATGGAAGTGCTGGTGCGCTGGAACGATCCGCAGCATGGGCTGATTTCGCCGGCCGAATTCATTCCGGTGGCCGAGGAGACCGGGCTCATCATTCCGCTCGGCGAATGGGTGCTCGCCCATGCCTTGCAACAGAACCGGCAGTGGCAACAGCAAGGCCGGCCGTTGCTCCCGCTCTCGGTCAATCTATCACCCCGCCAGTTCCGCCAGAAAGACCTGGTTGACAGCATTCGCCGGCTTCTTGCCGAAACGGGCCAGCCGGCGAACCTGCTCGAACTCGAACTCACCGAGTCGAGCTTGATGCACGACGTGAGCGAGACCACCAACCGACTGCACGAACTGGCGGCGATGGGGGTCTCCATCGCCATCGACGATTTCGGCACCGGTTATTCGAGCCTCGCCTACCTGAAGCGGTTTCCGGTACATAAGCTCAAAGTCGACCAGAGTTTCGTCCGCGATCTGACCACCGATGCCGACGATGTCGCCATCGTGACCTCGGTGATCGGGTTGGCCGCCAGCATGCGGCTCGATCTGGTGGCCGAGGGCGTCGAACGGACCGAGCAGCTTGAGGTACTACTCGGCATGGGCTGCCGAAAATTTCAGGGCTACCTGTTTTCATGGCCACTGCCGGCAAGCGCGGCCGATGACATCTTTTCTCCGCCGTTCTTGAAGACCAATGGATTTTGACTTTATTACTCCAGCAACAAACGAAAGGATCATGGCATGACGCAAATTACAACTTCCAGCGGCCTCGGCATCGAGGATATCTGTGAAGGCGAGGGCCACGAGGCCTGTGCCGGGCAGACGGTGACCGTGCATTACACCGGCTGGCTGACCGATGGCCGCAAGTTTGATTCGAGCAAGGATCGGAATGAGCCTTTCGTCTTTCCGCTGGGTGGCCGCCGCGTGATCGCTGGCTGGGATGAAGGCGTCGCCGGAATGAAGATCGGCGGCAAGCGCAAGCTGACCATTCCGCCGCAGCTGGGCTATGGCGCGCGGGGCGCCGGCGGGGTGATTCCGCCAAATGCCACGCTGGTCTTCGAGGTGGAACTGCTGGGACTGGCCTGAAGGAGTAAAAAAAACCCGGTACCGAGGTACCGGGTGTAAACCAGTCCGTTGCGGACTGGAGGAGGAGACAAACAGTAAAGCTGAACTTAAGCGGCCTTCTTGCCCTTCGGTGCCGGCGAGCCGGCGTTGACGGCGCTGACCGTGGCATTGGTGGCGGCAGCCACGTTGGCTTCGGCAATTTCGGCAACCTGCTTGGCGGCCTTGGTCATGCTGTCGTAAGCCGAGTTGGCGGCGGCAATGGCGGACTTCACGGCGGCCACGGCGACATCGGATCCGGCCGGAGCATTCTTCAGGGCCTTGTCGAGCGCGCTGCTGACAGTGCCGTTCAGCTCGCTGATCTGGCCTTCGTAGATCTTGGTCAATTCGCCTTGGGTCTGGGTGGCGATTTCATAGACACTACGCGAATAGGACACGGCCTTTTCGACCGCCGGCTGGGCCAGCTTGGTTTGCAGGTCGATCAGTTCCTGCACATCCTTGATGGCGAGCAGGGCCTTGGCGCTGGCCACGCTGTCTTCCAGCAGGGCGCGGGCCGTGTTCAGGTTCAGTGCGGCCAGCCGCTCGGCGCTGGCGAACGCGGTGTTGGCGACGGTCAGCAGGGTTTCGACACCAGCCTTGTTGGCGCTGGCGATTTGGGCAGGTACGTTGGTCATGGCAATTCTCCTAAGATAAAAAGTTGATGAATCCAATCAAGCGAAAATGGCAAACGGAAAGCAGCATCGTGAATCTTGAGGCTTGGATCCATTGCACCTGATTCATTCAACCCCGGTTCCGGAGTCTGTGGTGCACTGCATCATGGTTCCCATTATATGAACTGAAATAGCGATGTCAACACTTTTTTGTTGCAATGCAATAAATAATTTTTTCTGTTAATTTATGTTTAAAAACATATAGTTGAAATAAAAACGGCCCTGCGGGGCCATTTTTATTTTGCGGTGCGAAATAATTTGCGCCAGCATTTAACGCGAAAATCGCTCATTTGGCATTCCGTCAAGGTTCGCGCGAAGCGAGCCAACCAGGACCCCCCCGTGAGGGGGGGGGGGCGAAGGGGGCGGGTGTTTGAGAATGGGCTGACTTTCATGATGCGGGGTGATGTTTCCCGGATCATGAAAGTCAGCTGTTTCTGTGCGGCTATTCCGCAGTTTCCGCAGCGGGGGTGTACAGCGCGGCCGCGCCCTTGAGTGGCGCATCCCCGGAGCGAGTTACGGGCGGCTTCGGCTTCTTGTCGCGCGGCTGGATCACGGCCCGCACGCGATCGCCACTGCCCGGCTGGGCACGGGTGCCGTTGGGCCCGCTGGTGACGACGTAGTTTTCCGTCTTGCCGTCGTAGGAGATGAACCGGCCACGCACTTCGTCCAGCCCGCTCTTGACCCAGGCGCGGTTGTAGAACTCGGTTTTTTCGTTTTTCGAGTCATGCTCGATGCGCTCGGCTTCGCCTTCGATGTATTCGTCGAGTCCTTCCCGCTTCTGGCGGAAATGCGGCAATGGGCCGCCGGTGCTGGTCGCTACGCCACGCTGGAAGCCATCGGCATCCTGGGTCACCACGATGCGGTCGGCACGAATCACCAGCGTGCCCTTGCTGAGTTGCACGTTGCCTTCGAAGGTCTGGGTTTGTGTCTTGTCATCGACGTGAACGCTATCGGCTTCGAGGTTGGTCGGCTTGTCGCGGTCGGCTTTTTCGGCTTGGGCGGGAACGACCAGGAAGGCCAGGCTGGCCAGGGTGAGTAAGCGTAGATTGAAGTTCATGGTCAGTCAGTTGCTCCGGTTGCGGTACAAGGTAGACGTCACCCGGCCATGCAGGGTGGTGATGCCGGTTTTGTTGTCGAGATCGAGCCCGCTGCCATGGACGATGCTCTGTCCCTTGGTGATGGTGACCGGTGTGTTGGTGGTGGCTGTCTCATCGTCCGGAAAGACTTTCAACAAGCGGGTTTCGAGAACCGCGGGCAGGGCGCCTTCGAGACCCTGACGAATTACCCGGACCTCGTCGATCAGGTCGACTTCCTTGCCATCCCTGCCGACCAGCGCCTGGCGGGCAAAGACTTCGGTCGGTGGCTGGCGGTGGTAAATCAGGTGCGGCGTGGTGACGAGGCTGGTGTCGTCATCCGGATAGTGCACCATTTTCTCCGCATACAGGGTGTGTTGCAGTGTTCCATCGAGGTCGAAGCGACGTACCTTGAACTGCTCGACGACATAGTCCGGATCATGGCGCAGCGGGCCGTGCGGGTTGTCGGCCTGGACCACCCGATAGAGCCAGTAGGTGACGGCCGTCAGCAGAGCCATCAGGGCCAGGGGTGCCAGCGAGGCGGCGCGGCTGTTCATGTCAGTACCGCCCGGCCGCCCGAAGGTACTGACCCGCCCCCTTGGGGGGCAGCGAGCGAAGCGAGCGTGGGGGTTGTTTCATTCCAGATACGCCGAGAGCAGGGCATCCCATTTGCCCTGAGCCCGCAGGATCAGTTCGCAGACTTCGCGCACCGCACCGCGACCGCCGACTTTTTGCGCCGTGTAATCGACCCGCGACACCACCTCGTCGTGGCCGTCGGCGACCGTGGCGGAAAAGCCGCAGGCCATCAGCAAGGGCAGATCGACGATGTCGTCCCCCATGTAGCCGGCGGCGGAAAAATCCATGCCGCGCTGGTGCAGGATGTCGGCCATCGCCTTGCGCTTGTCCTCGATGCCCATGTACAGTCCGTCGATGCCCAGATTCATGGCCCGCAGCTCGAGCGCGGCAGAGGCCCGACCGCTGATGATGACCACCTCGATGCCGGCCTGTTGCAGCAGCTTCAGGCCGTGACCGTCGAGTGACGAAAAGGCTTTCATGGCATCGCCCTGCGCCGTGTAATACAGCGTGCCGTCGGTCAGTACGCCATCGACATCGAAACCCATCAGCGATAATCCGGCCGCCCTGGCGAGGATTTTTTCCATCAGATCACCTTGGCGCGGAACAGGTCGTGCATGTGCAGCGCACCACACAGCTTGCCGGCGTCATCGACCACCAGCAACTGGCTGACGGCGTGGGTTTCCATCATCTCGACGGCTTCCACGGCCAGGCGGCGGGCTTCGATGCGCCGCGGCTCATGCGTCATCACCGCCGCGACGGCGACCTGGCGCAAATCGCCCAGGCGCTCCATGGCGCGGCGCAGGTCGCCATCGGTGAAGATGCCCTGGACATGGCCGGCGGCATCGCCGACCACGACCATGCCCATGCCGCCACGGGTCATCGTCGCCAGTGCTTCGGGGATCGCCGTTTCGGACGCTACGACCGGAACGCGAGTTTGCATCACGTCACTGACATGGGTTAACAGCTTGCGTCCGAGCATGCCGCCGGGATGGGAGCGGGCGAAATCCTCCGTGCCGAAACCGCGGGCATCGAGCAGGGCCACGGCCAGCGCATCGCCCAGCGCCAGAGCCGCCGTGGTGCTGGCTGTCGGCGCCAGGTTGAGCGGGCAGGCTTCCTGGGCGACCCGGGCATCGAGATGGACATCCGCCTCCTGGGCCAGCGAGGAAGCCTCGTTGCCGGTGATGGCGATCAGCCGGCCGCCCTGGCGCTTGACCAGCGGCACGATGGTGAGCAACTCGTCATTTTCGCCCGAGTTGGAGAGGACGATCAGCACGTCATCCCTGGCGATCATGCCGAGGTCGCCATGCACGGCCTCGGCGGCGTGCACGAAATACGCCGGGGTTCCGGTGCTGGCGAAGGTGGCGGCGATCTTGCGGGCGACATGCCCGGACTTGCCGATGCCGCTGACGATGACGCGGCCGCGGCTTTCCAGGACCAGCTGCACGGCCGCGGAAAATTCCCCGCCCAGCCGTGCACCGAGCGCGGCGATGGCGCCGGCCTCGATCTCCAGCACTCGCCGTCCCATGCCAAGGACATGATCCGGATCGAGGCGGGGTGAGGGTTTTGCTTGGCTCATCGGCGTGCGGCATTTATGATGGGAGCCAATTATCCCAGATTGGAGCCGTCGGCGTATAGCCGCTGGCCCGCAAGCCGTTTTCCACCATGACCGAAACCCTGCCTTTCATTCTCCTGTTGCTCGCCGCTGCCGTGGTGGTGGTCACCTTGTTCCGCAGCCTCGGCCTGCCGCCGATCATGGGCTATTTGCTGGTCGGTGCGGTGCTCGGGCCGCACGCCCTGGGCTGGGTGCCGGATGTGTCGCAGACGCGCCATCTGGCGGAGTTCGGCGTGGTCTTCCTGATGTTCTCGATCGGTCTCGAGTTCTCGTTGGCGCGGCTGTTTGCAATGAAGCGCATCGTCTTCGGCCTCGGGCTGGCGCAAGTCGTCGCCGCGATGGCCGTGGTCCTGCTGGCGGTACAGATGCTCGATCTCTCGCCGTTTGCCGGCATTGCGCTGGGTGGAGCGCTGGCGATGTCATCGACGGCGATCCTCTCCAAGCTGCTGGTCGAGCGCGGCGAACTGGATGCGCCGCATGGCCGCCAGGTGATCGGCGTGCTGCTGTTCCAGGATATTGCCGTGGTGCCGCTGCTGGTGCTGATTCCGGCGCTCACCCAGCCGCTCGACGCGATGGCCGAGGCGATGCTGCTGGCCGGCATCAAGGCGGCACTGGTGCTGGCGCTGGTGCTGTTCATCGGCCAGCGGCTGTTGTCCTCCTGGTTTTATCTGGTGGCCCGGCGCAAATCGGCCGAACTGTTCATGCTCAATGTGCTGCTGATTACCCTGGGGCTGGCCTGGATCACCGAACAGGCCGGCCTGTCGCTGGCGCTGGGAGCGTTTACCGCCGGCATGCTGATCGGCGAGACCGAATATCGCTACCAGGTGGAAGAAGACATCAAGCCGTTTCGCGATGTCCTGCTCGGGCTGTTTTTCGTCGCCATCGGCATGCGCCTGAACGTGCCGCAGATCGCCGGTGAATGGCCGCAGGTGATTGGTATCCTGCTGGCCTTGCTGGTGGGCAAGCTGCTCATCGCCGGCAGCCTTTCGCGCGCATTTGGCGCGCTGCCGGGCACGGCGCTGCGCAGCGGGCTGTGGCTGTGCGCCGGCGGCGAGTTCGGTTTCGTCCTGCTGGCGCGCAGCGGCGATGTCGGCTTGCTTCAGCCGGCACAGTTGCAGCCGGTGCTGGCGGCGCTGGTGCTCTCCCTGCTGCTGGCGCCGCTCATCGTGCATTTTTCCGACCGGTTGGTGTTTCGTTTCGTCGCCTCGGAATGGCTGTTGCGTTCGATGCAGGTGACGCAACTGGCGGCGCGGTCGTTGACCGTCGAACAGCATGCGATCATCTGCGGTTATGGCCGTACCGGACAGCATCTGGCACGCTTTCTCGAAGCCGAGGACATCAGTTTCGTGGCCATCGACCCCGATCCGGAACGGGTGCAGGCGGCGGCCGTGGCAGGGGAAACCGTGTCCTGGGGCGATGCGACGAAGAAGGAAACCCTGCTCGCCGCCGGGCTTGCCCGCGCCAGCGTGGTCATCATCACCTTTGCCGAGACGGCTACCGCGCTCAGGGTGATTCATCGCGTGCGCGAACTGCATCCCGGGGTGGCGATCGTCTCGCGTGCCCGTAGCGAGGCCGATGTGGAAAAGCTGTTTGCCGCCGGCGCGGCGGAAGTCGTACCCGAAGCCCTCGAATCGAGCGTGATGCTGGCGACCCACGCGCTGGCGCTGGCCGGCGTGCCGATGCACAAGGTGATCAAGCGGCTGCGCGAGCAGCGCGAGCAGCACTATGCCTTGCTGCGCGGTTTCTTTCACGGCGCGACCGATACCGGTGCGGGCATGACCGATGCCGAGCAGCCGCGCCTGCACGCGGTGACCCTGACGCCGGGCGCCTGGGCCGGCGGCCGGCGGCTGGGCGAGGTCGAACTGGAAAAAGTCGGCGCTGGCGTGACGGCGATTCGCCGCCGCTCGCAGCGCGGCCTCAAGCCGGAGCCGCAACTGGAGTTGTGCGAAGGCGACGTGGTGGTGCTGATGGGAACCGCCGCCGCGGTGATGGCGGGGGAAGCGCGGCTGCTGAGCGGAAAGCTGAAATGAAAAAGCCCGCCGAAGCGGGCTTTGGAGGGCACTCTATCAGTTTAGAAAGATTGGCAGACTGTATAGGGCAGGCCGTCGTTGATGCTTGCCGAGGTTACGACTGCAACAGCAGTAGAGGTTCCCGGCACGAACGGAGCGGGAACGCTTGAGGTGAGGACCGCACGCACGCTGCCCGTCGAAGTCTCACCATCATCGAGTGTGGTATCCATTTGTTTGACGAACTTTCCCAAGACGCCGTCGGTGCATACCAGGTAAGTTCCTGTCATGCCGGCGATCACCGGATTTGCCGCACTCTGCACGCCAATGAGCCCCCCATCCGCATTTTTTGGAATGTAATTGGCGTCTGCTACGTTGGTTGGGCCCGCAGCCAGGTTGGCAAGGCGAACATGCTGCCAGAATAAATAGCTCTCATCGGTATTTGTCGTCGAGTTATATCCGCCATTGATGATCCCATTGCCAAGACACCCTGCACACGTGGCTGTTGTTCCGCCATGATGAGCATTCGCTTGTGGATCGTCGCCAGGAAGTGCCTTGTATTTATCTTGGTAGCCGTAAATGAATACAGAGACATTGCGTATGTCGCTGATGATGTTCTTCACCTTCGCGCTGTTGATCAGCTCCTGGCCCTTGAGCACGCCGCCCAGTAGCAGGCCGATGATGACCAGCACGATGGCGATTTCGACCAGGGTAAAACCGGATTGTCTGTTACGCATGGGGATATCCTCAGGGAGAGTTATTTTGGTGTGGAAAATATAGCATGGAGCGTGCCATTAATTTATGTATCTATATTTCAATTAGTTATATTTGCATCTTGAATTGTTTCTTCATCTGAAATGTCGATTTGTCGACGGGGCTGTCAAGGAAATCGACAGTCGAGGCATCAGGGCGCGCTGATGCCGATGGCGATTAGACGCTGGCGTGCCTGCTCGGCCAGCGGGTCGAGGCCCGCGGCGCGGGCCACCTCCAGCGCGCGACGGTAGGCCGCTGCCGCCAGTGCACTCGCCGTCTTGCCATCCGCTACGGCGAGGATCCGCAGCGGCGAGGAGAGTGTACTTTGCTCGACCGTCCTGCTGCGCAGGGGCTTTATCAGAGCGTTTTTTGCTCGACGGCCTTGTAGCGCAGTTGCTTCATCAGCGCCGACTTTTTGGGCGTCGCCGATCAGCAGCCAGTCGCGGGCGATCTTTTCCGGCCGGGCAAGCGGGCGATCGAGGTCGAGCGCGGCTTCGGCGGCGGTCAGTGCCGCGGTGGTTTCGCCCAGCGCCAACCGGGCCTCGGCCTGAAGTCGCCAGGCATTCGCCATTTCCGTCGGCTGCTGGTCGGTGGTTAGCAACCCGGCCGCGGTCTGGGCATGAGTGAGTGCTTCTTCCGCATGGCTTTCGCCGAGCGCCAGGCGGGCGGCGAGCAGGTGCAGGCCGGCCTGTTGCGGACAGGCGGCGCAGGCGGCGAAAGCGGTCGTCAAGGTGGCGCGAGCGGCCGTAATCTGCCCCAGGGCGAGCTGGGCCTGCGCGCGCAGCGGTAAAACTTCGCTGGAGCGGGCGGGTAAGCCGGCGGCTACCGGCTGCACTCGATCGAGGAGGCCGAGCGCCTCTTCGGCCTGGCCGTCGGCGAGTTCGGCGCGCGCCTGATGCAGCGCATTGCGCAGCGCGGCATCCGGGTCGTCGATGGCGGTAAAGAGCCGGGCGGCCTCGGCAAAGCGCGCTCCGGCGGCGGGGAACTCGCCGCGTGCGTAGCGCCTTGCGCCGTCCTGCTCGAATTGCAGCGCACGCTCCAGCGGTGCGGGCAACGGCTTGGGCGGCGCGCCGCCGCAGGCGGCGAGCTGAGCAAGGAGAGTGACGAGAAGGGCGATCGAGCCCCAGGTTCTCATTGGCCACCTCCCGCAGGCGTGGCGTCGGCGCCTCGGCTTGGCGGAGACGGGTCGCTGTCGGCCGGCAGCGTGGCCGGCCCCGGCGTTTCGATGAAATTGCGGATCGGCCAGGCGCGTTTGGCGCCACCGACGATTTCGCGCATGTCGGCGGCGGCGGCGCGGCCATCCTCGAGTGCGGACGGCACGCTGGTTTCGGCGGCGGCGGTGATTTTTTCGACGTGGTCGACGATGCGCTGGCTGCGTTCGAGGAGCGGCGGCAGATGTTGATTGACCTGGGTCAGCGTCTGTTCGAGCGCGCGCAGATCGTGCTCGGCCTGGGCCAGCGTGCGGGTCGCCGCGCTACCGGCGCCTTCGACCTGACGGCGGCTGGTGTCGAGCAAGGCATCGAGGCGGCCAAGGGTGGCCGGCAGGCCGTGCTCCGGATCGGCCAGCGTGGCGCTGAGCGTCTTGACGTCGCGCAGAATCGGCATCACTTCATCGCGTACCTGATTGGCCAGGGCGGAGAGTCCGTCGGCACGCGTGAAGGCGAGCCGGGCCTGGGCCGCGGCGAGGCGGGTCTTGTCGGCGCCGGAAACGATCTCCAGCGCGGCGGCGCCGACCAGTCCGTCCTTGCGCAGTTCGACGCGGGCGTCGGCGGTGACGAAGCGCATCTGCTCGGCATCGATTTCGATCGTGACATCGACCCGGCCGTCGTCGCGCAGCTTGAGCGCGGTGACCGAGCCGACCCGAAAACCGGCGATGCGTACCGGCTGGCCGCGGCTGATGTCCTGCGCCGTATCGGCGACGAAGCTGTATTCCGTGGTCTGGCGGAACGCGCCCTGGCGCACCAGGATGGCGAGCATGATCGCGGCGAGGACGACGAGGCTGATCAGCAAAAAGCGCCGCAGGCTGCGCCTGAGCGCCGCGGCGTCGCGTTCGTAATCGGTCAGGATGGACATGAAACCCCCGGGTCGGCGAAATAAGCCCCCTCCGCAAATACCGTTTCGCGGCGTTCTCCGGCCAGGTCGATACGCAGGCTGGAGCGAAAGGGATGCACGGCATGATAGAGCGCGATGCCCTCCGCCATGGTTTTTGCTTCGGCAAGGGAGCAAGCGGCCGCCAGGCGATCGAAAACCAGCAGCTCGGGCGGGCGGACGAGGAAGCGGAGCAGGCCGATGCGCCAGCGTTCGGCCGGAGACAGTTCGAGCAGACGCCGACGACCGAGCTGGCCGAGCCGATCCTGACCGAAGCCGCACCACGCGAAAGCTTGCAGCAGCAGGATGTCAAACGATTGCGGTGAGAATGTTGCATCCCAGGCCAAGGCCAGGGACAGGTTTTCGGCCACGGTGAGCCCGCCCGGCAGACCGCCATCGGCGGGCAGGAGGCCCGTCTCGGGGCATTCAGCCAAAGTGGCGACAAGCGCATCGGCCGCGGCGGCATCGCTCACCACCAGGCGCTGCCGTTCACCCCGATCGAGGGCTAGCGTCAGCCGCCCGTCCGTCCCGGTGATCGTGGCTTGGCGCTGCGCGAAGCACACAGTCCAGCAGGTGGCCAGGGCGTCCTTCATCGCAGCAACCAGAGCAGCAGGGCAAACGCCACATCGACGGCGAAAACCGCGATCAGGCCGTTGCCGACGGCGAGCAGGGCGGCGGCGGACACGGCTTCCGCGTCACGTGCGCCCTGCCGCTCGGAGTGGCTGCCGTGATAGCAGGCGATGACGCCGATCAGGAGCCCGGCCAGCGCGCTCTTGGCGAGACTGGCGAGCACCAGCAGCGGGTCGGCGAGATCGAGAAAGCGTCCCGCCACTTCGCCGAGCGCGAGCTTTTGCAGGCCGGCCACCGCCAGCCAGCCGCTGCCGACGGCAATCACCTGAAAGGCCAGGGTGATTATCGGCAAGGCGACGGCGAGAGCCAGGATGCGTGGCAGGAAGAGATAGTCGACGGGCGAGACGCCGAGCCGGCGCAAGGCGATGAATTCGCCATGCAGAGCCATGATCGCCAGTTCCGAGGCGATGCTGGCGCTGCTGCGGGAAACCACGATCAACGCCGAGAGCAGTGGCGCCAGCTCGAAAAACAGGCCGAGGAACAGGATGCGTTGCACCAGGTCGCTGTCGGTGCCGGCCAGGGTGGTGAGCTGGGTCACCAGCGCCGCGCCGAGCAACACCGCAAGCACGCTCGCCACGGGCAGGGCGCCAATGCCAACCGCATTGATCTGGCGGAGCCAGGCCTGCTCGACCTGTGGCCGCCGGGCGTTGCGCCAGCGTTGTGCGGTGGCCCAGGCCAGCAGGGTATAGCCGCTCAGACGGACGAGGATGGCGTTCATCGCGGTGTTTCCGGCAGGGGTTCCGTCGGGGATGGCAAAGCCTGCGGCCGCGGTGGCGTCCACCCCCAGAGTTCCGCTGTGGAGCCGTTGCGCAGCGGCAGCGGGTCGAGTTTGGCCAGACCGCCGGCGAAGCCCACGGCGGCAGCCACTTCCCGCGTGCATAGTACCGGCTGCGCGGTGTGCCGGCTCATGGCCTGTAGTTCCAGGACATGGATGACGGCGGCACCGATGACTGAAAATTCGCGGTGTTGCGGCGGGCCGACATAGCCGGCGAGGACTTCGCCGTCGGCAAGGCCGATGCCGATCCGCACTTCCTCCTGGCCATCGGCGGTGAGTTCGGCATTCAAGCGTTCGAGTCGGCGGAGAATTTCCTGGGCGGCTTCGAGCGCATTGCGCTGCGGAGCCTCCAGCGGCTGCGGCAGGCCGAAGACGGCGACCAGTCCGTCGCCGACATAGCGGTCGATGGCGCCGCCATGGGCCTGGATCGCGGCGGTGGCTTCGGCATGAAAACGGTTCAGCAGATCGACCATGGCCGCGGCCGAGTCCTGTTCGCTGCGCCGGGAGAAGCCACGAATTCCGGTTGCCAGCAATGTCACGCCGGTGCGCTGGCCTTCGCCTTCGAGCGTCAGCGTGCCGCCGAGAATCGAGCGCAATACTTGCGGGCTGACATGCCCGGCCAGCATGCTGCGTAACGTCTGCCGGTGCCGGTGCTGACGCAGACCGTCCCAGAGGGAGCGCAGCAGGACAGCCAGCAGCAGGGCGCCGAGTACCGTGGCGGTGGGCAGGTAACGGCTATTCCACAGCGCATAGGTCGACCCCGCCAGCAGCATGAGCGCCAGCCCGCCGGCAAGCAGCGTCTTGCGTCGGCGGGGCGGGCCGAACCAGAACAGGCTGGCCAGACCGATCAGCAGCAGCGAAACCGATTCCGGTACGCGCTCGATCAAGCCGCGCGCCAGCAGCGAGCGCAGCGCCTGGATCTGTGCCACGGCGCCCGGTTCGGTACGGCTGCCGGGCTCCCAGGCGGCCAGCTGTACTGGCAGGCGATGGCGGATTTCCGTCGGCAGCAGGTTGGCCACGACCACCGCGCGGCCTGCGACCAGGGCCCGCACCTTATCGTGTTCGCCACGGCGAATCCAGTCGAGCACATCGCCCACCGGGGTGTAGTCGATCGGGCCGCCGACGGTGTAGTCGATCATGCCGCTGGGTGAGCCCTGCCGACCCAGCTGACGGGCCATCGCCAGCGCCAGCGGCGGCGTCTGTTCTTCCATCTGGCAGCGGGGCTGGTTGATGCGACGAACCACGCCGTCGGAATCCTCGCAGATGGCCAGCGAGGCGATGCTGTCCGCGCCGGCGGCAGCGACGATTTCCGGGGCGATCGGCCGCAACCGGTTGCCGATACCGGGAGGCTGTCCAATCAACAGCGGCGCGGCAGTTTTCTGCCGCTTGAGGGCTTCGGTGAGCGGGATGTCGATGCCTTCGATGAGGAAATTGTAGGAGCGCACCGGCAGCGGCGTGGCCAGGCCAACCACTGCCGGATGCGCCTGGGCCAGGCCGGTGAGCAGGTCGGCCAGGTGCCGGTGCCAGAGCGCGGTCGGCTCGGGAATGGTCTCGTAAGCGGCTTCGTCGAGCCCGATAACCACCACATCCTGCGCCAGGGGCGTGGATGCGTTGGCGCGCAACCAGCGGATTTGCGCGTCATAAATGCTCTGGTCGGCAAAACGCAGCAGGTGCGTGGAATGGATGCCGACGGCGAGGCCGAGCACCAGGGCGAAGCCAAGCAGGGAAAGGTAGGGACGGAGCCGCCGGAAGAAATCCATGCGTCGATTATGACACTGCTGGCGGTTGCATAAAAAACCGCCGGGACAAAAGTCGGCGCTGATGAAGCAACTGCGCTACAAGGCGGTCGAGCAAAGTACGCTCTGATAAAGCCCCTGCGCAGCAGGACGGTCGAGCAAAGTACGCTCTCCTCGCCGCTGCGGATCCGCGCCGTAGCGGATGGCGAGACGGCGATTATTTGACCTGCATGCCGGGCAGGGCGCCGGAATCGGGCGAAAGGAGATAAAGCCCCGCCGTCGTGCCCTCGGGATCGGAGGCGGCGAGCACCATGCCTGCGGAGAGGCCGAATTTCATCTTGCGCGGCGCGAGGTTGGCCACCATGACGGTGAGCCGGCCGACCAGCGTTGCCGGATCGTAGGCCGACTTGATGCCGGCGAAGACTTGCCGGGTGCCGAGCGGACCCAGATCAAGGGTGAGCCGGATCAGCTTGTCCGCGCCTTCGACGTGGGCGGCCGCGGCGATGCGGGCGATGCGGAGGTCGATCCTGGCGAAGTCGTCGATGGTGATCTGGTTCTGCATCTTGTCCTCGGCGTTCTGCTGGTGTTCGGCGTGGCGCTGCGGCGAATGCGGGGCAACAGCCGGCGTCGGCGGGACGGCGGCCTGCACGGCCGGTTCCAGCGATTCGCGGTTGGCGGCGAGCAGGGCTTCGATCTGCTTGCCTTCGACGCGCGTCATCAGGTGCTCGTAGGGGTTGATCAGGTGCGCCGGTGGCAACAGATGCGTGGTATCGGCCCAGGCCAGCGGCGCGATGTTGAGAAATTCCTCGGCGCACTGCACCAGCTTGGGGAGCACGGGCTTCACGTAGATCGTCAGGATGCGGAAGGCATTGACGAGAATCGAGCAGACCTCGTGCAGTCTGGCCTCCTGCCCTTCCTGCTTGGCCAGCACCCAGGGCTGGTTGCGGTCGACATACTGGTTCACCAGATCGGCAAGCGCCATGAGGCGGCGCATCGCGCGTGCGAAGTCGCGCACTTCGTAGTACTCGGCGATCTCCTCGGCCGCTTCACGCAGACCGGGCAGAGCGGCGTCGAATTTCTCGGCCAGATGCTCGCTGACCAGCTTGCCGTCGAAACGCTTGGCGATGAAACCGGCGGCGCGGCTGGCGATGTTGATGTACTTGCCGACGAGGTCGGAATTCACGCGGGCGGCAAAGTCGTCGAGGCTGAGATCGATGTCCTCCATCGTGCCGCCCAGCTTGGCGGCGTAGTAATAGCGGAGCCATTCCGGGTTCAGTCCCTGCGCAAGATAGGATTCGGCGGTGATGAAGGTGCCGCGCGACTTCGACATCTTGGCGCCGTCGACGGTGAGGAAGCCGTGGGCGAAGACGCCGGTCGGCGTACGGTAGCCGGCGTATTCGAGCATCGCCGGCCAGAACAGGGCATGAAAATAAAGGATGTCCTTGCCGATGAAGTGGTACAGCTCGGCCTCCGATGCCTTGCTCCAGAAGGCGTCGAAGTCGATGTTCTGCCGTGCGCACAGATTCTTGAACGAGCCCATGTAACCGACGGGCGCATCGAGCCAGACGTAGAAATATTTACCCGGTGCGTCAGGAATCTCGAAGCCGAAATAGGGTGCGTCGCGCGAGATGTCCCAGTCGGTGAGCCTGTTTTCTCCTTCGTCCCCGAGCCACTCGTGGAGTTTGTTGGCGGCCTCGGTCTGCAAGCTGCCGCGACGCGTCCACTCGCGCAGGAATTGCTGGCAGCGCGGGTCGGAGAGCTTGAAGAAATAATGGTCGGAGCTTTTCAGTTCCGGCTTTGCGCCGGAAACGGCCGAATAGGGATTCTTCAGCTCGGTCGGCGCATAGGCCGCGCCACAGGCCTCGCAACTGTCGCCGTATTGGTCCTGCGCGCCGCACTTCGGGCACTCACCCTTGATGAAGCGGTCGGGCAGGAACATCTGCTTGAGCGGGTCGTAATACTGCTCGATGGCGCGCACCTCGATCAGGCCGGCGGCCTTGAGCTTGCCGTAGATGTCCTCGGAATGGAAACGCGTCTCGGCGGAATGCGTGGTGTGGTAGTTGTCGAAGACGATGTGGAAACCGGCGAAGTCGCGGCTGTGCTCGCCATGCACGCGGGCGATCAGCGCTTCGGGCAGGATGCCTTCCCTCTCGGCGCGCAGCATGATCGGCGTGCCGTGGGTGTCGTCGGCGCAGACGTACCAGCACTCGTGGCCGCGCATTTTCTGGAAGCGTACCCAGATGTCGGTCTGGATGTACTCGACCAGATGGCCGAGGTGGATCGCGCCGTTGGCGTAGGGCAGGGCGGAGGTAACGAGAATCTTGCGCTGTTTCATGGGGGAACCGGGAGAGGGACCACTCGAGCGGCGCAGTTTAGCAAAGCCAAACCCGTAGCCGGCCCGGGCCGCTATACTGTAGCGGTTTACTCAAGTATCGTCCGCAACCTTGCAACCCACGGAAAAAGCCTCATGACCCTCAACGAACAAACCATCAAGGCGGCGCTCGCCGCCGTGCTCGACCCCAACACCGGCAAGGATCTCGTCAGCAGCAAGAGCGCACGGAACATCCGTATTGCCGGCGCCGACGTGGCGCTCGATGTCGAGCTCGGCTATCCGGCGCAAAGCCAGATCGAATCCCTGCGTACCGCGGTGATTGCCCAACTGAAGACCATTCCCGGCATCGGCAACATCAGTGCCAACGTGTATTCGAAGATCGTCACCCACGCCGTGCAGCGCGGGGTCAAGCTGATTCCCGGCGTCAAGAACATCATCGCCGTGGCCTCCGGCAAGGGCGGCGTCGGCAAGTCCACCACGGCCGTCAACCTGGCCCTGGCGCTGGCCGCGGAAGGCGCCAGTGTCGGCATTCTCGATGCCGACATCTACGGCCCCTCGCTGCCGCAGATGCTGGGCATCCAGGGCCAGCCCGAGGCCGCCGAGAGTCGCGGCCTCGAACCGATGATCGCGCATGGCCTGCAGGCGATGTCGATCGGCCTGTTGATCGATCCGGAACAGCCGATGGTCTGGCGCGGGCCGATGGCGACCCAGGCGCTGACGCAACTCCTCACCGAAACGCGCTGGCGCGACGTGGACTACCTGATCGTCGATATGCCGCCCGGCACCGGCGACATCCAGCTTACCCTGGCGCAGCAGGTGCCGGTGACCGGCGCGGTGATCGTCACCACGCCGCAGGACATCGCCCTGCTCGACGCGAAGAAGGGACTGAAAATGTTCGAGAAGGTCGGCGTGCCGATCCTCGGCGTGGTGGAGAACATGAGCATCCACATCTGTTCGCAATGCGGTCACGCTGAACACATCTTCGGCTCCGGCGGCGGCGAGCGCATGGCGCGGGAATATGGCATCGAGATGCTGGGCGCGCTGCCGCTGGACATCGCGATTCGCACCCAGGCCGATGCCGGCGCGCCGACGGTGGTGACCGAGCCGCAAGGCCGCGTCGCCGCCATCTACGGGACGATTGCCCGCCGTATCGCGGTCAAGCTGGCGGAGCGGGCGCAGGATCACAGCAACAAATTCCCCAACATCGTGATCAAGAACACCTGATGGCCTATCCGAAGCGTGTTCCGCTGCCGAGAGATGCCTGAGAAGATGTACCATCAGGCGCTGGTTATTACGCAGGGAGAACGAGCATGGGAAAGATTCAAGGTCAATGTCTGTGTGGCGCGATTCGTTATACGGCTGCCGCCGAACCTTTATTGACCGCCGTCTGCCACTGTACGCATTGCCAGAAGCAGACAGGCAGCGCGTTTTCGATCGTGGTCGCCGTGCCGAAGGGCTCGCTGGTTTTCACAGCGGAAGAGCCGGCGATCTATCAGGACGTCGGCGAGAGCGGATTGCCCGTGCGGCGCCGGTTTTGCCCGAAGTGCGGATCGCCGATAGTCACGGAAGTGGCGGCGATGCCGACCATGGATTTCATCAAGGCCGGAACGCTGGATGACACGTCATGGCTGGAGCCCCAACTGAATATCTGGTGCGACTCTGCGCAACCGTGGGTGAAGCTGGACGCGTCGACGCCCTGCGTTCCCGGCAACCCGCCAGCAGCCTGAGATAACGCCATGCCCGTCTGAAAAAGCGGGCGGGGTCGCGCACGAAGAATGCCATGAACATGACATCGGCCACACTGAGTTTCGCCGAGCACGCGCTGATTTACCATCAGCGCGAGAAAGTCGCGACGCCCCTGCTGATCGAGACGGGGCTGGTCTGCCTGCGGCGATTGTTTGCCGATGGCCGCGTGGTGGTGATCGACGTGGTCGGCGCCGGGGAGGCGATCGGCAATCTTTCCGCGCAGCGCGAGTGGATCGCCACCGAGGAGGCCGTGGCCTTGAACGCGGTACGCTGCACGCCATTGCCACCGCTGGCGGCCGAAAACGGAATGGTCGCCGCGACGGATACGCGCCTTGTCCGCGCTCTGATGCAAAGAGAATCGCGGCTCAAGGATCGGTTGGTCAGTCAGATCAGCGAGACGGTCGAGCAACGGGTGATCCGTGCCCTGGACTACCTGGCCGGCCTGTTCAACGTTCCCTGCGTCCATGGTTATTCGCTGGAGATCATGCTGACCCAGCAGGAACTTGCCGACATCGTTTGCGCCAGTCGCCCGGTGGTTAGCCAGGTGCTGAACAAGTTCAAGGAACAAAAACTGCTCGACTACACGGCGCAGCAGTTCTGTGTTCGCCCGGAACTGCTGCGCAAGCGTCGCGAAGCGGATGCCGACTGAGCGCGCTGTCCCTCGCTGTCCCTTGTCCCTGTTAACGTGCAACTCGCTCCTTTGGCCTCCTGTCGAGCTTCGAGCGGCTTTGCACTTCCTTCGGTCGAAGCGAGCCAACCGGGAACCCCCCGTGAGGGGGCGAAGGGGGGTGGGAGTGAAGGAGGGGTGGGAGTTCAAGAATGGGCTGACTTTCATGCTGCGGGGTGATGTTTCCCGCATCATGAATGTTAGCTGGATGACAGAACTCATCGCGGTCATTCGGTAGCATTCACTCCCGAGCACCCTGTTGCTCGATCAAAGCCCGTCAATTTTCAGGAGTGAACGACCATGAAGCTATCGCCCAAACAGCATGCCTGGCTGGATTATCTTACTGTCATCATTTTTGCCGTGGCGCCGATGGCGCTGGGGCTGGCGGGCGCGGCGGCCATGTTGAGCTATCTGCTGGCCGGCGTCCATCTGCTGGTGACTCTGCTGACGGCGTTTCCTGGCGGCATGTGGCCGGTGATTCCGTTCCGGCTGCACGGCTTCATCGAACTGGCGGTCGGTCCGACGCTCCTCGCGGCGCCGTGGCTGCTCGGCTTTGCCGGCATCGCCCAGATGTTCTATTCGGCAATGGGGGTGGTGATCCTGCTGGTATGGTCGCTTACCGGCTATAGCGAGGCGCCCGAAACGGTTACGCCATGACTTTCCGCGCTCCCCGGGCCCGTGTTGTGCGCAGGCGGATTCGGGAAGCAAGGAAGCAGCGGGCAGGCCATGGTTTTACACGTGCATTTTTCTCTCCTTGGCACCCAATGGCGTATACAGCAGCGCTGGCGGAACGTCGAGAACCGTGGCCTGCCCCTTGCTTCCTGAAAAAGTCGGCGTTGGCGGCACGGCGCTCTTGACCGTGAGCGCCGCGGTAAAGATTCGGGTTCATCTCCAGTCAACCCAGCCGAACCACCAGCTGGCGAGGATCAGCAGGCCGAAGCCGATGCGGTACCAGGCGAAGATGGTGAAGTCGTGGTGGGCGATGTAGCGCAACAGGGCGCGCACGGCGATGAAGGCGGCGGCGAAGGCAGAGAAGAAGCCGACCAGCCACAGGCCGAGGTCGTCGGCGGTGAGCAGGGCGCGTTCCTTGTAGAGTTGGTAGAGACTGGCGAGGATCAGCGTGGGGATGGCGAGGAAGAAGGAAAACTCGGTCGCCACCGGCCGCGAGAGGCCGAACAGCAGGCCGCCGATGATCGTCGCGCCGGAGCGCGAGGTGCCGGGAATCAGCGCCAGGGCCTGGGCCAGGCCGAGCTTCAGGGCATCCATGGCGGTGAGCTGATCGAGGTTGATGACGCGGATGCGATGCGTGCGTTTTTCGGCCCAGAGGATGACAAAGGCGCCGAGAATGAAGGTGCTCGCCACCACCGGGGCGGTGAATAGATGGGCCTTGATCGCCTCGCCGAACAGCAGACCAAGCAGGGCCAGCGGCAGAAAGGCGATGACCAGGTTCACCGCCAGCCGCTGTGCGGTCGTGTCACTCCCCAGGCCAGCCAGCAGACGGCCAAGGCGCTGCCGGTACTCCCAGCAGACGGCGAGAATGGCCCCGGACTGGATGACGATTTCGAACAGCTTGCCGCGCTCGTTGTTGAAGTCCAGCAATGCGCCGACGAGAATCAGATGGCCGGTGGAGGAAACCGGCAGAAATTCGGTGAGACCTTCTACGGCGCCGAGCACCAGCGCCTGGAACAGGGTATGCAAATCCATAAGGCAATCCGGGGGAAAGTGGCCGCGAGTTTAACAGGGCGCGCCGCAATCACCTTGTCATGGATGCTCCGGAAAACCGTGGCTGCCGCTTGCCGCAGACTTCCATGCGCGTGGCGTCACGCCCGTTTTTTCGTCGTCGCCTTGGCGCGCGCCTGGTGTGCCGCCTTCAGTTCGTCGAACAGGGCTTCGAACTCCTGGGTCAGCTTGTGGTTGCGGTCGAGATGCACCATCGGCCTGGCCAGTTGATGCGATTCCTTGATCCTGACCGAGGAGGAGAGGAAGGAAGAAAGCACCGGCAGATCTTCGCCGCGCAGTTCGTCGATGATCTGTTGCGGCAGCCGCGCGCGGGCCTGGAACTGGTTGATGACGATGCCTTCGACGAGCAGCTCGTGGTTGTGGTCGGCGCGAATCTCGCCGACATTGTCGAGCAGGCTGTAGAGCGCGTGGCGGGCGAAGGCGTCGCAGTCGAAGGGGATCAGGCAGGCATCGGCGGCGATCAGGGCCGAGCGGGTATAGAAGTGCAGCGCCGGCGGCGTGTCGATCCAGATTTGGTCGAAGTCCTCGAGCGCGTCGAGGGCCTCGCGCAGTTTGTAGATCTTGTAGCGCGATTCGAGCTTGGCTTGCAATTCCTCCAGCGCGGCATCGGCCGGTAGCAGCGACAGATTCTCGAACGGGGTGTTCAGGATGAAGCCTTCCGTCGGCAACGGCCGCAGCTTGAAGTTGAGCATCTGGTCGAAGAATCCGGTGGCCGTGTTTTCTAGGCTGTCGGCGCCGGCGCCAAGCAGATAGCGTGTCGAATTGGCCTGGGGATCGAGGTCGATGACCAGGGTACGGGCGCCGCGCAGGGCGCTGATGGCGGCCAAATTGCAGGTGATGGTGCTTTTGCCGACACCGCCTTTTTGGTTGAACACGACGCGCTTCATGACGATCTCCGCAGTTGGTTGAGCGGATTTTGCCACAGTGCGGAACGTTCAACCTTTGCCCGGCTGAAACCTGTTCGACACCCGGCGGGTTTATCATGGCGCCCCTTGGGTCATATTTTCAGGAATTTTGCATGCCATCCGATCAGGAAAATCTTGACGCTGCGGCGCTCGAATATCACGCTTTCCCCACCGCCGGCAAGATCGCCGTGGTGCCGACCAAGGGGCTGATCAATCAGCGCGACCTGGGCTTGGCCTACTCCCCCGGCGTGGCCGCCGCCTGCAATGCCATCGTCGCCGATCCGGGGCAGGTCAGCCGGCTCACCGCGCGCGCCAATCTGGTCGGCGTGGTGACCAACGGCACGGCGGTGCTGGGGCTGGGCAATATCGGTCCGCTGGCGGCCAAGCCGGTGATGGAAGGCAAGGCCGTACTGTTCAAGAAGTTCGCCGGCATCGACGTGTTCGACATCGAACTCGAACAGGCCGATCCCGACAAGCTGATCGACGCCATCGCCGCGATGGAGCCGACCTTCGGCGGCATCA
Organism: Betaproteobacteria bacterium HGW-Betaproteobacteria-11; assembly: GCA_002842395.1. Lineage (GTDB taxonomy): Bacteria > Pseudomonadota > Gammaproteobacteria > Burkholderiales > Rhodocyclaceae > Rugosibacter. The sequence continues at coordinate 154,023 of PHCV01000005.1, forward strand.
ACCTGGAAGACATCAAGGCGCCGGAGTGTTTCCACATCGAGTCGAAGTTGCGCGAGCGGATGAAGATTCCGGTGTTCCACGACGACCAGCATGGCACCGCCGTGGTGGTCAGCGCGGCGATTCTCAATGGCCTCAAGCTGGTCGGCAAGAAACCGGAGGAGATCAAGCTGGTTACCTCGGGAGCTGGCGCGGCAGCCTTGTCCTGTCTCAAGTTGCTGGTGTTGCTCGGGGTTCGCGTCGAGAATATCTGGGTGACCGATATCGAGGGCCTGGTCTATGAGGGCCGCACCACGCTGATGGACCCGATCAAGGCGCGCTACGCCAAGGCCACCGCGGCGCGCACGCTGGGCGAGGTGATCGAAGGGGCGGACGTGTTCCTCGGCCTTTCCGCCGGCGGCGTGCTCAAACCCGAGATGGTGGCGAAGATGGCGCCCGACCCTCTGGTCATGGCCCTGGCCAATCCGACGCCGGAGATCTTGCCCGAGGAAGTGCGCCGCGTGCGCAGCGATGCGATCATCTCCACCGGCCGTTCGGATTACCCGAATCAGGTCAACAACGTCTTGTGTTTTCCGTTCATTTTCCGCGGCGCGCTGGATGCCGGCGCGACTACCATCAACGAGGAGATGCAGCTGGCCGCCGTGCATGCGCTCGCCGATCTGGCGCAGGCCGAGACGTCCGACGTGGTGGCGATGGCCTATGGCGGCGAGAAGCTGGCCTTCGGCCGCGACTACCTGATTCCGCGTCCCTTCGATCCGCGCCTGATCGTCAAGATCGCGCCGGCGGTGGCCAGGGCGGCGATGGATTCGGGCGTCGCTACCCGGCCGATCACCGACTTCGTGGCGTATCTCGATCGGCTCAACAGCTTCGTCTATCACTCCGGCTTCATCATGAAGCCGGTATTCGAGGCGGCGAAACAGGCGCCGCGCCGGGTCGTCTATTGCGAAGGCGAGGACGAGCGGGTGCTGCGGGCGGTGCAGACGGTGATCGACGAAGGCTTGGCCCGGCCGGTGGTCATCGGCCGGCCGGAAATCATCGCCCAGCGCATCAAGGAGGCCGGTTTGCGCATCGAGGCCGGACGCAATTTCACGGTGGTCGATCCGGCGATTGATCCGCGCTACAAGGAACTCTGGCTCGACTATCACCGGCTGATGGGGCGGCAGGGCATCACGCCGGCGCTGGCCCGGCAGATGATGCGTTCGGATAACACGCTGATCGGCGCCATGCTGCTCAGGCGCGGCGACGTCGATGCGCTGATCTGCGGCACGGTCGGCCAGCATGGCCGCCATCTGCGCCATATCGCCGATGTCATCGGTCTCGATCCGCGGGCGCACGCCTTCGCCGCGATGAGCCTGTTGTTGTTGCAGCAGCGCACACTGTTCATCTGCGATACCTATGTCAATGAAAATCCGGCGCCCGAACTGCTCGCCGAGATTACGCTGATGGCGGCGGAAGAAGTCCGCCGCTTCGGTCTGACGCCGAAAGTGGCGTTGCTTTCGCATTCCAATTTTGGCAGCGTGCATTCGGTCTCGGCGCAGAAAATGGCGGCGGCGCGGCGGCTGATCGAGGCGCGTGCGCCCGAGCTCGAAGTCGATGGCGAGATGCACGGCGACGCGGCGCTCTCGCCGGAAATCCGCGAGCGCACGCTGCTCGATTGCCGGCTGCAGGGCGAGGCCAATCTGCTCATCATGCCGAACGTCGATGCCGCCAACATCGCCTTCAACCTGATCAAGACCATCAATGGCGATGGCATTACCGTCGGCCCGATCCTGCTCGGCGCCGCAAAGCCGGTACATATCCTGACACCGACCGCAACGGTGCGCCGGCTGGTTAACATGACGGCGCTGGCGGTGGTCGATGCCAATGCATCGAGGGGCTGAAACGCAAAGGACGGAACATGACGCACGCGATCCGCTTCCACCAGACAGGCGGCCCCGAGGTGTTGCGCTGGGAAGAAGTTTCCGAAGGGTCGCACGGCGCTGCTGTCGGTAACGTGGCGCCCGACGAGGCGCGCATCCGGCATCGTGCCGTCGGCCTCAACTTCATCGATATCTACCACCGTAGCGGAGCCTATCCGTTGCCGCTGCCCTCCGGCATCGGCCTCGAAGGGGCGGGCGTGGTCGAGGCGGTGGGCAGTGCCGTCACCGATCTCGAGCCGGGCGATCGGGTGGCCTATGCCGGCGCTCCGCTGTCGCCGATCGGCGCCTATGCCGAGGTGCGCAACCTGCCGGCCGACCGCCTGGTGAAGTTGCCGGACGCCATCGACTTCAAGACCGGCGCGGCGATGATGCTGCAGGGCATGACCGCGCAATACCTGTTGCGTCGCACCTGCCCGGTGGCGGCTGGCGATGCGATCCTGATCCATGCCGCCGCCGGCGGCGTCGGCCTGATCGTCTGCCAGTGGGCGCAGGCGCTGGGCGTCACGGTGATCGGCACCGTCAGCACCGATGAAAAGGCGGCGCTGGCCAGAGCCCACGGGTGCAAGCACACGATCGTCTATACGCGCGAGAATTTTGTCGAGCGGGTCAGGGAAATCACCGGTGGCCAGGGAGTGCGGGTCGTCTATGACTCGATCGGCAAGGACACCTTCATGGGTTCGCTCGACTGTCTGCGGCCACTGGGCATGATGGTGCTGTTCGGCGCCGCGTCCGGCCCGGCGCCGCTGCTCGATATGGGCGAACTGGCCAGGCGCGGCTCGCTGTTCCTCACCCGGCCCTCGCTGTTTACCTATACGGCGCGGCGCAGCGACCTGCTCGCCATTGCGGGCGACCTGTTCGCCGTCGTCGCCTCGGGCAAGGTCAGGATCGAAGTCAATCAGACCTATGCGCTGAAGGATGCAGCGCAGGCACACTGCGATCTGGCGGCGCGCAAGACCACCGGCTCGACGGTGCTGATACCATAGGCCGATGGAATCCTTCCTGATTGCAAATCCAAAAGGCGGTGCCGGCAAGAGTACGCTGGCGACCAACCTGGCTGGCTATCTGGCGCGCGCCGGACAGCGGGTGATGCTCGGCGACATCGACCGCCAGCAGTCCTCGCGCGAATGGCTGAAGCTGCGTTCGCCGGCGCTGCCGCCGATTGCCTCGTGGCGGATCGAGGAGGGCAAGCCGGCACGGCCGCCGCAGGGTGTCACGCATGTGGTGCTCGATACTCCGGCCGGCCTCCACGGCAAGAAACTGGCGCAGGTCGTCAAGCAGGTCAGGCGCGTTATCGTGCCGTTGCAGGCGTCGATCTTCGATATCCTCGCCACTCGCGATTTTCTCCTGCAACTGGCGACAGAAAAAGAAATTCGCAAGCACGAAATTTTCGTCGCTATCGTCGCCATGCGCGTCGATTCACGCACCCGCGCGGCCGGCGAGCTGGAACGCTTCCTGGCGGGAACCGGCCTGCCGGTGATCGCCCACCTGCGCGATACGCAGAACTACGTGCAGGCGGCGGCGCATGGCCTCTCCATCTTTGATCTGCCCGCCTCGCGGGCGGCCAGGGACTGGGCCGAGTGGCAGCCGCTGATCGACTGGGCAAGTTCGCCGGCCTAGTTCCTCGCCGTTCCGCCAACGCCGACTTTTTGCATTTCTGCGGAAGATTTTTGGCATCCGGGCCAGCGCCTTTTGCCGGCAGGCGACATCCGCCTGACTGACATGGCCAGATTCGCCGGCAGTCACGCCAAGCCGCGCTAAAATCGACCGACTATGTGCGCCTCGCCCTCCCCGCAGTTCGTTCATCTCCGTCTGCACAGCGAATACTCGATCAGCGATGGCATCACGCGGCTCGACGAAGTGATTGCGCGGGCGCTGGAGGATGGGCAGCCGGCGCTGGCGTTAACCGATCTGGCCAACCTGTTCGGCATGGTCAAGTTTTATGGCGCGGCGCGTGCTCGCGGCATCAAGCCGCTCATCGGTTGCGATGTCTGGGTCGAGCCGGCCGGCAGTGCCGAGCGGGAAATACCGGCGCGCCTGTTGCTGCTGGTCAAAAATACCGTGGGTTATTTGCGTCTGTGCGAGCTGCTCTCCGCCGCGTATCTTGCACCGCGGCGTCACGGCCGTGCCGAGATCACCCGCGAGCAACTGGACGCAGGCGACAACAGCGGCCTGATCGCGCTCTCCGGCGGGCCGCTGGGCGACGTCGGGCAACTGCTTGCGGCAGGTAAAACCGGGCAGGCCGAGGTGCGCGCGCAGGCCTGGGCGCAGCTTTTCCCGCAAAGCTATTACCTCGAAATCCAGCGACCGGCTGGCAAGTCGGGCGATGCCGCGCAGGAAGCCCTGGTCGCGGCCAGTGCCGATCTCGCCGCCCGGCTCCAGTTGCCGCTGGCCGCGACCCATCCGGTGCAGTTTCTCGAACGCGACGATTTCAAGGCGCACGAGGCGCGCGCCTGCATCGCCGAGGGCTATGTGCTGGGCGATACGCGGCGGCCAAAGTTGTTTTACCCCGAGCAGTATTTCAAGACTCAGGCCGAAATGGCCGAGCTGTTCGCCGATCTACCGGAGGCGCTGGAAAATACCTTGGCCATCGCCCGGCGCTGCAGCCTGACACTCGAACTGGGCAAGAGCCGCCTGCCGGATTTTCCGACGCCCGACGGCCAGCCGCTGGAGGCGTATCTGGCGAGCGAGGCGCATGCCGGTCTGGTGCGGCGCCTCGAATTGCTCTACCCGGATGCGGCGGAACGTGAAAGTCGGCGCTCGCAATACGCCGAGCGGCTCGATTTCGAGATCAGGACCATCGTCCAGATGGGCTTCCCCGGCTACTTCCTGATCGTCGCCGATTTCATCAACTGGGCGAAAAACAACGGGGTGCCGGTGGGGCCGGGGCGCGGTTCCGGCGCCGGTTCGCTGGTGGCCTACAGCCTCGGCATCACCGACCTCGATCCGCTGCACTACGACCTGCTGTTCGAGCGCTTCCTCAACCCGGAACGGGTCTCGATGCCTGACTTCGACATCGACTTCTGTCAGGAAGGACGCGACCGGGTGATCGACTACGTCAAGCAGAAATACGGTGCGCATGCCGTTTCGCAGATCGCCACGTTCGGCACCATGGCGGCCAAGGCGGTGATCCGCGATGTCGGCCGGGTGCTCGATCTGGGTTTCAATTTCGTCGACCAGTTCGCCAAGCTGATTCCCAACGAACTCGGCATCACGCTGGAGGACGCGCTGGCCAAGGAACCGCTGATCCGCCAGCGGATCGAGAGCGAAGAGGAAATCGCCGAGCTCTGGTCGCTGGCGCTCAAGCTCGAAGGCCTCACCCGCAATGTCGGCATGCATGCCGGTGGCGTGCTGATCGCGCCGGGCAGGCTGACCGATTTCTGCCCGCTCTATGCCGCCGATGGCTCGGCCGCCGCCGTCTCGCAGTTCGACAAGGACGACGTGGAAAAGGCCGGCCTGGTCAAGTTCGACTTCCTCGGTCTGCGCACGCTGACCATTCTCGACGAGGCTGTCCGCCTGGCCAGGGAAGTCGAAGGCGTGGCTGTCGATCTTGGCGCGCTGCCGCTCGACGATGTGGAAACCTTCGATGCCATTTTCAAGAGCGCCAACACCACGGCGGTATTCCAGTTCGAATCGGGCGGCATGAAGGATGCGCTGGTGCAGGCCCGCCCCGACCGGCTGGAAGACCTGATCGCGCTCAATGCGCTCTACCGGCCGGGGCCGATGGACTTCATTCCCAACTTCATTGCCCGCAAGCATGGTCGTGAACGGGTGATCTATCCGCATCCGAGCCTCGAGCGCGTGCTGGCGACCACCTACGGCATCATGGTCTATCAGGAGCAGGTGATGCAGACGGCGCAGGTGGTGGCCGGCTACAGTCTGGGCGGCGCCGACCTGCTGCGCCGCGCGATGGGCAAGAAGAAGAAGGAGGAAATGGATCAGCAGCGCGCCGTGTTCGTCGAGGGGGCGGGGAAAAACAACATCGGCGCCGGCCAAGCCAACGAGATTTTCGATGTGATGGAGAAGTTCGCCGGCTACGGCTTCAACAAGTCGCATGCCGCCGCCTACTCGCTGGTGGCCTATCAGACCGGCTGGCTCAAGCGCCATCATCCCGCCGCCTTCGCCGCCGCCACGCTGTCGTCGGAAATGGCCAACACCGACAAGATCCAGTTCTTCTTCAAGGACGCGGTGGACAACGGCCTGACCTTTCTGCCGCCGGATATCAATGCTGGCGGAATTCGCTTCCAGCCGGTCGATGGCAAGACGGTGCGCTATGGCCTCGGCGCCATCAAGGGTACCGGCGAGGCCGCGCTCTCCGCAATCCTCAAGGCCCGCTCGGCCGGGCCATTCCGCGACCTGTTCGATTTTTGCCGGCGGGTGGACAAGCGCATCGTCAACCGGCGGGTGGTCGAGGCGCTGGTCCGCGCCGGCGCCTTCGACGGTATCGACGACCATCGCGCCAAGCTGCTGGCCTCGGTCGGCGTGGCGCTCGAAGCCGCCGAGCAGGCCGAGCGCAATGCCTTGCAGGGCGGCCTGTTCGATGGCAGCAGCGATGACCATGCGGCCACCACGCACTACGTCGAAGTCGCGGCCTGGAGCGAGCGCGAGCGGCTGATGCACGAGAAAGCCGCGCTTGGCTTCTTTCTCTCCGGTCATCCGTACAACGCCTATGCCAAAGAACTATCGGCCTTCGTCAAGCGTCGGCTGGGGCAGCTCGCGCCGCAGCGCGAACCGGTGCTGCTGGCCGGCGTGGTGATGGCGACGCGAACCCAGATGACCCGGCGCGGCAAGATGGCGGTGGTGACCCTCGACGACGGCACGACCCAGCTCGAGCTGACCGTGTTCAACGAGCTATGGGAAGCCGAGCGCGGCAAGGTACGCGAAGACGAGCTGCTGTTGGTCGAGGGCAAGGTGCAGAAGGATGACTACAGCGGTGGCCTGCGCATCACCGCCGACAAGCTCTATACGTTGGCCGAGGCGCGCGGCCGTTTTGCCCGCTGTCTGCATCTGTTGCTGAATGGCAGCGCTTCGGCTTCGCGTCTGCAGCGGGTGCTGGAACCCTTTCGCGACGGCCCGTGCCCGGTGCATCTGACCTACCGCAATGCGCTGGCCTCGACCGAGCTGACCCTGCCCGAAAACTGGCGGGTACGGCTCGACGATGCGCTGCTGGCGGAGCTTGCGCTCTGGCTCTCCGCCGATAACGTGAAAGTGATCTATTCGTGACGACCCTGATCGATACCGCCCTGCTCGATGCCGTCTGCGCCGAGGCGGCCGCCAGCCCGCGGCGGCGCAAGAACCACAATCTGCACGAGAGCGATGACGCCGCGGCGCACCGGCTGCTCAATGCCGTGCAGCCGGATTCCTACATCGCGCCGCATCGCCATCTCGACCCGGCCAAGGCAGAGACCTTCGTCGTCCTGCGCGGCTTGATGGGGTTGTTGATCTTCGACGATGCAGGGAACATCGTCGCGGCGCAAAAACTCGGCGCTGGCGAGACGGCGACGGGTGTGCTCGGGGCCGATATCCCTGCCGGCATCTGGCATGCGGCCGTTGCGCTGCAGCCAGATACCGTGATCCTCGAAGCCAAGGCCGGCCCCTATCGGCCGCTTGCCGCCGCCGAGCGCGCGCCGTGGGCGCCGGCCGAGGATGCGCCCGAGGCGGCGGTCTATCTGGCGAGCTTGCGGGCGAGGTTCGGGGTGTAGTGCAGGCCGCTCGTCAGCGGCCGCTATTCTTGACGATATACATTTTCCGGTCGGCTTCACGCAATATCTCGTCGATGCTGCGTTTGTTGCCGGTTTCGGTGGCCTGACCGATCGACAAGGCAATATCCCAGCCTTGGGCCTGAAAGGTTTTTTCAGTTGCGTCCAGGATTCTGTTCGTCAATTTTTCGCAGGAAGGTGCATCGGTCTCCGAGGCCAGCATCACGAATTCGTCGCCACCGATGCGGGCGAGCGTGTCGACCTGCCGGGAATTTTCGGTCAGGATGCGCGCCACCACCTTGAGCGCGTCGTCGCCGATCTGGTGGCCATGCTGGTCGTTCAGCTGCTTGAACCGGTCGAGATCGATGAACAGCACCGAGTAGGGCCGGCCCGAGCGCTCGCTGCGGGATTGTTCGATGGCGAAGCGTTCATAGAACTCCAGGCGGTTGGCCAGCTCGGTCAGCGCATCCTTGCGCGAATAATCCCGCTCCCGCCAGAGCTTGGCGACCACCCGGCCAATCACGGTAAACGTCACGCTGCGTGCAAAGGCGTTAAGGACGAGGGCATCGAGAGGATAGTCGGGGTAGGCCGCGGCAAACTCCGCGGCACCCCAGACCAGCGCGACGAAGGTTCCGATGATTACCGGCAATTGCGTGTCCGAGCGCCGCAAGGCATGGATCGAGCTTAGACGGGCGGCCTGGATGACGGGCAAGCAATACAGCACGTCAAGGGAGTAGTACATTCCCGTTGTCAGATAATTCAGGACGGTGATGAGGAGAATTTCCGCGACGATCAGCAGAAAGCCCCAGACCATCAGTTGATAAGGTTTACCCATTGTCGAATCGAAGCTGTTGCCTGCCGATCTGCTCAAAATACGGTATGTCCGACAAACGGAGTCAGTCCCCGCCCGTCGTTTTCAGTGCAGACAGTACCATAGTGGTATCGACTTCCCCAACAGCGACCGTTTCATCGCCGGCTAAAAAAGAAGCCGCCACCCAGAGCCCAGCCGGGCTCCGGGTGGGCTCTGGGTGGCGGCCTCTGCGATTTGGTGCGCCCGGAGAGATTCGAACTCCCTACCCCTTGGTTCGTAGCCAAGTACTCTATCCAGATGAGCTACGGGCGCTTGAGAGCGCGAGATTATACGCAAGATTCGGCGCAAGAGTGAACCGCGAACCCGGTGAAAATCCTTCCCGCACCGCGGTGCCCGGTTGCGCTCATTCGCGTTGCGCTGCGCGGACTCGCGCGGCCAATGCGCGCACCTGCTCGGCGTTCAGTTCCTCCCGGCTCTTGTCCTTGAACAGCAGCCAGAGCAGGCCGCCATTGATCAGTACCAGGGTGACCTCGATATACAGAATCGAGGCGACCAGTTGCCGTTGCGAGTTGTCGCCGAAAACGAAATAAAATCCCTCGAAGCTCGGTAATACGGCCTTGCTGATCGAGGCGAAGTTTTCGAAGGGAGGAAACAGCAGGATGACGATCAGGTTGAGCGCGATCAACACCAGGATGCGGCGTTGCAGGCGGTTGCCGCCGGGCAGTTTTCTGGCGCGGGCCGGGGTGTTGCGTAACAGCAGCCAGGCAATTGCGGCATTGATCAGGATGACGATGATTTCGAGCGTCAGGAAATCGGCGTTCACCACCCGGTTCGGCGCCTGACGCAAGGCGAAGTAGAAGCCATCGAAGGTCGGGATGTTGCCGCGCTGCAGGCTGAAGTAGTCGTGGGGCGGGAAAGCCAGGGCCAGAGCCAGGTTGACCGCGGCGACCAGCAAGGCTAGCCGCTGCGCGCGGTTCATGAGTCCGTTCCGAAGTGTATGCTCCACTTTCATCCCTCGAATTGTTGTGTGACGCCTTCATACAGCGTAGTGGATAAGTACTTGCCGTGCAATGCCGGACTTGGATATGGTTGGAAAGGATGTGGAATGAGAAACGGGAAACAACGGTTATTCGCCCTGGCCATTGCCCTCGGCGGATGTTTCGCAGGCGCGGCGGCGAACGCACAGGAAGTCGTTTTACGGCATGCGCTCGATGGCCGGGCGCAGGACGCCCTGGCGACGCTGGTGGTGCGCTTCAACGATGCACAAAAAGGCAAGGGGCGGATCGTCTTGCAGGATGCACGCAGTGTCGAGGACAAGAAGCAGTTGCCGCAACTGGCCTTGCTCGACACGGACGACAGCCCCGATTTTTTTTCCACCCGGCCGCGCTTTCTGCCGCTTTACCAGGTGATGCGCGAAGGCGGCGAAAAATTCGATGGCCGCCAGTTCTATCCGCAGATTCTCGATGCCATCGATGATCCAGGCGGCAAGCCGCAAGCCCTGCCGCTCGGCCTTTCCTTTCCCGTGTTGTTCATCAATCGGGCCATCCTGAGCAAGGCAGGACTGGATCCGCAACGGCGGCCGCGAACCTGGCTGGAAGTGCAGCAGCTGGCCGGTGACCTCTATGACAAAGGAGTAACCTGCCCACTGACCAGCAGCCGCTTCGCCTGGGTGCATGTGGAAAACGTTTCAGCCCAGCATGGCGAGCCGATGGATTTGCGCGGCAAGCGTGGTGAGCAGGTGGTCGCCAACAACCTGATCAATGTCAAGCACCTGGCGCTGCTGGCGAGCTGGCAGAAAAGCCGTTACTTTCACTATTTCGGAGCAGGGGCGGCGGGCAACCAGCGCTTCCTTTCCGGAGCATGTGCGATGCTGACCGGTGAATCCTCGCTGTACGCCGGTGCCCGCGCCGCCGGCCTGGAGTTCACCATCACCGCGCTGCCCTATTACGACGATGTCTATGGTGTGCGGCCACAGGATGTTCTGCCCGATGGCGCCGCGCTTTGGGCGCTGGCGGGGCAGAAGAAGGACCAGATCAGACTGGCGGCGCGGTTCATGGCCTACCTGATGCGGCCGGAGGTGCAGAAGGAATGGGTTGCCGCCACCAGCTATCTGCCGATGACGCCGGAGGCGCTCGCCGCCCTGCGCGATACCGGCATCCCGCCGGAACTACTCGATGCCGCCGGCAAGCGCCTGGCCGTCTCGCTCAAAGGCAGGCGCACTCACCCCGGCCCGCTGCGCGATCACCTGCGCCAGTTTCTTGGCGAAGAAGTCGATTTCGTCTGGAAAACCGATCGCCCGGCCAAACAGGCGCTCGATCTTGCCACGGCGCGCACCAATGCGTTGTTGCTCCAAGCCCCGGTCGCACCGTTGCGGCGCAAGTGAGCAAGATGACCCCTTATCCGCGCATCATCGCTCATCGCGGCGGTGGTGCGCTCGCTCCGGAGAATACCCTCGCCGGTTTGCGCATCGCACATCGCCTGGGCTGTCGCGGCGTCGAGTTCGACGTCATGCTGACTGCCGACGGAGTTCCCGTTCTGATGCATGACGAAACGCTGGAACGCACTACCGACGGCCAGGGTGCGCTGGCGGCCGTCACCGCCGCCGAGCTGACCTGCCTCGATGCCGGCAGCAAGTACCACCCAGCTTTCGCCGGTGAGCGGGCGCCGACTTTTTTTGAGGCGCTCGCACTCTGCGCCGAGCTGGGTCTGTGGGTCAATGCGGAGCTCAAGCCCGCGGCTGGGGCCGAGGTCGCCACCGGCCATGCCGCCGCCCGTGCGGTGATCGAACGGGCGTCTTCGCTGGTTCCAGGCAACCTGGTGTTCTCCTCGTTTTCCATGCCGGCTTTGCAAGCGGCACGGGAAATCGCCCCGGCCGTGCCGCGGGCGCTGCTTTGCGAAAGCATCCCGGAAGACTTGACCACCCAGCTTGCCGCCTGCGCGGCAACGGCACTGCACGTGGCGGCCAGCGCCGTTACCCCGGCGCTGGTGGCGCCAATTTGTAACCGTGGGATTCCCGTTGCCTGCTACACGGTGAATGACCGGGGGACCGTCGAAAGGCTGTTCGCGATGGGGGTCGCCACAGTGTTCAGTGACCGCATCGATCTCTGGCAGCCGGACGAAATGTAAGGCGGGGCCACATTCATTTACATTTCTTCGGTCGACGGCAGGCCATTTGGCGCGTTAATGTGCACATGGAATATCCCATGCAGATCAACCTGACCATTCAAAGGAGCTGAAACCATGAAACATGCATCGACACTGACCCTTGCTCTGCTCGCCACACTTGCCTTGCCGGTACTGGCGCAGACCAATACCCCCAACATCGACCAGCGGCAGCAGAACCAGCAGCAGCGCATCGAGCAGGGCGTGCAATCGGGGGCCCTGACCCCGCGCGAAACCACCCACCTGGAAAAAGGCCAGGCGCATGTGGAGCGCATGGAGGATCGCGCCAAGGCCGACGGTACGGTGACGGCGCGCGAACGCGCCCGTCTGGAGCATGCCGAGAACGTGCAGAGCCGGCAGATCGCGCACGAAAAACATGACCGGCAGCATGACTTCAATCATGACGGCGTGAAGGATCGTCCCCGCCATCCTGACCACCCCCGCCACCCCCGCCATCCGCGCCACTGATCGTCGATCCGGTCAAAACCTTTGATGTTTCCACCCTGCCCCGCCTGGAGAGGGGGTGGGGGTCACGATTGCTCCGGGCGATTGACTCGAGTCAGGAACTGGCGAGTGGTTCGCATCTGTTCCTACACCTCCGGTCCATTCGCCCATATTCCATGCTGACTTTGCAACCTGGCACGACTTCAATCCATACTTTTCCACGAAACCCTGAACTTGGTCATCGCTGGTGATTGCCTCGAAATCGGCGGTGATCATTCTTTCGATACTTCGCTCGGAAGTGGTCGAACCTGAATTCTCCGTGCCCAGACAGAGCTTCTGTCGAGAAAATACAGGGATCACGGGCTTCGACCATCCAGGCCATCACCAGCAGGCTGGTCAGCAAGTCCTCGTGCAGACGAAGGAACGTGTCGTCATCCCGTCCCAGCAATCGCGAAATATCGGTAATCAAGCTCATTCATGCGCTCCGTCGTATTACGTAGATGATGATGCAATGGCGTATTGTTTCATGAAGCGACGGTCTATCCAGTCCTTCCAACGCCATGCCCAGGCGCCGCCAGATGTCCACCCCGACCAGGAAACGATCGCTTCCCGGGGGCCGGTCGCCAGCAGATACAAACTACGGCGCTGTGGTCGATGCGGTTCTATTGGGCGTCCTACCAAGGTGTTCAGCAGGTTTGCGCTCAAAGCCGGGCCGGCACGAACGGCATAGACGCCCGATTTTGCATGCGGCTGGTCGATCCGCGTGGCCACGTCACCGGCGGCGAATACTTGGGGATGCGATGCGCTGCGTTGCCCATCGGCGACCGCGATGAAACCGTCATCGGCGCGTGCCAGGCCGCTGCTCGCTATCCACGGTGCAGGAACGACGCCGGTCGTGCCGATGACGCAGTCGATGGCCAGTTCGGATCCATCGGGGAACACGAGGCCCGCCGGTGAGCCCGCCGCCCGCGAGGCAATCCGCTGTACGCCGCGCGTGGTAAGTTCGCGGGCAATCCGCTGTACCACCTGATCACCGTGTCCGCGCAGCAGCCCGCCACCCTCAATGAGAAAAACCTCGACATGCGCCTTGTCCAACATAGTTGTCAGGCGATGGCGTGCCGCCAAGGCCAGCTCGACCCCGGCCGCGCCGGCGCCGACAACGGCCAGGCGTGCCGCACCTGTTTGAATAAAGTTGGCCAGTTGCCGCTCCCAACCGACTACGAAGGCTTCCAGTGGTCGTATCGGCAACAGACGGGCGCCGGTCGCTGCCAGCGTCGACGTATCAGCCATCGCACCGGTATCAATGGAAAGCAGGTCATAACCGAACTCCCCGGATTGGGCGCAGCCGATGAGGCTGCAATTGGCATCCAGGCGAATAACTTCATCCTGTACAAAACGGACACCTGCAACCCGGGCCAGGCGCTCAAGATACGCCACGCACTGGTCCAGTTGGTAATGTCCCGCCATCCACCCTGGAAGCATGCCCGAGTAAATCTGTCGGCCAAAAGGTGAGATCAGTACGATCTCGACGCCTTGTGGCTTTTTCCTGGCCAGGGTTAGCAGTACATGCAGATGCGCGTGGCCGCCACCGGCAAGGATCAGGCGCTTCATATCAACACCACCTGTCGCACGTCGCCGATCGATACCGCCAGTCGTTCATAGTCGGCCGGACGATCCACATCCCAGAGTGTCACCGGCTCGGTCCAGCGCCAACCCAAGGCGGCGAGGCGCCGGCGTGTCTGCGTCATGACGTGCTCGCTGCCCCAGTCGATATCACTGAATAATGCGGGATGCGGGAAGCGCATCCCGATCAGGACGTAGCCGCCATCTTCCGCAGGGAATATCACTGCATCCTGCGTGGTCAAGGCAGCGACCGCTTCACGCAACAAACCTGCCGTCAGTACCGGACAATCCGTGCCAATGAGGATGACGGCTTCGGTCGCGGCACCTCTTGCGGCTGCGAGCATCCTGTGGCCGAGCGACCCCTCCGGTTGCGCATGCAGGGACACCGGACCATAGGCTTGGCATAGCCTGAAATCAGGATGCATCTGGTCACCCGCACACCAAAGGCTGACCGGTCCGACATCTGCCACCAGCGCCATGGCCACCGTGCGCTGCATCAACCAGCGTTGCAGGTTTGCCGCCCCCTCGGCACCCAGCGCAGGTATCAGCCGCGTCTTGGCCTTGCCGAGCACCGGTGCGCGCGCCATGATGGCTACGCCAATCCGTTCCGTATCAGTTCTGGCCATAGCCATACTCCAGCGCCAATCGCGCAGGATCTGCGCCTAGAAAGTAACGCAGCCGCAGCGACCACATCAAAACGATCATCCGCCAGACCCCATGCGTTTCCCAGCGCCGGCCGGAGGTCGTTGCCCGCGCCGTAAGGCAGGCAGGGCGGGAAAGACGGCCAAGCCGCCGCGAGAGATCGATGTCCTCCATCAGCGGAATCTCGGCGAAGCCCCCGACCGCCTTGAGCGCGGAGCGCGAAACGAAGATGGCCTGGTCGCCTGTGGCAATCCCGGTGATCCGCGAGCGCAGGTTCATCATGCGGGCAATGACCGGCAGCCAGGCCGAACGTCCTTCGATCACCACATCGAAGCGCCCCCAATGGCGCCGTATCCCGTGCGGATCGACCGCGTCGGCGACCAGGCGATCTGCAGCGTCGGGCAAGCGGGTATCGGCATGTAGAAAAAGCAGTGCTTGACCTGTCGCCATGACCGCGCCGGCATTCATTTGGCGCGCCCGGCCTCGTGGCGACGTCAGTACCCGATCCGACAAGGGAGCGGCGGCGGTGAGAGTGTCGTCCGAGCTACCGCCATCGACCACGATCACTTCCACCCCGCGCTGGCGCAACGGCGCCAAGGCTTCGAGGACGGCCACGATGCCCGGCGCCTCGTTCAGCACCGGCATGATGATGGACAGGGCGGGGCGCGCACTCAACAGGAATCCTCCTTGTCGACGAAATGGAAGTCGGCGAACCCGGCATGCGCTTCTTCGCCCGTGTTGTCGGTATCCGAAGCGAGCGCGAGTCCAGTCAGGCGTGTTGGTGCGTGACCAAACGCCTTGAGAAAGTCGGCGCTGACGTCACGGCGTTCCTCAACCCAGTGACCGAGGTCGCCGTTACCCGTGCGCAATACCAGCATGCGCGCCCGATCCGTATAGGCATTGGCCTGCCAGGTGCCGACGGGATGCTTGTTATCCCAGATGTAATTGATGGCGGCATCCGGTACCTGTCCGCCATGCAGCGTACGGGCGAGGCTCAAGGCCATACGCGTTCCGAGTCCCAGCGTTGCCGAAGGCACGTCAAAGCTCAGGTAAACACGGGCCGCGTAGTCGTCACCATCCTTGCGGGCCATATCAGCTGTCTTGAGCGGGGCTTGAATGCGCCAGCGCCAGCAAAGCACGGGGGTTTTGGCGAGGTTGATGTCGACGGGGCGTGCCAGAAGCGCCATGCTCTTGACTGCATGGGCTTCGACGGCATGCATGTCGCCCCATTCGCGTAGGCGATACACCGTCGGCGGAATGTTCTTGTTCATCTGCTCGATCTGCCAGGGCGACGGGATCGCGCCTTCGGCCGGAAAGCGGCCGACCCAGACCGGTTCCGCGCCGGTCGCCGGCAGCGCGAGCGAGAGAGCGGCCAGGACAAGTACCTGTTTCACGCCGCCACCTCGTCGGCCCAAGCGAGTTGCCGATAATCGAAGCCCCCCTCCAGCGTCGGCTTGATGACCTGGAAATAGGGTGAGACATCGAAGTCGCGCGGCACGAACAGGCTATGGTGACGGACGCGCAGGATTTCCTCGACGCAGTCCGGGCAGTCCACGCGCCCGGCCGGCTGCGTTTCGATGATCGGCAGGATCGGATAGCGGACGGCCTGGAAGCACTGCGCCACCAGCGTCGAGCAGATGGCGCGGGTCGGGTCGCCGCTGCCCAGCGCCAGCATGCGCCGGCGCCAACGCAGCGGCACCGGCGGCGTCGGGATCAGATAACGGAGTAGATCGATCACGTTGCGCAGATCGTAGTGCCGACCGACCTGGACTAGCGCAAATTCGATGATCCGCTTGCGGTCGGTCTCGGCGAGACCAACCGGCCGGCAGATGCGGCAGTGGAGTCCGTCGAATTGCTCCAGCCCAACCAAGCGGACGCCATCGACGATGTCGGCCTCGATGAAGCAGTGCGGCGTGCCCGGCTTACCGTAGTCCCCGACGTAGAGCGCGGCGTGCGACCAGGTGGATTGGGTCAGGTATTTGATGGTCACGCTCACCCGCGTCTGGCCTTCCACCAGCAGCACGTCGCAGGGCCGTAGCGTCGCGGCAAGCGACTCTCGCGGCGACGGCGGCGCAGTGCCTTGCATGTACGTTGTCTGGCTCAGCCAGCGACCGAGCCATTGCCCGAAACTGGTGGCGAGCTCGTTCATGCCGCCGCCCCGCGTCTCCAGGCATGAAACCGCTCTACCCAGGCCAACAGCTGTTCCGGGGCATGTGCCCGCTTCCAGACGCCGGCCACATACTTGTTGGCTTCGGCCAGCGTCGGATAGATATGGATCGTACCGAGGATCTTGTTGAGCCCAATGCCATGCTTCATGGCCAGCACATATTCGGCGATCAGGTCGCCGGCATGTTCGCCGACGATGGTGACGCCGAGAATCCTGTCCTTGCCCGGCACGGTCAAGACCTTGATGAAGCCATGCGCCTCGCCATCCACGATGGCGCGGTCCAGGTCGTCGAGGTCGTAACGGCTCACCTCGTAGGCAATGCCCTGCTCCCGCGCTTCCTGCTCGTTGAGTCCGACGCGCGCCACTTCCGGTTCGACGAAGGTGGCCCAGGGAATCACCGCGTAGTCGGCCTTGAATTTCTTGAACGGATCGAACAGCGCATTCACGGCGGCATACCACGCCTGATGCGCGGCGGTGTGGGTGAACTGGAATGGGCCAGCGACATCGCCCGCCGCGTAGATGTTCGGGAAGTTGGTCTGCAAAAAGGCATTGGTCGCCACGGTGCGCGCCGTCGTCACGCCCAGTTCTTCCAGCCCGTAGCCTTTGAGATTGGCCACGCGGCCGACGGCGACCAGCACGGCATCGAAGGGAATCCGCACATCGCGGCCTTCGTGCTCGGCGATCAATATCTTGTCGCCGCCTTCAACGACGAACTGTTTGGCCTTGTGGTTCACCAGCACGTCGATGCCTTCGGCGCGGAAGCGCTGCGTCACCAGTTCCGAGAGTTCTGGATCTTCGCGGATCATGATGCGCGGCGCCATTTCGACTTGTGTCACCTGGGCGCCGAAGCGAGAAAAAGCCTGTGTGAGTTCGGAGCCGATCGGGCCGCCGCCCAGCACCACCAGTCGCCGAGGCAACTCGCGCAGCGTCCACACGGTATCCGAGGTCAGGTAACCCACATCCTCGATGCCGGGAATCGGCGGCACGAAGGGGCGCCCCCCGGCGGCGATGACGATGCTGCGGGTGGTCAGGCGCTCGGTCGCGCCGTTATTGCGGGTCAGTTCCACTTCCCAGGGCGAGACAATCTTCGCCGCGCCTTCGATGACGTCCACCCCCAACCCGGTGTAGCGTTCGACGGAATCGTGCGGCGCCACCTCGGCCACCACCCGCTGCACGCGCTCCATCACCTCGGCAAACGAAAAGTCGGCGCTGGCGGGACGGCGCATGCCGAACTCGACGGCGCGCTGCTGGTGCGAGAGGAACTTGGCCGAGCGGATCAGCGCCTTCGAGGGCACGCAACCGGTGTTGAGGCAGTCGCCGCCCATCCGGTGCTTCTCGATCAGCGTGACCTTGGCCTTGACCGCCGCGGCGATGTAGGCCGTCACCAGCCCGGCGCTGCCGCCGCCGATGACGACGAGATTGCGGTCGAAGCGGCGCGGCTTCGTCCATTTCGCATAGATTTTGTTCACGCGCACCACCTCCACAAGTTTTTTGGCGATCAGGGGAAACACGCCCAGCAGGGCAAACGACACCAGCAATCCCGGCGACACGATGCCCGCCAGCGAATCGATCTTCGCCAGCTGCGTGCCGGCATTCACATAGACCACGGTACCGGCCAGCATGCCGAGCTGGCTGACCCAGTAGAAGGTGCGCGTCTTCATGGCCGTGAGACCCAGCAGCAGATTGACCAGGAAGAAAGGGAACACCGGTACCAGGCGCAAGGTGAACAGGTAGAAGGCGCCTTCCTGCCGCACGCCATCGTCGATGGCCCGCAGGCGCTCGCCGAAACGATTGGCGACCCAGTCGCGCAGCAGCGTGCGCGAGACCAGAAACGCGAGCGTGGCGCCCAGCGACGACGCGAAGGAAACAATCAGCGTGCCCCACCCCAAGCCGAAGATCGCGCCGCCCGCCAGAGTCATCCATACCGCGCCGGGCAGCGACAGGGCCGTGACGATCACATATAGCGCGAAGAAGATGGCCGCCGCGCTCAAGGGGCGGGCGGCGCGCCAGGTCTCGATGGCGGCCTGCTGCGACTTGAGGGCATCGAGGCTCAGGAAACGGCCGAGATCAAAGGCGAAATACAGCGCAACGACGGTCGCGATGAGCAAAAGCAGAAGAATTTTGTTGCGCGGCAAGGGCGTGACTCCCATTGAATGCCCTGTCGGCGAAAGGCTCGGGGCTGCAGATTAGTCGTGCAATGCCCCCGATTTCTTACAGACAATTCGCCTGTGCAAGAAAATGGCTGCGTAATCCGACCAATCGTAAACATTGGCCTCTCATCGACCCATGACTCCAGGAACGCACACATGAACACCGCCACAGTCAGCATCAACGATCGCGCCGCTCTGGTTGAATGGATGCCCGTCGCCGCACACCGACTGGCGCATGGGCAGATTACAGAACGAGCACGACGCGAAGCGGAAGAAGGACAGCAGGTAAGGCCTGCCCCGCAGGCTGGACAACTCGAACTGCGCGCCGTCCAGGGCCGGCAGTCGAAAATTCCCGATTTTGTCGCCAGTCCTGCGCCTCATGCCTCGGCTCCGATGTGACGCATGATCTCAGCCCTCCCAGGTGCGGTCGGCGAAGACGCCGTCGACCGGGGTATGGAAAACATGGTTGGCGTAGTTGCTGAGGGTCTTCACCGCGATCGCCAGAACGATTTCCAGAACCTGCTTCTCGCTGTAGCCGGCAGCCAGGAAGGGACTCACGGCGGCCTTGCTCGGCAGGCCACGCTGCCTGACCATCAGGCGCGCGAAGTCGTGCAGCACAGCCAGCTTCGCGTCGGGAATCGGGGTGTCGTCGCGAATTGCATCGGTCACGGCGGCGGGGACGCCTGACATCTTGTCGGCGACGAAACTGTGGGCGGCGACGCAATAGGTGCACCCGTTCTCACGGCTGATGGCGAGAAACACGACCTCCTGTTCGGCGGGCGTGAACCCCGACTGGCCGCGGAACAGGTTGTAGCCATGGATGTATGTGTCCAGCAGGCCGGGGGAATTGGCCATCATGCTGTACATGTTGGGGATGAAGCCCAACTGGGCCTGGGCCTCGTTGAGCCGTTCGCTGGCCGGTGAGACGGCTTGCGCCGGGGGGAGTGCCGAAAGACTGCTCTTGTACTCTGCTTGCATGATCGATCTCCTTGGATAAGGTGCTGCGCTGTAATAAACAAACGTTTCAGAATCTCTAAAAAACTTGGCGAATCGAGCGTGTTTATGGACTGATAGTTCCATAATGTGGCAAAAAAATTAGTCGAGCGTTTTCATGATCGTGGCAATGATCCCTTTCAGGGTCTTAGGATCGGCACCGGCCTTCGACTGTGCTTTCAGGCCGCTCATGCTGCTGACGAGGTAATTGGCCAGTGTGCGTGCGTCACGTTCCTTGGGTATTTCCCCTTCTTCCTGGGCGCGCTCGACGGCTCTCTGAAGCACATCCCGAAAGCGGTGAATACTTTGCGACACATCTTGCGCGATTTCGGGTTCGCTTTGGGCAAACTCGGTGGCGGTATTCATCACCAGGCAGCCTCGCGGCCTTTGGCGACCCTTGATGTCGTCCAGTACCGAGTTGAGAAAAGCTTCGATGAAGCGGCGTCCGGAGGGCGCCTTGGACAAGCCTTCCCTGAGTCCAGATGAAACCTGATCTGCATA
Source organism: Betaproteobacteria bacterium HGW-Betaproteobacteria-11 (assembly GCA_002842395.1). Taxonomy (GTDB): domain Bacteria; phylum Pseudomonadota; class Gammaproteobacteria; order Burkholderiales; family Rhodocyclaceae; genus Rugosibacter. The sequence continues at coordinate 174,128 of PHCV01000005.1, forward strand.
GCGGGAAACGCAACGGCGGAACAAAGGTTGCTTGCCGCCGAATGCCCGGTAAAGACTGCTCTTCGACAAATTCATGACCACCAGCAAGTCCTGCATCGAGGTGTGCCCGTAGCCTTTCGCCCAGAACCGCTGCATTGCCGCTTCCAAGGCGACATCGGGGTCGAATTCAAGAGGGCGTCCAACATTCAGTGCCATGCGACAATACTGGACCTATCGGTTCATAATGTCAACAGACTCAGTACAATCCATACATTCAAATTCAATTCAATGGATGTGCGGCTACCGCTCATTCTATGCCCTTGTTGAGTCAGGTCTCGAAGTCGCTGGCGGGCATCTTCGATGCCGAACGTCGTCATTGCATAGTCGAAGGGCATCGCTTCGTGCGCTACAAACCCCGCGCCCCGAGCGTTGAATGGACGGGCACGGCACATCAGCGTACGAGCAAAACACGCAGCAGTCGCCTGGTTTGGGTTTCAACACGGTATGGCAAGTTTCGCACTCGTAGAACCACTGGCATGCATCCGTGGGCACGGCCTCGGTCTTGACATGCCCGCATACCGGACAGATCAGGATCGATTGCAGAATAGGACCGGCGGACATCAAGATTCCTTCAAAAGTCAGCGCTGGCAGGAATGGCTTCAGCACATCCTACGCACCACTCACAATGTGCCCACCAGCATTGCGGCGGTCCAAGCCAACCCGGCGGCCAGCGGCAGCGTGGCGGCCCATGACAGGAGGATGCCGCGCAGCGTGGCCCGGTCGACCGTGCCAGCGCTCGCGCCCATGCCGGCAATGGCGCCGACGGAGACGTGGGTGGTGGATACGGGCATGCCGAGCTTGCTGGCGAACAACACCAGCGTTGCCGTGACAAGGTTCGCCGCCAGGCCCTGGCGGTGGTCCATGCGCGTGACGCGCCGGCTCATGGTGACGGCGACGCGGCTTGCGTGCAGCAGACCGCCAGCCGCCATGACGGCGGCGATGGCCAGCGCCGTGCCGACGACATCGAGAGCGCTGCCGGCGATGAGCAGCGCCGCAAGCTTGGGCGTGTCGTTGACGCCACGCGCGAAACAGATCAGCGTGGCCGAGGCGATGTGTGCGCGATCGCCAGCGCGGGTCAGGGAGAGGCGTACCACCACGCCTGACTTTTCCTGGCATTCGCTTTCCGGGGCGATCAACACGGTGGGCGACGCGGTTCCAACCATCATGGCGCCGACCGGCGGGGCGAGCGCCGACGGTGCCACCACGCAGGCACAATCGTTCGCCGGCAGCCGTTTCACGAGCCGCGACGCGCCAAAGCCGAGCGAGGCCGCGAGCAGCGGACTGGCCAGCAGGGGCAGCAGGAATAGGCCGGCCAGCGCCACGTAGCGCACTTCGGCGCCAGGCTGGGCGAGCCCGGCGCCCACCAGCCCGCCGATCAGCGCATGGGTGGTCGAAATAGGCAGGCCAATGCGCGTCGCCAACAGGACGGTCAGCGCAGCGCCCATGCCGACGGCGGCGATGAACTGCGGCGCATTGACCACCGCGTCCGGCACCAGGCCTCGCCCGGAAAACTGCTGGACCAGCGTGCCGGCCAGCCACCAAGAGGTCAGGCTGCCGGCGATGGTGGCCGCCGTTGCGAGCAGCAGGGCCCGGCGGTAGTCGAGCGTTTCACTGCCCCAGACGGTGGCGAAGCCCTTGAAGTTGTCGTTGGCGCCGTTCCAGTAGACGACGAACAACGCAGCGGCGACCAGCATGATTTCCATGGCTTCCTCCCTTCTGTATGGTGTTCAGCAGCAGCCGCAGCTTGCCTCGTCGCCGCCTATGCCACCGATGCCGCCTTCGGCAAACGGCAGCGCCTTGCCGCAACCTTCGAAGATGCCGTAGTGACGCGAGAAGTCGCCGATGAAGTCGAAATGCGGTGCCAGGCGGCTTTCCTTGAGCATGCGCCAGGTGTTGCCACAGACCGGGAAGACGCGGCTGGTCTCGATGCGGTGATGCCTGTCGAGCAGGAACTCATGCCCATGCTCGGGCATGCTGCCCCGATAGACGACCGCCTGGCCGTAATCCTCGCAGTCGGATTCCAGTCCGTCGAGTTTGAAGAGGCGATAGGTCGCCGAGAAGAATCGTATGCCTTCAGTGCGCGGCAGAAGCTCCGGATCGGTGATCGCCAGCAGTCGATCTTCCACTAGGCGCGGGTCGTTGAAGCCGGCATGTCTTGACGTTTGCAGAAAGTCGTTCCAGTACAGCGCCCCGCCCAGGCATTCGCCGTAGAGCACCGGATCATTGCGCACCGACGCGGGCACGCGCCGGTCGGCATAGACGTCGGAGAAGTAGAACTCGCCACCCGGCTTGAGCAGCCAATGCACGCCGCGCAGCACGGCGTCCTTGTCGGACGAGAGGTTAACCACGCAGTTGGAGACGATGACATCGAAACTGCCCGGTTCCAGATCGAGCGCGTCGAGGCGTTCGATATAGCCGCGCAGGAAGCGCACGTTGGCGAAGCCGAAGCGCTCGGCATGCCAGCCGCGGTGTCGCTCGGCGACGGCGAGCTGCTCGTCGGTCATGTCCACGCCGACCACCTCGCCATCCGCTCCGACAAGCTGCGCCAGCGCATACACGTCGCGTCCCGAACCACTGCCGAGATCGAGCACGCGGCAGCCGGCCAGCAGCGGCGGCGCGACCAGACCACAGCCGTAATAGCGTTCGAGCACTTCGGGATGGATCTTCGCCAGCAGCGGCTTGAGCCAGCCCGGCACGCTGGAAGCGTCACAGCAGGCGGAGGTTTTCAGGTCGGCGGAAGTCGCCAGTTGCTTGCCGTAGTAATCCTTCACGAGTTCGTGCATGTCGTCTCCTGTGGTTTCGTTTCCAGCGATCCGCCGCAGCTGCTGCCCTGGCCGGCGGTGCAGCCGTAGCAGTGGTCGGCAACGCGGATCGGGCTGTCCGCGAATTCGCGGTCGAGCAGTTCTGATAAGTGCATCGGCGCATGGCCCACACCGAGCGGCAGGCCCAGCATCTGGTTGAAGTCGCAATCATGCACATGGCCCTGCCAGCTTACCGAAATCAGCGTCCGGCACATCACGCCGATGAGGTTGTCGCCGCAGTGGGCGCCTTTGAGCAGACCCATGTAATCGTGAAATTCGCCGCGCGAAACGAGCGTGCTTCCAAAACGCTGGATCGGCATGTTGGCTAATGCGAACAACTGATTGAAGACGATTCCATAACGGGTCGCCAACTGTTCCTTGTACGCCACTTCAAGGTGCTGCTGGTTGGGCGGCAGACTGGGGCCGGGCGGGTTGTAGACCAGGTTCAGCGTCCTGCCGCTATCCGGCAAACCATAGCCCAGCGCGTTGAGCTTGCGCAAACCGGAGAGGCTGGACTCGAAGACGCCATCGCCGCGCTGGCGGTCCACGTTTTCCTCGAGGTAACACGGTAGCGAGGCGACGATCTCGACCATGTTGGTCGCAAGGAACTCCGCCAGATCCTCCTGGTCGGGTTCGTTGAGGATGGTGAGATTGCATCGGTCGATCACGCGGAGTCCCTGCGCCTTGGCCGCCAGTACCAGCCGGCGGAAATGGGGGTTGAGTTCGGGTGCGCCGCCAGTCAGATCGAAGGTCGCAATGCCCTGCCGCTGCGCGAAGCGCAACATCAGTTCCATCGTCTCCCAAGACATTTCCTCGGTGCGCTTCGGGCTCGCCGCGACATGGCAGTGCAGGCAGGACTGATTGCAGCGGTAGCCGAGGTTGGCTTGCAGGATTTCCAACCGGTCGCGCCGGAGGCGTGGGAAATCGGTTTTGACCAACAAAGAAAAGGTGTCGCGCATGCCGCGTCTCCGTAACGGTATCGCTCATTAGTCGTGCAAACCATGAAATTCTTACAGTGCCGATGAAAAGGCACCCTGACCGGCATACCCATTCCGAGAGGGTCGGCGCAGTGCCGGCACGCAAGCCAGAATGGCGAGCAACAGGGCGAGTGCGTTGCCCCAGCGGGCGTAGGGGGTGAGGCCGCGGTAACCCTGGGCCGAAACCATCAGGGCCGCGGTGGAGAAGGGTGGCAGCGCAGCGGCGACCGAGCCGTCGGGAGCGATCATCGCGGTCATTCCGGTGTTGGTGGCGCGCAGTATGGTGCGACCGGTTTCGATGGCGCGCATGCGGGCGATCTGCAGATGCTGCGGCTGTGCCAGCGAGTCGCCGAACCAGGCCGTGTTGGATAGATTGACCAGCAGGGTCGCGTCGGGCAGGGCCGGTAGCAGTTCTTCGCCGAAGATATCCTCGTAGCAGATGTTGGCGGCGATGCGTTGCTCGCCAAGGACGAGCGGCGCTTGCCGGGCTGGGCCGGCGCTGAAGTCGGACATCGGGATTTTGGCGAAGCGAAAGAACCAGCCGAAGCCGGGCGGGGCGTACTCGCCGAAGGGCACCAGATGGCGTTTGGCATAGGCACTGACCTGCAAAGTCGGCTCCAGCAACACGGCGCCATTGGCATATCCGCCGTTCCGGGTGGCGATGGCGATGCCGAGCAGCGCCGGGCCATGCCGCGTCAGGGTGCGCAGAACATCGCGTGGCACCGCATCGAAAAACAGGGGCAGCGCGGTTTCGGGCAGCACGACGAGGTCGGCCGGGTGGCTGCGGACGAGTTGAAGGTAGGTGTCGACCGAGAGCGCGAGCCGGTTGGGATCCCACTTCAGGTTCTGCGGGACATTGCCTTGCAGCAGCGCGACCTTGAGCGGGGCGCCACTCGGCTGGGTCCAGGGCATCAGCCGCAGCAGGGCGCCGCCGGCGAGGAGCAGGAACAAGGTCAGCCAGATTGCCGGTCTCTTCCAGCCGGTGACGACTAACAGGCCGAGCAGGCTGCCGCCGAGGGCGACGATGAGGCCGACACCATACACGCCGAGCACGGTGCCCCAGCCGGCGAGCGGGCTGGGCGGGCTCTGCGCATAGCCGACGGCAAGCCAGGGGAAGCCGGTGAACAGGGTGCCGCGCAACCATTCGGTCAGCGTCCATAGGCCGGCGAAGAGGAGTGCGGCGCGAGCAGGTGGGATTCTTTCGCCCCAACGGACGAAGAGCGCGCCGGCAAGGGCCGGGAAGACCGCCAGGGTCAGGCAGAAAAGCAGGGTGGCGATGGCCGCCAGCGGCGCGGCCATGCCGCCGAACTGGCTGAGACTGACATAGACCCAGGAAGTGCCACTCAAGAAACAGCCGGCGCCCCAGGCCAGGCCGAGCGCGGCGGCCGTGCGCGGGCGGGTGCAGCGGCGCCAGAGCAGGAACAGGCCGGCGAGCGAAAAAGTCGGCGCTGGCCAGACGGCGAACCAGGCGTCGAATGGGGCGAAGCCGAGCGTGCATAAGATACCCAGCGCGGCGGCCAGCAGCGCGCTGCGCCAGGTCGACCTGGCAGCGTGCTTCATTCCGTCGCGGGCGGCAGCGGCAGGCCCTTTTGCGGATCGACCAGCAGGGTATGTATGCGCCGGCTGTCGGCGCGCAAGACCTGGAAGCGCAGGGCGCCGATGTCGATGATTTCGTTGCGCTTGGGCAGCCGGCCGAGTTGATGGATGACGAGGCCGCCGACGGTGTCGAATTCCTCGTCGGGGAACTCCGTACCGAAGGCGCTGTTGAAATCACCGACTTCGGTAGTGGCCTTGATCCGATAGCGACCGCTGTTGTCGAGTACGATGTTGCCTTCGGTTTCATCGAAATCGTATTCATCCTCGATGTCGCCGACGATCTGTTCGAGCACGTCCTCGATGGTGACCAGGCCAGCGACACCGCCGTATTCGTCGACCACCAGCGCCATGTGGTTGTGCGAGGCGCGAAATTCGCGCAGCAGCACGTTCAGCCGCTTCGATTCGGGAATGAAAATGGCCGGCCGCAGGGTGTCGCGCAGATCGACTTCCTTGCCGGCGAAATAACGCAACAGATCTTTCGCCAGCAGGATGCCGATGACATCATCCTTGCCTTCGCCGATGACCGGAAACCGCGAGTGGGCCGTATCGATCACCAGTTCGATGATTTTCCCGGGCGGGTCGCTGATGTCGACGACATCCATTTGGAAACGCGGCACCATGATGTCGCGCACCGCCATGTCGGCGACGGCCAGCGCCCCTTCGATGATGGAGAGCGCATCGGCGTCCATCAGGTGGCGTTCGAAGGCGCTGTGCAGCAGTTGCAGCAGTTGTTCGCGGTCTTCGGGTTCGCGCATCAGGAGCGCGGAAAGACGTTCGATGAGACTGGGGCGACTGGCAGGATCCATGGTCAGAGGTAAGGGTCGGGATAGCCCAGGCCGGCGAGGATTTCGCGCTCGCGCGCTTCCATGCGGGCGGCTTCGGCAGGGCCGGTTTCGTGGTCGAAGCCCTGCAAGTGCAGCATACCATGCACGATCAGGTGGGCAAAATGCGCGACGAGCGGCTTGCCTTGCAGGGCGGCTTCGCCGGCCACCACCGGCAGGCAGACGACGAGATCGCCGAGCAGGGGCTGATCGGCGTGCGCTGCCTGGTAGGGAAAGGAGAGGACATTGGTGGCGTAATCCTTGCCGCGGAATTCGCGGTTGAGCCGCTGCCCTTCATCTGCATCGACGAAGCGGACAGTGACTTCCGCCGCAGCGAAGCAGGCCGCCGCGACCCAGCGCCGAACCTGATGGCGCGTCGGCGCATTTTCCTTGCCTCCGGGATACTGGATCGAGAGGGCGAGTTCAGGTCGGGGGCGCGGCATGCTGCTCGTAGGCCTCGACGATGCGGGCAACCAGGGGATGGCGCACCACGTCGCTGGCATCGAAGTCGGTAAAGGCCAGGCCGCGGACCTCGGCAAGAATCCGCCGGGCTTCGATCAGACCGGACTTCTGCCCGCGCGGCAGGTCGATCTGGGTCGGATCGCCGGTGACCACGGCCTTGGCGCCGATGCCGATGCGGGTGAGGAACATTTTCATCTGTTCCGGCGTGGTATTCTGCGCTTCATCGAGGATGATGAACGCATGATTGAGGGTGCGCCCGCGCATGTAGGCCAGCGGAGCGATTTCGATGTTTTGCTTTTCGAACAGTTTCGACACCTTGTCGAAACCCATCAGGTCGTAGAGCGCATCGTAGAGAGGACGCAGGTAGGGATCGATCTTCTGCGTCAGATCGCCGGGCAGGAAGCCCAGGCGCTCCCCCGCCTCGACCGCCGGCCGGGTGAGGATGATGCGGCTGACCAGGTCACGCTCGAAGGCGTCGATGGCCGAGGCCACCGCGAGATAGGTCTTGCCGGTGCCGGCCGGGCCGATGCCGAAGGTGATGTCGTGATTCTGGATGTTCTTGAGGTAGGCGACCTGGTTGGGTGTGCGCCCGTGCAGGTCGGATTTCTTTGTCAGCAGGATGCCTGCGGGGGGTGCCAGCTTGCCCTGGGTGCGAGTCATCTCGATCAGGCCGAGTTGCAGTTCGTCGATCGACAGCGGTTCGTTTGCCAGCGCATGGAAATGCTGCAGCGCCTGTGCCGCCAGTCGTGCCGCGGCCGGCTCGCCAAGAATCCGGCAATGCCCGCCGCGACGGTTGATGGTCACGTCGAAGGCCGCTTCGATCTGGCGCAGATTTTCGTCGAGGCTGCCGCACAGATTCTGCAGCCGCGCGTTGTCGGCGGGTTGCAGGGTAACCGCGATGGGGTGGGGCGAAGAGGTCAGGATGCCAGTTCCTCTGCGTTGATCACGATTTCGCCACGCAGGCTGTGCGGCAATGCCGCGGTGATGGCGACGTCGGCAAAGTGACCGATCAGGCGGTGATTGCCGGCAAAGTTGACGATGCGGTTGTTTTCCGTGCGACCAGCCAGTTCATCGGCATTCTTGCGGGCAACGCCTTCGACCAGCACGCGCTGCACCGTGCCGACCATCGCCGTGCTGACGGCAAAGGCCTGCTCCTCGACGCGCTTTTGCAGGCGCATCAGGCGCTGCAGCTTGAGCTCATGGGGTGTGCCGTCCGTCATTTCGGCGGCGGGGGTGCCGGGGCGCGGGCTGAAAATGAAGGAAAAGCTGCTGTCGAAGCCAAGTTCTTCGATCAGTTGCATGGTTTTTTCGAAATCCTCCTCGGTCTCGCCAGGGAAGCCGACGATGAAATCGGAAGAAAGCGAGAGATCGGGACGCGCGGCGCGCAGTTTTTTGACCAGCGATTTGTATTCAAGCACGGTGTAGCCGCGCTTCATCGCCGCCAGCACGCGGTCGGAGCCGGATTGCACGGGCAGGTGCAGGTGCGAGGCCAGTTTTGGCACGCGGCGATAGACATCGATCAGGCGCGGTGTGACCTCGCGCGGGTGCGAGGTGGTGTAACGGATGCGCTCGAGGCCATCGAATTCGGCGAGGGTCTCGATGAGAAAGGCGAGGTCGGCGTGATCGCCATCCTCCAGCGCGCCTCGATAGGCATTGACGTTCTGGCCGAGCAGGGTGATTTCGCGAATGCCTCGCGTCACCAGGCCGGCAACCTCGGTGAGGACGTCGGCCAGCGGGCGCGAGACTTCTTCGCCGCGGGTATAGGGAACGACGCAGAAGGTGCAGTATTTCGAGCAGCCTTCCATGATCGAGACGAAGGCCGTGGCGCCCTCGATTTTCGCCGCGGGCAGGGTGTCGAATTTTTCAATTTCCGGAAACGAGATGTCGACTTGCGGTCGGCCGCTGGCACGGCGCGCCGAAATCAATTGCGGCAGGCGATGCAGAGTCTGCGGGCCGAACACCACGTCGACAAAGGGCGCCCGTTTGATGATGGCCTCACCCTCCTGGCTGGCCACGCAGCCGCCGACGCCGATGATGAGACCCGGATTGGCCTGTTTGAGGTGGCGGATGCGGCCGAGGTCATGGAACACCTTTTCCTGGGCCTTTTCGCGGATCGAGCAGGTGTTGAACAGGATGATGTCGGCTTCTTCCACGTTGCCGGTCTTGACCGCTCCTTCCGGGACGGTGAGCGCATCGAGCATCTTGTCGGAATCGTATTCATTCATCTGGCAGCCGAAGGTGCGGATGAATACTTTCGTGGTCATTGGGCGGGGCTGGGAAAATCGAATGGGGGATTATAGAGCAGCGGGGCAGGCCGCTCTTTGCTACCATCGCCGCATGAAACCTGCGGTCATTCTTCTTTCCGGCGGCCTCGATTCCGCCACCGTGTTGGCCATGGCCAGGCAGCAGGGCTTTGCCTGTCATTGCCTGTCTCTGGACTACGGCCAGCGGCATGGCGCCGAGCTCGATGCAGCGCGGCGCGTGGCGGCTGCCCAGCAGGCGACGACGCATCGCGTGCTCAAGCTCGATCTCGGCCAGTTGGGAGGTTCCGCGCTGACCGATGCGTCGATTGCCGTGCCCACCGGGGGCGTGCAGCCCGGGATTCCGGTGACCTATGTGCCGGCGCGCAATACCATCATGCTTTCCTTGGCCCTGGCCTGGGCCGAAGTGCTCGGCGCGCAGGATATCTTCGCCGGCGTCAATGCGGTGGATTACTCGGGTTATCCCGATTGCCGCCCCGAGTTCATTCACGCCTTCGAGGCACTCGCCAATCTGGCGACCAAGGCGGCCGTCGAGGGGCGACCGCTGAGGGTGCATGCACCGTTGATCGCCATGAGCAAGGCGCAGATCATCGCCGCCGGTCTGGCGTTGGGGGTCGATTACAGCCTGACCGTCTCGTGCTATCAGGCGGATGCGTCCGGTCGGGCTTGCACGGTCTGCGATGCCTGTCGCTTGCGACAGGAGGGTTTCGCCGCCGCCGGCGTTCCTGATCCGACCCGCTACTGAGAGGCCGCGCAGAGGACAAGACCGAAGCGAAGCTGGCCGCCCTTAAAACGGGTTTGACAGCGTTCTCGATGATTGGGTAGAATGCGCGGCTTTCCGTAGGGTCGTCAGTGAAATTTTCCTCGCTGCGGTCCGACCGGATCACTGAAGCAAGCAAGGAACACGCGAATGAAAACATTTTCCGCCAAACCGCATGAAGTGCAGCATGACTGGTTCGTCGTCGATGCGGCAGACAAGGTGCTCGGCCGCCTGGCGACCGAGATCGCCCGCCGTTTGCGGGGCAAGCACAAGACGATCTATACGCCTCACGTCGATACCGGCGACTACATTGTCGTTGTCAATGTGGACAAGTTGCGCGTCACCGGCAACAAGGCGCAGGACAAAATGTACTATCGCCACTCGGGTTATCCGGGCGGAATTTATGAAACGAATTTCACCAAGCTGCAACAGCGTTTTCCGGATCGCGTGCTCGAGAAAGCGGTCAAGGGCATGCTACCGAAGGGGCCGCTGGGCTATGCAATGCTGAAGAAGATGAAATGCTACGCTGGCGCCGAGCATCCCCATGCGGCCCAGCAACCCCAGTTGCTTGAAATTTAAGCCATTCAAGGAGTTCTCATGGCAGTTACGCACTATTACGGTACCGGTCGTCGCAAGACGGCCATTGCGCGGGTTTTCCTCCGTGCGGGGAGCGGCAAGTTCGTGGTGAACGACAAGCCGGTGGACGAGTTTTTCTCCCGTGAAACGGGGCGCATGGTGGTGCGTCAGCCGCTCGAGCTGACCCAGCACCAAGCGACGTTCGACATCATGGTCAATGTGGTCGGTGGCGGTGAATCCGGTCAGGCCGGTGCAGTGCGGCACGGGATTACCCGTGCTCTGATCGAATACGATGCGACGCTGAAACCGGCGTTGTCCGGTGCCGGTTTCGTCACCCGCGATGCGCGTGAAGTGGAACGCAAGAAAGTCGGCTTTCGCAAGGCGCGTCGGCGCAAGCAATTTTCCAAGCGCTGATTCGCTCGAGGTTTTCGGCCTCGACTCGGCATCCGCGACAAAAGCCGCCCTTGGGCGGCTTTTGTTCTTTCATCTTTCCCGTGGGTGGCCGATGGACATAAGCATGGAAAACAATCACGAAGCGAGTTACCATTTCCCCTTTGCAAGGAGTCCGCTGTGATCAAGGCAGGCATCGTGGGCGGTACGGGCTATACGGGCATCGAGCTACTGCGCTTGCTGGCCCGTCACCCTGAAGTCGAGTTGCTGACCATAACCTCCCGTGGCGAGGCCGGAACGGCAGTTGCCGACATGTTTCCCAACCTGCGTGGCGAGGTGGGCCTGACGTTTCGGGATCCGCAAGATGCGCCGCTTGGCGAATGTGACGTCGTATTCTTTGCGACTCCCAACGGGGTCGCAATGCAGCAGGCGGCGGCTTTGCTCGCCGCCGGTGTGCGGGTCGTCGATCTGGCGGCGGACTTCCGCATCCGCGATGTCGCCGAATGGGAAAAGTGGTATGGCATGAAACACGCCAGCCCGGAATTGGTCGAGACGGCCGTCTATGGCCTGCCCGAGGTGAATCGGGCGCAAATCCGCAACGCCCGCCTGCTGGCCAATCCCGGCTGCTATCCGACGGCGACCCAGTTGGGGCTGCTGCCGCTGGTCGAGAAGGGGTGCGTCGATCCGACTTCCCTGATTGCCGATGTCAAATCCGGAGTTTCCGGGGCCGGTCGCAAGGCGGAAGTACATACCCTGTTTGCCGAGGCGGCGGATAACTTCAAGGCCTACGGCGTGCCCGGCCACCGCCACCTCCCCGAAATCCGGCAGGGCCTGGCCCATGCCGCGGGGTGTGCGGTGGGGCTCACCTTCGTGCCGCATCTGACGCCGCTGATCCGCGGCATTCATGCCACGTTGTACGCCCGGATCACCCGGGAAGAGGATTTTCAGGCGCTGTTCGAGCGGCGTTACGCCGGTGAACCTTTTGTCGATGTCATGCCGCCGGGGATGCATCCGGAGACGCGCTCGGTGCGTGCCTCCAATACCTGCCGGATCGCGATTCATCGGCCGCAGGGTGAAGACACTCTGGTCGTGCTCGTGGTAATCGACAATCTGGTCAAGGGAGCGGCAGGACAGGCGGTGCAAAACATGAACCTCATGTTCGACTTCGACGAATGTACCGGTTTGTCTCACATTCCCGTGCTGCCCTGACGTTGCGCCGGCTTCGCGGCCGCTTCGGGATCGCGGCGCGGCGTGTCGCGGTGCGCCCGCACCTCCCCTGGCACTGGCGGGCAGTGTCCATCATCGCGTTGACCGGGGTTTCACTGGCTCTGGCCGGATGGATTTACGATGCCGGCCGCCAATTTGCCGGCTTTGATCGAAGCGTCAGCGATCAGGAATCGGCTGCATTGCGCGAGCGCGTGTCCCGACTCGAGACCGAACTCGAGGCGGCACGCCGGGTGGCCAATATCAGTGATGGGCAAATCCAGATGGCGACAGCCACGCAGGAACGACTGGCGGCGCAAATCAAGACGCTGGAAATGGAGAATACGCGGCTCAAGGCCGATCTGGCGATGTTCGAGAATCTGGCCGATGGACCTGCAGGAGTGGAAGGCCCGCTGCTGAGCCAGCTGCAGATCCTGCCCACGGGGGTCCAGGGTGCGTATCGTTACCGGCTGCTGCTGGCGCAGACAGGAGGCAAGCGGCAGCAGGAGTTTCGCGGGGTGCTTCAGCTGCTTGGCACCGTGCAGCGTGGGAAAGAGACTGCTATCATTCCCCTCCCCTTGGGTGAAGGAAGCGATGGGGGGCTGTATAAGGTCAGCTTTCGTTATTTTCGGCGACTCGAAGGCAGTTTCAGCCTGGATTCCGGAATGCGGCTCGAACGAGTCGAGGCTCGCCTGCTGCAAGCCGGGGTCGTGAAGGCCAGCCAGCATGTTGTTTTGTAAGACTGAATATGGCACTGGAAAAAAAGGAGGCATGGACATGTTCGGCAAGAAATCCGGAAAACCGCAGGGACAGATCGATACACTGATCGGTGCGGGGACGTCGATCACCGGCGATATCGCCTTTACGGGCGGCTTGCGCGTGGATGGCGAAGTCAAAGGCAATATCCACGGCGCCAGCGATCAGCAGACCACCCTGGTGGTGAGCGAGCACGCGCGGATCGAGGGCGAGATTTCCGTTTCCCATCTGGTCATCAACGGCACGGTGATTGGCCCGGCGCATGCCAGCGAATTTCTGGAACTACAAGGCAAGGCGCGGGTCACAGGCGATGTCGAGTACAGTACGATAGAAATGCATCTGGGCGCCGTGGTACAGGGGCGTCTGGTGCACCAGGGGCCCTCGGCAAAAGCCGTGGAATTGAAGCTTGCGGCCAGCAATTGATATTGAAAAATAACTTCGCGGCGCATAGTGCGCCTTGAAACCGTTTCACAGGAGAAAATCATGAATGCACCAAGCGAGATGCCCGCGCCGTTCAACTTCACCGAAAGCGCGGCGAACAAAGTCAAGGAGTTGATCGCCGAAGAAGGCAATCCGGAACTCAAGTTGCGGGTATTCGTTACCGGCGGCGGCTGTTCGGGCTTCCAGTACGGCTTCACCTTCGACGAAGTGATCAATGACGATGACACCTCGCTGGTCAAGAATGGGGTGACGCTGCTGATCGATCCGATGAGTTATCAGTATCTGGTCGGTGCGGAGATCGATTACAGCGAAGGGCTGGAAGGGTCGCAGTTCGTGATCAAGAACCCGAATGCGACCAGCACCTGCGGTTGCGGTTCTTCGTTCTCCGCCTGAACCGCTGCCCCGCATCCCATCGCCCGTTGCCTGCTGGTGGCCCCGCCTGATCGGTTGCCGATTTCAGGCTGGATAGATGGCGCCCAGAATGCGTGGCCCGCGTGCGCCGGTCGCTGCGGGCAGATTTCCGGGTAGCCGGTGCACCGTGCGCCAGGCCAGCCAGGCGAAGGCGCTGGCCTCGACCCAGTCGGGCGGCTGGCCCAAAAAGTCGGTGCTGGCGATACGGCGAACGGGCAGCAGGACGCGCAAGCGCTCCATCAGCGCCAAGTTATGCACGCCTCCGCCACAGACCAGCAGTTCATCCGGGATGCCGCACCAGTGTGTGATCGCCTCCGCGATCGAGCTCGCGGTCAGCTCAAGCAGGGTTGCCTGTACATCCTCGGGGCGCAGGGCCGCCTCCAGATAGCTTGTCAGCCAGGCCAGGTTGAATTCATCGCGGCCGCAACTCCTGGGCGGCTCCTGCTGAAAAAATGGGTGTGCCAGGAGCTGCTCCAGCAGGGCCGGTTGCACATATCCCCGGGTCGCCCAGCAGCCATCGGCATCGTAGCGTTTGCCGGTGTTGCGTTCCATCCATGCATCCAGTAGCACATTGCCCGGGCCGCAGTCGAAGCCGCGCGGCGGACGCCGCGGCTGCAAATCGGTCAGATTGGCCATGCCGCCGATGTTGAGGATGATCCGGTGCAATCCCGGATCGCCGAAGACTGCGGCATGGAAAGCCGGTACCAGCGGGGCGCCCTGGCCACCGGCGGCGATGTCGCGGCTGCGGAAATCGGCGACGACCGTGATTCCGGTCAGCTCGGCAAGCAACGCCGGATTGTTGAGCTGGATGCTGTAGCCTGCCTCGGGGCGATGACGAACGGTCTGGCCGTGGCAGCCGATTGCAGCCACGGCCTGGGGCGAAACCCCCGCCATGCCAAGTAGCTGTTGCGTTGCCTCGGCATACTTTTGCGCGAGCTCGTTGGCGAGTCGCGCGGCGAGATTCAGTTCATCGGCGCCACTGGCCTGTAACCGCGCGGCCTGGGTGCGCAGCAGTGGCGGATAGGGCAGCCAGGCGCTCGCCAGGAGACGGGGAACGGAGGAAGAGCAGTCGACCAGCACGGCGTCGACGCCATCGAGGCTGGTGCCTGACATCAGGCCGATGACCAGCGACGGGTTCTTTGTCGTCTCAGTCAATTCGTGCCAGATCGAAGCTGCGGATCAGGTCGAGTTGGGCCAGGCGATCGGCTGCCTGGGCGCGGAAGCGAGCCATCTGTATTTCCGAAAGCGCTGGCGCGCCAGGTAGCGCAACGGTCAGCGGGTTCTGGTATGCGTTGTCGATGCGAAATTCATAGTGCAGGTGCGGGCCGCTGGCCAGGCCGGTGGCGCCGACAAAACCGATGACCTCGCCCTGGCTGACGCGCTTGCCTTTGCGCAGCCCTAGCGCAAAGGCGGAAAGATGCCCGTAAAGTGTCGAGTAGCGGCCCGGGTGACGCAGGATGATGACTTTTCCGTAACCGCCCTGAATCCCCGCAAAATCGACCACCCCATCCCCGGTCGCCTTGACCCGGGTGCCCGTCGGCGCCCCGAAGTCGATCCCCTTGTGGGCCCGCCATGTTTTGAGCACCGGATGGAACCGCGCCAGAGTGAAGCCCGAGGTGATCCGCGAAAATTCGAGGGGCGAGCGCAGGAAGGCCTTGCGCAGGGGTTTGCCGTCTGCCGTGTAATAGGCGCCGCCCGGTGAGCCAGGACGGTCATCGGCAAACCACGCGGCCCGATAGCTTCTGCCGGCATTGATGAACTCGGCGGCCAGGATGCGTCCGCTGCGGACGGGGCGGCCCAGATAGGTGATTGACTCGTAAATGACGGTAAAGCGGTCGCCCTTGCGCAGATCATGAAGAAAGTCGATGTCACCGCCAAAAAGATCGGCCAGTTGGGTGGCGACTGCATCCGGAATGCCCACGGCATCCGCTGCCGCGAACAATGAGGAGCGAATCTCGGCCGCCTGGGTCATCACCCGCGTTTCGGTCGGTAACGAGGTTTCTGCTGCCATGAATCGGTCGGCCTGACGGGTGATGGTGAGTACCCGCTCTTCTCCGCCATTGAGCGGGAACAGCAGGCGCTCCAGTTCGCCGTGCGGCCCGGTCTCGAGGGTGAAGTTCTTGCCGGGGCTCAACTGCCGGAAAAGAATCTGGGCCGCCGGGTCGGTGTGCAGAAACTGCAGTGCGGCCTCGTCATCGACGCCCGCCCGCTGCATGAGCGCGGCCACCGAATCACCCCGGCGAAATTTTTCTTCGTGGATAAAGGGTTGCGCGACGCTTTCCAGGGTTTCCGCCAGAGGCAGGGCCAATTGTTCGGATATTTCCTGGCGAGGCAAAGCCTCATCCGGTGAATCGGCCAGCGTGCCAGAGGCGCTGGACGCAATCAGCGCTCCAAGCCCAAAGACAACGGCAAAGGCGGCCAGCAAAGGCCGGTAGTAGCCAGATTGCCGCGAAATGAGTTGCGCTAGAATTCGACCCTTCACCTTGAAAATCCATGGGCAGTTTGTCTGGAGGAAAGTCCAGTCTAGCAAACTTCCCTTTCTCATCAAACCGGGCCTCACGAGCATGACGGATATCGAACGACAACTGGCATTGATCAAGCGTGGCGCGGAAGAACTGCTGATCGAAGCCGAACTGGTCGACAAGCTGAAAAGCGGGCGCCCCTTGCGGGTCAAGGCAGGCTTCGACCCGACCGCTCCGGATTTGCATCTCGGCCACACCGTCTTGATCAACAAGCTGCGTCAGTTTCAGGAGCTTGGGCATCATGTCATGTTTCTGGTGGGTGACTTCACCGGCATGATCGGTGACCCGACCGGCAAGAATGCTACCCGTCCCGCACTGACCCCGGAGCAGATCATGGTCAATGCCCGGACGTATCAGGACCAGGTTTTCAAGATTCTCGATCCCGAGAAAACGGAAATCTGCTTCAATTCGACCTGGTTCGAACCGCTGGGTGCGGCCGGCATGGTCCGGCTTGCCGCGCGCCACACGGTGGCGCGCATGCTCGAACGCGATGATTTTGCGAAGCGCTATGCGAGCCGCCAGTCGATCGCGGTTCATGAATTTCTTTATCCGCTGTGCCAGGGCTACGACTCGGTGGCGATGAAGGCGGATGTCGAACTCGGTGGTACGGATCAGAAATTCAATCTGCTGGTTGGCAGGGAATTGCAGAAACATTACGGCCAGGCCCCGCAGTGCATCCTGATGATGCCTCTGCTCGAAGGGCTGGACGGCGCCAACAAGATGTCAAAATCGTCGGGCAACTACATCGGCATAACCGAGCCGGCCGGCGAGATATTCGGCAAGGTGATGTCGATTTCGGACGAGTTGATGTGGCGCTATTACGAACTGTTGTCGTTTCTGGAAAATGCCGAAATTGCGCGACTGAAACACGAAGTGGCGGCAGGACGTAACCCGCGGGATGTGAAAGTCCTTCTGGCACGGGAACTGGTCGCCCGTTTTCATTCGCCAAGGGAAGCCGAGCGTGCCCTGGTCGATTTCGATGCACGGTTCCAGCGCGGCGCATTGCCGGAGAACATGCCGGAGCTCAGCGTTCCGGCGGGCCAGATTGCCCAGGTGCTGAAGGCCGCCGGACTCACGCAGAGCACCTCCGAGGCGCTACGCATGATCGCTGCCGGCGGGGTGCGGATCAACGGCGAAAAAATCGAGGCTAAAGACACACTGCTCGTTGCCGGTGACGTCCTCGTGTTGCAGGTGGGCAAACGTAAATTCGCACGGGTCAGCCTGATCTGAGCGTCCGCAAAAAGGATCATCCGGAGTGCGGATGAACGTTGCACTGCAATATATTGAGTTCGACGGCCTTTGGCGGTATATTTGCCAACCCGCTTATGGTTTTACTGTGGGCTAGCGAAGGCCGGGGATGCTGGATCCCCCCGGCTTTTTTGACGGCCGCATTTCTGAGGAATGACGAGATGATCCTCCCCCAGCGCCAGGGTCTATACGACCCTGTCCAAGAGCACGACGCATGTGGCGTCGGTTTCGTGGCGCACATCAAAAATTGCAAGAGCCACGCCATCATCGAGCAGGGCCTGCAGATTCTGAAGAACCTGGAGCATCGCGGTGCCACGGGCTACGATCCGCTGCTCGGCGATGGCGCCGGAATCCTGTTGCAGTTGCCGGATGTCTTCTTGCGCGAGGAAGCGCTCAAGTGCGATATCGCGCTGCCTGCCGAAGGCGCTTACGCCTGCGGCAATGTTTTCCTGCCGCAATCGAAAAATGGCCGTGCCGCCTGCGAGGCGGTCATGGCACGCGTAGTCTGCGAAGAGGGACAGGATTTTCTCGGCTGGCGCGATGTGCCGCGTGACAACGCCGGGCTGGCCCGGGCGGCGCGCGAGATCGAGCCGGTGGTGCGGCAGATATTGATTGGCCGTGGCGCTGGCTGCACTGATCAGGACCATTTCGAACGCAAGCTTTTCGTCATCAGAAAGCGGGTCGAGCATGAAGTCAGGCGCCTGAAGCTGGCCGATACCGGTCGCTTTTGTATCGTTTCGCTTTCCTCGCGCACCCTGGTTTACAAGGGGATGCTGCTGGCTGCCCAGGTCGGCAGCTATTATCCCGACCTGCGTGACGAACGCCTGACCTCGGCGCTGGCGCTGGTGCATCAACGGTTTTCCACCAATACCTTCCCGACCTGGGACCTGGCCCACCCCTTCAGGATGATTGCGCATAACGGCGAAATCAACACGGTGCGCGGCAATATCAACTGGATGGCGGCGCGGCAAAAGGCCATGAAGTCGAAATGGCTTGGCGAGGACCTGGAAAAACTGTGGCCGTTGATCGTCGATGGGCAGTCCGATTCGGCAAGTTTCGACAATGCGCTCGAATTGCTGGTCATGGGCGGTTATTCCCTGCCGCATGCCATGATGATGCTGATTCCCGAGGCTTGGGCCAGCAACGGCCTGATCGACGAGGAACGTCGCGCTTTCTATGAGTTCCATGCCCCGCTGATGGAGCCGTGGGATGGCCCGGCCGCGGTGGCCTTTACCGATGGCCGGCAGATCGGCGCCACGCTCGATCGCAACGGCCTGCGCCCGGCACGCTACCTGGTCACCGAAGATGACATCGTGTTGATGGCCTCGGAGATGGGGGTGTTGACCTTCCCCGAGGAAAAGATCGTCAAGAAGTGGCGGCTGCAGCCGGGCAAGATGCTGCTCATCGATCTGGAGGCCGGGCGCATCATCGATGATGCCGAACTCAAGCACGTCATCGCCACCGAGCAACCCTATGCACAATGGGTCAGGGAGTCACGCCTGTTCCTGGCCGATCTGCCGGCCAGCCAGAAGGCTGCCCCGGCGTTCAACGAATCCATGCTGGATACGCAACAGGCTTTCGGCTATACGCAGGAAGACCTTCGCTTCATCCTTGAGCCGATGGCGCAGAACGGCGAGGAAGCGACCGGATCGATGGGCAACGATACCGCCCTGCCGGTGCTGTCATCCAGGGCCAAGCCGCTGTATGTCTATTTCAAGCAGCTGTTTGCCCAGGTGACCAATCCGCCGATCGATCCGATTCGCGAAGAGATCGTCATGTCGCTCACCAGCTTCATCGGCCCCAAGCCCAACCTGATGGGCATCGCCAACGATGATGACGAGCCGCTGACGCCGCGCCTGGAGGTTGCCCAGCCGATTCTGCTGGACGAGGATTTCTACCGGTTGAAGACGATCGAGAAGTCCGCCAAGGGACGCTTCAAGTCCCTGGTGCTGGACATCACCTATCCGGTAACCGAAGGTGCTTCCGGCTGCGAAGCGGCTGTTGTACGCCTGCAGGCGGCGGCCGAACAATCGGTGGCCGATGGTTACAACATCGTGCTGCTTTCCGATCGTGCCGTCTCGTGCGATCGGGTGGCGATCCCCGCTCTGCTGGCCTGTGCCGCGGTCCATCATCACCTGACGCGCAAGGGGCTGCGCACCAGCACCGGCCTGGTCGTCGACACCGGTTCGGCGCGCGAAGTGCACCATTTTGCGCTGCTCGCCGGTTACGGGGCGGAAGCGGTCTGCCCGTGGCTGGCGCTGGAGACCATCGCCGATTTCTCCGGCAAGACCGCCAAGGAAGCGCAAAAGAATTTCGTCAAGGCGATCGGCAAGGGACTGAACAAGGTGATGTCGAAGATGGGCATCTCCACCTACCAGTCGTATTGCGGCGCGCAGATTTTCGAAGCCATCGGACTCAATTCCGGGTTCATCCGGCGCTACTTCACCGGCACGGCGACGCAGATCGAAGGTATCGGCCTCGCCGAAATCGCCGAGGAAGCCATGCGCGTGCATCGGGCCGCGTTTTCCGCCGATCCGGTACTGGCCACGGCGCTCGATGCCGGCGGCGAATATGCTTTTCGGATTCGCGGCGAAGAGCACATGTGGACGCCGGATGTCATCGCCAAGCTGCAGCATTCGACGCGTTCCGGAAAATACGACACCTACAAGGAATATGCCCGCCTGGTGAACGATCAGACCCGCCGTCAGCTGACATTGCGCGGACTGTTCGAGATCAAGCCGGTGGGGCCGTCGATTCCGCTGGACGATGTCGAGCCGGCCAAGGAAATCGTCAAGCGCTTTGCCACCGGTGCGATCTCGCTCGGTGCGATTTCGACCGAGGCCCATGCCACCCTGGCCATCGCCATGAACCGGATGGGCGCCAAGTCGAACACCGGGGAGGGCGGCGAAGACCCGCGGCGCTTCCAAAAAGTCGGCGCTGGCGCCACGGTGGCCAGCGTGATCGGCGCCAGCCGCGTCGAAGCGAATATCCCGCTCAAAGAGGGTGACAGCCTGCGTTCGGCGATCAAGCAGGTCGCCTCCGGGCGCTTTGGAGTCACCGCCGACTACCTCACCAATGCCGATCAACTGCAGATCAAGATGGCCCAGGGCGCCAAGCCGGGCGAGGGCGGTCAATTGCCGGGCCACAAGGTCTCCGAGTACATCGGCTTTCTGCGCCACTCGGTGCCGGGGGTCGGTCTGATTTCCCCGCCACCGCATCACGATATCTATTCCATCGAAGACCTCGCCCAACTGATCCACGATCTGAAGAACGCCAACCCGGAGGCTTCGGTCTCGGTCAAGCTGGTTTCGGAAGTAGGCGTGGGCACGGTGGCGGCCGGAGTGGCCAAGGCCAAGGCCGACCATGTGGTGATTGCCGGACACGACGGCGGCACCGGCGCTTCGCCGATTTCCTCCATCATGCATGCCGGTACGCCGTGGGAACTGGGTCTGGCCGAGGCGCAGCAGACCCTGGTGCTTAACCGCTTGCGCGGCCGCATCCGGGTGCAGGCCGATGGCCAGATGAAAACCGGGCGCGATGTCGTCATCGCCGCGCTGCTCGGCGCGGATGAATTCGGTTTCGCCACCGCGCCCCTGGTGGTCGAAGGCTGCATCATGATGCGCAAATGTCATCTGAATACCTGCCCGGTCGGCGTGGCGACCCAGGATCCGGTGCTGCGCAAGCGTTTCTCCGGCCAGCCGGAACATGTGGTGAATTATTTCTTCTTTATCGCCGAGGAAGTGCGCGAACTGATGGCATCGATGGGCATTCGCCGGTTCGACGAGCTCATCGGCCGTGCCGACCTGCTCGATACGCGCCAGGGGATTGCCCACTGGAAGGCGAGGGGGCTGGATTTCTCGCGTATCTTCTACATGCCGCCGGTGGCCGGCGATGTCGCGCTCTGCCACCGTGAAGCGCAGGATCACGGCCTGGCCCGCGCACTCGATCATCAACTGATCGCCAAGGCAAAGCCCGCGCTGGAACGGGGCCAGCCGGTGACCATCGAAGCCTCCATCAGGAACGAAAATCGCACGGCTGGCACGCTGCTCTCGCATCAGGTGGCCAAGCGCTACGGCCATGCCGGGCTGCCTGACGACACGATTCAGATCAAGCTGCAAGGTACCGCCGGGCAGAGCTTCGGCGCCTTCCTGGCGCATGGCGTGACGCTCGATCTGGTCGGCGAAGGCAACGATTATGTCGGCAAGGGCCTGTCGGGCGGACGGATCATCGTGCGCCCGCCGCAGGCCTTCCGTGGCCCGTCGGCCGAGAACATCATTGTCGGCAACACGGTGCTCTACGGCGCGATCGCCGGTGAAGCGTTTTTCTCCGGCGTCGCGGGCGAGCGGTTTGCGGTGCGTAATTCAGGCGCGGCTGCCGTGGTCGAGGGCACCGGCGATCATGGCTGCGAATACATGACCAGCGGCACGGTGGTCGTGCTCGGTCTCACCGGACGCAACTTCGCGGCCGGCATGTCGGGCGGCATCGCCTATGTCTATGACCTGGATGGCCAGTTCGCGCAACGCTGTAACCTGGCCATGGTCGCGCTGGAGAAAGTGTCGCCGGCGGACAGGCAGGGCGCCGGCGAGCCCCTGCATCGCGGCGAGTCCGATGCCACGCAACTCAAGCGCATGCTCGAGCAGCATGTCGCACTGACCGGAAGCCCGCGGGCGAAGGCGCTGCTGGCCGACTGGCCGCGGGCGCTGGTCAAGTTCGTCAAGGTTTTCCCCCATGAATATCGTCGCGTGCTGAAGGAACTGGCTGCGACCCGGATCAAAGAGGCTGCCTGATGGGAAAACCCACTGGATTTCTGGAGTTCGAACGTCTTGCCGAAGCCTATGCTCCGGTTGCCGAGCGGATCAGGTTCTATCGCGAATTCGTGCCGCGCCTGCCCGATGACAAGGCGAAGATTCAGGCGGCGCGCTGCATGGATTGCGGCATTCCGTTTTGCAATAACGGCTGCCCGGTCAACAACATCATTCCCGACTGGAACGACCTGGTCTATCGCGGCAACTGGCAGGAAGCCATCGAAGTGCTGCACTCGACCAACAACTTTCCCGAATTCACCAGCCGCATCTGCCCGGCGCCGTGCGAGGAAGCGTGCACGCTGAATATTCCTCATACGCCAGTCGGCATCAAGTCGATCGAGCGGGTCATCATCGACAAGGCCGGTGAGAATGACTGGGTCGTGCCCCGGCCGGCGGCACACAAGACCGGCAAGCGCATTGCCATCGTCGGTTCCGGCCCGGCCGGCCTGGCCGCCGCCCAGCAACTGGCGCGGGTCGGCCATGCGGTGACGGTGTTCGAGAAAAGCGATCGCATCGGCGGCCTGTTGCGCTATGGCATTCCCGACTTCAAGCTCGACAAGCGGTTGATCGACTGGCGCATGGCGCAGATGAAGGCAGAAGGCGTCAGCTTCGTCACCGGCACGATGGTGACCCAGACCCGGTTGGCGCCCGGGATTCACAGCGATGCGCGCAAGACGGTCGCGGCCAGCCAGCTGCTCGAGCAGTTCGATGCCGTGGTTCTTGCCGGTGGTGCCGAGCATCCGCGCGATCTGCCGGTGCCGGGTCGCGAACTCAAGGGCGTGCATTTCGCGCTCGAGTTCCTGATTCCGCAGAACAAGGAAGTGTCTGGTGGGCGCAAGAATCCGATCAACGTCGAGGGCAGGCATGTGCTCGTCATCGGCGGCGGCGACACCGGCTCCGACTGCGTCGGTACTTCGAACCGGCAGGGTGCGACGAGCGTGACCCAGATCGAATTGATGCCGCGTCCGCCCCAACAGGAGAACGGCGAGTTGAGTTGGCCCTACTGGCCGCTCAAGCTGCGCACCTCCTCCTCGCAAGAAGAGGGCTGCGTGCGCGACTGGGCCATCGGCACCAAGGAATTCATTGGCGAAAAGGGGCACCTGAAAGCCATTCGCGCCGTGCATCTGAAATGGACGGATGGCCGGATGAGCGAGGTTGCCGGTTCGGAATTCGAAATCCCGGCCGATTTCGCTTTTCTCGCGATGGGCTTCGTCAGCCCGCTGGGCGGCGTGCTTGATGCCTTCGGCATTGCGCATGATCCGCGCGGCAATGCCAGCGCGGCTACCGAAGGGCCGGCGGCCTATCACACCACCGTGCCGCGCGTGTTTGCCGCCGGCGACATGCGCCGCGGCCAGTCGCTGGTGGTCTGGGCGATTCGCGAGGGGCGGCAGTGCGCCCGTGCGGTCGATGAGTTCCTGATGGGCGAGAGCCTCCTGCCGCGCTGACACGGGCTGCCTGGTCGTGAGCGCGCCGAACATCGTCATTCTCGCCGCAGGACAGGGCAGGCGCATGCACTCGGCGTTGCCCAAGGTGCTGCAACCGCTGGCCGGAAAGCCGTTGCTCGGCCATGTCCTGGAAGCCGCGCGCAGCCTGCGGCCGCAACAGCTGTGCGTGGTCTTCGGGCATGCTGGCGAGGCGGTCCGCGCGGCGCTCGCGGCACCCGACATCCGCTGGGCCAGGCAGGAGCCGCAACTCGGTACCGGCCATGCCGTACTCCAGGCGCTACCGGCTTTCGCCGCCGTCTCGCCAGCGCCGACTTTGGTGTTGTACGGCGACGTGCCGCTGATTCGTCCGACCACCCTGCAGCGCTTGCTGGCCGTCGCCGGGGAAGACAAGCTGGCCTTGCTCACCGCCCATCTCGATCCCCCGCAGGGCTATGGCCGCATCGTCCGCGAGGGCGGCCGCGTGGTGCGCATCGTCGAGGAGAAGGACGCCACCGACGCCGAGCGTGCCATTCACGAGCTCAATACCGGGATTCTCGTCGCGCCGACGCAGGCGCTGGCGCGCTGGCTGCCAGGCTTGAGTACGCGCAATGCGCAAGGCGAGTATTACCTGACCGACATCGTGGCGCTGGCCGTGGCCGAAGGCATGCCGGTGGTCACCGCGCATCCCGATACCCACTGGGAGACCGAGGGCGTCAATGACAAAAGCCAGCTGGCCCGGCTCGAGCGCGTGCTGCAAGGCGAGCTGGCCGATCGGCTGCTGGCCGCCGGCGTGACCCTGTGCGATCCCGCGCGGCTCGATATCCGCGGCGAGCTGCTCTGCGGGCGCGACGTCAGTATCGATGTGAATTGCATTTTCGAAGGCCGGGTCGAACTGGCCGACGCGGTCAGCATCGGTCCCCACTGCGTGCTGAAGAACTGCCGCGTGGCCCAAGGCGCGCGCATCGCCGCCTTCTGCCACATCGAGGATGCGGTGGTCGGCGCGGCTGCCGTCGTCGGGCCCTATGCCCGGCTGCGACCCGGTAGCGAACTCGGCGAAGGCGCGCATATCGGCAATTTTGTCGAAGTGAAGAATTCGACCCTTGGCGCGCAATCGAAGGCCAATCACCTGGCCTACATCGGCGATGCCACGATCGGCCAGCGCGTCAATATCGGCGCTGGCACCATCACCTGCAATTATGATGGCGCCAACAAGCATCGCACGCTGATCGAGGATGACGTCTTCATCGGCTCCGACAGCCAGCTGGTGGCGCCGGTCACCGTCGGTCGCGGGGCGACGCTGGGCGCGGGGACGACCCTGACCCGCGATGCTCCGCCCGAGCAGCTCACCGTCTCGCGTGCGCGGCAGGTTTCGATCGCCGGCTGGAAGCGGCCGAAGAAAAACGGGAAGGAATGATCCATGTGTGGCATCGTTGCCGCGGTGGCCGAGCGCAATGTCGTCCCGGTCTTGATCGAAGGACTGAAGCGGCTTGAATATCGTGGCTATGATTCGGCGGGCCTGGCGCTGCTCAATCCGACGCTGACCCGCCTGCGCAGCGTCGGCCGCGTCGCCGAACTCGAAACCCAAGCTAAAGATCAGGTCGCGCATCACGGTATTGCCCATACCCGCTGGGCGACGCATGGCGTGCCTTCCGAGCGCAACGCGCATCCGCATGTCTCCGGCGATCTCGCCGTGGTGCATAACGGCATCATCGAGAACTATGCCGAGCTCAAGGCCGAACTGATCGCCGCCGGGTTCGGATTCACTTCCGACACCGATACCGAAGTCATCGCCCATCTCATCCGCCGCACGCTGCACGAGGTGCCCGATCTGACCGCCGCGGTGCAAACGGCGGTGACGCGGCTGACCGGCGCGTATGCGATTGCCGTGATCCGCGAGTGGGAAGATCGCATCGTCGTCGCCCGCCATGGCGCCCCGCTGTTGCTCGGCGTTGCGGCCGACGGCGTCTATGCCGCCTCGGATGCCGCCGCCCTGCTGCAGGTGACGCGGCAGATGATTTATCTGGAAGATGGCGATGTCGCCGAACTTACGCGCGGCGGCGTGAAAATAGTCGGCGCTGGCGGCACGCCGGTCGAGCGGCCCGGCGTGGAGAGCGCGCTCTCGGCCGACGCCGTCGAACTCGGCAGCTATGCCCATTACATGCAGAAGGAAATCTTCGAGCAGCCGCAGGCGCTGGCCGCCACGCTGGAGCTGATCGGCGGCGCGCAGACCTTGTCCCCCAACCTGTTCGGCGCGGCGGCGCCCGAACTGTTCGACGGGGTCGAGGCGGTACTGATCCTCGCCTGCGGCACCAGTTTTCATGCCGGCCTCGTCGCCCGCTACTGGATCGAGCAACTGGCCGGCATCCCGGTGAGCGTCGAGATCGCCAGCGAATACCGTTATCGCGCCTCGGTGCCCAACCCCCGCCAGCTGGTCGTCGCCATATCGCAATCGGGCGAGACTGCCGACACGCTGGCTTCGGTTCGCCATGCCAGGAATCAGGGAATGCCGCGCACCCTGGCGCTGTGCAACGTGCCGGAATCGGCCATCGTGCGCGAATGCGCCCTGCGCTTTCTGACCCGCGCCGGCCCCGAAATCGGCGTCGCCTCGACCAAGGCCTTCACCACGCAACTGGCCGCGCTGTTTCTGCTGGCGCTGACGCTGGCCAAGCAGGCCGGCCGGCTCGCACCGCCGGAGGAGGCGCTGTATCTTGCCTCGCTGCGCCATCTGCCGGTAGCGGTGCAGAAGGTGCTGGCGCTGGCGCCCTCGATCGCCGCCTGGGCGCCACGCTTCGCCGACAAGCAGCACGCGATCTTCCTCGGTCGCGGCCTGCACTACCCGATTGCGCTCGAAGGCGCGCTCAAGCTCAAGGAAATTTCCTACATTCATGCCGAGGGCTATCCGGCTGGCGAACTCAAGCACGGCCCACTGGCGCTGGTGGACAAGGAGATGCCGGTGGTCAGCATCGCGCCCAACGATGCCTTGCTGGAAAAGCTCAAGTCCAACCTCAAGGAAGTCGCGGCGCGTGGTGGCGAGATGTATGTCTTCGCCGACGCCGACTCTTCGGTGACGGAAGAATCCGGCGTGCATGTGCTGCGTCTGCCCGAGCACTATGGCCTGCTTTCGCCGGTGCTGCATGTAGTGCCCTTGCAATTGCTGGCCTACCAGGTCGCGCTGGTGAAGGGTACGGACGTGGATAAACCGCGCAATCTCGCCAAATCGGTGACCGTCGAGTAAGGCTCGTTTCAAAAACTCGGCGCTGGTGATACGCCGATCAGGCCTGTCGGCGGTATGCCGGGCCGGCTTTTGACCGGCGGAGGTGATCGCTTCGTGCTTGGGTTGCGCAAATAAGGTATAAAGCAGGCATGAAGATTTTGCGCCTGGCCCTTTGCGTGCTGTTATCGGTGGTAGTGCCCGTTGCGGCAATGGCTTCCGTCATGCCCGCGACTGCTTGCGCGTCGCCGCCCGCCCATGCTGCCCCGGCTGCCCAGGCTTTCGCGCAAGACATGCCCGACTGCTGTGACCCTGCCGCAGGCGATCGGGAACATCCCTGCAAGTCGGGAAGCGATTGCAGGGCCGCGTGCGCGTCGATCATTCAAATCCCTGTGGCGTCGTCGTCGCTGCCCCAGATTCCGCTCGACGGAATCCTCGTTTCAGCCTCTCTCGTTTCCTCCCTTCCCCATGACCCGGACGGGTTGTGGCGGCCCCCGCAAGCGCTCTGATTCCTGCTGACATCCTGTTCCGCCCGGCCCAGGCCGACGGAGCGTTTCCGCGCGTTGTGTGTTGCGCGCCAGCCATGGAGTTGGAGAATGTTCAAACAACGGACTTTGCTGCCCTTGATGGGCGTGGCCTGCCTTGCCGGTCTGGCTCAGGCGGCGCCCTTGGGTTTTCTCGCCGCGCTCGATCGCGCCGAGCGTCAGTCCCCCAGCCTCGCCGCCCGGTCGGCGCAAATTGATGCGGCCCGGTTTTCCGCGGTAACCGCGGACGCGTTACCGGATCCGAAGCTTTTCGTCGGGGTCGATAATCTGCCGGTGACGGGGCCGGATCGCGGCAGCCTTAGCCGCGACTTCATGACCATGCAGAAGATCGGCGTGGTGCAGGACGTGCCGAATGCCGACAAACGTCATGCGCGGGCGGTGGCGGCGGTGGCGGAGACCGACCTTGCCGAGGCCGAGCGGCGGGTCGAACGCTTGCGTGTTCGCCGCGCAACCGCATTGGCCTGGCTGACCCGCTACTTTCTGGAGCGGCGACTGGCCTTGTTCGGTGAACTCGATCAGGAGAACCGCATTCTTGCCGCCGCGGTACGGGCGCAGTTCTCCGCCAATCGCGCCCAGCCTGCCGATACGGTGATGCCGAAACAGGAGGCGGCGCAACTGGCCGATCGCCGTGACGAACTGGTGCGCGATCTGGCCAAGGCCAAATCCGATCTGCGGCGCTTCGTCGGCGCCGACGCCGATGAGCCTTTGAGCGGCGAGCCGCCGGATTTCAGCATCGATCCCGATCATCTGCGCCAGCATGTACACCATCATCCGGAGCTTGTCGTATTCGAACCGATGGCGCGCAAGGCGCAGGCTCAGGTGCAGGAAGCCGAGGCGATGAAAAAATCGGATTGGAGTGTGCAGGCCGGCTATCAGAGGCGGGGGCCGCAGTACAGCGACATGGCGTCGATTCAGGTGACTTTTGATCTGCCCTTCTTCACCAAGACCCGGCAAGACCCGCAGATTGCAGCCAGGCGCGAGGAACTGGTCCGCATCGACGCAGAACGCGAGGCGATGCTGCGCGATCACACGGCCGAACTGGAAAGCGAGCTGGCCAACTACACGCTGCTCAGCCGGCAACTGGATCGCGTGAGCCAGACCTGGCTGCCGCTCGCACAAGAAAAAGTCGAGCTGCAGCTTGCCGGTTACAGGGTGGGTAAAAGCGACATCGCGGCAGTGCTGGCCGCGCGTCGTGAATTGATCGACCTGCGTCTCAAACGCATCGAGATCGAGGGCCAGCGCGCCGCCGTGGCGGCAACGGTGTACTTCGCTTATGGAGAGGGCCAACAATGAATACGAAAAAGATGATGACAGGGTTATTGGCTGTGGCTGCCGTACTCGGTGCAGGTATCGCAGGAGGGTACTGGCTTGCCGAGCACCAGCGGATGGCTGGTCCCGTGGCCTCTGTCGTAACGCAGAAAAGTGTACCGCCTGCCCAGCGTAAGCCGCTTTATTGGTATGACCCGATGGCGCCGGGTCAGCGTTTCGACAAACCGGGCAAGTCGCCTTACATGGATATGGATCTGGTGCCGAAGTATGCCGACGAGGGCGATGACAACGGCAATCCGACTGGCGTGAAGATCGATTCCGGTGTTGTGCAGAATCTGGCAATTCGCCTGGCACGGGTGGAAAGAAAGCCATTCCGTCCGGCGCTGGAGGCGGTCGCCAATGTCGTCTTCAACGAAAGGAAAGTCGCCGTTATCCAGGCCCGCAGTTCCGGTTTCGTCGAACGGGTGTATGACCTGGCGCCGGGCGACGTTATCGGCAAAGGCGCGCCGTTGGTCGACCTGCTGCTTCCCGACTGGGCTGCCGCGCAAACCGAGTTTCTGGCCATGCGCCGCAGCGGAGACCAGGAACTCGCCGCTGCCGCGCGGGAACGCCTGAAATTGCTCGGCATGTCGGCCGAGCTCGTTGCCCGGATCGAGGAGAGCGGCCAGCCGCGTCCGGTGATCACCATGACGACTCCGGTGGGCGGCGTGATCCAGACGCTGGATGTGCGCGCCGGGATGAGCGTTGGCACGGGCATGACGCTGGCGAAGGTCAATGGTCTCGAAAGCGTATGGCTGGAGGCTGCCCTGCCCGAGGCAAGCGGTGGGCAGGTCGGGATTGGCCGTCAAGTGGACATTCACTTTGCCGCCTATCCGGGGGAACTGTTCAAAGGCCGGGTCAGTGCAGTGCTTCCGGAAAATAACGCCGACAGCCGCACGCAGCGGGTACGGATCGACCTTCCCAATCGCAACGGCCGCTTCCGCCCCGGGATGTTTGCGCACGTCCGCATGGATGTGGGCGAGGCCACGTCTGCGTTAGTGATCCCCACCGAAGCCGTGATTCACACTGGCAAACGCGATGTGGTCATTCTGGCCCGCGAGGGCGGGCGCTTCCAGCCGGTGGAAGTGGAAACGGGACGCGAAGCCGATGACCAGACCGTCATTCTGAAAGGATTGCAGGAAGGTCAGCAGATCGTTTCCTCGGGCCAGTTCCTGATCGATTCGGAAGCCAGCCTGCAGGGCGTGCTGACCCGCCTGGGCGCTGATTCGAATGGCATGCCGAAGCAAGGCGCCGGAGACGCGAAATGATCGAACGAATGATTCGCTGGGCGATCGACAATCGTCTGCTGGTGCTGCTGGCCACGCTGTTCGTCACTGCCTGGGGCATCTGGGCGGTCAGGACGATGCCGGTCGATGCCCTGCCTGATCTGTCCGACGTGCAAGTCATCATCCGCACCAGTTATCCCGGGCAGGCGCCGCAGATCGTGGAGAACCAGGTCACCTATCCGCTGGCGACGAGCATGCTGTCGGTGCCGGGCGCCAAGACCGTGCGCGCCTTTTCTTTTTTCGGCGACTCTTTTGTTTATGTGTTGTTCGAGGACGGCACCGATCTCTATTGGGCGCGCTCCCGCGTTCTGGAATATCTGAATCAGGTGCAGGGCCGTTTGCCCGCGACCGCCAAGGCCGTGCTCGGTCCGGATGCCACGGGTGTCGGCTGGATTTACGAATATGCGTTGGTGGATAGGACAGGGCAGCATGATCTGGCGCGGCTGCGAACGCTGCAGGACTGGTTTCTCAAGTACGAGCTGAAGAGCCTGCCCAATGTGGCCGAAGTGGCGACCATCGGCGGCATGGTCAAGCAGTACCAGGTCGTGCTCGATCCGCTGAAACTCGTGGCTTACCGTATTCCGCAATCCAGGGTGATCGACGCGATCCAGAAGGCGAACCAGGAAAGTGGCGGCTCGGTGCTGGAACTGGCCGAGGCCGAGTACATGGTGCGCGCTTCCGGCTACCTGAAAACCCTCGACGACTTTCGCAACATTCCGCTGAACGTGAATCAGGCCGGTGTGCCGGTGAGGCTCGGAGATGTCGCCACGATTCAATTGGGGCCGGAGATGCGACGTGGCATTGCCGAACTCGATGGTCAGGGGGAAACCGTTGGCGGAGTAGTGGTCTTGCGCTCCGGCAAGAATGCACGCGAGACCATCGCGGCAGTCAAGGCCAAGCTTGCCGAACTGAAGGCAACCCTCCCGGCAGGCGTGGAGATCGTTCCCACCTACGACCGCAGTCAGCTCATCGATCGCTCGATAGAGAACCTGACGCACAAGCTGATCGAGGAATTCGCCGTGGTTGCCGTGGTCTGCGCCGTATTTCTTTGGCACCTGCGTTCCGCATTGGTGGCGATTATTCCTCTCCCGCTGGGCGTGCTGCTTGCCTTCATCATCATGCGTTATCAAGGGGTAAATGCGAACATCATGTCGCTGGGCGGGATCGCCATCGCCATTGGCGCCATGGTGGATGCCGCGGTGGTGATGATCGAGAATGCGCATAAAAAACTGGAGGTCTGGCAGCATGAACATCCCGGCCAGTCGCTGCATGGCGCGGCACACTGGCGAGTGATCACTGACGCGGCGATCGAAGTTGGCCCGGCGCTGTTCTTCAGTTTGCTGATCATCACGCTTTCGTTTGTTCCGGTATTTACGCTGGAGGCGCAGGAAGGACGCCTGTTTAGCCCGCTGGCATTCACCAAGACCTATGCCATGGCCGCGGCGGCCGGCTTGTCGGTGACCCTGGTGCCGGTGCTGATGGGCTACTGGATCCGCGGCCGGATTCCGGACGAACTGGAAAATCCGCTCAATCGCTGGCTGATTCGTGCCTACCGGCCGCTGCTGGACAAGGTTCTGCGCCGGCCGCGGACGACATTGGCCCTCGCCGTACTGGCCCTGGCCACGACTGTTTGGCCGATTACCCGCCTGGGTGGCGAATTCATGCCGCAACTCGACGAAGGCGATCTGCTCTACATGCCTTCCGCCTTGCCCGGGTTGTCGGCGGGGAAAGCGGCGGAACTGTTGCAACAGACCGATCGGATGATCAAGACGGTGCCGGAAGTCGCCAGCGTATTCGGCAAGGCCGGTCGCGCCGAGACGGCAACCGATCCGGCGCCGATGGAAATGTTCGAGACGACGATCCAGTTCAAACCGCGCGATCAATGGCGTCCCGGCATGACGCCGGAGAAGCTGGTGGATGCGCTGGACCACGTGGTCAAGGTACCGGGCCTGTCGAACATCTGGGTACCTCCGATCCGCAACCGTATCGATATGTTCGCCACCGGCATCAAGAGCCCGGTCGGCGTCAAGGTTTCCGCGGCCAGCCTGGCGCAGATCGACAGGGTGACCCAGCAGGTCGAGCAGATCGCGAAAAAAATCCCCGGCGTGAGCTCTGCGCAGGCCGAACGGCTGACCGGCGGGCGTTATATCGATGTCGATATCGACCGCGTGGCGGCGGCGGGCTACGGCCTTAACATCGCCGATGTGCAATTGATGGTGGCCTCCGCCATCGGCGGCCAAAATATTGGCGAGACAGTCGATGGTCTCGCGCGTTATCCGATCAATGTGCGGTATCCGCGCGAATTTCGCGACTCGATCGAGGCTCTGCGCAATCTCCCGATCCTCACGGACAGGGGGCAGCAGATCACCTTGGGTGGCGTGGCGAAGCTTCGCGTCAGCGAGGGGCCGCCGATGCTGAAAAGCGAAAACGCGCGTCCCTCGGGATGGGTGTACATCGACGTGCGGGGCCGCGACCTTTCATCCACGGTGGCCGACTTGCGGGCCGCAGTCGCCAGGGAGGTCAAGCTCGATGCGGGGATGAGTCTTGCCTATTCGGGCCAGTTCGAGTTTCTCGAACGCGCCAATGCGCGGCTCAAACTGGTTGTACCCGCGACGTTGCTGATCATTCTGGTGTTGCTCTATCTCACGTTTCGTCGCTTCGACGAAGCGTTGCTGATCATGGGCACGCTGCCATTCGCGCTGACCGGCGGCGTATGGTTGCTGTATCTGCTGGGCTATCACCTGTCGGTGGCCACCGGGGCAGGTTTCATCGCGCTGGCCGGTGTGTCCGCCGAATTCGGTGTGGTGATGCTGCTCTATCTGAAGCAGGCCGTTGCCGAGCGTCAGGACAAGGGAATTGAACTGACGGCTGACGTTCTGGATGACGCAATCCGTACCGGTGCAGTGCTTCGTGTCCGCCCCAAGGCGATGACGGTGGCGGTGATACTTGCGGGTCTGCTGCCCATTCTTTGGGGCAGCGGTGCCGGTTCGGAAGTCATGAGTCGCATCGCCGCGCCGATGATCGGCGGGATGATTACCGCGCCACTGCTGTCGATGTTGCTTATACCTGCGGCCTATCGTTTGCTACGCAGGGAGCCAGCTTCATCCCTTGCCCCGAGGCAGGGGATGAGGGGCCCATGAGCTCCAAATTTCATGATCGGGTGCGCAGTCCAACGTATCATGAAGGTCAGGTGGATCCTCGCTGGGACTTGCGTCGGTAGTCGCGTGGCCCATGACCGGTCCAGGCTGTAAAGGCGCGATAGAACGAAGCGGCATCGGCAAAGCCGAGGTCGGCGGCGATGCGCGAGACGGGACGCATGGTCTTGGTCAGCCAGTCGATGGCCAGTTCCTGCCGCAGGCTTTCGCGCAGCGCGCGCAGGCTGGTGCCTTCGTCTTCCAGCCGGCGATGCAGTGTGCGTGGCGAGAGATTGAACTGGCGGGCCAGTTGGTCAAGTGTCGGCGATTCCGGCAACGCGTTGCGCAGGTGTTCGCGCACGCGGGGGCTAAGCGAGCGGTCGCGGCGATAGAGGGTGGTGATGCTGGCCGGCGCGTCGGCCAGAAAGGCGAGCAGCGCGGCTTCGTCGCGGCGTACCGGCAGGGCGAGCCAGGCAGCTGGGAAGCGAGCCTCGAGCTGTTTTGCATCGAAGGCATGACGCGGGGCGAAGATCAGGTCGTAGTCGGCCTCGTGCAGCGGTGGTGGATAGGGGAAGGCCACCTCGTCGAGCGGCAGGGGGTGGGCCACCAGCCAGGCGGCGAGGCCATGAATCATGCGCAGCAGCCATTCGAAGGCGAATACCCGCCCCGCCGGCCCGACCGGCAGCGATTGCTCCTGATGCATGACCAGAACCGCCGTGCGCGGATTTTTTACCAGCTCGATTTCGATGTCCTCGAGCACCACGCGCATGAAGCGGGCGATGCGCTCCAGGGCGTCTTCCAGTGTGGCGGCCGAGAGAGTGGCGCGACAGAGAAACTCGAAGGTGCCACGCCGCAGTGGATGGGAAAACAGGGCAAAGCCCTCGTCGTCGAGATGTTCGTTGATCAGCCGGTAGAGCGCGGCATAGTGTGCCACCGGAATGCGGGCGCCGGGATCATGCAGCAAGTTGCTGGCGATTTGTGCATGGTCGAGCAAGGTTCCGGCACGCAGCTCGGTCCGCCCGAGGCCTGCCAGCATGCCGTTGACAAAGCCTATTGCCACGGTGGGTTGGATTTTTATCTGTTGTCGGGGAGTTCCTGACGCTCGCTTCATGTTGGCAATTGTTGCATAGTATGCGTCCGTTTGTGTCATGGTCGGGACACCGGGCTTTGCCTATGATGCCGCTACTTGCGTTCAAGGAGTCTGCGCCATGACCGATCTTTCCATCGTCGCTCGGCTAATGCCCTACAAACCGAAGCACAAAGTGCGTTTCGTCACCTCCACCTCCCTGTTCGACGGGCATGATGCCTCAATCAACATCATGCGCCGGATTCTGCAGGCGACCGGCGCCGAGGTGATCCATCTCGGTCACAACCGTTCGGTCGAGGAAATCGTCACCGCAGCGGTGCAGGAAGATGCCCAGGCCATCGCGGTGTCGTCCTATCAGGGTGGGCATGTCGAGTTCTTCAAGTACATGATCGATCTGCTCAAGGAACGTGGCGGCGAGAACATCAAGGTGTTTGGCGGTGGCGGCGGGGTGATCGTGCCGGCGGAGATCCGCGAGCTGCACGACTATGGCGTGACGCATCTGTATTCGGTCGAGGATGGCCAGAAGCTTGGCCTGCAGGGCATGATCAACGACATGGTCGAGCGCTGCGATGTCGATCTCGGCCATCAGGCACCGCAGGACACGGCAGCGCTGGAAAGCGGCGACCGGCGTGCACTCGCCCGGGTGATCACCGCGCTGGAAAACGAGGCCTGGCCGGAGCAGGCGAAGCGGGTGTTGCTCGAACGCGCGGCGGCGCGGGACGCCGTCTCGCCAACGCCGACTTTGGGCATCACCGGCACCGGTGGTGCGGGCAAGAGCTCGCTCACCGATGAACTGATCCGCCGCTTCCGTCTCGATCAGGACGACAGCCTGCGCATTGCGGTGATCTCGATCGATCCTTCGCGCAAGCGCACCGGTGGCGCCTTGCTCGGCGACCGCATCCGCATGAATGCGATCCAGCACCCCAATATCTACATGCGCTCGCTGGCGACACGCAGCGCGGGCTCGGAAGTCACCAGGGCGCTGCCCGATGTCCTTGCCGCCTGCAAGCTGGCCGGCTTCGATCTGATCGTGGTCGAGACCTCGGGCATCGGCCAGGGCGATGCCGCCATCGTGCCGCTGGTCGATGTTTCGATGTATGTGATGACACCCGAATTTGGCGCGGCTTCGCAACTGGAAAAGATCGACATGCTCGATTTCGCCGATTTCGTGGCGATCAACAAGTTCGACCGCAAGGGCGCCGAAGACGCGCTACGCGACGTGCGCAAGCAATACCAGCGCAATCGCGAGCGGTTTTCGGAAAATACCGAGGAGATGCCGGTGTTCGGCACCATGGCGGCGCGCTTCAACGATGACGGCGTCACCGCGTTGTATCAGGCGCTGATGCCGGCGCTGGTCAAGCAGGGCCTTGAACCGCAAGCGGGCCGCCTGCCCCTGTCCAGCGTGAAAAGCTCCTCTGCCGGACGTGCCATCGTGCCGCCTGGGCGGGTGCGCTATCTGGCCGATATCGCCGATGCCGTGCGTGATTATCACCAGCAGACCGCGGCGCAGGCCCGGGTGGCGCGTGAGCGCCAGGCGCTGAAGACGGCCAAGGCCCTGCTCGAAAGCTGCGGCAAGGACACACGCGATTTCGACGAGCCGATCGCATGGAAGGATGGCCAGCTCATGCTCCATGCCAAAAAGCTTCTGGCCCAGTGGCCGGATATGCAAAGAGCCTATGGCGGCGACGAGTACGTGGTGAAGATCCGCGACAAGGAAATCCGCACCCGGTTGACCCACGAGACGCTCTCCGGTACCAAGATCCGCAAGGTCGTGTTGCCGCGCTTCGAAGACGAGGGCGAGCTGTTGCGCTTCCTGATGCTGGAGAACGTGCCGGGCAGTTTCCCCTATACCGCCGGTGTGTTCGCCTTCAAGCGCGAGAACGAGGATCCGACGCGGATGTTCGCCGGTGAAGGCGATGCCTTCCGCACCAACCGGCGCTTCCGCAAGGTCTCCGAAGGCATGCCGGCCAAGCGCCTGTCGACCGCCTTCGATTCGGTCACGCTCTACGGCTGCGATCCTGATCCACGTCCCGACATCTATGGCAAGGTTGGCAACTCCGGCGTTTCGATCGCCACGCTGGATGATCTGAAGGTGCTGTATTCCGGTTTCGATCTGTGCGATCCGGCGACGTCGGTCTCGATGACCATCAACGGCCCGGCGCCGATGATCCTCGCCATGTTCCTCAATGCCGCGATCGATCAGCAGCTCGGCAAGTTCCGCGACGAGAATGGCCGTGAGCCGACCGATGACGAGGCCGAAAAGATTCGCGCCTGGGCGCTATCCACCGTGCGCGGCACGGTGCAGGCCGATATCCTCAAGGAAGATCAGGGTCAGAATACCTGCATTTTCTCGACCGAATTTGCGCTGAAGATGATGGGTGACATCCAGGAGTACTTCGTCCATCACCAGATCCGCAATTTCTACTCGGTCTCGATCTCCGGCTACCACATCGCCGAGGCAGGCGCCAACCCGATCTCGCAGCTGGCGTTTACCCTGGCCAATGGCTTCACCTATGTCGAAGCGTATCTGGCGCGCGGCATGCATATCGACGACTTCGCGCCCAATCTCAGCTTCTTTTTCAGTAATGGGATGGACCCGGAATATTCGGTGATCGGCCGCGTCGCCCGCCGCATCTGGGCCGTGGCGATGAGGAACCGCTACGGCGCCAACGAGCGCAGCCAGAAGCTGAAATATCACATCCAGACTTCCGGTCGCTCGCTTCACGCGCAGGAGATGGACTTCAACGACATCCGCACCACCTTGCAGGCGCTGATCGCGATTTACGACAACTGCAATTCGCTGCACACCAACGCCTACGACGAAGCCATCACCACCCCGACCGAGGAGTCGGTGCGCCGCGCAATGGCCATCCAGCTCATCATCAACCGCGAATGGGGGGTGGCGAAAAATGAAAATCCGAATCAGGGAGCGTTTATCTTCGAGGAACTGACCGATCTGGTCGAGGAGGCGGTGCTCAAGGAGTTCGAAGCGATCGCCTCGCGTGGCGGCGTGCTCGGCGCGATGGAGACCGGCTACCAGCGCGGCAAGATTCAGGAAGAGTCGATGACCTACGAGCACAAGAAGCACGATGGCTCGTTGCCGCTGATCGGCGTCAATACCTTCCTCAATCCGAAAAACTCGGGGGCGGCCGGCGAGATCGAACTGGCGCGCTCGACGGATGAAGAGAAACAGTCGCAGTTGCAGCGCCTGGCTGAGTTTCAGGGCCGCAATGCGGGGCAGTCCGAGCTCTGGCTGGAGCGTTTGCGGCAGGCGGCGATCGAGGATCGGAATGTTTTCGAGGTGATGATGAATGCCGTGCGTTACTGTTCGCTGGGCCAGGTTTCCACGGCGCTGTACGCGGTCGGTGGCCAGTACCGGCGCAACATGTAGGCAAAGCCGGATGAACGATGTGGTGAGCGGCATGAGGGAGGTGAAAAAACTCGGCGCTGGCGAGACGGCGAAGGGCGGGCCGCTGGCTGGCCTCGTCGTGCTTGATCTGACGCGACTGCTGCCTGGCCCCGTGGCCACCCTGCATCTCGCTGATCTGGGCGCCGAGGTGATCAAGATCGAAGACACGGGACTCGGTGACTACGCGCGTATCCTCGGGCCCGGAGCGGCGGAAGCCAATGCCGCCGGCGAGGACAGCCCGCTGTTCCGCGCCGTGAATCGCAACAAGAAAAGCCTGCGCCTCGACCTCAAGCAGGCTGCCGGAGTCGAGGTGCTGCTGCGCCTGGCCGCCGGTGCCGATATGCTGTTTGAAAGTTTCCGCCCTGGTGTCGCCGACCGGCTGGGGGTGGGTTATCAGGCCGTGCGTGCGGTGAATCCCCGTCTCGTCTATTGCGCCATCACCGGCTACGGCCAGAGCGGACCGCTGGCGCAGCATGCTGGCCACGATCTGAATTACCTTGCGCTCAGCGGCGTGCTCGATCAAATCGGCACCATCGGTGGCGCCCCGGCCATTCCCAATCTGCAGATCGGCGATTTGCTCGGCGGCAGCCTTACCGCGCTGGTGGGCGCACTCGCGGCAGTGATCGCCGCGAAAACCACGGGCGAGGGCAGCTACGTCGATATCGCGATGACCGATGCGCTGTTGGCGCACAGCATTTTTCCGCTTCTGGCGCTGCAAACCGGAGGCTTGGAGCCGCGTGGCGAGGATTTATTGACCGGGGGAGTGCCCTGCTATGGCGTGTATCGCACGGCCGATGCGCGGTATCTGGCCGTCGCCGCACTGGAGGACAAGTTCTGGCAGGTGTTTTGCGCCGTTATCGGGCGCCCTGATTTCATGTCATCGGGCTTGACGAGCGGCTCCGAGGGGGGGCGGGTACGTACCGAACTTGCCGCGGTGATAGCCGCGCAACCACTCGTCTATTGGCAGGAATTGTTCGCTGGAGTGGATTGTTGCGTGACACCGGTTTTGCGGCTGGATGAAGCTCTTATGCAGCCGCAGATCCAGGTACGGCAGATGGTGAAGAAAACCGGCGGTGAGTCGTTGCAGGTCGCCCCGCCGTTCAAGTTTTCGTGCTGGTCCTTGCCGGATGAATGCCCGGCCCCCGCAGCGGGGGCCGATGTGGACGACATCCTGCAAGCGGCCGGTTATACGCAGGCAGAAGTCTCGGTCTTGAGTTGTGCCGGAGTGATCTGATCGTGCATGCCGAAAATTTCGAGAAAGTCATGCATGG
Source organism: Betaproteobacteria bacterium HGW-Betaproteobacteria-11 (assembly GCA_002842395.1). Lineage (GTDB taxonomy): Bacteria > Pseudomonadota > Gammaproteobacteria > Burkholderiales > Rhodocyclaceae > Rugosibacter. The sequence goes on from PHCV01000005.1 coordinate 212,872, forward strand.
CCTTGGTTCCGGTTTCGATGCACTCCGCACCGCACCCCCGGTGGCTTGCATGCGATGCACGCTACGCGATCTGTGCCTGCCGCTGGGACTGATGGAAGACGAACTCGATCATCCTGAAATACAGATCGGCAAGCGCCGCAAGCTGGTCTTGGGGCAGCCGGCATTTCGCGCCGGTGACCCGTTCGAGATGATCTATGCGGTCAGAACCGGTTTCTTGAAGACCGAGATGCTGGCCGCAGATGGCCGCTCCCAGGTTACCGGCTTCCAGATGGCGGGTGAGGTTGTCGGCCTCGACGGTATCGGGGAAGGATTCCATAATTCCACTGCCATTGCCCTCGAGGATAGCGAGGTTTGCCAGGTTCCGTTCAATGAGTTGGAAGCGCTCGCGGAACAGGAACCTTCCTTGCGGCGACAACTGCACAAGATCATGAGCCGCGAGATCATGCGGGATCAAGGTGTCATGCTGATGCTCGGTGCGTTGCGCGCCGAAGAGCGGCTGATCGCCTTCCTGCTCAATCTCTCCGAAAGATTTGCCAGCCGTGGCTATTCGCCGGTTGAATTTCATCTGCGCATGTCGCGCGAGGAAATCAGTTCCTACCTCGGGGTCAAGGTCGAAACCATAAGCCGGGCATTCAGCTACCTGCGGGATGTTGGCCTGATCGCTGTGCACAAAAAGCACATCCGCTTGTTGGACATAACGGCGCTGAAGGCGCGCCTGGCCACGCCTGCCACAGGCAAAAGCCCTCGTTTCTAGAAACCACCCGCACTGCCCCGGAGGCAGTCGGAGGATGGCTTGTTGTTATGGCAGTCGGTGGTTACTTGCCTTTCCCCCTGGTTTTCGACGGCGTCGTTGCATTGGAGGCCTCATCAGGCGGAGTTTCTGTTGCGGCATCTTGCGTGGCGGGCGAATTTGAGGCCGGCGATCCTTGCTGGGAAAAATTCCACGGCCACAGTGCAGGATTGGCAAATGGATTGGCGGTGGTTTCCGAAGAGCTGATGGACTGGCTCATAGCCTGCATCGCGGCCAGAGTTGCACGTTGCATCTCCAGTCCCTGAATTGTCATCTGTAACATGCCCAGGTTAGTTTTGAGCCAGCCTTCGACGGCCTTGAGATCGGCGACTCGCTTGTCCAATTCATTGGTGTCGAGCGTCGGCGTGATCAAGCCCGGCAACGGCATCCCGGCCGTGCCCCACAGCGATTTTAGAAATTCCATCGGATCGTTCGATGCCGTACTCATGGTGCGCCCTCCTTTGTCTCCCCGGAATATTCCGACCTCCGGTTTCATATTACCGTAATGGACTCTTCCAGGCTAACACCCATAGTCGCGACCTGCTACCTGCGGAGGATGAATGACGCGAAAGGCGGTATGAAGGCCCGCCCCACCCGGGGTGGGGCCCTATTTGCTCGCTGCGCTCGATGTTTGGCCCCGCGCTCAAGTTCTCGTCCTTTCACGCTAAACTTTCATACGTCATCGATTGACGGAGAAATCATGCTTAACGTGCTGGTAGTGGAAGATCATGCGTTGGTACGGGGAGGTATCCTCATCACCCTACAGACTTCGGGCGAGGATATCACCGCGTTTGACGCTGCGGATGTCAAGGCCGCCATCGCCGTGCTGGAAAAAAATGAAATCAGCCTGATGACTCTGGATCTGATGCTGCCAGGCATGCAAGGGCAGACATTCATACCCGTAGTGCGGCGCCGGTTTCCTTCGGTGCGTATCATCGTCGTTTCAGCCTTGGATGATGCGGCAACCGTGGCCCGCGTGATGCAGGCCGGGGTAATGGCATTTGTCTCGAAGTCGGGAAGCGGTGCCGAATTGATTGATGCCTTGCGCGCGGTACTTGCCGGTGAGCGCTATCTATCGCCACGCTTACGGACGCAGGTGGAACGGAGAAGCGGGATCAATGGCGCCACTAGAAACGAAGGCAAATCGCTTGCCCAATGTCACGGGTTGACACCGGCGCAGGCGCGGGTCTTGGAGTTGCTCCGTGACGGCAGCAGCAATCGCCATATTGCCGAACTGTTGGGGGTGACGGAGGGCACGGTGAAGATTCATGTGTCAGCGATTATCAAGGCACTTGGAGTGACCAACCGAGCTGAGGCTGCCCTGTTGGTGAGCCGCCGCCAACGGCGAGCCGGCTGAGTCCCCGTTTAAGTTCGACCACCATCAAACTTTTCTTTTTTTCTCTTTACAACGCAAGAAAGGGTCCCTATAATTCTGCCTCTCTGCTGGAAGCGGGACGAAGCCTGGAGGATT
>PHCV01000018.1:0-18348 GCA_002842395.1 Betaproteobacteria bacterium HGW-Betaproteobacteria-11
ACTTCACCGTGTGCGAAAGTAGGTCAACGCCAGACTCCCTTATCCCTCCAAACCCCCTTCAATTACCCATTGAAGGGGGTTTGCCGTTTGGGGAAATGGGAAAGATCCGAGGCTAGATCTTGGATGCTATATTCAAGTCCCTGTGTATCGGCAGACGTGGTCTCAAACACGCGGGCTACTACTTAATGACCTCCCATCTTTCATGATGATCCAAGCATTCTTTGTCGCGATCAGCCGGCTCACCTTGCCAGCGTTACTGGGGGCGCTGTTTCTCGCATTCCTGAGCGGAATCGATAGTTTGGCGGGAAAGGGGTTCTTCATCGTGCATTTGGGCTTATTCATGCTGTGGCAGCCCTTTGTGCAAGGCAACCAGCGTTTGTCACTTTCGTCTCTTCTCGGGATATTCATGATCCTTGCCGTGATCTTCTCAGGGACTGGGGGATGGTTGTTTGTCATCTGGGTTATGAGTCTGGCTGCTGTCATGGCAGGCCGAGTGGCTTTGATTAATGACCGCTTGTTACGCATAACGTATCAGTTGGCTTTTGCATTTCTGCTGCTTGAGTTGTTACTCGTGGCCGTACCGGATGCATTGACTGTGGCAAGAGTACAACCCCAGCTTTCCTGGATTGCGAATCTGTTTCTTGTGTTCTTGATCTGGGTGATTTTGCTTCTTCAGTGGAAGATAGACCAGTTGGTTAGTCAAGCAGATGTCATGGATTTCTTTAGTGGGCTGGTCGTATTTTTGGTGCTTGCAACATTGATTCTGGGTAGCCTGTCCGCCATGTTGACGCTTGGTAGCAGCTATACCGAGGCTTTGCTGCAGTCAATGTTGCTAATTGGAAGTGGTTTGTTGCTGTTGGGGTGGGCATGGAACCCACATGGAGGTTTTGCCGGACTGGGGGATTTGTTTTCCCGCTATCTGTTGTCGATTGGGCTTCCCATCGAGCGCTGGCTCAATACATTGGCAAACCTGGCGCTGGAAGAGGATGACCCGGAAATTTTTCTCTCTAGGGCAATTGCGAGCATCGTTCAGTCACTACGCTGGGTCAGTGGCGTCGAATGGGTATCTTCTACACGGAACGAGCATGTCGGCCTGAAAAGTGGGTATCGCTCGGAATATGAACTCGGGGAGTTAACGCTCAGGATTTTCACCAAGCATCAACTGACGGCGTCACTTAGATTCCATCTCGGATTGTTGGTAAAGCTCCTTGCGGAATTTTATGCTGACAAAAGGAGAGCTTTGGATCTGCGTAATCTGTCTTATGTTCAGGCGGTTCATGAAGCGGGAGCGCGGCTCACGCATGATATAAAAAACATACTGCAGTCATTGAATGCATTATGCGTAGCTGGCAACGACGATGAAACGGGTGCTTCCCCCGAATACCAGTTGCTGCTGAAGAGGCAACTGCCGGTAGTCGCTGATAGACTGGGCGCAACATTGCTGAAATTACAGTCACCAAGCAAAATTACCAAAAGCATCAATCAGCCAGTTGTTTCCTGGTGGAATGGACTGGTTAAGCGTTTGCTACCGAATGACTGGATTTATTTTTCTCCGCTGGTACTGGAAGGGGATATCCCTGGCGACGTTTTTACGGGTGTGATCGACAATCTGGTTCAAAATGCGATCGAGAAGAGGCAGCACGAGCCAGCGCTTCGGGTGCGGATAGAACTCGCAAGAAAAGATAACGAGGTTGAACTGATTGTTTGCGATGATGGATCAGCTCTACCGGATCCAATAGCCAGTGCCCTATTCAAGGCACCAGTCGCCTCGAAAACCGGATTGGGGATCGGACTGTACCAGGCATCACGGTATGCCGAATCGGCCGGATACAGTTTGTCGCTTTCCGAGAATCGACATGGGCGAGTTTGCTTTTGTCTGGCACCACATTCCCGAGAATCCGTTGTTTAGCCTGTGGCCGTGGTATCCAAGCGGCCAATCAATCGATGGACCGTCATGCTTCCCTTGCCTTTGAGGTAAATGGTCTGTGGTTCGTGAAAGCTGAAACTATCGGATAGCCGACGATAGGTCATGTCATCACACTGGATCATGCCGGGCACGCCCTCGGAGGTTATTCGACTGGCGATGTTGACGGTGTCTCCCCACAGGTCGTAGATAAACTTCTTCTTGCCGACAACGCCGGCGACAATGGGGCCGGTGCCAATGCCGATCCGGATTTCAATATGCTGGGAATTGATTTTCAGATCCTCGGTAAGAATGCTGCGCATTTCGATCGCCATGTCGGCGATCGCCTGGGTATAGTCGGAACGACTCTCTTCAAGTCCACCAGCCACCATATAGGCATCGCCAATCGTCTTGATCTTCTCCAGTCCATATTTTTCGGCAAGTTCGTCGAAGGCTGAAAAAATTTGGTTGAGCATCGAGAAAACCTGTGCCGGTGACAGATTGGCGGCAATCTGCGTGAAGTTAACAATATCGGCAAACATTACCGTGACATCGGCAAAGCCATCGGCGATGGTCTGATTGGAGGCTTTGAGACGTTCTGCTACAGGACTGGGAAGTATGTTTAGGAGCAGTTTTTCAGCGCGTTCCTGCTCGATCTGGATTCGGGCCCTGGCTTCTTCAAGCTTGATTTGGATCTTCTTTTTTTCCACGAAAGCGAAATGCAGGAGCAGGTAAAGTATTGCCGATACCGTGATGAAATTCAGGACAAAGAACGCGACACTGGTGCGAAGATCGACAACGGATCCAGAGCGCAGGGCGGGATCGAGTAGATAAAAATCGGTGGCGCCGGAGAGTGCGGTGAGCACGACCCAGGCAATGAACCAGCCAGCAGACTCGCTGATTCCGATGCAGAGCATGGCGCCTACCGGAGCGAGCAAAGCCCAGAGAATCACGCCGCTGGACGTGATGAAATCCCCTGCAGTCCATTGCGCAACGAAAGGCAGAAACAAAAACAACCCGAGTTGGCTGACCCGGAAAAAACCGAAGTTGTGGCCCTTCAGATAGAGCAGCATGTTTCCGACGAGCAGTAGCTGGAAGGTCAGCGGTAGCGTAGTGGAGAATTTTTGGCCAAGAAAGGAATAAATGACCACCCATAGCATGATCGTGACCGTGAATAGCCCAGTGGCGAGCATCAACAACGATTTGTTGAGGCGCAAGTCCTCATCATCACCCGGTTCGATGCCCGCGTTGCGCAAGGTATCGATAAATCGAGGAGCGGTTGTGGTAAGGGTTGGGGCAGTCATAGCTGGGTCGGAGAGATTTCGCACAGGCTAGTTCGTTTGCATAAGGCAGTGTCGCGGAATCTGGGGCAATGGTCAATGGTACCGTGCCGCAGGGAGTGAGTGCGCAGGCGATTGGCCAATTTCTTGCCCCAGTCCCCAAATTGGTGTTGAATTGAACGCATGGCCGAAGCAAAAAAATATCAGATTGAAGTGACAGCCGAAGTTCACTATATCGCGGAGCAATCCGATCCGGTGGCCGGCCGCTACATTTTTGCTTACACGATTTCCCTGCGTAATACTGGCAGCGTTGCCGCTCAGTTGATCTCCAGGCACTGGGTGATCACCAATGCCGAGGGACAGATGCAGGAGGTGCGTGGCTTGGGTGTGGTTGGGCATCAGCCCCTGCTAGCGCCGGGCGAGGAATTCGAATACACCAGTGGTTGCCAATTGGCGACTGCGGTGGGCACGATGCGCGGCAGTTATCAGATGACGGCCGAGGATGGCGTTCAATTCGAGGCGCCGATCGAGATGTTCATTCTGTCGATGCCGCGGGTGTTGCACTAGCCTCTGCGTGTTGCCCGTCCGCCCGTCATGTCCCTGAAGCAGAGCTACACATTGATCGCGCCGCTCTACGATATTTTCGTTGCTGCGGCCACGCGCGGTTTGCGCAAGCGCAGCCTGGCGGTGTTGCCGGCGGATGCGCCGCGAGATGTGCTGCTGCTTGGTGTCGGGACGGGGCTTGATTTGCCGCATCTGCCGCCACAGCATCGGTATGTCGGGCTTGATCTCACTGCGGCGATGCTCAAGCAAGCCCGGCCCCGTGCCGCGGCGCTGGACTGCGCGCTGCTTCGTGGTGACGCGCAACACCTGCCGTTTCGTGCGGCAAGCTTCGATAGCGTCATTTTGCACCTGATTCTCACCGTGGTGCCAGAGCCGACTTTTTGCATCGCCGAGGTTGCCCGTGTGCTCAGACCCGGCGGGCAGGTGCTGATCCTCGACAAATTCTTGCGGCCTGGTGAAGGTGGCTGGAAGCGCTGGCTCAATCCCGTGACGCGGCGTACGGCGACGCGTCTCGATGTCGTATTCGAAGAGGTGATGGAGTCGGCGGGCGATCTTCAGGTGACGTCGAACGAACCCCTCCTGGCCGGCGGCTGGTTCCGCCAGATTCAACTCGAAAAGCCTACCTCCTGACGCCGATCGGAATGGTATGACGGGTCTTGGCCGGCGGGATTGCGTTTCGCTGACGGTTGCGTTCCCGCACTCGCCACCCAATGCGCAAACCAAGCAGAACGGCCAGCAGTCCGGCATAAAGCAGCGGCTTGGCCAAATCGGCCTTGACCATCCAGGAATAGTGCAGCACAGCCAGCATGGCGATGACATAAACGCTGCGATGCAATGCCTGCCAGCGACGGCCGCCAAGCTTGCGGATCGCGGCGTTGTTCGAGGTCAGCGCCAAAGGCAGCAGCAGGGCAAACGCGGTCATGCCGACCGTGATGAAAGGTCGCTTCCAGATGTCCTTGACGATGGCCGTCCAGTCGAAGAACTGATCGAGCCAGAGATAAGTCGTCAGATGCAGGCAGACGTAAAAGAAGGCGAACAGGCCGAGCATGCGCCGCAGGCGAGCCAGCCATGCCCAGCCGGAATATTTGCGCAGCGGCGTGACGGTCAGCGTGATCAACAGGAAATTGAGCCCCCACGTTCCTAATCCGCGGGTCACGGCCTCGATCGGGTTGGCGCCCAGCGCATCCGCCTGGAGGCCCCACAGATACCAGGCCAGTGGCAGAAGGCTGGCGATGAAGATGGGAGGTTTGAGCCAGGCCTGGTTCAAAACTGTTTCCTCAAATCCATGCCGGCGTAAAGCTGGGCGACCTGCTCGCCATAGCCGTTGAAGGGCAGCGTCCTGCGCTTGAAAAATTCGCCGATGCGGCGTTCCGTCGCCTGGCTCCAGCGCGGATGGTCGACCTCCGGATTGACATTTGAATAGAAGCCGTATTCGCGCGGCGCGGCTTTCATCCACGCGGTGCGCGGTTCGCTCTCGGTGAAGCGGATCTTGACGATGGATTTGCCACTCTTGAACCCGTATTTCCAGGGCACGACCAGCCGCAACGGCGCGCCGTTCTGATTCGGCAGTACATCGCCATACAGGCCGACGGCGATCAGCGTGAGCGGATGCATGGCTTCATCCAGCCGCAGGCCTTCGGTATAGGGCCAGTCGAGGACGTGGCGCTTCACTCCGGGCATGGTGTCCTCCTGTGCGGCGGTGACGAGCTCGACGTATTTCGCATTCCCCAGCGGTTCCACCTGCTTGAGCACCGTCGCCAAAGGAAAGCCGAGCCACGGAATCACCATGCTCCAGCCTTCGACGCAGCGCAGCCGATAAATACGTTCTTCCAGCGGGGCAAGCCGCAGGAGTTCTTCGATTCCAAGGGTTTTCGGCTTTTGCACCAGGCCTTCGATGCTGACGGTCCAGGGCCGCGTGTGCAAGGCATGGGCGTACTGCGCCGGATCTTCCTTGTCGGTGCCGAATTCATAGAAATTGTTGTATCCCGCGACATGCTTTAGCGGTGTCGGCGCCTCGCTTGTGGAATAGATGCTGGGTTTACCGGGACCGAGTCTGGCCTCGGCTTGGGGGACGAGCGTACTCAATGCCAGTCCGGCCGAGGCGCGCAAAAACTCGCGACGGCGGTCGAACAGCGCGCGGGGGGTGATTTCGGAAGCGGCGATAGCAGCAGGGTGGCGGATGCGCATGATGGTCTCGCTTTCACTTTCATCGATAGGCTTGGTCCCCTGTCGACGTGGCTCAGAGCCGAACCTTACAACGTCAGTGCGACGGTTAGGCATGACCTGCTCGGTAGAGTCCTCGGCAAGCATCGAGTTCCCGAACCTTGCGCGGAGCCTGATGCCTCGTTCGCCGTATCGTCAGAGCCGACTTTTTGAGGACTGCGATACCGTCGGGTTGACCAGGGCAGGAGGGCGAGGTTAGAATATCCTGAGTTATTTACTCAACTATTAACCCTGATCTGGAGTCAGCATGGACGTTCAAAAGAAAATTCATGATCTCGTGACCGGCCATCCGGTCGTTCTGTTCATGAAAGGGACCCCCCAGTTTCCGCAATGCGGATTTTCGGCACGGGCAGTCCAAATACTGAATGCCTGTGGCGTCAGCAACCCGCTGACCGTCGATATTTTGGCTGATCCCGAAATTCGCCAAGGGGTAAAGGATTACGTCAACTGGCCGACCATTCCACAGCTTTATATCGGTGGCGAGTTCGTCGGTGGCAGCGACATCATGACCGAGATGTATCAAAGCGGTGAGCTGCAGCAGCAACTGGCCTCGGTCGTCGGCGCCGGCTGACTTTCATGATGCAGGGTGATGTTTCCCGCATCATGAAAGTCAGCCCATTCTTACTCCCGCCCCCCCTTGCCCCCTCACGGGGGGGTTCCTGGTTGGCTCGCTTCGCTCGAACCTTGACGGGATGCCAAATGAGTGAATTTCACTCTAAAGCGTCGCCAGCCGGTTGTTGGCGTCGGCCAGGCGGGCAGCCAGCACGTCGAGAAATCCTTGGTAGAAGTGCATGCGACAGGCTTCCGATGCATGTTGCAGGGTTTGCGCCGGAATGGTTACGACGCGCGCCGTGGTTTGCGCCACGACATCCGCTCCACGATCGTGCCGGCCACGGCGAATGATCGCCATTTCGCCAAAACACTCCCCGCTGGTGAGCGATCCCAGGCGGCGGTCGTGTTTGAGGACAGTGAGCTCGCCTTCCAGCAGGAAGGCGAAAAAATCGCCACGTTCGCCATCCTTCATGATCACGGTATTCGGCGTAACCTCGCTCCAGCGCGAGAAACGCACGACCTCCCACAGCTCGACGTCGGAAAACTCGGCGAAGAAGGGCAGGGTGCGCAAAGCCTCGAATTTTTCGCTGTCCGGAAAATCCTGGCGCTGTGTGGTGAGTTGCTTGTTACGGAACGATTGCGCCAGGTCGTGGGAGAACTCGTCCCACGTCTGGTAGCGGGCAGAGAGTTCCTTCTGCATGGCGCGGGCGACGACGGCTTCGAGACCTGGCGGCAGGTCGGCACGAAACGTGGAGAGTGGCGGCGGCTCGGTATTGCAAATCTGGTAGATCATGCCGTAATTGGACGGCGACTGGAACGGGAGTCGTCCGGCCAGTAACTGATACATCACCACCCCCAGTGAGTAAATGTCGGTCTGCTGCGTCAGGGGCTGGTCGCGCAGCTGCTGCGGCGACATGTAGGCCGGCGAGCCGACGCCCGAGACCTGGGTGCGGGTTTGCTCGGTTGTCGCGATCAAGGCCGAGCCGAAGTCGGAAATCTTGATATCGCCGCGAATATTGTCCTTCTGTGCAAGCAGAATGTTGGCCGGCTTGATGTCACGATGGATGATGCCGGCGCGATGGGCATAATCCAGCGCGCGGGTGCACTTGAAGATGATTTCCACCAGACGATCGATCGGTATCAGATTGTCCGCCGCACTGAAAGCCTCCAACGTTCCGCCGGGAACATATTCCATGACGATGTAACTTTGTTCTTCCTCGATCACGGCATCGTAAATTTGCACGATGTGCGGATGCATCAGTTTGCCGGCGAGCGAGGCCTCGTTGAGCAGCAGATGACGGTAGAGCCGGCCACGGGCCTGGTCACGAAGGATCTCCGGGGCGATCAGCTTGATCGCGACTTCACGCTCGCTGAATGGGTCATAGGCCAGATAGACGGTGGACGTGGCGCCTACGCCAAGCTTGCTGCGGACGTCGTATTTGCCGATGCGTTGCGGCAATGTCATCGGCCAGTCAGAGTCTGGAGCGGGCGCGGGCAATGGCGGCGCGGACCTGGGCCGGCGCCGTGCCGCCGACGTGGTTGCGCGCCGCCAGCGAACCAGCGACGGTGAGTACGCCGAACACATCGCTGCCGATCAGCGAAGAGAAACTGCGCAATTCATCCAGGGGCAGATCGGCGAGATCGCAGCTACGCGCCTCGCAGGCACGCACGGCGCGTGCCACGGCTTCGTGCGCATCGCGGAAGGGCAGCCCTTTTTTCACCAGGTAGTCGGCCAGGTCGGTGGCCGTAGCGTAGCCCTGGCGCAAGGCGGCAGCCATTGCCTCGGGCTTGACGCGAATGTCCGGCACCATGTCGGCGAAGATGCGCAAGGTGTCGATCAGCGTGTCGGCGGTATCGAACAAAGGTTCCTTGTCTTCCTGATTATCCTTGTTGTAAGCCAGTGGCTGGCCTTTCATCAGGACGAGCAAGGCCAGCAGATGGCCGAAGACGCGCCCCGTCTTGCCGCGGGCGAGTTCCGGCACGTCCGGATTTTTCTTCTGTGGCATGATCGAGGAGCCGGTACAGAAGCGATCGGGCAGATCGATGAAGCTGATGCGCGGACTCATCCACAGGATCAGTTCTTCGGAGAAGCGCGATATGTGGGTCATCACCAAGGCCGCCACGGCGCAGAACTCGATGGCGAAATCGCGGTCGGAAACGGCATCCAGCGAATTTTCGCAGACTGCTTCGAAGCCCAGTTCGCGGGCAACGGATTCCCGATCGATGGGAAAAGTCGTTCCGGCCAGGGCGGCGGCGCCGAGTGGCAGGCGATTGAGACGGCGGCGGCAGTCGGTGAAGCGTTCGCGGTCGCGGGCGAGCATCTCGAAATAAGCCAGCAGGTGATGGCCGAAGGTGATCGGCTGGGCGACCTGCAAATGGGTAAAGCCTGGCAATGGTGTGTCGCTATGAATTTCGGCCAGATTGATCAGCGCCTCCTGCAGATCGCGGAGCAGGCGATCGATGATATCGATGCTGTCGCGGAGCCAGAGACGGATGTCGGTCGCCACCTGGTCATTGCGCGAGCGCCCCGTGTGGAGGCGTTTGCCGGCATCACCGATCAGTGCGGTAAGGCGTTTCTCGATGTTGAGGTGGACATCTTCGTCGTCGAGATTCCAGTTGAATTGTCCGCTCTCGATTTCACCGGTGATGGCGGCCATGCCCTGCTCGATCGCGGCAAGATCCCCGGTGGCGAGGATGCCTTGTCGGGCCAGCATGCGGGCGTGCGCCAGCGAACCACGGATATCCTGCCGCCACATGCGCTGATCGAAGGCAATGGAAGCGGTATAGCGTTTGACGAGATCGGAGACGGGTTCGGAAAAGCGCCCCGACCAGGCTTTGGCTGATTCCGGAGAAGTGGGTTCTGTCATAATCGGGACGCGGCCACCGTGGCCAGTCGGTAGTGGTGAATAGTGGTAAAAAAACCAGCGAAAACCGGAGGTTCCCGCCCATTGAGTACGACGCAAAGTATAAGGGAAAACCCCTCTGCATCCAGCCTGCCCGACTTTCGTTCGGTGGAGGTCTGGTGGCAGGTGCTGCTGGCCGGAAATGGCGCCATGGTGCTCTATGCGCTCGCGGCCAGTCGGCAATGGTCGCACCTGGGCAGCGAGTTGGCGACGTTGCTGGTGCATGGTGAACCCACGTTATTGGCCAGCCTCGCGCTGCTTGCCGTGGTGCCCGAATGGATGCACCGCCTGCCACCCTGGCGTAGCCGGATATTCATCGTGCTGCTGGTCCTGCTGGCTGCGGCCGCCGTGGAAGGTGCACTGGGTGCGTTGCGGCTGATCGAGCCGGCGACCACGGGGGTGGGGCGCGCGGTACTCTGGCTCGTGCTTGGCACCCTGGGACTGCTGGTCTGGTTCGATCTGCGTGCGCGGGCACAGTCACCGGCACTGGCGGAAGCTCGCCTGCTGGCGCTCACAGCGCGCATCCGGCCGCACTTTCTGTTCAATGCGCTGAATGCCGTACTGGGGGTGATTCGCTCCGATCCACGGCGGGCCGAAACCGCACTGGAGGAACTGGCCGATCTGTTTCGCGTCTTGATGCGCGAGAACGCCGAACTGGTTCCCCTGTCGGAGGAAATCGCGGTGGCGCGCCAGTACCTGAATCTCGAGCGCTTGCGGCTCGGCGAGCGGATCCGGGTTGAATGGGACATGGCGGAGTGTCCGCCCGATCCGCTGGTGCCGCCATTGATGCTCCAGCCGCTGCTGGAAAACGCGGTCTATCATGGAATCGAACCGGCGACCGAGGCGGGCGAGGTCCGGATTCGCTTCGAACGTCGCGGCCAGCGTGTGCGGCTGGAACTTTCCAATCCGGTGGTGGTTGCCGATCGCCATGTGCATGGCAACCAGATGGCGCTGGTCAATATTCGCGAGCGACTTCTGTTGTTCTTTGATCTTGAGGCGGTGATGCAGACGGATATCAGCGAGGGTCGCTTTCGTGTCACCATCGAATTTCCCTACCGTTTTCGCGTGCCGTGATGAATTCTCCGCTCCGCTTGTTGCTGGTTGATGACGAGGCGCCTGCCCGTGCCCGTCTGCGTGATTTGCTCGGGGATCTCGCCACAACGCTACCGACCACGGTGACCGAGGCTAGCGCCGGCGCCGCCGCACTGGAACAGGTTCAGGCAAGCGAGTTCGATGTTGTGTTGGTGGATATCCGGATGCCGGAGATGGACGGAATCGAGTTCGCCCGCCATCTGGCTCGGCTGCCACGGGCGCCGGCAGTGATTTTCGTCACCGCCTACGATCAGTATGCGGTCAAGGCTTTCGAACTGGTGGCGCTCGATTATCTGGTCAAGCCCGTACGTGCGGCACGTCTGGCAGACGCTCTGCTCAAGGCCCGGCGCCGTCCGCTCGAAGCGGAGCGGCTGGAAAAGTTCCCGCAGGGGTGCCACGCGCTGGCGGCACGGCACAATTTCTCCTGCATCGAACGTGGCCGCATTCTGCTCGTCCCGGTGACGGATGTCGTTTACCTCAAGGCCGAGCAAAAATATGTGACGGCACGCACCCCAACGCGCGACTATCTGCTCGAGGAGTCTCTGGTGCAGCTCGAAAGTGAGTTCGCCGGACATTTCGTGCGGATTCATCGCAACTGTCTGGCCGCCCTCGGGGCAGTGCGTGGCGTCGAGCATGCGCCGCTTGCTGAGAGCGATGGCCAACCTTGCTGGCAGATAGTGCTCGATGGAGTCCACGAACGGCTGCTGATCAGCCGTCGGCAGTGGCCGCTGGTCAAGGCACTTTTCAAACGGATGGAGTAGTCACGATCATGTCCAATGATTTCTTGGCCACCCTGGCCACCCGTTTCTGGAGCCCGGAGCAGCCCTGGCTGCTGCTCGGCGGCTTCCTGCTCTGGACCGTGCTGCGACAAACCTTGCCCGAGGGCAGTCGGTATGTGCTGAGGCAGACCCTGGCCTTTTTTGCACTCTGTCTGCTGGGGGAGCTCGGCGCTGCCATGATGTACGGGCTGGGCTGGGGCTTTGTCGCCAGTGGCCTCTATGAATTCTCGCTGCTCGGGCTTGGCGTTGCATTGATCCGCTTTACCGGACTGCTGGTATTTCGCGTTCTGACCCCGGCCATGCATGTCGAGACGCCGCGCATTCTCGAGGATGTGGCGGTGATCATCGGCTATTGCGTCTGGGGGCTGGCGCGAATGCGTTATGCCGGCGTTGAACTGTCGCAGATCGTGGCGACGTCAGCGGTGATCACGGCGGTGGTTGCCTTTGCGATGCAGGATACGCTCGGCAATATCCTCGGCGGTCTGGCCATTCATCTCGATCATTCGGTGGAAATCGGCGACTGGGTGATCGTCGACGGGGTGGGCGGGCGGGTGATGGACATTCGCTGGCGGTATACGAAGATTGCCACGCGCAATGGCGAGAAGGTGGTGATGCCCAATAGCCAGTTGATGAAGAACAAATTCACCGTGGTGGGCATCTACGGCGGTTCCGCCAACCAACACAACGCCTGGCGCCGCTGGATCTGGTTCAACGTCGATTTCGATCATCCGCCGATGACGGTGATCGATGTCGCCGAACATGCCGTGCGTGATGCGCAGATCGCCAATGTGGCCAGCGAACCCGGGCCGAACTGTGTGGTGATGGAATTCGGCCCGGGCTATGCGCGCTATGCCCTGCGCTACTGGATGATCGATCCGCAACCGGATGACCCGACGGATTCAGCGGTGCGTCAGCACATTTTTGCCGCCTTGCAGCGTGCCGGTATTGGCTTGGCAGTGCCCGAGGAAATCCGGCACCTGATCAAGGAAAATGCGGCTCATGAGCAGGCTCTGGCGAGCCGCGAACTGCGCCGTCGGATCGCGGCGATCCGCCACATCGACCTGTTCAGCAGTCTCTCGGAAAAGGAACTGGAAACGCTGGCCCGGCATCTGACCCATGCGCCCTTCGTCAAAGGCGATGTGATTACGCATCAGGGTGCGTATGCACACTGGCTCTATGTCCTCATTGCCGGCGAGGCCGAAGTCTGGCTGGAGGAAGAGGGCGAGCGCAGCCTGCTCTCGACGCTTCCCGCCGGGAGTGTGGTGGGCGAGATGGGACTGCTGACGGGCGAGCCGCGGCGGGCGACCGTCGTTGCCAAAACCGATGTCGACTGCTACCGATTGGACAAGGCGGGTCTGGAGGAAATCATGAAAAGCCGTCCGGCGATTGCTGAAGAGATGTCGCATATTCTCGCCTCGCGCGATGCCGAACTCGAGCAATTGCGTTTGCATCTCGACAAGTCGGCACTGGCACGACGCCGTGCACCCCACCATGAGTCGATCCTCGAACATATCCGCGAGTTTTTCGCCCTCGACAGTAGCGGGGCAACAGGCGACTGACCCCGCCTTGACGGCAAAGCAGCGAAGTGGTGACGGGAAATTCGGGATGGAGTCGGGAGAAGAACGTTGACGCCATGGGATGTGCCGCCTAACATCGCTCCCTTTATCCTGATGCCAGTGATTGCCGTGGATTTCTCAAATCTCTATCTTCCGATTGCCGATGATATGCAAGCCGTAGATGCTGTCATTCGCTCCCGTCTGCATTCCGAGGTCGTGTTGGTGCGGCAGGTCGCCGACTACATCATTTCTGCTGGCGGCAAGCGTATGCGGCCGGCATTGGCCCTGCTCGCCGCGCGCGCCTGTGGTTATTCCGGCACCTCGCACCATGAACTGGCTGCAGTGGTCGAGTTCATCCACACGGCCACCTTGCTGCATGACGACGTCGTGGATGAGTCGTCGTTGCGCCGTGGGCGCGACACGGCCAATGCCCTGTTCGGTAATGCCGCCAGCGTGCTGGTCGGTGATTTCCTTTATTCGCGAGCCTTTCAGATGATGGTCGGGGTCGGCAGCATGAGGGTGATGCAGGTGCTGGCCGATGCCACCAACACCATTGCCGAGGGCGAGGTGTTGCAATTGATGAATTGCCGCAATGCCGATATCACCGTGGCGGCCTATTTGCAGGTTATTCACTATAAAACGGCCAAGCTGTTCGAGGCTGCGGCACGCCTCGGAGCGATCCTCGGCGGCGCCGAGGATGCAACGGAACAGGCCATGGCTGCCTATGGCATGCATGTGGGCACGGCATTCCAGTTGATCGACGATGTACTCGATTACTCGGGCGACGCCAATGAAACCGGAAAGAACCTGGGGGATGATCTGGCGGAGGGAAAAACGACATTGCCGCTGATTCATGTCTTGCAGCACGGCACGACGGAACAATCTGCACAAGTCCGTGCCGCCATAGAAACCGCCGATCGCGAAAGTTTTGCTGCTGTTTTATCCGCCGTGCGTACCAGTGGCGCACTCGAGGCATCTCGCCAGTTGGGAATTGCCGAGACGGAGGCAGCCAAGCAGGCCCTGGCGCATGTGCCGGATTCAAAATTCCGGGGAACGCTGCTACAATTGGCGGACTTTGCGGTGCAACGGAGTTTTTGATCCCGCAATGTCAGCAAGGATGGTTCGTTGCTTTCTGTTCTGGGGCCGATTCCAGCCAAGCCAGTCCTTGTCATCAACTCACCGTCGGGGTGTAGCTCAGCCTGGTAGAGTACTGCGTTCGGGACGCAGGAGTCGGAGGTTCGAATCCTCTCACCCCGACCAGTCGCTTGCACTGCGGGCTATACCGTGGTGAAACTGCTTCTCTGGATAGCCATTGCCGTAGCCATTTATGTGCTGCTACGTGCCCCTGCGCGGCGGCGGAGGAGCAAGACGCCCTCTTCTGGATCAACCCCAAAAATGGTTCCCTGTGCTTGGTGTGGCGTTTATTTCCCCGAGTCGGAAGCGCTTCACGCGAGAGACCTCACATTCTGTTGCGAGGCTCATCGTCGGCAGGGAGCAGGGGAATGAGCGCGATCCGCCAGATGCCGTCCGGGATGGATGACCCGGAGTCAGATTTTGTCTCCTTGCGGCGGTCATGGCACTTTTTTTCAATTTACCGATTGGCTGTGGCTTTGTTGTTTTTGGTCACGGTATTGATTTTTGGTGATGCCCTGAGTTTGGGTGCGCAGGATTTCCACCTTTTCCGCGTTGTTGTCCTGGTTTATTTTTTATTGGCGGTAGCCTTTTACGTCACCCTGGTAAAAAGTTCATATCCAATCGACTCCCAGCTTTCTGTTCACGTGACGACGGATATCGTTGCGCTGACACTGATGATGTTTGCCAGCGGTGGGCAAAAAAGCGGCATTGCCATTTTGTTGCTGGTTGTTGTTGCTGGCGCAGGGCTGGTGGGCCAGGGGAGAATGACCCTTTTTTATGCGGCGCTGGCCTCTGTTGCCGTACTCCTGGAAGAGAGCTGGCGAGCCCTGACACTTGATTTCGATCCGGCCGACTTTGTCCGTGCCGGCATCACCAGTATCGCTTTTTTCGCTGCGGCAATCATCGCCCGCCTGCTGGCTCAACGGGTCGTTGCCAACGAGCTTCTCGCGCGTGAGCGGGGACAACAACTGGATGATCAGTTACGGATCAGCGAGCGAATCATCCGCGACATGGAGATTGGCGTGCTGGTCGTCGATGCGCTCGGGCGAACACGCTTGCTTAATCCGAGTGCTCAAGCCTTGCTTGGAATCCGGGAAATGAATGGTCCGCAGACGCTGCCCGCCCTCCTGTCCGAGCGCTACCCCTTGTGGCAAGCACGCAATGATGAGGTGGTTGAAATATTGCAATCGACCGCCACCCGACAATTGCGCGTACGTTACCTTCCTTCTGCCGAACTGGGAGGCAACACCCTGATTTTCATCGAAGACATGGAGCGAGTGCACTTTCAGGCACAGCAGTTCAAACTGGCTGCGTTGGGCCGTCTCACCGCCAATCTTGCGCACGAAATACGTAATCCTCTGGCAGCCATCAGCCATGCGTCAGAATTGCTGGCAGAGGAAGGCGGTGTCCCGGTGCAGCAAAGACTGGCTAATATCATCCAGGGCAACACCCAGCGCCTCAACCGGCTGGTTACCGAGGTTCTGGAGTTGGGCCGCCGTGATCGAGCGGTACCTGAATCCATTCGTTGGCGCACCTTTATTCCAGATTTCCTGGAAGAGATGGCACTGCATGATGTTTCGGTAAAAACCAGAGTGCACGTCATTGGCAATGATGACGTTGAATTCCAATTTGATCGCAGCCATCTCCACCGGGTACTGTGGAATCTGATCGACAATGCCTTGCGATATGCAGGGAAGGAGAGCGCATCGGTCGGCATCGAGGTGCGTGCCTTGGCTTCAGGGCGGATCGGGTTGCATGTATTCGACAATGGTCCTGGAATCGATAACTCTCTCAGAGGCCTGGTATTCGAACCCTTTTTTACTACACACGGCGCTGGTACCGGGCTGGGGCTTTATATCGCACGCGAGCTGTGCGAGGCGAGCGGCGCCCATCTCGAGCTGACCGATGAGCAGCCTGGTGCCCATTTCCGGATAACCATCGGAGGAATTCATGCCGGTAAAAATTGAACGCCGTCGCCGTGGCGAAAGCAGACATGTGTTGATCGTCGATGATGAGGCCGATATTCGCGAATTACTCGATCTGACACTGGCACGAATGGGGCTGATAGCCGATTGCGCCGCTTCGCTGGCCGAGGCACGGGGCTATTTGACCAGAAGACGTTATCGCTTGTGTCTGACCGATATGCGTTTACCCGATGGCACCGGGCTTGAACTGGTGCGTCATATTGGCGAAACGGTAACTGATTTACCGGTTGCGGTGATTACCGCTCACGGCAGTACCGAGAATGCTGTTTCAGCACTGAAAGCGGGAGCATTCGACTACATTGCCAAACCCGTTTCGCTTGAACAGTTGCGTGCGTTGGTGAAGTCAGCGCTGGAGTTGTCCGCCAGGGATTTGCCATCGAGCATCAGTATTGAATCGAGCCTGCTTGGCAATTCACCTGCAATTCAGCAGGTGCGGATGTTGATCGATCGTGTGGCTCGCAGTCAAGCTCCGGTTCATATCACCGGTGAATCGGGGAGCGGCAAGGAGCTGGCTGCACGCCTGATGCATACCTTGAGCGCCAGGCATGAACATGTGTTCGTGCCGGTGAACTGCGGAGCGATCCCGGAAAATCTGATGGAAAGCGAATTTTTTGGTTACCGCAAGGGCGCCTTTACTGGTGCCAGTGAAGACCGTAATGGTTTTTTCCAGGCTGCCGATGGCGGTACGTTGTTTCTTGATGAAGTGGCGGATTTGCCATTGTCGATGCAGGTCAAACTATTGCGTGTCATACAGGAGAAGCGCGTCCGCAAGGTAGGGGCAACCGTCGAGGAGCCTGTCGATGTACGCATCATCTGCGCAACTCATCAGGATATAAAGGCCCTGGTGGAACAGGGGCGCTTTCGGCAGGACCTGTTTTATCGCATCAATGTCATCGAATTGCGCATGCCGGCGTTGCGTGAATGTTGCGAGGACATTCCCTTGCTTGCGCAGCGTATCCTGGAAAAGATCGCACGCGAGGCCGGGGTGGGCCTTCCGTTGCTGGCGCCGGAGGCTATCGCTGCGTTGCAGAACTACAGGTTTCCTGGAAACGTGCGTGAGCTGGAAAATATCCTGGAACGGGCGCTGGCACTGATGGGGGGCGACCGGATCGAGGTGGCCGACCTTAATATCGCAGATGCCCAGTCGAGTAACCTTCCATCCGCGGCAGCAACCTTGCAGGACCATCTTGATCAGGTGGAACGTCAGGCCATACTCGATGCACTGGAAAAAACAAAACAAAACCGGACGGCTGCGGCCCGCTTTCTGGGCATCACGTTCCGCTCCTTGCGCTATCGAATGGCGCGCCTGGGGATGAACAAATGAGCACGGGAGCAGGATCAGGAGACGAGACTGGCTGGCTACCCTCCGCCAGACGCATTTCTTCTCCGAATGCCGATGAACGTCCTGCGGGAATGGCGATATGCCTGCTCGTTATTCACGCCATCAGCCTTCCACCGGGCGAGTTCGGTGGCGCCGGGATTATTGACTTTTTTGTCAATCGGCTTGATCCGGAAATCCATCCTTACTACAAGACAATTGAGGAGATGCGGGTATCCGCGCATTTTCTGATTCGTCGCAATGGCGATCTGATTCAGTTTGTTTCCTGCGCACGGCGTGCCTGGCATGCCGGCACTTCCCAGTGGATGGGGCGTGACAGGTGCAACGATTTTTCCATCGGAATCGAGCTTGAGGGTTGTGACTGGCTGCCATTTGAAGAGAGCCAGTATCACGCGCTCGCAGCATTGGTGACCGACCTGCGTCGACGCTATGCGATCGAGGCTATCGTTGGGCATAGCGATATTGCCCCTTTGCGCAAGACTGATCCAGGGCCTCTTTTTGACTGGAGCCGGCTGGCGTAGCTGTATGTGGTTGCCACGTTGCGCCACTTAATCCTTCCGTATTTTCCTGGCCGCGTTAATCCCGTAAGAGGTGGCGAATAGAAGAACATCTGGATGAGGGCGGACATGCGGAAGGCATCATTGAGTTGCATGATGCAAACCAAAACGAAGTGATGGGCAGATAAACAAGTGAAGTTCAGCGCTTTCGATTACTTCGAAACACTACATAATCCACGCTAACCCATATGGGTTGCAGTGAAGGTAGTGGTGGTTCTTTCTGTTTAACTTGCTAAGGAGGTTCAACATGGCTGAAGATAAGAAGGCCAAGAAGCCCGCCGCTAAGAAAGCTGCGGCCCCGAAAAAACCTGCTGCCAAAAAGGCGGCAGCAAAACCAGTAGCGAAGAAGGCCGTTGCCAAGAAGCCGGCAGCCAAGCCCGCTGCGAAGAAGGCCGTTGCCAAGAAACCGGCAGCCAAGCCCGCTGCGAAGAAGGCCGTTGCCAAGAAGCCGGCAGCCAAGCCCGTCGCGAAGAAGGCCGTT
>PHCV01000018.1:18390-36600 GCA_002842395.1 Betaproteobacteria bacterium HGW-Betaproteobacteria-11
GGCCGTTGCCAAGAAGCCGGCAGCCAAGCCCGTCGCGAAGAAGGCCGTTGCCAAGAAGCCGGCAGCCAAGCCCGTCGCGAAGAAGGCCGTTGCCAAGAAACCGGTCGAGGTCAAGCCGGCGACTCCTCCTTCGACTGCCGCGGCCCCTGGCCTGAAGTCGTCTTTGAACCCGGCTGCTGCCTGGCCATTTCCTACAGGTTCGCGTCCCTGACGGAGACGTTTGAAGGACTCTGCAGGTTGCCGATGCGGAGTTTTGGAAGAAGGATGCGCGCGCACCAAAAGGTGCGCGCTTTTTTATTTCGATCGCGCCCTGACGCTGTCGGTTGAGGGTTATTGAGCCGGGTCATCCTGCACCTCCCGCCAGCCACGTTTCTACGCCCCGACGTACCATCATCACCGCGATGGCGGCGAGGAACAGCATAGCGACTTTCGATACGATGCGCTCACCGACGCTGCCCAGTACGCGCCGAATCGGAGCGGCGCCGGCAAAGATCAGGCCGGCGATGACGATGTTGGCGACGAGCGCCATCGCGGTCGAGGCGAAGCCGTAGCGATTGGCCAGCAACATGATGGTGGTCAGTACCGCCGGGCCGACGATCAGCGGCACGCCGAGCGGTACCGCCCCTAGGCTATCGGCATCAACGGGACCCACGTGACGCTGGAGTTTGTCGTTGACGAGCAGGTCGCCCATGGCCAGCACGAACAGCAACAGGCCGCCCGCGACCATGAAGTCCGCTACGGTGATGCCCAGTAGCGCCAGAATTGCCTGTCCAAGGGCGAGAAAAGCCAGTGCCACGGCCAGCGCCGTCGCCAGCGATTGCCACAGCACCTGCCGCACCCGTGCCGGCGCTACCCCTTGCGTCAGCCCCAGGAAGGCGGGCAACACGCCGAGCGCATCCACGGCGACAAACAGTGGCACGAAACAGAGCCAGAAGTCCCCCATGTCAATCGTCGCTCGCGCCCCGCTCGCGGCCTTTTGCGGAAAGCTCCGCCATGCCCGCCAGCAGTTCGATGGGCAGCGGAAAGACGATGGTGGACGACTTGTCGCCGGCGATGCCGGCCAGCGTCTGCATGTAGCGCAACTGCATGGCACCGGGCTGGCGGCCAAGCATTTCTGCTGCCTGCATGAGCTTTTCCGAGGCCTGCAATTCGCCTTCGGCGTGAATCACCTTGGCGCGCCGCTCGCGCTCGGCCTCGGCCTGCTTGGCGATGGCGCGCACCATCGATTCGTTGAGGTCAACATGCTTGATTTCCACGTTCGCCACCTTGATGCCCCAAGCGTCGGTCTGCGCGTCCAGCACCTGCTGAATGTCGATGTTGAGGCGCTCGCGCTCCGCCAGCATCTCGTCCAGCTCGTGCTTGCCGAGTACCGCCCGCAGCGTCGTTTGCGCCAGTTGGCTGGTGGCGTTCAAGAAATTCTCGACCTGGATGATTGCCTTCTGCGGGTCGATGACGCGGAAATAGACCACGGCGTTGACCTGCACCGAGACGTTGTCGCGCGAGATCACGTCCTGCGTCGGCACGTCAAGCACGATGGTGCGCAGGTCCACCCGCACCATCTGCTGGATGCCTGGAACGACGACGACCAGTCCCGGCCCCTTGACCTTCCAGAAGCGGCCGAGCTGAAACACCACGCCGCGCTCGTATTCGCGCAGGATGCGAAACGACGCGACCAACAGCGCAATCAGCGCCAGGACGAGCGTGCCAAAACCAAACTCGAAGCCGATCATGAGGGTTCTCCTTTACTGTCGCTACCGTTACCGACCACCGGCGCCACGTCGAGCACCAGTCCATTGCGTGCGAGCACGCACACCCGCTGGCCGCGCCGCAGGGGCGAGGCGGCCGTCACTTGCCAGTTTTCGCCATGGATGCGCGCCCAGCGCACATCTTCCAGCACTTCTCCTGCGGCGCCGATCAGTTCTTCCGCGCCGCTTACCACGGCGCGCCGGCGCGCCTTCAGCGCCATGCCGACGATTGCCGCGAGCAGCAGGGCGCTGGTGAACGCCACGCCGACGACGAGGCCGAGCGGAATGCCGAAGCCCGGCAGCTCCGTGTCGAACAAGATCACCGCGCCGAAGACGAAGGCGGCGATGCCGCCCAGCCCCAGCACGCCGAAGCTGGGCAGGAAGGCCTCGGCCACCATCAGCGCGATGCCGAGCAGGATCAGCGCCAGGCCGGCGTAATTCACCGGCAGCAGTTGCAGAGCGTAGAGCGCCAGGATCAGGCAGATGCCGCCGGCCACGCCGGCGACGCCGAAGCCGGGGCTGGAGAATTCGAAGAACAGGCCGTAGATGCCGATCATCATCAGGATCAGCGCCACGCTGGGATCGGTGATGACGGCGAGAAAGCGCATGCGCCAGTCAGACTCGATTTCGACCAGCGGCGCGCCCGTCGTTTGCAGCAGGCGTTCCTGGCCATGAACATTCACTTTCCTGCCATCCAGTTGTTTCAGCAGATCGGGCAGGTCGGCGGCGATGATTTCGATCACCTTTTCCTTCAAGGCCTCCTCGGCCGACAAGCTCGCCGCCTCGCGCACCGCCCGTTCGGCCCATTCGGCATTGCGTCCGCGCAACTGGGCCAGGCTGCGGATATAGGCGGCGGCATCGGAGACCTGCTTCTTGCTCATGGCCGATGCAGGAGCCGCGGACTCGGCCGCGTCGGGCTTCGCGCTCTTGTCCGGCTTTTGTGGCAACTCGGGCACACCGCCGATCTGCACCGGGGTGGCCGCGCCCAGATTGGTGCCCGGCGCCATCGCGGCGACGTGGCTCGCGTAGAGGATGTAGGTGCTGGCGCTGGCCGCGCGCGCGCCGCTCGGCGCGACCCAGGCGACCACCGGTACGGGCGAAGCGAGAATGGCCTTGACGATCTGGCGCATCGAGGAATCGAGCCCGCCCGGCGTGTCCAGCCGCAGCACTGTCAGTTGCGCGCCCTCCCGCTCGGCCCGGGCCAGACCGCGCACCGCATAGTCCGCCGTGGCCGGACCGATGGCGCTGTCGATCTTCAGCACGGCAACCACCGCCGGCGTGGCGGCGAGCGAGGGCGCCACGCAGCACAGCAGCAACCAGGTCAGCCGGACAATCCACTGTCGCATCGTGTCCCTTTTTGGTTCAGCCCATTATGCGCTGATTTCCACGGCCGGTTCACCGCAATGACGCAGGATTTCGGCGCGCGCCGCATCGCGTAGCCCGATCGCCACGGTGAATTCATCCGTCCCGGCGTCCAGCGGGTCGGGGAGCATGATCGGCGCGCCGATGGTCACCTCCAACGTGCTGCGCCGGGGGAGCCATTGGTCGGCGCGCAGCCAGGTGCGGCTGCCACGGATCGCCAGCGGCACGATGGGCACGCGCGCTCGCGCGGCGGCGGCGAAGGCGCCGAGGCGGAAGGGCCGCAGCCCCGGCACGCGCGTGAAGGTGCCCTCGGGGAAGAAGGCCAGCGAGCGCCCGCGCACCACCGTCTCGGCCAGTCGTCCGGCGTCGTCGGCGCCCTGCTGTGCGGCGAAACGCTCGACGAACTTGGCATCCAGCCGCGTCAGATAGACGCGCGGAATGAATTGATCAACGAGTTCGCGCTTGGCAACGAAGCTGACATGGTGGGGCAGCGCGGCGGCGAGGACGATGCCGTCGAGATAGCTGGCATGGTTGGCGACCAGCACGCAGGTTTTGTCGGGTGGCGGCAGGTTCTCGAGGCCATGCACGGTCAGCGGCGTGCCGCAGAGGCGCAGGAAGCCGCGCGCCGCAAAGCGGGCGACATGCCATGCCAAACTCGGCGTTGGCAGGACGGCGGTCACCAACCAGGTGAGCGGGGAAAAAATCCAGAACAGCAGCCAGACGCGGACGGCGTGCAGGATTTCGCCGGCCAGCGCCAGTGCGCGGCGCGTCCGTGCGCCGGCTGAGTGCAGAACGAGTCGCGCGATCTGCCACCAAGCTGGGCGTGAGTGCGCGCTGATTTGCCCGGCCTCGTAGAGTTCGCGGCAAGCGGAACGGCGCACCTTGCCGCTCGAGGTCTTGAGCACCGTGTGGGGCGGCGCCAGCACCACCTCGTCGGCCGGTTCACCGAGTACGTCCAGCGCCAGCCGGCCGATCTCCGCCTTGATCGCGGCACGCTCCTGCCCGTCGGTGGCGCGCGTTTCCGCCAGCACCACCAGGCGCTCGGTGCCGGACTGCGGATCGGGGCTGCCGAAAACCGCGACGCAACCCTTGCGCACGCCGGCCAGTTCGCCCGCCGCCAGCTCCAGCTCATGCGGGTAGATGTTGCGCCCGCCCCGAATGATGATGTCCTTGACGCGGCCGGTGATGTAGAACTCGCCATTCACGCAGTAGGCGCGGTCGCCGCTGTCCAGCCACGCGCCGTGAAAGAGGCGCGCGGTCTGTTCCGGATTGCGGTAATAGCCGGAGGTCGCCGATGGCCCCTTGAACTCAAGTCTTCCCTCGACCCGCTCGCCGACCTCCAGCCCGGTGGCGTCCACGATGCGCACCTCGTGGCCGGGCAGCGGCCGGCCGCTGCTGACAAAGCTATTGCGGCCAAAGTGGTCGACCACGGGACCGCGACCGAGCGGCGGAACCAGCAGCCCCACCGTCGACTCCGCCAGCCCATACACTGGCGCCAGGGCCTCCGGACGCAGGCCGAAGCGGGAAAAATGCGTGGTGAAGCGGGCCAGCGTGTCGGGGCTGACCGGCTCGGCGCCGTTGGCCATCAGCCGCAGCGAGGAAAGATCGAGGCCATCGAGTTCCGCGTCGCTCAAGCGCTTGAGGCAAAGCTCGTAGGCGAAGTTGGGCGCCGCGGTCAGCGTGCCGCGATAGCGGTGGATCGCCCACAGCCAGCGCTCTGGTCGCGCCAGGAAGGCGAGCGGCGACATCACCACCAGCGGATTGCCGAAATACAGGCTGGCCAGCCAGGCGCTGATCAGCCCCATGTCGTGATACAGCGGCAGCCAGCTGACGAAGACATCGTCGGACTGTATCTTGATTGCGGCACCGATGGCGCGGATGTTGGCCAGCAGGTTGGCGTGCGTCAGTACCACGCCCTTGGGGTTGCCGGTGCTGCCCGAGGTATATTGGACGAAGGCGATGTCGTCCGCATTGACGGCGACGGGTGCGAACGGGACGGCGCCGCTCACGTCCGTCAGATCGGCTGCAGTGACGACGCGGGAGAGGCCGGGCACGCCGGCTTCGAGCAGGCGCGCCACGGTCATGGCCTCGGGCACGGTGATGAGCATGCTCGCCTCGGCGTTGGCGAGGATGCCGGTGTGGCGGCGCACGTGTTCCTCGATCTGCGACAGCCGCGCCGGCGGATAGATCGGCACCGGGATGCCACCGGCCAGCAGGATGCCGAAGTAGCTGAAGAAGTAGTCGACGCAGGTCGGCAGCATGATCGCCACCGTCTGCCGCGGCATCAGGCCGCTGCTGCGCAGGCCCGCCGCCACGGCCGCCGCGCCCGCCTGCAGCCGAACATAGTCGATACGCTGCTCGCCAGTCTCGCCTTCATCCAGCAAAATGATCTGCGTCCGCTCGCCGTGTTCGCGCACATGCCAGTCGAGCACCTCGATCAGGGTTGCCGCGGAGACGGGCAGGGCATTGCCGCCGCTGGCCGTGGCTGGCGGCGGCTCGACGCGCGTGGCCAGCGGCGTGACGCCGTCGCGTTGGGGCGCAGAGCTTACCGCCGCCAGCAGGTCGCGCGGTGTCTCCGCTGTTTGCAGGGTATTTTCCGGCAACGCAACGCCGAAGGCCCGCTCGATGCGCAGCAGCAACTCGACACGGGCCAAACTGTCGAAGCCGAGATCGCGATCGAGCGAACTATCGAGCGTGATTTCAATACCATCGCGCGCCGATTGCCGGTGCAGTTCGGCATGCGTTTCGCGCAGCACCGCAAGCAGTCGGTCCGCCCGCTTATCCATCGTTGCTTCACTCATGGCGATATTTTGCGCTTTCCGCGGATAGCCGCATAAGCGATAGCGTTCAAAACCAGGGCGCCCACCCCGAAGGCAACTTGTATCTCGCGCGTCAGCCCCCCCGGATAAATGAGAGAGGTCAGATAATGCTCGATGAATCCGCCGCGGTAACCTTCCCCGCCCGCCAGTCGCCGCAACCGGTTTTCCAGCGGCGTGAGCGGGCAGATCCCGCCGCTGAGTTCGATGAAGGCGCCCCAGGCCAACGCGGGCAGATGCAGCCAGATCAGCCGGGGAAAACGCGCCGTCAGGAAGGCGCCCAGCACGACGAACATGATGAAAGCCAGGTGGAGTACCAGCACTGCATCGGCGAGGACGTGGTAGATCATGTGGCGCGTATTATCCGCTTGCTATGAAAAATTCTAACTCGACCCCCCCCCCCCCGCGAGGGGGGGTGAGGGGGGGTGTAGAGATGGTCGAGCGATTGCGTAGTTGCGGATATGCGCAGCGGGTGGGAGTCGTTGCCGCGCTCACGCTGGCGGCGATCATTTTTGCACTCGTGCTGCCACCGATCCCGCAGCCGCCGGAATACCATCGCTTTGCCGACCAGCGCACCTGGCTGGGCATTCCCAACTTTCTCAATGTCGTATCGAACCTGCCCCTGGCGCTGGCGGGCGCGCTGGGTTTGTGGCTCCTGGCGCGGCGCGAGGTCGCGGCGGCCTGGCGCGGCTTCTTTCTCGGTGTCCTGCTGACCGGCATCGGTTCAGCCTGGTATCACTGGGCGCCGGACAATGCGCGGCTGGTGTGGGATCGCCTGCCGATGACACTGTGCTTCATGTCCCTGCTGGCCGCGCTGATCGGCGAGCGCATCGGTGCGCGGGCGGGACGCCTGAGCTGGCTGCCGCTGGTGGCGCTCGGCATGCTCAGCGTGCTCTACTGGCATGTCACCGAGTCGAGCGGCAGTGGCGATTTGCGGCCCTACGGTCTTGTGCAGTTTTTGACGCTGCTGCTGGTTCCTGTACTGGTCGCGCTGTTTCCCGGCCGCAGCCGGCGCGACGACCGCGACATTCTCGTGGCGCTGGCGCTCTACGTGCTGGCGCTGCTGTGCGACACCCTGCTCGATGCGCGCATTCTCGCCCTCGGCGGGATTGTCGGCGGCCATGCGCTAAAGCATCTGCTGGTTGCCGTTGCCGTACTTCAGTTGCTGGTCATGCTGCGTCGCCGGCAAGGAAGTCTTCAAAGTTTGGTTTTCAGGTAGGCGACCACATCGTCGAGCGTCACCAGTTTCCGGTAGTCGGCCTCGGGAATGTCGACCTTCAGCCGTTCGTGCAGGCCGAGCAGGAAATTGAGCCAGTCCATCGAATCGAGATCGACCTGGTTGCGCAGCGGGCGCTCGCTGCGCAGTTCGTCCGTTTCGGCCTCGGGGGCGATGGAGAGCAGGGTGGCGAGCACCACGGTGCGGATTTCCGATTCGTTCATTTGTCGAGCTCATCCGGGTGTTGCAGCAATTCAGCCAGTTCGCGCAAAAACAGCGCGCCGCGATGGCCGTCTGAGACGCGATGGTCGGCGGCCAGACTGGCCGTGACCACCGGCAGCGCCTTGAGTTCTCCATGCTCGATCCACGGCCGCTCGGTGACGCGGCCAAATCCGACCAGCGCGACCTGCGGTGGGGTGATGACGCCGAACACGGTCTGCGTGCCCTGGTCGCCGAGGTTGGTCACGGTGACGGTGGCCGCGCCGAGTTCGGAACTACGCAAGGAACCGGCGCGCGTGCGTTTGACGAGGTCGGTGAGTTCCTGCATCAGGGTCGTCAGCGGCTTCCGGTCGGCATCGAGCAGTGCCGGCGCGATCAGGCCGCCCTGGCGCAGCGAGATCGCCACGCCGAGATGGATCGCGCTGCCCGGCACGAATGCCCCATCGCGCCAGAAGCCGTTGAGTTCGGGATAGCGCCTGAGCGCGACCGCCACGGCCTTGAGCAGCAAGGCGGCCGGCAGCAGGCGCTCGGCCAGCGGCCGCCGCGTGTTTTCGTCCTGCAGCCAGGCGAGCGCAAGGGCCAGCGGAATATCCTCGGCGACGTAGTAGTGCGGAATCTCGCGCTTGGAGCGCGCCATCGCGGCGGCGATGGTCTTGCGCATTTCCGCGTAGCGGTCAGTTGGCTTTTCAGCCGCCGGTTTCACTGCCGCCGCCACATCTTCCAGTGTCACCGCGCCCTGCGGGCCGCTGCCGACGATGCCGTCGAGATCGATGCCCATCTCTTGCGCACGCTTGCGCGCGGCGGGCGAGATCATGCGGCGCGGTGTCGTCCCAATACCACGAGGCGTGCCGGCTGACGCCGTCCCACCAGCGCCGACTTTTTGTTCCGCTGTTTTGCCGGGTTCGAGCAACTTCGCCATCACCATGCCCACCGGCATCTTCTGCCCGACCTCGGTGACGAGTTCGGCGACCGTGCCCTCCTGCCAACTTTCGACATCGACGGCCGCTTTCGTGGTGTCGACGATCGCGATCACCTGCCCCTTCTTCACCGCATCGCCCGGTTTCACCTTCCATTCGAGCAGGGTGCCCTCGTCCATGTCGGCGCCGAGCGATGGGAGCTTGAATTCGATCATGCGAATAGTCCCTTGACGGCCGCGACGATCTTTTCCGGCTGCGGCAACGCCGCGTCCTCGAGATGCTTCGCATAGGGAATCGGTACCTCCTCGGAGCAGACGCGTGCCACCGGCGCGTCGAGCTCGAAGAAGGCATTTTCCATGATGCGCGCCATGACCTCGGCGGCGAGGCTGCCGCTCCGCCAGCCCTCGTCGACCACCACCGCGCGCCGGCAGCGGGCGACCGAGGCGACGAGGGCCGCCGTGTCGAGCGGCCGCAGCACGCGCAGGTCGAGCACCTCGGCGGCAATGCCGTCGGCGGCAAGCGTTTCGGCGGCGGCCAGCGCCTTGGGCAGCGAGCCGCCATGGGTGATGATGACGACATCCTTGCCCGCGCGCCTGACCCTGGCGCTCGAAATGTCGACAGCAAAGTCGTCGGGCAGCTCGCCTTCCATGTTGAACAGCCCGCCATGCTCGAAGATCACCACCGGGTCGGGGTCGGCCAGGGCCGGGGCGAGCATGCCGCGCGCATCCTCGATGGTCGCCGGCGCCAGCACCTTGATGCCGGGGATGTGGGCGTACCAGCCTTCGAGGCTGTGCGAATGCTGGGCGGCGAGCTGGCGGCTGGCGCCGGTCGCCATGCGGATCACCAGCGGCACCGAGAACTGCCCGCCCGACATGTGGCGGTAGAGCGCCGCCGTATTCACGATCTGGTCGAGCGCCAGCAAGCTGAAATTCACCGTCATCACCTCGACGATGGGTCGCAGGCCGCCCAAGGCCGCGCCGATGCCAGCACCGACGAAACCGAGTTCGGACAGCGGCGTGTCGCGGATGCGCGTCGGGCCGAACTCGTCAAGGAAGCCTTTTGAAAAAGCGTAGGTGCCGCCGTAGCGGCCGACATCCTCGCCCATCAGGAAGACGCGCGGGTCGTTGGTCAGCGCCTCGTGCAGTGCCTCGCGCATCGCTTCGCGGTAGCTGAGTTTGCGGGTCATGGCGTATGCACGTCCTTGAGCAGATACTCGACCGGCTCCCAGCTACCGGCCTCGGCGAAGGCGACGGCGGCGTCGACCTCGGCGTTTGCCGCAGCATCGAGGGCGAGGAACTCTTCCTCGGTCAACTTGCCCTGGCGCTTCAGTCGCGCGGTGAAGGTATGGATCGGTCCGCGCGCCTTCCATGCCTCGACCTCGGCCTTGTCGCGATACAACTCGGCGTCGAACATCGAGTGGGCGCGGAAGCGGTAAGTGCGGTATTCGACGAAGACCGGGCCGTTCTTGAGCTGCGCGATCGCTTCCCGCGTCGTCTCATGCACGCTCACAATGTCCATGCCGTCGCAGGAGAGCGCCGGCAGGTTGTAGCCGGCTGCCTTGAGGCGCAGATCGGTCTGCGCCTCGGCGCGCTCGAAGGCCGTGCCCATGCCGAACAGGTTGTTCTCGCAGCAGAACAGCACCGGCAGTTTCCACAAGGCCGCCAGGTTCAGCGATTCGTGGAAGGCGCCCTCGGCCACCGCTCCGTCGCCGAAGAAGCAGGCGGTGATACGTTCTTCCTCCAGCATCTGCGTCGCCAGCCCCAGCCCCACGGCGAGCGGCAAGCCGCCACCGACGATGGCATTGCCGCCGAAGAGCCGAGTCGCGGCATCGAACAGATGCATCGAGCCGCCGCGGCCGCGCGCACAGCCTTCCTGCTTGCCATACATCTCGGCCATGATCGCGCCCATGTCCACACCGCGCACCAGTGCGTGGCCGTGCTCGCGGTAGGTGGCGACGATGTTGTCGGCAGGCTTGAGCGCGTGCAGCGCGCCGACCGCCACCGCCTCCTCGCCGATGTAAAGGTGCAGAAAGCCGCGAATCTTGCTCGCGCCGTAGAGTTCCGCCGACTTTTCTTCCAGGCGGCGGATGCGCAGCATGTCGGCGAGCAGCTTCAGCGCAAAACTCTTGTCCCATGGAACAGGGCCGCTGGGCGGCGGCGGCGCAGGATGTTCGATGCCCATCTCAGCCTCCGCCCTCCAGTGTCGATGTGTCGCCTTCCGGCAAGCCGAGTTCGCGTGCCTTCAGCAAGCGCCGCATGATCTTGCCGCTGCGCGTGCGCGGCAGTGTTGGCAGCACGGCGATCTCTTTCGGCGCCACGGCGGCACCGAGCTTCTTGCGCGCATGGCCGAGCAGTTCGCGGCGCAGTTCCTCGCTGTCGGTGTAACCCTGTTTCAGCGAGACGAAGGCCTTGACCATCTCGCCGACCACCGGGTCGGGTTTGCCGATCACGCCGGCTTCGGCGACCGCCGGATGCTCCATCAGCGCGCTTTCGACCTCGAAGGGGCCGATCAGGTGGCCGGCCGACTTGATGACGTCATCGGCGCGGCCGACGAACCAGAAGTAGCCGTCGGCATCGCGCTTCGCCAGGTCGCCACTCAGGTACCACTCTCCCGAGAAGCACTTGCGATACCGTTCCTCATTGTTCAGGTAGCCGCGGAACATCGATGGCCAGCCGGTTTTCAGCGCCAGTTCGCCCTCGACGTCCGGCTGGTCGAGAACCGTGACTGAGCCATCCTCGTTGTGCTTGACGATGGCCGCGTCGATGCCGGGCAGCGGGCGACCCATCGAGCCGGGCTTGATGTCGAAGGCCGGCGTGTTGGCGATCATGATGCCGCCGGTCTCCGTCTGCCACCAGTTGTCATGGATCGGCAGGCCCAGCACCTGGCTGCCCCAGCGCACCGCCTCGGGATTGAGCGGCTCGCCGACGCTGGCGATGAAGCGCAGTTGCGGAAACTTGTACTTCTTGGGAATCTCCGCGCCAGCCTTCATCAGCATGCGGATCGCCGTCGGCGCCGTGTACCATACCGTCACGGCTTCGTCCTGCAGGATGCCGTACCAGCGCTCGGCGTCGAATTCCTCGTGGTCGATGACCGAGGTCACGCCATGCAGCAGCGGCGCGATGATGCCGTAGGAGGTGCCCGTCACCCAGCCCGGGTCGGCGGTGCACCAGTAGATGTCGTCGGCATGCAGGTCGAGCGCGTAGCGGCCGGTCGCGTAGTGGGTCGTCACCGCGCCATGCACATGCACGGCACCCTTGGGTGTGCCGGTGGTGCCGCTGGTGAAATGCAGCAGTGCAGGGTCCTCGGCGCCGGTTGGCGTCAAGTCGCAGGCAGCGCTGGCCGCGTCCATCAGCGTGGCAAGATTATGGGTGCCGGGCAGGCTGGTCCGGCCACCGTCCTCGGCGACCAGCAGCACATGTTCCAGCGTCGGCATCTTGTCGCGCCACTTGGCGATCTTGCGTTCGTAGAGGGCGTCGGTGGTGACTAGCACGCGACCTCCACCGAGATTGATGCGCGTGGCAATCGGCTCGGGGCCGAAGGCGGAGAACAGCGGCGTCACCACCGTGCCATTTTTCAGGCTGCCCAGCACTGCAATGTAAAGCTCGGGAATTCGCCCCGCCAGCACAAAAACGCGCTCGCCCTTACCGACGCCCAGCCCTTTCAGCACATTGGCGAAACGACTGACATGTGCCGAAAGCGCGTGGAAACTGATGTCGCGCGTCGGCTCGCCCCGTACCAGAAAACGCAAGGCGACCTTATCGCGCAATGGGCCGTCAGCATGACGATCCACCGCCACCCCGGCGATATTCACCCTCTCTGCGGAGCAGCAACCCAATTCCCGACTGACGGCATCCCACGAGAAACGAGCTCGCTCAACGACATAGTCGGCCATATTCGGCGTCACCCGCAGAGCGGTGACGGTTTTGCGGATGATCGATGCGGCATCCATAGCCCCCCCTTTTGCAGTATCAATATAACCTCCCAGCCGGGTTGAGGGAAGGCGCAACGCGTCCTACCGCCACAGGTTCAGCGGCGGGTCGATCATGACGGCGCGCAGGATGTCGCCGCGCGAGATGAAACCCGCCAGTGCCTCGTTTTCAGCGACGATGGGCATGCCAGCTACGCCGTAATCCAGCATGACTTGCGCGATGCGCCGGATATCGGTCACCGGTGCGGCGTACACCACAGGCGATGTCATCACGTCGGTCACCCGTAGCGCCAGCGCGTCGCGCACGCGGCCATGATCGACGTTGAGGGCGGTGAGCAAATCGCGTTCGCTGACAATGCCGACCAGACGTTGGCCGGCATCGAGCACGGGCGCCTGGTGTATGCGCCGTTCGGCCAGCACCTGCCAGGCCTGCTCCACCGTGGCATCGGCTGCCACGACGATGACGCGGCTTTGCATGATCTGGGCGGCATGGATGAGCGGACCTCGCTCCTGGTCGATTTGCAGCATCGAGCGATAGGCGTGGATGGCTTCCGCACCCGGACCGCCGCCTGCGGCGAGAGCTTGCGTGCCCAGTTCCTCGCCGTCGTGGGCGATGGCGCGAACCCGTCTGGCGCGTGCGATCTCAGCCACCCGGTCGAGACTCTCCAGCGGGCCGCGAAAAGTCTGTCCGGCGATGCCTTGCACGTAGAACATGCCTTACCTCCGCACCATTGCCTTGCCGAATCCGGTCGGACCCCGCAGCCTCACCCCGCCCCACCCGTCGCCTGCGTTTCCTCCAGCCATTCGCGCCAGACCGCCATCAGGATGGCGAGGATCACCGGGCCGAGAAACAGTCCGACCAGGCCGAAAGCCGCCAGGCCGCCGAGTACGCCGAACATGACGAGCAGAAAGGGTATTTGCGTCGCGCTGCTGATGACGAGCGGGCGGATCAGGTTGTCGACCCAACTGATGACCAGCGTTCCCCATGCCAGCAGCCCGACACCGGCCGCCACTTGGCCGTTGAGCAGCAGCCAGAGGCCGATCGAACCCCAGACGAAGGGTGTGCCGAAGGGGATTAGCGCGATCAGGGCCGTGAGCGCGCCAAGCAGTATTGGCGCCTCGACGCCGGCTACCCAGTAGCCGAGGCCAGCGAGCGTTCCCTGCGCCAGGGCGGTGAGCACCAGGCCGTAGACCACGGCGCGCGTCGTTGCGCCCGCGGCGGCGAGGTAGCCATCCACCCGCGCGCCGAGAAATCGGTGCAACACGTGCCGCACCTGATCCAGCAGGCTTTGACCGTCGCGGTAGAGGAAGAACACGGCGAGCAGCGCAAGGCCGAACTTGGCCGCATTGCGTCCGACGCCGCCGAGGAGGTCGAGGATTTCGCCGATGCGTCGTTCGAGCCAATCGCCGACCTGCGCGCGCGTGGCGGCCGGGTTGCTGCTCATCTGGTCGAGCAGTTGCTGCAACCATTCGCCGAACCAGGGAAGGCGCAGTACGAAGTCGGGCAGCGTGTGCGGCCCCTGCGCCAGCCAAGCCGTCACCGCCGCGTAGGCGGCCGCCATTTCGCCGCGCAGCAGGGCGAGCAGCCACAACAGCGGCAATACGCAGGCCGCCGTCAGCAGCAGGGTCATGGCCAGCGCGGCGAGCGTCGGGCGGTTTCCCAGCGCGCGGCGTAGCCGCGCATGGAGCGGCCAGGTGACGTAGGCGAGAATGCCGGCCCAGGCCAGTGGCACTAAGAAAAGATGCAGCACCGCATAGCCAAGCAGCAGCAGGCCGCCGAGCAGCAGGGCGAGGGTGATGCGGCGCATCAGGGCGGCGCTGGTTTGGTTGCTCACGAATTGATCCGATAGATCGAGACGCCAAGCGCGAGCGGCACGACCATCTGCCAGTCCGGGTGGTCGGCGTGGCGATACCGCGCTCGGTTCATGGCCCGTCGATACAGCGGGAAAAATATCTTCATTGCCTTGCGCCTTTCAAATTCGCGGCCCGCGCCAAATGGCGCAGCTTACAACAGCACTTCGCTGCCGCGCGTCGGCGCCTCGGCCGGCCAGCCCAAGCGGGCACGAGTGACTGCAGGCATTGCCAGTTCATCGTGCAGTTCCATCTCTGACATTGTGCCTGACACCGTACACCCTAACTTTCATGATGCACGGGCTACGCCCCTGATCATGAAAGTCAGGCTTTATTCCAGGCCCCGCCCCGGGGCGGGGTACTCGATGAGCTCGCTTCGCTCGATATCACCCTGAGCCCATCCAGTTGTTTCGCGTTAACGCGGCATGCGCGGATACTCGCGCTCGGCGATCAGTTGCGCCCAGGCCAGCGGGCTCCACGATGCATCGGCAAAGATGCCGGCTCCCAGCACGGCGGTGGCACTGACGAGCGGAGGCAGCAACAGCAGCCACGCCGTTTCGCGCCGGCCGCGCGCGGGAATCTGCTCGTCGGGCCAGGCCGCGGGCAGCGGCTTGCGCCAGGCGCGCCAGAGGATCGGCAGGAAATAGGCGGCGTTGAGCAAGCTCGAGGTCCACAGCACCCAGATCGCCCAGTCCATGCCGGCCGCCGCCGCGCCATCCGTCAGCCAGGCCTTGCTGATCGCGCCGGCGGTAAGCGGCACGCCCATCATGCCGAGCGCGGCGATGCTGAATGCGAGAGTCGTCCACGGCATGCGCCGGCCGGCACCGTCCATTTCGCTGATCTTGTGAATGCCGAGCGTCTCGGCATAGTTGCCGGCGCAAAAAAACAGCGTGATCTTCATGATGCCCTGATGTACCAGATGCGCCAGTCCGCCGATGGTGCCGAGGGGGCCGAGCAGTGCGACGCCGAGAATGATGTACGAAACCTGGCTCACCGTCGAGAAGGCCAGCCGCTTCTTCAAATCGTCCTGGAATAGCGCGCGCAGGCTGCCCCAGAGGATGGTGACGGCGGCGACGATGGCCAGCGGGGTCAGCAGATCAAGCGCTGCCGCGAACTCGACGCCATAGACCTCATAGACGATGCGCACGACGCCGAAGGCGCCGGCCTTGACCACGGCCACGGCATGCAGCAGCGCCGAGACCGGAGCCGGCGCCACCATCGCCTGCGGCAGCCAGCCGTGCAGCGGCACGATGGCGGCCTTGACGCCGACGCCGGCGATCAGCAGCAGGAAGATCGCCTGCAACTGCCATTGCGGCGCGCCATCCAGCGAGGCGAGCACGCCGCCATGCGCAAATTCACCATGGCCGAGCAACTGGAACAGCCAGACGATGCCGGTCAGCAGCAGCGTGCCGCCGATCAGCGTGTAGGCGAGATAGATCGTGCCCCCGCGCATGGCCTGCGGCGTGCCGCGATGCACCACCAGCGGAAAAGTGGCCAGCGTCAGGAGTTCGTAGAAGACGAAAAAGGTGAACAGGTTCGCCGCCATGGCGATGCCCATCGTCGCGGTGACGCAGAGGCTGAAGAAGCCGAAGAAGCGGCTGCGGTGCGGCGCAGCTTCGAGATAACCGATGGCGTAGAGCGTGGTGAGCAGCCACAGCGCGGCCGAAAGCGTGACGAACAGCAGGGCCAGCGCATCGGCCTTGAAGGCCAGGTCGATGCCCGGCAGCACGGCGTAGCGGAAGGCGTATTCCTCGCCGGCGGCGACACCCGCGAGCAGCGTGGCGACCAGGGCGAGCTTGGCCAGGGCGCCGAACAGGTTGAGCGCGGTGCGCTGGCGGATGCGTTTTTCCGGCAGTGCGAAGATGATCAGGCCCGGCGCCAGCGAGGATCCGAGCACGGCGAGCGGCAGCCACTCGTTCGCCGTCATGCGCCGGCCCCCAGCAGCCGCACGATCTCCATGCCACGCAGGCCAACCAGCACGCTCGCGGCGGCAAGCGCGAAGGCTGTCCATTCGAGCATCGCCACCGGCCGCCGTGCCACGCGCCGCCGCTCGCCGCTCGGCGGCGGCAGGAAGGCCTGGCGTAGCACGCGGAACACATACACCGCCGCCAGCAAGCCGCCGGCGAGGATGACCGTCACCAGCTCCCAGCGGCCGCGCACCAGGGCCGCGTCGATCAGCAGCCACTTGGCGAGGAAACCGCCCGAGGGCGGCAGGCCCATCAAGGTGATCCCGGCCAGCCCGAAGGCGAACAGCGTGACCGGCAGGCGGCTGGCGATGCCTGCCACATCGGCCACGGCGTCGCGGCCGGTGACCTGAATCACCACGCCGGCCGCCGCGAACATCGCCGCCTTGGCCAGCCCGTGGGCGACCACCTGCATGCCCCCGGCCTGCAGGGCGAGCTGGTCGGCGCCAAGCAGGGGAAAAATCAGGAACAGATAGCCGAGTTGGGCCACCGTCGAATAAGCGACGAGTTCCTTGAGGCGCAGCGCACGGATTGCCCGCCACGAACCCCAGAGGATCGCCGCGCTGCCCATGATCGCCGGCAGCCACGCCGCGGCGGTCGTCAGCGCTGCAAAGGGGCCGAGCCAGAGCCGCAGGATCAGGTAGAACGAGGCCTTCACCACCAGCGCCGAGAGCAGCGCCGACACCGGCGCCGGCGCGCCGCCGTGGGCCGGCGGCAGCCAGTAGTGAAAAGGGAAGAGCGCGGTCTTGAGCATCAGCCCGATCAGCATCAGTCCGGCGGCGAACCAGACTGCGCGCGGTGCGTCGACGTGAACCAGCGGCGTCAGCATCTCGATCGACACCGTGCCGTAGGCGCCATGGATCAGCGCCACGCCGAGCAGATAAATCCCCGAGCCGACCAGTGTCGCGAACAGGTAGCGCAGCGCCGCCGCCACCTGTTGCGCGCCGCCGCCGGCCGCGACGAGGCCCACGGCGGCCAATCCCAGAAGTTCCAGCGTGACATAGAGGTTGAACAGGTCGGCAGACAGGAAGAGCGCGTTGAGTCCCGCCAGCAGGAAGCCGGCGAGCGGCCAGAAGTAGGCGCTGCCGGCCGCAAAGTACGCACGCGCGTAGAGGAAGAGCGGCAGTGCGACGAACTGGGTCAGCAGCAGCATGAGGGCGGAGAGCCCGTCGGCGGCGAGGTCGATGCCGAGCGGCGCACCCCAGCCGCCGACGGCATGCGTCGCCGTCCCGCCAGCGCCGATCGAATGCCAGCCACAATTGCAGGGCCGTGCCGACGATGGCCAGCCATGCCCCGCGCCCCGGTCCGAGCAGGAAAGCGCCGACGGCCCAGAACAGCGGCAGCAGGACCAGCCATGCAATCGGGTCAGTCATCGCCGTCCTCGGACAGTGTGTAGCCGCCGGTCAGCGCGAAGAGCCGCCGCGCCAGCGCGAGCGCCAGGGCCGTCGCCGCGACGGCGACCACGATGCCGGTGAGCACCATCGCCTGTGGCACCGGGTCGGCGATGCCGAAACGCTGGGCGAGGCCGACGAGGACGAGGAAGGCCCCGCTGCCCATCAGGTTGAAGGCGAGAATGCGGCGCAACAGGTGCTCCAGCAGCACGACACCGGCCACCCCCATGGCGAAGAGGAGCGCACCGGCGCAGGCGAAAACAAGTCCCGTGCTCATGCGAGGAACAGAAACAGCCCGGCCAGGATCAGCCCCAGCGAGACGGTGAGCGCGGCTTCGATGAGCAGGATCAGCGCGCCGGCCCAATCGGCCGGATAGCGCAGCAGGGCGCCCTCGCCGAGCAGAGCGGCGGCCACGGCGAGAAAGACGAGGAAGCCCGCCGCGAGCCCCCGGCGCAACCGGACCCCCGGCGATTCCCACGCCGGCAGCAGCCCCGCCAGATGCAGCAGCACGGCGGCGGCGGCCAGCACCGCGCCGGCCTGGAAGGCGCCGCCGGGTTGATGCGCGCCGGCCCAGAGTAGATAGACCGTCGCCAGCACCATCAGCGGCGCGGCGATGCGCGCGATCGTTTGCAACACCGGATCGCTCGCCGGCGAGCCTGCCGGGCGTTCGCTCGGCGCGACCGCGAGCACGACCAGAAGCGCCAGCAGCAGCATGAGGGCGGAGAGCCCGTCGGCGGCGAGGTCGATGCCGAGCGGCGCACCCCAGCCGCCGACGGCATGCGTCGCCGTCCCGCCAGCGCC
>PHCV01000019.1 GCA_002842395.1 Betaproteobacteria bacterium HGW-Betaproteobacteria-11
CGTCAACGTCGTCTTGCCATGATCCACATGACCAATCGTCCCTACGTTCACGTGCGGCTTCGTCCGCTCAAACTTGCCTTTTGCCATGTCAAATACTCCTCAAGGATTATTTCTTGTTAATTATTGCGTCGGCAACATTCTTAGGTGCCTCAGAGTAATGCTTGAACTCCATCGAATATGTCGCACGCCCCTGAGAAAGGGATCGCAAGGTTGTCGAATATCCAAACATCTCTGCTAGCGGGACCTCGGCTTTGACTAACTTGATGCCCCCGACCTGGTCTTCCATTCCCTGCACTATCCCGCGCCGACTCGACAAGTCACCCATCACGTTCCCCATGTAATCCTCAGGCGTTTCAACTTCAACGGCCATCATCGGCTCCAGTAAGACGGGACTGGCTTTTCGCATAGCATCTTTGAATGCCATTGAAGCGGCCATCTTGAACGCATTCTCGTTCGAGTCAACATCGTGGTACGACCCATCAAAAAGCGTTACTTTTACATCCACCACAGGGAAACCAGCCAGAACCCCGTTAGGCAGCGTTTCCTGTAGCCCCTTATCTACTGCAGGTATAAATTCACGGGGTACCGTTCCACCCTTGATTGCATCAACAAATTCATACCCCTTACCAGCTTCGTTCGGCTCAAGCTTGATCCACACATGGCCGTACTGACCCCGCCCACCTGATTGTTTGACAAACTTCCCTTCCTGCTCGACGGATTTACGAATAGCTTCGCGGTAAGCCACCTGCGGAGCTCCCACATTCGCCTCTACGCCAAACTCGCGCCTCATACGATCAACTAGAATTTCGAGATGGAGTTCTCCCATTCCTGAAATGATTGTCTGCCCAGATTCTTCATCTGTACGCACACGGAAGGAAGGGTCTTCTTGGGCAAGGCGGTTTAACGCAATTCCCATCTTCTCCTGATCCGCCTTGGTCTTCGGCTCAACCGCAACATGGATCACTGGCTCCGGAAACTCCATGCGCTCTAAAGTGATTATGTGCTGCGGATGGCAGAGAGTCTCACCAGTGGTTGCCTCCTTTAAACCCACAGCAGCTGCAATATCACCCGCATATAGCTCTTTGATCTCTTCACGTTGATTAGCATGCATCTGCAAAATTCGACCTATGCGCTCTTTCCTCCCCTTCACAGGGTTGTAAATTGTATCTCCCGAGCTTATCACCCCAGAGTACACGCGAAAGAAGGTTAACTGCCCAACAAAAGGGTCAGTCATGATCTTAAATGCAAGCGCTGAAAACGGTTCGTCATCGGAAGCTTTACGCTGTCCTTCTGCCCCATTTTCCAAAACCCCTGTAACCGGCGGAATATCTGTTGGTGCCGGAAGGTATTCGACAACTGCGTCAAGCATCGCCTGAACGCCCTTGTTCTTGAATGCAGAACCACAAAGCATTGGCACGATCTCTGCGTTGACAGTCCTTACCCGCAGACCAGTTTTTAAGTCTTCTTCCGAAAGGTCACCAGACTC
Organism: Betaproteobacteria bacterium HGW-Betaproteobacteria-11; assembly: GCA_002842395.1. Lineage (GTDB taxonomy): Bacteria > Pseudomonadota > Gammaproteobacteria > Burkholderiales > Rhodocyclaceae > Rugosibacter. The sequence continues at coordinate 1,487 of PHCV01000019.1, forward strand.
AAGGTACTTATTCATTAGCTCTTCAGATGACTCTGCAGCAGCCTCTAGCATCTTCTCGCGCCACTCTTTAGCTTTTTCCAGCAGGGCTTCCGGTATCTCACCGTATTGAAATTTTGTTCCCTGACTTCCATCGTCCCAAATAATGGATTTCATTTTGACAAGGTCAACAACCCCTTCAAACTTATCCTCAGCACCAATAGGGATTTGCAAAGGGATTGGATTTGCTTTTAAACGCGAGCGCATCTGATCATGAACTTTAAAAAAATCTGCCCCAGACCGGTCCATCTTGTTAACAAAAGCCAGTCGCGGCACACCGTATTTGTTTGCCTGCCGCCAAACAGTTTCTGACTGTGGTTGAACTCCACCAACAGCACAATAAACCATACAGGCGCCATCAAGAACGCGCATCGAGCGCTCCACTTCGATGGTAAAGTCCACATGCCCAGGAGTGTCAATGATATTAATGCGGTGTTCCAGAAAGTTGTTAGCCATACCTTTCCAGAAACATGTTGTTGCGGCAGAGGTAATCGTAATTCCCCGCTCCTGCTCCTGCTCCATCCAATCCATGGTTGCGGCACCATCGTGCACTTCACCGATTTTGTGATTGACGCCGGTGTAAAAAAGAATGCGCTCAGTCGTCGTCGTCTTGCCGGCGTCAATATGTGCGGAAATTCCGATGTTACGGTACCGCTCAATAGGAGTCTTACGGGCCACTTGATTACCTACCTTATTTAAAAAAAGACCATATCAATCCATTTACGGATCGGCATATGTTCCAAGAAAGAAGTCCAACCACGCTCCGTTTGGCCTCGCGGCAAACAGAAGACAATCCGCTCAGAAGCGAAAGTGCGAGAAAGCCTTGTTTGCTTCGGCCATACGATGAACTTCATCTCGCTTCTTCATTGCCGCGCCACGGCCCTCAGCCGCCTCTAGCAGTTCCGCTGCCAAGCGTTGCCCCATTGACTTTTCGGAGCGTTTTCGCGCAGCCTCCCGAAGCCAACGCATTGACAATGCCATACGCCTTGAAGGCCTTACCTCAACAGGAACCTGATAGTTAGCACCACCAACCCGACGACTCTTTACTTCAACCACTGGCTTAACGTTGTTGATAGCCAGGGAAAAAACTTCCAGCGGGTCTTTACCGCTCTTTGTCTGTATCTGAGAGAAGGCACCATACACAATCCGCTCAGCCACAGATTTTTTTCCACTAGCCATCAACACATTAACAAACTTTGAAAGATCCACACTACCGAACTTCGGATCAGGCAGGATGTCACGCTTGGGCACTTCACGACGACGAGGCATATTCTTCCCTATCTTTGTGTCTTTAAATATTAAGCTGCTTTGGGCCGCTTGGCTCCATACTTTGAACGACTCTGCTTGCGATCTTTTACACCCTGGGTATCGAGACTACCGCGCACAATGTGGTAGCGTACCCCAGGCAGGTCCTTTACGCGACCACCGCGAATCAAGACAACTGAGTGCTCCTGAAGATTGTGTCCCTCACCTCCAATGTAAGAAATCACCTCAAATCCATTCGTAAGTCGAACTTTTGCAACCTTGCGCAATGCAGAATTGGGTTTCTTTGGAGTTGTCGTGTAAACCCGGGTGCAAACCCCACGCCTAGCCGGATTGTTATCAAGAGCGGGAACTTTGCTTTTTACTTGCTGAGCCTTGCGTGGCTTCCGAACAAGCTGATTGATTGTGGGCATATCTGGTTCCTAAATAATTCAAATTCCAGAAGTGTTCCCCAAAGGGAGGGGTCAAAACAGGAACAAAAGGATGAAATTATATGGCGATAAGGTCTGAAGGTCAATAGACCTGATCACCATTGATGATAGCCTCTTTACCTTCAAGCTCACTTGACGAGAGGCCATCAAAGAGTCCTTCGGCATCCAGCGCGCTCAGTTGCTTCCTCCGACGGCTTCGATGGTAGGCCAAACCAGTTCCAGCCGGGATCAATCGGCCCACGATAACGTTTTCCTTTAATCCTCGCAATTCGTCGCGCTTACCCATGATCGCAGCCTCAGTCAGAACCCGCGTTGTCTCCTGGAAAGAAGCAGCCGAAATGAAAGAATCGGTCGAAAGACTTGCCTTGGTAATACCGAGGAGAACGAAATCGTATTTGGCCGAAATCTTATCGCTAGCGATTAGTTTGTCATTTTCATCCAGCACCTCGGCGCGTTCGACTTGCTCTCCCTTGATAAACCGTGAATCACCCGGGCTAGTGATGATGACCCTACGCAACATTTGGCGAACAATGACTTCAATATGCTTATCGTTAATCTTTACACCTTGCAACCGATAAACATCTTGTACTTCGTCAATGATGTAGCGGGCAAGCTCCTCAGCACCGTTTAGTCTCAGGATATCGTGCGGGTCAGCAGGGCCATCAACAATGACCTCCCCCTTGTTGACCAATTGACCATCATGAGCCATTACGTGCTTGTCCTTAGAGATAAGGTATTCGTGGGCCGTTCCGTCTGTATCGGTAAGCACTAGCCTCTGCTTTCCCTTTGTGTCCTTGCCAAAGGACACCGTCCCTGTGACTTCTGCCAATACACCAGCGTCCTTAGGTGATCTACCCTCGAAGAGTTCCGCTACACGTGGCAAACCACCTGTGATATCGCGGGTTTTTGATGATTCCTGAGGAATGCGCGCAAGTACATCCCCGACTGAAACACGTTGTCCATCTTTAACGGTTATCAACGATCCCACTTGGAAGGTAATCGTCACAACATGGTCAGTGCCATCAATTTTTACTTCTTGTCCGCACTCATCAATTAATTTGACTTGAGGTCGAATTCCCTTTGTGGATTTTGCTCCCCGCTTCGTATCAATTACAACCAGCGAGAACAAACCCGTAACATCATCCAATTGCTCTGCTACTGTGACACCTTTCTCCACGTTCTCAAATTTAACAGTTCCGGAATACTCTGTAACAATGGGGCGTGTATGGGGGTCCCAAATGGCGATCTGCATTCCTGCTTTCAGCTTGGCATTGTCATCATGCAGCAACACTGCACCATAAGGAATCTTGTGCCGTTCCCGCTCACGCCCATTGTCATCGGTAATCATCAACTCGCCAGAGCGAGAAATGGCGATTTTTTCACCCTTTGAATTTGTAACATATCTTACCGTTGAAGCAAATCGCAACAAACCGCCACTCTTGGCCTCGATACTGCTCTGAGCTGCTGCACGTGAGGCAGCCCCTCCTACGTGGAATGTGCGCATGGTCAACTGGGTGCCAGGCTCACCAATAGACTGGGCAGCAATTACGCCGACAGCCTCGCCCATGTTCACTATCGAGCCCCGCCCCAAGTCACGGCCATAGCACTTAGCACAAAGACCATATCGTGTGTCACATAGAAGAGGGGTACGCACCCTTACTTCGTCAATGCCAATTGATTCAATTTGATCTACCGCATCTTCATCAAGAAGCACTCCAGCCTCGTAAATAACTTCCGCAGTATCGGGGTGATGTATGTTTCCAGCAAGCACACGACCAAGAATCCGCTCGCGCAGTGGCTCGATAATTTCCCCACCTTCTACTAGCGCCTTCATCACAAAACCATTTTCCGTGCCACAGTCGTCTTCGATAACTACTAAATCCTGTGTCACATCTACCAAACGGCGAGTTAAGTAACCAGAGTTTGCTGTTTTCAGGGCTGTATCAGCTAAGCCTTTACGAGCACCGTGCGTTGAAATGAAGTACTGAAGGACATTGAGTCCCTCTCTAAAGTTTGACGTAATTGGCGTTTCAATAATAGAACCGTCTGGTTTAGCCATCAAACCACGCATACCGGCAAGTTGGCGGATCTGCGCAGCAGAACCTCGGGCGCCAGAATCAGCCATCATATAAATTGAGTTAAATGATTCCTGGCTTACGTAGTTGCCTTCTGGGCTAAGGACTTGCTGGTGTGCGAGTTGATCCATCATCGCCTTCGCAACCTGGTCTCCTGCGCGCCCCCAAATATCGACTACCTTGTTATAGCGTTCACCAGCCGTCACTAACCCAGATGTATATTGGTTCTCAATCTCCTTAACCTCTAACTCGGCGGCCTCGATAAGGCTTCGCTTTTGATCAGGAATTTGCATATCATCAAGGCATATTGATATCCCTGCACGGGTTGCCAATCGGAAACCATACTGCATTAACTGGTCGGCAAATACAACTGTATTTTTAAGACCACATCTACGAAAACTCTCGTCAATCAGTTTGGAGATTTCTTTTTTCTTTAGGGGTCTATCAATAACTTTAAAGGGTAGCCCAGGAGGGAGAATTTCAGATAGCAATGCTCGGCCGGCCGTTGTGGAATAGCGATTTATTTTCCTTTCCCACTGACCATTAATTCCACCCTCATACTCTGAAATTCGCACTTCAATACGAGCATGCAAATCCACCTGCCGGGAATCTATCGCTCGAGCCAATTCGGAAATATCGGAAAATTTCGAACCAGTCCCTTGCGCTACCGCGTTTTCGCGTGTCGTGTAATAAAGTCCAAGCACAACATCTTGGGACGGAACAATAATGGGCGCCCCATTTGCAGGAGACAAAACATTATTGGAGGCGAGCATCAGGGTTCTGGCCTCCATTTGCGCCTCCAGCGACAGCGGAACGTGCACCGCCATCTGATCTCCATCAAAGTCTGCATTGAAAGCCACGCAAACAAGCGGGTGCAACTGTATAGCCTTACCTTCAATCAGTACTGGCTCAAATGCTTGGATTCCAAGGCGATGGAGTGTTGGAGCCCGATTCAGCATTACCGGATGTTCACGAATAACATCTTCGAGAATATCCCAAACCACCGGTGTTTCTGCTTCGACTTCTTTTTTTGCGGCCTTTATGGTATTGGTGATGCCCATTTTCTCCAGCCGCTCAAAGATAAATGGTTTGAATAGTTCGAGAGCCATTTTCTTCGGTAGCCCACACTGGTGAAGCTTGAGTTGTGGCCCAACCACGATGACTGAACGACCAGAGTAATCCACGCGCTTGCCAAGCAAATTTTGCCTGAAGCGCCCCCCCTTCCCCTTGATCATGTCAGCCAGAGATTTCAATGGGCGCTTATTCGCGCCGGTCATGGCCTTGCCTCTACGCCCGTTATCCAGGAGAGAGTCAACTGACTCCTGTAACATGCGTTTCTCATTTCGAACGATGATATCCGGGGCCTTGAGTTCCAACAATCGCTTAAGCCGATTGTTCCGGTTTATAACGCGGCGATATAAGTCATTCAGATCAGAGGTGGCGAATCTTCCACCATCCAGAGGTACCAATGGACGCAGATCTGGTGGTAAAACAGGCAATACTTTGAGAATCATCCATTCTGGTTTGATGCCGGATTGTTGGAAACCTTCCAGTACCTTAAGCCGCTTGGAAATCTTTTTCGTTTTCGCTTCTGAACTGGTTGTCTCGATCTCTTGATGCAAGGCGTCCACTTCCGAGTTCACATCCAGCGTGCGCAACAATTCACGCACCCCTTCCGCCCCCATCATGGCAATAAAGTCGTCGCCGTATTCTTCAACCTTCGCCAAGTAATCATCTTCCGTTAACAGCTGCCCGCGAACCAAAGGCGTCATGCCGGGATCAACCACAACAAAAGCTTCGAAATACAACACACGTTCGATGTCTCGCAATGTCATATCAAGCACCATGCCGAGCCGACTAGGGAGACTTTTCAGAAACCAGATATGCGCTACCGGGGAGGCAAGCTCGATATGTGCCATACGCTCCCGGCGTACCTTTGATTGCGTTACTTCAACACCGCATTTTTCGCAAATCACACCGCGGTGCTTAAGCCGCTTATATTTCCCGCAAAGGCATTCATAATCCTTCACGGGTCCAAAAATCTTGGCGCAAAACAAACCATCCCGTTCAGGCTTAAATGTGCGATAGTTAATCGTTTCGGGCTTCTTTACCTCGCCATAAGACCAAGACCGTATTTTGTCCGGTGAGGCCAATCCGATGGTAATCGCATCGAATTCGTTCTCGGTTGCTAGGTTTTGTTTGAAAAGGTCTGCAAACAGGCTCTTCATGTGGTCATCTCCAGTGAGCAGCTATCGGGGTCAGTGACGTTCAAGATCAATATCGATTGCCAGCGAACGAATTTCTTTAACTAGCACATTAAAGGACTCCGGCATCCCGGCGTCGATCTTGTGTTCGCCCTTGACTATGTTTTCGTATACCTTTGTACGCCCGGTTACGTCATCAGACTTAACAGTCAGCATCTCCTGCAGGACGTATGCAGCCCCATAAGCTTCCAAAGCCCACACCTCCATTTCTCCGAAGCGCTGTCCACCAAACTGGGCTTTACCACCGAGGGGTTGTTGTGTAACGAGACTATATGGACCTGTAGAGCGCGCATGCATCTTGTCGTCAACCAGATGGTGCAGCTTAAGAACGTGCATGTATCCGACGGTCACCCTCCGGTCGAAAGCCTCTCCTGTGCGACCGTCGAACAGCATAACCTGCCCATCAGCCGGCAAACCAGCTAGGTCGAGCATAAACTTGATCTCGGATTCATGTGCTCCATCAAATACTGGAGTAGCGAAAGGCACACCCTTCTCAAGGTTACGCGCGAGTTCTACGGCCTCATCATCAGAGAGACTACTGATGTCTTCCTTGCGCCCCGATGTGTTATAGACCTTGGTTAAAAATTTCCGGATCTCAGGTATCGGTGATTGCTTCTTTACCATTTCACCTATTTTCATGCCCAATCCCTTGGCCGCCCATCCAAGGTGGGTCTCCAGGATCTGTCCAATGTTCATCCGGGATGGAACACCGAGTGGATTGAGCACGATATCCATTGGCGTACCATCCGCCATGTGCGGCATGTCCTCTATCGGAACAATCTTTGAAACGACGCCCTTGTTTCCGTGGCGTCCAGCCATTTTGTCGCCAGGCTGAAGCCGCCGCTTTACGGCCAAGTAAACTTTGACCATTTTTTGCACGCCAGGAGGCAAGTCATCACCTTGCGTAAGTTTCTTTTTCTTCTTTTCGAATAGCTCATCGAAATCCTTGCGCGTCTGCTCAAGCGACTCACGCAAACTTTCCAACTGCTGTTGTGCTTCTTCATCAGCCAAAGAAATATCGAACCAATGATAATGGTCGACGGAGGCAAGGTAGTCTTTGGTAATTGTGCTGCCCTTGGCCAGCTTCTTTGGTCCTTTATTGGCTGTCTTTCTTAAGAGCAGCTTCTCGATTCGAGCATAGGTGTCATGCTCGACAATCCGCATCTGGTCCGCCAGATCTTTTTTGTATCCTTTAAGCATATCGTCGATTATTGACTGGGCGCGTTTATCACGCTCAATCCCTTCGCGCGTAAAGACCTGCACATCAATGACCGTGCCCACCATCCCGGAGGGAACACGCAACGAAGTGTCCTTTACATCAGACGCCTTTTCACCAAAAATTGCACGGAGCAACTTCTCTTCAGGTGTGAGTTGCGTTTCGCCCTTGGGGGTGACTTTGCCTACCAAAACATCACCGGCCTCAACTTCAGCGCCAATAAACACGATCCCTGATTCATCCAGGCGCCCAAGTTGGGGCTCTCCTAGCGTAGCGATATCGGGTGTGATTTCTTCCGGGCCAAGCTTTGTATCACGCGCAACAACGGTAAGCTCTTCAATATGAATGGAAGTAAATCGATCCTCTGCAACCACCCGTTCGGATATTAGGATGGAATCCTCAAAGTTGTATCCATTCCAGGGCATAAAGGCAACCAGCATGTTCTGGCCCAGCGCCAATTCACCGAGATCGGTTGAAGCTCCATCCGCCACCACGTCTCCCTTGGCAATTACATCACCAACTTTTACGATCGGGCGCTGGTTTATGTTTGTATTCTGGTTGGAGCGCGTGTACTTGATCAGGTTATAAATATCGACCCCTACTTCACCGGCAACTGTCTCTGTGTCATTGACGCGCACCACAATCCGGTTCGCGTCAACGTAGTCCACCAACCCCCCCCGCAGCGCCTGCACGGCAGTTCCAGAATCGACTGCGACAGTACGTTCGATTCCGGTCCCAACCAAGGCTTTTTCTGGTCGCAAACATGGAACGGCCTGGCGTTGCATGTTTGCACCCATTAGGGCACGGTTCGCATCGTCATGTTCCAGAAAAGGGATCAATGAAGCAGCAACGGACACAATCTGGCTGGGAGCTACATCCATGTAGTCGACGTCTGCGGCCTCCTTGAGTTCGAACTCACCCTTTACCCGACATGACACCAGTGCATCGGTAAGCTTATGTTTCTTGTCGAGTTGAGCATTCGCCTGAGCGATGACATATTTTCCCTCTTCAATTGCAGAAAGAAATTCAACTTCGTCACTAACGTGCCCTCCATCTACCCTGTGATAGGGCGTTTCCAGAAATCCGTATTCGTTAGTTCGCGCATAGAGCGCCAGCGAATTGATCAGCCCGATATTCGGGCCCTCCGGAGTCTCGATTGGGCAAACTCGACCGTAGTGAGTTGGATGAACGTCGCGTACCTCAAATCCAGCGCGCTCGCGGGTCAATCCACCAGGGCCAAGTGCCGAAACCCGGCGCTTATGCGTGATTTCCGATAATGGATTTGTCTGGTCCATGAATTGGGAAAGCTGACTTGATCCGAAGAACTCCTTGATTGCAGCAGAAATAGGCTTGGCATTGATCAGATCGTGCGGCATCAGATTGTCGCTCTCAGCCTGATTCAGCCTTTCCTTGACGGCCCGCTCAACACGGACCAGGCCAGCACGGAACTGGTTCTCTGCCAGCTCGCCGACGGATCGAACTCGGCGATTTCCAAGATGGTCAATATCGTCAACTTCACCGCGGCCATTACGCAACTCCACCAGAATGCGAATTACATCAACAACATCTTCGTTCGATAGGGTGCCCGGCCCATCAATCTCATCTCGACCGACACGTCGATTAAATTTCATGCGCCCGACGGCAGAAAGGTCATAGCGTTCGCTGGAATAAAACAGACTATGAAACAGGTTCTCGACTGCGTCTTCGGTTGGCGGCTCACCAGGGCGCATCATGCGGTAAATGGCGACACGGGCAGCCCACTGATCAGCGGTTTCATCAAGCCTCAAAGTCGACGAAATGTAATCACCCCGATCAAGATCATTCACATAAAGCGTCTGCAGATGATCGATGCCCCCCGCAATCAGTTTAGCCAGCAGTTCCTCGGTAATCTCGTCATTGGCGCTAGCAAGCACTTCACCCGTCTCTCGGTCAATGACCGGTTGTGCGACGACGCGGCCCATCATGTATTCTTCAGGCACGACAAGTCTCTTGATTCCTGCCTCCGTCAGATCACGGATATGTCTTGCAGTAATTCTTTTATCCTTGGCAACGATAATTTTCCCGGCCTTGTCGAGAATGTCGAACTTTGCCATTTCACCCCGCAACCGATCAAGAACTGGCGCGAACTCAATCCCCTTCTTTGTGAAATAAAAGTTGTCAAACTCAAAAAAGGTGCCAAGAATTTGCTCAGGCGTCATTCCTATCGCCTTGAGCAAAATCGTCACGGGCATTTTCCGACGGCGATCTATCCGGAAAAACAGGATGTCTTTCGGATCAAACTCGAAGTCCAGCCACGACCCGCGATAAGGAATGATCCGGGCCGAAAACAACAGTTTTCCTGAACTGTGTGTTTTGCCCTTGTCATGCTCAAAAAAGACACCTGGCGAGCGATGCAATTGCGAAACGATTACGCGCTCGGTTCCATTAATCACGAAGGAACCAGTACTCGTCATCAAGGGAATCTCGCCCATATACAGAGGCTGATCCTCCTTGATTTCCTTCACAGCCTTGGTATCCCGATCAAGCAGTATGAGTCGCAACTTCGCACGCAATGGGCTGGCAAAAGTAAGGCCACGCTGCTGGCATTCCCTGACATCGAAAATCGGTTCGCCCAAGGTGTATTCGATAAAGTCCAGCCGTGCATTTCCAGAATGGGCAACGATGGGGAAAATTGAAGTGAATGCAGCCTGCAGGCCATGATTCTGGCGTTGCGATGGCGGCACTTCCGCCTGCAAAAAGTGCATATAGGACTCAATCTGGGTTGCCAGCAGAAAAGGAACATTCAGAACGTTTTCTCGTTTGGCAAAACTTTTACGAATGCGCTTTTTTTCAGTGTAGGAATACGCCATGGTGGCTCCATTCTTGATTCATGTGCAAAAATTAAAAGACAGAATTGCTACTTTATCTACCTGGCAGCAATGCTCTCTTGCAACCTCGAGTCACATGCCGCAGAAAACACAAACTTCATATTCAGAAACACAAAACGGGTTGACGGCAATGCCGCCAACCCGTCGTAAGACATCGTTACTTGACTTCAACTTTGGCGCCAGCTTCCTCAAGCTGTTTCTTGAGAGCCTCTGCGTCCGCCTTGGAGACGCCTTCTTTAACAGCCTTCGGCGCCCCATCAACCACATCCTTGGCTTCCTTCAGACCAAGACCGGTTGCCGCACGAACCACCTTGATTACTTCAACCTTTTTCTCGCCAGCGGCGAGGAGCATGACAGTAAATTCAGTTTGTTCCTCAGCAGCAACAGCGGCCCCGGCTGCAGGAGCAGCGACGGCCACGGCAGCAGCGGCAGCGGATACCCCAAACTTTTCCTCCATTTCCTTGATCAGCTCGGAAAGTTCAAGAACGGTCATGCCAGCAATGGCATCGAGAATTTCTGCTTTATTAACAGCCATAATTACAACTCCTGAATGAAAGTTAAAACATTAAGAACACTCATGCGGTCTCTTTTGTATCGCGTACTGCAGCGAGCCCCCGCACAAACTTGGTCGGGACTTCATTGAGCGTACGAACAAACTGGGTGATTGGCGCCTGCATGGTTCCAAGGAGCTTGGACAGCAATTCCTCGCGACTCGGCATCGAGGCAAGTGCTTTGACTCCCGCTGCGTCCATGACGTAGTGGGGCATCGCACCTGCCTTGATTACCAGCTTTTCCTTGCCCTTGGCGAAGTCATTAAGCAACTTGGCTGCAGTCACTGGATCCGTGGATATTCCATAGATCAAAGGACCAACCAGTTTCTCGGAAAGCACTTCGAACTGCGTGCCAGAAATGGCACGTCGCACCAGGGTGTTTTTCAACACGCGCAAATACACACCGGACTGACGTGCATTGGCACGCAGCACGGTGAGATCAACCACCTCAAGACCACGATACTCCGCGACAATAATCGACTGGGCATTCGCTATGACAGCAGATACCTCGGCAACTACCGCCTTCTTGTCGTCAAGATTGAGACTCACGGTCAACTCCTAGTCAAACAGCCAGGCCGGAAAGTCGGCTCTGGCAACACGGCGACCTTCATTCAGGAACTGCATACACACTTCCTAGTATCGGGTAACGCCATCTGCGCAGGCTACGGTTGCGTTGATCTGCCACCGATGCTTAAGTCCAACAGACACCTGCGGTCTTTGATAACCTGCTGCGTAGCTTGTTGGTTATACGCAGCAGCCCAAAGTCTCTTTTAACCCTGCGCCCCCAGACTGGCCTGATCAACACGAATACCCACGCCCATCGTGCTGGAGAGCGAAATCTTTCGCAAATACTGTCCCTTCGAAGCCGACGGCTTGGCCTTTTGCAAGGCGTCAATCAGGGCCGCCGTGTTCTGCTGGAGCGATTCAACACTAAACGATGCGCGGCCAACCGTACAATGTACGATTCCCGCCTTGTCCGTACGATACTGAACCTGACCAGCCTTGGCGTTCTTCACCGCGGTGGCCACATCCATTGTCACGGTGCCAACTTTTGGATTTGGCATCAGGCCGCGAGGACCAAGAATCTGGCCCAATGCACCGACAATTCGCATCGCGTCAGGCGTTGCGATGACCACATCGAAATTCATGTTACCGGCCTTGACTTCTGCGGCAAGATCGTCGAAACCGACGATATCCGCACCGGCGGCTTTCGCCATTTCGGCCTTATCGCCCTGAGCAAAGACAGCAACACGCACCGTTTTCCCCGTACCGGCAGGCAACACCACTGATCCACGAACAACCTGATCGGATTTTTTGGCATCGACGCCCAGGTTGACGGAGATATCCACGGACTCATCAAACTTGGCGTTTGAACATTCCTTGATCAATGCCAAGGCATCTACCAGGGGATATACCTTGTTGCGATCGACTTTTGCGCGAATCGACTGAATACGTTTGGAAAGTTTGGCCATGATTAGAGTCCTTCCACCGTAACGCCCATGCTGCGAGCCGACCCTGCAATCGTACGTACCGCCGCATCAAGATTGGCTGCCGTGAGATCCTTCATCTTCGCCTTGGCAATCTCCTCGGCTTGCGCCAGAGTTATCTTACCCACCTTGTCTGTATGGGGAATTGCCGAGCCTTTCTGAATGCCCGCTGCCTTTTTGATGAGAATGGTCGCCGGTGGCGTCTTCATCACAAAAGTAAAGCTCTTGTCGGCGAACGCCGTAATCACGACGGGAATGGGCAGCCCCGGCTCCAATCCTTGGGTCTGGGCATTAAACGCCTTGCAGAACTCCATGATGTTGAGTCCGCGCTGACCAAGCGCAGGCCCGATCGGGGGTGATGGATTCGCCTTGCCTGCAGGCACCTGCAACTTGATATAACCGATAATCTTCTTGGCCATGATGGCTCCCTTATGCGATGAGTCTTAACGTGCTTTCGGTATCCCTACTAACACTCCTCGATACTACAAAACAACAAAACAAGATCTAACCTGCACTCCTCCAAAGCGACCACGGCATCATGTTTTCTCGACTTGAGCGAAATCCAGTTCAACCGGAGTGGCTCGGCCGAAAATGGTAACCGAGACATGAAGCCTGCTCTTCTCATAGTTAACGCTTTCAACATTGCCATTGAAGTCGGCAAACGGTCCTTCTTTGATTCTGACCATCTCGCCTATTTCAAACAACACCTTGGGACGTGGTTTCTCCACACCGTCCTGAACCTGCTGCATGATCTTGGCAACTTCCTTATCGGAAATTGGCGTTGGACGCATCGCCGTACCGCCAATGAATCCGGTAACCTTCGGAGTGCTTTTCACCAGATGCCAGGTCTCGTCATCCATCTCCATTTCGACGAGGACATAGCCAGGGAAAAACTTCCTCTCGGAAACCGTTTTCTGCCCATTCTTCATTTCGACAACTTCTTCTACCGGAACGAGTATTTGGCCAAATTTCTCAAGCATCTCTGCGCGAGCGACACGCTCAACAAGCGATCGTTGTACCGATTTCTCGAATCCCGAATAGGCGTGAACGACATACCAACGTTTTGTCATAATTTTTTCCAGCCCAGGATGAGGTCGTAAAGCACCCATTCAAGGCTCTTGTCCGTCGTCCACAACACAACCGCCATGATCAGAACAAACGCAAATACAACCCCCGTTGTTTGCACCGTTTCCCGCTTCGACGGCCAGACCACTTTTTTCGCTTCAACAATAGCTTCGCGCGAGAACTGGATGAAATGGCTTCCCGGCTCGGTAAACCAGGCCACCGCAACCCCAACCCCCAGACCGATAAGCACGGACAGGACACGGACTATCATTGGCTGTTCGCCAAGATAGTAGAAACCACCCACACCCGCGGCCAAAAGCAGCAACGCCAAGGAAAACTTGAGTTTATCGGCCATTTATAATGTTAACCAGCAGTACACAACAACAAGACCCATTGGCAGGGGCGGAGGGAATCGAACCCCCAACCTGCGGTTTTGGAGACCGCCGCTCTGCCAATTGAGCTACACCCCTGCAGCAGAGACCACCAGGAAATATCCGCAGTAGCAGATATCGCCCCGCGTGAACAAGTATTACTCAATAATCTTTGCCACGACTCCGGCACCGACGGTGCGTCCGCCCTCGCGGATGGCAAAGCGCAGGCCTTCTTCCATGGCGATCGGAGCAATCAG
>PHCV01000006.1 GCA_002842395.1 Betaproteobacteria bacterium HGW-Betaproteobacteria-11
GTACACGACTTCAAAGGGGGTGACGTTCTCGTTCATTTCGTTGCCGTAAAGCATCATCCCCGCTTCCAGTCTCAACGTATCCCTGGCTCCCAGCCCGACCGGCTTCAGGCCGCGGCCCCGTCCCTGCTCCAGTCGGGCAAGGCCCAGTCCGGACCGATCATTACGACGGCATGCAGCGTCGCCGAGGCGAGGAAAGCGATGAGCAGCAGCATGTCAATCCAGTGGCGGCACGAACAGCGTGTCGGCCGGCGGCCGCTCACCCCGCAACTTCACATGCTCGCCATCGAGACGCAGGCGTCCTTCGAGAAACCAGCGCGCGACCTGGGGGTAGAGCCGGTGTTCGGCGGCCAGCACCCGCACGCCGAGGCTGGCGGCGTCATCCCCGACCAGTACCGGCACGGCGGCCTGGGCGATGAGCGGCCCGCCATCGAGCGCGGCGGTGACGAAATGCACGCTGCAGCCATGAATCCTGACTCCGGCGGCGAGCGCCCGGGCATGCGTATCGACGCCGCGAAAGGCAGGCAGCAGCGAAGGGTGGATGTTGAGCAGGCGGCCGGCGAAGCGTTCGACGAAGCCGGTGCCCAGGATGCGCATGAAGCCGGCGAGCAGCACCAGGGCGGGCGCATGCCGTTCGATTTCCGCCGCCAGCGCGGCATCGAATGTCTCCCGATCCGGGTAATCGCGATGATCGACGACGACGGCCGGAATGCCGCGCGCGGCGGCTATCGCCAGCCCGCCCGCTCCCGCCCGGTTACTGATCACGGCGGCGCATCGTCCGGGCAGTGCGGCATCAAGCAGCGCCTGCATGTTGCTGCCGCGCCCGGAAACGAGAATGACATAGGCTGTCATCGCAGCGCCACCACCGGCAGGAACATCGCCGTCGCCAGGCTTTGCGAGACATGGGCGAGGGTGCGGTTGCTTTTATCGGCGATCAGATGCGAGAGCAGATCGAGGTTGCCGATCATCTTGCCGAACTCGCGCTCGAAGCTGAGGTTGGCGGGTTGATTGGGTGTCGCTACCTCGTTGCTGAGCAGCAGCGGATTGCCATTGGCATCTTTCGCGCTGGCCAGCTTCCAGGCGGCGATTTCGATGTTGCGCGCACTGTTGTAGAGCTTTTGCGGATCGAGCTCGTCGAGCAGGAAGAATTCGGTCTTGTGATCGAACGCGGCATCGAGCATGCCGCCCAGGCCGCTGATGAAGGCGGCCACCCGGTCGCCCGGGTAATCGGGGTTGAGCGAAAGCAGGATGGCATCGGTGCCGAACTTGCCTTCCAGCGCCGGCAGGCGCCAGCCACCGCGCGGATCGAGCAGCTTGTCGAGCGCGGCGTCGAGGCTGGCGTACCCGCCTTTTTTCCACTCCCGTGGATTGCGCCGGTAGAGCTTCACGGCGAGCACCCGCAGGCTGGCGAACAGCTCGCGCCGATGGGTGTCGGCGACGCGGTCGATGTCGGCCTTGGCGATCTGTTTCGGATCGAAGTTTCCCACCGACTGGCCGACCGAACCGGTCTGCGCGCAACCGGCGAGCAGGGCGAGGCAGAGCAGCGCCAGCCGCGGTTTCATCCCGCGCGCTGCGCCAGTCGATGCCGCAACCAGCCGGCGAGCATCGGCAAGAGCGACAAACCGATGATGGCGAAAATCACCAGCGACAGGTTGGCCTTGATCCACGGCAGGTTGCCGAACCAGTAGCCGGCCAGACAGAGCGAGCCGACCCAGAGCACGGCGCCGGCGAAATCGAAGGCGAAGTAACGTGGATAGGGCATCCGCGCGACCCCGGCGACGAAGGGCGCGAAGGTGCGCACCAGCGGCAGGAAACGCGCCAGCACCATGGTCTTGCCGCCATGACGTTCATAGAAATGATGGGTCTTGTCGAACGCCGCGCGGTTGAACAGACGCGAGCCAGCGCCCCAGCGCATGATGCGTTGCCCGGCCCAGCGGCCGATGGCGTAGTTGGTGTTGTCGCCCAGCACCGCGGCGGCGATCAACACGATGATCAGCGTGGTGATGTTGAAGCCGTCGCCGCTGGTCGCCGCCAGCGCCCCGGCCACGAACAGCAGCGAATCGCCGGGCAGGAAGGGCATCACCACCAGGCCGGTCTCGCAAAAGACGATGGCGAACAGGATGACGTAGATCCAGGTGTCGTACTGCGCCAGGAGCAGGGCCAGGTGCTTGTCGAGATGAAGGACGATGTCGATGAATTGGGCAAGGAGTTCCACGCGCGGTCACGAGGTAAGGAGGGAGGCGGATTTTACCGGAAGCTGACTTTCCCGATGCGGGGGACATTACCCCGCATCCCTGACCGTCGACAAGCCAGGCTTCGTCATTCCCGCGAAAGCGGGAATTCAGCGGGATGCCAAATGGGTGAGCTCGGGTTCGCTATAATCGCTTCTGGAAACACCGAAAGCCCGCTCCGAACATCCTGGTCATTCCCGCGAAAGCGGGAATCCACGGGCAGCATCGCACGGGATGCCCGCCGGCGCAGGCATGACGGCTTATCAGCGGTTTCTTCCCGCATTGCTCCGGCCCTTCGTTCATGACTTCTTCATCCGCTCCGCCGTCGATTCGCCCGCTGCCCGATCAGCTGATCAGCCAGATCGCCGCCGGCGAGGTGGTCGAGCGGCCGGCCTCGGTGGTCAAGGAACTGATCGAGAACAGCCTCGATGCCGGGGCGAGCAGGATCGAGGTGCATCTGGAAGAAGGCGGCGTGCGCCTGATCCGCCTGCTCGACGACGGCGGCGGCATCGCTCCCGTCGATCTGCCGCTGGCCCTGCAACGCCACGCGACGAGCAAGATCGCCAGCCTCGCCGATCTGGAACGGGTCGCCAGCTACGGCTTTCGCGGCGAGGCGCTGGCCTCGATCGCCGCGGTCGCCCGCCTCACCCTCACCAGCCGGCATTTGGCCGCGCCGCACGCCTATCGCCTGCACCCCGGCGCCACCTCGGCCGAGCCCGCCGCGCTGACTGCCGGTACCGTGATCGAGGTCGCCGATCTGTACTACAACACTCCGGCGCGGCGCAAATTCCTCAAGTCCGCCGCCACCGAGTTCGCCCATTGCGACGAAGTGGTGCGCCGCATGGCATTGGCCCGGCCCGAGGTCGCCTTCACCCTCAGCCACGATGGCCGGCCCAGGCGCCGTCTCGCCAGCGCCAGCGCTTTGCGTCCCGACGGGAACTTTTCGGGCCGCGCCCGGGATCTGCTCGGCGAAGATTTCTTTCCGCACGCCCGCCCCATCGAAGTGGCCGCCGGCGGACTCCGGCTGTTCGGTCTCGCCGCCCTGCCCGCCTACTCGCGCGCTGGCCGCGATGAACAATATTTCTTCGTCAATGGCCGCTTCGTCCGCGACAAGCTGCTCGCCCATGCGGTGCGCCAGGCCTATGAAGACGTGCTCCACGGCGCACGGCATCCGGCCTACGTGCTGTTCCTCGAACTCGATCCGGCGGGTGTCGATGTCAATGTTCATCCGGCCAAGATCGAAGTGCGCTTTCGCGAGGCGCGCGGCATTCACCAGTTCGTCTTCCATGCCGTGCACCGCGCCCTCGCCGTACCGCTGGCCGGGGCGGACAGGCCAGAGGCCGCAACGCCTGCCGACAGCAGGTCGCCGGACGGGTTCGCCACCGCCCGGCAGACGGGCTTCGGCGCGGGCTTCGCGGTCAACGAGGCCGCCACCCGCCCCTATTTCGATTTCGTCCAGGCCGCCCACCCGTCCCCGGACGAAATCGCCGTGCCATCAGCACCGAGTTTTCACACCGGGGAGCAAACCACCGGCAATGACATGCCGCCGCTCGGCTTCGCCCTCGGCCAGGTGCATGGCATCTACATCGTGGCGCAAAACGCGGCCGGCTTGGTGCTGGTCGACATGCACGCGGCGCACGAACGCATTCTCTACGAAACACTGAAAAGCACCTTCGCCAGCGGCTCCGGGCCAACCCAGCAGCTGCTGGTACCGGTCGTCATCCGCGTCGACGCGCACGAGATGGCGACCTTTGAGGCGCATGCCGCCACCTTCACCCGCCTCGGCTTCGACCTCGCCCCCTTGAGCCACGGCGAACTCGCCCTGCGCGAAGCGCCGACGCTGCTTGCCGTCGGCAACCTGCCCGCACTGCTCCACGCCCTGTTGCATGAACTGGCCGACTACCCGGCCAGCCAGGTGATCGAAGCGCGACGCAACGAGCTGCTGTCCACCCTCGCCTGCCACGGCGCGGTGCGCGCCCACCGCCTGCTCAGCCTGCCCGAGATGAACGCCCTCTTGCGCCAGATGGAAACCACCGAGCGTGCCGACCAGTGCAACCACGGCCGCCCGACCTGGACCCAACTGTCGCTCGCCGAGCTGGACAAACTGTTCATGCGCGGCCAATGACGGCATTGCCTTCCAGCCTTCGCCCTGCGGGCGAACACACTCAGCCACCCGCCTCGCCCGCCCTCGGCGCGACGGCCAGCGGCAAGACGCAACTGGCCTTCGAGATCGCCTCCCGCTTCCCCTGCGAGATCGTCAGTATCGATTCGGCCCAGGTCTTCCGCGACATGGACATCGGCACGGCCAAACCCGATGCCGCGACACTGGCCCGCTTCCCGCACCGGCTGATCGACCTGATCACGCCGGAGGAACGCTACTCCGCCGCCCGCTTCCGCACCGATGCCCTGCGCGAGATGGCGGCGATCACCGCGGCCGGGCGCATCCCGCTGCTGGTCGGCGGCACCATGCTCTACGTCAAGGCGCTGCGCGAAGGACTGGCCGCGCTGCCCGCTGCCGACCCTGCCCTGCGCGCCGGGATCGGCCGCGAAGCCGCCCTGCGCGGCTGGCCGGCGCTGCACGCGGAGCTGGCCCGGCTCGACCCGGCCACCGCTGCGCGCCTGGCGCCCAACGATGCCCAGCGCATCCAGCGTGCGCTGGAGATCATCCGTCTTTCGGGCCGACCGATGAGCGCGCATCTTGCCCGGCACACCGCCGAGGCCCTGCCTTATGATGCGCTCGTCATTTCCCTCGAACCGGCCGAGCGCGGCGAGCTGCACCGGCGCATCGCCGAACGCTTCGCGCTGATGCTCGACAGCGGACTCGTCGCCGAAGTCGAGACTCTGCGTCAACGCTATCGCCTGCATGCCGAACTGCCTGCGCTGCGCTGCGTCGGCTATCGCCAGGTCTGGCAGATGCTCGAAGGCGAACTTCCCGAAAACCAACTCCTCGAGCGCGGCATCTACGCCACGCGCCAACTGGCCAAGCGCCAGCTCACCTGGCTGCGCGGCATGGAAGGACTCGTCCGCTTCGATCCTTTCGCCGCGGCCACCCCACGCGCCGTGCTGGCCGCGGTCGAGCGTCATCTACAGCGCGTGACGGACTGATAGCATTACCGCTCCCTGACCGAAAGGAGAATCCGATGCGTCACCGTCTTGTTGCGAGCATCGTCCTCACCGCCGGCCTGATCGTCGGCACCACCGCTGGTGCCCTCGAACTCGGCAGTCCGGATTTCAAGCCCGATGGCATGCTCGGGCAGCGCCATGTCTACAACGGCTATGGCTGCGCCGGCGAAAACCTCTCGCCGGCGCTGGCCTGGAAGGATGTACCGGCGGGGACGAAGAGCTTCGCCCTGCTGGTGCATGACCCCGATGCACCGACCGGCGGCGCCGGCTGGTGGCACTGGCTGGTGGTGAATATCCCGGCCAGCGTGACTGCGCTGCTTCAAGGCGCCGGCAAGGCCGATGGCTCGGCGTTGCCCGCGGGCGCCATGCAGCCGAAAACCGATTTCGGCGCGCCGGGCTGGGGCGGCCCCTGCCCGCCGGCGGGCGACCAGCCGCACCGTTATCGCTTCACGCTGTATGCGCTGAAGGTGGACAAGCTCGACCTGCCGCCGGATGCCAACCCTTCTCTGGTCGGCTATATGGTGCACGGCGCCTCGCTCGGCCAGACGACGCTGATCGGCTATTACGGCCGCAAGAAATAGGCGCGCTGCGCAGGAGAAACCACCGTGAGCCGGCGCATCGCCCATCTCGACATGGATGCCTTCTTCGCTTCGGTCGAGCTGCTTGCCTATCCGGAACTCGCCGGACTGCCGGTCGCGGTCGGCGGCCGCCGCGCGCCGCCACCACGCCGGCTGCCCGACGGCTCGTTTGAATTCGCCCGTCTGGCCGACTACAGCGGGCGCGGCGTGCTCACCACCGCCACCTATGCCGCGCGGGCCCTTGGCCTCTCTTCCGGCATGGGCATCATGCAGGCGGCGCGTCTCGCGCCGCGGGCGATCTTGCTGCCGGCCAACTTCGAGGCCTATCGCGAAGCCTCGCAGCGCTTCAAGGCGGCCGTGGCCGCCATCGCCCCCCGCATCGAGGACCGCGGCATCGATGAAATCTACATCGACCTCGGCGAGCTCGCCGGCGACGAAGGCGAGGTCCTCGCGCTGGCACGCCGGATCAAGGCCGCGGTACGCGCGGCCACCGGCCTCACCTGTTCGCTCGGCATCGCCCCCAACAAGCTGCTGGCGAAGATCTGCTCCGATCTCGACAAACCCGATGGCATCACCCTGCTCGCGGCGGTCGACATCCCCGCGCGGCTATGGCCGCTGCCGGTGTGCAAGATCAACGGCATCGGCCCCAAGGCCAGCGAGAAACTTGCCGCGCTCGGCATCCATGCCATCGGCGAGCTGGCCGCGGCCGATCCCATGTTATTGCAACGGCATTTCGGTCGCACGAGCGGACTCTGGCTGCATCAGGCGGCGCAGGGCATCGACGACAGCCCGCTGGTCACCGAGCGAGCGCCGAAATCGGTGAGCCGCGAGACCACTTTCGAGCGCGACCTTTCTGCCCGCGCCGACCGCGACCTGCTGCGCGAAACCTTCAACGAGCTCTGCCTGCCGGTCGCCGCCGATCTCGAACGCAAGGGTGTGGCCGGCCGCACCATCGGCATCAAGCTGCGCTATGCCGATTTCACCACCGTCACCCGTGACCTGACGCTGCCGGAAGCCACCGCCGACCCCCGCCTGATCCGCCGCGCGGCCGGCGAATGCCTGCGCCGCACCGACCTGGAACGCCGCCTGCGCCTGCTCGGCGTTCGCGTCGGCGGACTTGCGATCCCACGCCCGCCCGGAGAAGCCGTCGAGCTTGCGCAAACCGAGTTGCCCCTGCGCTGAGCGAAATCTCGAAGCACCGAAGGCCACTCCTGGATTCCGGGCCAAGCCCGGAATGACACCTCTTCTCCGTCATTCCGGACGGCCCCGGACTTGATCCGGGGACGATCCGGAATCCATGCCGGGGTTACGGCGAAGTGCCGAGGGTCACTCCTGGATTCCGGGTTCCGCTTCGCAGCCCGGAATGACAAGCTGAGCTTTGTGGCTAATCAAACGACGATGGTCTGTGCCTGTCCTTCCTTGCGCGCTGCGATGCGGCCGATGGCGAAGACCTTCTCGCCGGCCGCGGCGAGGAGCTGCATGGCGACGCCGGCTTCGGCTTCGGCGACGATGACGACCATGCCGATGCCGCAGTTGAAGACGCGATGCATTTCGTCGTCGGCCACCTGGCCTTCGCCCTGCAACCACTGAAACAGGGGCGGCAGCGGCCAGGCGCTCTTCTCGATCACGGCGGTGACCTGCGCGGGCAGGATGCGCGGAATGTTTCCGGTCAGCCCGCCGCCGGTGATGTGCGCCATGCCCTTGACCCCCTGCCCGCCGAGGGTCTGGATCAGCGCCAGCAGGGACTTGACGTAGATGTGCGTGGACGCCATCACCGCATCGGCCAGCGGCACGCCGGCAATCCGGGTATCCGGCGTCGCCCCGCTACGCTCGATGATCTTGCGGATCAGCGAATAGCCGTTGGAATGCGCGCCGGACGAAGCGATGCCCAGCACCACGTCGCCGGGACGGATCGAGCGGCCGCTGATGATGTGCGCCTTTTCCACCACGCCGACGGCAAAGCCGGCCAGATCGTATTCGCCCGCGGGATACATGCTCGGCATTTCCGCCGTTTCGCCGCCGATCAGGGCGCAGCCGGCCAGCTCGCAGCCGCGGGCGATGCCTTCGACCACGCGGGCGGCGGTATCGACGTCGAGATGGCCGCAGGCGAAGTAGTCGAGGAAGAACAGGGGTTCGGCGCCCTGCACCAGAATGTCATTGACGCTCATCGCCACCAGATCCTGGCCGACGCCGTCATGACGCTGCCATTCGAAGGCGAGCCTGAGCTTGGTGCCGACGCCGTCGGTGCCGGAGACCAGCACCGGCTCGGTATATTTCCTGGCCAGCTCGAACAGCGCGCCGAAACCGCCGATGCCGGCCAGCACCTCGGGCCGCAGGGTGCGCCGGGCCGCCGGCTTGATGCGTTCGACAAGGGCATCGCCGGCATCGATATCGACACCGGCATCGCGATAGGTCAGGGGAGTGGGCGTGGTCACAGGGGGGCATCCTTGAAAAAGTCGGCGCTGGCAGCACGCCGGAATGAGCGGCGAAGCGAGCGGTGATTCGAATCGAAACCCAAAGGGGTACAAACGGGCGATAATTCGCACTGCAACGCAGCCGGCACGAGCGCCGCAAATTCTACTTGAAATGACCTCATCCCCAGCCGATCGCCTGCATGCCGTGTTCTGGATCGCCGCCCTGGCGGTGTTGCTGGTCGCCTTCCATGCGCTGGCCGGCATTCTCACCCCCTTTCTGCTGGCCGGCATTCTGGCCTATATCGCCAACCCCGCGGCCGACCGCCTGACCGGCCTCGGCCTGCCGCGAGCTGCCGCGGTGCTGCTCGTGCTGGGTGTGCTGGCGCTGATCGTCGGCCTGTTGGCTTTCCTGATCTTTCCCCTCTTCTTCGCCGAGCTCGAGACCATCGCCGCCCGTGCGCCGCAAGCCATCGAACGAATCAATCAGGACTTTCTGCCTTGGCTGGAACACCGCTTCGGCCTGCACCTGCAACTCGACCCGGCGGCGCTGAAAACCTTTGCCGCCGGCAACCTGGGCCTGGTGCAGAACATTCTGGAGCGCCTCTATTCCTCGGCACAACTGGGCGGCTCGCTGCTGCTTTCCCTGCTCGTCAATCTGCTGCTGGTGCCGGTGGTGATGTTTTATCTGCTGCTCGACTGGCATCGCCTGCTCGGGCGCCTGACCCAGCTCGTGCCGCTGCCCTGGCAGGCCAGGCTCACCGCCCTGGCCAACGATATCGACGCGGTGCTCACCCAGTATCTGCGCGGCCAGTTGCTGGTCATGCTGCTGCTCGCCGTGTATTACAGCGGCGCGCTGTGGCTAGCCTCGATTCCTTCGGCCCTGTCGATCGGCCTGGTCAGCGGGCTGCTGATTTTCATTCCCTACCTCGGCTTTGCCAGCGGCTTCGGCCTTGCCCTGCTGGTCGCCGCGCTGCAATTTGCCGGTTGGCCGCCGGTGCTCGCCGTGCTGCTCATCTATGGCCTGGGCCAGCTCCTGGAAAGTTTCCTGCTCACCCCCTATCTGGTTGGCGAGCGCATCGGCCTGCATCCGCTGGCGGTGATCTTCGCCCTGCTGGCCTTCGGCCAGTTGTTCGGTTTCTTCGGCGTGCTGCTCGCCTTGCCGGCCGCCGCGGTGCTCGCCGTGGGCCTGCGCGAGTTGCGGCGCGCCTATCTCGCCAGCCGCTTCTATCTGGGGCGCCAATGATCTCCGCCACCACCGCCGGCCCGACCCGGCAACTGCTGCTCGATTTGCAGCCCGGACAGCCGCCGACCCTGGACAATTTCATCACCGGCGCCAATGGCGAACTGCTCGCCCGCCTGCGGCTGCTGACCAGGCCGCACAACTTCGAATCGATCTATCTGTGGGGGCCTCCCGGCAGCGGAAAGTCACATCTGCTGGCCGCCTGCGCCAGCGCGGCACAGCGGCCGACGATCCACAAACCGGGGCAAAAAGTCGGCGCTGATGAAGCCACTGCGCTACAAGGCGGTCGAGCAAGCAACGCTCTCCTCGCCGTAGCGGATGATGAAACGGCGAGCGCCGGCAGCCTGCTCGTCATCGACGATGTCGAGACGCTCTCGGCCGATGCCCAGATCGCCCTCTTCCGCCTGTTCAATGCCGCGCGCTTCCTCGGCCTCGCGTTGCTGCTCGCCGGCAGCACGCCGCCACGCCAGCTCGCCTTGCGCGAAGACTTGCGCACCCGCATCGGCCAGCTGTTGATCTATGAAGTCCAGACCCTGTCCGATGAGGAAAAAGCCGCCGCCCTGGCGCGCCATGCGCTGGAACGCGGCATGCTGATGGAGCCCCCCCTCGTGGAGTATCTGCTTCGCCATGGTCGCCGCGACCTGCCTTCGCTGCTGGCCATGCTCGATGCGCTCGACCGGGCCTCGCTCGAACTGCAGCGCGCGCCAACCCTGCCGCTGCTGCGTGAATTGATGCAGACCAGCCTCGACCTCGACACCCACCCATCATGAATCTTGCCCTGTTCGACCTCGACAACACCCTGCTCGCCGGCGATTCCGACTTCGAGTGGGCGCAGTTCCTGATTGCCCAGGGCGTCCTCGACCATGAGGTGCATGAGGCCAGGAACCTCGAGTTCTACCGCCAGTACCAGGAAGGCACGCTGGACATCCAGGCTTTTCTCGACTTCCAGCTCGCCCCGCTGGCGCGTCATTCGCGCGAGGAGCTCGATGCCTGGCATGCCGAATTCATGACCCGTCGCGTCCAGCCCCTGATCCACGCGGCCGCACGCAACCTGGTCGCCGAACATCGGGCGCGCGGCGACCTGCTGGCCATCGTCACGGCGACCAACAGTTTCGTCACCGGCCCGATCGCCCGTGCCTTCGGCGTCAGTCATCTCGTCGCCACCATCCCCGCCCAGACAGACGGCCGCTTCACCGGTCGCCCGCGCGGCATCCCCGCTTTTCGCGAAGGCAAGATCGCGCGCGTCGAGACCTGGCTTGAATCCCTGGGGCTCTGGTGGAGCAGTTTCGAGGAGAGCTGGTTTTACAGCGATTCGCACAACGATCTGCCGCTGCTGGAAAAGGTCACGCGCCCCGTCGCCGTCGATGCCGATCCGACCCTGACCGGCATTGCAGCGGCACGCGGCTGGCCCTGTATCAGCCTGCGTGACGACGACCGGTGAAGCACGCCGATTGACAACCCGTCCTTCGCCGCGCATGGCGGAACCCCGATCGACTCGGGTATACTTCGCCCGCGCAAAGTGCGGCAACGTCTTCCGTTGCCCCTCTTTCGGAGACGTGGCCGAGTGGTCGAAGGCACACCCCTGCTAAGGGTGCATCCGGGCAAAACCTGGATCCAGGGTTCGAATCCCTGCGTCTCCGCCAAGCAATTCCGGCAGGTTCCTCTTTTTCCAGAGTCATCGAACCTCGATAGCAGGAAACCATTACCCGCCAGATGTCTGCGCGGGTTTTTTGTTTTCAGCTTCCGCAAGCAGGCATCATCATGCACCCCAAGGAATTATTGATAACTGTTAAGTTTTACCCTTTAATCAAATAGGTGCGACATTTTGTCGCATTCACATGGCATTCATCGGTCGCTAGAATCGGCCCCTGTCTTCGCTTGCAAAGCGAATCATTTCAGGGGAGAACAAGGCCATGCCATCGCAAAAATCGCTGGTTCGAGCTGGTTTGTTTGTCGTACTCGCGCTGTCAACGATTTCACCCGTGCTGGCCTGCGTCGGCTGCGGCCATACACCGCAGGAAGACTTCGTGCGCGGCTTTCGTCATCCTTTCCTGAACGCCGATCACTTCCTCGCCATGCTCACCGTCGGCCTGTGGATCGCACAAGCCAAGGACAAGAACCAGTACTTGCTGGCGCTGATTTTTCCGCTGGCGATGATGCTCGGCATCGCGCAGGGCCTGCACGATTATTTCAGTCCGTCGATGGAACGCGGGGTCGCCGCCTCGGTCGCCCTGCTCGGCTTCTTCGTCGCCATTGTCCTCAAACTGCCGGTGTGGGTCAGTTCATCGATGGTGGCAGCCTTTGCCTATCTCCACGGCTTCGTGCATGGCACGGAAATGGGCAAGGGGCCCGGGGCCCAGTACGACATGTTCGGCGCATTCTGCGGCACGCTGGTGCTGCACCTGATCGGCTTCGGTCTAGGCAAGGCGCTACACCTGATTTATGAAGGCAAGATCGTCCGCACCGCGGGCGCCGGCATCACTTCCTATGGGATTTACCTGCTTTCGGCGATGTCATGAACATGAAACAGCGAACCACCATCCATGCCCTGTCGATAGCGCTCAGCTTGCTGCCGCATGCCACGCTGGCAAATGAAGAGAGCATCACACCGAGCTTTTCCACCATCGAGGTGCGCGCGCAAAATGAAAATCTCGCGGGAATCGCCGGAGCTACGAGCGAAGGCATCGTCACCAAGGAACATATCGCCTCGCTGCCGCTGCTCAGGCCGGGCGAAGTTCTGGAACTGGTGCCAGGGATGATCGTCACCCAGCACTCGGGCGGCGGCAAGGCCAACCAGTATTACTTGCGCGGATTCAATCTCGATCACGGTACGGATTTCGCCACCTTCGTCGCCAGCGTACCAGCGAACATGCCGACCCATGCCCATGGCCAGGGCTATACCGATCTCAATTTTTTGATTCCGGAACTAGTCGATAAGGTTACCTATCGCAAGGGCCCCTACTTTGCCGACGAGGGCGATTTTTCCTCGGCCGGCGCCGCGCACATCGACTACGCGCGCCAGCTCGAAAATGATTTCGTCCAACTCGGCCTCGGCGAAAACGGCTACACCCGTATCCTGCTCGCCGGTTCGCCGGCCGCCGGCAGCGGCCATCTGCTCTATGCTCTGGAAGCCTTCCGCAACGATGGTCCATGGATCGTCCCGGAAGATTACAAAAAACTCAATGCGGTACTGCGCTACAGTCAGGGCACGGAATTTTCCGGCTGGAGCCTGACGGCGATGGCCCACAACGGAAAATGGACGGCTACCGATCAGGTGCCCAAGCGCGCCATCGGCGGCGGGCTGATTTCTCGCTTCGGCACACTCAACCCAACCACCGGCGGCAAGACCCGGCGTTACAGCCTATCCACCGACTGGGCGAGGCATGGGGAAAACAGCCAAAGCAAGGCCCGTGGCTGGCTGCTCGACTACCAGCTCGATCTGTACTCGGACTTCACTTACTGCATGACCGACCCCGTGCCTGCGATCTGCGACAGCGGCGATCAATTCAAGCAGGGCGACAAGCGACAGGCCGGTGGTTTCGCCGCCAGTCACCTGATGGCCGATCGCTGGGGTGACCACGAGGTCGAAAATACCATCGGCATCGAAGGTCGCATCGACCGCATCCGTCCGGTCGGACTGTATGCCACCAGTCGCCGCATCACGCAGTCGACCATCCGTGAAGATAACGTGAACCAGCGGAGCCTTGCCCTCTACGTGCAGAATCACACCCACTGGCTGCCCTGGTTACGCACCCTCGCCGGGGTACGCGCCGACTTCTACCGCTTCAAGGTCAATAGTTCGAACCTGGCCAATTCGGGCGAAGTCGGCGATCGCATGGTCAATCCCAAGCTCACCGCGATCTTCGGTCCTTGGCGAACCACCGAATTCTTCATCAACTTTGGTCGCGGCTTCCACAGCAATGATGGGCGTGGTACGACCCTAACCGTCAACCCCTCGACCGGCCTGCCGGCCGAGCCGGTAACGCCGCTAGTGCGAAGCAAGGGCTATGAGTTCGGCTTGCGTAACGAACCGATCAGTGGCTGGCAGACCACGCTGGCCCTGTGGCGGCTAGACATCGCCTCCGAGCTGCTGTTCGTCGGCGATGCGGGGGTGACCGAGCCTTCCCGGCCGAGCCGCCGCCACGGCCTCGAATGGACCAACCTCTATGTAGCCAACCACCAGCTCGCCTTCGATGCCGATCTGGCGGCCTCGCAAGCACGTTTCCGCGGTAACGATCCGGACGGAACGCCAGGCAATCACATTCCGGGAGCCGTGGCCTTCACCGCCAATCTTGGCGTAATGGTCGATCATCTCGGTCCTTGGTTCGGCGCCTTCCGCATCCGCCATTTTGGCCCGCGCCCGCTGATCGAGGACAACTCGGTGCGTTCCGTCTCGACTACGCTGGCCAACCTGCGCCTCGGTTATAAGTTCGATGGCCGTACCCGGCTCATCCTTGATGTGTTCAACTTGTTCGATCGCAAGGTCAGCGACATCGACTACTGGTACGAATCGCAATTGCGCGGTGAAACGGCACCGGTAGCGGATATCCATACCCACCCCGCCGAACCCCGCACGGCGAGGATTACTTTGGCGTACAATTTTTAATCTGAATCGATGTCGGGAAACGACATCGCAACCTTGAACTTCTTTTAGGCCACCTGATGAAAAACCACGAATCAGCCATCTTCTGCCTTGCGAACACGCTGCGCAAGGCAGGCTTCTGCCTGTTGTTCGGCCTGCTCCCCGCAACGGTTGCGTTGGCCGAGGCCAAAAAACTGACCGAAATCGAGCAGGACGTCTGCACCACCTGGATGGGCACCAAGATGCTGCACATGAGCATCTTTCAGCCGGAGAAACCCAAGGACGAGTACTGCCGGGAGGTTACCGATCCGGGCGATGCGTTCGTCGTCATCGACCTGCTCGACAAGGAGTTGCGCGAAAGCCCGGTTGGCATCGTCATCAAGAATGCCGCGGTCGCGGAAAACAATATCCTCGTCAGCGAGCCGCCAGCCCATCATCCAAATGGCATCGTTACGCTTCCGGTACACCTCGAAAAAGGCATCTATTCGGTAGAAATACGAAAGGAAGGAAGCACTCCGGAGGAGATCGTATACCGGGTCAGGGTCAATTTGATCGACTATTCCCGTTACCTGTTTCCGGTACTGCTCGCCGCATTGGCTATTTTCCTGGCCCAGCGCATCTATCGCCGGCGCTATCTGCAAAACGCCATCGCCCGGTTACGCGCCCGCTCGGGGCGGAAATGACGATTGACTGACGGCTCTCCCGGCCGTCAGCGAGTTCCCCAGGCGGCGAGAAACTCCTGCCAGTGGGCGGCGCCGGTGGCCGCAAGACTTGTCTTCACCAGTTCGACCTCGGCCGCATGTTCGCCGGGCGTGAGCAGGCCGCGCATCTGCTGGAAGCGCAAAAACACCAGCCAGGTATTGACCACATCGGTCTCGCAATAATCGCGGATCTCATCGCCACGCCCGTCGAGCCAGGCGCCCCACACCGCCGAGCCGTCCATGCCGAGCTTGCCCGGCAACCCCATCAGGCGGGCCAGTTGATCGAGCGGCGCACTGGCGCGCGGCTGGTACATGGCGAGCAGATCCATCAGGTCGAGATGCCGCGTGTGGTAGCGGCTGATGTAGTTGTTCCACTTGAAATCGCGCGAGTCGCGGTAGTCGCCCTCGCCCATGTCCCAGTAGCGCGGCGCCGTGACCCCGTGCATCAGGCCGCGGTAATGCAGTACGGGCAGATCGAAGCCGCCGCCGTTCCAGGACACCAACTGCGGCGTGAACTTTTCCACGCCGTCGAAGAAGCGCTGGATGATCTCACCCTCGCCCGACTTCGGCTCGGCCAGCGACCAGACGCGAAACCCCTCATCGCCGCGCAGGGCGCAGGAAATCACGATGACCCGTTGCAGATGATGCGGCAGGAAGTCGCTGCCGTTCTTCGCCCGCTGGCGCTGGAAGGCGAACTCGGCCACTTCGCCATCGGCCAGGCTGGCCGGCAACTCGTGCAACAGGCGCAGACCGGCGATGTCGGGAATGGTTTCGATATCGAAAACGAGCGTGGGTATCATGGGCGAAAATCGAATCGAGAAAAAGTCGGCGTTGGTGACACGCCGGCAGCCTGCTAGAGCAGGAGTTCCAGCCCCTCGTGCGCCAGCACGATCTCCGGCTCGCCGGCGCTGCCTGGCCGATGGCCGCAGTTTTCCTGGGCTGCGCTGAAGATGCGTTCCAGTTCGTCGTCGCTGCGCGTCGGCTCATGATGGGTGAGGATCAGTTTTTTCGCACCGATCCGCCGCGCCCAGGCGATATTGCCTTCCAGCGTGCCGTGCCCCCAGCCGATTTTCGCCGGATATTCGGCAGCGGTATAGGAGCTGTCGACGATCAGCACGTCGAGCCCGGCCAGCGCCGCATCGAGCCCGGCTTGCTGGGCCTTGACCTTTTGTTCGCATTCGGCCCAGCCTTCGTCTTCCGGTGCGAGGCTGTTGCGCCACGGCTCGTGGTCGCCGGTGAAAAATACCGACTTGCCATTGCAGTCGATCCGGTAGCCAAAATCGATCACCGGATGGTTGAGCTGGAGCGGCGTCACCACGGCATCATTCAGGGCCATGGGCTCACCCGCTGTCAGCGTCTGGTAGACGATGGCGGCGCGCAACTCGGCTTCGCGGATCGGAAAGTAGCTGTACTGCATCTGCACATCGAGCACCTGCTCGATGCCGCGGCCATTGTCGCTGTCGTAGGCGCCGTGGATGCGCACCGAATTGCCCGGAATATAGAGTGGCGTGAAGAATGGCAGGCCGTGGATGTGGTCCCAGTGCGTGTGGGTGATGAAGATATTGGGCCGCACCGGCAGTCGCGTCAGCAGGGACTGGGCCAGCGGGAAGATGCCGGTGCCGGCATCGAGAATGATCAGCGTGTCATCATCGCCGCGCACTTCGATGCAGGTGGTATTGCCGCCATAGCGCACCGTCTTCGGCCCTGGCGAAGGGATCGATCCACGCACCCCCCAAAAACGCACTTTCACGTCAGTATCCTCTTATGGATCGTTGTCGATGCAGGCAATGCCCCGGGCGCTGGCTGCGATTTCCCCGAATGATTGCATACTTCGCAGCGTATTTCCAATTTCAATATTCGTCACTCCGAACATCGAACACGAAAAAGTCCAGGGTGCTGGAACTCCCTCATTCCCACTCGATCGTCGCCGGTGGTTTCCCTGAAATATCGTAGACGACCCGATTGATGCCGCGTACTTCATTGATGATCCGGTTGGAGACGCGGGCCAGCAGGTCGTGCGGCAGCTCGGACCATTTGGCCGTCATGAAGTCGGACGTTTCCACGGCACGCAAGGCGACGACATAGTCGTAGGTGCGGCCATCGCCCATCACGCCGACGCTTTTCACCGGCAGGAAGACGACGAAGGCCTGGCTAGTTTTTTCATACCAGCCGGTGGCGCGCAGTTCGTCGATGAAAATCGCATCGGCCCGGCGCAGCAAGTCGGCAAAGTCCTGCCTGACCTCGCCCAGGATCCTGACGCCGAGGCCGGGGCCGGGGAAAGGATGGCGATAGACCATGTCATGCGGCAAACCCAGGGCCACGCCGAGTTCGCGCACCTCGTCCTTGAACAGCTCGCGCAGCGGTTCGAGCAGCTTGAGGTTGAGCGTTGCGGGCAGGCCGCCGACATTGTGGTGGCTCTTGATGGTGTGGGCCTTCTTGGTTTTCGCGCCGGCCGATTCGATGACATCGGGGTAAATCGTGCCTTGTGCCAGCCACTTCGCGTTGGGCAGCTTCCTGGCCTCGGCCTGAAAGACTTCGACGAACTCGCGGCCGATGACCTTGCGCTTTTGCTCCGGGTCGGTAACCCCTGCCAGATGCCCCATGAACTGTGCTGCCGCATCGACGTGAATGACCTTGACGCCAAGGTTGCGGCCGAAGGTTTCCATCACCTGGGTAGCTTCGTTCAGCCGCAGCAGCCCGTTGTCGACGAAGACGCAGGTCAGCCGGTCGCCGATGGCGCGGTGGATGAGCGCCGCCGCGACGCTCGAATCGACGCCGCCGGAAAGACCGAGAATCACCTCTTCACCAGCGACCTGGGCCTGGATTTTCGCCACGGCTTCGTCGATATAGTTGGGCATGGTCCAGTCGCCGCGACAGCCGCAAATGTCGCACACGAAACGCGCCAGAATCTCGCGCCCCTTCAAGGTGTGCGTCACCTCGGGATGGAACTGGACGCCATAAAACCCGCGCACCTCGTCGGCCATCGCGGCCATCGGGGTCGCCGGGTTGCTGCCGATCACCTTGAATCCGGGCGGCAGCCCGGTCACCTTGTCGCCGTGACTCATCCAGACTTCGAGCAAGCCATGCCCCTCGACATTGGTCCGATCCTGGATGTCACGAAACAGTCGCGAATGGCCGCGGGCGCGCACTTCGGCATACCCGAACTCCCGCGTCGCACCGCTTTCGACCTTGCCGCCCAGCTGCGCCGCCATGGTCTGCATGCCGTAGCAAATGCCGAGCACCGGCACGCCGAGGGTGAAGACGATGTCGGGCGCCCGCCATTCCTCGACCTCATAGACCGAATTGGGCCCCCCGGAAAGGATGATGCCCTGCGGATTGAACTGGCGAATGAAATCGTCGCCGACATCGAACGAATGCAGCTCGCAATACACCTGCTGCTCGCGGACGCGCCGGGCGATGAGTTGCGAAAACTGGGAACCGAAGTCGAGGATGAGGATTTTCTGGTGATTCATGGAAAAATTCCGACGCCGGGTCGGTTTGGATCGGTCTGTGACAGTTTGAGCGGCTGCATCAGTCGATGTGATAGTTGGGCGCTTCCTTGGTAATCTGCACGTCATGTACGTGGGACTCGCGGATGCCGGCCGAGGTGATCTCGACGAATTCGGCCTGCGAGCGCATGGTGTCGATGCTGCCGCAACCGACATAGCCCATCGCCGCGCGCAAGCCGCCCATCAGTTGATGGATCACCGCACCGACCGGCCCCTTGTACGGCACCCGACCCTCGATGCCTTCGGGCACCAGCTTTTCGACATTGGCGTCGGAGTCCTGAAAATAGCGATCCGCCGCCCCGTCCTTCATCGCTCCGAGGCTGCCCATGCCGCGATACGCCTTGTAGGAACGCCCCTGGAACAGCACCGTTTCACCCGGCGCCTCCTCGGTGCCGGCGAACAGACCGCCGAGCATGACCGCGTTGGCGCCGGCCGCGATCGCCTTGGCGATGTCTCCGGAATAGCGGATGCCGCCGTCGGCAATCAGGGGCACACCGGTTCCGGCCAGCGCACTGGCGACCTTGTCGATCGCCGTGATCTGCGGCACGCCGACCCCGGCCACGATCCGCGTGGTGCAGATCGAACCCGGGCCGATGCCGACCTTGACACCATCGGCGCCATGATCGACCAGGGCTTTCGCGGCGCCGGCGGTGGCGATGTTGCCACCAACCACCTCGACCTGCGGAAAGTGCTGCTTGACCCATTCGACGCGTTTCAGCACGCCTTCGGAATGGCCATGGGCGGTATCCACCACGATCACGTCCACCCCCGCTTCGGCCAGCAGTTCGGCGCGCTGCTCGGTGCCCTCGCCGACACCGATCGCGGCACCGACGCGCAGATGACCGAGACTGTCCTTAGCGGCCAGGGGATGCTCGGACGACTTGAGGATGTCCTTCACCGTCATCAGGCCGCGCAGTTCGAAATCGTCGCCAATGACCAGGACGCGTTCCAGTCGATGCTTGTGCATCAGCGCCTTGGCCTCTTCGACGCTGGCGCCTTCCTTGACCGTAATCAGTCGCTCGCGCGGGGTCATGATGCTGCCGACCGGATCATCCATCCGGGTCTCGAAACGCAAATCGCGGTTGGTGACGATGCCCACCACGCGACCGGCCTCGACCACCGGCAGCCCGGAAATCCGGTTCTGCCGCGTGAGACTGATTGCCTCGCGCACCGTCATGGTCGGCGGAATGGTGATCGGGTCTTTCAATACACCGGACTCGAAGCGCTTGACCTTGGTCACTTCGGCGGCCTGCTGCCGGGGCGAAAGATTCTTGTGCACGATGCCGATCCCGCCTTCCTGCGCCAGGGCGATCGCCAGCCGCGCTTCGGTCACCGTGTCCATCGCGGCGGAAAGCAGCGGCATGTTGAGCGAGATGTTGCGGGTCAGGCGGGTGGCAAGGCTGACGTCGCGCGGCAGAATCGCCGAATGAGCCGGAACCAGGAGGACGTCGTCAAACGTCAGCGCCTTCTGGAGGAGTCGCATGATGAGTTCCTTACTTCCAAAAGCGCATTATACGCGAGCACAGGGCACACTCCGGGCACGCTCCGGCGTGGCGCCAGAGCCGACTTTTCTAGTCGGCGCCGGGTTCGCCGCTCCCTTTTTTCATCGCCTTGCCTTCGGCCGCACGCTGCTTGCGCACCTCTTTCGGATCGGCCAGCAGCGGGCGATAGATTTCCACCCGGTCACGATCGCGCAAGGGAGTATCGGTCTTGACCAGCCGGGCATGGATGCCGAGCTTGTTCTGCGCCAAGTCGATTTCGGGATACTTCGCCAGCAGGCCGGAGGCCCGGATTGCCTGCTCGACCGTGCTGCCGGGCGGCAAATGCAGGCCGACGACGTCCTGTCGTTCGGGCAGGGCATAGACGACCTCGATCAGCAGGTTTTCAGCCATAGACCTTCCCTGCCCGCTTGACGAAGGATTCGACGAAGGTCGAGGTCACGTGATTGAACACCGGACCCAGAACCTTTTCCAGCAGCTTGCTGGAAAATTCATAATGCAGGCGGAATTCGACCTTGCATGCCGTCCCGCCCAGCGGGGTGAAGCGCCAATGGCCGTCCATATGGGTAAACGGCCCATCGGTCAGGCGAATCGTCATCAGATGCGGCTCTTCCTTGGTGTTCTCGGTGGAGAAGTGCGACTTCACGCCATGGTAGTTAATGCGGATGGTGGCCGTGGTCCGGGTTGCGCTGCGCTCATGCAATTCGGCGCCACCGCACCAGGGCAAAAAGGCCGCGTAGTCCTCGACTCGATCGACCAGAGCGAACATCTGGGCCGACGTGCGTTCGATGAGGACGGATTTCTCGACGAGGGCCATGGCTGCCGGTGCGTTGAAGGAAGAGGGGAGCGAACTATCGCGTGAAGTAGAATTGCGCATCATTTTAGCGCGTCACGCCATGAGCATCGCCGACAACAAGAAGGCATTTCACGATTACTTCATCGAAGATCGCTTCGAGGCCGGGCTGGTGCTCGAAGGCTGGGAGGTCAAGGCGATCCGGGCCGGTCGCGTGCAAATCAAGGAGGCTTACGTCGTCGTCAAGAACGCCGAGGTGTTCCTCATCGGCGCCCACATCAACCCCCTGCTCTCGGCCTCGACCCACGTCCACCCCGATCCGGTGCGCACGCGCAAGCTGCTGCTTCACGCCAGCGAAATCGAAAAGCTGATCGGCAAGGTGGTGCGCGCCGGCTATGCCCTGGTGCCGCTCGATCTGCATTACAGCAAGGGACGGGTCAAGCTGTCGATCGGACTGGCCAAGGGCAAGAAGCAGCATGACAAACGCGAGGCCGAAAAGGAACGCGACTGGGTGCGCGAAAAAGCGCGGGCGATGCGCGAGAAGCGCAGTTGAAACAAAGAAACCCTGAATAAATCCGTCACACCGGCGAAAGCCGGTGTCCAGGCGCTTGCAACAGGGTAAGCAGGCAATCCGCGAAGCGGATGCTCGTAAAATGCCGGATTCCGGGTCAAGCCCGGAATGACGGTTGGACTTGTTCGGGTTTTACCCAGGAAATCAACTCGGCGCGACTCAGCGACTCATCAACTCAGCGCCGGCGCGAATCGCCGCGCCGCTGCGGGTGATGATAGTCCTGTCCGGCCTCGCGCACGTCATGGCGAAGTTGCCGCCGATCCTCGGGCGAAAGCCGCTCCCTGCGCGTGCCTTCCCCCGGCTCATCCTGACGCGCGTTCGCCGGCATGAACGCACGCCGGGCGGCGCCGGGGGCGTCGCGATTTTCGTTGTCGTCGCGCCGCCCAGCCTCGCCCCGCTCCACCAGCAACCACTCCCGCGCCGGCCGCTGCCCGCGCTCGGCCAGCACCGGCGCCGCGGCCAGGCCAAGCCAGGGGCACAACACCGACAGGCAGACCAGACGACGCAATGGCCACATTGAATTCACAGCGGACTCCAGCAGGATGACTGGCCTGAATTCTATGCCTGGCGCGCACCTTTCGCATTGCCGGCTTTGTAATCGTTTGTAAATCGGTCTGGCGTGGAGACCACGATACCGCTACGATTTGCCCCATGGACAAAATTCAGGACAGCCGTAACAACAAAATTCTCGTCGTCGACGACGATCTGCGTCTGCGCCAGTTGCTCGAACGTTACCTGAGCGATCAGGGTTTTCACGCCAGAGCCGTCGCCGACGCAGCCGCGATGGATCGCGCCCTGGAACGCGAGCTCTACGACCTGATCGTGCTCGATCTGATGCTGCCGGGCGAGGATGGGCTGGCCATCTGCCGCCGCCTGCGCAGCGTGAAAAACCCGGTGGCGATCATCATGCTCACCGCCAAGGGCGACGATGTCGATCGCATCGTCGGGCTCGAGTTAGGCGCCGACGACTATCTGCCCAAGCCCTTCAATCCGCGCGAACTGGTGGCCCGCATCCATGCCGTGCTGCGGCGGAAAAGCGCGCCGCTGCCGGCCGGTGCCCCGGCGCTCATCGAGGAAGTCGTGCGTTTCGGCCAGAGCGAAGTCAACCTGGGCACGCGCGAACTGCGCCGCGGCGAGGAAACCCTCCTGCTTACCACCGGCGAATTCAGCCTGCTGCGCGTCCTGCTCGAACACCCGCGGCAGCCGATGAGTCGCGACAAGCTGATGGAACTGGCGCGCGGCCGCGAATATGAAGTCTTCGATCGCGCCATCGACGTACAGATTTCCCGGCTGCGCAAGCTGGTCGAGGAAGACCCGGCCAAGCCGCGCTACATCCAGACCGTCTGGGGGCTGGGCTACGTGTTTGTCCCCGATGGCTCCAGGCACGGCTGATGACGCGCCTCCCTCCGTCCTCCCCGCCGAAGAAGGCGGCCACCCTGCCCTCGCCGCTGTTGCGGCTCTGGCCACGTTCGCTGCTGTGGCGCACCTTCTTTCTGATCGCCCTGCTGATGCTGCTTTCGGTTGCGGCCTGGTTCTCGATCTTCCGCAGCTATGAGCGCGAGCCGCGCGCCCGGCAACTGGCGCAGACCCTGGCCAGCGTGGCCAATCTGACACGCCTGACACTGATCACCGCCCGTCCCGAGGCGCGGCGCGAGATGCTGCGCGAACTCTCCGAGCGCGAAGGCATCCGCGTCTATCCCGCCGAGGCCGAGGATCGCATCGCACCCTTGCCCGACAGCGCCTTTTTGCAGCGGACCGAAGAACTTGCCCGCCAGGAACTGGGGCCCGCCACCCGGCTCACCCTCGAGCGCGAAGGCGAAGAAGCCCTCTTCATCAGCTTCCGCATCGACGATTCGAGCGAGGGCGAATACTGGCTGGCGCTGCCACGCGAACGCATCGAGCGCGTCCTGCCGCTGAGCTGGATCGGCTGGGGCGCCGCGGTATTGGCCCTCTCGCTGGCCGGCGCCTGGCTGATCATGTATCGCATCACGCGGCCGCTCAAGCAGCTCGAACTCGCTGCGCGAAAAGTCGGCGCTGGCGAGACGCCGCCCCATCTGCCCGAAGACGAGCCGACCGAGATCGCCACCGTCAGCCACGCCTTCAACCAGATGAGTGCCGATCTGGCGCAACTCGAACAGGATCGCGCGCTGATCCTGGCCGGCATTTCGCACGACGTGCGCACCCCGCTCACCCGCCTGCGAATGGGCATCGAGATGACCGGCGATGAGTCGATGCGCGAGGGAATGATTGCCGATGTCGAGGAAATGGACCAGACCATCGGCCAGTTTCTCGATTTCGCCCGCAGCGAAGGCGGCGAGGCGTCAAGCGAAACGGATCTTGCTGGCCTGCTCGATGAACTCGTGGCCGCCTACCAGCGGCGAGGCTGTGGCGTCACCTTCGCCGCGCCATCAGCGCCGGCTTTTCGCAGCATTCGTCCCAAGGCCCTGCGTCGCGCCGTCGCCAACCTGATCGACAACGCCCTGCGCTACGCCGGCAGCGCGATCGAGGTGAGCTTGAGCCTTGCCGGAAAAACTCTCGTCATCGAGGTGGCCGACCGCGGCCCGGGCATCCCGCCGGAAGCCGTGGAACGCCTCAAACGCCCCTTCACCCGGCTCGACCCGGCGCGCAGCAACGTGGCCGGCGCCGGCCTCGGGCTGGCCATCGTCGAACGCATCGCCCGCGCGCACGGCGGCCACCTCGACCTTTTGCCCCGCCCGCACGGCGGACTGATTGCCCACCTCACCCTGACGACCTTGACGACATCATGAACGACACCGCCAAACCGGACAAACCCGGCACACCCTACACCCGCCTCGGCGGCGAAGCCGGCGTGCGCGCCCTGGTCAACCGCTTTTACGAACTGATGGACACCCTGCCCGAAACCCATGGCATCCGCAAACTGCATCCGGCCGACCTGTCCACTTCGGAAGACAAGCTCTTCATGTTCCTCTCCGGCTGGTTGGGCGGGCCGCAGCTGTTCATCGAGAAATTCGGCCACCCGATGCTGCGCCGCCGTCATCTGCCGTTCGCCATCGGCATCGAGGAAGCCGCGCAATGGATGATCTGCATGCGCCAGGCGATGGCCGAACAGATCGGCGACGAAACCTTGCGCGCACGGCTCGACCAGGCGCTCACCGAGCTTGCCCTGCACATGCGCAACCGCGACGGCGGGTAAGAGGACGCGCCGCTCAAAGGTCGCGGCTGGCCCAGGCGCGGCGCAGGGCGCGGGCATGACGCTGGCGGGCCAGCAGGCGCGGATCGGTGAGCACCGCGCCGAGCGTCTCGCCGATCACCATCACCACGCCGAGCACCGGCAGCACCAGCATCAGGCCGGGGATGCCGGCCACCGCGCCACCGACGAAGATCATCAGCACCGTCACCAGTGGATGCAGTTCCAGGCTCTTGCCGACGGTGAGCGGCATATAGACGAAATCGTCGAGCAGTCGCACCAGCATGAAGAGGACGATGGCCGAGTAAGCCACGTGTGGCGAGCCCGGAAAGTCGGTGGCGGCGACCAGCACCACCAGCAGGCCACCAAGCACCGAGCCGACGTACGGCACCCAGGCCAGCACCGCGCAGATCAGCCCCAGCGCCAGCGGCGCCGGCAGCCCGAGCAGCCACAGGCCGAACGCCAGGGTCACGGTATCGAGCACGGTGAGCTTGAGGAGCCCCTGAAAATAGGCGCGCGCGGTGCGATCCACTTCATGCAGCAAATAGAGGGTTTTCTCGAAGAACGCATTGGGCACGGCGCGGCCCAGGAAATGTTTGAACCGCCGTCCGTCGCGCAGAAAAAAGTAGGCCAGGAAGGGCACCAGCAGAAACGAGGGCAGCCAGGTCATGAGGCCGATGGCGAGCGCCTGCAGATGGTCGGCAAGGTGGCCGGTCATGGCTTCGAGTTGCGCGGCCACGGTATCGGCGAGATGGGCGCGGGCCAGGGTCGACCAATGCGCCTCGAGCGCGCGCAGGGCATGGTCGAGCAGTTGCAGGCCACCTTGCAGGTAGCGCAGGGCCGTTGTCTGTCCGTCCGCCAGGTGGCTGGCGAGCCAGGGCAGTAGCGTCATGCCGAAAAGAATGCTGAAGGAAACAAAAGCCAGGGTCACCGCACCCGCCGCCGTCTCGCGGCGCAGACCGCGATAGATCAACGCCTGCAGCGCCGGTTGCAGGACGTAGTAGAGAATCAGCGCGAGCAGGAACGGCACCACCAGCCAGAGGATTTTCTGCGCCAGGAACAGCAGCAGACAGGTGCTGGCGATGATGCCCAGCCAGACCACGGGACCGGCGGCGGCAGGCGTGCCTTGCTGCACGGGCGTTGCGTTTGTCATGGACGAAACTCCAGCCGGTCGTCCATCATCCGCACCCGGCCGGCCAGGTGCCGCGCCAGATCACGGGTGATTTTCGACGCGATGCGGACATGGGTATCGAGCAGGCCGATGAAGTCATCGCGGAAAAACACCAGCAGGCACGCATCGGCCGCCGCCCGTGCCTGCGCCGAACGCGGCGTATCGTCGAGCAGGGCCAGCTCACCGAAAAAGCTGCCGGTGCCCAGCCGTGCCAGCTCGCCAGCGCGGTCCAGTCCTGGACGGCAGATCGCCACTTCGCCAGCGGCGATGATGTACAGCGCATGACCTTCCTCGCCTTCATCGAAGATCACCTCGCCGGCCAGGTAATCGCGTTCATGCACCAGTGACTCGACGATACGCAGTTCCGCCGGCGCCAGATTACCGAACAGGCTGAGCCGGGACAGGCGTTCGAGATGCGGCAAACCGGGTTGGCGACGAAAGAAATCGAACATGGAACCCCCTCAACGCTCTTCGAGCGCAAAACTGGCCCGCGTGACGTAGTCCACGCCGAGCGGACGCGGCACCGACTCGACCAGGGAAAATTCATTCGCCCGCCAAAAGATCGGCGTGCCCAGCCGCGGCAGCGAGGCGCAGCGGGTGTGCCGGGCCAGCGTGACGTGGGGCGCGAAGGACCGGTTGGCGGTGGAAAATCCGGCCGCATCCAGTTTTGCCTTCAATGCGCCATGCAAGGGCTCGAAAAGTCGGCGCTGGCAAGACGCCGACGAACGGCAGCCGGCCCAGAGAATCCCGCCCTGCGGCCAGAAACCGAGGCGGTCGAGTTCGAACTCGATGGGCGCGGCGCGCACCGTGGCGGCCAGCGCGAGCAGGTCATCGAGGCGCGCGGTCGTGACGTTGCCGATGAACGTCAGTGTCATGTGCAGTTGCGCCACCGGGGTCAAGCGACCGCCATAATCCGTGGCCAGATTCTGTCCAAGTGCGGCCAGATGTTCGGCCACTTCAGGCTCCGGCCAGAGCGCGAAGAAGACACGGTGCCGGCTCATGCCAGAGACTCGCTGGCGCACAGCAGCACGACGGCTTCGGCGGCGATACCCTCGCCGCGTCCGGTAAAGCCGAGCCGTTCGGTGGTCTTGCCCTTGATGTTCACCAGCGTGACCGGCACGGCAAGATCGGCCGCGATGTGGGCGCGCATCGCCACGACATGGGGCGCGATTTTCGGCGCCTGGGCGATGATGGTGGCATCGACGTTGCCGACCTGCCAGCCGGCGGCGCGCAC
This sequence comes from Betaproteobacteria bacterium HGW-Betaproteobacteria-11, assembly GCA_002842395.1. Classification (GTDB taxonomy): domain Bacteria; phylum Pseudomonadota; class Gammaproteobacteria; order Burkholderiales; family Rhodocyclaceae; genus Rugosibacter. Next base: position 26,813 of record PHCV01000006.1, read on the forward strand.
CCGGGCCATCGCCGTGCGCAGCAGAAGCCGGCTGTCGGCGCCCGCCCATTGCGCCTCGCTGTCGGGAAACAGATGGCCGATGTCGCCCAGTCCCGCTGCGCCGAGCAGGGCATCGGTGATCGCATGCAGCAGTACATCGGCATCGGAATGCCCGAGCAGCCCGCGCTCGAAGGGAATGGTGACGCCGCCCAGAATCAACGCCCGCCCCGCTACCAGGGCATGGACATCGAAGCCCTGGCCGACGCGAAAGGGAATGCGAACGGAATGATTCATGGCGTCTCCCGATTTTGCAAAATCCATTCGGCCAGGTGCAGATCGGCGGAATGGGTCACCTTGAAATTGGTCGCCGGACTCGCCACCAGCCGCGGCCTGAAACCCATGGCCTCGATCGCTCCGGCTTCGTCCGTCACCTCCGGATGACGCAGCAGGGCCTCGCGCAACCGGCCGTAGCGAAACATCTGCGGCGTCTGTGCCTGCCACAAACCGGTGCGTGGCACGGTGGCGGCGACGCGGCCATCGTCATCGGCGCGCTTCAAGGTATCCACCACCGGGCTGGCCAGCAGCCCGCCCACCGCATCCTCGCCGGCCTCGGCGATCAGCTTCTCGACCAGCGCCATGCTCAGGCAGGGCCGCGCCGCATCGTGCACCAGCACCCAGTCGTCGGCGATCCCGCCCGCTGTTCCGCCCACCGTCCTGCCCAATACCTCGGCCATGCCTTGCAGGCCGCCGAGCACGCTCTGCGCCCGCGTCGGGCCGCCGCGGCGCAGAACATGCAGCTTCGGCCCGAGCGTCTGCATGGCTTCACCCGGCCAAGCCGTATCATCCGCCGCCAGCACGACGAATACCGCACCGATCACCGGTGTCGCGCACAAGGCGAAGAGCGCATGCCAGATCAGCGGCCGGCCGGCCAGCGGCAGGTATTGCTTGGGCAGGGCGCCGCCCATGCGCGAGCCGCTGCCGGCGGCGGGAACCAGGGCGTAATAGTTCGTCATGCCGTGATTCTATACAATCGCCTTATCGGTATTCGTTTCAGGGGCTGAACCATGTTCACCGCAGAACCCGCCATCGAAACATTGCAAGCCTTCGCCACCAGCCTCGGCATCGGCCTGTTGATCGGCCTCGAACGCGAGCGCCAGGTCGATGTCAAGGCCGGCCTGCGCACCTTCGGCCTGGTCGGCCTGCTCGGCTGCCTGCTGGCCATGATCGGCGAGGTCAGCGGCAGTGGCTGGATTCTCGCCGCCGGACTGGTCAGCGTCGCCGCGATGATGATCGCCTCCCTCGTCGCCGACCCGCTGGAGAACGACGATCCCGGCACCACCTCGGTGGTCGCGCTGATGGTCTGCTATGCGCTCGGCGCGGCGGTCTGGTTCGGCCATGCCAGCATAGCCGTCATGCTCGCCATCGTCACCACCGTGCTGCTCTATTTCAAGCAGCAGCTGCATGCCGCCAGTCGCAACCTGACCTCCACCGATGTCATTTCGATCTTGCAGTTCGGCGTGCTCTCGCTGGTCATCCTGCCCATCCTGCCCGACCGCAGCTTCGGCCCGTATGACGCGCTCAACCTGCGCCACATCTGGTGGATGGTGGTGCTGATTTCGGGTGTGTCGCTGGCCGGCTATGCCGCGCTGCGCTTCGTCGGCGCCCGCCACGGCGTGGCCCTGCTCGGCTTTTTCGGCGGCCTGGTCTCCTCGACAGCGACGACGATGATTTTCTCGCGGCATACCCGGGCGAGCAGCGGCCTCGCGCGCACCGCGATGCTGGTCATCCTGCTGGCCAATCTGGTGGTGCTGCTGCGCATCGCCTTCGTTTCCTTCGTCGTCGCACCCAAGATCATTTTTCCCTTGCTGCTCGTTTTCGGCGGCGGGCTCGTCCTCGGCCTGCTGGCCGTGCTCTGGGGCTGGCGACGGCGGGACGGCAACGGCGAGCTGCCGATGCCGGAGATCAAGAATCCGGCCGAGATTCGCGCCGCGCTCAGTTTCGGCGCCCTGTATGCGCTGATCCTGGTGCTTTCCGCCTGGCTGCAGGACATCGCCGGCAGCCAGGGGCTCTACCTGCTCGCGCTGGCCTCGGGACTGACCGACGTCGACGCGATCACGCTGTCCACCCTGCGCCTGTTCAACACCGCACAACTCGATGCGGGAGCGGCCATCACCGCGATCAGCCTGGCCATCTGCTCGAACCTGGCCTTCAAGAGCGGCCTGGTGCTGGTCCTCGGCGGCATGCCGCTGGCCCGGCGCACCCTGCCGGGCATGGCCGCGATCGCGCTGGGCCTCCTCGCCGGACTGCTCTGGCTGCGCTGACGAGGCTTCGCAGGCAGCGCAGCTGTCACCCAACGGGTGAATCGCCTCGACGGCACAAAGGCCAGTATTCATGCGGCGGGTCAAGGATGGATAAGCGGTCAACCGAGGTTTCAAGGTGCATGTAGGGTGCAATGCATGCAGCTTTTGCGCCCTGCCTGCTTCGTCATTCCGGACGGGCCGCAAGGGGCCCGATCCGGAATCCAGACCGTGGGCACCACGACGTACCGTGGGGCATCCCTGGATTCCGGGGCAAGCCCGGAATGACAGGGGAAAGTTCCAAGTGCAGAAATTTTTTACCTGCTTGCGTTATGCTTCGCCGCCCGGCGCTGGCCAGCGCCAGCCCGGACGACCAATCAACCCAACGGAGGAACCCATGAAAATCAAACATCTCGCCCTGCTCGCCCTCACCCTGCCGGCACTCGCCTTCGCCGGCCATGCCAAAAAACTGACGGTCGATGAAACCGTCGAAATCAAGGCGCCGCCAGCCAAGGTCTGGGGCAAGGTCAGCCAGTTCGGCGATCTTGGCGCCTGGCTGCCGCCGATCAAGAAGACCGAAATCACCGAAGGCAAGGACAACACGCCCGGCGCCGTGCGCGTGCTGACCACGCAGGATGGCGGCACGGTGACCGAAAAACTGCTCAAGTACTCGGCGAAAAAACACATGATGCAATACGCGATCATCGGCGGCGTGCTGCCGGTCAGCGACTACACCGCGACGCTCACGGTCAAGCCCGGCACCAGCAAGGACACCAGCCTCGTCGTCTGGCATGCCCACTTCAAGCGCAAGGATCATTCCGACACGCCCAAGGCCGGCGAGGACGATGCCGCCGCCCACGACACGATCCACGCCATTTTCCGCGGCGGACTCGACAACCTGAAGAAGATTGCGGAAGCCGAGTAAGCGGCCATGTCCCGGCGGTCTGCATGGCGGATCGCCGGCTGGATGCCGCGGCCGGAAAGCTTTCGGCCGAACAGTTGCAGGGCATCGCGCAGCAGTCGTGTGCCGTGCTGACACCATGGGACGAAGGGCCGACGGGTATAATCGCCCGCCGTGCCGCTGCCTGAAATCCTTCCGTTGAATCCCCTGCCGTCGCTGTCCGCCCGCCCCAAGCCGGGGCAACGCCTCGATTTGCCGCCGCTGCTCGTCTCTGCCGATGCGTTGGCCATCGCCCGGTTGGCCGTAGCGGACCAGTGTCTGGCCGTCATCACCGCCGGCCCCCTCGAAGCCCAGCGGCTGGCCGAGGAAATCGCCTGGTTCGCGCCTGCCTTGCGCGTACATCTCCTGCCCGACTGGGAGACCCTGCCTTATGACGGCTTCTCGCCGCACCAGGACCTGATCTCCGAACGGCTGGCGACGCTCCATGCGGTCAGCCACGGCCAATGCGACGTGCTGATCGCCGCCGCCGCGACGGCGGTCGGCCGGCTCGCGCCGGTGAGTTTTCTGGCCGGTCACACCTTCTTCATGAAAAAGGGCGAGCGGCTTGATCTCGACCAGCTCCGCGCCCAGCTTGGCCGTGCCGGCTACCAGCATGTCACGCAGGTCGTCGCCGCCGGCGAATACAGCGTGCGCGGCGGCCTGATCGACCTGTTTCCGATGGGCGTCGCCTTGCCCTACCGCATCGAACTGTTCGATGCCGAGATCGAGACCATCCGCTGTTTCGACGCAGACACCCAGCGCACGCTCTACCCGGTGGGCGAAATTCGCCTGCTGCCGGCACGCGAGTTTCCGGTCGGCGAAGCCGGCCGCACCACCTTCCGCCAGCGCTTCCGCGAAGCCTTCGAAGGCGATGCCTCGCGCATCGCGCTGTACAAGGATGTCTCGGGCGGCATCCTGCCCGCCGGGATCGAGTATTACCTGCCGTTGTTTTTCGAGCAGACCGCGACCCTGTTCGACTACCTGCCGGCCAGCACCAGCCTGGTGCTGCACGGCGAGGTCAATGCCGCGATCGAGGAATTCCGGAACGACACGAGCAGCCGTTATCAGCGCCTGGCCGGCGACCGTTCGCGTCCGGTATTGCCGCCGGCCGGGTTGTTCCTGCACGCCGAGGAATTTTTCGTCGCCGCCAAGGCATTCCCGCAGTTTGCGATAAAAGTCGGCGCTGGCGATACGGCGGATTTACCGTTCGCCCGATTGCCGCCGCTCGCCGTTGAGCGCAAGGCCGCCGATCCGCTGCTCCTGCTGCGCCGGTTCCTCGCCACCCATGCCGGCCGCGTGCTGCTGCTCGCCGAATCCGCGGGGCGGCGTGAAACCCTCGCCGGTTTCCTCGCCGAATACGGGCTCAAACCCGCATCATGCAGCGACTTCGCGGCCTTCCGCGGCGCCGGCGAAGATTTCATGCTCGGCGTCGGACCGCTGTCGGGCGGCTTCATCGCCGGCGAGCTGGCGATCGTCACCGAGAACGAACTGTATGCCACCACCGCCCGTCCGCGCGGGCGGCGCAGCGAAGCCCGGCGCGCCAACCTGGAAGGCTGGCTGCGCGACCTGTCGGAGCTGAAGATCGGCGACCCGGTAGTGCATGAGCAGCACGGCATCGGCCGCTATCGCGGCCTGGTCCATCTGGATACGGAAGGCAGTACCGGCCAGGCAAGCAATGAATTCCTGCAGATCGACTATGCCAACGATGCCAGGCTGTATGTGCCGGTTGCCCAACTCGGCCTGATCTCCCGCTACAGCGGCGCCGATCCCGACGCCGTACCGTTGCACGCCCTCGGCTCGGGCCAGTGGGAAAAGGCCAGGAAAAAAGCCGCCGAGCAGGTGCGCGACACCGCCGCCGAGCTGCTCCACCTCCATGCGCTGCGCGCCGCGCGCGAGGGTCATCGCTTCGAGTTCAAGCCGCATGACCTGGAGGCCTTCGCCGATGGCTTCGGCTTCGAGGAAACGCCCGACCAACTCGCGGCGATCGAGGCAGTGATCGCCGACATGGCCTCCGGCAAGCCGATGGATCGCCTGGTCTGCGGCGATGTCGGTTTCGGCAAGACCGAAGTGGCGTTGCGCGCGGCCTTCGTCGCCATCGCCGATGGCAAGCAGGTGGCCGTGCTCTGTCCGACCACGCTGCTGGCCGAACAGCACTACCAGAACTTTGCCGACCGCTTCGCCAACTGGCCGGTCAGGGTGGCGGAAATCTCGCGCTTCAAATCGGCGCGCGAGCAGGCCGAGGCCATCGAGCAGGTCGCGCAAGGCGCGATCGACATCCTGATCGGCACTCACCGCCTGTTGCAAAAGGACGTCCGCTTCAAGCGTCTCGGGCTGGCCATCATCGACGAAGAACACCGCTTCGGCGTGCGCCAGAAGGAAGCCCTGAAGCGCCTGCGCGCCGAGATCGACATCCTGACCCTGACCGCGACGCCGATTCCGCGCACGCTGGGACTCTCGCTCGAAGGCCTCCGCGATTTTTCGGTGATCGCCACCCCGCCTTCGAGGCGGCTGGCGATCAAGACCTTCGTCGCCGCCTGGTCGAGCGGGCTGATCCGCGAAGCTTGCTTACGCGAATTCAAGCGCGGCGGCCAGGTGTATTTCCTGCACAACGAGGTCGACACCATCGAGAACATGAAGGAGCGCCTGGCCACGCTGCTGCCCGAGGCGAAGATCGTCGTCGGCCACGGCCAGTTGCCCGAGCGCGAACTGGAGCGCGTGATGCGCGAGTTCACCCAGCAGAAGCACAACCTGCTGCTGTGCTCGACCATCATCGAGACCGGGATCGACAATCCGCATGCCAATACCATCATCATCAATCGCGCCGACAAGTTCGGCCTGGCGCAATTGCACCAGTTGAGGGGCCGCGTCGGCCGCAGTCACCACCAGGCCTACGCCTTTCTGCTCACCGCCGCCGACGCCAAACCAAGCCGCGATGCCCAGCGCCGGCTGGAGGCGATCCTGGCGATGGAAGAACTCGGCTCGGGCTTCTTCCTCGCCATGCACGACCTGGAGATTCGCGGCGCCGGCGAGGTATTGGGCGAGAACCAGAGCGGCGAGATTCACGAGATCGGCTTCGCCCTCTACACCAGCATGCTCGATACCGCCGTCAAGGCATTGAAGGAAGGCAGGACGATCCCCGACCTGACCCAGCCGCTGTCGATCACCGCCGAAATCAACCTGCATGTGCCGGCACTCCTGCCCGACAGTTACTGCCCCGACGTCCATGAACGGCTCACGCTCTACAAGCGGCTGGCCAGCTGCGACGACGATGAGGCGCTCACCGCCGTGCAGGAAGAACTGATCGACCGCTACGGCGAGCTGCCCGCCCAGGCCCGGACGCTGCTCGAAGTGCATCGCCTGCGCCTGCTCTGCAAGTCGCGCGGCATCGCCCGGCTCGACGCCGGAACGGCCGCGATACAATTGCACTTCATGCCGCAGCCGCCGATCGACCCCGCGCGGATCATTCGCCTGATCCAGAGCGACCGCGATTTCAAGCTTGCCGGCCCGGACAAGCTGCTCTGGAAAAAAACCACGGCCGATCTTGCCCAGCGCCTGCACGCCGTGCGCGAACTGCTGAAGAAATTGCACCCATGACGGGAATGATCTGAAATTCCGATTCCATCCACCGCGAGATCTGCCATGCCTTTGATCCAGCCCCTGCGCGGCCTGCGCCCCGCGCCCGAACACGCCGCCGAAGTCGCCGCCCCGCCCTACGACGTCCTCTCCAGCGCCGAAGCGCGCGCACGCGCCGCCGGCAAGCCGTGGTCCTTCCTCCACATCTCGAAGGCCGAGATCGACCTGCCGCCCGGCGCCGATCTCCACGCGCCCGAGGTTTACGCCAAGGCCGCGGAGAACCTGGCGAAAATGCTCGAAGCCGGGATCCTGCGCCGCGATGGGACGGCCACCTATTACGCTTACCGGCTGACCATGGGCGCGCACGTGCAGACCGGGCTCGTCGTCGTCGCCAGCATAGCCGCCTATGATGCAGGGCGCATCAAGAAGCACGAATTCACCCGCCCGGACAAGGAAGACGACCGCGTCCGCCAGATCGAAGCCCTGAATGCCCAGACCGGCCCGGTGCTGCTCGCCTATCCGCCCTCGGCCGCCATCGACGCGCTGATCGCCGAGGCCGCCAGCGGCGCGACGGATGCCGACGTCAGCGCCGCCGACGGCATCCGTCACCAGCTCTGGGTGGTGCGTGATGCACGGCTCGTCGACGAACTCACCTCCCGCTTCGAAGCCCTCGAAGCGCTCTACATCGCCGATGGTCACCACCGTTCCGCCGCCGCCTCGCGGGTGGCCGCCGCCCGTCGCCGGAGTGGCCGCGAAACCTCGGCGGACTATTTCCTCGCCGTGGTCTTTCCCCACCACGAGATGCAGATTCTCGACTACAACCGCATCGTCAAGGATTTGAACGGCCTCGAAAAGTCGGCGCTGGTGACACGCTGCGAGGCAGCATTCTCCGTCGAGAAAAGCGCCGCGCGCGTGACGCCCTCACGGCCCGGCGAGTTCGGCATGTATCTTCCCGGCCAGTGGTACCGGCTGAACATCCGGCCCGAACGCATCCCCAGCGACCCGGTGGCCAGCCTCGATGTCTCGCTGCTTTCCGACCACCTGCTCGGCCCCCTCCTCGGCATCACCGATCTGCGCCGCGACACGCGCATCGATTTCGTCGGCGGCATCCGCGGTCTCGGCGAACTCGAACGCCGCGTCGATTCGGGTGAGATGGCAGTGGCCTTCGCCCTCCATCCGACGCGCATGGAACAACTGATGGCCGTGGCCGACAGCAACCAGGTCATGCCACCCAAATCCACCTGGTTCGAACCCAAGCTCGCCGACGGCCTGGTCTCGCACGTCCTCGACTAACTTTCAGGATGCGGGAAACATCACCCCGCATCATGAAAGTCAGTCCATTTCAAACACCCGCCCCCCTTCGCCCCCCTCGCGGGGGGTTCCTGGTTTGCTCGCTGCGCTCGAAGGAAGTGCAAAGCCGCTCGAATATCACAGGGCGCACTTGTTTTGTATTTCGTTAAGGGATGCGCAAGCCGCAAGGCCTGCGCATATGCCGGGTCAGTAGTCGAACTTCAGCTCGGCCGTCCATACCCGCTGCGGGTAGGGATGGAACGCATAAGCCTTGGCGTTATTGAGGTTGTCCACACCCACGGCAGCGCTCCAGTGCCTGGCCAGCTTGTAGCGCAGCCGCGCATCCACAATGAAAAACGAGCTCATGCCCCCGTAGGTGTCGGGGTTGATGTCGCTGCCATCCAGGGTGTTGTACTGACGCCCGCTGTAACGCGCGCCCAGCGCATAGGAAAGGCGATCAGTCTGGCGATAAGTGGCGCTGAGGCTGGCCCGCCAGTCGGGAATGCGCGGCTGTTTGTGACCGACGCTGGCTGGATTTTTATCGTTCTTCTTGATCACCGAATCGGTCCAGGTAAGGCTGCCCGACAGATCGAGTCCGCGAATGCCGACATCGGCGGCCTGATAGGCCAGTTCGAGCCCGTTGGTGCGCACCTTGTCGATGTTCTGAATGTTGGTCACCGTGGGAAACACGGTGGTGTCGGTCTGTGCATAGAGCGCATCCTCCAGGTTCTCCCGGAAATAGGAGATGCGCAGCAGGCCATTGCCCAGATCGCGCTCGGCGGTCAGTTCGCCGGACCAGACCTTTTCCGGTTTCAGGTTCGGGTCGTTATTGACGATGGACGTGCCACTGACCGTGCCCTGGTAAAGCTCGGCGACGGTGGGTGTGCGATAGGCGCGTCCCAGCGAGGCGCGCAGCGCCCATAGCGGCGTGGCCTGCCAGGTCAGCGCGGCTTTGGGCGAAAAGTAGTTTTCCTGGCGCGCCCCGAGAGAGACGGTGGTGGTGGCGTTCGAAACCGAACCGTCATGGGCCTTCCAGTCTTCCCAACGGCCGCCCAGAACCGCCTTCCACGCAGGGGCGAAGCGCCAGACCTCCTGGGCGTAGAACGCGGTGGTTTCCGTGTCGCCGGTAAACGCCGACCTCCGCGCACCCGCGCCGCCGGCGATCCAGTTCGTGGTATCGGAGACCAGGGTGCGCAGTTTGTAGTGATCCCGATGGTAGCCGAAGCTCACTTCATGGGCGCCTGCAATGCCTTGTGGCCGCCAGACACCCCTGAGATCGAGCACCTGCCATCCCGTCCCCTTCAGGTTGGTGATCCTGCCCGCGCCACCGGCTTGCGCCCCGGGCAGGGCCACGGTAGGCGTGCGTGAAATATCCCGGTTGTAATCGTAGAGGCTGGCCACCGCCTCCCAGTCCCACTCACCCCCGCCGCTGGTCTTGAGCGAGAGCCCGTGCATCCAGTGTTCCTGGTCGGCCCGGCTGGGATTGAAATCGATCGCGGCAAGGGTGTATCTCTTGCCGTCGATGTTCACGTTGCCGCTATAGACCGGATTGCCGGCGGCGTCGCGCAGATAGGAAGATACCCGGGTTTGCGCGTCGTTCTGCCACAGCCCCAGCGTATAGGTCGCGCGCACCGTGGGCAAAACGTCGTACGCGACCTTCAGTTTGGCGTGCTCCTGTATCGTGTGGGTGATGCCGGTGGCACCCAGAATGACACGCGGGTTGTCCTTGACGTCGTTGTCCCGGTGGGCGCCGGTGACCACCGTATCTGCACCGCCGGCAGCCGTCGACGACAATGGTTTCGTTGCAAACTGCATCGGCTGGCCGTGGCTGTCGAGCCGGTCCGCGCTGAGCCACCAGGACCAGTCGCCGCTGCGGTTGCCCAGCGAGGCGGACAAATGATTCCCCGCGAAATCTTCGTCGGTGCCATACAGCTTGTACTTTTGCGTGAAGGCCTGAACCTTGGCGTGGGCCTCGAATTTCTCCGGCATGCGCGTGGTCATGAGGATTGTCGCGCCCATCGAATTGCCCGGATAGAGCGCCGAGAAGGGACCGTAGATCACGTCGATGCGCTCGATTTCATCCGCCGTCACCAGGCCCCAGCGCGGCGGATAGCTGAATGTGTTGCCCAGCAGGTTCGACAGCAGCAGATTGTCGCCGTATACCAGCGAACGGGCGCTCGCCAGCGTACCCCCGGTGCGAGAGGCCACGATGCCGTTGGTGTCGCCAATGAAGCGCTTGCGAATATGGATGCTCGGCAGATACTTGAGCGCATCTTCGGTATTGATCACATTGATCGATTCCGCCATTTTCTCGGCCGTTACGCCTTCCGTCACCGCGGGAAGATCTTTCGGCACCGGCGATATCTTGCCGCCCATAACCACCATTGCACCGAGTTGCGTGGGTTCGTCACTGGCTGGCGTCGTCGTCTCCGCGGCATGGAGCGTGGGAGCGCTCAGGGAAAAGGCGGCGATGAGGCAGGTGGCGATCGGGGTACGGCGGAACCGGGTTCTCTGCAAGGTGTGAGGCATTTTTTCTCCTGAGGTTTTTTTGTTCGAACGAGGGTTGGAAATCTTCATTGCGATGAGCGATGGCCGGATCACTTTGATCTCTGCGCCAGCCACGCTTGCACGGCCGTCTCGGGAAGCGGGCCGCTGAAGGCGACAAACCGATGCCCGGCATCGAACAGATAGGTGCGCGGCAACTCGCCGCTCCAGCGCCGGTCGATCTCGTAGCGCAGGCGCTCGGGGGAATCGCCGGCAAAGGCCCAGGTCGCGCGCCGGCCCAGGCCATGGGCTTCGAGCACGGCGAGGATGGCTTGCGGCTCCTCGATGCCGTCGGTGCTGACCGCCACCAGATCGAGCTTGGGGTTTTCCCTGGCGAGGGCAACCAGGCGATCCATGAGTACCTTGCAATATGGGCAGTCGATGCTCCACAGCAGGAGCGCGAACGGCCGCCCCTGGCGCGCCTCCAGGATGCGCTGCATCTCGCCCCGGCCGAAGGGATGGAGCTCGCCGGCGGTGGCGGGCAGGATCATGGAGAACAGCAGCGCACAAACGAGGAATGGTTTTTTCATCACCGGACATCTCGCGGGCGGACGGGGATCAGCCGCATGCCCTCGTTTTCGCTGCGCCAGAAAAGGAAGACCTCTTCGCCGCGCGAGAGCAGCCGTGGCTGGTCGGAGGCGCCCGTCGTTTCGGCGAGCGTCAGCGGCGCAAAGCTTTGTCCACCATCCGTCGAAATTTCGGCGCGGATCAGGGTCCTTTCACCGTCGAATTCCTTCCAGGCCAGAACAACCCGCCGCCCGCCGACGATGATATCGGCATGACTGGCCTGCGCCCCGGCGACGATCCGCTGCCCTTCGACGCGACCCTCGTGCAGCCGGCCGTGGAAGGTCTTGCCTTCGCCCTCGACCACGTTGAACCAGATGGCATGCCGCGTGCCATCCGCCGCCACGGCCAGCGACGGCCCGTGATGCGGGCAGCCATCGACGCGCCAGCGCTCGAAGGTGGCGCGCGCGAAACTCCGCGGCGTGCCGTCAGCGCCGAGTTTTGCCAGGGCAAAATCCCGCTCGTTGGGCTCGAAGACATGACGAAAAAGCAAGAGCGGCGCACCGTCGCCATCGAGTGCGGCGGCGATGCGGCAGCATTCGCAGCTATGGTCGGCGACCTTGACTTCGGGCTGGAAACTGCGCCCGCCGTCGTTCGATACCGCGACATAAATGGCCGCGCCGCGATAGGCCGCTTGTTCACGCTTGGCCCGTTCGAGATCGCGCTTGTCGATCCAGGCCAGGTAAACGCGGCCATCGCCGCCGACGATCAGCGACTCGAACCGATGGGTAATTTCCTGCCGATCGCGATGCACGGTCAAGGGTGGCGAGAAACTGGCGCCGCCATCGGTTGAGCGGGCCAACCGGACCGCGCCGCTGTAGGGTTCGGCAAGCGGATGCGTCCAGGCCACGAGCAAAGCGCCATCGGCGGCAAGGGCAAGCTTCGGCCGGTTCTCGCCATCGGCGGAGATGGCTTCCGGCACGGCGTTGACCCGGATCGGCGACGACCAGTGGCGGCCAAGATCGCTGCTTTTGAACAGCACCACATGCTCGCCCTGCTTGCTGGCGGCCAGCAGCGTGCCATCGGCGGCGAACAGGGCCGACGTGCCCAGCTCGGTTTTCGCCGCCCTGTTCATCCTGCCCGCCTCCTCGGCAGATGCGCCCGTCATGGCCAGCAGGAAAGCGGCGAGGACGCGACCAATCTGCCCACGCACTGCCGCGCCGCTTGTACAAAAGCGCATTGCCTCGCCCCTGCCGTTTTGAAAGTGGCGCGAGTTTAGCGACGGAGTGTCGCACCGTAAATGCGGCAAATTGTCGCACCCATTGCACCGCAATGGATTGCGCGAATCAGGCGTTCACGCGTTCACTCCGGACGAGTGAGTGGCAAAGGCTACCCGCCCTTCACCGCATACACCGCGGGCAGGTTGCGCCAGGCGCCGTGGATGTCCATGCCGAAGCCGAAGACGTAGCGGTTGGGCACCTCGATGCCGACGAAATCGGCGCGGAGCGGCTTGGCGCGGCCGATCGCCTTGTCGGCGAAAACAGCGTTCAGCACCTCGGTCGCGCCCTGCGCCAGCAGGCGTTTCCTGATCTCGGCCAGCGTCACGCCTTCGTCGAGGATGTCGTCGAGCACCAGCACCGTGCGGCCAGCCACTTCCGCGCGCGGTTCGACGACCCAGGCCAGACGCCCGCCCTGCGTCGCATCGCCGTAACGCGAAACGTGCAGGTAGTCGAAGTCGAGCGGAAAGGCTAGCTGCGGCAGCAACTGCCCGGCGAATACCACGGCGCCGCCCATCACCGCCAGTACCAGGGGATTGGCCTCGGCCAGTTGCGCGGTGATTTCTTCGGCCACGCGCCGTACCGCCAGCGCCGACTTTTCGGCGGAACAGATCAGTTCGGCCTCGGCGAGTATCTGACGGGCTTGTTGCGGCGTCATGCCGTCCTCATCCGTGCCAGCAACGCGGCGAATTCGGTGCCGACTTCCGGGTGGCGCAGGCCGAAGGCGACCGTCGCTTCGAGATAGCCGAGCTTGGAGCCGCAATCGTAGCGCGTGCCCTGGTAGCGGCAGGCCAGCACCTGCTCTTCGGCGAGCAGCGCGGCAATGCCGTCGGTGAGCTGGATTTCGCCGCCCGAGCCTTTGCCGATGCGGGCCAGATGATGAAAGATGCGTGGCGTGAGCACATAGCGGCCAACCACGGCGAGCGTCGAGGGCGCCTCCTCGGGCTTGGGCTTTTCGACGATCCGGGCGATCTGCTCGACCCGCTCGGTCAGGGGCTTGGCCTCGACGATGCCGTAGCTCCCGGTCTCTTCGCGCAACACGTCCTGCACGCCAATCACCGAGGTCTTGTAGTAGTCGTAGGTGTCGACCATCTGCTGCATCACCGGCGGTTCGCCATCGAGCAGATCGTCCGCCAGCAGCACGGCGAACGGCTCGTTGCCGACCGCCGGCTGCGCGCAGAGCACGGCGTGGCCCAGCCCCAGGGCTTCCGACTGGCGGATGTAGATGCAATTGATGTTGCGCGGCAGGAGGTTCTTCACGAACTCGAGCATCTCGATCTTGCCGCGACGTTCGAGTTCGGTTTCCAGCTCGTAGGCCTTGTCGAAATGATCCTCGATCGCCCGCTTGGAGCGACCGGTGACGAAGATCATGTCGCGGATGCCGGCGGCGACCGCTTCCTCGACCGCGTACTGGATCAGCGGCTTGTCCACGATCGGCATCATCTCCTTGGGGCTGGCCTTGGTTGCCGGCAGAAAGCGGGTGCCGAGACCGGCGACGGGAAACACGGCTTTGGTGACCTTGTTCATGATTCGAGCAACTCCTTCAACTGAATTTCATCGAGCACGGGAATCCCGAGCTCGCGTGCCTTGTCGAACTTCGAGCCGGGATCGGCGCCGGCAACGAGGTAATCGGTTTTCTTCGAGACCGAGCCGGCGACCTTGCCGCCCAGCGCCTCGATCCTGTCCTTCGCCTCGTCGCGGGTCAGCGTCGGCAAGGTGCCGGTGAGGACGAAGGTCTTGCCGGCCAGGGGTATCGCCAGCCGCGTCGCCGGCTCGCCCGCGGGCCAGCGCACACCGGCAGCGCACAGTTGCTCGATGACCTCGACATTGTGCGGCTCGGCAAGGAAATGCGCGATCGATGCCGCCACCACCGGACCGACCTCGGGCGCCTGTTGCAACTCGGTTTCGCTCGCCCGCAGCAGGACCTCCAGCGTGCCGAAGTATCGCGCCAGGTCTTTCGCCGTGGCCTCGCCGACGTTGCGAATCCCCAGCGCATAGATGAAACGCGCCAGTGTCGTGGCCTTGCTCCGCTCGATGGCGGCGAGGATGTTGCTCGCCGATTTTTCCGCCATCCGGTCGAGATGCGCCAGGGCCGGAATGCCAAGCCTGTAGAGGCCGGCCGGGGTCTTGATGATGGCGTTGTCCACCAGTTGCTCGACCAGCTTCTCGCCCAGGCCCTCGATGTCCATGGCGCGCCGGCTGGCGAAATGCAGCAGCGCCTGTTTGCGCTGTGCCGGGCAGAACAGGCCGCCCGTGCAGCGGGCGATCGCCTCGTCCGCGGGCCTTTCCACGGCCGAACCGCAGACGGGGCAGGTCTTCGGCAATTCGAAGCCGGGATGCAGCGGCTCGCCACCGAACAGGTCTTTCATCGGCCGCCGTTCCATGACCACGGCCACGACTTCGGGAATCACGTCGCCGGCGCGGCGGACGATCACCGTATCGCCGACGCGCACGTCCTTGCGCCGCACCTCGGCCTCGTTATGCAAGGTGGCGTTGGTCACCGTCACGCCGCCGACGAACACCGGCGCCAGGCGCGCCACCGGCGTGATCGCTCCGGTGCGGCCGACCTGCACCTCGATCGCCTCGACCACCGTCAGCGCTTCTTCGGCGGGGAACTTGCGGGCGATGGCAAAGCGTGGCGCACGCGAGACATGGCCGAGCCGTTCCTGATCGGCCAGGCAATCGACCTTGTACACCACGCCGTCGATGTCGTACGGCAGGGCATGCCGCCGCGCGGCCATTTTCTCGTAATAGCCGGCCAGGCCCGCGACGCCCCGCACCACCTCGCGCTCGGCGGCGAGCGGAAAACCGAGGCCGCCAAGCCAGTCCATCAGTTCGCCGTGGCGCGAAAAAGTCGGCGCTGGTGAAACGCCGAATTCTTCCAATCGGGCCACGGCGTAGGCGAAAAACCGCAAGGGCCGCTGCGCGGTGACCTTCGGATCGAGCTGGCGCAGGCTGCCGGCGGCGGCGTTGCGCGGATTGACGAATTCCTTCTCGCCGCTCGCACGCTGGTGGGTGTTGAACGCCTCGAAGTCGGCGCGAAAGATCAGCACCTCGCCGCGCACTTCGAGCAGGCGCGGCCACTCGCTACCGGCCAGGCGCAGGGGAATCGAACGCACGGTGCGCAGGTTCTGCGTCACATCCTCGCCGCGAAAGCCATCGCCGCGCGTGGCCCCGCGCACGAAGATTCCGTTCTCATAGCGCAGGGAAATCGCCAGGCCGTCGAACTTCGGCTCGCAGGCATAGTCGATGGCCTCGCAACCGAGAAGCTCGCGGCAGCGCCGGTCGAAGGCGCCCGCCTCCTCCAGGCTGAAGGCATTGGCCAGCGAAAGCATCGGTATTTCGTGGCTGACTTCGCCAAATTCGGCGAGCGGCGCACCGCCCACCCGCCGGGTCGGCGAATCGGCCGTGACGAGCTCGGGATGCGCGGCTTCCTGCGCCTGCAATTCACGGAACAGGCGGTCGTATTCGGCATCGGGGATGGTCGGCGCATCGCGCATGTAATAGGCGCGATTGTGGCGCTCGATCTCCTCGCGCAGCCAGGCGATGCGCCCCCCGATCTCGCTCGCCGCCATCCGCTTGTCTTACGAGAACAGGCGCAGCGCGCGAATGCTGCCGGGTTCGATATCCGCCTCGCGCATGCGCTGCTGCAGTTCGATGATCTTGCCGCGCATCGCGGCGATCATCGCTTCCGATAACGGCACGCGCTGGGTATCGACCAGCACGCCGCCCAGCCCGCGCGCCAGCTGCTCGCCTGCCGCCACCATGCGCGTGAAGGCCAGCGCCCCGTCGCGCGTGCGCGGCACGTCAAGGGTCAAGGTAATTCCGTGGGTTGCCAGGGTGCGCAGGGCTTCGCCGGAAAAATCCTCGGCGCCAAGATTGCCGAGCACAAAGGCCTCGCCAAACTCCGTATCCCGGGCATGGAAGGCGCCGTCGGCCTCCAGGCTCAGGCCGAGAGCCTCGGCCAGGCCGCGCAGCTTGGTCCCGGCAAAGACACCGCCGCTGCCTTCGACAACATGGAATCTGAACTGAATATCGACGCTGGCACAGAATTCATCGATCCGGGCCGCCCGCATCGCCTCTTGTCCGGGCGCAGGCAGTTCGATTCGCGCGCCCAGTGTCTCGGTCACCTGCCCGACGCCATCGAAAAAGCGCGTCAGTTCGCTGTCGCTGACCGGGCCACCACGATCGGCCAGCTGCAGGGATACGGCCCAGCGCGTGTACCGCCCGCTCGCGCCGGCATCGATGCGGCGCCAGGCGCCTTGCTCCGGATCGAAGGCCAGCCAGTGAAAGGGTTTGCTCAATTCGCTCGACCAGCCGGCCTGTAACGTCCACAGCGCGGGTGCCGGAATCGGTTCCGTGCTGTCGAAACGCAGGATGCAATCGGCCAGCACATCCGTCCACTGCACCGGCAGTTCGGTCGCTGCGGCCAGGTTGCCGGGCACATCAGCAGAAACCACCGGCGGCCGGCTCCCGGTCGGCTCATCTTCAGCCGCATGGTCTTCCACGGCGGCGAACGGCTCCGTGACCAGGCCCGGCTCGCGCCGCTCGATCATTTCAGGGTCTGTCCCGGGGGCCGCGCCCTCTTCCATGCCGACATCATCGCCGGAGCCGGGCAGGTCACCGGCCTGTTCCGTGGCCGGGGGCTTGAGCATGGCTTCGACGGTACGCCGCAGCTTGCGCTCCTGCCAATGGTTGTACGCCCAGACGGCAATCACAACGACAATGCCGGCGCCGATCAGGGCCAGTTGCAAATCGCTCATGGTCGTCCTTTCCTCTGCTTCGTGGTCGCTTCCATCAGGCCGCTTCGGCAAGCCGCAGCGCTTCACCGATGTCGACTTCGACGACACAGGAGACGCCCTGTTCCTGCATGGTCACGCCGATCAGTTGTTCGGCCATTTCCATGGTGATCTTGCTGTGCGAGATGAAGATGAACTGGGTCTGCGCCGACATGCGTTTCACCATCTCGCAAAAGCGCAGGGTATTGGAATCGTCGAGCGGCGCATCGACTTCGTCGAGCATGCAGAACGGCGCCGGATTGAGGTGAAAGAAGGCGAACACCAGGGCGATCGCGGTGAGCGCCTTCTCGCCGCCCGAAAGCAGGTGGATGGTCGAATTCTTCTTGCCCGGCGGTTGCGCCATGATCTGGATGCCGGCGTCGAGAATCTCTTCGCCGGTCAGCATCAGCCTGGCCTCGCCGCCACCGAAGAGTTCGGGAAACAGCGTGCCGAAGCGGGCATTGACGGCATCGTAGGTTGCCTGCAACTGGGCATGCGTCTCGCGGTCGATGCGACGGATCGCATCTTCCAGGGTGCCGATCGCCGCGTTCAGGTCGGCCGACTGGGCATCGAGAAAACCCTTGCGTTCGGTGGTGGTCGCCAGTTCCTCCAGCGCCGCCAGATTGACCGGCCCGAGCGTCTCGATTTCATTGGCAAGCCGGGTGATCTCGGCCTGCAATACATTGTCCTTGAGGCTGCCGGCAAGCTCCTCGGCATAGGGCGCCTCGTCGCCCTGATTGACGATCTGCAATTCGGCGAGGCGCTGCTGGTACTGTTCCTCGGTCAGTTGCGCGGCTTGCGCCTTGAGCCTGAGTTCGTTGATTCGTTCGCGTAGCGGCCCGATGTTCCGTTCCAGCGTCAGCCGCTGCTCGTCGAGGCCACGCAGTTCGCTGGCGGCCGATTCCAGCGCATTGCGCCGTTCCGCCAGCGCCGACTCTTTGCCTTGCCGCTCGGCCAGGGCGCTCTGCAATTGCTCGGCGAGTACCGCATCGCTGATGCCGGCCTGCTCGGCCCGCGCCTGGGCGAGTTCCGCCGCGATGCGTTCGAGCTGGGTGCCGGCGGTTGCTGCGGTGCGCGCGTTGTCTTCCAGTTTGGAATGACACTCGCGTTCGGAAAAACCGGCTTCCTGGGTTTCGCGGGCCAGCTGACTTTCCAGAGCGCGCGTCTCGCGCAGCGAGGCTTCATGCCGACGCTGGATCTCGAGCGCTTGCTCCAGCTGCTGGCGGCATTCGGCAAGCTGGCCCTGCTGTTGCCGGGCTTCCTGTTCGGTTCGAATCCGCCGCGCGGTTTCGTTTTCTTCCTGGCGCGCCAGCTCGCCCAGTTCCTGGTCGAGGCGCGCGGAACGTTCCTCGAAGCGGGCCTGTGCCTGGCCGAGCTTGAGCGCCTCGACCTGCGCCGCGTGCAGCGTCTGCTGGCTCTCCTGCTGGCCGCGGCGGGCCATGGCGAGCCGGGTTTGCAGTTCGCCCAGATGCTGTTCGGCCGCCTGCTGCGCTTCGCGCGCCGCCTGTTCATCCGCGGCCAGCGTGGTCAGTTGCACCGCCAGCTGGTCGATTTCGCGTTGCCGCTCGATCACGCCGTGGGTCTTGCTGTCGGGCACGTACAGGGTCACGCCGCCGGGAGCGAGCAGATGGCCGGCAGGCGAGACGACAATGTCATGCGTGCCGCCGCCGGCCAGCGCCGCCAGGTCGTCGCCGACACGCACCGGACCGAGCCAGGCATCGAGCACGCCGTTCCAGCGTTCGTCCAGAGCGCGTACCTTGACCCGTAGCGAGTCGGCCGCAAGCGGGGCGCCGGGCGCACCGGGCACGCCACTCGATGCGCCGGGCAGCGCCAGGACAAGCAGGGCTGGCGGCGGGTCGGCCAGCGCGGACTTCACGACATCGGCATTGGCCGCCAGCGCGGCGAAGCGTTCGCGAAGGACGGCCTCGACCGCGGTCTCCCAGCCGCTTTCCACCTGAATCGACTGCCACAAGGGCCGCGCCTCGGCCAGGCCATGCCGGGCCAGCCAGGCGCCGATCTCGCCCGGCTGCGCCACCCTGGCCTGCAACTGCGCCAGCGCGTCGTGCCGGGCACGGCTTTCGGTCAGCCGCCGATGCGCAGCCTGCAGGGCATCGCGGGCGGCGCGCAGGGCGGCCTCGGCCTGCGGCACGGCCCCTTGCAGCCGGGCGAGTTCTTCCTGCGCGGCGGCCAGTGCCGCGTGTGTCTGGCGTTCCTTTTCCCGGGCGCTGGCGAGCACAGCCGGATCGGGCGCATCGAGCGCCTGCCGCTCCTCGGCGAGGCGCGTCCGCCGCTGCCGGAGATTTTCCAGGGCGCGTTCGGCGTGGCCACGGTCGGCTTCGGCCAGCCGCCAGGACTGTTCGACTTCGCTCATCCGGCGCCGCGCCTCGGCGACCTGGCTGGCCGCTTCCTGCATCGTGGTCTCGATCCCGGCCAGTTGCGCGGCGGCCTCGCCATGCCGCAGGGCGACGCTGGCAACGCGCTGCGTGGCGAGTTCGAGCAGCGACTGCCAGCGCCCGGCTTCGCCTTGCAGTTCGTCGCGCTGGGCCAGCCAGCGATTTTCTTCGTCGGCCAACTGCGTCAGGCGCGCGGCCAGCCGCGTCCGTGCATCGCGCAAATGAGCCAGTTCGGCTTCGAGACGGGCCACTTCGCCGTTGGCGGCATACATCCCGGCCTGTGCCGCGTGCAGGGTGTCCGAGGCCGAGAAATGCGCCTCGCGGGCCTGCTCGGTGCGCGCCTCGCTCTCGCGCAGGCGGGCCGTCTCGGCCTCGACCCGGTTGACCGCCTCGGCCACCTGCTGCGCCAGACGGCCCGAATCGTTGTGCGCATCGTTGCGTTTTTTCAGCCACAGCAGCGTCTGGCTGTGCGTCATCCGCGTCTGCAAGCCGCGATAGTTCCGCGCCACTTCGGCCTGCACCGCGAGGTGCGCGACCTGGGCTTCGAGTTCGTTGCGGATATCCTCGATCCGTGCCAGGTTTTCCCGCGCGTCTTCCAGCCGGTGCTCGGTTTCCTTGCGCCGTTCCTTGTACTTGGTGACGCCCGCCGCTTCCTCGAGGAACAGGCGCAGCTCGTCGGGCTTCGACTCGATGATCCGCGAAATCATGTCCTGGCCGATGATGGCGTAAGAGCGCGGACCGAGGCCGGTACCGAGAAAGAGGTCGATCACGTCGCGGCGGCGGACGTGGAGATTGTTGATGTAGTAACTGGAATTGCCTTCGCGGTCGAGAATGCGCTTGACGGTGATTTCGGCATACTGCGACCACTGCCCGGCGGCGCGGCCATGGGGGTTGTCGAAAAACAGCTCGACGCTGGCGCGCGAGACCGGCTTGCGGTTGCCCGAGCCCTTGAAAATCACGTCCTGGATCGATTCTCCGCGCAGCTCGGAGGCCTTCGATTCGCCCAGCACCCAGCGCGCCGCATCGATGATATTGGACTTGCCGCAACCGTTGGGGCCAACCACGCCGGCGATCTGGCCCGGAAAGACGATCATGGTCGGCTCGACGAACGACTTGAAACCGGCGATTTTCAACTTGGTCAGGCGCACGAGAATAAAACCGAAAAAAAGTAACGAAGAAAAACCCAGAGAAAGACCTGGGAAGACTCTGAGCTGCCCCATTATAATCACTGCACCCCGTCTTCCCGGAATACGAACAGCATGCCGACGCCCGCCTCCAAGCAGGTCACCAAACGCCCCGCCAAGGCGCTGGAAACCTTCCCCAATCCCGCAACCCAGAGGGATTACCGGATCCACATGGAAATCCCGGAATTCACCTGCCTGTGCCCGAAGACCGGCCAGCCGGATTTCGCCGTGTTGACCCTGGACTACATCGCCGACAAGCTCTGCGTCGAACTCAAAAGCCTCAAGCTCTACATCTGGAGCTTCCGCGAGGAAGGGCACTTCCACGAAGATGTCACCAATCGCATCCTCGATGACCTGGTGCATGCCGTGAAGCCGCGCTACATGCGCCTGACCGCGCGCTTCTACGTCCGCGGCGGAATTTTCACCAACGTCGTCGCCGAACATCGCAAGAAAGGCTGGCAGCCGCAGCCGCGGGTCGATCTGGAACACTTCCCGCCGCAAGCGAACACCCGCGGCTGACGCCGCTCCTCTTTCCGCTCAAGCCAACCGACGCCCGCCGATGAAAATCGACACCATGCGCCGCATCGACCATCTGGCCGGTGTTCCCTTGTGCTTCCTGGCGACGCTGATCGTCCGCCTGCTCGACCTGCTGGGCGGGCGCCGGCCAGTGTCGCCGAGAAAAATCCTCTTCGTCGAGCTTTCCGAGATGGGCAGTGCCGTCCTCGCCGATCCGGCGATGCGAAAAAGTCGGCGCTGGTGGGACGCCGAACTCCACTTCGTGATCTTCGCCAACAACGTCGCCAGCCTGCGTCTGCTGGGCACCGTGCCCGAGGCCAACATCTTCACCATCCGCGCCGACAACCTGACCACGCTGGCGCTGGATACGCTGCGCTTCCTCTTCTGGACGCGCCGGCGCGGCATCGATACCGTCATCGATCTCGAACTGTTCTCGCGTTACAGCGCGCTGCTCACCGGCCTCTCGGGCGCGCCGAACCGGGTCGGCTTTCATGCCTTCAACGACGAGGGGCTCTACCGGGGCGCGATGTTGACCCATCGCGTCGCCTACAACCCGCACCAGCACATCGCCAAGAATTTCATCGCCCTGGTCAATGCGCTGATCGCACCGAAGCCGGAACTGCCCTACTCGAAGACGCGCATCGACGACGAGGAAATCCGCCTGGCCCAGGCCGCGGTGACGGACGAAGCGCGCGAGGCGATGCGCGCGCGCATCCGCGAAGCCTGTCCGGCCTACGATGCCTCGCGCCATCGCCTGCTGCTGGTCAACCCCAATGCCAGCGACCTGTTGCCACAGCGGCGCTGGCTGCCGCAACATTTCGTCACGGTGATGCAGGCGCTGCTCGCCGAAAATCCCGACCTGCTGATCCTCATCACCGGTGCGCCGAACGAGCGCGAGAGCGCCGCCGCCCTGCAAGCGCAGGTGGCCGATCCGCACTGCGTCAACTTCGCCGGCTGCCACCGGCTGGAAGACCTGCCGGCGCTCTACCACCTGGCCGCCGCGATGCTGACCAACGACTCGGGGCCCGGCCATTTCTCGGCGGTCACGCCGCTGCGCACCTTCGTCCTGTTCGGCCCCGAAACGCCCAAACTCTACGGCTCGCTCGGCAACAGCACGCCGATCTACGCCGCCCTCGCCTGCTCGCCCTGCGTCAGCGCCACCAACCATCGCAAGACACCGTGCACGGACAATGTCTGCCTGCAGGTGATCGAACCGGCGCAGGTACTCGACCACCTGCGCCAGGCGCTGACCGAAGGTTCACGGCCGACATGAACCAGGAGGCATCCCCGTTGCGCCGGCCGCCCACCGCGCAACCATTCGTCATCATCGGGCTGGTGGTCGCCGGACTCGACCTTTCCCTGCTGGCCTGGCTGGGCCATTCTCCCGGAGAACTCGCGCACCATCAGACGGCGAGCTTTCTGCTCGCCGCCGGCACGGGTTTTCTGCTCCTGCTGCGCGGCCCTTGGCGTGCTGCCGGGTACCCATTCTGGCGCCGCTTGCCGGCACTGCTGACCATCCTCCTCCTCGTCCTGTTTTTGCGCGGCGGCCTGCTTGCCTCGCTGCTTCTGCTGCCGTCGCTTCCCGCCGCGCTGGCGCAGAGCGTGACGGCGGTATTCTCCGCGGTAATTTTCCTGGCGGCCTGCGCGGTATATCTCCAGCCTCGGGTTACCGGCAGCGGGGCGGAAGAGCACTGGCAGCGCCTCGTGCTCGGCGCCATCCTCTATTCGGTGCTGCTGCGCCTGGTCTATCTCGGCGTGCCGGAACTGCTCTTCGAGGAAGCCTACTACTGGAACTACGCGCAGCATCTCGACATCGGCTATCTCGATCATCCGCTGATGGTGGCATGGACGATCAAGCCCTTCATCAGACTCCTGGGCAACAACGAATTCGCCGTGCGCGGCGGCGCATTTTTGTTCTGGTTCGTCACCGCGTTTTTTTCCTACCGGCTAGCTCGTGGGATTTTCGACAAGGCCATCGCCTGGCGCACGGTGCTGCTGCTCGCCGTGCTGCCGGCCTATTTCTCCTTCGGTTTTTTCATCAGCCCGGACGCGCCGCTGACGGCCTTCTGGGCGATGGCGACCTACTTCGCCTATCGCGCCCTGATTCATGACGAAGGCCGCGCCTGGCTGGGACTGGGCATCGCCCTCGGCCTCGGCATGATTTCCAAATACACCATCGCCCTGCTCGGCGCCGCCGTGGTCTTGTATGTCATCGTCCATCGCCCGGCGCGAAAATGGCTGCGCCGGCCGGAACCCTATGTCGCGCTGGCCGTGGCGCTGCTGCTGCTCTCGCCGGTGGTGATCTGGAACATGCAGCATGACTGGGCCTCGTTCGCCTTCCAGAGTCAGGGGCGGCTGGTCAGCAAATCCGTCTTCTCGCTGCCTCGCCTGCTGCTCAACGTGCTCATTCTGCTCACTCCGGTTGGCCTCGTCTCCGCCCTCGCCGTGCTCATCCAGCGCCAGGCCGTGTTCGCCAGCCTTCCCGCGGTGACGGAGAAAACGAAGGAGGGTTTCCGCCTGCTGATCTGGCTGACCCTGTTCCCACTCCTCGTCTTCGCCGCACTGAGCCTCACCAAGGCCAGCAAACTCAACTGGACCGGCCCGCTCTGGCTTCCCCTGCTCCCCTTGCTCGCCTTGCTGCTCGGCGAGCAGCCGATCCGGAATGGTGGCAAGGTGCTGCGCTGGTGCCAACGCGCCTGGCCGAAGACCGCCCTGCTCTGCCTGCTGTTCTATGCAGCCGCCTTTCAGTACCTGGGACCGGGGCTGCCCGCTCTCCGCTATCCGCAAAACGTGCACCTGATCGGCTGGCGCGATTTCGGCCCCGCGATCGAGGCCGTCGTCTCCCGGCTCGAACGCGAGAGGGGGGAACAGATTCTGGTCGCCGGCCTGGACCGCAACCGGATCGCCAGCGGCCTGGCGTTCTACCGTGCCTACGGCGAGGGCGCGGGACAGCCGGTGCGCAATCCGGCCTTCACCACGGCCAGCGAACACCTGTTCGGCGAAGTCGGCCTGATGTATGAATTCTGGTTCCCGGCCGAACAGCAAGCCGGCAAAACGCTGTTGCTGGTTGCCGCCGATCGTTCCCACCTGGAACGCGACGCCGTCCGCTCGCGCGTTACCGGGCTGGGGCCCATTCAATCGATCGCACTGCACAAGAACGGCCGGCCGGCCGGTCAGTTCTTCTACCGCCTGGCGCTGGGCTATCACCCACAGCCGATGAACCCGGAAACAGGCCGGACATCGCCTGCCACCCAGCCCGTGGATGCCGATGAATAAGTCCAGGCGCGCGCTCAACCTCCTGCTCCGTTTTGCGTTCACGATCGCACTGCTGTTGTTCGTCCTGCGTTCGATCGATCCGCGGGAGTCCCTGGCCACGCTCCGCCAGGCCGATCCCGGCCTGCTCCTGCTGGCCCTGCTGGCGCAGCTCGCCAGCACGGCGCTGTCGGCCTGGCGCTGGCAACTGGTCATGCAAAATCTCGGCTTTGGCCAGACGCCGCGCTTTTACTGGAACAGCTATTTCAAGGGCATGTTCTTCAACCAGGCCCTGCCGACCAGCATCGGCGGCGATGCCGTGCGCATTATCGACATCGCGCGCTGCGGCTTTCGCAAACGTGACGCGCTCTACGGCGTGGCCATCGATCGCCTGGCCGGGCTCGGCGCCCTGCTCCTGCTCGCCTTCCTCGCCTACCTGGGCAATCCCGCCCTGTTGCCTGCCGAAGTCTCGCGGCCGATCCTGCTGCTGATGGCCGCTGGCCTGCTTGGCCTGCTTGGCCTTTCCTGGCTGAAGCGCTGGGCCTGGCTCGAACGCTACCCGCCGCTGGCCCTACTCAGGGCGATTTCCCTGCACGTCCATCGTGCATTCTCCGGAAAGCGGCTCGGGCTCCTGGGTTCTTCCCTGCTGGTTCCCTGCTTCGCCCTGCTCGGTTTTCTCGCTTCCGGCCACGCCTTGGGTTTATCCTTCGGGCTGGCGACCTATTTCGCCATCGTGCCGCCGGCCCTGATCGTTTCCATCCTTCCCGTCTCGATCGCCGGCTGGGGTGTTCGCGAAGGAGCTCTGGTCGGCCTGTTCAGCCTGATCGGCGCCAATCGTTCGGCGGTGCTGATGATGTCGCTGCTGTATGGACTGATGCTGATCGTCGTCAGCCTGCCCGGACTGCTGGTCTTCATGCGTGGCCGCCATGGCATGACGCACACGATTGAAGGGCAACTCGACCGATGACAGAGACAACGCTCTTCCCCCCGCAGTGGCGCTGGCGCAGACTGGTCGCCTGCAACCTTACCGCCTTTGGCATCCTAGGCAGCTGGCTCTGGCCGCCGATGCGGCAGTTTTGGGAGCTTCTCGATCATGCCGTTTTCCACGCCCTCAACGCGCCCCTCGGCTCGCATCCGCTCTGGGCTCACGTCTGGGCGGTCGGCAGCATGCGTCCCACCGACATGGCGGCCGCGCTCGCCATGCTGGCCGTCCTGATCAAGACGGACTGGATCTTTTCCGCGCCACAGGTGCGCCGCGCATTCTTTTCATTTCTTTCGCTTCTTTTTTTACTGACCCTGTTTCGCGTCGGCTTATTCTCCAGGGTCGTAACCGCCATGGACTGGCAGCATTCGAGTCCGTCGCTCAGCGTTGAAGGCGCCGTTCGGCTGAGCGAGCTGTTCCCCGACTGGGAAAACCAGTGGCACATGAAAGACCAGTCCAACCAGAGCTTTCCCGGTGACCATGGCGCCGTGTTGATGCTCTGGGCCTTCTTTCTCTGGCCTTTTGCCGATCGTCTGCGGCGCCTGTTGATCGCCGTATTGCTCACGCTGTTCATGTTGCCGCGGCTGGTTGCCGGAGCGCACTGGGCTTCGGATATCTTCGTTGGCAGCCTGTTTCTCAGCCTGATGACCATCGGCTGGGGTGTTCACAGTCCCTACCTGGCAAAGAGCGGGAAATTTCTGGAGTGCCTGGGCGGGCCGCTGCTGGACAGGCTAGGCAAACTCCCCGGTTTGCGTCACCTCGGCCTGCTGGCATGTGTCCCGGCAGATTCCACAGCCCCCAAGAATCGACGTACCGCTAACTGAACTTGCCCGGGAAGCCGGGCTTCGCGATACTTTCGAATCGCACAGGTCAGCAAGAAGGCCGGCGAGCTGATAGAAAAACACTCGCCTGGATGCTCCGTGTTGCTGATCGATGGTGCCGACAGTCTGAATCGAACAGACGACCTACCGCTTACAAGGCGGTTGCTCTACCAAGCTGAGCTATGCCGGCACGGGTCGAATTATAACTGTCAGTTGCCGGCGGGAATCACTATAAACTCAGCATTCGTTCCCGTCCGTTTTGCTCATCCACATGGATACCGCAACCGCGAAACCCGATGCCCCGCTGCACATCCTGCTACTGGCGCCGACCGATGACATGATCGCGTCCCTGCAAAACGTATTTGCAGGCAGCGGACGAACCGTGTCGTTTCAGCGCGTGGTAACCGCAGATGGCTTACGCGTGGCGGTCGCGGACAAGACCTGGGATATCGCCCTCTATGTTCCGCAGCTTGCCTCGCTGGCGGCGCAGACGGCAATCAAACTGATCGACGAACTGGGCTTCGATCTGCCGTTGATTTACGTTGCCGGGTCGGACGATGAACGCGGCACGCAACGGGCGATCAAGGCCGGGGCCTGCGACGTGATCGACGCCGACCGGCTCGAACGCCTGATTCCTGCGGTGACACGGGAGATACGCGAGGCGCGTCGCCGCGCCGACCACCGCGCCGCGCTGGAAATGCTCGACGAGAGCGAAGCCCGTTTTCGCGCCTTGGCTTCGAATCTCCCTGGCATGCTGTTTCAGTTGCGGCGTGACGCCGAGGGGAATTATCGCTTTCTGTATGTCAGCGAAGGCTGTCAGAAACTTTTCGGTTTCAAGCAGCAGGAGCTTCTGGCCAACGCGAACCGGCTGTTCGATGCCTTCGATGCGGAACAGCGGAAAAGCCTCGAGCAGGCCTTGCTAAAATCTGCCGCGGGCAACGTCTTGCTCAACTGGGAAGGCCGCACGCGTGGTCGCATACGCCATAAATGGATCAATCTGCGTTCGTCTCCCCGCTGGCTGGATCAGGGCGTCATCGAATGGCATGGCATCGCCACCAATATCAGCGAAAGCAAGGAAAACGAAGCTGCCTTGCGCAGTTCACGACAACAGCTGGCCGAGCTTTCTTCGCATTTGGAGGCCGTCAAGGAGGAGGAACGGGAGCGGATCTCACGCGACATCCACGACGAACTAGGCTCGATTCTCGTGCGCCTCAAAATCGAAATCGCCCTGCTCGCCAGCAAGCTGCCCGAGACAGCGGAGAAGTTGCGCGACAAGGCATTCTCGATCGAGGGCCTGCTCGATCAGGCGATGAGCACGGCAAGCCGCGTCGCTCGCGAATTACGGCCCGGCATCCTCAAGGAATTCGGCCTGCCCGCGGCGATCGAGTGCCAGGCGGAGGACTTCACCCAGCGCTTCGGCATTCCGTGCCATGTTCAGTGCGATGGGGACACACTGGAACCCGACGCCGACACTTCGCTTGCCCTCTTCCGCATTGCACAGGAGGCGCTGACCAACGTCGCCAAGCACGCGCATGCATCGCGCGTATTCATCCGCTTGCAGCGTGAACGCAGTAACATCATGCTCGAAATTCGCGACAATGGATACGGAATTTCGGAAGCCGATATGCAAAAGCCGAAGTCTTTTGGCCTGCGCGGGATTCGCGAGCGCATGCTCAGCCTCTCCGGTGAGTTTTCGATCTCACCGGCGGAGCATGGAGGTACCCGATTGATCCTGCGTGTACCGGAGCGAGGCGATGTGCTGCCCGGCACCGAAGAAAAGACACAAAGCGACTTATTTTGACCATGGATGACAAAATTCACGTTCTGATTGCCGACGATCACGCCATCGTTCGCCAAGGACTGCGGCAGATATTGTCCGAGACCGAGGATCTGGTCGTCGCCGGCGAAGCGGATGATGGCACCGAGGCCCTTCAACTGGCGAGACAGCAGGCCTGGAACGTTTTTCTTCTGGATGTGTCGATGCCGAATCGGAATGGCATTGATACACTGAAACAACTCAAGAAGGAATTTCCGCGCTTGCCGGTACTGATCCTCAGCATGCACCCCGAGGAACAATATGCCGTGCGTGCACTGAAAGCTGGCGCATCGGGTTATCTGACCAAGCAGAGCGCTCCCGAACAGCTGGTCACCGCGATCCGGCAGGTGGCTGGTGGCAGAAAATACGTGAGTCCTGCCGTCGCTCAGCAACTGGTTGCGGCTTTATCCAAGGACAGTGACAAGCTGCCTCACGAACGCATCACCGATCGCGAATACCAGGTTCTGGTGATGATTGCGGCCGGCAACAGCCTCGGCCAGATCGCGGAGAAACTTAACCTCGGTGTCGCCACGGTGAGCACCTACCGCGCCCGGTTGCTGGAAAAAATGGCCCTCAAGAGCACCGCCGAACTGATTCGTTATGGTCTGGAAAATGGCCTGGTCGACTGATACACTTTCCGCACACTGTTCGGCTCGACATTTCCCGTCAGAAGGATTCTTATGAAAACACTAAATCAACTCGTTCGCAATCATGCACGGCAGCCCCTCGTGGTTTCACCGGATGATTCGGTATTCACTGCCCTTCAATTGATGGCGCAACACGATGTCGGTGCCGTGCTGGTGATGTCGGATGGACATCTGTGCGGCATTTTCAGTGAACGCGACTATGCGAGAAAAATCATTCTTCACGGCAAGTCCTCACGGGAAACCTTGGTTCGTGAAATCATGACGGAGAAAGTACTCTATGCCAGTCCCGAATGCACTACCGACGAGGCCATGGCGATCATGAGCGAAAAACGCATTCGTCATCTGCCTGTGCTCGATCGCAACAAGAAACTGATTGGCATCGTATCGATCGGCGACCTGGTCAAGGAAACAATTTCCGAACAGGCATTCATCATTCAGCAGCTAGCGCATTACATTGCCAGCTGAACCTCCACATCTGCAGCGCGGGATAGCGCTCTCCACCCGAGCGACTGAAATCCATGACAGCCGACAATGACACCGCCAACCTGCCGGCCCGATTGATCGCGCTACGCACGGAACATCGCCTGCTCGACGAGGCCATCAGCCGGCTGACCGATGATCCGCCCGAAGACGAACTTCAGGTTCGCCGCCTCAAGAAACGCAAGCTGGCACTCAAAGATAAAATTTCACGACTTGAGCTGGTGCTGGATCCGGATCCAGATGAATATGCGTGAGGAATTATCGCTTCGAGCGTGTCCGCCCCGGCGGAACAGCAGGAAGTCGGCGCTGGCTACACGCCGCCGGCAAGCGTTTCAGGGGATGCCGGCCAACTATCCGATATCTGCTGCGAGGGGATGACATGGCCATTGAACACGAGACCCATCCCTTTCCGGTAATTCGTTCCGGCGTGCCACTTTCCGCTCCGTTCGAGTGGCTGAGGCTCGGCTGGGACGATCTCAGGACGGGCGGTCTGACCAGCCTGTTCTATGGTTTCTGCTTCGCCACGGGCGGATTGTTCTTCTTCCTGTCTTTTCGTCATGCCGTCCAGTTGCTTACCGCGCTAACCACCGGCTTCATGCTGATCGGCCCCTTTCTCGCCATCGGCCTGTATGAAATCTCGCGGCAGCACGAACTTGGAGAGAAGCCGAACCTCAAGGACACCCTCGCCGTCTGGCGGCGCAACCTCGCCGGCAACGGCGTCTATTCGCTGATTCTGGTGATCTTCTATCTCGTCTGGGCACGCGCTTCGCTGGTGGCTTTCGCGCTGTTCTACGAGGGCGGCATGCCGAGCGTGGAAAACTTCATCGGTCAGATCCTGAAATTCGACAACCTCGAGTTCCTGCTCGTCTATCTCGCCATCGGCGGCTTCTTTGCAGTTCTGGTGTTCGCGCTATCCGTCGTCTCGATCCCGATGATGCTCGACCGCAATGAAGATGCCATCACCGCGATGCTGGCAAGCGCCATCGCCTTCGTCCGCAACCTCCCCGCCATGCTCGTCTGGGCGGCACTGATCGGGATGCTTGGTCTGGTCGGCATGGCCACCGCCTTCATCGGCCATATCGTGCTGATGCCGCTCATCGGTCATGCCACCTGGCATGCCTACCGCGCCCTGGTCCAACCCTAACCGCCGGGAACCATCACACGTTCCACGAGTGACAGGAGCGCGAACCCTTGTACTCTCGTTGGCCCGCCCGACAGGACTCGAACCTGTTACCCCCGGCTTAGAAGGCCGGTGCTCTATCCAGATGAGCTACGGGCGGCCCGGACATCGACAGAAAATCCACGCGAGCAAGAATTCAGCGAACTGGCTAAAAAAGCCGTTTCAAACAGATTGATTGATGGTGGATACAAGCTTGTTCAGCAGGTCCTGAACTGGTCGGGGTGAAAGGATTCGAACCTTCGACATCTTGCTCCCAAAGCAAGCGCGCTACCGGGCTGCGCCACACCCCGAGCAGCGAATTCTACAGAACGAAGGTAGCCAGGGTCAATCGACATTGCGTACAGAGTGGTATTAATCACCTGATGAGTGAAATCGATCTTGCAGGAGTTCAACATTTGGTTTATAAAGCCCGCTTTCACAAGCACACATAGACCAACGCGATGGCTGAAGATATCCTGCACAAGAAGCAATTTGCACCCTACTCGCCAAAAAAAGGCGAGCAGTACATGAGCGCCAAGCAACTCGTTCATTTCCGCAATATTCTGAGTTCCATAAAGGATGAACTCAGGGATGATATTGAGCGAACGGTTCATACCCTGCAGGACGAAGCCACGGTATTTGCCGATCCGAATGACCGTGCAAGCCAGGAATCGGATATCGCGCTCGAATTACGCAACCGCGATCGCGAGCGCAAGCTGATCAAGAAAATTGATGAGTCGATCGAGCGGATCGAGAACGGTGAATACGGATACTGTGACTCATGCGGGATCGAAATCGGCTTGAAGCGCCTTGAGGCCCGGCCCACGGCAACCTTGTGCATCGACTGCAAAACCCTTGAAGAACACCGCGAACGGCAAATCGGAAAATAGGCCGAAGGCGGCTGAAGCAGAATAAAAAAGGACGCACATGCGTCCTTTTTTATCGGAAAACGATCAATCTTATTCGACGGCCGCCACAGGTTCGGGACTATCGGCAGCAATCGCTTTCATCGACAAGCGGACACGCCCCTTGTCGTCTGTCTCGATAACCTTGACTTTCACGACCTGACCTTCTTTCAGGTAATCGCCCACGGCATTGACACGCTCGTTGGCGATCTGTGAAATATGCAACAGGCCATCCTTGCCTGGTAACAGACTGACAATCGCGCCAAAATCGAGGAGCCGGAGCACGGTACCTTCATACACATGGCCAACTTCCACTTCGGCCGTGATGTCCTCGATACGTTTCTTGGCCACTTGTGCAGCATCCGCATTGACCGATGAAATGGTGATCGAACCATCATCCTCGATGTCGATGACGCAACCCGTTTCCTCAGTCAAGCCGCGGATGACCGCACCCCCCTTGCCAATCACGTCGCGAATCTTTTCCGGATTGATCTTCATATGGATCATTCGTGGCGCAAACGTCGATACCTCCTCGCGAGGAGCGGAAATCGATGCCTGCATCTGGGCCAGTATCTGCACCCGCGCTTCTTTTGCCTGGGCCAGGGCCACCTGCATGATTTCCTTGGTGATCCCCTGAATCTTGATGTCCATCTGCAAGGCGGTCACCCCTGTTTCAGTACCCGCCACCTTGAAATCCATGTCGCCGAGATGATCTTCATCACCGAGAATATCGGTCAGCACGGCGAAGCGATTGCCTTCCTTGATCAATCCCATGGCGATCCCCGCGACATGCGCCTTGAGCGGAACACCGGCATCCATCAAGGCAAGCGAGCCGCCACAAACGGAAGCCATCGAGGATGAACCATTGGATTCGGTAATCTCGGAAACGACCCGCATCGAGTAGCCAAATTCCTCCGGAGTCGGCAGCACGGCAAGCAAGGCGCGCTTGGCCAGACGCCCGTGGCCGATTTCACGGCGTTTCGGCGTACCGACACGTCCGGTCTCGCCGGTCGCATAGGGCGGCATGTTGTAGTGAAGCATGAAACGGTCGCGGTACTCTCCTTGCAAGGCATCGATGATCTGCTCGTCACGCCCGGTACCCAGGGTTGCAATCACCAGCGCCTGGGTTTCGCCACGAGTAAACAAGGCGGAGCCATGGGTTCGTGGCAACACGCTGTTGCGGATCGAGATCGGACGCACGGTCCGGGTATCGCGACCATCGATGCGTGGTTCTCCATTGAGAATCTGACTACGCACGATCTTCGCCTCGAGATCGAACAGAATATTCCCGATCGCATTGGCATCTGGCGCATTCTCGACGCCCTCGGTCAATGCTGCGATGGTTTGCCGGGAAATTTCACGCGTCTTCAGCGTACGGGCCTGCTTGCTCGTGATGCGATAAGCTTCGCGCAGTCCTGCTTCCGCCAACTCTGTCACACGGGAAATCAGCGCTTCGTTCCGTGGCACCGGCTGCCAGTCCCACTCCGGCTTTCCTGCAACCTCAACCAGCTCGTTGATTGCCCTGATCGCAACCTGCATTTGCTCATGGCCGAATACGACAGCACCCAGCATCACTTCTTCAGACAGTTCCCTGGCTTCCGATTCGACCATCAATACGGCAGCCGCGGTGCCTGCAACCACCAGATCCAGCTGTGTGCTTTCGAGTAACTGGGTCTTGGTCGGACAAAGCACATACGCGCCATCGATGTAACCGACACGGGCCGCACCGATCGGACCGTCGAAAGGAATACCCGAAATGGCCAATGCCGTCGATGCGCCCAGCATGGCCGGAATATCGGGGTCAATTTCCGGATTACATGACATCACAGTGCAGACAACCTGCACTTCATTGTAAAAACCCTCGGGGAACAGCGGGCGGATCGGACGATCGATCAGACGGCAGGTCAGTATCTCTTTTTCCGACGGCCGACCTTCGCGCTTGAAGAATCCCCCAGGGATGCGGCCGGCAGCATAGGATTTTTCCTGGTAATCGACGGTTAACGGGAAGAAATCCTGGCCCGGCTTGGCAGCTGGCGCTCCCACGACGGAAACAAGCACGACGGTGTCATCCATGGTCACCATCACCGCTCCGCCAGCCTGACGAGCAACTTCTCCAGTTTCCAGGGTTACGGCATGGGCGCCGTAGGCAAAACTTTTCTTTATGGGATTCAGCACAATAATTTCCTTCCGTAGAAACTAGAAACAAAAGGGCCGGCACAGTATTTCGGGCTGTGCCGGCCAGTCAGTTAACTCGCATTGGCGAAGCGACGCACGTCGCGTAATCCAACAACCCCGCCGGAATCTTACTTGCGCAGACCAAGACGTTCAATTAAAGAACGATAGCCATCAACATTCTTGCGTTTCAGATAGTCGAGCATCTTACGGCGCTGACTCACCATCTTGAGCAGACCGCGACGCGAGTGATGATCCTTTGTATGGGCCTTGAAGTGGCCGGTCAAATCGTTGATCCGCGCAGTCAGCAGTGCCACCTGTACTTCAGGCGATCCGGTATCACCCGGCGCACGTTGATTCTCGGTTACGATTTTTGCCTTGTCAGCAGTCAAAATTGCCATCGTTATTTCCCTGTGTATCCCGTTATGTTAACTTTTTTCACATCAGCCGCGCATTATATCGTTCAGAGCCGGTTTTTATCAAGCCCGGCACCTGATTCTGTCGTGACAACACACATCGAAATCCGATTTGTTGCCACAAGCCGTAGGGGCCGCAATCTGCCTTCATCCAGTACCTGGGCAACGCCAATAAAGCTGCCGGACTCATCGTAGATGCGCAAACGTTGCCCGGGCTTTCCCACCTCCCAGTCAAGCAACTGTCCCTGACGCATGCGCAAGGCATCATCGGTCTCCAGTACCACGGCTTCGAGGGCTGCGAGCAGCGCATCAGGCGGTAACAAAATTGCATCCCGATCACCGGGGCTCAGCCGCTCCAGATCCTCCATGGCATGCGCCTGCGAGATATCGATATTACCAATTCCAGTACGGCGCAATCCCGCAAGAAAAGCCCCGCACCCCAGTCGTTCGCCCAGGTCAACCGCCAGCGTCCGGATGTACGTTCCCTTGCTGCAACTCACCTCGAACACAAATCGATCACCCGACCAACTGAGCAAACGAATTTCATGAATGCGCACGTGACGTACCTTGCGCTCAACCACGAGACCCGCTCGCGCATATTCATAAAGCGGCTTGCCTTCGCGCTTCAACGCGGAGTACATGGGGGGAACTTGGTCAATCTCGCCGAGAAAAGACGCCAATGTCGCTTCGACAGCATCGCGATCGACAGCCACAGAACGGCGCTCAACTATCGCGCCCTCGGCATCTGCGGTGGTAGTGGTGACACCCAACTGGACTGTCGCGATGTAACGCTTATCCGCCTCCAGCAAC
This sequence comes from Betaproteobacteria bacterium HGW-Betaproteobacteria-11, assembly GCA_002842395.1. Taxonomy (GTDB): domain Bacteria; phylum Pseudomonadota; class Gammaproteobacteria; order Burkholderiales; family Rhodocyclaceae; genus Rugosibacter. The sequence continues at coordinate 61,548 of PHCV01000006.1, forward strand.
TCGGCGGAAAATTTCGTCGCCTCGCCAAAACACAGTGGCAACAACCCGGTAGCTAACGGATCGAGGGTTCCCGTATGCCCCGCTTTTTCCGCGTTATAGAGCCTGCGGGCCGCCTGCAATGTGTGGTTCGATGACAATCCAAGTGCTTTGTCGAGGATCAGAACTCCGTCAAGCAACCGACGGGAAGAGCGCTGCGAAGTAATCAATCGGCACTCGGCTTGCGTTCTGACCCAACGGCCTCATCAATCAGCTGCGATAACCGCGCGCCTCTCTCGATCGACTCATCGTATATGAAATGCAATTCCGGGATTTGGTGCAGACGAATACGCCGACCTAGCTCCCGACGCAGAAATCCCGCGGAGCGTTTCAATCCTTCATCAAGGATCACATTCGCCTCCTCGCCTGCCATCGAGGTGTAAAACACTTTTGCATGCGCGTAGTCCGGAGTGACTTCCACGTCGGTCACGGTTACCAGCGCCAGCTTTGCTGCGATACGCGGATCTTTCAGGTGAAATCTGAGCAGATCCGCCAATTCACGACGGACCTGCTCGGATATCCGGTCAGAACGCGCAAACCCGCTCCGTTTTGCTTTCATTGCTAAAGCGAACGGGCGACTTCCTGAATCTCGAACACTTCAAGTTGATCGCCTTCCTCGATGTCAGCGAAATTTTTCAGGCTCAAGCCGCATTCGAATCCTTCCCTGACTTCGCGCGCGTCATCCTTGAAGCGCTTGAGCGAATCAAGTTCGCCCGTGTGAACGACAGTATTGTTGCGCAATAGGCGCACCGAGGCATTCCGCTTGACGATCCCCGACAACACCATGCAACCGGCAACCGAGCCCACCTTTGATATCCTGAAAACCTGCCGAATCTCGACCAGCCCGAGCATGACTTCTTTCTTCTCCGGCATCAGCATGCCGGAAAGCGCGGCCTTGACCTCATCCACGGCCGCATAAATGATGTTGTAGTAGCGAATATCCACCCCAAAGCTCTCGGCGGCCTTGCGCGCACCTGCGTCGGCGCGCGTATTGAAGCCGATGATGACGGCCTTGGAAGCCGACGCGAGATTGACGTCGGACTCGGTGATCCCGCCCACGCCTGCATGGATCACCTGCACCTTGACTTCGGCGGTAGAAAGCTTGTTCAGGGATTGCGCCAATGCTTCTTGCGAGCCCTGCACATCGGCCTTGATGATCAGGGGCAAGGTGCGCACCTCGCCTTCCGCCATCTGCTCGAACATGTTCTCAAGCTTTGCGGCCTGCTGCTTGGCAAGCTTGACATCACGGAACTTGCCTTGGCGGAAGAGAGCAATTTCACGGGCCTTGCGTTCGTCCGCGAGCACTACACATTCGGTACCCGCTACCGGTACATCACTCAGTCCCTGGATCTCGACCGGTATCGAAGGTCCTGCCGCATCGACCGCCTTCCCATTCTCGTCAAGCATGGCGCGCACACGTCCAAATACTGCCCCGGCCAGTAAAACATCGCCTCGATGCAGAGTTCCGGACTGCACTAGAATCGTCGCCACGGCGCCTTTCCCTTTGTCGAGTCGCGCCTCGATGATGAGGCCCTTGGCCGGCGCATCCGTTGGCGCCTTGAGTTCCAGAACCTCGGCCTGGAGGAGTACTTGTTCCAGCAAGCCATCGACCCCTTCGCCTGTCTTCGCCGAAACTCCGATGAAAGGAGAATCTCCCCCATACTCTTCCGGCACGACACCTTCGGCGACCAATTCCTGTTTGACACGCTCAGGATTGCCATCCGGCTTATCTATCTTGGTGACGGCAACCACAAGGGGTACGTTGGCAGCCTTGGCATGATGAATGGCTTCTCGGGTCTGTGGCATCACCCCATCATCGGCAGCAACCACGAGCACCACGATATCGGTCGCTTTTGCTCCCCGCGCCCGCATTGCCGTAAATGCTTCATGCCCCGGAGTATCCAGAAAGGTGATCATTCCGCGTGGGGTCTCGACATGGTAGGCCCCGATATGCTGGGTGATGCCACCCGCCTCACCATGTGCGACACGGCTCCTGCGAATATAGTCAAGCAATGAGGTCTTGCCATGATCGACATGGCCCATCACCGTAACTACCGGAGCACGCGGTAGCTGTTCAAATTCCTTATGCTCGACCTGAGCATCCAGGAATGCGTCCGGATCGTCGAGTTTCGCCGCAAATGCACGGTGTCCCATTTCCTCGACCACGATCATTGCCGTTTCCTGGTCGATGACCTGATTGATCGTCACCATGGAGCCCATTTTCATCATGGTTTTGATCACTTCACCCGCCTTGACGCTCATCTTGTGCGCCAGATCGGCAACGGAAATAGTTTCCGGAACATGCACATCGTGCACGATAGCCTCGACCGGCTGTTGATTCACTGCCTCGGCCGCTGCGGCATGGCGCGCACCCTGCCGGCCGCCCCCCTTCGCCCCTCTCCAGCCCGCAACCCCGGTGTCGCCGCGCGTCTTGATGCCACGGCGCTTCGCCGCGTCATCTTTCCAGGTATCCTTCTTTGCCGGCTTGGCCTTGGTTTCAGCGGGCTTGACTGTCGTCGGTTTGTGTATCGTTCCCGACACACCTGCCGCCTGTTCCTTCGTCTTCTTTGTCTCGGCTTCGGCAACAGCACGTTGCTCCTGCAGTAAACGGGCCTCGGCAGCAGCACGCGCATTGCTCTCGCGAAGATTCTTTTCCTGAAACTCGGTGGCCTGGATTTCCGCCAGTCGAGTCTGGCGTTTCGACTCGGCTTCGCGTAACAGTTGTTCGGCAGAATCAATGACCGGTTTCGTTTTTGCCCTTGAACGCACAACCGCCATCTTTGCTGCCACTGGTTTGCTTTCACTCACCTCGGCCACAGCCTGCTTGACGACCGCCGGCTCCACGGCCGTGATCGCGGGAACAGCAGTTTCTCCACGGTCGACACCCGGCGCAGACAATGCCAGATCACTGATGTCCATCGAAATCTGCTCAGCCGCGGGAGATGGAACGGGGTTGGCTTGCACAATCGGCGCCTGATTTTCCTCGCCAGACACGATGGGTTTGGTTTCCGCTGCCCTAACTGTCTCCTTCGATGCCTCGCTGACATCGCGCTTGACGAAAACTCTTTTTTTCCGCACTTCGACCTGAATCGTGCGTGCCTTGCCGCTCGCATCAGCTGCCCGAATTTCGGTCGTTTGCTTGCGGGTCAGGGTTATCTTGGTTTTGGGCGCGGCCTCGCCGTGCGATTTGCGCAGATAGGCCAAAAGGCACGACTTATCCTGTTCCGACACCGAGTCGCTGGCCGCATGTTTCTCCACCCCCGCCATCACAAGTTGCTCGAGCAAGGCAGAAGCCGGCATTTTCAGCTCGGCAGCAAATTCAGAAACAGTCATCGACGGCATGCAGTACCTTTCAATCTTCAGCAACAAACCAATGGGCGCGCGCTTTGACAATCAGCGCCTTTGCCCGTTCAGAGTCCATCCCGGTCATTTCGGTCAGTTCATCGATTGCCAGATCGGCCAACATATCACGGGTAGTAATGTCATGCCTTGCCAGCCTGGCGGCGAGCGCCTCGTCCATGTCTTCGAGTGAAAGAAGGTCTTCGGCAACTTTACCCAGTTGCTCCTCATCGACGATCGCCTCGGTCAGAAGTACGTTACGCGCCCGATCCCGGAGTTCATTGACCGTCGCCTCATCGAACGCCTCTATCTCGAGCATTTCGGCGAGCGGCACATAAGCGACCTCTTCCAGCGTGGAAAATCCTTCATCGATCAGAATATCGGCGACCTCGGCATCGACGTCCAGCTTCTCGACAAACAGGCTCCGGATCGCTGCATGCTCCGACTCGGATCGCTCACGTGACTGTTCGGTCGTCATCAAGTTGATCGTCCAACCCGTCAGCTCCGAAGCCAGCCGCACATTTTGTCCGCCACGCCCAATGGCGATGGCAAGATTCGCCTCATCCACCACGACATCCATGGCATGTTTTTCTTCATCGACGACGATACTCTGAACTTCGGCCGGAGCGAGCGCGCCAATCACGAACTGAGCCGGATCGGCCGACCACAAAATAATGTCCACGCGCTCACCGGATAATTCATTGGTCACCGCCGTGACACGCGAGCCACGCATGCCAACGCAGGTACCAATCGGATCGATCCGTGGATCGTTCGACTTCACCGCAATCTTGGCCCGCATACCTGGATCGCGTGCCGCAGCCTTGATTTCGAGCAGGCCGTCCTCGATCTCGGGAACTTCCAGCTCGAACAGTTTCATGATGAACTCGGGGGCGGTACGGGAGAGGATGATCTGCGGGCCACGCGCCTGGCGATCGATTTTCATCAGCCAGGCACGTACCCGGTCACCTGGGCGCAGGTTTTCCTTCGGGATCATCTGATCACGCGGCAATGACGCCTCAACCCGTCCTGCCTCGATGATGGCATTGCCGCGCTCCATTCGCTTGACCGTACCATTGACGAGGAATTCCTTGCGCTCGAGAAAATCGCTCAATATCTGCTCTCGTTCCGCATCCCGAATTTTTTGCAGAATCACCTGCTTCGCCGCCTGGGCGCCAATCCGGCCAAAATCGACCGGTTCCAATCCCTCCTCGATGTAATCATCCAGAGCAATATCAGGGATCTGCTGCCGAGCCTGGAGCAACCCCATCTGCTGCTCGGGATTTTCGACCGCATCATCGGCAACCACCAGCCAGCGACGAAAAGCCTCATGCTCGCCAGTCTCCCGGTTGATCTCGACACGCACATCGGCGTCGTCATTGGTGCGCTTCTTGGTCGCCGACGCCAGGGCCTGCTCCAGAGCATCGAACACGATGTCACGTGATACATTTTTTTCGCGGGCCAAGGCGTCGACCAGCAGCAGCATTTCACGACTCATAGGTAGTTCTCCGGCAAGATTCAGAACTTGGGCACCAAACGTGCTCGATCGATATTTTCAAGCGCCAACTCATGCAGCGCATCTTCGGCCCGCAAACACACCTTCTCCATGCCAGGCTCGCCAACAATGCCTTCCAGCACGCCACGGAAATTTCGCTGGTTTCCAACGGGCATGCGCAGCTTCAACTGCACTTCGCTACCAACGAAGCGATGGTAATCCGCGACTTTGTTCAGGGGCCGATCGAGCCCAGGGGAAGAAACCTCCAGCCTGTCGTAATCAACATTTTCCACCATGAAAACACGCGTCAGCTGATTGCTGACCAGCGTGCAATCGTCGATCGAAACACCGCCCGCTTCCGGCCGGGAACCTTCCGGGTGGTCGATGAAAACGCGAAGCAGGCGGGCCCGCGGACTACGCTCCAGTTCGACCAGGACATAGCCCAGGCCGAGAACAGTTTTCTCAATTAATTCATCAAGTTGCATTGATTGCCAGAAACCCTTCGCACCAATGAAAAATGGGCTGAAAAGCCCATTCTTCCTCTCTCTTCCGAGAACGGCGCCAACTAAGACGGCAAATTATAGCAGAGGCCTCATTTCTCCGCAAAATCAATTCGGTTACCATCGACTTCATCTTCTTCGTCGTAGTCATCGCCCACATCGACGAAAAGGTCAGGGCCCGGTTCAGTAGTTTTCTGCTCCGGGGGGAGCGATTTAAGCAAGGTCTCGACCTCCCCTGGTTCAAGGTCGAGACATTGACCCCGTTTAAGGCGGGGGGGCATGTTTATCGGTCCGTAGCGCACCCGCATCAGTCGACTCACGGTCACACCGACCGCTTCGAACATGCGCCGCACTTCGCGGTTCCGTCCTTCCTTGAGCGTGACGTGATACCAATGGTTGGCGCCCTCCCCGCCAGACTCGACAATCTGGAGGAAATGCGCCAAGCCATCTTCGAGTTCGATACCCGTGCGCAACCGCTCAAGAGTCTCGGGAGCAACTTCTCCCAGCACGCGCACGGCGTATTCGCGCTCGACCTCGTAGCGGGGATGCATCATGCGATTGGCGATGCCGCCATCGTTGGTAAATAAAAGCAGGCCGCAGGAATTGAAATCCAGCCGGCCAATGGAAATCCAGCGTCCGTTCTTCAACCGCGGCAATTTCGCGAAGACACTCGGCCGGCCTTCCGGGTCGTCCTTGGAGACGATTTCACCCTCCGGCTTGTGATACATCATTACGCGAGGGACACGCCTGCCAAATCTGAGCTGAATCAATTTGCCATTGACCCGTATCTTGTCCTCCGGACCAACCCGCTGGCCGACATGGGCCGGAAGGCCATTCACACTGACCCGTCCGGCAATGATCCATTCCTCGAGTTCGCGTCGCGAACCATAGCCCGCATCGGCTAGCGCTTTGTGCAGCTTCGGCGGCTCGATAAACACTGGCTCGGCACGCCGCCCCTGTCCCGGGGCAAAGCCGGGCATCTGTCCGCGCCCCTGGCGCCTGCCTTCACCAAAATCCTTGTACCTGCTCTGACCGCCGGCTTGCGGCGGCCTGAACGGACTAGCCTTGCGGGGAGGGCCCGGCTTGCGGGGCGGGCCGCTCCGCTTCCCGGTCGGCGAATTCGTCTTGTCTGGATATTCCGACGAACTGCCCGCCGGCGCCGTCTGCTGGCGATTGCCCTGTCCCGGCATACCCTGCATCCCCGCTGGCCGTCGCGGGCCGCGACGTTTCGAGCGCAATGGTTTCGGCGATTGTGGATTGTCCAAGATCCATTACCCTTTCAATTTCATTCAATGGTGGCAGTTCGGTCAGACTGCGCAAACCGAGTTCATCAAGAAACGTTGGTGTTGTTGCATACAACGCCGGTCTTCCCGGCGCATCACGATGGCCGACGGCATCGATCCAGCCGCGAGCTTCGAGTGTCTTCAAAATATTCGGCGATACCGCCACGCCGCGTACATCTTCGATATCGCCACGCGTCACCGGCTGACGGTAGGCAATGATCGCCAGCGTCTCCAGCACGGCTCGTGAATATCTCGGCGCTTTCTCGTTTTTCAGCCGATCGATGTAAACCTGGTATTCCGGTCGGGTCTGAAAACGCCAGCCGGATGCCAATCGTACCAAATCCACGCCACGCCGTGCCCAGTCGCGACGCAAATCGTCAAGCAATGCATGCCAGGTATCGTCATCGAATTCCTGGTCGAACAGCTTTTTCAGCTCGGCCAGCGGCAGCGGTTCAGTCGCAGCCAGCAACGTCGCCTCGATGACGCGCTTGAAATCTTCAGGGGTGTACAACGGCAGCATCGGCGGAAGCGGATAGTCTCACATAAATAGGGGCAAGGGCATCGTTCTGTGTAATTTCGAGCAAAGACTCGCGCGCCAGCTCCAGGACGGCCAGAAAACTGACCACCAGCCCTGCCGTGCCCAGCGTCAGGTCGAACAGCTGCTCGAAGACGACGAAATCCCGCCCGTCGAGCCGACGCAGGATGATACTCATATGCTCGCGAACTGAAAGTTCTTCGCGCTGAATTCGGTGATGCTGATGCACTCGCGCCTGCTTGAGCAGCGTCAGCCAGGCCGCCTGCAGGTCATGAATGCTGACTTCGGGCTGGCGCTGTGCAACCTTGTCGGCAATCCACACCGTGATCCATTCGACATCGCGGCCAGCCTGCGGCAGCTCGTCCAGCCGCGCTGCGGCGGCCTTCATCCGTTCGTATTCGACCAACCGGCGAACCAGCTCGGCGCGAGGGTCTTCCGGTTCACCCTCCTCGGTCCTGGGCGGTCGCGGCAGGAGCAGGCGCGACTTGATCTCGATCAGCATCGCCGCCATCAGCAGATATTCGGCCGCCAGCTCGAGATTCCAGCTGCGCATGGCTTCGACATACCGGAGATACTGTGTCGTCAGCGGCGCCATCGGGATGTCGAGGATGTTGATGTTGGCGCGACGAATCAGATACAACAACAGATCGAGCGGGCCCTCGAACGAATCGAGAATGATTTCCAGCGCATCGGGCGGAATGTAGAGATCGTGCGGCAATTCGGCCAGCAGCTCGCCATACACCTTCGGCTGGTGCGGCGCGGCCGCCGAGGAAGCTCCCGCCGCGACGCAAAATGTCGGCGCTGGCGAGACGGCGCCCTCGCGCTCCGGAATGACGGCCACGCCGATCACGAGTGGTCGAGTCCTATCGCCTCGCGCACGTCGCGCATGGTCTCCTGCGCCAGCTTGCGCGCCTTCTCGCACCCGTCGGCAATGATGTTGGTCACCAGCTGCGGATCTTCTTCATACATCTTCGCTCGTTCGCGCATCGGTTCCTGTTCTTTCAGGATGGCCTCGATCACCGGCTGCTTGCACTCCAGGCAGCCGATGCCCGCGGACCGGCACCCACTCCGCACCCAGTCCTTCACCTCGCCGGACGAGTAAATCTGGTGAAATTGCCAGACCGGACATTTTTCCGGATCGCCCGGATCGGTTCGCCGCATCCGCTGCGGATCGGTCTGCATGGTCCGGATTTTTTTGCCGATCGTCTCGGCATCCTCGCGCAGGGCGATGGTGTTGCCATAGGACTTGGACATTTTCTGGCCATCGAGCCCGGGCATGCGCGAAGCCTGGGTCAGCAGGGCCTCGGGCTCGACCAGGATCATCTTGCGCGTACCTTCCAGCCAGCCGAACAGTCGCTCGCGATCACCGTGCGACAGGCTCTGCACTTCGTCGATCAGCGCGTGCGCCTGCTCCAGCGCATCCTCCTCGCCCTTCTCCTGAAAGCGGGTGCGCAGTTCTTCATAGAGACGGGCACGTTTGGCGCCCAGCTTCTTCACCGACTCGCGCGCCTTGTCCTCGAAATTCGGCTCGCAGCCGTAGAGATGATTGAAACGACGCGCGATCTCGCGGGTGAACTCGATGTGCGGCACCTGATCCTCGCCCACCGGCACCCGGTTGGCGCGGTAGATCAGGATATCCGCGGCCTGCAGCAACGGGTAGCCGAGAAAGCCGTAGGTGGTCAAATCCTTGTGGGTCAGTTTTTCCTGCTGATCCTTGTAGGTCGGCACCCGTTCCAGCCAGGAGAGCGGCGTCATCATCGACAGCAAGAGGTGCAGCTCGGCATGCTCCGGGACTTTCGACTGGACGAAAATCGTCGCCTGCGACGGATCGACACCCGCAGCCAGCCAGTCGATGACCATGTCGCGGACATTCCCGGTAATGGTGCCGGGCTCATCGTAGGCGGTGGTCAACGCATGCCAGTCGGCGACGAAGAACAGACAGGGATATTCGTGCTGCAGCCTGACCCAGTTGGCCAGCACCCCGTGGTAGTGACCCAGATGCAGGCGCCCGGTGGGGCGCATGCCGGAGAGAACTTTTTCCGCGTACATGTCAAAAACCGAAAAGACCCAATAACAGAGAAAAATACAGGTTCAACAGCGGCTGCAAGATCTTGTCCAGAATGCCCAAAAACAGCAGTGCCAGCAAGATCGGGAACCCCCAGGGTTCCAGCCGGGCAAACCTCAAGGCGGCAGGCGCCGGCAACAGACTCACGGCAATCCGGCCGCCATCGAGCGGCGGCAACGGCAGCAGGTTGAGCAACATCAGCACGCCGTTGATGCTGATCCCGACCCGGCACATTTCCTTCAGCGCATCGGAATACAAGGTTTCCTGCGCATCGACCACCAGCTTGAACACCAGGGTCCAGCCCAGCGCCATGAGCAGGTTGGCGGCCGGGCCGGCCACGGCAACCCAGAGCATGTCCTGCTTCGGGCGCCGCAGTTTACCGAAATCGACCGGCACCGGCTTGGCCCAGCCGAACATCATGCCTCCCGAAGAAAGCAGCAAGATCAGCGCCGGAACGAGGAAAGTGCCCACCGGATCGACATGGCGCAGCGGATTGAGGCTGATGCGACCCAGCTTCCAGGCGGTCGGATCGCCGAAATACCGTGCCACATACCCATGCGCGGCTTCATGCAGGGTGATGGCGAAAATGACCGGGATGGCGGAAATCGCCAGCGTCTGTATGATGTTCATGGAGTCGGTGGATTCTAGCAGACGCGCTGCCGGCGCCTTGGCGCGAGTGATCAAAATCTAAGGAAACGCTGAAAAGCCCGGCTTCGTCATTCCCGCGGTCTCGACACACCCGGGACTCCGCTTCGCGGCGGGCGAAGCGGGAATCCATGAAAATCAACGCGCTGGATACCCGCGTGAGCGGGCATGACGACTTATTCAGCGGTCCCCTAACTTATGATGCGGGACACATCATCCCGATTCACGAAGATTGGCCAGCTCTTGGACACGAGGCGTTACGCCAGTCCCAGCGGCGCCAGCGGGCCGCGACCGGCGCGCACCAGTTCGGGCTGGTCGCTGGTAAGGTTGATCACGGTAGTCATTTCACGACCGCACGGCCCGCAGTCGATCACCGCATCGAGCCTTTTCCCTAGCCGCTCGCGGATCGCCTCGGCATCGCACAGCGGCTCCTCCTCGCCGGGCAGGATCAACGTCGAACTGAGCAGCGGCTCGTCCAGTTCGGCGAGCAAGGCCAGTACCAGCGGGTGATCGGGGACGCGCAGGCCGATGGTCTTGCGCTTCGGATGCAGCACCCGGCGCGGCAGCTCCCGGCTGCCCTCGAGAATGAAGGTATAGCTGCCGGGAGTCAGCATCTTGAGCAGACGGAACTGCACGTTGCTGACCTGCGCGTACCTGGCGATTTCCGACAGATCGCGACACATCAGCGTGAAATGGTGCCGCTCGTCGACGTCGCGAATGGCACGGATGCGCTCGAGCAGCGGAGCATGGCCGGTGACGCCGACCAGCGAATAGGCGGCATCGGTCGGCAACGCGACGAGTCCCCCGCTCTTGAGAATTTCCGCCGTCTGGCGAATCAGCCGGGGCTGCGGATGTTCGGGATGAATCTGGAAGATCTGCGCCATCTCAGGAAACCAGCCGCGTCCATACCGGGGTCAGGTCTTGCGGCAGATCCGGCAGACGCCCCAGATCGACCCAGCTTTCGCCCGGCCCGTGAAAGTCCGAGCCACGCGAGGCCAGAAAGCCGAACTCGCGGGCAATGCCGGCGTATTCGCGCACCTCGGCGGCATTCTGCGTGCCCGAGAGAACCTCGATGCCCTCCCCGCCCAGATCGCGGAAAGCGGCGAACAGTTCGCGGCGCTCGGCGGGCGTCAGCCGATAGCGCGCCGGATGGGCGATCACCGCCGTGCCGCCCGCACCGACGATCCAGCCCACCGCCTCGGCCAGCGTCGCCCAGGCATGTTCGACGTAGCCCGGCTTGCCCTTGGCCAGCCAGTAGTCGAATACTTCCTTCATGTCACGGGCATGTCCCTGCTCGACGATGTAACGGGCAAAATGGGAACGGCTGACCAACGCCGGATTGCTGACATGGCGCAGTGCGCCTTCATAGGCGCCGTGAATGCCGACCTTGGCCAGCTCGGCGGCCATCCGCAGCGCCCGCGCATCGCGGCCGCTGCGCACCTGCGCAAGGCCCTGGACAAGTACCGGATCAGCGGGGTCGATGCCCAAGCCGACGATATGCACGGTCTGGTCGTCACCCCAGGAGATCGAAATCTCCACGCCGTCGACGAAGCGCAGCCCGCATTCCCCCGCCGCGACACGTGCCTCGGCGAGGCCCGAAATCTCGTCGTGATCGGTCAGCGCCAGCAGTTCGACGCCGTTGGCCGCCGCGCGACGCACCACCTCGGCCGGCGCAAGCAGCCCGTCGGAGCAGGTCGAATGGCAATGCAGATCGGCGTTGAGTGGTTTCATGGCGCCATTCTAACCGCTCATCTCCGCGCGCCAGCCGCTCCCGGCGCCTTCGGCTGCCGGCCCTCGCATACAATGCCGGCCATGACTTTGCCCAAGACCGTCTTCATCACCGGCGGCGCCGGTTTCATCGGCTCGGCGCTGGTGCGTCTGCTGCTCGAGAAAAGCGACTGGCGCCTTGTCATTCTCGATGCACTAACCTATGCCGGCCACCTCGAATCGCTCGCCGAGGTTCTCGCCCATCCTCGCCTCGAATTCCATCGGCTCGACATCACCGATCGCACGGCACTCGATGCCTTGTTCAACGACTACCAGCCCAACGGAGTGTTCCATCTCGCCGCCGAAACTCACGTCGATCGCTCGATTGCGGCGCCGGCACCCTTCATCGCCACCAACATCACAGGCACCTTCGCCCTGCTCGAAGCGGCGCGTACCCACTGGTCGCAGCGGACCACGGCCGAGCAGACGAACTTCCGCTTCCTGCACGTCTCCACCGACGAAGTCTTCGGCGCCCTCGGCGATCTCGGATGCTTCACGGAAGCAAGTCCCTACCGGCCCAACTCGCCCTACGCCGCCTCGAAAGCGGCGGCGGATCATCTGGTACACGCCTGGCAGCGCACCTACGGTCTGCCGACTCTGATCTGCCACGGCACGAACACTTACGGTCCGCGCCAGTTCCCCGAGAAGCTGATTCCCCGCCTGCTGCTCGCCGCCTTGCAGGACGCGCCGCTGCCGCTCTACGGACGCGGCGAGCAGGTGCGCGAATGGCTCCATGTCGACGATCACGTGCGCGCCCTGCACCAGGTGTTCGCCCGCGGCCGGTCGGGCGAGCACTATCTCGTCGGCGGTGGCAAAGCACTGACCAATCTCGACCTCGCGCGCACGCTCTGCGCCCTGCTCGATGAACTACGACCCCGTACCGATGGCCGCCCTCATGCGACCGCCATCGCCTTCGTCGCCGAGCGGCCGGGGCATGACTGGCGCTATGCGCTCGATGCCGGCAAACTCGCGGCCGAACTCGGTTGGCGACCGCAAACCGGGTTCGCCGAGGGCCTGCGCCAGACCGTGCGCTGGTATCTCGATCATCCCGCCTGGCTCGCCGCCAGCGGCCGCCCTGCGCAACGCCACCTCGGCGAAGGAGCAGCCCGACCGTGAGCAAGAATCCCACCCGTCGCGGCCTGTTGCTCGCCGGCGGCAGCGGCAGCCGGCTCTATCCGGCCACGCTCGCCATCTCCAAGCAGCTCCTCCCGGTGTATGACAAGCCAATGGTTTACTACGCGCTGTCGACCCTGATGCTGGCCGGCATCCGCGAAATCCTGCTGATCGCCACACCCCAGGATCTGCCGCGTTTCCGGCAATTGCTCGGCGATGGCTGCGCCTGGGGCATCGCGCTTTCCTACGCGGCGCAGCCCGAACCGCGAGGCATCGCCGAGGCGCTCATCATCGGCCGCGAATTCATCGCCGGCCAACCCTGCGCACTGATCCTCGGCGACAACCTGTTCTATGGCCATGGCTTCGCCACCCGGTTGCAACAGGCCGCAAAACTCGGCGCTGGCGCCACGGCGTTCGCCTATGCGGTAAGCGACCCACAACGCTATGGCGTGATCGAATTCGACGACGCCGGCTGTGCCTCGGGCATCGAAGAAAAACCGGCCCATCCAAAATCGCGTTATGCCGTCACCGGCCTGTATTTCTACGATGCGGAAGTCTGCGACATTGCCGCCACGCTACGGCCTTCGGCGCGCGGCGAGCTGGAAATCACCGAGATCAATCGCCACTATCTCGCGCGCGGCAGGCTCGCCGTCGAACTGCTCGGCCGGGGCCTGGCCTGGCTCGATACCGGCACCCCGGAAGCCTTGCTCGAAGCCAGCCAGTTCATCGCCGTGATCGAAAAGCGACAGGGACTGAAAATTGGTTGCCCCGAAGAAGTCGCCTGGCGCCTGGGCTGGATCGACGATGAGGCACTTCTGCGCCTGGCCGAGACACTTGGCGATGGAGCTTACGCCGGCTATCTGCGCGGGCTGCCCGCGGCCGGAGTACGCTGGATCCCCGGGAAGGCGACGGAATGAAACGCCTGGAAACCGCATTCACCGACGTGTGGCTGATCGAGCCGCGGATTTTCCGCGATGCGCGCGGCGAATCCTTCGAGGCCTGGAACCGGCGCCGCTTCGCCGAACTCGGCCTCGCTGCCGACTTCGTCCAGGACAACCACTCGCGCTCGGCGCGAAACACGCTGCGCGGCCTGCACTACCAGCTCGATCCGCCACAGGGCAAGCTGGTGCGCGTCATCTCCGGCGAAATCTTCGATGTGGTGGTCGATCTGCGCCGCTCATCGCCCAGCTTCGGCCGCTGGCTCGGCGTCTCGCTCACCGCGGAGCAATCACGCCTGCTGTGGATCCCACCCGGCTTCGCCCATGGCTTCTGCGTCCTCTCGGAAAGCGCGGTGGTGCTCTACAAGGTCACCGCCTACTGGTCGCCAGCGAGCGAACGCTGCCTCGCCTGGAACGATCCGCGGCTTGCCATCACCTGGCCGCTCGACGGCCCGCCGATCCTCTCGGCCAGGGATGCCGCGGGCCTGCCCTTCGCCCGCTGCGAAACCTTCCCATGAGGCTGGTGCTGCTCGGGGCACACGGCATGCTTGGCCGCGAGCTGGCCGGATGCCTCGCTCCGCTCGGCGAAGTCATCGCCCTCGGCCGCGCGGAATGTGACATCACCGATGCAGCGACCCTGACGGCGACGATCAACGAGACGCGCCCCGCGATCATCGTCAATGCCGCGGCCTACACCGCCGTCGATCGCGCCGAAAGCGAGGCAAAGACGGCCTTCGCCGTGAATGCCGAGGCTCCTGGCCGGCTCGCCGCACTGGCCCGTGAGCACGACGCCTTGCTGGTCCATTACTCCACCGACTATGTTTTTTCCGGCACGAAAGGCTTGCCCTACAGCGAAGACGATGCCCCCGCGCCGCTCTCCGTCTATGGCCAGAGCAAGCTCGGCGGAGAAGAAACGATCAAGCGCGGCGGCTGTCGCCACCTGATTCTGCGCACCAGCGGGCTGTTCGCCGCGCATGGGAAAAACTTCGTAACCACCCTCCTGCGCCGCGCCAACGCGGGCGACACGCTCGAAGTCGTCGCCGACCAGCTCACCGCGCCCACCTCGGCCCGCCAACTGGCCGTGGCCACCGCCTGGCTGCTGGCGCGTGCCGAGCCACCGCGCGGCCTGTATCATCTCGCCGCCCGCGGGGCGACGAGCTGGCACGGTTTTGCCGAAGCGATCTGCGAGGAGGCGCTGCGCCTCGGTCTGCTGGCCCAAAAGCCGCAGATTCGCCGTCTCGCCAGCGCCGACTTTTTCGTGGCGTCGTACCCGGCCCGGCGGCCGGCCGATTCGCGGCTCGACTGCTCGTGCCTCGAAAAAGTCTGTGGCATCCGGCTGCCGCACTGGCGACAGGGCCTCGACGAATGCCTGACCGAACTTTCATCCACTGTGTAAATCATGGCGACACAAACCTACGACGAATCTTCCTTCCGTGTCCTCAAGGGTCTCGAACCGGTGCGCGAGCGGCCGGGAATGTACACCCGCACCGACTCGCCCGCGCACATCATCCAGGAAGTCATCGACAACGCCGCCGACGAAGCCCTCGGCGGCCATGCCAGGAACATCCAGGTGACGCTCCACCGCGATGGCTCGGTCAGCGTGGTGGATGATGGCCGCGGCATCCCGGTCGGCCTCCACCCGGAAGAAAACGTGCCGGTGGTGGTGCTGGCATTCACCCGCCTGCATGCCGGCGGCAAGTTCGACAAGCGCACCGGCAACGCCGCCTATGCCTTCTCCGGCGGCCTGCACGGAGTCGGCGTGGCGGTCACCAATGCGCTGTCCACCCGGGTCGAGGTCGAGGTCCGGCGCGAAGGAAAAATCTGGCGGATCGCCTTTGCCGAAGGCGGCGAAGCCATCGGCCCGCTGCAGGAAGCCGGGCGCTGCGGCAAAGAGACCGGCACGCGCGTCACCGTCTGGCCCGATCCTCGCCATTTCGACACGCCGAAAGTGGCGCAGGCCGAAGTCGAGCGCCTCTTGCGTTCGAAAGCCGTACTCCTGCCGGGCGTGACGGTGACGCTGGAGACCGAGCAGGCCGACGGCACGACAAGCCGCAAGACCTGGAGCTATCCGCGGGGTCTGGCCGGATATCTCGAGGAACTCGCCGGCGGACTGGAACCGATCGCGCCACTTTATGCCGCCGAGAAATATGCCGACGCCGAACATGCCGAATTCGCCCCCGGCGAAGGTGCGGCCTGGGTGATCGGCTGGTATGCCGAGCCGGTCGGCAGTGAATCCTATGTCAATCTGATTCCAACCGTGGTCGGCGGCACTCACGAGTCAGGGCTCAAGGCCGGTGTCTTCGAGGCGGTGAAGACCTTCATCGAGCAGCGCGCGCTCCTGCCGCGCGGCGTCAAGTTGCAGCAGGACGACGTGGTCGGCAGGATGGCCTTCATCCTCTCCGCCCGCCTGCTCGACCCGCAGTTCCAGGGTCAGGTGAAGGAAAAGCTCAACTCGCGCGAAGCGGTCAAGCTCGTCTCCAGCATGCTTCGCGATCCGTTCGAAATCTGGCTCAACCAGCATGTCGACGCCGGCCGGGCGATCGCCGAACTGTCGATCCACCAGGCCTTGGCACGGCAAAAGAATGCGCAGAAGATCGAAAAACGCAAACAGTCGGGTGTCGCCGTGCTGCCCGGCAAGCTGACCGATTGCGAATCGACCGACCTGGCGGCCAATGAACTCTTTCTGGTCGAAGGCGACTCCGCCGGCGGCTCGGCCAAGATGGCGCGCAACAAGGAAACCCAGGCCATCCTGCCCTTGCGCGGCAAGGTGCAGAACGCCTGGGAGATCGAGCCCGGCCGGTTGTTCGCCAACACCGAGATCCACGACATCGCCGTCGCCCTCGGCGTCGATCCACACGATTCCGTCGAGGCCGATCTCTCCGGCCTGCGCTATGGCAAGGTCATCATCATGTCGGATGCCGACGTCGATGGCGCCCATATCCAGACGCTGCTGCTGACGCTGTTCTACCGCCACTTCCCGGCGCTGATCGCGCATGAACATGTGCATATCGCCCAGCCGCCGCTCTACCGCATCGACGTTCCCGCCAGTGGCAAGAAGCGTCCGCCGCGGCGGCTGTATGCGCTGGACGAAGGCGAACTGGCCGCCAGCAAGGATCGTCTGCGTCAGGAAGGCATCAGCGAATCGGCGATCGAGGTCGGCCGCTTCAAGGGTCTGGGCGAGATGAATCCCGAACAGCTGCGCGAAACCGCGATGGACCCGGCCACCCGCCGCGTGCTGCCGGTCGGCATCCGCACCGGCATCGATACCGCCGGCCTGTTCACCCTGCTGATGGGCAAGGGCGAAGCCGCCGCCCGTCGCCAGTGGATGGAAGAAAAAGGGCATCTGGTCGAGGCGGATATCTGAAAACCGGGCTATCTTGAACGCCCTCGCAAAAAGTCGGCGCTGGCGAGGCGGCGAAAAATGACAATTCCCCTATAATCGTCTGATGGTGCACAGCAACAATTCCGCAGAGGCCTCGAACCCCCGTCTTTTCGCCACGGCGCTGGCGGCGATGGGCGTGGTCTATGGCGACATCGGCACCAGCCCGCTGTACACCATGAGGGAAGTCTTCAGCGGTCCGCACGCCGTGACCGTGACGACGGCGAATCTGCTCGGCATCCTCTCGCTGATCTTCTGGGCGCTGACCATTACCGTCACCCTCAAGTATGTGATGTTCATCACCCGTGCCGACAACCGCGGCGAGGGCGGCATCATGGCGCTGACCGCCCTGGCGCTGCGCACCCGCAATGCCGGTCCGCGCCTGCTGTGGCTGCTCTCGGCGCTGGGCATCTTCGGCGCGGCCCTGTTTTACGGCGATGCCGTCATCACCCCGGCGATGTCGGTACTCTCGGCCGTGGAAGGGCTGGAAGTCGCCACCCCGCTGTTCAAGCCCTACGTCGTGCCACTCACCCTTGTCATCCTGGTTGGCCTGTTCCTCTTCCAGCCGCGTGGCACGGCCAGCATCGGCGCCCTGTTCGGCCCGGTGATGATGTTCTGGTTCGGCACGCTGGGGGCGCTCGGCCTGTGGAACATTCTCAAGCATCCCTATGTCCTCACGGCGATCAACCCCTGGTATGCCGTACAGTTCTTCAACGAAAACCGCGGCCATGGCTTTCTCGCCCTGGGTGCCGTGGTACTGGCCATCACCGGCGGCGAGGCGCTGTATGCCGACATGGGCCATTTCGGCCGGCGGCCGATCAAATGGGCCTGGCTCGGCTATGTCTTTCCCTGTCTCTATCTCAACTATCTCGGCCAGGGCGCGCTGATCCTCGATGATCCCGCGGCCGTCAAGAGCCCCTTCTTCCTGCTGGTGCCACCGGCGTTGCTCCTGCCGATGGTGGTGCTGGCCACCGCCGCCACCATCATCGCCTCGCAGGCCGTCATCTCCGGCGCCTTCTCGCTCACCAGCCAGGCCATGCAGCTCGGCTACTGTCCGCGCATCCAGGTCCGCTTCACTTCGGAGCGCGAGAAAGGCCAGATCTACATTCCCAACATCAACTGGTTGCTGCTCGCCGCTGTCATTGCATTGGTGCTGGGCTTCAGGACCTCCTCCAATCTGGCGGCGGCCTATGGCATCGCCGTCACCCTGACCATGATGATCGACACCGTGCTCGCCTTCATTGTGGTGCGTGCGCTGTGGAACTGGAACTGGCTGCAGGCCGGCCTGTTCCTGATTCTCTTCATCATTGTCGACTTCGCCTTTTTCTCCGCCAACCTGATCAAGATCCTCGATGGCGGCTGGTTCCCGCTGGTGCTCGGTTTCGCCGTATTCACCCTGCTCGCCACCTGGAAACGCGGCCGCACCCTGCTCTATGAAAAACTCCAGCGCGATTCGATGCCGCTCGATGCCTTCCTCAAAAGCCTCGAATACGGCGGCCCGCAGCGGGTCGCCGGGACCGGCATTTTCATGACCACCAATCCGGACAGCGTACCGCGCGCGATGCTGCACAACCTGCTGCACAACAAGGTGCTGCACCAACGGGTGATCCTGCTCAACGTCAATGTCAAGGACATCCCGCATGTTCCGGAAACCGAGCGGATTCACGTCAAGGCCTTGCCGCAGGGCTTCTGGCAGGTCATCATCGACTACGGCTTCAAGGACGAACCGAACATCCCGGTGGCGCTGACGCAACTGGACGGGCTCGGCATGGAACCGCTGGAAATGATGGAGACCTCGTTTTTCCTCGGCCGCGAAACCATCGTCCCCAACGTCATCCCGTCGATGCCGCTGTGGCGGCAGATCCTGTTTACCTGGATGTTCCGCAACGCGGATACGGCGACGGCCTATTTCAGGATCCCGGCCAACCGGGTGGTCGAGCTCGGCACCCAGATCGAACTCTGAACTCGCGCCGGTTGCAATGCCTGGCAAAGCACGGAATAATGGGCTCCCCCTCTGACAACCTGCAACCTGCTCGATGAACCGACGACGCAGAACCCTGCTCCGCTACAGCGCCGGACTCACCGGCTGGCTGGCCGTCAGCCTGTGGCGCCCCTTCGCCAGCTGGGCGGCGTCGCGACGGAACGCCGCCGCCTTTGTCGCCCGCGATCTGGCCACGGCACGTGCGGCCAGCGGCATCCCCGAACAGCCGCTGGAGAGCAGCGCGCTGACGCTCGATGCCCCGGACGCGGCGGAGAACGGAGCCTTGGTGGCGTTCACCGCCGTCAGCCGGATTCCCGACACCACGGCGCTCACTTTTTTCGTGGACCATAATCCCTTCCCCCTTTCTGCCCGTTTCGAATTCGGCAATGGCGCCCGGGCGGAGGTCTCGGTTTACCTGCGCATGGACAAGACTTCACTCGTGCGGGTGGTGGCCCAGGCCGGCGACACCTTCTACAGCGCGCAGAAGGAAGTCGCCGTGACGATCAGTGGGTGTAGCTGACGCCATGAATGAACCAATCAAGATTCGTGCCCGCATGAAAGGTGACAGCGCCGAGATTCGCCTGCTGATTCCCCATCCGATGGAAAGCGGCCAGCGCAAGAACGCCAGCGGCCAGCTGATCCCGGCCCGCTTCATCCAGACGCTGACGGTCGATGTCGCCGGCCGGCGGGTGGTCGATGCCCAGCTCTCGGGCTCGGTTTCCCGCGACCCTTACTTCGTGTTCCGGGTCGAAAAAGTCGGCGCTGGCGATACGGTGACCGTCCGCTGGCAGGACAACACCGGAGAAACCGGAGAAGGCTCGGCACCGATCCTCTGAGGCCGCCAGCCGCACATCCGCTTACACAATCGTTTTCGGCCATTGCCGGCGCTTCCACTAAAATCGGCGCATGAAGTCGCCCCTGCCCGTGGCCTGGCCAGCCGCCTCACCTGCTGCCCGCTACCGCTTACCGCTGGCGGTCATCCTGCCCGCGGTCTGCCTGCTGGCTGCCACGCAGGCCACGCTGGCGGCCGGGTTCGGCGATCCATTCGACACCCGCGCGCTGCATGCCACCGGGCCGGGCAACAGCCAGCGGGCCGAACTCGACGCCCTCTGTCGCGCCACCTCCGGCACTGGCCCATTAACCCTGGCCGAAGTGGTTGACCTGGCCTTATGCACCAATCCGCGGACACGTCTCGCCTGGGCCAATGCGCGGGCCCAGGCGGCACAGGTCGGCATCGCCGAGAGCGCCTATCTGCCGACGCTCTCGGCCAGCGCCAGCCGCAGCCGCAACACCACGGATGACGGCACCCGCGTCAGCTTCAACCAGACCAGCGGCGCCCTGTCCGCCAGTTACCTGCTCTTCGATTTCGGTGCCCGCGCCGCCAACCTGGAGAATGCCCGGCAGCTAATGGCGGCGCTGGTCGCGACACAGGACGCGACGCTACAGTCGGTCTTCCTCTCGGTGGTCCAGGCGTATTACCAGTCGTTCGCCGCCGGGGCGGCGATCCTTGCGGCGCGCGAAGCCGAACGCGCCAGCCTGGAGAGCCTCAAGGCGGCGGAGACGCGCTACCGCGTCGGCGTCGCCACGCCGGCCGATCGCCTGCAGGCGCAGACCGCGGCAGCCCAGGCCACGCTGGCCCGCATCCAGGCCGAAGGCAACGCCAAGATCGCCGAGGGTGTATTGGCCAACACCCTCGGACTCGACGCTCAGGCCGCGCCAGCCCTCGTCCCGCCGGCGGAATCTTCGCCCGATGCGGCTTTCGAGCAGAATCTCGACACACTGATCGCCGCCGCCAAACACGCGCGGCCGGAGCTCGCCGTGGCCGAGGCTCAGGTCAAGGCCGCCGAAGCCGGTATCGCGGCGGCCCGCGCCGCCCATCTGCCGAGCCTTTCGCTCACCGCTGGCAACAGTTACAACGACACCGGCACCACCACCCGCGGCAGCAGCATCGGCCTTACCGTATCGATTCCGCTGTTCTCCGGATTTGCCACCACCTATCGCGTGCGCAATGCCGAGGCGCTGCTCGAAGCCCGCGCCGCCCAGCGCGAGCAGGTCGAGAAGCAGGTCTCGCTCGATGTCTGGCGCAGTTATTACACGCTGACCACCAGCATCGCCTCGGTGCGGGCGAGCAGCGATCTGCTGGCCAGCGCCGAGGCTTCGGAAAAGGTCGCGGCCGGGCGCTACAAGGCGGGAGTTGGCGGCATCCTCGATCTGCTCAATGCACAGAGCGCGCTGGCTGCCGCCCGCCAGCAAAAGATCCAGGCACTGTATAACTGGCATATCGCCAAGACCAGTCTGGCCCAGTCGATCGGCCGGCTCGGCTTTGACCAGCTCGAGCCGGTCGTGTCATCCGCGGAGAAAGCGCCCTCACCATGAATCTGTCCCGCCTGCTCCTCAACCGCTATGCACTGCTTGCCGCATTGCTGCTCGCCGCTGGCGCGCTCTACTGGGTGCAGGGCCGTGCGCCCGATACGGAAGCCCGCTACCGCACCCAGCTTGCCGATCGCGGCGACATCGCGCAGCAGACAGCCGCCAATGGCACGCTCAATCCGGTGGTGCTGGTCAACGTCGGCACCCAGGTCTCGGGCACGGTCAAAAAATGGTATGCCGATTTCAACGACCACGTCACCGCCGGGCAGAAGCTGCTCGAACTCGATCCTCCGATCTACCAGGCGCAAGTCAATCAGAGCCTGGCCAGTCTGGCCAATGTCCGCTCGCAATTGAAACTGGCCACCGCCAACGCCGCGCGGGCCGACGAACTGTTCAAGCAGGAATACATCTCGCGCCAGGAACTCGATGTCAGCGTCCAGGCGCTCGAAGCGGCGCGGGCGCAGGTGGCGCTGGTGCAGGCGCAACTGGCAAAAGACCGGACCAATCTCGACTACTCGGTAATCCGCTCGCCGGTGACCGGCGTCGTCGTCTCGCGCGAAGTCGATGTCGGCCAGACAGTGGCGGCCAGCCTGCAAACGCCGACCCTGTTCAAGATCGCCCAGGACCTGTCGAAAATGCAGATCGATTCGAGCTACGCCGAGGCCGATGTCGGCAACATCCGCGTCGGCCAGCCGGCCACCTTTCGCGTCGATGCCTTTCCCAACCGAATTTTTCACGGTGCCGTCAGACAGGTGCGCCTCAATCCAACGACCCAGCAGAACATCGTCACCTATGATGTGGTGATCGGCGTGGACAACCCCGAACAGATCCTGATGCCGGGCATGACCGCCTATGTCAACACCCTGGTGGCCGAACGCAAGAACGTGCTGCGCGTACCCAATGCCGCGTTGCGCTTCCACCCGGCCGAGGCGTCAGCGCGCAAAGCACCGGGACGCGAAGACAAGCCGCGCGAAGGTTCCGCAGAGGGCAAGAGCCGGGCGGACGGGCCGGGCGGCACGGTATATGTGCTCGACAACGGCCGTCCCAGACCGCTACGTGTCAGCACCGGCATCACCGACAACCGGATGACCGAAATCATCGCCGGCGATCTGCAGGAAGGCGATGCGCTGATCGTCGAGGATCGTCAGCCCCCGGCGAAACCGGCGGCACCCGGCACGAGGCTGTTCTGATGGCCGAACTGGCCGATGCGGTGATCCGCATCGAGCACCTCTTCAAGGAATATGCGACCGATGCCGGTCCGGTGCCGGTGCTCAAGGATGTCTCGGTCAGCGTGGCAAGCGGCGAGTTCGTCGCCGTGATGGGGCCATCCGGTTCGGGCAAGTCTACCTTCATGAATATCCTCGGCTGCCTCGATGTCGCCACGACCGGCCGCTATCTGCTCGACGGCAAGGATGCCGGCACGCTCGATGGTGACGAACTCGCCCGCTTGCGCAACCAGGTGATCGGCTTCGTCTTCCAGGGCTTCAACCTGCTGCCGCGCGCCACGCTCGAGGACAACGTCGCCCTGCCCCTGATCTACCGCGGCACACCGCGCGGCGAGCGGCTCGCCCGCGCGCACGAAATGCTGGACAAGGTCGGGCTGGGGGCCTACTACCGCTCGCGGCCGAACCAGATTTCCGGCGGCCAGCAACAGCGCGTCGCCATCGCCCGCGCCCTGGTCACCCGGCCCCGGCTGATCCTTGCCGACGAACCGACCGGCAATCTCGACACCGCCACCGGCCGCGAGATCATGGCGCTGTTCACCGAGCTCAACCGGCAGGATGGCATCACCATCGTCCTCGTCACCCATGAACCGGACATCGCCGGCCATGCCCAGCGCCTGGTCCGGCTGGCCGATGGCCGCGTCATCTACGATGGTCTGGTCGAACACGCACAAGCGCATCATCTGGAGAAAACCCTGTGACGATGGACTTTCAGGTCGATGAGTCCGGCCCGGCGCCGTTCCCGGCCGGCACGGGGAGGGCGCGATGACCGCCGCGATGCTCGCCGAAGCCTGGCTGGCAATGGGCGCCAACCGGTTGCGTACCTTGCTGACCATGCTCGGCATGGTGATCGGGGTCGGCGCCGTGATCCTCATGCTGGCCATCGGCCAGGGCACGCAACGCCAGGTCGAAGCCTCGATCGCCTCGATGGGCAGCAACCTGTTCATCGTGCTTTCCGGCTCGACCACCTCTGGCGGCCTGCGCATGGGCAGCGGCGCCACGCCGACGCTGACCCTGACCGATGCCCAGGCGATCGAGGAGCTGCCGGCCGTGGCCGCCGTTGCGCCCTCTTCGCCGGGGACCGCACAGCTGGTCTATGGATCCAATAACTGGAGCACCCAGGTCTATGGCACCACACCGGCCTACCTGGCGGTGCGCGACTGGAAACTGGCCGCCGGCTTCCCCTTCACCGACTCCGACCTTCGTTCCGCCACGCGCGTCGCGCTGCTGGGCAAGACCGTGGTCGACAACCTGTTCGGCGGCGAGGATCCGGTCGGCAAGACCATCCGCATCAAGAACAGCCCCTATGTCGTGCTCGGCACGCTGGCACCCAAGGGGCAGAGCCTCGACGGCCGGGATCAAGACGATACGGTGATCATTCCGGTCACCACCGCCCAGCGCAAGCTGTTCGGCACCCAGTTCGCCGGTACCGTGCGCTTCATCATGGTTCAGGCCGAATCGGGCGAAGCCATGCCCGCCGTCGAAAAATCGATGAACGAATTGCTGCGCCAGCGCCACCGCATCCGTGAAGGCACGGACAACGACTTTTCCGTGCGCAACCTGACCGCCCTGGCGAATACGGCCGCGGAAACCGCGCAGGTGATGTCGCTGATGCTCGGCGCCATCGCCTCGATCTCGCTGCTGGTCGGCGGCATCGGCATCATGAACATCATGCTGGTCTCGGTCACCGAACGCACCCGCGAGATCGGCATCCGCATGGCCATCGGCGCCCGCGGCGAGGACATCCTGCTCCAGTTCCTGCTCGAAGCCATTATCATCTCGGTCATCGGCTGCCTGATCGGCGTCGGTCTCGGCGTCGGCGGCGCGCTTCTGGTGAGTACGCTCAGCGGCATGGCGGTGGTGATTACCGTCACCTCGATCCTGCTCGCCTTCGCCGTCGCCGCCGCCATCGGCATTTTCTTCGGCTGGTATCCGGCCAGGAAAGCCGCCGCGATGAAGCCGATCGACGCCCTGCGCTACCAGTAATAACGGACATGATCCCCCGCTACGCTCGATAATCAGCCCCGCTTCCTTCGCGATACGCTTTCCCGACCCCATGAACCCGACAGACACCGCCACGCCCGACCTGTTCGACACGCTGCCGCCACCGCCCGCCGTCGCCGGCCCGCGAAGCGGGATCCCCGCCGTGCCGCCAGCGCCGACTTTTGACGACGGCAATGCGCTGCCGCTCGATGCCTATGCCGAGCGCGCCTATCTGGCCTATGCGATGAGCGTGGTGCGCGGCCGTGCCCTGCCGCAGGTGGAAGACGGACTCAAGCCGGTGCAGCGGCGGATCCTGCACGCGATGAACGAAATGCGCCTGGCCGCCAGCGCCAAGCACGTCAAGAGCGCCCGCGTCGTCGGCGACGTGATCGGCAAATACCATCCGCATGGCGACAGCAGCATCTACGACGCCATGGTGCGCGTGGCACAGGACTTCACCCTGCGCTACCCGCTGATCGACGGCCAGGGCAACTTCGGCTCGCGCGACGGCGACGGCGCCGCGGCGATGCGCTACACCGAATGCCGGCTGGAGCCGATCGCCGAACTGCTGCTGGCCGAAATCGACCGCGGCACGGTGGATTTCCTGCCCAACTACGACGGCTCGACCCGGGAACCGCAGCTGCTTCCCGCCCGCCTGCCCTTCGTCCTGCTCAATGGCGCCTCGGGCATCGCCGTCGGCATGGCGACCGAGATTCCGCCACATAATCTGCGCGAGGTCGCCGAGGCCGTGCGGCTGTTGATCAGGAAACCGACAGCCTCGCTCGATGACGTACTCGGCGTCCTGCCCGCGCCCGATTTTCCCGGCGGCGGCCAGATCATTTCCGCCCCGGCCGACATTCACGCCCTGTATGCCGGCGGCCGCGGCAGCCTGCGCATGCGCGCGCGCTGGAAAGTCGAGGAACTCGCCCGTGGCCAGTGGCGCATCGTGGTGCATGAACTGCCGCATGGCGTCTCGGTCGCCCAGGTGCTGTCGGAAATCGAAGCCCTGACCAACCCGCAACCGCGGGCGGGCAAGAAGGACGTGAGCCAGGAACAGAAAAATCTGCGCACCCTGGTGCTCGGCGTACTGGATACGGTGCGCGACGAATCGAGCGACCAGCAGGCCGTGCGCATCGTGCTCGAACCGAAGAGTTCGCGCCTGGGCCAGGAAGAATTCATGGCCGTGCTGCTCGCCCATACCAGCCTCGAAGCCAACGTCCCGGTCAATCTGACCATGATGGGTCTCTATGGCGAGCAGGGTGGCCGGCCACGGCAGAAAAGCCTGCTGCAGATTCTCCACGAATGGATCGCCTTCCGCTTTGTCACCGTCGAGCGTCGCAGCCGCCACCGGCTGGGCGAGGTCGAACGCCGGATCCACATCCTCGAAGGCCGCATGCTGGTGTTCCTGCGCATCGAGGAAGTGATCCGCTGCATCCGTGAGGCCGACGAACCCAAGCCGGAACTGATGGCGCGCTTCAGCCTGAGTGAAGCACAGGCCGAGGACATTCTCGAAATCCGCCTGCGCCAGCTGGCCCGCCTGGAAGGCTTCAAAATCGAAAAGGAGCTGGGCGAACTGCGTGACGAACAGGGGCAACTGCTGACCCTGCTCGATTCGCGTCAGGAAATGACCCGCCTGATCCAGAAGGAGGTTGCCGAGGATGCCAAACGCTTCGGCGATGCGCGGCGGACCCTGATCGAAGCCGTGGCCGCCACCAGTCGCAGTGAAATCGCCGTAGCGGACGAACCGGCGACCGTCATCGTCTCGAAGAATGGCTGGGTACGTTGCCGCCAGGGGCATGGCATCGACCCGAACGGCATCACCTACAAAACCGGCGACACCGCCGGCTGGGTGCTGGAAACCCGTACCCTCTGGCCGCTCGTCATCATCGACAGCCTCGGCCGCAGTTACAGCCTGCGTGTCGCCGACCTGCCCGGCGGCCGCGGCGACGGCGTGCCGCTGACCACGATGCTCGATTTTCAAGAGGGGGGGAAACCGGCCCAGGTACTCAGCGATGCCCCGCAAGTCATCTGTCTGGTCGCCAGCAGCGGCGGTTATGGCTTCCTCGCCCAGCTCAGTGACATGATCTCGCGCAACAAGGCGGGCAAGGCTTTCCTGGCCCTGGAAGGGGACGAGAAACCGCTCCCCCCGCAAAAAGTTCCTGAAAGGACGCAGAGCGCTGGTGACGCGCCACCGACGCAGCCCGCTGCGGACGAAGCGATGCCAATGGCCGGCGCCGCCGCGCTACGGGTTGTCGCGCTCTCTCAGGGCGGGCGCCTGCTGCTCTTCCCGCTCGGCGAACTGAAGCTCATGGCCAGGGGGCGGGGCCTGCGGCTGATCGACCTGGGCAAGGGCGATCAACTGATCGCCACCGCCCTCGTCGGCGACCAGCCGTTCACCGTTCTGGGCAGCGGTCGTGGCGGCAAGCCGGCGAAGACAACACTCGATCCGCGCGCGCAACGGGTTTTCCACGGCAACCGGGCACGGCGGGGGCAAGCGATTCCAGGCAATCTCAAACCCATGGCACTTGCCACAGGCATCAAATGATGATGTTAGAATTCTCGGAAGGCCAAAGCTAATCGCCTGAGAATTTGAGGAGCAGGCATCCAGACAGGGAGAATTTCATGCTGTTTTTACTGTATTACATTATTGCCTTGGTTGTTC
Organism: Betaproteobacteria bacterium HGW-Betaproteobacteria-11; assembly: GCA_002842395.1. Lineage (GTDB taxonomy): Bacteria > Pseudomonadota > Gammaproteobacteria > Burkholderiales > Rhodocyclaceae > Rugosibacter. The sequence continues at coordinate 88,859 of PHCV01000006.1, forward strand.
TGATGCTCCATTTCACCGGGTTTCTGGTTCGTCACAATCTCGAATGGCTGATACTGGTTCTTGCAGTGACCGTATTCCCCGCCGTGCTGTATCTCTGACCGGGACGACGGAAACCGGCCTAGCCGCAATGCGCGGCAATGAATGCCTTGACGGCGCCAACGTCGGCATCCATCACCGCGACGTGCTGCGGTAGTTCCTCGATATTCTCCAGTTCCTTCGGACGCACGGGCTCGCGGCCCAGCGCTTCGCGGATCGTCTCGGCGAACTTCGCCGCCTGCGCGGTTTCCAGCACGATCATCGGCAGCCCCGGCAAGCGATGTTCGCGCGCTACCTTGAGGCCGTCGGCGGTGTGGGTGTCGATCATCACCTGGTGACGCTGCCAGACCTCGCGAATCGTCGCCAGCCGGTCGGCATGGGTGCTGCGGCCGGAGACGATGGCGAACCCGGCCAACCGGGAAAATTCCGCGCTACCCCGCAAATCGAAGGCGCCGCCGACATCGACTGATTGCCAGAGCGCGCACAGCTTGCCCGCATCGCGGCCAACCAGGTCGAAGACGAAACGCTCGAAGTTCGAGGCTTTCGAAATGTCCATCGACGGACTCGACGTCACCTTCGTTTCCGCCGAACTGCGCGGTCGATAAACGCCGCTCTTGAAAAACTCGTCGAGCACGTCATTTTCGTTAGTGGCCAGCACCAGGCGGCGAATCGGCAGGCCCATCCGGCGCGCGATATGTCCGGCGCATATGTTGCCGAAATTGCCGGAAGGCACGCTGAAGGCGACCTCTTCGTCGTTGGTTCGGGTGGCGGCGAAATAGCCCTTGAAGTAATACACGACCTGCGCCATCACCCGCGCCCAGTTGATCGAGTTCACCGCGCCGATCTTGTATCGCGCCTTGAACGCGGCATCGTTCGACACCGCCTTGACGATGTCCTGGGCATCGTCGAACATTCCGCGCACGGCGATATTGAAGATGTTCGGTTCGTCGAGCGAATACATTTGCGCCCGCTGGAAGGCGCTCATCCTGCCCTCGGGCGAGAGCATGAAGACACGCACCCGGTGCTTGCCGCGCATGGCGTATTCGGCCGCCGAACCGGTATCACCGGAAGTGGCGCCAAGGATGTTGAGCGTTTCGCCGCGCTGCTCCAGCACATACTCGAACAGGTTGCCGAGCAACTGCATGGCCATGTCCTTGAAGGCCAGCGTTGGCCCGTTGGACAGTTCCAGCAGGTGAAAGTCCGCTTCCAGCGAAGTCAGCGGCACGATGTCGGCGGCATTTCGGCCGGGACGGCACCAGCGATAGGTTTGCGCCGTGTAGGTGGCGTCGCAGATGGCCCTGATATCCGCTGGCGGGATGTCGGTGATGTACAACGAAAGAATCTCGAAGGTCAGTTCGGCATAGGACAAGCCGCGCCACTCCTCAAGTTTGCCGGCCACCTGGGGATAACTTTCCGGCAGGTAGAGCCCGCCATCCGGCGCCAGGCCACCGAGCAGGATGTCGGAAAAGGACTGGGCCGGCGCCTGGCCGCGGGTGGAGATGTACTGCATCAGCCCAACTCCTCCATCCGCAGCCGGATCACCTTCTTCTTCACCACCGGCAGCGCCTCGATTTTTCCGATCGCGGCGGCGGCGTGCTTCTCGCGCGTGCGATGGGTGAGGATGATGATGTCGGTCTGCTCTTCGCCTTCGTTCGGCTCGCGCTGGATCATGGCCTCGATCGAAATCTGCTGGTCGGCCAGGATACGGGTGATGTCGGCCAGCACGCCGGGCTTGTCTTCGACCCGCAGGCGCAGGTAGTAGCTGGTTTCGATCTCGGCCAGCGGCAGCACCTCGGTATCCTCGACGGCATCGGGCTGGAAGGCCAGGTGCGGCACGCGCTGTTCCGGATCGGCGGTGTGCATGCGGGTGACATCGACCAGGTCGGCGATCACCGCCGAGGCGGTCGGCTCGGCGCCGGCGCCCCGTCCGTAGTAGAGCGTCGGCCCGACGGCATCGCCCTGCACCAGCACGGCATTCATCACCCCCTCGACATTGGCGATCAGGCGCCGCGCCGGAATCAGCGTCGGATGCACCCGCAATTCGACGCCATCGGCCCGCCGGCGGGTGATGCCGAGCAGCTTGATCCGATAGCCCAGTTGTTCAGCATAACGGATGTCGTCGGCTTCGAGCTGGCTGATGCCTTCGACGTGGGCGCGCTCGAACTGCATCGGGATACCGAAGGCCAATGCGGAAAGAATGGTGATCTTGTGCGCCGCGTCCACGCCTTCGATGTCGAAGGTCGGATCGGCCTCGGCATACCCGAGACGCTGGGCATCGGCCAGCGCGTCGGCAAAGGAAAGTCCCTTGTCGCGCATCTCGGAAAGGATGAAGTTGGTGGTGCCGTTGATGATCCCGGCCACCCACTCGATGCGATTGGCGGAGAGCCCCTCGCGCACCGCCTTGACGATCGGAATGCCGCCGGCCACGGCGGCCTCGAAGGCGACCATCACACCCTGTTTCTGCGCGGCGGCGAAGATTTCATTGCCATGCACGGCGAGCAGCGCCTTGTTCGCGGTGACCACATGCTTGCCGTTGGCAATCGCCCGCAAGACCAGTTCCTTCGCCACGCCATAACCGCCGATCAGTTCGACGACGATGTCGATCGCCGGATCATCGACCACGGCAAAGGCATCGTCGGTCACTGCGGCCTGGCTGCCGGTCACCCGGCGGGCGAGTTCAAGATTCTTGTCGGCGACGCGGGTGATGCGGATCGGCCGGCCGGCGCGGCGGGTAATCTCGGCGGCATTGCGCGAGAGCACCGTGAAGGTGCCGCCGCCGACCGTGCCGGCGCCGAGCAGGCCGACATTGATGGGAACATTGATGAGACTGGGTTGATTCGAATTCATCGTTCAGGCACCGTAACGTTTGCGATAAAAATCAAGGAACCGGGCGATCCGTTCGACCGCCTCGCGCAGGTCGTCCTCATGCGGCAGGAAGACGAGCCGGAAATGATCCGGATGCGGCCAATTGAAGCCGCTGCCCTGCACCAGCAGGACTTTTTCGGTGACCAGCAGCTCGGAAATGAATTCCTGGTCGTCGCTGATCGGATAGAGCCTGGGATCGAGGCGCGGAAACATGTAGAGCGAAGCCTTGGGCTTGACACAGGTGACGCCCGGAATCGCGGTGATCAGTTCGTAGGCCAGGTCACGCTGACGACGCATGCGGCCACCCTCGGCGACCAGATCGTCGATGCTCTGGTAGCCGCCCAATGCCGTCTGGATACCCCACTGCGCGGGGACGTTGGCACATAGCCGCATCGAGGAAAGGATGTCGAGCCCTTCGATATAGTCCTTCGCCGGCCGCTTGTCGCCGGAAACGACCATCCAGCCGGCGCGATAGCCACAGGCCCGGTAGTTCTTCGACAGGCTGTTGAAGGTGATGGTCAGCACGTCTTCCGAGAGCGCGGCAACCGAGGTATGTTGCGCTCCTTCGTAGAGCACGCGGTCATACACTTCATCGGCATAGACGATGAGATCGTGCGTGCGGGCAATCTCGATCAGTTCGCGCAGCAGATCGTCCGGATACAGCGCCCCGGTCGGATTGTTCGGATTGATGATGACGAGGGCCCGCGTCGCTGGCGTGATCTTGGCGCGAATATCGGCCAGGTCGGGTAGCCAGCCGGCGCCCTCGTCACACAGATAATGCCGCGGTACGCCGCCGGAGAGGCTGACCGCCGCCGTCCACAACGGATAATCCGGCGCCGGCACCAGCACTTCGTCGCCGGTATTGAGCAGGGCGTTCATCGCCATCACGATCAGCTCCGAGGCGCCGTTGCCGATGTAGATGTCCTCGATCGTCACCCCCTTGATGCGCTTTTGCTGGGTGTAGTGCATCACCGCCTTGCGCGCCGAGAAAATGCCTTTCGACTCGGAATAGCCGGATGCAGTGGGCAGGTTGCGGATGATGTCCTGCTGGATTTCCTCGGGCACGTCGAAGCCGAACGGCGCCAGATTGCCGATATTGAGCTTGATGATCTTGTGGCCGTCTTCTTCCATCTGCCGCGCGCGTTCGAGCACGGGGCCGCGAATGTCGTAGCAGACGTTGTTGAGCTTGGCCGATTTGCTGATGGGCTGCATGAGGCAACCGTCCTTTCCGTAGGGAATGCCGGAGCCGGGCCGGCGCGAAAAGGTATAATGTTACTTGAGCCCTTGCTGCACCGCAAATCCAGAATTGACGCGGCTTGCACGGGGGCGTGCCCCTACCGGATCGACCGCCTTTCGCCGATGAAACTTCACTCCCTGCCGACCACCGGCCTGCTGGCCATCACCACCTACGATGCAGCGTCGATTCACGTCAATGGCCAGTGCCTTACCCGCAGCTTCATTCTCACCGGCGAGCGCCTGATCGAAGACTGGCCACCGGCGTCCATCGCGGATATCTCCGCAACCGATCTCCTGCCCCTGGCCGGCCTCGGTTGCCCGATCGTCCTGCTCGGCACCGGCCGGCGTCAGCACTTTCCCCCGCCGGCGCTGCTGCGCCCGTTGTATGAACATGGCATTGGTATCGAGGTGATGGACACCCAGGCCGCCTGCCGCACCTACAACATCCTGCTCGCCGAAGGCCGCGCCGTGGCTGCGGCACTGATCCTGGAACATTCCGCATGACCTCGACCCCCCTGCGCCGCGGGCCCTTGCTGCTGGCCCTGCTGACCTTCGCCGTGCTGTGGTTCGGCGCCCTCGACCATCGTCGCCTGATCAATCCCGACGAAGGCCGCTATGCCGAGATCCCGCGCGAGATGGTGGTCAGCGGCGACTGGCTGACGCCGCGTCTGAACGACCTCAAGTATTTCGAGAAACCGCCGCTGCAATACTGGGCCACGGCGGCGGCCTACACGCTGTTCGGCGAACATCACTGGACGGCGCGGCTGTGGCCGGCACTCACCGGCTTCTTCGGCGTGCTGTTCACCGGCTGGGCCACGGCCCTGCTGTTCACCCCGGCAGCGGGTCTGTTCGCGGCTGCGGTGCTGGCCAGCAGCCTGCTGTGGAATCTGATCGGGCACACCAACACGCTGGACATGGGTGTCAGCTTCTTTCTTGCCGCGGCGGTGCATGCGCTTTGTCTTGCGCAGCGCGCCACGGCAACCGCGCAGGAAAGTCGGCGCTGGCAGGACGCCGCCTGGGTGCTGCTGGCGCTGGCGATCCTCTCCAAGGGGCTGATCGGCCTCGTCCTGCCGGCCGCCACCGTCCTCGCCTATGCCCTGTGGCAGCGTGACTGGGGCTTCATCCTGCGCATCCGGCCCTGGCGGGGCTGCCTCATCCTGTTGCTCGTCAGCGGGCCCTGGCTCGTCGCGGTCTCGCTGGCCAACCCCGAGTTCGCCCATTTCTTTTTCATCCACGAACATCTCGAACGTTTCCTGACCAAGGTGCATCACCGCTACGAGCCGCCCTGGTTCTTCCTCCCCATCCTGATCGTCGGCATGCTGCCCTGGCTGGGCAGCCTGTGGCCAGGCTTGCTGGCAGGCGCGCGCCAGGCCGGCAGTGGCAGGGAATTTCAGCCGCAGCGTTTCCTGCTCGCCTGGGCCGTGGTGGTGTTCGTCTTTTTCTCGATTTCAGACTCGAAGCTACCCTCCTACATCCTGCCGATCTTCCCGGCCCTGGCCTCGCTCATCGCGCTCGAAATGACCACGGCCAGAACGCGCCTGGCCTGGCAGATGGCGCCGGCCATCCTGATCGGCCTGGCCGGACTGTTGCTGACGCCTTATGTCATCCACCGCGCCGGCGGGGAAATCTCGCTCGACATTTATCGTGCCTATCAACCCTGGCTATACGCCGCCGCCGGATTGCTGACGGCAGGCGGCGCGGCGGCGACCTGGCTCGCCCATCGCGGACGCGCCGCGGCGGCGACGCTGGTGCTGGCCGCGGCCGGCTTTCTTGGCGGCCAGGCCGTGCTGCTCGGTCACGACAGCTTCGGCAAGGCCAACTCGGCCCACGACATCGTCGCCGCCATCCGCGGCCAGGTGCCGTCCGGAGTGCCGTTCTACAGCGTCAATACCTATGACCCGAGTTTCCAGTTCTATCTCCGTCGCACGACAACGATGGTCGAATACAAGAATGAACTGAGCTTCGGCATCGCCCAGGAACCGGAAAAATTCATCCCCGACCTGAAAACCTTCGCCGCCCGCTGGCAGGCCGATTCCGTCGCCTGGGCGCTAACCTCGCCGGACACCTTCGCCCAGCTGAAAAGGGAAGGGCTGCCGATGATCGAGGTCGCGCGCGATCCGCGCCGCGTGGTGATCAGAAAACCGGACGCAGGAGCAACCCGGCCATGACCCCCGTCAGTTTCGCCCTGATCCTCACCGGCGTGCTGCTCAACGCCGCCGCACAACTGCTGCTCAAGGCCGGCACCAATGCCGTCGGCCACTTCGAATTCCATGTCGGCAACCTGATCCCCATCGGCCTCAAGCTCGCCCTGCAACCCTTCATCCTCGGCGGCATGGCCTGCTATGCCGTCAGTCTGGTGGTGTGGATCATGGCGCTCTCGCGGGTGCCGGTGTCGATCGCCTACCCGATGCTGTCGATCGGCTATGTGATCAACGCCTTCATCGCCTGGCAGTGGTTCGGCGAAGCACTGGCCGCGCAAAAGCTGCTCGGCATCGGCTTCATCGTCATCGGCGTGGTGCTGGTGGCACGATCGTGAGTTCATCCTTTTTGCCCTTCACCCGCCCGGCGATCGACGAGGAAACCATCGCTGCCGTGACCGCCGTGCTGCGTTCCGGCTGGCTGACCAGCGGGCCCAAGGTGCTGGCCTTCGAGGCCGCGCTTTCACAGTACTGTGGCGGCCGCCCGGTGCGCGTCTTCAATTCCGGCACCGCGGCGCTCGAAATCGCGCTGCGGCTCGGAAAAGTCGGCGCTGGCGATACGGTGATCACCACGCCCCTGACCTGGGTCGCCACCGCCAACGTGATTCTCGAAGTCGGCGCCACGCCGATCTTCGTCGATGTCGATCCGGCGACACGCAATCTCGATCTCGACCAGATCGAAGCCGCGATTCAGCCGACGACCCGGGCCATCATCCCGGTCGATCTCGCCGGCCTGCCGGTGGACCGGCAACATCTCCACGCCCTGGCCAAGCGGCACGGCCTGCGGGTGATCGAGGATGCCGCCCAATCCTTCGGCGCATCCTGGGCCGGGCAGCCGATCGGCACGTCGTTCGGCGAAGGCCGCGATTTCGTCGCTTTCAGCTTTCATGCCAACAAGAACCTGACCAGCGGCGAAGGCGGCGCCCTGGTGTTGCCCGACGATGTCGATCCGGGACTGTGCGAGCGTTTGCGGCTGCAAGGCGTGCGGCGCCTTGCCGACGGCGGCATGGAGGTCGACGTACTGGGCGGCAAGTTCAACCTCACCGACATCGCCGCCGTCATCGGCCTCGGCCAGCTCAAGCACCTGCCGGAATTCACCGAGCGCCGCCGCGCGCTGGCCCGCCGCTATTTCGAATGGATCGATCCCGGCCTGGGCCTCGAACTGCCTGCCGCTGATTTCGTAAATTCCAACTGGCATATGTTTCAGGTGCTGTTGCCCGCCGGCGCAGATCGCGGCGAATTCATCGCGGCGATGAAGACGCACGGCGTCGGCATCGGCGTGCATTACCCGGCACTGCACCTGTTCTCGCTCTACCGACGGCTTGGCTGGAAGGATGGCGACTTTCCAGTCGCCGAGGACATCGGCCGGCGCACCGTCTCCCTGCCGCTGTTTCCCGCCATGCAAGAAAGCGACGTCGATCGCGTCTGCCACGCCCTGCATGAGATATTGCCCGAGGTCTCCCGATGATTTCCATCGTCATTCCCGTCTATAACGAGGAGGCCGGTCTGCCGGTGCTCTTCGCCCGGCTCTATCCGGCGCTCGATGCGCTGGCCGAACCTTACGAAATCCTGTTCATCGATGACGGCAGCCGCGACCGCTCGGCGGCGCTCCTGCGCGAACAGTTCGAGCGTCGCCCCGAGGTCACCCGCGTCATCATTCTCGCCGTCAATGCCGGCCAGCACATGGCCATCCTCGCCGGCTTCGAGCATTGCCGGGGCGAGATCGTGGTCACCCTCGATGCCGACCTGCAAAATCCGCCGGAGGAAATCGCCACCTTGCTGGCGAAGATGCGCGAAGGCCACGACTATGTCGGCAGCATCCGGCGGCGGCGGCAGGACAACCTGTTCCGCACCTGGGTCTCGAAAGCCGTGAATCGGCTGCGGGAAAAAACCACCCGGATCAAGATCACCGACCAGGGCAACATGCTGCGTGCCTATTCGCGCGACGTGGTCGAGGCCATCAACAGATGCAAGGAAGTCGCCACCTTCATCCCGGCGCTGGCCTACACCTTCGCCCGCCATCCGGCCGAGGTCATGACCGAACACGAGGAACGCGCCGCGGGCGAATCCAAATATTCGCTCTACAGCCTGATCCGCCTCAATTTCGACCTGATGACCGGCTTCTCGCTGATGCCGCTGCAATGGTTCTCGATGCTCGGCATGCTGGTCGCGCTCGGCTCCGGTGCGCTGTTCGTTCTGCTGATCGCCCGCCGCCTGCTGCTGGGGCCGGAGGTCGAGGGTGTATTCACCTTGTTTGCCCTGATGTTCTTCCTCATCGGTCTGGCCCTGTTCGGCATCGGCCTGCTCGGCGAATACATCGGCCGCATCTACCAGCAGGTACGTCACCGGCCGCGCTATCTGATCGGCGCGATCCTGGAAAAAGAACAGTGACTAAAGCACCCACGGCCGTCGTCTTCGCCTACCACAACGTCGGCGTGCGCTGCCTGGCAGTACTGCTGGCGCATGGTGTCGAGGTGGTGCGCGTGATCACTCACCGCGACAACCCGGCGGAAACCATCTGGTTCGACAGTGTGGCTGAACTCGCCGGCCGCTACGACATTCCGGTCATCACCCCGGAAAATGCCAACGACCCGGCAACCGTCGCCGAGCTGGCCGCATTGCAGCCGGATTTCATCTTCTCTTTTTATTACCGGCAGATGCTGGGCGCGCCGCTGCTGGCCCTGCCCCGTCGTGGCGCCTGGAACATGCACGGCTCGCTCTTGCCAAAATACCGTGGCCGCGTGCCGGTAAATTGGGCGATCATCCACGGTGAACGGGAAACCGGCGCCACGCTGCACGAAATGGTCGCCAAGCCTGATGCCGGCGGCATCATCGCGCAACAGGCGGTGCCGATCCTGCCTGACGATACGGCATTCGAGGTTTTCAACAAGGTCACCGTCGCCGCGGAAATGGCGCTCGATCGCATTCTCCCCGACCTGCTCGCCGGCCACGTCCATCCGCTACCGCAGAACCTGGCCACCGGCAACTATTGCGGCGGGCGCACGGCCGAGGACGGACGCATCGACTGGAACCGCTCCGCCGCCGCTATCCACAACCTGATCCGCGCCGTGGCGCCCCCTTATCCCGGCGCCTTCTTCGACACCCCGCAGGGACGCGTGCGTGTTCTGCGCTCGCTGCGTCCCTTGCCGCAGCCCGGCCCTTTTGGCCGGCCGACACTGTTCTTCGATGACCGCCGGTTGCTCGCCGAATGCGGCGACGGCCGCGTTCTACCCCTGCTCGCGGTAGAATTGGCGGGAGCGCCGCTGCAAACCACGAATGACAATCCGCTCGGCATTTTTTTTGGCGCGAACACGCTTCCTCTGACATGAAAAAAATCCTCATCCTCGGCGTCAACGGCTTCATCGGCCATCATCTTTCCCGGCGCATCCTCGACACCACCGACTGGGAAGTCCATGGCATGGACATGAACTCGGAGCGGATCGCAAGCCTGATGGACAACCCGCGCTTTCACTTCTTCGAAGGCGACATCACCATCAACCGCGAATGGATCGAGTATCACGTCAGGAAATGCGATGTCATCCTGCCGCTGGTCGCCATCGCCACGCCGGCGACCTATGTCAAGGAACCCTTGCGCGTCTTCGAGCTCGATTTCGAGGCCAACCTGCCGATCATCCGCCAGGCCGTGAAATACAAAAAGCGCGTGCTGTTCCCCTCCACATCCGAGGTCTATGGCATGTGCCAGGACGCGGAATTCGATCCCGAAAACTCCAACCTGATCCTCGGCCCGATCAACAAGCCGCGCTGGATCTACTCCTGCGCCAAGCAGATGATGGATCGCGTGATCCATGCCTACGGCCAGCAGGAGGGACTCGACTACACACTGTTCCGTCCCTTCAACTGGATCGGCCCCGGCCTCGATTCGATCCACACGCCGAAGGAAGGCAGCTCGCGGGTGATCACCCAGTTCCTTGGCCATATCGTGCGCGGCGAGCCGATCAAGCTGGTCGATGGCGGCACGCAAAAGCGCGCCTTCACCTATGTTTCGGATGGCATCGATGCGCTGATGAAAATCATCGAAAATTCCAGTGACATTGCCCGCCACAAGATTTACAACATCGGCAACCCGAAGAACAACTATGCGATTCGTGACCTCGCTCACCTGATGCTGAAACTGGCGCAGGAGTATCCAGAGTATGCGGTCAATGCCGCCAAGGTGAAGATTCTCGAAACCACCTCCGGCGAATACTATGGCGCCGGCTACCAGGACACGCAGCATCGCGTACCGAGCATCGGCAACACCATGCGCGATCTCGGCTGGGCGCCGAAAGTTGATTTCGAGACCGCCCTGCGCGGCATCTTCGAAGCCTATCGCAGCGACGTGGCCGCCGCGCGCGAATTGATGGACTGAGTTTCTTCCTATGCAGATCGGCTTGAAAATCGACGTCGATACCTGGCGCGGCACCCGTTTGGGCGTGCCGCGCCTGGTCGACCTGCTGCGCCGCCATGACGCCGGCGCCAGCTTCCTCTTTTCGCTCGGCCCCGACCACACCGGGCGGGCCATTCGCCGCGCCCTGCGTCCTGGCTTCATGCAGAAGGTGCAACGCACCTCGGTGTTCGCCCACTACGGGCTGACCACCCTGCTCTACGGCACGCTGCTGCCCGGCCCCGACATCGGCCGGCGCGGCGCCGACATCCTGCGCGCAGTGCGCGAGGCCGGCTTCGAAACCGCCATCCATTGCTGGGATCACGTCCGCTGGCAGGACGGCGTGACGCAGGCCGGTGCGCCCTGGGTCGAACGCGAAATGCAGCGCGCCCATCAGCGCTACGTCGATATTTTCGGCGCCGAGCCGCCCGGTCACGGTGCCGCCGGCTGGCAGATGAACGCCCATGCCCTGCGCCTGACGCAACGCCTCGGCTACCGTTGGGCCTCCGATTGCCGGGGCACGCATCCCTTCATCCCGGTCTGGAATGCGGAGATCGTGCTTTGCCCGCAACTGCCGACCACCCTGCCGACGCTCGATGAACTGATCGGCATCGACCAGATCACCGCCGACAATGTCCATCACCATCTGCTCGACCTTACCGCCAACCCGCGCCAGAACCATGTATTCACCTTGCATGCCGAACTCGAAGGACTGAAGTTCGGCGATACGCTGGAACGCTTGCTCACCGGTTGGCGCGAGCAGGGCTATCAGCTCGTCTCGCTCGGCCAGCTGCGCGACGGGCTCGACCTGACACAACTTCCTCGCCATGAAATGATCCGCGGCGAACTCCCGGGCCGCTCCGGTACGCTGATGCTGCAAGGCGAGGAATTTTTATCCACCTGGAAGGAAGCCGCATGACCGACCCATCCCCCCAGCCTTCGCTGATCGGGCTGACCGTGCCCGAGTTCACCGCGCCGTCCACCGTCGGCGAGTTCACCCTTTCGCTCCATCGCGGTCACCCCGTGGTGCTCTATTTCTATCCCCGCGACAACACACCCGGCTGCACCACGGAGGCCCAGCAGTTTCGCGACCTGCATGCCGAATTCATCAAGGCCGGCTGCGTCATCGCGGGCATCTCGCGCGACTCGCTCAAGTCGCACGAAAACTTCAAGGCCAGGCTGGGTCTGCCCTTCGAACTGATTTCGGACATCGAAGGCACGCTTTGCCGGATGTTCGACGTGGTCAGGAACAAGATGCTCTATGGCAAGAAGGTGCTCGGCATCGAGCGCAGCACTTTCCTGATCGATGGCGAAGGCCGCATTCACCAACAATGGCGCGGGATCAAGGCCGACGGCCACGCCGCACTGGTTCTTGACGCTGTGATGAAACTCTAATTGCCGATAAAGCCGGAGATTCCGGCTCTCATTACCGCCTCGGGAAAACCGGGGGCTCGCTATCGTGAGCTCACCCATCCCACCCCGAGGTGCCCATGAACGCCAAACGCGCCAAGTCGGCCAAAACCCCCGCCAGCAAGCTGTTCGTCATCGACACCAACGTGTTGATGCATGACCCGCTGTCGCTCTACCGCTTCGAGGAACATGATCTGTTCGTGCCGATGATGGTGCTCGAAGAGCTGGACGCAAATAAGAAGGGTATGACCGAAGTCGCCCGCAATACCCGCCAGGCCAGCCGCATGCTCGACGAAATCGTCTGCGAGGCCGAGCACCACATGGCCGACGGCATCGCCCTCGACCAGCCATCGCGGGGGCTCGCCAGTGGCCGTCTGTTCCTGCAGACCGAAGCCATCAACCACATTCTGCCCAGCTCGTTGCCGACCGCGCGCGCCGACAACCAGATCATCGGCGTGGTGATGTATCTCAGCCAGAAATATCCCGGGCGCCCCGTCATCCTGGTGTCGAAAGACATCAACATGCGCATCAAGGCCCGCGCCCTCGGACTCGAAGCGCAAGATTACTTCAACGACAAGGTGCTGGAAGATACCGATCTGCTCTACACCGGCACGCTCGAACTGCCCGCGGATTTCTGGGACAGCCACGGCAAGGGACTCGAGTCACGCAAGCAGGAAAGCCGCACCTGGTATCGCGTCAAGGGGCCGCTGTGTCCCGACCTGCTGGCCAATCAATTCGTCTGGCAGGACGAGCCGCAGCCGTTCCAGGCGCGGGTAAAAGTCGGCGCTGGCAAGACGGCGGAAATCGAGACCGTGATCGATTACAGCCATGCCAGAAACTCGGTGTGGGGCATCACCGCGCGCAACCGCGAACAGAATTTCGCGCTCAACCTGCTGATGGACGGCGAGATCGACTTCGTCACCCTGCTCGGCCAGGCCGGCACCGGCAAGACCCTGCTGACGCTGGCCACCGCGCTGACGCAGACGCTGGAGATGAAACGTTTTTCCGAAATCATCATCACCCGCGTCACCGTCCCGGTCGGCGAGGACATCGGTTTCCTGCCCGGCACCGAGGAAGAAAAGATGACGCCGTGGATGGGTGCGCTGGAAGACAATCTCGACGTGCTCAACAAGCCGGCCGACCAGCCGGTGGGCCAGGCCGGCAATTACGGCGGCGAATGGGGCCGCGCCGCGACAATGGATCTGATCCGCAGCCGGATCAAGGTCAAGTCGCTCAACTTCATGCGCGGCCGCACCTTCCTCAACAAATTCCTCATCATCGACGAGGCGCAGAACCTGACCCCGAAGCAGATGAAGACCCTGATCACCCGCGCCGGCCCCGGCACCAAGGTGGTCTGCCTCGGCAACATCGCCCAGATCGACACGCCCTACCTCACCGAAGGCAGCTCGGGGCTCACCTACGTGGTCGACCGCTTCAAGGGCTGGCTGCATTCCGGCCACGTCACCCTGCAACGCGGCGAACGCTCGCGGCTCGCCGACCACGCGGCCGAGGTGCTGTAACCAGGGAAAGGGAACCACTGAACAAGCCGTCATGGTCGGAAGTTATGCAGGACGAGACGGTGCGACGGTGGCCGGATGGCCGCAATGTGCAGAGTTGCAGCCGTTCCTTATTCTGGCCGGCAGGTCTGCGTCCGACCCTAAGTGGTCTCATGACAAATAGTAGCCATCTAGCTGCTTCTTCGCGCATTGCCGCCATCCGGCCCAAGGGGCTTACGCCCAGTCAGAAACTCGTACCACCTAGACCATACTGCCTAGCCAAGTTGAAGATTAGCCTTTAGACGGACGAAGGCCGCGCACTGCGCGGCCTTCCATTTGGTGCATCTTTCAGCTTGTTAGCGTCCAGAGCTCATATCCCAGTCATGTAGCAGCCACAATCGTAGCACAACGTGCTAAAAATATGCCACTGAATAATTCAGGGAGAGAAACATGGGCGGTTTGCGTTACCGATTGGCACTGGATTTGGGCAGCACCTCGCTCGGCTGGGCAATAGTACGGCTCAAAGGCGACGAACCCGTTGCATTCGTCAAGGTGGGCGTTCGTATCTTCGGCGACGGACGCAATCCCAAGGATGGTTCCTCGTTGGCCGTCACTCGACGCGCCGCACGCGCCATGCGCCGCCACCGCGACCGTCTGCTCAAGCGCAAGCACCGCATGATGGCGCTGCTGCTCAAGCATGGCTTCTTCCCCGCCGACGTTGCCGAGCGCAAGGCGCTGGAGTTGCTCAACCCATACGAACTGCGCGCCAAGGGACTGAACGAAGCGCTTGCGCCTGCCGAATTCGCCCGCGCCCTGTTCCACATCAACCAACGGCGAGGTTTCAAGAGCAACCGTAAGACCGACAAGCAGGATAACGACAGCGGCGCTCTCAAGACCGCCATCAACACCTTACGGAAAGCCATAGCCACTTACCCAGTGGGATCGGATGGCAAACCGCTTCAACCGGGTAATTTCAACCTATTGGATTGGGTAAATCGGCAATTACCAGAAACCAGGAACGACCTTCCCCGAACCGTAGGTGAATTGCTATGGCGACACATCAAACCTGAAAAGAAAGGTCAACCGATACGTGCAGGACTCGTGCGTGCCCGCTATCGAGAACGCCATATTGAAAAAGAGGATGGCAAAACCCGCATAGACAAGAGCTACGACCTCTACATCGACCGGGCGATGATTGAAACCGAATTCGACGCGCTCTGGGCCAAGCAGGCGGAGATCAATCCGACTGTTTTCACCGAAGCAGCGCGCGCAGAACTCAAAGACTGCCTGCTGCATCAGCGGCCGCTCAAGCCGGTCAAGCCGGGCCGCTGCACGCTCGAACCCGACAAAGAGCGTGCCCCTCTGGCCCTACCCAGTCAGCAGCGCTTTCGCATCTATCAGGAGGTCAACAACCTGCGCATCCTGCGCGAGGACTTGCGCGACGAACCGTTGACGCTGGAGCAGCGCGACCAAATCGTGGCTTTGCTGGAGCGCCCCCAACGTGACAAGAAAACGGCACACGAGGTCAGCTTCGACCAGATGCGAACCGCCTTAAGCTTGCGTGGCGCCACCAAGTTCAATCTTGAAGACGCCAAACGCACATCGCTCAAGGGGAACTCCACCAGCTCCAATCTGAGCAAAAAAAACTTATTCGGCCCGGATTGGTTTAACTGGTCGTTAGCGCGGCAGGACGAAATCGTCATGCGGCTGCTAACCGAAGAAAGCGAAGCCGCGCTCGTTGCCTGGCTGCAAAATGAATTCGGAGTGGACGAAGCCCACGCCGAAGGCGTCGCAAACGCCCGTCTGGCAGACGGTTACGGTAGCTTAAGCGCCAAGGCACTCGCAAAAATCCTGCCCAAACTTAAGACCGAAGTCATTAGCGCCAAGGAAGCCGAGATAAAGGCGGGATACAAATTCGCCGAAAGGACTGGCGAAATCCTGTCCGAACTACCCTACTACGGCGAACCCGAATCAATGCAACGGCATGTTGGCTTTGGCACGATGAACCATGACGACGTGCCGGAGAAACGCTACGGCAAGATCGCCAACCCCACGGTGCACATCGGGCTGAATCAGGTGCGTGTAGTCGTCAATGCACTCATCAAGCATTATGGCCATCCGTCCGAGGTCATCATCGAGCTTGCGCGAGACCTCAAACAAAGTCGGGAGCAGCGCAAGGAAGATCAGGAACGGCAAGCGCAGAACCAAAAACGCAACGAGCGTCTCCGTGCAGACACTGCCACAATTCTGCAAATAGCCCCAGAACGAGTAAAGCACGCCGACATTCAAAAACTCATCCTCTGGGAAGAATTGAGCTTCGACGTGGCCGAACGACGCTGCCCCTATAGCGGTGTGCAGATAGGCGCGCGCATGGCCTTGAGCGATGAAGTCGAAATCGAACACATCCTGCCCTTCTCGCAAACGCTTGACGACAGCTTGAACAACAAAACCCTTGCGACCCGACGCGCCAATCGCGTCAAGGGCGACCGCACACCGGCACAAGCACGCGAGGACTTCGAGCGCGAAGGTTGGTCTTACGAAAACATCCTGCAACGCGCCGAGCGTATGCCCAAAAATAAACGCTACCGCTTCGGCCCGGATGGCTACGAAAAATGGCTGGGCGAAGAGAAAGGCTTTCTCGCGCGCGCGCTCAACGATACCCGCCACCTGAGCCGCGTCGCCCGTGAATACCTGAGCCTGATCTGTCCGCAGGGCATGCGCGTCATCCCCGGCCGGATGACAGCCATGCTGCGAGCTAAGTTCGGGCTAAACGACATCCTTGGCCTACAAGGCGAAAAGAACCGCAACGACCATCGCCACCATGCCGTCGATGCTTGCGTGATTGCCGTTACCGACCAAGGTCTGCTACAGCGGTTTGCGCAGGCCAGCGCCAGTGCGCGTGAAAAGCAATTGGACAAGCTGGTCGACTCCATGCCTCTGCCGTGGCCGACTTACTACGACCACGTCAAACGAGCCGTCCACAACATTTGGATCAGCCACAAGCCGGATCACGGCTATGAGGCCGGATTTGCCGATGAAACTACCTACCGGCCGCCGCACCTAGACCCGCAAGGCAAATGGCGTACGCGCGGCGTTGGTGGTAGCAACCCCAACGAACGCTCGGCGGACACAGCAATGATTGCAATCTCGGAACCAAAGTTAGCTGGACGACACAAGCTCGGTCTAACTGGCGAGGTATTGCCATACAAAGGCTACCTCGGTGGAGATAATTACTGCCTCGAAATCACATTGACCGAGAACGGCGCATGGGAGGGCAATGTTATTCCTACTTTCAGTGCCTACGAAATTGTCAGGCAGCACGGAATACGGCAGCTTCGCAACAAATCCGGAGGGCAAAATGGCGCGTCTTTGGTCATGCGCTTGGTCGCTGGCGATTGCATCGCCATTGAGAAAGACTCGCAACGGCTCATTCTGCGAGTTGTCAAAATGCGAGCAGGGAGAAATCAAGTCACGCTTGTCGGCGTATCTGAAGCAAATCATGCCAATCGACTGAAAGAGAAAGATTCCAGTTTGATTTGGCTTGAAGATAAATCTGCTTCCTCTCTTCGCAGCCTGCGCGCACGCCATATCACCATCAGTCCAATCGGCGAACTGCGCGACCCTGGCTTTAAGGAGTAAGACGCATGATCGGCCGCATTGTGGAAGTGGCCGACGACCGGCGGCATCTGTTCCTTCACCGGGGCTTCATGGTGGTGCAGGACACGGATGGCGAACGTAAGGAACTCGGCCAGGTGCCACTGGATGATATTGCCGCCGTCATCGCTAACGCGCATGGCCTCTCCTACACCAACAATCTGCTCGTCGCGCTAGCCGAGCGCGGCGCACCCTTCGTGCTGTGCGCCGCCAACCACAACGCCGTCGGAATGTTACTGCCCATCGACGGCAACTTCGAACAGTCCCGCCGCATCGAGGCGCAAATTGCCGCCAGCCAGCCCGTTCACAAGCGTCTATGGGCTGCCGTGGTGCGCTCCAAGCTCGAACAGCAAGCGGCGGCGCTCGAAGCTGCGGGCGCACCGACCGCACCACTTACCGCGCTGGTGCGCAAGGTCAAGAGTGGCGACCCAGAAAACATAGAAGCCCAGGGAGCACGACGCTACTGGGGACTGCTGTTTGGTGAAGGCTTCAGGCGCGACCAGAACGGCGATGGTCTCAACGCTTTGCTGAACTACGGCTACACCGTTTTGCGCTCGGCCACGGCAAGGGCCGTCATCGCCGCAGGACTGCATCCCGGTATCGGCCTGCACCACAGCAACGACAACAACGCCATGCGCCTGGTCGACGACCTGATGGAACCTTTCCGCCCAACGATTGACCTCAAGGTCTGGCAACTCTGGCGCAATGGCGAACAGCATGTATCTCCGGAGACAAAGCGCGCCTTGGTACGCACACTCTACGACGACATGCAGAGCAGTGCGGGAGCAACACCTGTGATGGTCTGTATGCAAAAACTCGCCACGTCCATCGCGCAGATGTATTTGGGCCTGCGCGACAAGCCCGATCTGCCGCTGCCCAGCCTGCCATTGGCGCTAGCGCAATCCTTGCAAGACGAATGAAGCGCGGGACATCATGCTCACAGGGTATCGACTGATGTGGGTGGTGGTGATGTTCGACTTGCCCGTGGTACTCAAGGCCGAGCGCAAGGCCGCGACCGACTTCCGCAATACGCTGCTGGACATGGGTTTTGAAATGAGCCAGTTCAGCGTCTATATGCGCATGTGCACCAGCCCGACGCAAATAGAAACCTACTGCAAACGTGTCGAAGCCGCCTTGCCAGAAGGCGGAAAAGTCAATATCCTGCAATTCACCGACAAGCAGTACGAACGCATTATCAGTTACCACGGCCAAGCCAAACAACCCGCCAATAAAACGCCCGACCAATTCGATCTATTCTAGCCATGCCGCCTGTTTTCATGACATCAGAAGCGAGAAACCCCTCAACGAATCAAGGGGTTTCTCGCGGGCCATTCTAGCTGACTGGGATATGAGCTCTGGCCGGAACTCAACCGCGCGGCGGTGCTGCATCTGCGCGATTCTAGCTGACTGGGATATGAGCTCTGGCCGGAACAATACAAGCCGCTGGCCGAAGCACAGGCGCATTCTAGCTGACTGGGATATGAGCTCTGGCCGGAACACCCGGCGAGTGGCTGGCATTATGCAAATTCATTCTAGCTGACTGGGATATGAGCTCTGGCCGGAACCGCTCTGGCCGTTGGTGGCTAGGATGGCGCATTCTAGCTGACTGGGATATGAGCTCTGGCCGGAACATGTTTTCCGCACAGCAAGCGATGGACAGCATTCTAGCTGACTGGGATATGAGCTCTGGCCGGAACATTGCGCCGGTGCTGGAAGTTGCCTTCCTCATTCTAGCTGACTGGGATATGAGCTCTGGCCGGAACGCACGACGCTGTCGACCGCGACATCGGTCAATTCTAGCTGACTGGGATATGAGCTCTGGCCGGAACCTATTACTGCTGTACGTGCAAGCCCTCAAAATTCTAGCTGACTGGGATATGAGCTCTGGCCGGAACAGCATCTTCATGGTATCGGCGACGATCTCGATTCTAGCTGACTGGGATATGAGCTCTGGCCGGAACGGCAGCGTCGGTGCGGTGGCGCTGAGTGACATTCTAGCTGACTGGGATATGAGCTCTGGCCGGAACGCGCCCGGGCTTGCAGCGTGGTGGGGTGCAATTCTAGCTGACTGGGATATGAGCTCTGGCCGGAACGATAACTTCATGGTCGTAGGAGGCGCCAAAAACCGCGCCCCCTTCAACCACGAAGTTCTTGCTTCGCAAGGTCTGCAAGAAGGACTTTTGCGCCGTCTTGCCAGAGCCGACTTACTGATTTGCCGCTGCCCTGACTAGCTAGCGATGGCTGGAATGTCAATCATCGCCTATAGGGATGACCGCTGTCCTGCCTTGAGTCGACGCTCAGAGGCAAGTAATTTACGCGCTGTTATCGTCTCCTGATGGCCGATCTCGGACGAAGCCAGTCCAGTCTGGAATGGCCATTGCCGGCAGTATTGCAGCCATCGAACTGAATTGCCAAGCCGGTTTCTCTGTCCTGGCGTTTCAACCAGATATTGCACAAAACAGGGTGCTTGCATTCAGACGCGAATCCTTCGCATCCAATCTCGGAATGCAAATAGCCAAAAATGTACCAAGCGCCACACTAACTTCCCGCTGTCTCCATCTGATGCCAGAGGCAAGCGCCCTTGCTCTCCCTGGCGATCGTTTGCAGCACCTGCTCGTGGGCGGCCAGCTCTTCGGCCGTGGGTTGCAGCACGACGAGCGGCGCACGCTCGCAGCTGGAGGCCAGCGGCCGATCGGTCGGCGCGGCAAACTCGATGGCCAGCGAATTCTGCCCGCGCGTCATGGCCAGATAAACCTCGGCCAGCAGTTCCGCATCGAGCAGGGCGCCATGCAGCTGGCGGCCGGAATTGTCGATGCCGAACTCGCTGCACAGCGCGTTCAGATTGTTCTTCCTGCCCGGTCGCAGTTCGCGCGCCATGCGCAGCGTATCGATCACTCCGCCGCACAGCCGGTCGAGACTTTCCCGCTCGATCAACTCCAGTTCGTGGTTGAGAAAGCCGACATCGAACGCGGCGTTGTGAATTATCAGTTCGGCATCGCGCACGAACTCGACGAACTCACCGACGATGTCGGCAAAACGCGGCTTGTCGGCAAGGAACTCGGCGGTCAGGCCGTGCACCTTCACCGCGCCCGGATCGATCTCGCGTTCCGGATTCAGGTACTTGTGGAAATGCACCCCGGTCAGCCGGCGGCCGATCATTTCGACGCAGCCGATCTCGATCACCCGGTCACCCGTGCGGTGGTCAAGCCCGGTGGTTTCGGTATCCAGGATCACCCGCCGCATATCAACGCCCTTCCCGCACCGAATCGACGCCGCGTCGCGCCAGCGCGTCGGCTCGTTCGTTCTCCGGATGCCCGGCATGGCCGCGCACCCAGACCCATTCGATGCGATGTCCGGCGGCCAGGCGATCGATCTCGCGCCACAAATCCTCGTTCTTCACCGGTTCCTTGCCGGCCGTCTTCCAGCCGCGCCGTTTCCAGCCGTGAATCCACTCGCTGATGCCCTTCTGCACATATTGCGAATCGGTATGTACGCGGGCGGCGGCGGGACGGCTCAAGGCCTTGATCGCCTCGATCACCGCCGTCATTTCCATGCGGTTGTTGGTGGTCATCCGCTCGCCGCCGAACAGCTCCTGCTCGGTTCCATTCAGGCGCAGGATCGCGCCCCAGCCACCGGGACCCGGATTGCCGCTGCAGGCCCCGTCGGTAAAGATATCGACCACCGCATCGTCATTTTTCTCACTCATTGATTTCCTGTTCCTCGCTTCGTTTTTGTGCCACGCCCACCAGCGCCTTGGCGCGCTCCTTGCGATCCTTCCAGGCCGGAAGGATCAGCCGCATGCCATGCCGCCGCTTGACTGCCTGCACAACATACACGGCGCCGGCAATCGGCCACCAGCGATCGCCCGCCGCATCCATGAACCTGAAGCGGCGCAACCATTTTTCCTGCGTCACCGCCGGCGCATAGCAGCCGAAGGCACCGGCCTGCATCTCGAAACCGAGCAGCGTCAGCCAGTCTTTCAGCCGCGGCACGCTGATGTAATGGCCGCGCCAGGGCGGTACCCCCTCCCGTCGCGACAGCTTGCGCTTCGCTCCCCACAGGCTGAACGGATTGAAGCCGGTGATGATTACATGCCCTTCCGGCACCAGCACGCGTTCCACCTCGCGCAACACCTGATGCGGATTCGCATCGAACTCGAGGGCATGCGGCATCACCACCAGATCGATGCTCTTCTTGTCGAACGGCAGATAATGCGGATCGGCAAGCACCTCGGGATCGCCGACGTAGCGCCCGTCATCGCAGCGAAAGTGAAACGGCATGCGATTGGCGCGCAACAAATCGTGGCACGGAAAGGCCAGTTGCGCCGCATTGAAGCCGAACAGATCCGCCACCAGCAGATCATGCTTCTTCTGCTCCCAATCGAGCACATACTGCCCGGCCGGAGTGGTCAGCCATTCCTCGAAACCCTGAATCGACATTGAAGTAAACTTTCCGCAAATTTCGCCGAACCGGCCATGATCGAAATTACCGCCCTGCCCGCCTTCACCGACAACTACATCTGGTTGCTGCGCGACCACGGCTGCGTTGCCGTGGTCGATCCGGGGGATGCCGCACCGGTGCTCGCACATCTCGAAGCCAGCGGCGAGCGCCTGGCCGCCATCCTCCTCACCCACCATCATCCCGACCACATCGGCGGGGTCGCCGCGTTGCTCGCCCGGCATGTCGTGCCGGTATTCGCCCCGGCCATCAACCGCATCCCCGGCACCACCCATCCATTGCGCGGCGGCGAACACATCGCCTTGCCGGAACTCGGGCCAGGACTCGGGCTTGACGTCATCGCCGTACCCGGCCACACGCTGGGCCACCTCGCCTATTATGGCTCAACTCTGACGGATGCCGGCGCCGTGTTTTGCGGCGACACCCTGTTCGCCGGCGGTTGCGGCCGCTTGTTCGAAGGCACGCCGGCGCAGATGCAGGCCTCGCTGGCCAGACTCGCCGTCCTGCCAGCGCCGACTTTTGTGTACTGCGGCCACGAATACACCGAAGCCAACCTGCGCTTCGCCCGCGCCGTCGAACCGGATAACGCGGCCCTCGCCGCCCGCAGCGAAGAGGTGGCGCAACGACGCAAGCTCGCGCAACCGACCGTTCCCTCGCGCCTGGCCGAGGAACTCGCCACCAATCCCTTCCTGCGCTGGGACGCCCCCGCCGTGCAAGCCGCCGCGGCGGCGCAACTCGGCCATGCGCCCCTTGACGCCGTGGCAACCTTCGCCGCGATCCGGGCCTGGAAGGATCGGTTCTGACGGAAAGCCCCCAATTCCACCGCCGCTCTCCTGCGGCTGCCGCTTGCCATGGAAAAGGACAAAGCGACTCGTTTGACGCCCCTCTCTCCCGCCGTTAAGATTCACCCCCCTCCTGCGCCGCTCCCGCGGATCAAAATCTTCCCTTCATGCCGATACGCCGCCTGCTCGTCCTGCTGCTGTTGTTCGCCCATGCCGCGCCGGGCCATGCCGATCTTCCCCTCAACCTGACGCCTGCCTTGCCTGCAGTGAGCGGGGCAATGCTGTTGCCCGCCCGGGATGCCGCGCTGCCGCTGCTCGATCGCGGCAAATCGCAGCTGGTCGAGACCGAGGAAGCCATTCCCCTGATCGATCTCACTACGCCGCCGGACGATCTGTGGCAGCGGGTGCGCAACGGCTTTTCGATGCCCGACCTGGACAGTCCGCTGGTGGCGCGGCAGCAGGCCTGGTTCCTCAACCGGCCGGAATTGCTGCAACGGATCTTCGGCCGTTGTCAGCGTTATCTCTATTACGTCGTCGCCGAACTGGAAAAACGCGGCATGCCGGCCGAGCTGGCGCTGCTACCGGTGATCGAGAGTTCCTACAACCCGCAGGCCGCCTCGCCGGCGCGCGCGCTCGGCATGTGGCAGTTCATTCCCTCCACCGGAAAAAATTACAAACTGAAGCAGAACGCCTGGTTCGACGAACGCCGCGACATCGTCGCTTCCACCGATGCGGCCCTCAACTACCTGCAGTACATCTACCAGATGCATGGCGACTGGCATCTGGCGCTGGCTTCGTACAACTGGGGCGAAGGCGCGGTCGGCCGGGCCATCGCCAGGAACCGGAGCAAGGGATCGCCCACCGACTACCCGCACCTCGCCATGCCGGCCGAAACCCGCAACTATGTGCCCAAGCTGCAGGCGATCAAGAACATCATCGCCGACCCGGCGCTGTTCGGCCTCAAGCTCGAACCGATTCCCAACCGGCCCTATTTCGCCACGGTCGAGCGCAACGAAAAAATGGACGTCGTCGTAGCGGCGCAACTGGCGGAAATTCCACTCGATGAATTCATCGCCCTGAATCCCGCCTACAGCCGCCCGGTGATGCCCCGCGATGCCGACAGTCCGCTGGTGCTGCCCGCCGCCAAGGTGGCCGTCTTTCGCGACAACCTCGAAGAGTACAAGGCGAACAACAAGCCGCTCTCGGCCTGGAATACGCATATGCTCAAGCGCGGCGAAAAGCTCGACGCCGTTGCCCGCCGCTATGGCCTGAGCGTCGATCGTCTCAAGCAGCTCAACGGCCTCACCCGCCGCAGCAAGGTGCGCCCCGGCCTCGCGCTGCTGGTGCCGGGCAAGGATGCGACCGGCTATGAAGCCCTCGCCGCCCATCTGCCGAAAACTCCGCTCGACGCGCCGCGCGCCGCCAAAACACGCAAGCGAGGCCACGGCGCGAAGGCCGGCGGCACGCAGCGGAGCACGGCGCTCCGCGGCAAAGTCCGCCGGCCGGCGGCCAGACACAGAAAGCGCTAGATAGTGTCGTCACGAGATAAGAAATGTGTGAAGATTACGCCTTCTGAAAGCATGGAGGGTCAGCGATGGCAGAAGCGTAC
This sequence comes from Betaproteobacteria bacterium HGW-Betaproteobacteria-11, assembly GCA_002842395.1. Classification (GTDB taxonomy): domain Bacteria; phylum Pseudomonadota; class Gammaproteobacteria; order Burkholderiales; family Rhodocyclaceae; genus Rugosibacter. The sequence continues at coordinate 112,987 of PHCV01000006.1, forward strand.
CGGCGACACGACA
>PHCV01000007.1 GCA_002842395.1 Betaproteobacteria bacterium HGW-Betaproteobacteria-11
GCGGGCCTTCTGGCTCGCGAGTTGCGCCGTTTGCTTCACCTCTTCCACCGTGACGGTGGTCTCGCTCACGGCGGCGGCGGTCTCGGCCGCCCCAGAGGCCACTTGGCTGGTGGTGGCGAGAATCTCGGCAGAAGAGGATGACAACACACTGACGCCCTCGTTGATCTCATGGGTGGTTTGCCGCAATTTCGTGACCATCTCGCGGAAAGCCCGCACCAGATCGCCCACCTCGTCGGCGCGATGGTCCGCAGGGACGTCGGCGGTGAGATCGCCCGCAGCGACCCGTCCGGCGATGTCCGACACTGCCCGCAACGGCACGGCGATGATCCGGTTAAGCAACAGCACCAGCGCCACCCCGAACAGCAGCGCCACGATGCCGACGATCACGAAGAGACGCACCGCGTTTTCCGCCCTCAACCCGGATTCCGCCACGGCGGCGCGCGCCTTCTCGACCGCCGCATTGCCCAGTTCGTCGGCGATGGCGCGCATCGTGCGATAGCGCGCCTCCTGAACGCCGAGCGCAAGCGCCCTGGCCTGTTCCGTTTTTCCAGCAACGATCAGCGGGATGAGTTCGTTGTCCCGGGTTTGCGCGAATGCCTCCCGGACTGCCCCGAGTTCCTCGATCTTGCCGGACAGATGCGGATTATTGCGATTGCGCTCCAGCAGCCGCCGGCTGATCTTGGCGATCTCCTGGCTGCGTTCCTTGACGTCCCGATGCCAGATTTCCTGGTCGGACCGCTGCGTCACCAGCATCATGCTCAGCAGCGACGCCCGCACCCCGTTTTGTTGCGTGCGCAGCGTCATCAGATCCAGGGCGTTGGCGAAGTCCTCCTGATAGAGGTTTTTTTGTGACTCCTGGATCGCGGTAATGCCCAGGTATGCGGTTACGATCACGGCCGCCAGAAAGGCGATCATCATCCCGAAACTGACGAAGAGCTTGCCGCGCATCGTAAGATCGAGAAGCCATTTCATGGTCAATTTCCCCTGTGTACGTTATGCCGCTTGATTCGGATTCCGGCTCCAGCTTCTATCCCGCCACCTGCTCTTGCACGATGATCTGTTCGCCGGTCAGAAGCTTCTCCGCGTCGAGAACGACGATGCGTTCCGGCGTCACGCCGCGCAAGTACTTTTCCCGGATGCCCGTGAGCGTGGGTAGCGACGGCTGGATTTCGGCAAGTGATAAATGACGCACGCCGAGAATGGCATCGGCAAGAACGCCGAAAACCATGTCTTGCGTCTGAAGAACGATGACCTGGTTGAGATCGGTGAGCCCTTTCTCCGGCAGGTCGAAGAATTTCTTGATGTCGATGACCGAGGTGATTTCGCCGCGCACGCTGACGATGCCAAGCACGAAGGCCGGTGTGCATGGCAGCGGCGTGAGGTTTTCCAGAGGGTACACCTCGCGCACGTAACGCGACTCGACGGCGTACTTTTCATAGGCCAGAAGAAATTCCACGACTTCCAGGCTCTCCGCGGCGGCCTCCGCTTTCACGGGTTCCTGGGCCAGGGTCTGTGCTCTCGTTCTCAGTATCCGCTGCGTTTCTTCGGCATTCGGCGCCCCCATGCGCTCGATGCCGGCACGGACCGTATCGAGGCGTCGATGGATTGCGCGCCAGTCGGTCGCCACCTTCTTTGTCTTTGGCGCAGCCGGTTTATGCGTACTCATGCGTGCCTCCCCCTCATGTGCCCGCCGCCACGGCGCGCGGCAGACTGGCCAACGCGGACGTGACGATCTCGACAAATCTGCCGGCGGTCAGCCCCTCCGATTCCGGAAGAATCTCGTCATGCGGGTGCGCTCGCAGTGCCGCCAGCGCATTCGTGAAATGACGTTCGGCTTCCCGATGCCGGCCCTGCGACAAGCGAAGGTTTCCCAGGGCGAAGTGCGCCAGTACGAATCCGGAATCGAGATACAGCGCACGGTTCAGCGACTGCGCGGCGGCATCGGCCTGTCCCTGTTCCTGCTGAATGGCGGCGAGCAAGTAATGGCGCGCCGGATTCATTTTGTCGGCGGCGATCGCCTGCTCGCACCACGCGATCGCCTCGCCCAGCCGGCCCTGGTTGGCGCAGGTCCGCGCGCGCAAGGACAGCGCTTCGCGATCATCCTGCCCATGCGGGCGCGTGTCGCCTGGCGCCATCGTCGCCGCTTGTTCCGGCGGCTCCGGTTGCCTTTCCGCCGGCGCAAGCAATTGCACTGTTTCCGCCGGGGATAAATCCGGTTGGAGCGCCGGGGTCTGATATCCAATCGCGGCATAAGCTGGTGCGTTGTCTTTGGTCTTGCGGTAGAGTACGGCCCCGGGGAATTCGACTGGCGTGAATAAGGGAAACAGGGCAGCCGACGTTTCCGTCGGGTTGACGATCAGCCATCCGTCCTCCGCCAGCGAGCGGTGAAAATTCCGGGCGACGTTCTTCGCGCGCTGCGCAGTGAAATACATCAGCACATTGCGGCAAAAAATCACGTCCATTGCATGGGTGTTGTTCAGCAGCGAGGGATACACATCGTCGGCGAGGTTGAGGTAGGAGAAAGTGACTTTGCGCCTGATATGCGCGGACAATTCGAAGCGTCCGTCTTTCCGCCGCTTGAAATACCGCGTCCGAATCCATTCCGGCGTCTCGCGGAAAGACCATTCGCCGTACACGCCCTCCGCCGCCTTGCGCAGGAACCGGGGATTGATGTCCGTCGCCAGCAGGGTGATGGTCCAGGCAGTTTGATCGGGGATCAGCCGGTCGAGGAGCATGGCGATGGAATAAGGTTCCTCGCCGGTGCAGCAGCCTGCGCTCCAGATTCGAAGATGCCGCTTACCATCGCGCCAGGAGTGGAGCAGTTCCGGCACGATCCGCGTCTCGAGAATTTCGAGACCTTTTTTCTCGCGAAAAAAATAAGTTTCGCCGATGGTCAGGTGGCTGGCCAGGATTTCGATATGACTGCGTGTCAAGGCTGCGGAGAGTAGCCAACGAACGCACGATTCCGCATCCGGCTGGCCCAGCTCGGGAGTGGCGGCGACCAGGCCGCGCTCCAGATCCCGCCAGCGTTCTTGCGGAAAGTGCAGACCGATACGCGCGGCGACAAAATCGCTCAAGCCGGAGAGAAGCGCATCGGGAAGCGCGCACCGTATGTCCATTTCAACCGCTCTCAATCGCCTGATCCAAGGATGTTTCTTCTTCCAGGGAAAGAAACGTGTCCAGGTTGTGGATCAGGATTAAACCGCCATTGAGCTTTACCACGCCTTCGATGTACTCGGCATCGGCAAGAATGCTCTGCGTCTCGACGATGTCCCCCTCGGGGTATTGGAGGATATCACTCACCGCATCGGCCACCAGGGCGACCGGCCGCCGCGTCGTGCGCGCAATGACCAACTGATCGGTGAGGACAATCTTGCGCTCCGGCAGGCGGAAGCGCCGGCGCATGTTGATCACCGGGATTACCCGTCCCCGCACATTGACCACGCCGAGAACGATATCCGGCGCCTGTGGCAGGGGGGTGATGTTTACTGCGCGTACCACGCTGTCTACCGCGGACAGAACCAGGCCATAGCGCTCGCCGTCCAGGGCAAAGACAAGGAGTTGATTCAGTTTCCCCATGGCAGTCGCGGAATCGACGTTCATGGATAACGCCGCGGTCGGTTCGTTACGGCCGAGGCGAACGGCCGCAGCCCGGACACACGGCCTGATTTAGCCAGCCACATCCACGGCCGGCCAATGTCGCAAAACCAGTGACCGATGGGATAAGGCGCACACGAAGGAACAAACCGAAAACTGACATGATCACGCTCCCTTCCATTACGGTCGAATCGGGATTGGACGCATCAAAGTCAAAACCAGCGTCACATAATATCAGGTAAAAGCAAGATAATATGCTCTAAGTATACTTTTTTTGTCTCAACCTTCTTGAGATTAGTCATTTTTGTTAAGTTTGTGAATCGTGCAGGAAAAAACTCGTATATGCGAGACATGAAGCGATGCGGTGCTGGTAATGATCCAAAGCAAGGCCGCTCCCTCATCGTGCGTGATGCCGAAGCCGCGCTTGTGGCGTCGGGGATTCCTGTTGGTGTCCGACGATTTCGAGCGGCTCGGGGTTCTGGGTATTGCGTGCGCCGATTTGCAGCAGGGCGCCAGCTCAATCGCCTTGCGGGTGCCGGTAGTCGGCATCACTGAGCCGGTTGAGCATGGAGAAGGCGGTGATGGTGGTGGATGTACTGCGGCCTTCGCTGCCCAGCTTCGTCAGCTTGGTTCCCTCACCGGCAATGGTCGAGGCCGGCTTCGGCCAGTTCGGCGGCGCGGATCAGGGCGCGGGCCTTGTTCTCGGTTTCCTGCCATTCGTTTTCGGGAATCGAATCGGCGACGATGCCGGCGGCGGCCTGGGCATGGAGCAAGCCGTCCTTGACGATGCCGGTGCGGATGGCGATCGCCATGTCCATCTCGCCGGAGAAGCTGAGATAGCCGCAGGCGCCGCCGTAGAGCCCGCGTTTCACCGGCTCCAGTTGGTCGATGATCTCCATGGCATGAATCTTCGGCGCGCCGGTGAGCGTGCCGGCGGGGAAGGTGGCCTTGAGCACGTCGAGGTTGGTCAGGCCCGGCTGGAGCAGGCCTTCGACGTTGGACACGATGTGCATGACGTGAGAATAACGCTCGATCACCATCCGGTCGGTGACGCGCACCGTGCCGGTCTGCGCGATGCGGCCGATGTCGTTGCGGGCCAGGTCGATCAGCATGACGTGTTCGGCGCGTTCCTTCGGATCGGCGAGCAGTTCTGCGGCGTGCGCGGCGTCCGCTTCGGGCGTGGCGCCGCGCGGGCGGGTGCCGGCCAGCGGGCGGATGGTGACGCGGGTGCCGCCGGCGGCGGTTTCCTGGCGCACCAGAATTTCCGGCGAGGCGCCGACCACCTGGAACTCGCCGAAGTCATAGAAGTACATGTAGGGCGAGGGGTTGATCGAGCGCAGGGCGCGATAGAGCGAGAGCGGCGGGCCGGCGAAAGGTTTTTTCAGGCGCTGGCCGACCTGCACCTGCATCATGTCGCCGGCGGCGATGTAGTCCTTGGCCTTGCGTACGGCGGCCAGATAATCAGTTTTGGCGAAATCACGGATCACTTCGCTGGCCGGAGTCGGCAGGCTGAGCGGAATTTGTGCCGGCTGGCGCAGCTTCTGCGCCAGTTCGGCGAGCCGCGTGCGTGCCTGGGCGTAGGCCGCGGGCATTGCCGGGTCGGCGTAGACGATGAGCCAGATCTTGCCGGCCAGGTTATCCACCACGGCGAGTTCTTCGGTTTGCAGGAGCAGGATGTCCGGCATGCCGATTTCATCGGGCAGAGCGAAGCGGGCGAGCTTCTTTTCCATGTAGCGCACGGCGTCATAGCCGAAATAGCCGGCCAGCCCGCCGCAGAAGCGGGGAAAGTCCGGTGGCACGAAGGCCTTGCTGCGAGCCTGGAAACGGGCGATGAAATCGAGCGGGTTGCCGCTGGCGGTTTCGATCACCTCGCCATCACGGACGACTTCCGTCTGCCATTCGCGGACGCGGATCAAGGTGCGTGCCGGCAGGCCGATAAAGGAATAGCGGCCGAAGCGCTCGCCGCCGACCACCGATTCGAGCAGGAAGCTGTTGGCTTGGTTGGCCAGCTTGAGGTAGAGCGAGAGCGGCGTGTCGAGATCGGCGAAGGTCTCGAGGGTGAGCGGGATGCGGTTGTAGCCGGCAGCGGCCAGGCGGTCGAATTCGGTTTCGGTCATCGGGGTCATGGCAAATCCACTTTCAATTTTCTGCGATGGTGCGGGTGATGCAGGCGGCAGGTTCGATCCACGGCGGGGCCGAGTGGATCGGGGGCGAGGCTAGGGCCGCCAGGGCCAGGCCTCCGCCCCGCCTGGCGCGGTGGTTTTGGCTTGCAGAACGAGGGGGTGCATGGTGGACATGGACTCTGCGATTCTCAAAAAGTCGGCGCCGGCGAGACGGCGCGCGGCGCTGTGCTGGAGGTGCTGGCGATATGTTGCGCGGCATCCAGCAGCGATGAAACTATAACATCGGCATCGCTCTCCTGCACGCGCCGTCCCTCGTTGTAGCCATAGGGTAGCAGCCAGACCGGACAGCCGGCGGCGCGCGCGGCGGCGACATCGTTGGCGGAGTCGCCGATGTGCAGATTTTCCTCCGGCGTAACGCCCAGGCGGGCGCAGGCGGCCAGCAGCGGCAGTGGATGCGGTTTCTTGTGCGCCACGCTGTCGCCGGAAATGACGAAGCGGAAATAGGGCGCGAGCCCGGTTGCCGCGAGCAAGGGCTCGCTGAAGGCGGCCGCCTTGTTGGTGATCACGGCGAGTGGCAGGCCGGCCCTGCGCAGGGCATCGAGCCCTTCCGCCACGCCGGGGTAGACGCGTGTCCGCCGACCGTTTTCGCGCGCGTAGTGGCGGCGGAAAAGCTGCCTGGCCAGAGTCAATGGTTCGCCGGTGAGATCGGGCAGGCAGCGTTCGACGAGAACCTCGATGCCGCGGCCGACGTAGCTGGCGATGCGCTCTTCGGCAAGGGGTTCGCAGCCGAGTTCGCGCCGCATGGCGTTGGCCGCGGCGGCGAGGTCGGGCAGGGTGTCGAGCAGCGTGCCGTCAAGGTCGAGGGTTACCGAGCGGATCATGCCACCTGGCTCAACTGGTTGCGCAGCGTGGCGATGACCGTGTCGTAGCGGTGCGGATCGGCGTCCCGTCCGGCGCCGAACACCGCCGAGCCGGCAACGAAGGTGTCCGCCCCGGCACGGGCGATTTCGGCGATGTTGTCCGTCTTCACGCCGCCATCGACTTCGAGCAGAATCTCGCGCCCGCTCGTCTCGCGGTAGCGTTCGATGCGGCTGCGTACCTGGCGCAATTTGTCGAGCGTCGAGGGGATGAACTGCTGGCCGCCGAAACCCGGATTGACGCTCATCAGGAGCACGATGTCGAGCTTGTCCATGACATGGTCCAGGTAATCCAGCGGCGTCGCCGGATTGAATACCAGCCCGGCCTGGCAGCCGGATTCGCGGATCAGCGACAGGGTACGGTCGATGTGCTCCGAGGCTTCCGGATGGAAGGTGATGATGTCGGCGCCGGCCCTGGCGAAATCGGGCACGATGCGGTCGACCGGCTTGACCATCAGATGCACGTCGATCGGCGCCGTGGTGTGCGGCCGGATCGCCTGGCAAACCAGCGGGCCGATGGTCAGGTTGGGTACGTAATGGTTGTCCATCACGTCGAAGTGGATCCAGTCGGCGCCGGCGGCAATGACATTGGAAACCTCCTCGCCGAGCCGGGCGAAATCGGCCGAGAGCAGGCTGGGGGCGATGCGGAAGGGACGGGACATGGCCATCTCCAGAAGGCAATGGCGCAATTCTACCGGCAGCCGGCCCGAAGAGTCATGCAAAGCCCGCTAGAATTGCCGCTGATCGGCGGAAAGCGAAGACATGGGCATGATCCTCCTCACCGGCGGCGCCGGGTATATCGGTTTGCACAGCGCGGTGGCGCTGATCGCGGCCGGGCACGAGGTTGTGCTGTTCGACAACTTCAGCAACAGCAAGCCGCAAGGCGTGGCACGGCTCGCGGCCATCGTCGGCCGGCGGGTGACATGCATCACCGGCGATGTGCGCGCGAAGGCCGATCTGGCGCGGGTATTCGCGAACTATCCGATCGCTGTAGCGGTGCATTTCGCCGGCCTGAAAGCGGTCGGCGAAGGCGAGGCCGAGCCGCTGCGCTACTACGACAACAACGTGGTCGGCAGCCTGCGCCTGGTCGAGGCGATGCAGGCGGCGGGGGTCAAACGGCTGGTGTTCAGTTCCTCGGCCACCGTGTATGGCGAGCCGGATGCGAGCCCGATCCCGGAGAGCGCGCCCTTGCGCCCGGCCAATGTCTATGGCCGCAGCAAACGCATGGTCGAAGACCTGCTGCGCGACATGCAGCGCGCCGACCCCGGCTGGTCGGTTGCACTCCTGCGTTATTTCAATCCGGTCGGCGCGCATCCATCCGGCCTGATCGGCGAAGACCCGCATGGCCTGCCCAACAACCTGATGCCCTTCGTCGCCCAGGTGGCCGTTGGCCGCCTGCCGGAACTGCGGATTTTCGGCGGCGACTATCCGACGCCCGATGGCACCGGCGTGCGCGACTATATCCATGTCATGGACCTGGCCGAGGCCCATGCGGCCGCGGTGGATTGGGCGCTGGCGGCGCCGGGCGGAGAATTGACGGTCAATCTGGGCACCGGCCGCGGCTACAGCGTGCTGGAAGTGGTGCGGGCGTTCGAGCAGGCGTGCGGCCGAACCTTGCCTTATCGCATCGTCGCCCGCCGTGCCGGTGATGTTCCCGCCTACTGGGGCGATCCGGCGCGGGCGAAGGCCATGCTGGGCTGGACGGCAAAACGCACGCTGGCGGAGATGTGCCGCGATACCTGGAACTGGCAGCGGCAGAACCCCGACGGCTTCGTCTGAAGCGGCGCGAAATCGCCGTCTTGCCAGCGCCGACTTTTCCAGCGATCAGGGCAGCCGGCCGGCGGAGAGCATGCGGTTGAACAACAGATTGGCCGAGAGCCAGACCACCTGATCGTCATAGCCGTCGCTGCTGATGCTGTGCTGGACGAAATAGATGTCGCCATCGAGATTCTCCTGTTCGTCGGCGGTTGCCGCCGCGCTTGCGCCGTTCTTGCCGCGGGAGAGGACGACGGCGGGGACGCCGGTGGCGAGGATCGTGCCACTGCAGTCGGCACGATCACAGATGCGCATGTCGCCCGTGGAAGCCAGTGTAAAGCCGACGGCGTTATTGGAAAAGGCCGCGGTCACCCGATAGCGGAAGGCGTTGTTCCAGGCATCCTGCCGGCCGATGCCGAGGTCCTGCCAGGGCAGGTCGCCATCTGGGCTGGTGCAGGCATTGCCGACCCGGTTTTCGCGGCCATCGCCATCGGTGTCGGGGCAGGGCAGGTAGGGTTTGCCATCGGCAGCTAGTTTACTGGCGGCGTAGCCGAGCAGCGCCTCGTTGATGTCGGCCAGCTGCTTTTGCGTATCGCTCTGATAGCGGATGTCCTGCTGCGCCGAGAGCGGCAGCAGCATGCCGCCGAGCAGCAGGCTGACGATGAACAGCACGATGGCCAGTTCGACCAGGGTGAAGCCGCTTTGGGCGTGGGGCAGGTGAAAACTTCCCGTAGGGATGCAGAGCGCTGGCGCCGGTGATACGGTGATCTTCATGGCAGCCAGGTGGTGGCGAAGTTGGAAATCGAAATGACCTGATCCTGACCGCTCTGGCTGTCGGTAAAGCCTAGACGCAGGGTACGCAGGGCGGGCTGGTAGCAGAGGTTGTCGATGCCGCAGAACTGGCCGCCGGAGCAGGCTAGTCCGCTGCTGCATGCACTGCCCTGCGTATCGTACACCTTCTGCCGGTCGTACAGGTTGGGTTGCTGGCCGGAGTTGTAGCAGTAACGATTGCCGTCGGACTCGACCCCGCCGCAGCTTTGCCCGGCAGCGCACGTGCTGGGGCTGCATTGTCCGTAACGGACGACCGGATCGAGTTCGGCCATGGCGCGGCTGGTGGTCTTCATGCGTTCGATCTGGTTGGCGGCGGTCACGCTGTCCGCCAGCATCCAGACCTGGGTTTGCACGGTGGCCGCATAGAGATCGTTGGTGGCGGCGGGCTGGATGCTGATTGTCGTGCTGACATCCGGCGTCGCATCGCCATGCAACACCCAGTAGCTGCCGGCGTGGCCGCCTTCCCTGATGAACCAGGTGGCGCCATCCTTCAGGCCGGCGGCGGTATTTTCCGGGCTGGCCCGCGACCAGGCGCCGCCGCCGGCGCTATACACGCCGTTTTGGCCGGCCGTGGTTTGCGCAGTGAGCAGTACCCGGTCTCCGGCGGCCAGCGCCACGCCATCGACATTGCCCAGGCCGGCCGGCGCGAGGTTCGAGATGGCCACGGCGCGCACCGGCAGACGGACGCGCTGGAAGGAAAGCGAATCGAAGCCGATCACCGGTTGGGCGATGTTCAACAGCCGCCAGAGGCTGCCCGCCTGGGTCGAACCCGATTGCACGAACCAGGATGTGCCCGGCAACAGGTCGGCGGCTTCGTCGGCGCTGGCGTCGCGCGTCCATGCGCTGGCAGACGCGAGGTAAACGCCATTCGTCCTGGCATCGGCCTGGGCGGTGACCAGAACCGTATCGCCGGCCTGCAGCGCAACCGAGTCGACGACGGGCAAACCGGAGAGCGCGGCCAGCGGGGTTGAGGCGGCTACCTTGACCAGTCGGCTGTTGCTGTCGCGCCCGGCCGCGTCGCTGCGTTCGATCTCGACGCGGACATGAATGTTCTGGCCGGTCGGCGTGCTGCTCAGGTTGGGGTCGAGCTTGCTCACGCCGGGCGGTGGGTAGGGTGGCGGGTTGGCGACGGTGGCCGGTGCAGGCGGATTGCCGGGTGCTGGGCGCGCAGCCGGCGGCGTCGGCAACTGGCCATGCACGTTGTCGTCCTCTTCCGGCAGGAGCTTGCAGAGGCTGTCGCTGGTGTCGCAAAAACTCGGCGCTCGGCAGTCGGCGGTGGTGACGCAGGCATAGCCGGTATTGATCGGTGTCTCGCCGCCCCAGTACACCACGGCGATGTGGCCACCGGTATAGCTGGGATCGGTGCGGCCGTTGTCGAGGGTACGCAGTCGCGTGAGGCTGCTGGCGAGGGAAGGATTGAATCCATCCGGCAGAAACGGCGGTTGGCTGCGATAGTTTTTCCGTGTGTCGAACTCGATGCCGATCTTCGGCGCGGCGACGAGCGGCGTGCTGGTGTTATTGCCGGAATAACCCAGGTGCTGGCTGGCGGCGCCGCAGACGCTGGCCGTGTTGCGGTCACCGTCGATCGCGGCGAAGGTGAAGCCGGGGCCGGGGAAGCCGGTGTTGGTGATGTTGAACATGAAGTAGCCGCGCAGGCCATGGCCGGTGACGTGGGTTTCCGGGGTCCAGCTGCAACCGAACAGAATCGAGGCATTTCCCGCGCCGATGGCGGGGACGCCCGTGGTGACGTTCAGGCTGCCCAGGGTCAGGGTGCGCGTCGCGGCGTCATAGCTGGAAAGCTGGCCGAAGCCGAGCGAAGTCAACGTCGTCGACTTGACCGAAGTGAAGCTCGATCCGGCCGGGATGCAGCGCACCACGTCCTGGTAGACCGATGCCGCGGTAGTCACTGGTGAAAACTGATTCACCCCGGCATAGACGGTGCCAGGGTTGGTGAAACTGGCGAGATTGGGTGCCTCGAGATAGTTGACCGGGGCTGCCCGGTCGGTGGCCGTGATGCGCACCTGGCTGGTTTTGTCGCGCTGGTTGGCAAAGATCAATACGGCCGGGCAGGTCTGGGCCACGCCGTCAATGGTGGCCGAGCAATTGCCGGCGCAGGGGGCGACGAAGAGCTGGTCGGCGTAGTTGCTGAAATAGTTTCGCGGGTCCTGGCTGTCGCCATAACAGGCTGAGGCGGGCAGCGGGTGGGCTGCGCTCGCGACGCCCTGGTCGCGCAGGCAACTCACCATATGGTCGAGCAGGCTGTTGATGTCGAGGCGGAAGTTGGCATTCTTTGTCAGTGCGGCAAAAAATATGTCGCTGGTGAGGATGAGACCCTTGTCGTTGGCGACGAGATCGCACTGCGAGTCCTGCGGGCAGTTACCGGCTCGAAGCGTGCCGTCGGTCTGACGCAGGACATCGCCCTGGACGGAGATCGCCTTGGCTGCGGCGGAGGTGTCGGCAAAAGCATTGTTGGCGGCGCCGGCGAAGTAGTTGGTGGTGCCGCCCAGGGCCGTGGCGGTGGCCGGGTCGAGATAGTTTTTCGCATCGTAATTGCCGCCGCACTCGGTCACCGTGTCGGCAACGGAGGTGCTGCGATCCTGTCCCGGCAGCGGCGGGCCGGGCGAGAAAATGATGGCGAGCGGCCGGTCGTGCGCCGAGGCAAGCAGGCTCTGCATGGCGGCCGTGCCGTTGGCGACGACCGGATCGAGTTGACCAAGGGTATCCCAGTTCATCGGCGTGCTTTGCTGGATGCGCTGGTGGCTGCCGGAGACGATATACCAGAGGCATTCTCCGTTGCCGTTGCGCAAGGCGCCGGTACCCAGCATGCGCCAGGGGAAGCGGCCGATCACCGTGATATTGGGTGCATTGCCGGCGAAATTGGCGGCATCGCAACCTTCGCTGGCGCAACCGACGTTGTTGTTGTGCGAGCTGCCCAGATCGGGCAGCGGCAGATTGCCATACATGTAAATCGGCACATTGGCGGCATCGGGATTGGCCTCGCGAAAGCGCAGCGCATAACCCAGCAGCGCTTCCCGTGCCTGGAGCAGTGCCGCATCGGTCTTGTGCTGCCTGTACGCCTGCATGAATTCGGGCGAAAGATTGGAGACAAAAAAGGCCAGTGCGCCCATCACCAGCAGCGCGAGCAGGCCAATCAGCACGAAACCGCGCTGGATTTTTACGGGTGGCCACATCGCGTGTGGCCCATTCAGCGCCTGGACGGCGTCTTCACCACGCCGCCGCCGAGCCGGTCGTTGCGCTCGCCGGTGGCGCGGTTGATGGCTTCACCCACCTTGAGCTGGGTCGGCGTTTCTTCGCCTGGGGCGAGCTCGGCCCGGCCCGGGTCCTTGGGCGAAAGATGCACCTCGACGCCGGTGCGCGCGGCATCGCGCTCATGCTGCGGGTGGCCGTTGATCCACACCGTCGACTTGCCGCCCGAGCGCTGTACCACGCCATCGAGGCTCATCGTGGCGCCTTCGAGCGACTGGGCCTCGCGGATGTTGGTGAGGCGCTGGCGTTCGAGCAGGGCGCGTTTTTCCGGGGTGAAGAAGAGGCGGCCGAGTTCGGGCGTGGCGGCGGCATGAAGCCAGGTGGAGCTGCCGGCCAAGAGCAGGCAGAGCAGCGAGCGAAGGGCAGCCGGCTTCATTTGACCTCCTTCAGGGTGATCCATTCGAGCGAGCACTCTGCCGTGAGGTTGGCGCTGGCGCTGCGTTCCGCTGGATTGTGCGTGGCGCGCTCGATGCGGCAGGCGCGCACCTGGATCAGCGCCGGAGCGACTTTACGCAAGTCGTCGAGAACGCCGAGCAGATCGCCTTCGTGGAGCAGCGGGAGGGTGAGATGCATGGTGCTGGACATCAGTTGGAAGCTGCCGGCCGCCGGGCCGCCGGGCAGGATGCCGGCATCGACCGGGCGTTGCGGCGCGAATTCGTAATCGAGCCGGGCGAGGCGCCGTTCGCTCTTGATCCGGGCCAGGGTTTCCACCCAGTCGAGGCGTTGTTCCGCGCCGATGATGCCGCGTTCCTTGAGTGCCTGGAAGCGGCCGATCATGGCGCGCAGCTGCTGTTCTTCGCTGCGCGCGCGGGACAGTTTGTTGTCGATGTCCCGTTCGGTCGCCGTGGCGTTACGCCAGCCTTGTTCGGCATTCTGCTTGATGTGCTGGGCGCCCCACAGGGCGCCGCCGGCGACGAGCAGGCCGAGTGCCAGCAGGATGAGGCTGTTTTGCAGATGCTTGAGGTCAGTGCGCTCGAATTTCATCAGGTATGTTCCTTACAGGGGACGAGCGATTTGCAGCGTGAACCGCGGTGCCCCGCTGGTGCGGTTGCCGCTGGTCTCGTCATGGCTTTTGAGCGGCTTGGCGGACTCGACATCGAAGGGCATCGCAATGATCTGTACCGTGGTCTGCGGGTCTTTCAGCCGTTCGGCAAAGGCGTCGATGATTTCCTTCTGGGCGCGCAGGTCGCTGCTCAATCCGAGCGGCAACTGGGCCTGGACTTCGAGCACGCTCCAGACGCCGCCGGAGGCGGCCGTGGCCGCTATCGCCGGTAGCGGCGGCGTGCCGCCAGCGCCGACTTTCTGCGGGCCTTGCGGCCGCGGCCCGATTTTCCAGTCGAGGCTGACCAGTTCGATTCTGGGCATGTCGTTCAGCGCGCTGGCGAGCTGGATCAGCAAGGGTTCGAGCAACGGGCTCTGCTGTTGCAGTTCGTCGAGCAGCCCTGTCAGCAGCCGCAGGTTGTCCGGGGTGACATCGACTTTCGGCAGGCTGGCGAGCAGCGCAGCGTAGCGTTGAGTCGCGAGTTTCGTGCCGGCCTCGGCGGTGGCGGTTTGCTCCGCCAGGGTGCGGCTGTCGCTCCAGTTTTTCAGCGCGAAGAGCAGGCCGCCGGCGAGGATGATGGCCGCCGCGCTGGTCAGCGCAAAGCGAATCTGCCAGAGGCGATAGAAGTGCCGTTCCTTTGAGCGGGCAAATTGCAGGCGCGGCGGCCGTTTGGCCAGGACGTGGACGATCAGCTCGTCGGCCGTGTCGGCGGGCTGCAATGACTTGAGTCCCTCGGCTTGCGCGGTGGTGGCCAGGTCAAGAAACTCGTAGGCCAGTTCCTCCTGCTGTGGGCAGTGTTGCCTGATCCCGGATACTTGCGCCGCGCTGGCGAGAACGATTACCCGCACCGCCGCACCACGGCGAATCTGGCGCTGGCCGACGAGGTATTGCCAGGTATTGAACGACTCGTTGCCGATGACGCGGGCCATTTCGTTCTGGCTGCGGGTGGCCAGCGGCGTCAGGCGGGAGAAACGCAGCTTGCCGGCATCGAAAAAAGTTTGCCGGACACCGCCGGCGGTGAGCGTGACCAGCAGCGCAGGGTCGCTGCTCTTGATCCAGCGCGGGCCGCATTCCGCCAGCACCAGCGGTATCGACCAGATACCGGCGAGAATGGCGCGGGCGCGGTGAATGGCTTCGATCCAGGGGGCAAAGGCCTCGGCATGGGTCAGCGCGGCGAGCAGCATTTTTTCGTCGCGGCGCCCTTCGCTGGCGCGTCCGAGGGAGAGTCCGACGGCCAGCGGCGTGCCGTAGAAATGCTGTCCCAGCCGGCGTTTGATCAGTGCGATGCGATCCCCGCCCTGGACCCAGGGAATGTCCTCGACCTGGAAACCTTCTTCGGCCACGTCAGCGAGCAGATAGAGCAGGCTGCCGCGGTGCTGGCCAAGCCAGTTATCAAAGTTTTCGAGCCCGGCGGCGTCCGCCGCGAAGTGGCCTTCCGGATGGACACGGCCATCCTTCCAGGCATGAATCGCCAGCCGACTGCCGTCGAAGAAAAGAATGTGCCTAGGCTTCATCAGGTTTTCAGCTTGGTGATCATGTCGTAGATCGGGCCGAGCACGGCGAGCATGATCCAGCCGAGGATCAGGCCGATGATGACGGTCATCACCGGTTCGATCATGGCCTGCACCTTTTCGATCGACTCGCGCACGTCGCGGTTGTAAAAATAGCTGACGTTGTTCAAGGCCGTATCCAGCGCCCCGGTATTTTCGCCGACACGCAGCATGCGCAGCACCAGCGGGGGAAACAGGTCGACGTTCTGGAAGGCGACGGTGACATTCTGCCCCTCGGCGATCAGTTCGCCGACCCGCTCGAGTCCCTTGCGGATCACCATGTTGCCGACCACGTCCTCGGTCGATTTGATGGCATCGAGAATGGTAATGCCGGACGAATACATCATGGCGAATACGGAAGCGAAACGGGAGAGAATGATTTTCTTGAGAATCGGCCCGATGTAGGGCAGACGCAGCTTGATCTCATCGAAACGGTAACGCGCCTTCGGGCTGCTCTGTACCAGCAGGGCGATCCCCGCCACCGCGAGCAAGGGCAGGCCGAGCGCGACATACCAGTAGTTGACGAAGAATTCCGAGGTGGCGATCAGAATCCGGGTCTGCAACGGCAATTCCTGGCCCATGTTGCGGATGAAGCCGGCCATCTTGGGCACCAGGTAGATCATCATGAAGAGCACCACGGCAACCACCACCGTGCCGAGGAAGGCGGGGTACATGATGAGTTTTTTGGTATGCGCGGCCAGTTCGTCCTGCCACTTGAGCGATTCGAGCAGGTTGTGCAAGACCTGCGGCAGGGCGCCGGTCTCTTCGCCGGAACGAATCAGGCTGACCATCACCTCGTCGAAGGTCTGCGGGTGCTCGGCCATCGCCTGTGAGAGCGTCTGGCCGCCTTCGATGCTTTCCACCATGCCGGCGATGACTTCCCGAAAGCGCGGATTTTCAAGACTGTCGCGCAGGTCGGCGAGGCTCTCGATCAACGGTACGCCCGCGCGGGCGAGTTGCTCCAGATGAAAGCAGAAGGTGACCAGTTCCAGTCGGCTGACCTTGCCATGACCCAGCGGGCCGCCTTGCTTGATCGGCTCGCCATTGATGAAGTCGAGCTCCATCCGCTTGAGGCGCATCTCCAGATCCACCAGGTTGATGGCTTCGAGCCGCCCCAGGGCGCGGCGGCCGCTGGAGTCGATGGCCTTGTAGTTGTAGAGCGCCATGAGTGTGGATTCGGGGCGGCTACATGCGTGCCGTCAGATCGATGACACGGCCAATTTCCTCGATCGAAGTGGAGCCGTCGCGCACGCGACGCAACCCATCCTCGGCGAGCTGGCGGAAACCTTTTTCCAGGGCGACAGTGCGGATTTCGCGCAAGGTGGCGCGGCGGCCGATCAGATCGTCGAGATCGCTGTCCAGGCGCAGCAACTCCATGATCGCGATACGGCCGCGATAGCCCTGGTAATCACAGCGGTCACAACCGGCGGCACGGTAAAGAACTGGCCCCGGCTGGCCGTCGCCGACGCCGAGCAATTTACGTTCGTGGGCCTCGGCGGGGTAGGGCTTGCGGCAGTGGGTACAGAGACGGCGGACCAGACGCTGGGCAACGACACCGATGATGTTGCCGGCCATGATGTCCGGCAGCACGCCGATGTCGAGCAGGCGCGGAATGGCGCCGAGCGCCGAGTTGGTATGCAGCGTCGAGTACACCTGGTGGCCGGTCATGGCGGCGCGGAAAGCCATCTCCGCCGTGTCGGCATCGCGGATTTCGCCGACCAGGATGACATCGGGATCCTGGCGCATCATCGAGCGTATGCCGTTGGCGAAATCGAGCTTGGCCGATTCGGCGACCGAGGTCTGACGGATCATCGCCATCGGATATTCGACCGGGTCTTCGAGGGTCATGATATTCACGCCCTCTTCGTTGATGTGATTGAGCACCGAATAGAGGGTGGTGGTCTTGCCGCTACCGGTCGGGCCGGTGACCAGAATGATGCCTTCGGGGCGCGCCACCATCAGCTTGAGCATGTCGAGCTGATGATCGTTGAGCCCCAGTCCGTCGAGCGGCACGATGCCTTTTTCACGGTCGAGAATCCGCAGCACGATATTTTCGCCATGGATGGTCGGCTGCGCGGCGACGCGAAAGTCGATGGCGTTGCCGCTGATGTTGAGTGAAATCCGGCCATCCTGCGGGGCGCGGGTTTCGGCAATGTTCATGCCGCTCATCACCTTGATGCGCACGGCCATGGCGGCCCAGTAGGATTTATGCAGGGCGCGAATCTGCCGCAGCATGCCGTCGATGCGATAACGAATGCGCAGAAAACCGGCTTCCGGTTCGAAGTGAACGTCGGAGGCGTTGCGTTTGACGGCATCGGTAAGCAGCGCATTGATCAGACGGACGACCGGCTGGCTGTACTCTTCCAGCGCGGCGGACAGGCTGCGGTAGTCGATTTCCCCGGTTTCGATCTCGTGCAGGATGCCATCGATCGACAGCTCATGACCGTAGTACTGATCGATGGCGCGGGCAATTTCGGATTCGCCGGCGAGCAGGGTCTCGATCTGCAAATCGGCGTGAATGAGTGCCCGTAGCTTGTCGAGGGCGACGACATCGTTGGGGTCGGCAATCGCGATCTTGAGCCGATGGTCGTTCGGGGAATAGCTGAGCGCCAGCATCAAGTGACGCTTGGCCAGTTCGCGCGGGATCAGGCGCAGTGCTTCCGGATCGACGATTGAATTGGCCAGGTCGGCCGCGTTCTGGCCCAGCGATTCACCCAGCGCATCGCGCAGGGTGGCTTCGGAAACGAAACCGAGCGAGACCAGCAGCTTGCCTACCGGCTGGTTCAGTTTCATCTGCTCCAGCAAGGCGATGCGCAGTTGGTCTTCGCTGATCACGCCGCGCTGGATCAGAACCTGTCCGATCGGACGGCGCTTGGGTGTAGGGATGGCAATCGAGTTCATATGGCCATCATTATGCTGTATCTATGCCGATCGGCAAACTCCGGGAAGTCTGGTGTTTGCCTGTCTGCTTCAGGGCTGCATGGCGCGCAGGCGGGATTCGGCCTGCAACTTGTCGAAATTCGCCGGCCGAGTGCTGGCCAGCCGCAGCGCCTGACTGTAATACTCGGCGGCGAGCCGGCTCTGATGCAGGTGTTCGAGACTGATGGCGAGGTTGTACAAAATGTCCGGATTCTCCGGTTCGGCATTCCAGGCCTGAAAGTAGGCGGCTTGCGCTTCGCTCCAGCGCCCCTGCCGGGCGTACAGATTGCCCAGCGCAAACTGCGGCATGGCAAGTTCCGGCTGGCTGGCGGCCAGGCCCTTGAGCCGGCTTTCGGCGACGACGGGATCGGCTTGTCCGGCAAGATTGATGAGAGCCGCCTGTGCGGCTGCATCCTGCGGATTGACCTCGATGATCTGCTGATATAGCCCTGCTGCCTGCTCGATCAGGCCTTGGCGCAGAGCGATGGCGGCCAGGCCGTGGAGCGCGTCGGAATTTTTCGGGTCGGTTTTGAGCGCACGTTCGTATTCGCTGCGCGCGGTGACCAGGTCACCACGGGTGAACGCATCGAAGCCGCGTGTCAGGGCGGGGTCGATACGTAGCGGCGAGCGGGTCAGGCGAACCGGTTCCTCGCTGCTGTCGCCGGGTCTCGGGCCGTGTTGGACTGTGGCTGCGCGGCGTGATCCCGCCTCGGATGGGGTGGGCGGTGGAATACGCAGATCCTCCTCCTCGTCCTCATCGTGGCTGCCCGGACCGGGCAGGGCCTTGCCGCCGGTCGTTTGCGCCGTGATTTGAGGCTGCTCCTGGTTGGCAAGCGGGGCTGCCGTTGTTGTACGCGACGTCATGGCTGGGGCAGGAGGGGAGGCGCCCATGGGCTGGAGCGCCGGATTGGCCGTCAAACCGGATTTGGGCTGCAACTGCCACCAGAAATAGCCGCCAATGCCGGCAACCGCCAATAACGTCAGCCCACCGAGAACCAGCCCGAATCGTGAGCCGGATGAGGATGGCTGTTTGGCGGCGAAGACATTACGCGCCGCCGCCTGATCTGGCTGTTGTTGCAGCTTTTCGCCCACCTTTTGTGCCGGCGAGGGTCGCGCAACAGTTGCCTTGGCTTCACCCGGCGATAGGCCAGGGCGATGGGCTTGTGGACTCCTTTGCCGTTGCGCATCGATAAGGAATTCAGCATCGAGATGCTCAAGATGAAGCGGCAGGTCGGGCAGACTATTGCTGGCCACGGCGTCATGGCTCGGTGTCGGCTCGACCTGGTTCCCGCTCCCAGGCTCAGCGGACAGTGGCTCCAGGGCAATGTTTCCGGGGCCGGTACTTTCTGCGCCGGACTCCAGGCTCGTGCCGTTGCCCTGACGCTTGGCCAGTTCGGCCTTTTTCAGGGCATCCATGAGCAGGCTCATGGCGCATTGCCTTCCTGTACTCCGGGCCGCCTTTGTTCCGGTCCCGGGTTGTTGGCGAAAAATTCACGTGTCGGTAACTGGCCGCGATAGCCGCGGTAGTCGCCGTTGACGCTGGGGCTGCGAATGATGGTCGGCTTGAGGAAGATGACCAGTTCGGTTTTGGTGTTGGTATCGTTGCGGTTGCGGAAGAAGTTGCCGATACCGGGCAGGCTGCCCAGACCGGGAACGGCGTCCGTCTTGTAATCGATCTTGTCTTCCATCAGGCCGCCCATCACCGCGATTTCGCCGTCGGCGAGCTGGAGCACGGATTCCATTTCACGGGTTTGAATCTCCGGAACCTTGTTGGGAATGGCGGCGGGAATATCCGGATTCGGATCGGTCTTGAACCCGGTGACGCGCGAGATGGTCGGCCGCACGTTGAGGATGATCCTGTTGGTTTCGCTGATCTGTGGCGTTACATTCATCACCAGACCGACAGAAATCGATTTGGCCGTGGTGGTTACCGACTTGTTGGTGCCGACCTGGTTGGTGGTGGAGTCGGATTTGACCTCGAAGTACACCACGTTGTCGACGACCTTGAGCATGGCGGTCTGGTTGTTGAGCACGCTGATCTTCGGGCTCGACAGCACCTTGACGTTGCCGAAGGTTTCAAGCAGCGTGAGGGTGGATGAGATACCGAGGCCGGGAGCTACGTAGTTGAGCAGGAATGAGGTTCCGGCGGCGGCAAAGGGGTTGGGTACGGCACCCGTTGCGTCGAGTCCGCTCGGTGACTGGGCCACCGAGAAGCCAGCCGTTTTGGCGCCAGTTCGCAGGCTGCGCAGGCTCTGCCAATTGATGCCCTGCTGATAGTTGTCGCTCAGCGTGACTTCGGCAATGGTCGCTTCGATGATGACCTGCCGCCCTGTATTGCGCATGACCTGATCGATGTATTCCTGGATTTTTTCATGCTGGCGCGAGGTCGCGCGGACGACAATGACACCGGCTTCCGGGTTGGTGATGACGGAAGCCGCTTCACGGAAGGTGGTGCGCTTGACCACCGTGGTTCCCTGCTGTTGCAGGCTGGCAGGATTGGGACTTCCGGCCAGCGAGGTTGCTGGGTTGTTGCCTTTGTTCATTGCCGGCTGCGCTCCGGTGCCGGTCGTGGATTGCTGGTCGTCGCGTTCGATGACGGTTTCGCTGGAACCTTCGGGCAGAATTTTGTCGGTCTCGCGCAGGATGTCCTTGATGTTCTGTGTGATCGACTCCCAGAAATGATTTTGTGCCTTGCTGGTGACCGTGGTCGTCGAGTTGTTGCCGCTGCCGCTGGTTGCCGTCGTTCCGGCGGCAGTGGAACTGGTCGAGGCGATCTGGGTGTTGATGGAAACGGCGCTGCTCACATCGCGGGCCATGTTGACATAGTCAACCTTGTAGGTGCGCAGGAACGGTGAATCGGGCATCACGAGCAAATTCGGGCCATCGAGTTCCCAACGCATGTCGACCTGTTTGGCGATTCGCGTCAGGATTTGCTGGAGTGTCTGGTCGATGGCGTTGAGGGTGACGATCCCGTTGATGCCGGGATGCACGTCGATGTTCAGTTTGGCATCGCGGGACAGGGCGAAAAGAAGGTCCTGCACCGGGATGTTGCGCACGGAAACCGAGTAGGTCTCGACTTTTGCCGCTGCTCTGGGACGGGGAAGCGCGGCCGTGGCTGCAACAGGGGCGGGGATGTCTTTTTCGGCTACGGATGGAGCCGCTGTTTCCGCGCGCAGGTGGCCGTCCGCAGGGGTCGGCGGCTGGAGCGTGCCGCAGGCGGCCAAGAGGAAGCAGGCGCCGAGGCCGGCGATCCGAGCGAGTTGGGCGGAAAAAAAAGCAGGTTTCAACTTGGAGTGTGGGCGCACGTGATCCCCCGATCTGGCGTGAATGAAATCACCGATAGCATAGCACGTTAGGTTTGCGACGCAAGCTGATGATTTTTCTCACTCATCTGTTGTAAAAGTATGCCATGGCGTTAGCGCAGGCGAATTACCTGTCGTGGATAGGGTTGGCTGGTCCGTAGCGGCGCCGGCAGATGGGTGATCGCGGCCTTGGCGGCGGCTCGCGTCGGATATTCCCCGTAAATCACGCCGTAGCGCGGCTTGCCGCTGAGCGATGAAGCGTAGATGCGCAGGTTTTCCAGGTCGATCCCGCTGGCCTTGGCGCGGTGCAGATAGGTGTACATCTCTTGCATGCGATTGGCATCAATGGTGAGCAACTGAATGAACCAGTGATCGTCGGGCGCTTGCGCCAGCCACAGACGCCCGGCTTCGAGCCGGGATTGGGTGGCGGCGGCAGCCTGGCTGCCAGTTTTGAATCGGCATTTCGCGCGTCGCTCGGCGGAGCGGCTACGACCGGTTGCGATGCGGGCTGTGTTGCTGACGGTGCAAGGGAGTCGATGTTTGCGCCGGTGGCGGTTTGATTGCGGCTTTGGGAGCGATTGCCGGTGGATTGGCTGTCGGTGAACCCTGGGCGGTCGCTGGCGGTACAGTGGGGATCGGGGCCGGCAGCACGGCTGGCGCAGGGATTGTCGGGTGCATTTCGCTGGCCTGCCAGGCCACGGCGGCGAACACGGCAAGCGTCAGAATTCCACCCGCGATGAGCGGTTTTGTCGGCAGATTTTTTGGCGTGCTTCGACCGCCGTAGGCTGTCGTGCTGAAGTCGCAGTCCCGGATCGCCGCCTGAGCTTCCTTGGCGCCGATTTCGTGTGTTCCGATGGAAAAGGCGGCGAGCAAGGCCTTGTCGGCAAGGATATTGATGCGCCGGGTAAGCCCTTGCGAAGCTTGCTCGATCAGCTTCACGGCGGCTGCCGAAAATACGCTGGGGCCGTGATAACCAGCCGCACGCATGCGGAAGTCGATGTAGTTGGCGATATCGTCGCGCACCAGCGGCTCGAGGCCGAAGTTGTGGGTTATCCGCTCCTTCAGCTGGCGCATGTCGGGGCGGGCAAGAATGTCGTTCAGCTCGGGCTGGCCGAATAGCACCAGCTGCAGCAGTTTGTGGCGGTTGGTTTCGAGATTCGACAGCAGGCGAATTTCCTCGAGCGTCTCGGCCGGCATGGCATGCGCCTCGTCGATCAGCACGACGACGCGGCGGCCTTCGCCATGAGACTCGATCAAGTGTTCCTGCAGGCTGCGCAGAACCTGCGCCAAGCGGGCGGTTTCAGGGATGGGCAGGCGCAGTTCGTCGGCAATCGCGTAGAGAATATCTTCGCGCGAGAGCGAGGGATTGGCGAGGTAGATCAGGGTGACGTTGGCCGGCAGGTGTTCCATCAGCACCCGGCAAAGCATGGTCTTGCCGCTACCGACTTCACCGCTGACTTTGACGATGCCTTCATCGTGGGTGATGGCGTAGACCAGTGCATCGAGCGTCGCGCCACGATTGGCGCCGTCGAAGAAAAAGTCGGTATGCGGGGTAATGCGAAAGGGTGGTTCGCGCAGGCCGAAGTGTTCGAGATACATGACGAGGTGCCGGTCGGGTGATTGCGGCTATTGGGCCGGGGGCCGTCTGGCGCGGCCTAGGGCGTCGATGCGATTATAGAGGGTGGTGCGGTTGACACCCAACAGCCGGGCGACCCGGCTCAGATTGTCGTGGGCAAGCTGGCGGGCAGCTTCGATGTAAGCTTCTTCCCAGCGGCGCAGGGTGGCGTCGAGATTGAAATCGGCATGGCTTTGCAATTCGCGCAAGGCATGGGCCACGAGTTCGGCGTCGCTGGAAAAAGTCGGCGCTGGCGGAACGGCGACGGAAGCCTGGGCCAGGGCTGTGGTGCCGGCGATATCGAGTTCACCTTCGATCTCGTGCAAACCGACCGTGCCCCCGGGATATTTGGTGACCAGACGAATGGCGATGTTGCGCAATTCCCGCACGTTGCCGGGAAACGGGTAGCCGAGTAGTCGCTCGATGGTTTTCGGCTCCAGGGTGACCAGCGGCAAACCGGCCTGTGTGGCGTAAAGCGCACAGAAGTGATCGAGCAGGCGCAGGCGATCTTCACCCAGATCACGCAGCGGAGGAACGGTGACGGTGAACACCGAGAGCCGGTGGTAGAGATCGGCCCGGAAACGGCCGGCCTGCACTTCCTTTTTCAGGTCCCGGTTGGTGGCCGCGATGATGCGGGCGGTGGAATGCCGTGCCTGGGTTTCTCCGATTCGTTGAAATTCGCCGTTTTCCAGTACCCGCAACAGCTTGGGTTGCAGTTCCAGCGGCAATTCGCCGATTTCGTCAAGGAACAGTGTGCCTCCGCCAGCTTCCTCGAAATAGCCGGCACGTGCGCCAGAGGCCCCGGTGAAGGCGCCCTTGCCGTGTCCGAACAGGGTAGCCTCGACCAGGTTGGGGGAAATGGCGGCGCAGTTTAGTGTCAGACAGGGTTTGTCATGGCGATCCGAGAGCAGGCAGAGGGCGCGGGCCACCAGCTCCTTGCCGCTACCCGATTCGCCCTCGATCAGCACAGGGAAAGGAGAGTTGGCAAACTGGCGCAATTGTGTGCGCAGATGTTGCAAGGGCGGGCTGTCGCCGATCAGGCCGTCGGTTGCCGAGGTATCGGTAAAGGCCAGTACACGCCGGATCAGTTGGCGCAAGTACTCGGGATCGGCCGGTTTGGCGACGAACTCGGTGGCGCCTAGGGCCCGCGCATGACGGGCGTTGGCTTCCTCGCTCTGCCCCGAGAGGACGACGATGCGGGTGTTCGGTGCATGAGCAAGAATGTCGGCGATCAGGGCGAAACCTTCGTCCGGGCGATGCGGCGTTGGTGGCAGACCGAGGTCGATCAGCGCCAGTGCCGGGGAGAGCCCCTGCTGCCGCAACAGTTCGACCGCTTCTGCGCGCGCCGCCGCGGTGGTGACGGCATAGTCGCGGCCAAGAAAATAGACCAGCGTGTCGGTGATCAGCGGGTCATCATCGACGATCAACAGGGTGGTTTTGCCGGCGGGGGCGTTCACGATAGCAGGTGCGCTCGATGTGCATTCAGGGCGGAATCGGTGGTCGCATCATAAGGCAATGTCAAGCAGCGCAAGGCGATGAGTGAATGGCATTTCCCCCTTACTTCCTCGTACTCCGGGTGAGGGTCGGACGCGGTGATTCTGCTACAATGCCGCGCTGCGAAATAACCGGTTGTCCCGGTGTGAATATACCCCAGGAATCCCTCGTCGAAATCCGCAATCTGAGCTTCTCCTACGATAGCCGCCCCATTCTCTCCGGGATCAACATGACGATCCCGCGAGGCAAGGTGGTGGCCATCATGGGTAGTTCCGGCTGCGGCAAGACCACCACCCTGCGCTTGATCGGCGGCCAGCTCAAGCCGACCTCCGGCGAGGTACGGGTCGGCGGGCAGGTGGTGCACGAGCTCGATGCCGGCGGACTTTATGCGCTGCGCCGGCGGATGGGCATGCTTTTCCAGTTCGGCGCGCTGTTCACCGATATGTCGGTATACGACAACATCGCTTTCCAGATGCGTGAGCATACCAACCTCCCCGAAGCCATGATCCGCGATCTGGTACTGATGAAGCTGCACGCGGTGGGCTTGCGTGGCGCGCACAACCTGATGCCTTCGGAACTGTCCGGCGGCATGGCGCGGCGGGTGGCGCTGGCGCGGGCGATTGCGCTCGATCCGATGCTCATCATGTACGACGAGCCCTTCGCTGGTCTCGATCCGATTTCACTGTCGATCGTCGGCGAGTTGATTCGCAAGCTGAACGATGCGCTCGGCGCAAGTTCCATCGTGGTGACGCATGACGTGCAGGAATCGCTGAAAATGGTCGATTACGTCTACTTCGTCTCCGAAGGGAAAATCGTTGCCGAGGGAACGGCCGAGGAAATGAAGCATTCGACGGCGCCCTATGTGCATCAGTTTGTCTGGGGCGAAGCGGATGGCCCGGTGCCGTTCCATTATCCCTCACGCATGGCGTATGACGAAGAATTGCTGAAACGCGAGGTGGCGCGTGATTGATTCGATGCTGCGGTTTTTGCAGTGGCTGGGCAATCACGTCACCCGGCGGATCAATCGCCTGGGCTTTGCCAGCCGTTTTTTCCTGGCGATCTTCCTCCAGTCGGGCACGGCGTTCCGTCGTCTGCATCTGACGTTGCGGGAGATTTATTTCACCGGCGTCATGTCGCTGATCATCATTCTGGTCTCCGGCCTGTTCGTCGGCATGGTACTCGGCCTGCAGGGCTACGATACCTTGCAACGTTATGGTTCGACCGAGGCGCTGGGCATTCTGGTGGCCCTCTCCCTGGTGCGGGAACTGGGCCCGGTGGTTTCCGCGCTGCTCTTCGCCAGTCGCGCCGGTTCGGCGATCACCGCCGAGATCGGCCTGATGAAAGCCACCGAGCAGCTCTCGGCCATGGAGATGATGGCGGTCGACCCGATTGCGCGGGTCGTCGCGCCGCGTTTCTGGGGTGGGGTGGTGTCGATGCCGCTCCTGGCTGCACTGTTTTCCGCGATGGGCATTTTCGGCGGTTACCTGGTCGGCGTGCAACTGATCGGTGTCGATGAGGGCTCGTTCTGGTCGCAGATGCAGGCTTCGGTCGATTTCCGGCAAGACATTCTCAACGGGGTGATCAAGAGTTTTGTGTTCGGCATCATCGTCAGCTGGGTTGCCGTGTTCGAAGGCTACGATGCCGATCCGACCGCCGAAGGGGTTTCCGGCGCCACCACGCGCACTGTCGTTACATCGTCGCTGGCCATTCTGGCCGCCGACTTCATTCTTACTGCTTTCATGTTTAGAGGGGCATGACATGAGTCGTACCACGATCGATATCTGGGTTGGTTTATTCGTCGCCATCGGACTGGCGTCACTGCTGTTTCTGGCGCTCAAGGTGGGTAATCTGGCCTCGACCAGCAGTGGCGAAACGTACACGCTCCAGGCCCGGTTCGACAACATCGGCGGGCTGAAGGTGCGTGCGCCGGTCAAAAGTGCGGGGGTCGTCGTCGGGCGTGTCTCGGGCATCCGCTTCGACCCGGCAAACTATGTGGCCTTGGTGACCATGCAGATCGAAGCATCCTACAAGTTTCCCGTTGATACCTTTGCCACGATCAATACCTCGGGCCTGCTGGGCGAACAGTACATCGGTTTCGAGGTAGGCGGAGACGAAAATATGCTAAAGTCGGACGACATGATCAAGAAGACGCAGTCTGCCGTTGTCCTCGAGAAGCTGATCAGCCAGTTCATGTTCAACAAGGCGGCCGAAGATGGCCCCAAAAAGTAGGTGTCAACAGGTTTCCATATTGCTGACGGAATGCACAAATGAAAAAATCACAATCCGCTAAAGCCAGATCCATGGCCCTGATCCTTGTCGCCGGACTGCTCGGTGGTTGTGCCACTTCAGGCAATCCGAAGGATTCGATCGAGGGCTTCAATCGCGCCATGTTCGCCTTCAACGAAGGACTTGACAAGGCCATCGTCAAGCCGGTGGCGACGGGTTACGACAACGTGTTGTCCTCCCCGGTGAAGACCGGGGTGACCAACTTCTTCGGCAATATCGCCGACCTTTTCATCGGCATCAACAACCTGCTGCAAGGCAAGGTGGCCGCTGGCTTTGGCGACTTCGGCCGGCTGGCGGTCAATAGCACGATCGGCATTCTGGGGGTGATCGATGTCGCGTCCGATATCGGTCTCGAAAAGCATGAGGAAGATTTCGGTCAGACCTTTGGCCGTTGGGGGGTGGGCAGCGGCTCGTATGTCGTGGTGCCCTTCTTCGGTTCGCGCACGGTGCGCGATACGGCCGGACTGGTGCTCGATGTGGCGGTCGATCCGGTCTCCAATCATGGCCATGTGCCGACGCGCAATACCGCACTGGCGTTACGCATCGTCAGCGACCGGGCGAACCTGTTGCCGGCAGACAAGGTGATCGACGAGGCGGCGCTGGACAAGTATTCCTATGTGCGCGATGCCTATCTGCAACGTCGCCGCAGCCTGATTTACGACGGCAACGCGCCACGTGAGGCCGAACCCGAGGCCGATCTGGCGGATCAACAACCCCTGGTTGCCGAGGCCGGATCCGCACAGGAGTCCGTTCCCGCGCAGGCCGAAACCGTGGCCGTCGAGCCGGTGGTTGTCGCGCAACAACATCTGCTTCAAACCGAATGAACTTTTCCGGCGGAGTCATCTGCCGGAAACTTGGAAAACTCAGGAACGATTCATGAAATCACTATTTGTATTCATCGGTGGCCTGGTGCTGGCCACCCTGGTTTCGGCGCAGGAAGTTGCGCCCGATGCATTGATCAAGTCGGTGAGCACCGATGTGCTGGAGATCGTCCGCAAGGACAAGGATATCCGCAACGGCGATTCGAAGAAAGCTGCCGCGTTGGTCGAAGTCAAGGTGTTGCCGCATTTCAACTTCACCCACATGACGCAACTGGCCATGGGCCGGGAGTGGCGCAATGCCAGCACCGCGCAGAAGTCGGTATTGATCGACGAGTTCCGTACCCTGCTGGTGCGCACCTATTCCAAGGCGCTGACCGAGTACAAGAATCAGACCATCGATTACAAGCCGTTTGTCATGAGGCCGGGCGAGGCCGAGGTCAAGGTGCGCACCGAAATCAAGCAGCCATCGGGCGGCAAGCCGATTCAGCTCGATTATTATCTCGAAAAAACCAGCTCGGGCTGGAAGGTGTTCGATATCGAGGTGGGGGGCATCAGCCTGGTCACCAACTATCGGGAATCGTTCGCCAGCGAGATCCGGCAGGGCGGCATCGATGGCCTGATCAAGTCGCTGCAAGCCAAGAACAAGTCAGGCGAGACTGCAGCCGTCAAGAAATGATTCGCGTTAGCGGTAACCGTATCGAGGTCTCCGGCCCGTTGATGATGGCCACTGCAGGAGCCGTGCTGGCCGCAGGCGAACAAGCCCTCGCGGCGATGAAGGAAACCGAAACCGAGTTCGATCTCAAGGCTGTCGAACAAATGGATTCCGCGGGCCTCGCCGTCATTTTTGGCTGGGTGCGCACTGCACGAGCCGCGGGCAAGTCGTTGCACATCACCCATCCTCCGCAAAATCTGTTGAGTCTCGCCGCCGTTTATGGCGTCGTCGAGTTTCTGCCCTAGCACTGAAGCCGGTCAGGCCGGGTTCGGAGATGACAGCTGCGGTCCGCATCGTGCAGGCCACCAAACGGTTTGGCGCCACGCTGGCGCTGGATCGGATCGAGTTCGACATTGCCCAGGGTGAATTTTTTGGTTTGCTGGGCCCCAATGGCGCCGGGAAAACGACCCTGATTTCTGCTCTTGCCGGCCTGGTGAAGATCGACTCCGGCCGGCTTGAGGTGATGGGCTGTGATGTGCGGAGCGACTATCGGGCCGCGCGCCGTCAGCTCGGTGTGGTGCCCCAGGAGTTGGTGTTCGATCCGTTTTTTACGGTACGCGAAACCCTGCGGATGCAGGCCGGCTATTTTGGCATCGGCCGCAGCGCGGCAAGGGATTCCTGGATCGACGAAATACTCGAACATCTTGATCTGACGCCGAAGGCGGAGGCCAACATGCGCACGCTTTCCGGCGGCATGAAGCGGCGCGTGCTGGTCGCTCAGGCGCTGGTGCATCGGCCGCCGGTGATCGTGCTCGACGAGCCGACCGCCGGAGTCGATGTCGAATTGCGCCAGACGCTGTGGCAGTTTATCCATCGCCTCAATCGTGAAGGTCATACCATCGTCCTCACCACGCATTACCTGGAGGAGGCCGAGAGCATGTGTGACCGGATCGCCATGCTTAAGGCCGGATGCATGGTGGCGCTGGACACAACCCGCAATCTCCTCGATCGTTCTGCCCGACGTACGCTGCGGCTGCGCACCTTCGCCGACTTGTCGGAAATGCCGGGGGGTGGCCAGCCACAGGGCGATGGCTGGTGGATATTTTCTTTCGAGCAGTTCGCGGAAATTGAACCGCTACTGGCGTGCATCCGTGCTGCCGGCGGCGAGATTGCCGAGCTTGAAATCAACCAGCCCGATCTGGAACAGGTATTCATCCGGATCATGCGGGAACAGGAGCAGGTCGATGGTTAGCAGCGGCTTTTCTACTTTGTTCTACAAGGAAGTGCTGCGCTTCTGGAAGGTATCGGCCCAAACCATAGCCGCGCCGGTGCTGACGGCGATGCTCTACCTGCTGATTTTCTCGCAGGTACTTGAAGATCATGTCAAGGTGCATGGCCTGCCCTATACGGTGTTTCTGATCCCCGGACTGGTGATGATGTCGGTACTGCAGAATGCCTTTGCCAATGCCTCGTCTTCGCTGATTCAGTCCAGGGTGACGGGAAACCTCGTGTTCGTTCTGCTGGCGCCGATTTCGCATCGGGAATTTTTCGCGGCTTACGTACTGGCTTCGGTCGTTCGTGGCCTGGTGGTGGGGATGGGAGTACTTCTGTTCACCGCGGGGTTCGCCTCGCCGAGCTTTGCCGAGCCGGGCTGGATTCTGGCTTTTGCCGTGATCGGCGCGGCGCTGATGGGCAGCCTGGGTGTGATCGCCGGCATCTGGGCGGACAAGTTCGATCAGCTCGCGGCGTTCCAGAATTTCCTGATCATGCCGCTGACGTTTCTTTCCGGGGTGTTCTACTCCATTGCCTCACTGCCACCCTTCTGGCAGCAGGTATCGCGCTGGAATCCCGTGTTCTACATGATCGACGGTTTTCGCTTTGGTTTTTTCGGCCTTGCCGACCATTCGCCGTGGCTGAGTTTCACCGTTGCCGCCGGTTGTTTGATTATCATGATGGCCGTTACGCTGAGTTTGTTGAAGCGCGGCTACAAGCTGCGTACTTGAGGAGTTAAGGAGTTCACCATGCTAGACCCCAAACAAATCGAAGCCTGGATCGCTGCGGGATTTCCCTGCGAACATCTGGCCGTGGAAGGCGATGGCCAGCATTTTTCGGCGGTGATTGTCAGTCAGCAATTTTCCGGCCTGAACCGCGTCAAGCGCCAGCAACGGATCAATGCCATTCTCAAGCCGCACTTCGATTCCGGCATGTTGCATGCCTTGTCGATGCAGACGCTGACCCCGGACGAGTGGAAACAGCATGGATAAGCTGCTGATCTCCGGCGGCGTTGCGCTCGTGGGCGAGATTCCCGTTTCCGGTGCGAAGAATGCCGCCCTGCCGCTGCTCTGCGCGGCGCTGCTGACCCGCGAACCGGTGACCTTCACCCACGTGCCGCATCTGAACGACATCGGCACGATGCTCAAGTTGTTGGCGCAAATGGGGGTCAAGGTCACGCGCGAAGCCGAAAAACTCGGCGCTGGCGACACGGTGACCCTGGACGCCTCCGCCCTCGACAACCCGGTGGCGCCCTATGAACTGGTCAAGACCATGCGTGCCGCGATCCTCGTGCTCGGCCCGCTGGTCGCGCGCGTCGGCGAGACCAAGGTTTCGCTGCCCGGCGGCTGTGCGATCGGTGCGCGGCCGGTGGATCAACACATCAAGGGCTTGACGGCGATGGGCGCCGAGGTAGCCGTCGAACATGGCTACGTGCACGCCCGCGCAAGCCGCCTCAAGGGCGCGCGCCTGTTCACCGACATGGTGACCGTGACCGGGACTGAGAACCTGATGATGGCCGCCTGTCTTGCCGACGGCGAGACCGTGATCGAGAACGCCGCACGCGAGCCGGAAGTGGTCGATCTGGCCACCTGCCTGAACGCCATGGGCGCGCGCATCTCCGGCGCCGGCAGCGACGTGATCCGCATCCAGGGTGTCGAATTCCTGCACGGCGCCACGCACCGCGTCATGCCCGACCGGATCGAGACCGGCACCTACCTTTGCGCCGTGGCGGCGACCGGCGGCGAGGTGCGGCTGACCGGCACCTCCTCGGCCTATCTCGACGCGGTGATCGACAAGCTGATGGATGCCGGCTGCGCCATCGTCGGCGAACGCGATGCGATCCGCCTCAAGGCGCCACCACGGCTCACCGCGGTCAGCCTGCGCACCGCGCCGTACCCGGCATTTCCGACCGACATGCAGGCGCAGTTCATGGCGATCAACGCCGTTGCGGAAGGCACGGCGGTGGTACGCGAAACGATCTTCGAGAATCGCTTCATGCACGCGGTCGAACTGATTCGTCTCGGCGCCGACATCAAGATCGACGGCAATACGGCATTCGTCAGCGGAGTGGCCCGGCTCGAAGGCGCCACCGTCATGGCCACCGATCTCCGTGCCTCCGCCAGCCTGGTGATTGCCGGACTGGTGGCGCAGGGCGAAACGGTGATCGAGCGGATTTATCACCTCGATCGGGGCTACGAAGGGCTGGATCAAAAATTGGCGGCGCTGGGTGCGCGCGTGCAACGGGTAAAATGATCCGATGAGACCGGCCGAGATGATCACGATTGCCCTTTCCAAGGGCCGCATTTTCGAAGAAACCCTGCCCCTGCTGGCGGCGGCCGGCATCGTGCCGAGCGAGAACCCGGAACAGTCGCGCAAGCTGATCATCGCCACCAATCGCGGCGACGTGCGGGTGGTCATCGTGCGTGCCTCCGACGTGCCGACCTACGTCCAGTATGGTGCCGCCGACATCGGCATCGCGGGCAAGGACGTGCTGCTCGAACACGGCGGGGCGGGGTTGTATCAGCCCCTCGATCTGAATATCGCCAAATGCCGCATGGCGGTGGCGGTGCCCGCCGGCTTCGACTATGCGGCGGCCGTGCGACGCGGCTCGCGGCTGCGAGTGGCGACCAAGTACATCATCACGGCCCGCGAACACTTCGCCGCCAAGGGCGTGCATGTCGACCTGGTCAAGCTCTATGGCTCGATGGAACTGGCGCCCCTGGTCGGCCTGGCCGATGCCATCGTCGACCTGGTCTCCAGCGGCGCCACCCTGCGTGCCAATAATCTGCACGAAGTCGAGGAAATCATGCCGATCTCCTCGCGCCTGATCGTGAACCAGGCGGCGCTGAAAATGAAACACGACAAACTCACGCCGCTGATCGCCGCCTTTGCCGGAGCCATCGCCCCATGATCCGTCGCCTGTCCACGCAATCGGCGCAATTCGAGCCCACACTCGACGCGCTGCTTGCCTTCGACCACGCCACCGACGAAAAAATCGAACAGACGGTGGCCGAGATCCTCGCCCGCGTCCGCCGCGAAGGCGATGCGGCCGTGCTCGACTACACCCGGCGCTTCGACGGTGTAGACGCGGCGCGGCTCGCCGAACTCGAATTGCCACGGGCCGAACTGGATGCTGCCTTGCACGGCCTGCCCGCCGTCCAGCGCCAGGCGCTGGAAACGGCCGCCCTGCGCATCCGCAACTATCACCAGCGGCAGAAGATGGAATCATGGAGCTACACGGAAGCCGATGGGACCCGGCTGGGGCAGAAGATCACGCCGCTCGATCGGGTCGGTCTCTATGTTCCCGGCGGCCGGGCCGCCTATCCGAGCTCGGTGCTGATGAATGCGCTGCCGGCCAAGGTGGCCGGCGTCGGCGAGCTGATCATGGTCGTGCCCACCCCGCGTGGCGAAAAGAATGCGCTGGTGCTGGCGGCTGCCGCGCTGGCCGGGGTCGATCGCGTGTTCACCCTCGGCGGCGCCCAGGCCGTGGCGGCGCTGGCCTATGGCACGCAGACGATGCCCCAGGTGGACAAGATCGTCGGCCCCGGCAATGCCTATGTCGCCGCAGCCAAGCGGCGTGTGTTCGGCACGGTCGGCATCGACATGGTGGCCGGGCCTTCCGAAGTGCTGGTGATCGCCGACGATTCGGCGCATCCCGACTGGGTGGCGATGGACCTGTTCGCCCAGGCCGAGCACGACGAGCTGGCGCAGTCGATCCTGCTCTCGCCCAGTTTGGCTGTCCTCGATCGCGTCGCCGAGAGCATTGCGCGCCTGCTGCCTGCGATGCCGCGCCGCGCGGTGATCAAGGCCTCGCTCGCCGGGCGCGGGGCCTTGATCCAGGTCGCCGACCTGAATGAAGCCTGCGCCCTCGCCAACCGCATCGCACCCGAACACCTGGAACTGGCGGTTGCCGATCCGGCGCCGCTGGTGGAAAAAATCCGTCATGCCGGCGCCATCTTCATCGGCCACTATGCCTCGGAGTCGCTCGGCGATTACTGCGCCGGCCCCAATCATGTGCTGCCGACCTCGCGCAGCGCGCGCTTCTCCTCGCCGCTCGGCGTTTACGATTTCCAGAAACGTTCGAGTCTGATCGAGGTATCGCAGGCTGGGGCGCAAACCCTGGGGCCGACGGCCGCCACCCTGGCCCATGGCGAGGGGCTCACCGCCCACGCCCGCGCCGCGGAACTCCGCTTCGAGCCCTGAACAGGTGGTACGCCGGGAAACCCGGCACACGTCATGACGTCGCGAGGATTTCCTTCAGCGCCGCGACCAGCACCTGGCACTGTTCATCCGTGCCGACGGTGATGCGGAGGAACTGTTCGATCCGCGGTAGCTTGAAATGCCGCACCACGATGCCTTTCCGGCGTAACGCCAGCGCCGACTTTTCGGCGTCGTGCCACGGGTGGCGGGCGAAGATGAAATTCGCCGTCGAAGGCACGATCTCGAAGCCGAGTTGCTGCATTTCCCCGACCAGCCATTCGCGCGAGCGGATCACGGCCCGGCAGGTTTGCGCGAAGTAGTCGCGATCTTGGAAGGCGGCTATCGCCCCGGCCATCGCCAGCCGATCCAGGGGGTAGGAATTGAAGCTGTCCTTGATCCGCTCCAGCGCCTCGATCAGCTCGGCATGGCCGACCGCGAAGCCGACCCGCAGGCCCGCCAGCGAACGCGATTTGGACAGGGTCTGCACCACCAGCAGGTTCGGATGACGGGTGGTCAGCGGGATGGCGCTTTGGCCGCCGAAATCGACATAGGCTTCGTCGATCACCACCACCGAATCACGATTGGCTTCGAGCAGCCGCTCGATCTGGACGAGTGGCAAGAAGCGTCCGGTCGGGGCGTTGGGGTTCGGGAAAATGATGCCGCCGTTGGGCCGCTGGTAGCCGGCGATGCGAATCGAAAAATCGTCTGCCAGGGGGATGGTCTCGAAAGCCACGTCGTACAACCGACAATACACCGGGTAAAAGCTGTAGGTGATGTCGGGAAAGAGGATCGGCTGCGCGTGCTTGAGCAGCCCCAGGAAAGCATGGGCGAGGATTTCGTCGGAGCCGTTGCCGACGAAAACATTGGCCGGTGAGATGCCGTGATACTCGGCGATCGCGGCTTTCAGCGCCGCGGCGGAAGGGTCGGGGTAGAGCCGCAGGCTGTCATCGGTCGCGGCGCGAATCGCGGCCAGCACGCAGGGACTTGGGCCGTAGGGATTCTCGTTGGTGTTGAGCTTGACCAGATTGGCGAGCCTGGGTTGCTCGCCAGGAACATAAGGGGTGAGTCCCTTGACGACTGCGCTCCAGAAGCGGCTCATGGCAAAATGAATTGGGTGAAAACGAAAAGTTTGGCGATGGTATCATGCAGGCCTTGTTCAATCGCGAGTCACAGACTGCCATGCGGCAAGCCGACGTCTCCCGCAACACCAACGAAACCCGCATTCGCGTTGCCCTCGATGTAGACGGCAGCGGCGTGGCGAACCTGGCCACCGGCATCGGCTTTTTCGACCACATGCTCGATCAGATCGCGCGTCATGGCCTGATCGATCTGACCATCGAGGCCAAGGGCGACCTGCATATCGACGCCCATCACACGGTGGAGGATGTCGGCATCACCTTCGGCCAGGCGCTGGCCCGGGCGCTGGGCGAGAAAAAGGGGTTGCGCCGCTACGGTCACGCCTATGTGCCGCTCGACGAGGCCTTGTCGCGCGTGGTGGTCGATCTCTCCGGCAGGCCGGGGCTGGTGTTCAACGTGGCTTTCACGCGCGCCATGGTCGGCGAATTCGATATCGATCTGATCCATGAGTTTTTCCAGGGACTGGTCAATCACGCCGGCATCACGTTGCATATCGATGCCCTGCGCGGCGATAACGCCCACCATCAGGCGGAAACGGTGTTCAAGGCCTTTGCCCGTGCCCTGCGCATGGCGGTGGAAGCCGATCCCCGTGCCGCCGGTGCCGTTCCTTCCACCAAGGGCACCCTCTGAGTCCTGTCCGGCCATGACTACCGTTGCTGTCGTCGATTACGGCATGGGCAATCTGCGCTCGGTGGCCAAGGCACTCGAGCATGTCGCGCCCGAGGCCACGGTGCAGGTCACAGCGAATGCTGTCGAGATCCAGGCCGCCGATCGGGTCGTCGTGCCAGGGCAGGGCGCCATGCCCGATTGCATGCGCGCGCTCGCCGAACGCGGGTTGCGCGAGGTGATTGTGCGCGCCACGCGGGAAAAACCCTTTCTCGGCATCTGCGTCGGCTTACAGATGCTGTTTGGCCATGCCGAGGAAGGCGATGTGAACGGACTCGAGGTGCTCGCCGGGCGCGTACCACGCTTTCCCTTGACCGCCATGCAGTCGGCGGAAGGCACGCGGCTGAAGGTGCCGCACATGGGTTGGAACCGGGTGACGCAGGTCGCTGCACACCCGCTGTGGGCGAATATCGCCGACGGCGAGCGCTTCTACTTCGTGCATAGTTACTACGTCGCCCCCGACGATGCGGCCTGCATTGCCGGGTCGACCGAGTATGGCCTTCCCTTTACCAGCGCCGTGGCCCGCGATAACATCTTCGCCGTCCAGTTCCATCCGGAAAAAAGTGCCCGGGCCGGTCTTGCATTGTTGGATAATTTCATGCATTGGAACCCATGACACCCGTGTTTTCTGCAACGTTCCCAACTTTTCCTTTTCTTCATTCCCCATGCTGCTGATACCTGCGATCGACCTGAAAGAAGGTCACTGCGTGCGCCTCAAACAGGGCGCGATGGAAGATGCCACGGTGTTTTCGGAAGAACCGGCGGCCATGGCGCGACACTGGATCAAGCAGGGTGCAAGACGTCTGCACCTGGTCGATCTCGATGGCGCCTTCGCCGGCAAGCCGAAAAATGCCGCGGCGATCAAGTCGATCCTGGCCGAAGTTGGCGACGAGATTCCCATTCAGCTCGGTGGTGGCATTCGCGATCTCGACACCATCGAACGTTGTCTCGACGATGGACTCGGCTATGTCATCATCGGTACTGCCGCGGTCAAGAATCCCGGCTTCCTGCACGATGCCTGCAGCGCCTTTCCCGGTCACATCATCGTCGGCCTCGATGCGCGGGATGGCAAGGTGGCGGTCGATGGTTGGTCCAAACTGACCCGTCACGATGTCGTTGATCTGGCGAAGAAGTTCGAGGATTACGGTGTCGAGGCCGTGATCTACACCGACATCGGCCGCGACGGGATGCTCTCTGGAGTGAACATCGAGGCGACGGTGAAGCTGGCACAGGCGCTGACCATTCCGGTCATCGCCAGCGGCGGCATCGCTACGCTGAAGGACATCCAGGCGCTCTGCGCGGTGGCCAGCGAGGGCATCATGGGCGCCATCACCGGGCGGGCAATCTACGAGGGTACCTTGGACTTCAAGAAGGCCCAGGCGGAGGCGGACAAGTTGTCCGCGCGCTGATCGCGCGCCAGGCGCACGCTACGGACATGCTGGCCAAACGCATCATTCCCTGTCTCGACGTGAACGCCGGCCGTGTGGTCAAGGGCGTGAACTTCGTCGAACTGCGCGATGCCGGTGATCCGGTGGAGATTGCGCATCGCTATGACGAGCAGGGCGCCGACGAGATTACTTTCCTCGACATCACGGCGAGCGCGGATGGGCGCGATCTTATTTTGCCGATCATCGAGGCGGTGGCCGCGCAGGTGTTCATTCCGCTTACCGTCGGCGGTGGTGTGCGCGAGGTGGCCGATGTTCGCCGTCTGCTCAATGCCGGGGCCGACAAGGTGAGCATGAACAGCGCGGCCGTAAATAATCCGCGACTGGTTGCCGAGGCTGCGGCCAGGGTCGGCTCCCAGTGCATCGTGGTGGCGATCGATGCCAAGCAGACGAGCCCCGGAAAATGGGAAGTGTTCACCCATGGCGGACGCAAGAACAGCGGACTCGATGCCATCGCCTGGGCCAAACAGGTCGAGCAACTGGGGGCGGGCGAGATTTTGCTCACCAGCATGGATCGTGACGGTACCCGTGCCGGTTTCGATCTCGCGCTCACCCGTGCCGTCGCCGATGCGGTGGGCATTCCGCTGATTGCCAGCGGCGGCGTCGGCAACCTGCAGCATCTGGCCGATGGCGTGATGCAAGGACGCGCCGATGCCGTGCTGGCGGCGAGCATTTTCCACTATGGCGAGTACACTGTTCGCCAGGCCAAGGAATACATGCGGCAACGGGGTATCGAGGTGCGTCTGTGAATTGGATCGATGAGATCGAATGGGATGCGGATGGCCTGGTGCCGGCGATTGCCCAGGATGCGGCAAGCGGCGTGGTGCTGATGTTGGCCTGGATGAGCCGTGAGTCGCTGGCCCTCACGCTGGCCGAGGGCCGGGCGATTTACTGGTCGCGTTCGCGCCAGCGGCTGTGGCGCAAGGGCGAGGAGTCCGGCCATGTGCAATGGATCAGGGAAATCCGCCTCGATTGCGATGCCGACGTGGTGTTGCTGAGGGTGGAACAGGTGGCCGGCATCGCCTGCCATACCGGGCGGCAAAGCTGCTTTTTCAGGCGCCTGGAAAACGGGGAGTGGGTCACGGTCGATCCGCTCGTGCGCGAGCCGAAGGAGATTTACAAATGATCGATGCTGAAGTGTTGCACCGCCTGCAGGCGACCCTGAACGAGCGCAAGGGCGCCGCGCCCGATTCGTCCTACGTCGCCAGCCTGTATGCCAAGGGGCTGGATGCGATTTGCAAGAAGATTGCCGAGGAAGCAGCGGAGACCCTGATGGCGGCCAAGGATGGCGATCGCCTGCATCTGGTGCGCGAGGTGACCGACCTGTGGTTTCACAGCATGGTGCTGCTCGCCCAGTTCGATCTCGGTGTCGATGATGTCCTCGCCGAGCTGCGCCGCCGCGAAGGAATTTCGGGACTGGATGAAAAGAAGAACCGGAGTTTGTAGCCATGAACGAATGTATTTTCTGCAAGATCATCCGTGGCGAGATCCCTTCCCAAAAAATCTACGAGGATGAACTGATCTTTGCCTTTCACGATATTCATCCGAAGGCGCCGGTGCATTTCATGATCGTACCGAAAGAACATATCGACTCGCTGGCCGAAGTCGCGCCACGGCATCAGGAAGTGCTCGGCCGGCTACTGGCCAAGACCGGGGAACTGGCGCGAAACCAGGGTCTGAACGAGGGCTTTCGCACCATCATCAACACCGGAAGAGTGGGTTGTCAGGAGGTGTATCATCTTCACATCCATATTTTAGGTGGCTCCGATCCCCTGGGGCCGATGTTGGGACGAACGTAATCTTCGAGGAGAACCACATGGGAAGCCTGAGTATCTGGCACTGGTTGATTGTTCTGGTCATCGTCATGCTGATCTTCGGCACCAAGAAGTTGCGCAACATCGGTGCCGATCTGGGCGGGGCGGTCAAGGGATTCAAGGACGGCATGAAGGAAGGCACCGCGGAGCCGTCCGTGCCGCCCTCGCCGCAAGTGACGGGACAGACCATCGACGTCGAGTCGCAGCGCGAGCATACCAACACCAAGTCGTGAAGGCTGTATTGCCTGCATGAACGCGCAGCTGCAGAGCGTTGTCCGGTGGTGTGCAGCCGGAGCCGCGGTTTTTTTGTCCAGACATGTTTGATATCGGCCTGTCCGAGTTGATGCTCATCGGTGTGGTGGCGCTGGTGGTGATTGGCCCCGAGCGGTTGCCCAAGGTGGCGCGCACGGCGGGCATCCTGCTCGGCCGTTTGCAGCGTTATGTCAGCGATGTCAAGGACGACATCCAGCGCGAACTGCAACTCGAGGAACTGAAAAAACTGCAAGAGGAGGTCGCCGAACAGGCTCGCCTAGCCGAAAGCTCGACTCGCCGGGAAGCTGGCGAACTTGAATCTTCGCTCAACAACGTCATTGCCCCACCGGATATGCCGTCGCTGTCTCCGGAAGCTCCCGTCGCCGACCTGACCGGCGCCACACCAGCGCCGTGCGTCCCTGCGGGAACCGTCTCCGAGCCCGAGCGGCCTGCGTCGCAGAGCGAGACAGGCGCCGGTGACACGGTCAAACCCTGATGGCTGACGATCAGGAAAGTTTCCTCTCCCACCTGGTCGAGTTGCGCGACCGGCTGATTCGCATCCTGATCGTGCTGCTGATTGCCTTCGTTCCGCTGGCCTTCTTCGCCCGCGAGCTGTATTCGCTGTTCGCCGCACCCCTGCTGGCGACTCTGCCGGCGGGAGGCAAGATGATCGCCACCGATGTGGTCGGTGTGTTCCTGGTGCCGATGAAAGTGGCGCTGATGGTGGCCTTTCTCGTCGTCCTGCCTTACATCCTTTACCAGATATGGGCCTTCGTCGCGCCGGGGCTTTATGCGCACGAGAAGAAACTGGCGCTACCCTTGCTGGTGGCTTCGGTGTTGCTGTTTTTCGTCGGCATGGCGTTCGCTTACTTTGCCTTCTTCCCGATGGTATTCGGCTTCATGTCGAAATTCGCTCCCGAGGGCGTGGCCTGGATGACGGACATCGAAAAATATTTCTCTTTCGTTCTTGGCATGTTCCTCGCCTTTGGCGCTACCTTCGAGGTGCCGGTCATCGTTATCCTGCTGGTCAAGACCGGCGTGGTCAGCGTGGCCAGATTGCGCGAATGGCGGCCTTACGTGATCGTCGGCGCTTTCGTCGTTGGCGCCATTTTCACGCCGCCCGATGTCATTTCACAATTCATGATGGCCGTGCCGCTCTGGCTGCTCTATGAGGTTGGCATCGTGCTGGCCGGATTCATCAGCCAGAAGGAGGCGCCCGTGTCCGCCGCGGATATTGCCGATTAACGCTGCGCCTGCGCCTGCGGCTTGGGGCGCTTGCCGATGGCGACGTCCACGGTGATTTCCCTGCCTTCGCGCCACAGGATGAAGCGGGCCGTACTGCCCGGCTGGAGTGCCGCGATCAGCCCGAGCATCGACTGGGCATCTTCGACCGGCTTGTCGGCAACCCGCAGCAATACATCGCCGGGTTTGATGCCGGCCTTGTCCGCCGGGCCGCCACGCATGACGCCGGCGATCAGCGCGCCCTTGGTGTCGGGCCGCTTGAAGGACTCGGCCAGTTCGGGCGTGATTTCCTGAACTTCGATGCCCACCCAGCCGCGGATCACGGCGCCGGTTTTAAGTATCTGCTCCATGACATTCTTGGCCAGCGAGACCGGAATGGCGAAGCCGATGCCAAGCGAGCCGCCGCTTTGCGAATAGATCGCGGTATTGATGCCGATCAGGTTGCCATTGCTGTCGATCAGCGCGCCGCCCGAGTTGCCGGGGTTGATTGCGGCGTCCGTCTGGATGAAGTTTTCGAAGGTATTGATGCCCAGATGCGAGCGGCCCAGCGCCGATACGATGCCCGAAGTCACGGTCTGGCCGACCCCGAATGGGTTGCCGATGGCCAGGACACGATCACCGACATGCAGGTCGTCGCTGTTGCCGAAGGTGATGACCGGCAGCTTGTGGTCAGTGGGAACGCGCAGGATGGCCAGATCCGAGTCGGGATCGGTGCCGGCCACACGGGCCTTGTACTTGTGGCCATCGCTGCTGGCGACTTCGATTTCGTCGGCGCCTTCGACGACATGGTAATTGGTCAGGATATAGCCGTCGGCGGAAACCATTACGCCACTGCCCAGGCCCGAGCGACGCTGGGGCTGGGTATCGTAGTCATCGCCGAAGAAGCGGCGAAACAGTGGATCATTCAGAAACGGCGAACGCGGGGTTTGCACTTCCTGACTGGTGAAGATGTAGACCACGGCCGGCGCCGCCTTCTGCACCGCTTCGGCGAACGACCCCGGGCGGGAGGCGCCCTGGCTGAGCGGGGCTTCGACGATGAGCGCCCCGCCGCTGGATGCCGGTGCGGTCGGCCAGGCATTCAGCCATTCGGGTTTGAGGGTCTTGACGACGAACAGGATGGCCACGCAAAGGGTGACGGTCTGGGCAAAGGTGAGCCAAAGTCGGCGCATAATCCGGGATCGTTTTATGGGTGAAAGTTGAAGAAGATGCAGCGCGAAGAATTACGCAGTTATCTGGATGCCTTGCTCGATGCCGCGCGCTTCCGCGATTATTGCCCAAACGGCCTGCAAGTGGAAGGCCGCAGCGAGGTTCGCCGCCTGATCTGTGGTGTAACTGCCAGTCAGGCGCTGGTCGATGCGGCGGTCGAGGCGCGGGCCGATGCGTTGCTGGTGCACCATGGCTGGTTCTGGAAGAGCGAGGATGGTCGCCTCACCGGCTTTCGCAAGCAGCGTTTGGCCAGCCTGCTGGCCCATGACATCAGCCTGTTCGCCTACCACCTGCCGCTTGATGCCCACCCGCAGTTGGGCAAC
This sequence comes from Betaproteobacteria bacterium HGW-Betaproteobacteria-11, assembly GCA_002842395.1. Taxonomy (GTDB): domain Bacteria; phylum Pseudomonadota; class Gammaproteobacteria; order Burkholderiales; family Rhodocyclaceae; genus Rugosibacter. Next base: position 41,729 of record PHCV01000007.1, read on the forward strand.
AATGCTCAACTCGCGGTGCGGCTGGGATGGCGTATCGAAGGACGTTTTGCCGAGCAGGAGATCGGATTTTTCGGCGTGCCGCCAGCGCCGACTTTTCTTGGCGAACTGGCGGCGGACCTCGAACGCAGCCTGGGACGCACGCCGCTGATGATCGGCGATCCGGCGCGCCGGGTCGAGCGCATTGCCTGGTGCAGTGGCGGAGCGCAAAGCTATTTCGAGGCGGCACTGGCTACCGGTGCCGATGTGTTCGTTTCCGGCGAAATCTCAGAGCAGACCGTGCACCTGGCGCGCGAAACCGGCATGGCCTATCTGGCGGCCGGCCACCACGCCACCGAGCGCTACGGCGTCAGCGCGCTTGCCGGGCATGTACAGGAGCGCTTCGGCATCGAGTGCTCCTTCATCGACATCGACAATCCGGTTTGAACTTTCATCCCGGGAAAAGCAGTTCACCACGGTGATCACGGCGACACAGCGTAAAGGCCAGACATCTTGGTCATTACCGGGATCATCCAGTGGGTGAATCCGGTGCGGGGTGCAACTGGCCGGTTTTCCGACGTGTTCGCCGTGGTTCAACCGGGGTTTTACGTTCATTGCAGGCGGAAGCTCACTGGCAACAGCATCTGCCGCGGGTTGCCGGCGAGCCGGCCGAGATGGCCGGCGGCGTCGAGCGCGGCCTGGTCGAGTAGCGGATGCCCCGAGCTGCGCGCGATTTCCGCCACCACGATGCGACCGTCATCGGCAAGGGTGAGCAGCAGCACGACCTCGCCTTCGAGTCCGGCGGCGATCGCCTCGGGCGGATAGAACAGATGCTTCGACAGCGCCTGCTGCGCCTGGCGCAAGCGGCCGCCGCGCAGTTCTTGCGGCGGCGGGGCGGGCATTTCAGGTTCGGATGAGATGGTCTCATGCGTGCTGCTTGCCGCATTTTCCGGCAGGGGGTGCACGGGCTCGGGAGACATCAGCCGGGCGAGCAGTGGCGTGGGCCGGGGTGGGGGTTGTCGTGCGGCGAACCAGGCGGGAGCGGCGATCAGCGCCAGGTGCAGGAGAACACTGAGAAGCAGGGCAAGGGGCATCGGACCGATTGTAAGGGTGCAGCCGGCAATCTTTATACTGTGCGGCATGAAGAAATTTTTCGTACTCCTCGTCGCGTTTGTTTCCCTTTCGGCACCGGCGGCCGAACTGCCGGATCGGACGACCTTTTCCGTGGCGCTCGAACGCGGCGACATCACCCAGGCACGGCGCTGGCTGGAGGCCGGGTTGCCTGCGGGTTTCGAAGGCAGCGTGATCGGCAGCGGGCTGATGGTCGGTGCCTGGGAAGGCAATATTCCGCTGATGGAACTCTTCCTCGCGCATGGCGCGGATGTGAATCAGGCCAATGTGCTGGGCGAGACGGCGCTGCTCCATGCCGCCTGGAAGGGGCATCTGGCCGCCGTGCGCTGGCTGCTGGCGCATGGCGCACGGGTCGATCGGGCGCAGCGGCAATGGACGGCTCTGCATTACGCCGCCTTTGCCGGACATGGCGAGATCGTGCGCGAATTGCTCGCGCGGGGCGCCGAGGTCGATGCGCTCTCGCCGAACGGTTCGACGCCACTGATGATGACCGCCCGCGAGGGACGCACCGAGGTGGCGACGCAACTGCTCACCGCCGGTGCCCGCCGCGACATCGTCAATGACCATGGCGAGAATGCGGTGCACTGGGCGATGCGCAACAACAACCTGCAGCTGGCCCGCGAGATCGCCGGCAGCGAGGATTTCGCCGCGCTTGCCGCGCGACCGCCGGATTCATGGGGCCGGGCGCAGCGCTCGCAGCCGGTGCCCAATCGTGTCGATCTGTTGTTGGTCCAGGCGCACAGGATGGAAGCGGCCGGGCAACGCCAGGCTGCGCTCAAGCTCTATCGGGCGGCACTGGAAACGCTGCGCAAGGATGCCGCCGCGCACCGGGAAAAGGTGGCGCCGGCGCGAGCAGTCACCGGTTTGACGATTTCCGCCCGACGCGGGACGCCGGAACAGCAAACAGCGGGATTTCGATATGCCACGCCGGCCACGGGCGCCAGCAGCGGCCAGGCGCCGACAGGACATGAAGCGATAGCCGCGCCGCCTGTTGAAGTCGATGCCGTAGATGCGTTGCTCGCCAGGGCGCGGGAGATGCAGGCAGCGGGACGCCGTGGCCAGGCGTTGGATGCTTATCGTCAGGCCGCGGCGCTGTTGCGTCGCCGTTGAGGGGGCGCTCAGGGCGCCAGCCGTTCGGCGAACAGCTTGCGTAACTTGGCTACCTTGGGGCCGACGACGAACTGACAGTAGGCCTCATCCGGGTTGCGCGCGAAGTAGTTCTGATGGTATTCCTCGGCCGGCCAGAAAGTCGGTGCTGGCACTACGGCGGTGACGATCGGATCGGGCCAGATTTCCGCGCCTTCCAGTTCGGCGATGACGGCCCGGGCGGTGGCTGCCTGCCCGGCATCGTGGGTGAAAATGACGGAACGGTATTGCGTGCCGACGTCGTCGCCCTGACGGTCGACCGTGGTCGGATCGTGGAGGGCGAAAAAAATTTCCAGCAGCGCGCGATAGTCGATGAGCCGTGGATCGAACGTCAGCCGCACCACTTCGACATGCCCCGTCTTGCCGCCGCAGACGCTGCGGTAGTCCGGATTTTCCATTGCGCCTCCAGCATAGCCGGAGACGACCTGCTGCACGCCGGCCAGACGGGAAAAGGCCGCTTCGAGGCACCAGAAGCAGCCACCCCCGAACGTGGCGATTTCGGGAACATGGGGTTGGGTGGTCATTTCAGTCCTCCTGAGCGTGGCGAGTAATGCCGCCATGATAAGCCATGGCGGCAGTCTCGCGCCGGGCCCGGGCCCGAGGCGCGGAGCCTTGGCTTCTCTATCTTATAGAAGATTCAAGCGGTTGTCCTGTGCTAACATCTTGCGATGCAGCAATCGCCCCTTGATTCCGGATTCCGCGCCAGATGCGCGGGACGTGTTTGTTCTGAATTCGAGTTACTGTCCTTCTGAGTCCATGCCGCTACCCCTTGCAACCGTTGCGCGCACGCGTGTGCATACCCGCCGCGTCAGCATTCAAGGCTGGCGGCGCGAGGATGGGCTGTGGGATATCGAAGCGCGCATGACGGATCTCAAGGATCACGATCTGCCCCTGGCTTCCGGCTTGCGGCGCCAGGGTGATGCCCTGCACGACATGTGGCTGCGGGTGACGATCGATGGCCGGATGCAGGTTCATGACGTCGCTGCCAGCTCGGATGCGACACCCTATCCCGGATTTTGCGAAGCCATCGTGCCGGCCTATCGGCGGCTGATCGGCCTGAATCTGTTCGACGGCTTTCGGCGCAGCGTGCGTGAAGTGCTCGGCAGCACGTCCGGCTGCGCGCATCTCACCGAGTTGTGCGATGTCCTGCCGACCGCGGCATTGCAGACGCTCGCCAGTGATACGCGCGATACCGAAGGGCAGCAGCCCGGCGAGCAACCCTTTCATCTCGATCGGTGCCATGCACTGGCCACGGATTCGGAGGCAGTGCGGCGTTATTACCCGCGCTGGTTCCGCGACAGCAAGACCGGCACCTGAGCCCGTTAACGGCATGCCGGCGACTCATCAACGGAGCATCACTCACAAGGAAGACGTATGAAAATCCACGAATATCAGGGCAAGGAACTGCTGAAGAAGTTCGGCGTCACCGTTCCCCGCGGCATCCCCTGCTTTTCTGTCGATGAGGCAGTGAAGGCGGCGGAAACGCTGGGCGGCAAGGTTTGGGTGGTCAAGGCGCAAATTCACGCTGGTGGCCGCGGCAAGGGCGGCGGCGTCAAGGTCGCCAAGTCGCTGGACGAAGTGCGTCAGTATGCCGGACAGATTCTCGGCATGCAGTTGGTGACGCACCAGACCGGCCCCGCGGGGCAGAAGGTGCGCCGCCTGTTGATCGAGGAAGGTGCCGACATCCGCAAGGAATATTATCTGGCGGTGCTGACCGATCGTGCCACCCAGAAAGTGGCGATCATGGCCTCCAGCGAGGGCGGCATGGACATCGAGGAAGTCGCGCACGCCACGCCGGAAAAGATTCTCAAGGAATTCATCGATCCGCTCGAGGGGGTGTCCGACCAGCAGGCGCTTAACCTGGCGCGCGGGATCGGCGTGCCGGAAGCTTCGCAAGCCGACGCCGTGCAACAGATCAGGAATTTGTACACCTGCTACATGGAAACCGATGCCTCGCTCGCCGAAATCAATCCGCTGATCCTCGAAGGCAACGGTGGCATCAAGGCGCTCGATGCCAAATTCAATTTCGATTCCAACGCCTTGTTCCGCCATCCGGAAATCGTTGCCTATCGCGATCTGGACGAAGAGGATGCGGACGAGATCGAGGCCTCGAAATATGATCTCGCCTACATTTCCCTCGACGGCAACATCGGCTGTCTGGTCAATGGCGCCGGGCTGGCGATGGCCACCATGGACACCATCAAGCTGTTTGGCGCCGAGCCGGCCAATTTTCTCGACGTGGGTGGCGGCGCCACCACCGAGAAAGTCACGGAAGCCTTCAAGATCATGCTCAAGAATCCCAAGGTCAAGGGCATTCTGGTCAATATTTTCGGCGGCATCATGAAGTGCGACACGATCGCTACCGGTGTGGTCACCGCGGCGCGCGAGACGCACCTTGCCGTGCCGCTGGTGGTGCGCATGAAAGGCACCAACGAAGACCTGGGCAAGAAGATTCTTGCCGAATCGGGCCTGCCCATCATTTCTGCCGACACCATGGCTGAAGCCGCGACCAAGATCGTCGCCGCGGTCAAGTAAGGAAGCGAACCATGTCCATTCTCATCAATAAAGACACCAAGGTCATCACCCAGGGAATCACCGGCAAGACCGGTCAGTTCCATACCGAAAAATGCATCGAATACGCCAATGGCAAGAACTGTTTCGTTGCCGGGGTGAATCCGAAGAAGGCCGGCGAGAAGATTTTCGATGTGCCGATCTACGCTTCCGTCAAGGAAGCCAGCGCAGCCACCGGCGCCACGGTTTCCGTGATCTACGTGCCGCCCGCCGGCGCGGCCGACGCGATCTGGGAAGCCTGTGAAGCCGATCTCGATCTGGCGATCTGCATCACCGAAGGCATTCCGGTGCGCGACATGCTGGCTGTGCGCAACAAGATGAAGCACAAGGTGGCCGCCGGCGGCAAGCAGACCCTGCTGCTTGGCCCCAACTGTCCCGGCCTCATCACGCCGGACGAAATCAAGATCGGCATCATGCCCGGCCACATCCATCGCAAGGGCCGCATCGGGGTGGTTTCCCGCTCGGGAACGCTGACTTATGAAGCGGTGGCGCAACTGACCGAAATCGGCCTCGGCCAGTCGTCGGCCGTCGGCATCGGCGGTGATCCGATCAATGGCCTGAAGCACATCGATGTGATGCGGATGTTCAACGACGATCCCGATACCGATGCGGTCATCATGATCGGCGAAATCGGCGGCCCGGACGAGGCGGAAGCCGCGCAGTGGTGCAAGGCCAACATGAAGAAGCCGATCGTCGGTTTCATTGCCGGAGTGACTGCACCGGCCGGCAAGCGCATGGGCCATGCCGGCGCGCTGATTTCCGGTGGCGCCGATACGGCCGATGCCAAGCTGGCCATCATGGAAGCCTGCGGCTTCACGGTGACGCGCAATCCGTCGGAAATGGGCAAGCTGCTGAAGGCTCTGCTGTAAAGGAAAAGTCGGCGTTGGCGGGACGCCGAACGTGTTCCGCAAGCCGTCCCGGTCAGCTCCGGGGCGGCTTTTTTATTCCCGACGACCGCCGTTCGGCGGTCGATTTGCACCAAATGTCATGAAAATGATTGACGGAGTTGATGCCGGACTGTAAGAATTGCACCCATCCGCTTGTTTCTGAGGCTTGCCAGGGGGCAGTCAGCGAATGAAGAAGACGAATTTCTGGAAGAGCGATGTCTTTCTCGGGGTGGTCGTCAGCGTCGTCGTTCTGGTTCTCGGCAATGGCGAACTGTTGCAGGGGCTCGAGCGCAAGGCCTATGACCTGGGGGTCGCGGCCACCACGCGCACGCCTTCCGACAAGGTGGCGGTGATCGCCATCGACAAACAGAGCATCGACAACATCGGCCGCTGGCCCTGGTCGCGCGAAATCATGGCGGAGATGATCGAAAAACTTGCCGCGGCCAAGGCCAAGGTGATCGCCACCACGGTGTTCTATTCCGAACCGCAACGCGATCCCGGGCTCGTCTATATCGAGCGTCTGATGACGGCCTGCGGCGTGTCCCTGCCCGCGCCGTCCACCGTCGCGTCGGCGCCCGCTTTGCCCGCGGCGGAGGCTCCGCTGCCTGCCGCAGGTGTCGCCTCTTCCTGTCCACAGATCGAACCGATGCTGCTCGAGGCCGAGCAAAAGCTCAATACCGATCGCCGCCTGGCCGCGGCGCTGGCTCAGGCGGGCAATGTCGCCCTGCCCATGTTGTTCGTCCTTGGCGAGCCGCGTGGCCGGCCGGATCACGATCTGCCCGACTATGTGAAAGGGAATGCAGTCAAAATGACCGGTGGCGACGAGGCGCCGCCGTATCCGACGGTGGGTGTCGATGCCGGCGTGATCGATCCGCTGGGCAAGGTCGCGGCGGCCATCGGCCATCTCAACGTGACGCCGGATGTCGATGGCGCCATCCGCACCGAACCCCTGGTGCTCGGCTATTTCGATCAGACCTATCCTTCGCTTTCGTTGCTGGTGGCGGCCCGCAGCCTCAATCTCACGCCGGCCGACATCCAGGTCAAGGCCGGTAGCGAGGTGCATCTGGGAAAACTGAAAATTGGCACCGATGCCGATACGCGGATGCTGACCTTTTTCTACAAGGACAAGGACGGACAATCGCCGTTTGCGGTGGATTCCTTCTTCGATGTCAAAAGCGGCAAGATTCCATTCGAGAAATACCGCGACAAGATCGTGCTGATCGGGCCGACCTCATCCTCCGTCGGTAGCGTGTTCGTCACCCCGGTCAGTCCGGCGATGCCGGCCGTGCTGATGCAGGCCCATGCCGTTTCCAGCCTGCTCTCCGAGCATTTTTTCGTCGCCCCGAGCTGGGGCATCTGGGTTGAACGTGGCGTGTTCCTGCTGGTCGCGTTGTATCTGATCCTGTTGCTGCCGCGGCTCAAGGCGGGCCTTGCCGCCGGAATCACCGCCGCCATTCTGTTTGCCCTGCTGGCGACCCACTTCGCGCTGATGACGACCCAGCTGATGTGGTTGCAGCTGATGGTGCCGGCCACCCTGTTGCTGATTGGCCATCTGTTGCTGACCACCAAGCGTTTTCTCGTCACCGAGCGGGGCAAGGAAAAATCGGATGCCGATTCGGCCGAGTCAAACCGCATGCTCGGTCTGGCCTTCCAGGGCCAGGGTCAGCTCGACATGGCCTTCGACAAGTTTCGCAAATGCCCGCTGGATGACCAGTTGCTGGAGAACATGTACAACCTGGCGCTCGATTTCGAACGCAAGCGACAGTTCAACAAGGCCGAGACGGTGTTTCGCTATATTTTCGATTTCAATCCGAAGTTTCGTGACATCGAAACCCGCCTGAACCGCGCCAAGCAGCTCTCGGAAACCGTGATTCTTGGTGGCGGTGGAGGGGGGCGCAGCAATGCCAGCCTGATCGATACCGCCGGCAATATCGAGAAGCCGATGCTGGGCCGCTACGAGATCGAGAAGGAGCTCGGCAAGGGCGCCATGGGTGTGGTTTACATGGGGCGCGATCCGAAAATCAATCGCGTGGTGGCGATCAAGACCATGGCCCTGGCGCAGGAGTTCGACGAGGACGAACTGGCTGATGTCAAGCAACGTTTTTTCCGCGAGGCCGAAACCGCGGGGCGGCTCAATCATCCCAACATCGTCACCATGTTCGACGCCGGCGAGGAGCATGACCTGGCCTACATTGCGATGGAGTTTCTCAAGGGCAAGGATTTGGTGCCCTATACCAAGCCCGATCAGCTGATGCCGTTGCCGCGTGCACTGAGCATCGTGGCGCGGGTCGCCGATGCGCTGTCCTACGCGCATGAGAATCACGTCGTGCATCGCGACATCAAGCCGGCCAACATCATGTACGAACCGGAGTCGGACCAGGTCAAGGTGACCGACTTCGGCATTGCCCGCATCACCGACTCGTCGAAGACCAAGACCGGCATGGTGCTGGGTACCCCCTCATACATGTCGCCCGAGCAGCTCGCCGGGAAGAAGATCGATGGCCGTTCCGACCTGTTTTCGCTGGGGGTTACGTTGTACCAGCTGGCGAGCGGCAAGTTGCCCTTCGAGGGTGAGTCGATGGCGCAGCTGATGTTCAAGATCGCCAACGAACCGCACCCGGACATTCGTGGCATCAATCCCGCTCTGCCGGACTGCCTGGTGGCCATCATCGACAAGGCGCTGGTCAAGGATGCCGACCTCCGTTATCAGACCGGCGCGGAATTCGCGCGGGACATCCGCACCTGCATGACGATGACCGGTAGTTCCGGAGCAACCGATTCCGGTGTCGATATCAGTTTTTGAGGGACTGACCATGGAACTGAACTCAGTGCTGGAGATTGTCGCGCGGACCGATCCGGGCATGGTGCGGACCAACAATGAAGACTCCGTCCTGGCCAATGCCACGCGCGGCATCGTCATTCTGGCCGATGGCATGGGCGGCTATAACGCCGGTGAAGTAGCCAGCGGGATGGCCACTGCCCTGCTCGGCAGCGAACTGGAAAAAACGCTCGGCACCGCGGGCATCGGCCTGCTTGAATCCTCCCGTCTGCATGAACTGCTGGAAACCGAGATTGCCCGCGCCAATGGCGCCATTTACCAGATGGCGCAGAGCCAGCCGCAATATGCCGGCATGGGCACCACATTGGTGGCCGGAGTGTTCCACGATGACCGGCTGACGGTGGCCCATGTCGGCGACTCCCGCCTGTACCGTTTGCGTGGCGAGGATTTTCAGCAGATCACGCGTGATCACTCGCTGCTCCAGGAGCAGATCGACAGCGGCCTGCTGACCCGTGAGCAGGCGCGGCTGTCGCAAAACAAGAACCTGGTTACCCGTGCCGTGGGCATCGATCCGCAAGTGCAGCCGGAGATTCATGAGCATGCCGTCCTGCCGGGCGACATCTACCTGCTCTGTTCCGATGGCCTCAACGACATGGTCGAGGATGACGAAATCGGCATGACCCTGGGCATGCTGGCGGCCAATCTGGAACTGTGTGCAACGCAGTTGATCCAGATGGCGAACGATAATGGCGGCCGCGACAATGTGTCGGTTATTCTGGTGAAGGTGAAGAGTGCCTACCCGGCGCGCGGCTGGTGGCAGCGGTTTCTGGCCTGGTTAAAATGACCCGGCGTCGTGTTTTGTTCTGAAGGAAGAAAAGAATGGCCAAGCTCATACTCAGCATTGAAGGCACGGTGCTCAAGGAAATCCCCCTGCTCAAGGAACGCACGACCATCGGTCGCAAACCGCACAACGATATCCAGATCGACAATCTGGCGATCTCCGGCGAGCATGCCGTGGTGATATCGATCCTGAACGACGCCTTCCTGGAGGACTTGAACAGCACCAATGGAACCTTCGTTAACGGGCAGTCGATCAAGAAACATTTCCTGCAGAATGGCGACGTCATCGAAATGGGCAAGTACCGGCTGAAATACCTGAATGAAACGGCTCAGCCGGGGGCCGGGGCGGATTTCGAGAAGACCATGATCCTGCGCCCAGGGGCCATGCCCAGACCAGCCGATCCAGCGGCTGCTGCCGCACCTGCAAGCTTCGCCGAAACCACGGCCGCAGCGCACAGTACAACCGTCGTCGGCATGGAAACTTCACCGGTTGCAGCCCCTGCGGCAGTACCTGTGCCGCTGTTGGGAGCGATCCAGCTCCTTTCGGGCAGCAATGCCGGCAAGGAGCTTGAGCTGACCAAGACGCTGACCACGCTGGGCAAACCCGGTGTCCAGGTCGCGGTGATCGCACGCCGTCCCCACGGCTATTTCATCACTCATGTCGAGGGCACCAGTTTTCCGGTGGTCAATGGCCGGGCACTCGATGCCCAGGCGCATCCACTCAATGACCATGACATCATCGAACTGGCGGGCACCAAGATGGAATTCTTTCTGAAAAGCTGATGCCTGATCTATTGCAGCGAGAAGCGACTTGAAACAGCATCTTCCCCGTTATGCGCTCGGCCTGTTGCTGCTTTTGCTCCTCCTCGGGCATTCCGCGCGCCTCTATCAAATTCCACTCATCAATCACCTGGATTCGATCATCTATGACGTGAAGGTGCGCCTGACCATGCCGCAAGGCGTCGACCAGCGGGTGGTGATTGTCGATATCGACGAAAAATCCCTGGCCGAGCAAGGGCGCTGGCCCTGGGGACGCGACAAGCTGGCCAGCCTGGTGAATGCGCTGTTTGACCGGTATGGCGTGAAGCAGGTCGGTTTCGACGTGGTTTTTGCCGAGCCGGACGAGAGCTCCGGTCTCAAGTCGCTTGAAATCCTGGCCAAAGGCGAGTTGCATGACGCGGGAGGTTTTCAGTCAACCCTGCGCGAGTTGCGTCCAAGACTCGATTACGATGCACGCTTCGCCACGGCCTTGCAGAGCCGTCCGGTGATCCTTGGTTACTACTTCTCCAGCAAGGAGGGAGGCGTGAGTTCCGGCGCCGTTCCCCCGCCTGCATTTCCGGCCGGAACGTTTTCCGGCCGGCGTATCGCCTTTACCCAATGGGTGAGTTACGGCGGTAATCTGCCGGCATTCCAGCAGGCGGCGGCCGGTGGTGGCCATTTCAATCCACTGGTCGATTTCGACGGGATTTCGCGCCGGGTACCCCTCCTGGTCGAGTACAACGGGGCTTATTACGAGGCTCTGGCCTTGGCCATGGTGCGCAACCTGCTGGGCAACCCGGCACTCACGCCGGGGTATCCGGAAAGTGCGTCCAGCACCTATGCCGCGATGGAATGGCTGGACCTGAAGCCGAAGGAGGGCGGTCCGCTACGCATTCCGGTCGATGAAAACGTGGCCACCCTGGTGCCCTTCCGTGGTTATCAGGGGAGTTTCCCCTACATTTCGGCCACCGACGTACTGAGTGGCCGGGCAAGCAGGGATCAACTCGCCGGGCGCGTCGTACTGGTCGGCACCACGGCGCCCGGCCTGATGGACTTGCGTGCCACGCCTGTCGGCGCGGCTTATCCCGGAGTTGAAATCCATGCCAACCTGATTGCCGGTTTGCTCGATGGCACGCTCAAGCACAAGCCGGCCTATATTCTGGGAGCCGACGTGCTGACGGTGTTGCTCGCCGGCTCGTTGCTGATCTTTCTGCTGCCGATGCTTTCTCCCTTGCGGGCCACGGTGTTTGCCATCATCGTGCTGTTGCTGTTGTTGAGCCTCAATTTTGCTTTCTGGCATGTCGCCAATGTCGTCCTGCCGCTGGCCAATGCACTCATGGCGATCATTGCGCTCTATGCCATGAACATGTCCTGGGGTTATTTTGTCGAGTCGCGCAGCAAGCGCCAGCTGACCGGGCTGTTCGGCCAGTATGTACCACCGGAACTGGTCGAGGAAATGAGTCGTGATCCGGAAAACTACAGCATGGCGGGACGCAAGGCGGAACTGACCGTGCTGTTTTCCGACGTGCGCGGGTTCACCACCATTTCGGAGGGACTCGAACCGGAGCAGCTGGCCACCCTGATGAACGAATATCTGGGCGCGATGACGGTGATCGTGCGCAAGCATCGCGGCACGCTCGACAAATACATCGGGGATGCCATCATGGCCTTCTGGGGAGCGCCGGTGGACGATCCGGAGCATGCCAAGCATGCCGTACTCACCGCCCTGGAAATGCAGGCCGCATTGCCGGCGCTGAACAAGGAGCTGGCCGCACGTGGCTGGCCCACGCTGAAGATCGGTATCGGTGTCAATAGCGGACCGATGACGGTTGGCGACATGGGTTCCCCCGTGCGCCAGTCCTACACGGTAATGGGCGATGCGGTGAATCTCGGCTCGCGCCTGGAGGGAATCACCAAGCAGTACGGCGTCGGCATCATCGTCGGCGAGCTGACGCGCGAGCAGCTGAAAAAGGAATTCGCCTTTCGTGAACTCGATCGCGTCCGGGTCAAGGGCAAGGACGAGCCGGTGGGAATTTACGAGCCCCTCGGACAGGAAGGCCAGGCTCCGCGCGACGAGTTGGAGGAACTCAAGCTCTGGCAGCAGGCCTTGCGCGTCTACCGGACGCAGGACTGGGATCAGGCCGAGGTGATGTTGCTCAATCTGACGCGAATCAAGCCACGTTATCTGTATGAGCTGTATGGCCAGCGCATCCAGCATCTGCGCAAGGCATCGCCGGGCGCGGATTGGGACGGCGCCTGGACTTTCGATACCAAGTAATCATGAAGATACGTGTCCTCGGCTGTAGTGGTGGCATCGGCGGCCGTCATTTGCGGACGACTTCCTTTCTTGTCGATCACGACATCCTGCTTGATGCGGGGACCGGCGTGGGCGATCTTTCGCTTGCCGAGCTGGCGCAAATCGATCATGTCTTCCTGACTCATTCGCACCTCGATCATGTGACCTCGCTGCCGTTTCTGGTCGATACGGTGGGCGACATGCGCAACCGGCCACTCACCGTGCATGCCAGCGAAGCGACGCTGGAAATCTTGCGGGCCCATGTATTAAACTGGAGCATCTGGCCGGATTTCAGTCAAATTCCTTCGGTCAAAAGCCCGTTTTTGTGTTTCTCCACCGTTCATGCCGGCGAACCCGTTTCACTCGGTGACCGGCAAATCATCTCCCTGCCGGCCAACCACACCGTGCCGGCTGTCGGTTACCAACTCAAATCCGCTCGTGGCAGCCTGGTCTTTACCGGGGATACGGGTCCCTGCCCCGAACTCTGGAAAGCGGTCAACCGGATCGATGATCTGCGCTATCTGCTCGTCGAATGCGCCTTTTCAAATCGGGAAAAACGCCTGGCGAAGGCTTCCCTGCATCTGTGCCCGGACATGCTCGCCGAAGAGTTGGCCCAGTTGCAGCGGGATGCGGAAATCTTCATCACTCACCTCAAGCCGGGGCAGATCGAGCTGACCATGCAGGAGATCGAGGACTGCATCGGCGAATATGATCCCGGGATGTTGCAGAACAACCATGTCTTCGAGCTATGAACGTGGCTGACCTCGAAGCCCGCCTGCCGCGCCTGTCCCGCCTCCAGCCGCTGGCTGCGCTGGGTGAGTCCAGGTTGCGCGAGCTGCTCCCGATTTGCCGGCTGAATGCATTTCCGCGCAATTCCAATCCGCTGGCGGCGTCGAACGGGTATGGACAGGTACGCTACCTGCTGCAGGGCGAAATGAAGCTCGAAATGCCCGATGGCAGCGAACGAGTGCTGGTCGGCGGATGTGAGCAGGGCAGTTTGCCGCTACCGCGCTGCGTGCCGCATCCGCTGCGCTGCAAGGCCATTACCGATGTCGAACTACTTACTGTCGACGAAGACGCACTGGATATCCTGCTGACCTGGAACCAGCTCGCGACGACGGATGCGGTACGCAGCGAAGGACCGGAAACCGAGCCCGAGCCCACCGACTGGCGCCTGATGTCGAGCATGTTCTCTGTCGTCAATCTGACGCAGGGTGCCTTTGCCAGCCTGCCGGCGGCCAATATCCAGACGCTGCTGGCGTGCTTCGAACGCATAAAAGTCGGCCGTGGCGAGACGGTGATCCGGCAAGGCGACCCCGGCGATTATTACTACCTGATCGAGAGCGGTCGCTGCAGCGTGTCGCGTCAGGTGGCGGGCGCCACGCTGCCACTGGCCGAGTTGAAGTCGGGTAATGCCTTCGGCGAAGAGGCGCTGGTAGCGGATACGGCACGCAATGCGACGGTGACCATGAAAACCGCTGGTATTCTGTTGCGGCTGGCAAAGGCCGACTTCGGTCAGTTGTTGCGTGCGCCATTGTTACAAAGCATTGCGCTCCCCGAAGCGCGCCGGCGTGTCGCTGCGGGTGCGGTGTGGATCGATGTGCGCTTTGCCGCCGAATTCCGGAATGACGGCTTTTCAGGCGCCATAAATATTCCCCTGAATGAAATTCGTCAGGCAATGGCGGGACTTGACCCGGAAAAGGATTATGTTGTCTATTGTCAGTCCGGACGCCGCAGCTCCGCCGCCGCATTTTTACTTTCCCAGCGAGGTCTGCATGCCGTCTGGCTCGAAGGCGGCATGAAGGCATGCATGGAACCCATGGAGTCAATCCAATGAATGCCAGTCCCAACACGACAGCGGAAGCCGGCGATGTCACCAGCCGCCTCGAGTTTTTTCGTAACCTGCAGGCGGTTACCAACAAGATCCATGCGACGGAAAACGTCGATGAGATCATGCTGGAACTGTCGGGCGATATCTGCGGCCTGTTCAATGCCGACCGCCTGACGATCTACAGTGTTGGCGAGGACAAGGCTTCGATCGTATCCAGGGTCAAGGTCGGACTCAATTCGTTCAAGGATCTGCGCCTGCCGATCTCCGACCAGAGCATCGCCGGGCACGTCGCGCTGGCGCGCAAGCTGGTCAATATTCATGATGTCTATGACGAGGCCGAACTCAAGGCGATCAATCCCTCGCTGCGCTTTCTGCATGAGGTGGACAAGCGCACTGGCTATCGCACCAAGCAGATGCTGGTGGCGCCGATCGTCGATAGTGAAAAGACGGAACTGCTGGGCATCGTCCAGATCATCAACAACAAGACGGGGACACCGTTTTCCGCCGTCGCGGAAGAAGGCGCCAAGGGCTTGTGCGAAACCCTGGCCATCGCTTTCACGCAGCGCAGCAAGCCGGCCCATGCGGTCAAGACGAAATACGATTTCCTGATTACCGACGCCGTGATTTCGGCGCAGGAACTGGAACTGGCCCAGCGCACGGCGCGGCGCAAGAACCTCGACCTCGAGGATGTCCTGGTCAACGAATTCCAGGTCAAACCCGCGGCTCTCGGCGCGGCTCTGGCGAAATATTTTGGCGTTCCCTATGAGTCATTAAAGAGCGACCGGCTCAAGCCGGTGGACCTGCTGAAGAATCTCAAGCGGGACTATCTGCTGCAGAACCAGTGGGCGCCGGTCGAAGAAAATGCCGAAGGCATCATCGTGGTCTGTCTCGATCCGGAGCAGATCAAGAGTTCCCGCGTGGTCGGCAATATTTTCCCGCGCGCCAAGCTCGGCTATCGGGTGACATCCAACCGCGAGTTCGTGCAGATACTGGACCAACTGTTCGGCACGGGTGGCATGCCCGGCTTCACCGATGATAGCTCGGTCGGCGATCTGCTCTCGACGCTCGATGAGGGTGATCTGGAAGAAGGGGTGGTCAGCGACGATGTTTCGGCCGCGCAGGACAACGAACTGGTCAAACTGGTCAACAAGGTCATCATCGATGCCTATCAGCAAGGCGCCTCGGACATCCATATCGAGCCGGGGCAAGGCAAGGACAAGGTGCTGATCCGCTTTCGCAAGGACGGCACGCTGGTGAAATACATCGAGGTACCCTCCAGTTATCGCAGCGCCATGGCGGCCCGGCTGAAGATCATGTGCGACCTCGACATCGCCGAACGCAGGAAACCCCAGGACGGCAAGATCAAATTCAAGAAATACGGTCCGCTGGACATCGAACTGCGGGTGGCGACCATTCCCACGGCCGGTGGCGTCGAGGATGTCGTGATGCGGATCCTGGCCGGTGGCGAGCCGATTCCGCTCGACAAACTGGGCGTGTTGCCGACCAACCTGACCACGCTCAAGGCGACGATCTCCAAGCCGTATGGCCTGTTCTTCGTCTGCGGCCCGACCGGTTCGGGAAAAACGACCACGCTGCACTCGGTGCTGGGCTATCTCAACACGGTGGATACCAAGATCTGGACGGCGGAAGACCCGGTGGAAATTACCCAGAAGGGATTGCGCCAGGTACAGGTCAATAAAAAGGTGATGGACTTCCCGATGGTGATGAAGGCTTTCCTGCGCGCCGACCCGGACATCATCATGGTCGGCGAGATGCGCGATGCCGAAACCACCAGCATCGGCATCGAGGCCTCGCTCACCGGCCACCTGGTGTTCGCCACGCTGCACACCAACAGCGCCCCGGAATCGATCATCCGCCTGCTCGACATGGGCATGGACCCTTTCAACTTCTCCGATGCCCTGCTCGGCATTCTGGCGCAGCGACTGGCCAAGCGGCTCTGCAAATGCAAGGAGGATTATGTTCCGGACGCGGCCGAGGTCAAGGCCTTCATGACGGAGTACTGCGCCGAGCTGATGAGCACCGAGCTCTTCAAGAAGGATTTCCAGGCCGCGTACGATGCGACGCTGGCGCGTCTGATCAAGGATTATGGCAAGGACGGACATCTGGTCTTCTACCGCGCCAAGGGCTGCGATGCCTGCGGCGGCACCGGCTACAAGGGGCGCGCCGGCCTGCATGAACTGATGACCGGTACCGATGCGACCAAGAAACTGATCCAGGAGCATGCCCGCGTCGCGCAACTGTTCGCCCAGGCGCTGGAAGATGGCATGCTGACCCTGAAGATGGATGGACTGGAGAAGTCCCTGCAAGGCGTGACGGATGTCAAGCAGGTACGCGCCGTCTGCATAAAGTAAGGAGATGGCCATGGACAGCACGGAAGATCTGTTTCGCCGTCTCGAACGGCTCAATGCCGTCGGCGCCGCCCTGTCCAAGGAGCGCGACATCAATCGCCTGCTGGAAGCCATCCTGGTGGCGGCGAAGACCATCACCCACGCCGATGGCGGCACGCTGTACCGGATGACCGAGGATGGCAAGGCGTTGCGCTTCGAGATTCTGCGCACCGATTCGCTGCATATCGCGATGGGCGGCACGACCGGCAACCCGATCAATTTCCCCAACCTGCCGCTGACGGACGAGCAGGGCAAGCCCAACGACGCGATGGTCGCGGTCTATGCCGCGCTTCACGATCAGACCGTCAACATCGCCGATGCCTATGCCGCGGCCGGTTTCGATTTCTCGGGTACGCGCAAATTCGATGCGCGAACTGGCTATCGCTCGCAAGCCTTTCTCACCGTGCCGATGAAGAACCACGAAGGCGAGATCATCGGCGTCCTGCAACTGATCAATGCCATCGATCCGGTCAGTGGCGCGGTCGCCGCATTCTCCGCCGCCGACCAGAGTCTGGCCGAATCGCTCGCCTCGCAGGCGGCGATCGCCCTGACCAACCGGCTGCTGATCGATCAACTGGAAAAGCTGTTCGAATCGTTCATCAATCTGATCAATCTGGCGATCGACGAAAAATCGCCCTATACCGGCGGCCATTGCCAGCGCGTACCCGTGTTGACCATGCTGCTGGCCGAAGCGGTCGATGCGACCCATGAGGGCCCGCTGGCCGATTTTCACATGACCGACAAGGATCGCTACGAGTTGAAGATCGCCGGTCTGCTCCATGATTGCGGCAAGGTCACGACGCCGGTGCATGTCGTGGACAAGGCGACCAAGCTGCAAACCCTCTTCGATCGGATTCACCTGATCGACACCCGTTTCGAGGTCTTGAAACGCGACGCCGAGATTTCCGTCTTGCGCCGGCAACTGGCCCTGCGCGAAAAGCGCGATGCGGCGGCCGAAAGCCGGATTCAGCAAGAGTTGATGGATCAGCTGCGTGCGCTCGACGCGGAACGCAGCTTTCTGCGCGGTTGCAACATTGGCGGCGAAGCGATGCAGGAAGCCGACCAGCAGCGTGTGCGCGAGATCGGACAGAAGCACACCTGGCGCAATGTCGAAGGCGTCGAGGCCAATTTCCTCAGTGCCGAGGAAGTCGAGAATCTCGCCATCCGCGCCGGCACCCTGACCCAGGCGGAACGCGAGGTCATCAATTACCACATCGTCGCCACGATCAAGATGCTCGAACAATTACCCTGGCCGAAACACCTGAGAAACGTCCCCGAATACGCCGGCGGCCATCATGAACGAATGGACGGCAAGGGCTATCCGAAGGGCCTGACCCGCGAGCAGATGTCCATCCAGGCCCGCACCATGGGCATCGCCGATATCTTCGAGGCGCTCACCGCGCGCGACCGACCCTACAAACATGGCATGAAGCTCTCGCAGGCAATGAAGATTCTCGCCAGCTTCAAGCGCAACGGTCATATCGATCCCGACCTGTTCGTCGTTTTCGTCAAACAGAAGATTTATCGGCGGTATGCCGAGCAGTTTCTCGACCCGGCGCAGATCGACGAGGTGGATGAAGGTGAACTGCTGACGTGATGCGTAAAAGAGTGACGTTTTTCGTCAGCTTTGGTGGGGCGGATACTTCCGCAAAAGCCGGGATTCGTCATGCCGGCGTCCCTCCGTCATTCCGGGCCTGACCCCGCGCACCGTCATTCCGGGCTTGACCCGGAATCCAGGGGTGCCTCTCGGTGCCTCCTGCCGCCTGGATTCCCGCTTCGCCCGCCACGAAGCGGAGTCCCGGGTGTGTCGAGACCACGGGAATGACGGGGAAGTAGCCTGTTGCGGATCGATGAACTTTTATGACGCAGGTTTACAGTATGGCACGGCATATGCTAGATTTATCCCAGCGACAGGTGTCGCATCTATCTTTGCAAAGGAGAGATCGTATGAAAAAGCTGCAAAAGGGATTTACCCTGATCGAACTGATGATCGTCGTGGCGATCATCGGTATTCTGGCGGCCATCGCTATTCCGCAGTTCAGCGAGTACACGAAAAAGGCCGAGAACAAGGCCGCGCAGTCTGATGCGAAAAACGTGCTGACCTCCGCCATCGCCAACACCAACTGATCGAGAGGAAATTCAAATGAAAAAGATATTTGTGATTGGCTTGATCTCCGGCCTTTTCTCGGCAGGGGCATTTGCCGCTGCCTGTCCTGATACTTCCAGCGGCGCTCTGGTTGCTGCGGGAGCTACCACGGGTGGAACGGCTGCCACGGAGCAATGCATTTGCGATGGGGGCACGGCAAGAAAGAATACGGTCAATGGTGGTTCGGGTACTGTGCTGACGACGCCGATTTTCGTCAAGAACGGGTTTGATGTTCAGTGTTCGAACAATACCCTGGTTAGCTACGACGAAGTTTCAGGCACCGCATTCGCCGTGTCTTCCGGTTCGAAGAAAGGCAACCAGTCGTTCATCGGTACCAGCAATGGCGGTTCGGTAACCACCAGCGCGAAGTGCACCGGCACCAATGACGCGTGTACCGCAGCTAACGTGACAACTGCTCACGGCGTGGCGGTAACTGCTGCTTCGGCTTCGTAATCGCGTTAGTTTCCATGAAAGAGCGCACCCACGGGTGCGCTCTTTTTGTTAGGGTCGCACTATGTGGCAGTTCATGCTTTCGGCCGGGCGTGCCGGCCTGCGTAGCCGGAGCGTTCAGTTCATCCTGATCGTGGGCGCCCTGCTGGTCGGCATCGCCTATCTTTCCGCATCCTTTTCTCCGCGCCAGCCGCAGACGGTTGCGCTTGACGTCGGGCTGTCCGGCCTGCGCATCACGCTGACTCTTTTTTCCCTGTTCTGGGTGCAGGAACTGGTCGCGCGTGAAATCGAGCGGCGCACGGTGCTGCTTGCGCTGACCTACCCGGTGGCTCGCAGCCGCTACATCATCGGACGTTATCTGGGCGTGCTGGGGCTGGTTGCATTAGCCGCAGTGCTGCTCGGGATGTTGCTCTGGGTAGTGGTGCTGTCCTTGGGCAAGGGCTATGCGCAGGGTTTTTCGGTGGTCCTCGGCTTTCCTTACTGGGGCACGGTAACCGGTTTATGGGTGGATGCGGCGGTGGTTGCCGCCTTTGCGCTGTGGGTGTCGACCTTTGCCACGATCCCGATGCTGCCGCTGGCGCTGGGCCTTGCATTTGCCGTCGGCGGCAAGAGTCTGGGCGCGGTGGCCGAGTATCTGGCCAAAGGGGCGGAGGGCGATGCGGATTTGATGCGGCTCAAGCCCGTCATCGAGGCCATTCAGTACATACTCCCCGATCTGTCGCGGCTCGACTGGCGGAATTGGCCGCTGTACGGCCTGGCGCCGGATGGGCAAGCCGTCGGCTTGGGGCTGCTCCTGGCGGCGAGCTATTCTGCGCTCCTGCTTGCCTTGGCCGTGATGACGTTCACGCGCCGGGAATTCGAATAGTCGGCGCTGGCATGACGGCGAGACCGTTGCGCCAGGGCTGGCTCGTCACACCCGTATTGGCGCTGGTGCTGGCGCTGGTGTTCGTGACCGCATCCCAGCGGCTGAAAGCTGTGCCGCGACAGTCCGTTTCAGCCGAAATGCAGGTGGCTCTGCCCTTGTTCGTCCAGGTGTTCATGGCCATGGGCGATCGTTATCTGGCAGCCAACATCGCGGCCATTCGCGCACTGGTCGTCTCCACCGAGAAAATGAAACCCGAGGATTACGCCGTTCTGGGCAAAGTACAAGGGGATGTTTCCTGGCTCAACCCGGCGCACGAGGACAATTACTACATTGCCTTCGCGATTCTGCCGCAATATGGCGAGCTGGACGCGGCGCAGACGATTCTGGCCCGGGCCAGTCGCATACGGTTCTTCGACTATCAACCGTCTTTCTTTTATGCATTCAATCAGTGGTACTATCGGCATGACCCGGTAGGCGCTGCGGCCTGGCTGCGGGAGGCCGCGGCAAAACTGCCGGATCCCGATCAGCAACTCACCATGCAGAACATGGCCGCGCGCTGGATGGACAAAGCGCAGGACACCGAACTGGCAATTCGTGTAGTTGAAGCCATGGCCAAAGAGGCGCGGCGTCGCGATTTTCGCAGGTATCTGGAAACGCGGGTGGTGCGGTTGCGCCAGTTGCAGCAGTTAAGGCGGGCAGCAATAACTTACCGCGAACGCTTTGGCAGGCCGGTAGCCAATTTGCAAGAGCTGGTCAATTCCGGCATCCTCCCCGCGCTACCGCAAGACCCCTTCGGCTTCGGTTTTGGTTTTGACCCGCAGGGCAACATCGTCTTACGTACTTCACCTCCGCCATCATGACTCGTGCCATAGCTATCCACGACCTGCGCAAAACCTACCCGCGCCGTTGGGCCTCGCCGCCTTTCGAGGCGCTCAAAGGCGTCTCGCTCGAGGTCGCGCAAGGCGAAGTGTTCGGCTTCATCGGCCCCAACGGCGCGGGCAAAAGCACGTTGATCAAAATTTTGACCGGTGTGATGCGCGCGTCACAAGGCGAGGCTGCGCTGTTCGGCCGCGCCGTGGCCGATCCGGCCGCCCGCCAGGGCCTGGGCTACGTCCCGGAAAATCCGAGCCTGCCGGAATATCTGACGCCGCTGGAAATCCTCGACATGGGCATTCGCCTGCATCGTGTTGCCGTGCCCGATCGGCGGGCGCATGCGCTGCGCTGGCTGGAGCGATTCGGCCTGGCCGAGGTGGCCAACAAAACCGTGCGCGCCTTCTCCAAGGGCATGGCGCAACGCACGGCGCTGGCCCATGCGCTGGCCGTGCAGCCGCGTCTTTTGATTCTCGACGAGCCGCTTTCCGGCCTCGACCCCATCGGCCGCCGCGAGGTGGTCGATATCCTCGCCGACTACCGCAAGGCGGGCGGCACGATCTTTCTCACCTCGCATGTGTTGCACGATGTCGAGCGCCTGGCCGATCGCTTTGGTCTGATCCACAAGGGCGAACTGCGCGCGGTGCGCTCGCCCGCCGAGCTGGCGGGCGAGGATGACCGCGTGCTGCTGCGCAGCCAGGGTGAATCCGCCGTCATGCCGGAGATGCAGCCCGAGCCGGGCGGCCGCTGGGTGCTCGAGGTGCCGCGCACGCAGTTGTGGTCGACACTGCACCGGCTCGAGACGGCCGGCCACGTGATCATCGAGATCAAGCCGACGCTCTCGCTGGAGACGGCTTTCCTGCATGTCGTCCAGGGCGGATAAAAACTCGGCGCTGGCGACACGGCAAAATCCGTGGCTGGCGGGCAGTCTGTGGCTTTCAGCCTTTCTCCTCTGGCTGCTCAACCATCCCTATCAGGGAATCTGGCACGATGCCCGTATCTATGGCCTGATCGCCGCGCACTGGATTTATCCCGAGGCGCTGGCGAACGATGTGTTCTTCCGTTTTGGCTCGCAGGCCGATCTGAGTCTGTTCACCCCGTTGTATGGCGAGCTGGTGCGTGCGCTCGGGCTCGATGCCGCCGCCCGGTTGGTTGTGCTCTCCGGCGCGGCGGGGTGGGTGACGGCCTGGGTTCTGTTCGCGCATGCAGTGCTCGGCGAGTCACTGGCGGGACGCTTTGCCGTGCTGTTCGCCGCCGTGGTGACGGTGAGTTACTCGCCCAACGGCGGGGTGTTCATGCTCGACGAAAATTTCGCCACCGCGCGTTCATGGGCGCTGCCTTGTGGCTTGCTGGCGATTGCGTTCGAATTGAAAGGGTATCGCCGCTGGGCAAGCGGCCTGGCGCTGCTCGCTTTTCTGCTCCATCCCTTGCTCGGGATCTGGCCGTTGATGCTGTTTGCCAGCGGCTATCTGCCGTTGCGTCTGCTGCCCTGGCTGGCGCTGTTGCCGGCGCTGGCGACGGCGATAGTCGGCGCTTGCGGCGCTTTCGACGGAATAGCCGTGTCGGGTCTGCGTCTGTTCGATGGCGCGATACTGGAGTTTATCCACAATGCGCCGGACATCATGTTCAAGCCGGGCGCATCGCGGCTGTCGAACCACGTGTTGCCGCTGGTGCTCTTGCTGCTCGGTGCGCGGGCCGGCACCGTGGCGCTGCGGCCATGGTATCTGCGACTTTTTTATCTCGGCGGCGGAGCATTGGCTTTGGCCTGGATGAGCGTGGTGTTCCCGCTCGAAATCGTGGTCCAGGGCCAGCCCTGGCGCGTGACCTGGTTGACGCTGCCGATCGCGGGCGTGGCGTTGCTCGATGTGCTGCAAACCCTGCATCGCGCCTCGCCCGAGCGACTGGCCGTGCCCTGGCTGTGCGCGGTGCTGCTGGCGCTGGTGACGCTCGGTACGGGAGTGACGCCGTGGCTCTGGCCGGCACTGGGCGTGATCACGCTGGCGCTGAGTTTTCTGCCGGCGCGTTTTTACATCACGGTGGCGCAAGGAGTGCACCGCTGGCGCCGCGGCGCGCTGGCGTGTGCGATCATCCTGTGGGTTGTCGCGCTACCGGGTCTGTGGACGGAACTTGAAATTTTCGGCGCGCGGTTTATCGGCGCCTGGTGGCCGGATGCCAACGTGCTGCACGGGCTGGTCGCTGGAGGCTCATGGCTGTTTCCCTTTTTGCTGGCAATCGTTCTGGGCGTGTTGGCGCGGTGGCGAGCAGCCACGTTCGCTGCCCTTGTCCTTCTCGCTGCCACGGCCGGGCTGACCTTGAGCGCCTGGGATTGGCGCAGTGCGCCGCGACGGGCAGAAGAAGCGCGTTGGCTCGCGCCTCGCCAGCCATCGCACCCGTTTGTGCGCTTCATCCAGCCGGGTGCGGTGGTGGCCTGGCCGGAGAGGGAAACGGCGGTCTGGTTCGAACTGCATGCGGCCAGCTATGCCGGCGAAATCCAGCGTACCGGCATCATGTTCTCGAAGGAAAAATTTGCGTTGCTCAACCGGCGTTCGCAAGCCTTGCAGAAAGTCACCGATCACCGCGAGCTCTGCCGCGATCTGGAGCTCGACTGGGTCGTGGAGCGCACTCCCGCCTCGGGTGTGATGCCCGTGACGCAGTTGCAGGACTGGGGCCTTTATCCCTGTCATGAGTACTGAACCAGGACAGGTTGCCGTGTTGCCAGAGCCGACTTTTGGCGCGTTGTTGCGTGGCAGGGTGAACGATCCCCGCTCCGGGGCCATCTTCCTGGCGGGCTTCGCATTGTGGCTGCTGTTGCACCCCTATTGGGGCATCTGGCATGACGCACGGTTGTACAGTGTGATGGCACTGCACTGGCTGATGCCGCAGAACTACGCACGCGACCCGTGGTTTGTTTACGGCACCCAGGACGGGATTTCACTGTTTACGCCGCTGTTTGCCCGGCTCGTCGCCTGGCTGGGCCTGGGCGAGGCGGCGCGGCTCGTCAGCTTGCTTGGCGGCTTTGTCTATGCGCTGGCCTCTTGGACATTGGTGCGGGTGGCCCGGCCGGGGCGTTTCGGTGCCTTGGCTTTTTTGCTTTTGATGAGTTTCCCCCTCGCCTATTGCCCCAATGACTGGGGCATTACCCGGCTCGCCGAGGCGTTCCCGACGCCGCGTCCCTTCGCCGTGGCGGCGAGCCTGGCGGCCCTGACCTTTCAGCTACGCGGGCGGGTTGGCTGGGCATGGGGATTTCATGGCCTGGCGCTGCTGTTGCATCCCTTGATGGCGATCGGCGCGGTGGCGCTCGGGCTCGGTGCAAGATTGCAGGAAAAGCTGGCTGTTCTGGCCATTGGCCTTGCCCCCCTGGCGGTGATCGCGCTGATTCTCGCCGGCGTCCCCCGGTTCCAGGCCATGGATGGCCACTGGTTCGATCTGGTCGCGCAAACCGCCGTGATCGTGATGATGCCTGGGCGGGATTATGACCAGACCCTGCTCGTGCTGGCTGCGGCATTGCTTCTGCTGGCAGCCCAGTTTGGCGAGGCGCGCTTGCGGCGTTATTACGTGCTCGCCTTGATCGTTGGTTTTCTTGGCCTCGCGGTGACGCTGCTGGCAAGCAGCTTTTATCCCTCGGCGCTGGTCCTCCAGGTACAGCCCTGGCGTGCGCTATGGCTGACCCTGGTTTTCGCCGTCATCGCGGTCTGCGATCTGGCTGGACAGTGGCCGGGGGCAACGCGGCATGGCCGTGTCGGCTTGCTGTTGGCAGCGACTGCACTGCTGTGGGTGGAATATGGCGGCGGCTATGGCTTGCTCGCGGTGGCTATCGCGCTGCATTTTGCGCGTGGGGGGCTGGTGCGTTGCTCGCATGCCTTGTCCGAGGTCTGGGCGTACCGTTTCGGCTGGCTGGTTTTCTCTGTCAGCGTGATCAGCGCATTGCCCGGTTTGTGGCTCGAATTCGAAATGCAGGGTGCGGCGCAATCGGTCTGGGCTGAGGTGTCCGATGGACTGCGTGGTTTGCTGGTTACCGGCGGCTTCGGTCTGTTGGCGTTTCTGACATGGCTTGTATTGGTACGGTTACCGGAGCGTACGGGCTTGTTGCTTGGCTTGCTCGCCTGTGGGGCGGTACTGACCGTCTGGGATCAGCGTGGCGAGTTCGTTCGGGCGTTGGAAAAACGGTATCGGCCGTATGCACCGCCAACCTATTTTGCCGGTCACATCCGGCCAGGCGAGGTTGTTTATTGGCCGGGCAATCCGGAGGGTATCTGGTTCGAACTGCACACGGCGAGTTATGCCGGTAGTGTTCAGGCGGTCGGTATCGTGTTTTCCCGTCGGCATGCGCTGGAAATGGAGCGCCGACTCAAGCGGACGGCCCAGGTCGGCATCGCGGATGAGTTGTTTGCCGATCCACGTCTCGATGAGGCGGCGCGCCTGGCCTCAGTATTGAGGCGGCGCTATATTTCGTGGCCGGATAATCTGCACGCCATGGCTTCGGTGCAGGGAGAAATAAATGCGTTGTCGCGGAAAAGTCTCGTCTATCTCTGTAACGACCCGGCGCTCGACTGGGTGATTGATCCGATGGATTTTCCCGAACTTGCCATGACGCACGAGGTGATTCCCCTGTACAAACATGGCAAAAGCGTCGACGTCGACCATTCGCTTTATGATTGCCGGCAAATGCGGCAACAGGCGTGGCCAGCGGTAACTCATGAAAAGAGCCCTCAAGTTGCTTACCCCTAGGCGCCGCTGGATGGCTCTTGCGTTCATGCTCGCGGCGGGTGGGGTGCTGGCTGGACTTTTGGGAATGATTCCCTTGATCAGACCGGCGACGCCTGCTGCATCGCCGGTCATGATCGCGCATGCCCTCGGTACGGTGGATGACTTGACCTATACGGATTCGCGCGAAGCCTTCGCTGCGTCGGTTCGTCGCGGCTTTCGCTGGTTCGAGGTCGACCTGGTCGAAACTCGCGATGGCCGGCTGGTGGCCTGCCATACGCTTGGCCCGTTAACCAAGGAGCTGGGCAGCACACTGCACATCGGTGAGCTCACCCACCAACAGTTCATGGCTGGAAGGCTCTATGGACGCTATACGCCGCTCGATCTCGAAGGCGTGCTCGCTCTCGTCGAGCAACACCCGGAGATACGGCTGATCCTCGATGTGAAGAATTCCGCAAACCGGATTCAGGATGATGATCTCGGACATTCGCCCGAGGCTTACCGGCGGATTCACCGCAAGATTTGGGCGGCGCTCAAAAGCCGGACGCCCGAAGTGATCGGGCGTGTCTACCCACAACTCTATGCACCAGCCGATGCGGACATTTTGCGCCGCGAAGCGGGCTATGTGCACTGGATTTTCACGACATATCGGTTTCATGCCGCGGACCAGGAAATCATCGCCGCGGCAGCGCGTGATCCGCAAATGGTTGCCGTGGCATTCGAGAAAAAACGTTTCCGGCAGGCGACGGCAGAACGGTTACGGGTGCTGGGGAAGGGGATATGGATTTTTGTCGTCAATGAAGAAGATCAGGCGAGTACGCTGACTTCACTGGGTGCAGATGGTTTCTACACGGATTTTCTGCCGGCCGATTTCGCGCCCTCACCTTGATTCCCGCATCTGCCAGCGGGCGACCTTGATGCCGAGCAGGGCAATCAGCAGCCCGGCCGGCAGGTCGATCAGATAATGCCAGTGGGAGGTGATGGCTTCGGTGAGCAGGAAAAGAAACAGCGGCAGATAGGCATAGCCCAGCCAGCGCAGGTTTTTCCATGCGTAGTAGAGAAGGACGAAGGCATGTGCGATGTGGAGCGAGGGCATTGCGGCGAGTGGCATGATGAAGTTGCCTCTCTCGTAATCCTGCCCGTTGGAGGTGGTGAAGCGCCGCATGAAACCCAGCATGTCCTGCTGGATGAAGCTGGCGTGGCTACCGAGGTCGGCGTCGTAAAGGAATGGGCCCAGGGCCGGTGCCGGCAGATAGGCTAATCCCCCGAGGATCAATACCCAGGCGATGGCAAGCAGGCTTTGCTCGAAGGCGCGTGATCGGTGAGTGGCGGCCAGGCACAGGAAGGTGGCCAGAAACATGGCGACGAAAACATCGTGATAGGCATCGGGCAGCACGGTCTTGAGGGGGGTGAAGCCAAGATTGAGAAAGCCGATCAGTTGCATCAGCCAGGGCAGCGCCTGATCGATGGCCAAATAAAGATCGTCGAACCGACTGGGGTTGACCAGTTGCGCCCAGAGCTTGAAATTGAAATGCAGATAAACGATCAGGGCCAGGGCCAGCATCTGGCGGCCGAGGCGCAGGAGCTCCGCGCCTGGCAAGGCTTTGTTCGCCCGCCAGTGAAGAAAAGCGAGCAGAACGGCGGAAAGGAAAATTCCTGCCAGATAGTGCTCCAGCGCAAAGGCGCTGGAGTGCGTGTCGGGGAAATAGAAGACGAGGTCAAATCCGCTGACCAGCACAAGCGCGGCAAGCATGGCGCAGACTGCCGCCTGTTCGAGTGGCGGCAGTCTGCGCATCAATCCGCGCATCGACTCAGGCTTTCTTTTCTTCGTGGTATTCGTCTTCGACATTCACCGACCAGATCGCCGCCTTGTCCGTGCGACCGGCGAGAATCGCTTCGGCCGCGAGCTTTGCGGTGACCATCGAATGGTCCTGGTTGTTGTAACGGTGCATGCCGTTGCGGCCGACGAGGAACAGATTCTCGATGCCGTCGGTAAATTCGCGCAGGGTATCGAACTGGTCGTAGGTGCCGAAGTAGGCGGGATAAGCCTTCGGGATGCGGACGACATGCGAGTCGAGCGCGTCGGCGGGATCGATGAGATCGATTCTGGCGAGTTCCGCAATGGCGAAACTGGCGAATTCCGCATCGTTCATGCGCCACAATTCGTCGTTTTCCTGGCAGAAGTATTCGAGTCCCATCCAGATCGTGTCGGCATCCCTGACCAGTGCCGGGCTCCAGTTGTTGAAGATTTGCAGGCGGCCGATCTTCACGTCCGGCTCCTGGATGTAGATCCAGGTGTCGGGCAGGAGGTTCAAGGGTGGTTTGCCTTCGGGGCGCGGTTTGAGTTTCTTGAGCAGCAGGCCCATGGTGATGAAGTCGCGATACATCAGGCCTTCGGCCACGCTGCGCACCGGCGCGGGCGGTGGCGGGTCCACGGCGAGCACGAGGTCGCGCACCGGCATGGTGGAAATAAACCAGTCGCCGTGCCACCGGCGCCGACTTTTGTCGGCGGCTTCGGTTTCGATGGCGACGAGGCGGCCGTTCTCTCGCGTGAGGGCGACCACCTTGAGGCCGAAGTGAATCTCGCCGCCACGGGCACGCAGTTCCTCGGCGGCCAGGCGCCACATCTGGCCAGGGCCGAATTTTGGATAGAGGAAACGTTCGATGAGGCTGGTCTCCGTGTCCTTTTGCGCAACATTGGCGTTGCCGCGAGAAAAGTTTTTTTTCACGGCGTGAAGGATCGCCTTGGTGATCGACAGGCCCTTGATGCGTTGCGCGCCCCAGGCCGGACTGATGGCGCGGCAGGCAACACCCCAGACCTTTTCCGTGTAATCCTTGAAAAAGGTGCGGTAGAGTTCGCCGCCGAAGCGGTTGTAGAAAAAATCCTCGAGATTTTTTTCCGGTTTGCGCGGGAACAGACTGGCCCAGACATAAGAAATACCGATACGAACCAGCCGCACCGGGCCGAGGTTGGCCATGGTTTTTGCCGAGAGCGAGATCGGATAATCGAAGAAGCGGCGCAGAAAATAGATGCGCGACAAACGTGGGCGAATCAGCAGATACCGGTCTTCCCGGGGCATCACGGAGAAGCCGTCGGCATCCTTGTCGGGTGCGACGGGCATCATCTGCCGCCACCAGTCCATCACCCAGTCGGACTTGGAAAAGAAGCGGTGGCCGCCGATGTCCATCCGGTTACCCTGGTATTCGATGGTGCGCGAAATGCCGCCGACATCGTCGAGCGCCTCCAGCACGATGGGGCGAATGCCGGAGTGGCGGGCGAGTTCGAGCGCCGCGGTGAGGCCGGCGGGACCGGCGCCGATGATGATGACGGCATCGCTCATGTCGAGATTTCCTGGATGGGTTGTCGGGCGACGGGAGAGAACAGCATCCAGCGCCGCAGAAAGAAGTTGAAGAACAGAATGAAGGCGGCGGCGAAGAGCTTGGAGAACAGGTAGTACAGGCCGGCAAAGTCGGTCAGCAGCCAGAGCAGCAGGGCGTTGAGCAACAAGCCGGCGAGGCCGATGGCGCCGAAAATAAAAAACTCATGCAGGCGGTTTTTCATGCGCCGAAAGTCGAACACCCAGAGCAGGCACAGCAGGTAATTGGTCACCAGTCCGGCCAGGAAAGCGACCGTCGCCGAGACGAGGTAATACCAGCCGGCGCGTTCGGTGAGCAGATAGAGGCAGACGAAGTCGACCACGAAACTCAGTCCGCCGACGCCGACGTAACGGGCGAACTGGACGATCCACGGCGGATAGTGGCGCTCGGGCATTAAACGAAGGATAAACGGGATGCTGGGTGCTTGCGTTGCAAGCCGGTCGATTCTAGCAGGTTGCCGTTGCTCATTCCGGTTTTTCAGCACCCTGTTAAGATTAGGCCCCCGTCCACTCCATGGACTGTCTCGACGATTCGAATCCAGGAAAACGCCATGCATTTCGACAAGGAACTCGATGCCCGCGGCTTGAACTGCCCGCTGCCCATTTTGCGTACCAAGAAGGCGCTCGCCGAACTTGCCTCCGGCCAGGTATTGCACATTCTCGCCACCGATCCCGGCTCGGTCAAGGACTTCGCCGCCTTCGCCAGGCAGACCGGCAATGCCTTGCTGGCGAGCAATGCGCACGACAAGGAATTCGAATTTTTCATGCAACGCAAGTAGCGTGTTCTGCTTGCGTCGATACGAAAGCCGATCATGACATCCACTCCGCAATCCACGACGATCGATGAACTGGTCAATCGCCGTCTGGAAGAACTGCTGCCGCTGAAGATCGCTCAGGGGGTTGAAGAAGCGCTGCGCGCCCGCGAGGAAGCGAAAGTTCCGGCACTGGCCATCATTGCCTCGAAGGGCACGCTCGACTGGGCCTACCCGCCCTTCATCCTCGGTTCGACGGCGGCGGCGTTGGGCTGGGACGTGTCGATCTTCTTTACCTTCTATGGCTTGGGACTGCTGAAGAAAGATATCTCCGACTTGAAGGTCAGTCCCCTGGGCAACCCCGGCATGCCGATGAAAATGCCTTTCGGCCCGGAGTGGTTCCAGGGCATCGACTGGAACATCCCGAACCTCGTGCAGGCTGGCGTACCGGGGTTCGAGACGCTGGCGACCAAACTCATGCAGCAGACCATCGCCAACAAGGGCGTGGCCGGGATCGACGAGCTGCGCGAGCTTTCGCTCGAAGCCGGGGTGAAATTCACCGCCTGCCAGATGACCGTCGACCTGTTCGGCTTCCGCCACGAGGATTTCATCGGCGGCATCGATTACGCCGGCGCCGCCACTTTCCTGCCGGTGGCGCGCGAGGCCGACGTGACGCTGTTCATCTAGCCAAGCGGGGCAGGCAGCGCCGTGGTGGGTACGGCGTGGTTATCCCAAACGCTTGCGCTGGGCTTCGAGTTTTTCCTTCAGTGCGACGAAGCCGGCCAGCCGCTCGCGTTCCTGGGCGACCACGGTGGCCGGAGCGCGTTCGACGAAACTCGGCAAGGCCAGTTTGGCTTCGGCCTTGACGATTTCACCGGCGATACGGGCGATTTCCCTGGCCAGGCGCTCTTTTTCGGCGGCGACGTCGATCTCGATTTTGAGCATCAACCGGAAGTCGCCGACAATCTGCACCGGAGCGTCGGTGTCGGGTAGGGTGGCGACGACCGCGACATCGCTGAGTTTGGCCAAAGCCGCGAGGTAAGGCACGAATTCTTCCAGTATCGCCGTCTTGCCATCCGCTACGGCGAGGAGAGCGTTTTTTGCTCGACCGCCTTGTAGCGCAGTTGCTTCACCAGCGCCGACTTTTTCTTCACCGGTGGCGATCAGCGGCACTTTCAGCGCCGGCGAGAGATTCATCTCGCCGCGCAGGCTGCGACAGGCGGTGACCAGCGCCTTGAGCGTGGCGACCCAGGCTTCGGCGACCTCGTCGATGGTGGCGGGATTGCTCCGCGGATAGGCCTGCGTCATGATCGACTCGCTGCCGTCACCCGTCGTCTTGCCGGCGGTCAAGGCTACCTTCTGCCAGAGTTCCTCGGTGATGAAAGGGATCAGCGGGTGGGCGGCGCGCAAGACCGTTTCCAGCACCCGGATCAGGGTGCGCCGCGTGCCGCGCTGACGCGCTTGGTCGCCCTGCTGCAACTGGACTTTGGCCAGTTCGAGATACCAGTCGCAATATTCGTCCCAGACGAATTCGTAAATTGTCCTGGCCAGCAGATCGAACCGGTAGTCGGCGAAATGCGTCGCCACTTCGGCTTCGAGCTTTTGCAGCCGGCTGATGATCCAGCGATCGGCGGGGGAGAGCGCGACGGCGTCGGCCGGGTTGACGCCGCAATCCTGGCCCTCGCAGTTCATCAGCACAAACCGCGTGGCGTTCCACAGTTTGTTGCAGAAGTTGCGGTAGCCCTCGCAGCGGTTCAGGTCGAACTTGATGTCGCGTCCCGGACTGGCGAGCGAAAGAAAGGTGAAACGCAGCGCATCGGTGCCGAAGGCTGGAATTCCGTCCGGATATTCCTTGCGCGTGCGCTTTTCGATCTTGGCCGCGTCCTTCGGATTCATCAGCCCGCTGGTGCGTTTCTTGACCAGCGTTTCGAGGTCGATGCCGTCGATCAGGTCGATCGGGTCGAGCACGTTGCCCTTCGACTTGCTCATCTTCTGGCCTTCCGCATCGCGGATCAGGCCATGGATATAAACGTGGCGAAATGGAATCCTGCCGGTGATATGCTTGGTCATCATCACCATCCGCGCGACCCAGAAGAAGATGATGTCGAAACCGGTGACGAGTACCGTCGAGGGCAGGTAGAGGTCGAGCGCCGGGTTGGATTTTTCCGGATAGTCGGGTGTCCAGTCGAGCGTCGAGAATGGCCACAGTGCCGAGGAGTACCAGGTGTCGAGCACGTCCGGGTCGCGCGTCAGGCCGCCGCTATAGCCTTCGGCGTGCGCCAGCGCCAGGGCTTCGGCCGCGTCGTGGGCGACCCAGCAGCGGCCGTCGTCGCCATACCAGGCGGGGATCTGGTGACCCCACCACAACTGGCGCGAGATGCACCAGTCCTGGATGTTGCCCAGCCACTGGTTGTAGGTATTGACCCAGTTTTCCGGGAAGAATTTGATCTCGCCGCTGGTCACCGCATCGAGCGCCTTGCCGACGATCGAGTGGCCGTCGGCGGCCGGTTTGCTCATGGCGACGAACCATTGGTCGGTGAGCATCGGCTCGATGACGACACCGGTGCGGTCGCCGCGCGGCACCATCAGCTTGTGCGGCTTGGCGGCGACCAGCAGGCCCTGCGCTTCGAGGTCGGCGACGATGGTGGCGCGTGCCTGGTAACGATCCATGCCGCGGTATTTTTCGGGGCCGTGTTCGTTGATGCGGGCATCGAGCGTGAAGATCGAGATCGGTTCGAGCGCATGCCGATGGCCGACCTGCCAGTCGTTGAAGTCGTGCGCCGGGGTGATCTTGACGCAACCGGTGCCGAATGCCTGGTCGACGTAGGCATCCGCAATGATCGGGATGGTGCGCCCGGTGAGCGGCAGCCGGACGTGCTTGCCGATCAGATGGACATAACGCGCGTCGTCGGGATTGACCGCGACGGCGACGTCGCCGAGCAGGGTTTCCGGCCGCGTGGTGGCGACGATCAGTTCGCCTTCGCCGTCGACGAAGGGATAGCGGATTTCCCACATGAAGCCGTCCTCTTCCTCGCTCACCACTTCGAGATCGGAGACGGCGGTGAGCAGTTTCGGATCCCAGTTCACGAGGCGCTTGCCGCGGTAGATCAAGCCTTCGCGGTAAAGGCGGACAAAGGTTTCGGTGACGGTCTTCGACAATCCGGCGTCCATCGTGAAGCGCTCGCGGCTCCAGTCGGGCGAGGTGCCCAGGCGGCGCATCTGGCGGGTGATGGTGGACCCGGAATGTTCTTTCCAGTCCCAGACTTTTTCGAGGAATTTTTCGCGGCCGAGGGCGTGCCGGGACATGCCCTGGGCATCGAGCTGGCGCTCGACCACGATCTGGGTGGCGATCCCGGCATGGTCGGTGCCCGGCTGCCACAGCGTGTTGTCGCCGCGCATGCGGTGGTAGCGGGTCAGCGCATCCATGATGGCCTGGTTGAAACCGTGGCCCATGTGCAGTGTGCCGGTGACATTTGGCGGCGGCAGCAGGATGCAGAAATTTTCGGTTTTTTCGGGTTCGAGACCGGCGGCGAAGTAGCCGCGCGACTCCCAGATCGGGTACCAGTGACGCTCGATCGCGGCGGGTTCGAAGCTCTTGGCCAGTTCCATAGCAGGACAGGGAAACAAAAGCGGCGATTTTAGCCGATCGGCCGGCCATTGCCGTGGCCAAACGTCGGCCGGCAGATGTTTTAGCTGCGGCCGCTGCGCTTGGCGTTGAGACCCTCGTGTAGTGCTTGCGAATTGTCGAAACCGTCAAAACACCTCGGCGTCATTCCCGCGCAAGCGGGAATCCAGTATGTTCCTGGGTCCCCGCTTCGCCCGCAGCGAAGCGGAGTCCCGGGTGTGTCGAGACCGCGGGGACGACGATGGATTGACCGCCCCAGTACTAAAATTTACCAAGCGCCACACTAGCCTTCGCTGAAACTTGGCTGTGCCTGGTTTTCCGCTATCATTGCGGCCTTCCTGAACACGTTTCCGCCGATTTCAAGAATCCATGATCGTCAAGCTGTTGCGACGCGTTCTGCGCCGCGGTGAACCTTCTGCGCCGACCGCCGCCCCGGGCAAGCCGGCGGTCATTCCGCTGGCACGTCACGGCATCCATCGCGAGATGGTTTCCACCGGCGCGCGGCGTACCTGTGAAACCCTGCAACAGGCAGGTTTCAAGGCTTACGTGGTGGGTGGCGCGGTGCGTGACCTGATTGCCGGGATCGTGCCCAAGGATTACGACATCGCCACCGATGCCACGCCGGAGCAGGTGAGGAGCCTGTTCCGCCGCTCGCGCATCATCGGCCGCCGCTTCCAGATCGTGCATGTCATGCAAGGTGGCGAGACGCTCGAAGTGTCGACCTTTCGTGCCGTGCATGATGCCGGCACGGCCAAGGATGCCCATGGTCGCGTGTTGCGCGACAACGTTTTCGGCAGCATGGCGGAAGACTCGGCACGGCGCGATTTCACGGTCAATGCGCTGTATTACGATCCGGGCAGCCAGACGGTGATCGACTACCACCACGGGGTGGCCGATCTGCAGCAAAAAACCCTGCGCATGATCGGCGAACCGCGCGCCCGTTACCGCGAAGACCCGGTGCGCATGCTGCGTGCCGTGCGCCTGGCGGCCAAGCTCGGGCTGGTGCTCGATCCGGCGGTGCGGGCGCCGATCCGCGAGCTGGCGGTGCTGATCGAGAATGTGCCGGTCGCGCGGCTGTTCGACGAGATGCTGAAACTGCTGTTTTCCGGTCATGCGGTTGAATGCGTCAAGCGTCTGCGCGAAGACGGACTGCACCATGGTCTATTGCCGCTGCTCGATGTGATTCTCGAGCAGCCGCTGGGCGAAAAATTCGTCATGCTGGCCCTGGCCAGCACCGATGCGCGAGTCAGGGCGGGTAAATCGGTGTCTCCCGGCTATCTGTTCGCCACCCTGCTCTGGCATGAAGTGCTGGGCAACTGGGAGGCGCGCAAGGCGCGCGGCGAATTGCCGATTCCGGCGCTGCACGAGGCGATGGACGAGGTGCTCGACATCCAGGCCGAGAAGCTGGCGATCACCCGCCGCATCGCCGGCGACATCAAGGATATCTGGGTCTTGCAGCCGCGCTTCGAGAAGCGTTCCGGCAAGCTGCCCTTCCGCTTGCTGGAGCAGCCGCGCTTTCGTGCCGCCTTCGATTTCCTCGTGCTGCGTGCCGAGAGCGGCGAGCTCGACCACGAGCTGGCTACCTGGTGGCAGGTCTTCCAGACGGCCGATGAGGACACTTGCGCCGCCATGCTGCGGCCTGAAAGCGGAGTCAAGAAACGTCGCCGGCGCAGCCGGACGAAACCCTCGTCTACCCAGGGCGATGACACCACGCCGGCCAGCAGTATCGACTGACGATGGAAGTGCGCTGTTTTGTCGCGCTGGGCGCCAACCTGGGCGATCCGCTGGCGACGGTGAAATCGGCGATCGAGACGTTGCGTGTCCTGCCGCAGACCCGCCTGGGCGCTGTTTCCTCGCTCTATCGCACGACGCCGGTGGGGCTCGCCCATCAACCGGATTTCATCAATGCCGTGGTGGAGATGTTCACCGTCTCGCCAGCGCCGACTTTTCTTCAACAACTGTTCGCCGTCGAGGCGCATTTCGGCCGCCGCCGCAGCGTGAAAAACGCGCCGCGCACCCTCGACCTCGACCTGCTGCTGTATGGTGACCAGACCAGCACGGCGCCCGAACTGACCTTGCCGCATCCGCGCCTGCATCAGCGCGCCTTCGTCCTCGCGCCGCTCGCCGAGATTGCGCCGCAACTGGAGATTCCCGGGCTGGGCGCGGTGGGCGAGTTGCTTGCGCGTTGCGCCGGGCAGCACATCGAACGGCTCGACAGCCCGCCGGCATGATGCGAGTCAAGCCTGATTATCCGGGGGCCGGTTTGTGTATCCTTGGCGCCGTCTATTTCATCTTTCGTTCGCCATGACCTATCTCGCCTCGAACAAGCCGATCACCCTGCCCGAGCTGTTGCGCATGAAGCAGCAGGGCGAGCGGATCGCCATGCTGACCGGCTATGACGCCAGCTTTGCCGCGCTGGAAGACCGCTGCGGCGTCGATGTCATCCTGGTCGGCGATTCGCTGGGCAATGTGATCCAGGGCAAGAGCTCGACCCTGCCGGTGACCATGGAGCAGATGGTGTATCACACCGAATGCGTAGGCCACATGGCGGTGCGTGCGATGTGCCTGGCCGACATGCCCTTCGGCAGTTATCAGGAATCGAAGCAGCAGGCGCTGCGCAATGCCGTGCGGCTCCTGGCGGCCGGCGCCGAGATGGTCAAGCTCGAAGGCGGCGAGGCGATGGCCGAGACGGTGCATTTCCTGGTCGAACGCGGGATTCCGGTCTGCGCCCACATCGGCCTCACCCCGCAGTCGGTGCATGCGCTGGGCGGCTATCGGGTGCAGGGCCGTGGCGAGACCGCCGCGGCGCGGCTGAAAGCGGATGCCGTGGCGCTCGAGCAGGCCGGCGCCAGCATGATGGTGATGGAGATGGTGCCGGCCGCCGTGGCCGGCGAGATCACCCGGATGCTCGCCGCCTGCGCCACCATCGGTATCGGCGCCGGCCCGGAGTGCGACGGCCAGGTGCTGGTGCTGCACGACATGCTGGGCGTATATCCTGGCAAGAAGGGCCGCTTCGTCAAGGATTTCATGGCCGCGGCGCAAAGCATCGACGGCGCGGTGCTGGCCTATGTCAAGGCGGTCAAGGACGGCAGTTTCCCCGGCCCGGAGCACTGCTACTGATGCAGATCTGCCGAACCATCGCCGAGCTGCGTGCGCTACGGAGCGCGCCGGGGCATGGGGCGCGCGAGGAACGCATGGTCCTGGTGCCGACCATGGGCAATCTGCATGAAGGCCACCTGGCCCTGATGCGTCAGGCGCGCGAACGCGCGGTTTGCGTGGTGGCGACGATCTTCGTCAATCGCCTGCAGTTCCGGCCGGGCGAAGATTTCGACGCCTATCCGCGCACCTTTGCGGCCGACTGCGCGCAGCTCGAGGCCGCGGGGGTCGATCTCCTGTTTGCCCCCGTCGAGGCCGAAATGTATCCGCGGCCGCAGACTTATCACATCGAGCCGCCGGCGGAGCAGGCCGGCATTCTGGAGGGCGAGTTTCGGCCCGGCCACTTCCGTGGCGTTGCCACCGTGGTGATGAAGCTGTTCCAGATCGCCCAGCCCGATCTGGCGCTGTTCGGCAAGAAGGATTTCCAGCAACTGATGGTCATCCGCAACATGACGCGCGAATTCGCCTTGCCGATCGAGATCCTGGCCGGCGAAACGGTGCGCGCGGCCGATGGTCTGGCGCTGTCCTCGCGCAACGGCTATCTCTCGGCGATGGAACGGGCGGAAGCGCCCCGCCTGTTCCGGGTTCTTACCAAAGTGGTAGAGGCCGTGCGCGAGGGGGATACGGGCTTCGACCGGCTGGAGCGGGAAGCCGTCGCCGAGTTGAATGGCCATGGCTGGCAAACGGATTATGTTGCATTGCGTAAAAAACTTGATTTACAATTCCCGTCCGCTCACGATTCCGGGCTGGTTGTTCTGGCCGCGGCGCGCCTGGGAAGTACCCGGCTGATCGACAATCTTGAAGTCTAGGTCGTGGCCGATGTACCCTTGTGCGGCCAGTGGTGAGCGGAAGAAGGTGAGGGTGGGGTGCATATGCCGGTCGTACTGTTGATCGCCAGGGTCGCCCCGGTTTTTTGATTGCCGCTTTTGCTTGGGAAAGGAACGGCTATGCAGCGCACGATGCTCAAATCAAAGATTCATCGGGTCACGGTGACCCAGGCCGAGCTGCACTACGAAGGTTCCTGCGCGATCGATGAAACGCTGCTCGAAGCCGCGGACATCAGGGAATACCAGCAGATCGACATCTACAACGTGAATAACGGCGAACGGTTTACGACCTACGCCATTCGCGCCGAACGCGGCAGCGGCACGATTTCGGTCAACGGCGCCGCTGCCCGCAAGGCGGCCCCTGGCGATCTGCTGATCATCGCCAGCTATGCGACGATGAACGAAGTCGAACTGGCCAGCTTCGAGCCCGATCTGATCTACGTGGACGCCAGGAACCGCATCACCAACCACAGCCGGAAAATTCCCGTTCAGGCCGTGGCCTGAGATTTTTCTGACCGGTTGGTTGCAGCCCCGGCAGCGGATTCCGCTGCCGGGGCTGTATTTTTTCAACCCGGCTTTTTGCCGAAGCCGCCGAGCAGGGCGGCGACCGGGCGCTGCGCGCGTGCCGGCATGGGTTTTTCGGCGCTGGTGTCGACCCTGCCCGGCGTTGCGTTTTCGTACGGCACGGCGGGATCGAAATCGAGCTTCGGTAAATGCGCTGCCGGGGCGGGCAGGTGAGGCCGTGGGCCAGGCTCTGTCGGTTCTGTCTTGTGCTCCTCGGCAGGGCGCGTTGTTCTGTGCCGATGCCTGTCGGCGGTACGCCCGGGCTGCCGTTCTCGGCTGCCGCGGCCGTTGCCATCCGCTTGCCGTTCGCTGCGCAGCGGCGCGGCATCGAGCATGAAGCCGCTGATTTCGACACGTTCGATCGTGCGCTTGATCAGCTTTTCGATGTCGGCCAGCCGTCCGGCTTCTTCCGGCGCAAACAGCGAAATGGCGGTGCCCGGTTTGCCGGCGCGGCCGGTGCGGCCGATGCGATGGACATAGTCTTCCGCGGTGTGCGGCAGCTCGTAGTTGATGACATGCGGCAGGTCGTCGATATCCAGCCCGCGGGCGGCGACGTCGGTGGCCACCAGCACGCGAATCTTGCCCGATTTGAAGCCTTCCAGCGCCTCGGTGCGCTGGGCCTGGCTCTTGTCGCCGTGAATGGCATCGGCTTCGACGCCTTGCCGGATCAGATAGACGGCCAGCCGGCTGGCGCCAAACTTGGTGCCGACGAAGACCAGCACCTGACGCATGTCTTCATGGGCCAGCAGATGCACCAGCAGGCTGCGTTTGAGGTCGCTGGCGACTGGATAGACGCGGTGGCTGATGGTTTCACTGACCGCATTGCGGCGGGCGACTTCGATCAGCCGGGGCGCCTTCAGCATGGTGTCGGCGAGTTTCTTGATTTCGGTGGAGAAGGTGGCCGAGAAGAGCAGGCTTTGGCGCGTTGTCGGCAGCAGGCCGAGGATGCGCTTGATGTCTGGAATGAAGCCCATGTCGAGCATGCGGTCGGCTTCGTCGAGTACCAGCACTTCGACGGCGCCGAAGCTGACGCTTTTTTGCTGGACGTGATCGAGCAGCCGGCCCGGCGTGGCGACGACGATCTCGCGGCCCTGGCGCAGCTCGGCGATTTGCGGCTTGATGTCGACGCCGCCATAGATGCAGACCGAGCGCAGCGGCAGATGCTTGCTGTAGGTAAGGACACTTTCATGCACTTGCATGGCCAGTTCGCGAGTCGGCGCCAGGATCAGGGCGCGTACCGGATGGCGCGCCGGCGAGGGCGAGCTGCTGGCATGGCGCGCCAGGCGTTGCAGTAGCGGCAGGGTGAAGCCGGCCGTCTTGCCGGTGCCGGTCTGGGCGCCACCCATGACATCCTGGCCGGCGAGGATGATCGGAATGGCCTGTGCCTGGATCGGCGTCGGCGTGGTGTAGCCGTTATCCTTGACCGCGCGGAGCAGTTCGGGCAGCAGGCCGAGCTGATCGAAGGTCAAAGTCGGCGCTGGCGAGACGGTGGATGGTGTCGAATCGTCGGGGGAAATGGATGCGTTCAATGGAACTCCTGAATCGGCCTGCCCCTTGCTGGGGAACCGGTTCAGGCGGCGAAGCGCTTGGGGTGGGAAGTGCGGCGGGATGCCGGAATGCGCGCCAACCGGCAGGGCCCGCGCGGGAATTATATTACAGTCGCTGTGGTATCACCTTGCACTCGCGGCGGAAGCGTGGTTTTCAGAGCAGATCGGGATGGAGCACGACGCGCAGCACCGTCTGCGCCTCGCTCTCGCGCACGCGGCTGGAGAACCACCAGAGGCCGCCTTTCCTGATCGGCCAGTCGGTTTCCTCGCCGCAGAGCAGCAGGGCGGCCAGACGTCCCATGCCGGGCTGGTGGCCGACGATGACCACGGCGCCACTTTGTTCGGGCCAGCCGGTGGCGGCGAGCAGATCGGCCGCCGTGGCGCCAACGCCGACTTTTCGTTCGATCTCGTAGGGCAGGTCCAGCGTATTTGCCGTCTGCTGCGTGCGTTCCGTCGGGCTGACCAGAACGCGCCGCTTGCGCGGCAGATGCTCATGCAGCCACTTGGCCATTTTTTTCGCTTGTCTCTGGCCGCGGTCGGTCAGGCGCCGTTTGTGGTCGGGCAGATCGGGACGCCCGTCTTCGGCTTCGGCATGGCGCCAGAGAATCAGGTCCATGGCGGGTCTCCTTGATGTTTTCGAGCCGGAGAGTGTACCTCTCCAGGATGACGCAAACATTACACGGCAAGGCGCCACCTGGAGAAACGCATGATGTGCCCGGGCACGCCGGCCAGCAAGCGGGCATGTCGCGGGCCATGCCAGCCGCCGATCAGCGTTACCGCCTCGCGCAGGCGCGGATCGTCGCCGGCACAGTGCATCAGCAGGGTGCCGGCCTGGGCCAGGTCGTTGATCTGGCCCAGAGTGTCCTGCAGGCCGACCAGGCGCTTGAGGGCCGCGCGGGTTTTCGCGCGAGGCAGGAGTGGCGTGAAAAATTCCAGGGCGTAGCGCAACCGCTTGACGGCAATGCGCAGCGCATGCAGTGTCATCGGGTCATGCATTTTTGCCGTGCTGGCGCGGCGCAACAGGGTTTTGTGCAGGCGCTGCAGGCGCGCCGCGGCAAACTCGACCAACGGTGCGGAAGCCGGGTTTCCCGGCAGCTGGCAAAACAGGGTATGCAGCGCGACGAGCAGACTCTGTCCGTAACGGGCCGACTGCAAGAGGTCCTCTGCCGCATTGCGGGCATGGTAGCGTTGCAGCGTGATGACGTTGGAGAGCGTTGCCAGGCGCGGTTCGTCGGGCAGGGCGGCGAGTACGGGAGCGACGATTTCGGTTTGCAGCACGTCGAGGTCGCGTGCCTCGCCGAGCTGCCTGGCCAGCGGGCGCAGGGCATCTTTCAGCGTGGTGGCCTGGGTCTCGGGCAGCAATGGCGCGAAGAGCCGCAAGGCGGCAAACAGGCGACGCAGGGCGACGCGCATCTGGTGAATGTATTCGGGGTCCTCGCTGTGCAGCGCGCCGTCGTAGTTCTGCTGCAGATGATCGACGCAGGCCAGCGCAATCTGGCGGAAGGCCAGCAGCGGTGGCTGGCCGCCGTCGAGGGGAGGGCTGCTGGCCTTGACCGTTCGTGCGGTGGTCTCGTCGCCATGCAGCCGATACCCGCGTTCGGCCTTGGAGCGCACGGCCGGCACCAGCGGAATCCGTTCGGCCAGCGCGCTTGCCAGCGTAAACAGCGATTCCAGCGCCGCCTCCCCAGGCTCGGCGAGTTCCAGTTCCAGTTCGGAAATGGCTTCGCGTTTCCCGCCGGCGATGATCCAGCCGCGATCGAGGGTGAGCAACACGCCACCGGCAGGCGACCCGAAATGCCAGGTGGTGCGATGGAACCGGGTCTCGAACATCGGCAGCAGCTGGGAGAGCAGGTGTCGCTGTTGCAGTCGGTCACGCAGCTTTCCCGTTTCGATGGCCGAAAAATCGAAATGTCCGGCGTAGGGCGTTTCCCATTCCGGCCGGGCGGACAGGCCGGCCGCCGCCGTGCCGCTCTGCTTGACGGTTTGCAGCCAGAGTGAACCCTGTCGGCGCAGACGCAGGGCGATGCCGTGCCGGCGCAAGGCGAGGTCGGGGGTGTCATAATAGATGTTGTCCAGGGTCGCGGCCTGACGGCGGGTGGCCGTCTTGAGCAGCGGCTGGCGCATGAAGCGGGATTGATCCTGTGGGCGCAGCGTCAGTTTGAACTCGATTTCTTCGGCCATGGTTAACTCCGCAAGTAAGCGGATCATTATCCATGAAGAGATCATAGGAATTATTACAGTGTCAGTCGTTACCGGAAGAAAACGGGGAAGTCTGGACGGGCTTGGGTGATTCCTCGAACCAGTTCAGCGTGCCGCGCAGGGTGACCACGGTGCCGACGATGATCAGCGTCGGCGCGCGCAGTCCGGCGGCGGTGGCCAGCGTCGGCAAGGTGGCGAGGGTGCCGGTGAGCGTGCGCTGGCTGGGCTGGGTGCCGTGCTGGACGATGGCGGCCGGCCAGTCGGCGGGCAGACCATGCTCGATCAACCGGGCACACAGATGCGGCAGGCCGGAGAGCCCCATGTAAATGACCACCGTCTGGCCCCGGCGCGCCAGCCCCGGCCAGTCGAGCTCGGCCTGGTCATCCTTCATGTGGCCGGTGACGAAGACACAGGCCTGGGCGTGATCGCGATGGGTGAGCGGGATCCCGGCATAAGCTGCCACCCCCGAGGCCGCCGTGATGCCGGGCACGACTTCGAAGGGGATGCCGGCCGCGGCGAGCGTTTCGACCTCCTCGCCACCGCGGCCGAAGACATAGGGATCGCCACCCTTGAGACGCACCACGGAACGACCGGTGCGCGCCAGGCGCACCAGCAGATGGTTGATTTCCTCCTGCGGCAGGGCGTGGCTGCCGCAGCGCTTGCCGGCGTAGATGCGTTCGGCATCAGGACGGATCCGTTCGAGGATGGCTGCCGTGACCAGATTGTCATGGACGATGACGTCGGCGGCGGCGACCAGTCGCGCGGCTTTCAGGGTCAGCAGGTCGGGGTCGCCGGGGCCGGCGCCGACCAGATAGACCCAGCCGGGACGGGGCAGATTTTGCGGTGATCCGGTGTCTCGTGTCATGATGGCAATGCTATCAGGAGCGGCGGCCTCCTGGCACCTCCGTCGTCACTTTGAAAAGTCGGCGCTGGCGATACGGTGATCCGGGTAGCGTCAGTCATGGCAAAGCGCCGTTTTATGCTGGGCATTTCAGGAAAGAGAAGTTTTGATGGAAAACTTGAACCATGTTCTGAGCGAAATCGCCTGGCCGCTGGCACTGGCGCTGGCCTGGCTGGGCGGAGAAGTGGGTCGCCGCTGGCTGGGGCTGCCACGGGTGAGCTGCTACGCGATCGTCGGCTTCTTCGTGGCTTCGAGCCAGAGCGGCTTTCTGCCGCCGCCCGGTGGCT
Source organism: Betaproteobacteria bacterium HGW-Betaproteobacteria-11 (assembly GCA_002842395.1). Taxonomy (GTDB): domain Bacteria; phylum Pseudomonadota; class Gammaproteobacteria; order Burkholderiales; family Rhodocyclaceae; genus Rugosibacter. The sequence goes on from PHCV01000007.1 coordinate 84,623, forward strand.
CGATGACCCTGCTGGCCAATGTCGCCCTCGGCTTGATCCTCTTCGAGCTCGGCTACCGCATCAACCTGGGCTGGCTGCGGGCCAATCCCTGGCTGGGAGCCACCAGCGTGGTCGAGGCCGCGGCCACGTTCGGGCTGGTCTTTTTCATCGCCGTGATCTTCGGTCAGCCCCATATCCCGGCGCTACTGCTGGCGGCGCTGGCGATGCCGACCTCGCCCGCCGCCGCCTTGAGGGTGATCAATGACCTGCGCGGCTCGGGGCAGGTGACCGAGCGTACCCTGCACCTGTCGGCCTTCAATTGCGTATTCGCGGTCGTCGCTTTCAGGATCGTTGTCGGCTATGCGTTGCTGGCCGGCAACGGCAGCCTGTTCGAGGCGGTCTGGAACAGCGTGGTGGTGGTTCTGGTCTCGGCCGGACTGGGAACCCTGTTTGGCGTCGCCGTTCCCGGTTTGCTGCGCTTTACCGGGGGATTGACGCGCCATACCACGGTGGCCTTCGCGCTGGCCGTCGTGCTGCTCACCGCGCTGACGCAGACCTTGCAATTTTCACCGATCCTCGCGGCGCTGGTTTTCGGTCTGATCGCCCGTCATCGCCGGGTGGTGCTGTCGCAGGCCCAGCGCAACTTTGGCGTCCTGGGCGACCTGCTGGCGGTGCAGTTGTTCGTTTTCGTCGCCGCCACCCTCGACTGGCACCAAGTGGGTGTTGGCCTCAAACTGGCGCTGGTGGTCGTGGTGGCCCGGCTGCTGGTCAAAACCGGGGTCACCACGCTGTTTGCCCGGGTGAGCGGGCTGAGCTGGCGCAAAGGTGCGCTGACCGGCGTCGCGCTGATGCCGCTGTCGGTGTTTGCCGTTTTGCTGATCGAGCAGACGCGGTATCTTGGCGGTGATCTGGTCGAGCAGCTGAGCGGGATGACGGCGCTGGTGCTGTTGCTCGACCTGTTCGGGCCGCTGGCGACGCAATGGGCGCTGCGTCGTGCCGGCGAAGCGCAGCCAGGACGGGAGGATTAAAATGAAACGGTCTCCATGCTCGCTACGTTCGCTGCCCCCCGGGGGAGCGGGTCGGCGCCTTTGGCCGGCCGGAGGGCGCTAGGATGAAACAGCCCCCTTACTCGCGACGCTCGTTTCCCCCCGAGGGGGAGGTCAGTTCCTTCGGGACGGCCGTGCGGAACTGACATGCCACTGGAAACCTTCAAGTCCAGCGAGCCGTTGACCCTGGGGGTCGAGCTCGAACTGCAACTGGTCAACCCGACCGATTTCGATCTGGCGGCGGCGGCCTCCGACATGCTGCATCTGCTCGGACGCAAACCCTTCCCCGGCGACGTCAAGCCGGAAATCACCGAAAGCATGATCGAGATCGCCACCGACGTGCATACCCGGCACGACGCGTTGCTGGCCCAGTTGCGGGAGATGCGCGATGCGCTGGTTGGGGCGGGCGACCGGCTCAACGTCGCGGTCTGCGGCGGTGGCACGCATCCCTTCCAGCGCTGGTTCGATCAGCGCATTTTCGCCCGGCCCCGCTTCAATGAGCTCTCGCAGCTCTACGGCTATCTTGCCAAGCAATTCACCGTGTTCGGCCAGCATGTGCATGTCGGCTGCGGCTCGGCCGACGAAGGCTTGTATCTGCTCCACGCGCTCGGTCGCTATCTGCCGCATTTCATCGCGCTGTCGGCCTCGTCGCCCTTTTCGCAGGGCGTCGATACGCTGTTCGACTCGGCGCGACTGAATTCGGTGTTTGCCTTTCCGCTCTCGGGCCGTGCGCCCTTCCTGTTAAAGTGGGGCGACTTCGAGACCGATTACTTCACCAAGATGGAGGCGACGGGAGTGGTGAAGAGCATGAAGGATTTTTACTGGGACATCCGGCCCAAGCCGGAGTACGGCACCATCGAGCTGCGCGTGTGCGACACGCCGCTCACGGTCGAGCGCGCCGCCGCGCTCGCCTGCTACCTGCAGGCGCTGTGCCGCATGCTGCTCGAAGAGCGGGTGACGCTGTCCGAGGACGGCTATCTGGTCTATAACTACAACCGTTTCCAGGCCTGCCGTTTCGGTCTCGACGGCACCATTGTCGACCCCAGGAACTATGAAAGCCTCTCCTTGCGCGAGGATATCCTGACCACCTTGCGTCATCTGGCTCCCCATGCCAAAGCCCTGTCCAGCGAGCCCGCGCTCGACGAGCTTTACATGGTGGCTACCCGGGCGGGAAACCATGCCGGTTTCCTGCGTCGACAGTACGGCGAAGGGGGTGGTCTCGCCGGCATGGTGGAGGCGGGAGTGCGTGGTTTCCGCTCGGGAGTCGCGTCATGATCGGCCGTCGACGTCCGATCCGGATCGGGCTTTCGGCGCGGATATTCCACCCCGAGCCGGGCAGCGCCGGCATTCGCAGCCGGACGCTGCAAGTGCTCGAACAGAGCGTGGCACAGTGGATCGCCTCGCGAAACGTGCTGGTGCTGATGGTGCCTTCGGTGGTGGCTGACGGCGAGTTACTGCGCAGCAACATCCGCTTGCGCGACTATGCCGAATATCTCGATGGCCTGATCCTGCAGGGCGGCAACGATGTCAGTCCGCAGACATATGGCGAAGAGCCCTTGCGCCCGGAATGGACCGGCGATCCGGTGCGCGATGCCTATGAGCTGGAACTGGTGCATGAATTCATGGAAGCCGGCAAGCCCATCCTCGGGATTTGCCGCGGAATGCAGCTGATCAACGTTGCGCTGGGCGGTTCGCTGTACCAGGACTTGCCGACGCAGCATCCGGATGCGCTCGCACACGAAACCGCTGCCTATGATCGCTATGCCCATGCCATAGAGTTCACCGCGGGTGGAAAATTCTCCGCCTGGTTCGGCGGCAGCGGTGGAGGCCAGGTCGTTTCGATCCATCATCAGGCACTCAACCGGCTTGGCCGCGGGGTGATGGTGGAAGCGCAGGCCAGTGACGGCGTGATCGAGGCGGTTCGCTGGAACGGGCGCAGCTTCGTCTGCGGCGTGCAGTGGCACCCGGAGTTTCATGGCCAGGCGGCGGGCGGCGATTTGCTCGACTGCGCTCCGCTGCTGGATGCTTTCCTCGGCGCGGCGCGCTGATTCCGGTCGGCGGGCGAGAACAGGCTGCCGGGTCCCGTGCGATAATCAAGGCAATAAAAAATCCTCCGCTGGCTTGTCGAACCCGGCCAGCGGCGAATCGAAGCTTTTTTCAGAATCTCCCGGAAATCCTTATGACTGTTTGGCCCAACTCTTTGACGAGACAAGTGGAATTCCACCGGGCCGCCTCGTCCGGCCCGGCGTGGCGACCCCACTGCTTCCCGGATAGCGTGGGGACGTGACGCCATGTCGGTTCTGACCTGGTTGATCGTCATGTCGCTGGCAGGGGGCGTTTTGAGCGTCCTCGCGGCCGCGGCGATTTCCTTCCGGGCGCCTGTGCACTGGGTTTCGCAGCTGGTCAGTTATGCGATCGGTGCGCTCCTGGGCGCGGCCTTTCTCGAGGTTTTGCCGCATGCGATCACCGCCAGCGGTGATGCGACCACCACCACGGCGACAGTGCTCGGCGGCATCCTGATTTTTTTCGTCCTCGAAAAACTGGTGCTCTGGCGACATTGCCATATCGAGTCCTGCGAGGGGCACGAACCCCGGTTCGCGCCCCACGGCCATGGCGCCGACCATGGCCGTAGCGGCATGCTGATCGTGATCGGCGACACGTTCCACAATGCGGTCGATGGCGTGTTGATTGCCGCTGCCTTCATGGAAGATGTCCGGCTCGGCATCATCACCGGGGTGGCCATGATCGCGCACGAGATTCCCCAGGAGATCGGCGACTTCATGATTCTGCTGCACTCGGGTTATTCCAAGTCGCGCGCGCTGGCGTTGAACATTCTCTCCAGCTTCGCCATGCTGGCCGGCGCCCTGCTGGCGTACCTGGCCCTGGGCCAGATGCAGAGCATGGTGCCGGCGCTGCTGGCGCTGGCCTCGGCCAGCATGATCTATGTCGCGGTGGCCGACCTGATTCCGGGCTTGCACAAGCGTCCGGAACTCGGCGTCACGCTACAGCAGACTTTACTCATCGCGGCCGGGATCGCCAGCATCGTGCTGACGCACCGGCTCGTCGATCATCTCGCGGGCTAGTCGCCGCCGCCGGCGGTGGGGCGTGCCGAAGAGCCAGAGAAACAGCGCCAGCGGCGCGGCGCCGAAGAGAACGAAGGTCAGCAGACCGGCAGTGAGACTGGATTCGGTGGCCGCCATCAGGACGACGACATAGAGCCACGCGATGGCGATGAGGTACATGCGTGGATTGTAAGCACAAGCGGATCGCTGCGCGGGCAACATGCGGCTGGCGGTTTCTTGACACCGTCTGTTGTGCAATGCAAAATCGACCCATTCCAGAGGAGTTCACCCATGTCGTCCATCCCCAATTCAGACGCAGCGCTCAAGTCAATGCAGCAGGCAGGTGAAGTTCTAATGCAGGGATTTGGCCAGTTGCTGGCGGCGCAGGCGCAGAATGCTCAGGGGACGGCGCCGGGCGTTGCTTTCCCTGGCATGGATACGGAAGCACTCAAGAGTCTGCAGCAGGGCTGGATGGCCCGCCACCAGCAGCTCTGGCAGGCGATGCTCAACAAGGCGCCCGACCAGCCGGCGCCGCAGGTTGTCAGCCCCGAGCCGGGGGACAAGCGTTTCTCCGGCCTGGCCTGGAGCGAGAGTCCGATCTACGATTATCTGCGCCAGGCGTATCTGCTCAATGCAGACTACATGCGGCAAACGGTCGAGATCACGCCGGTGGCCGATGGCAAGGCCAAAGACCGGATGCGCTTCATGACCCGGCAGATCATCGATGCGCTGGCGCCGTCGAACTTCGTGGCGACCAATCCGGAGTTCGTCCGCACCGCGCTCGATACGCAGGGGGAGAGCATCCGCCAGGGCATCCAGAACTTGCTCGCCGACCTGGAAAAGGGCCGCATCTCGATGACCGACGATGCCGCCTTCGAGGTCGGCAGTAACCTGGCGAATACGCCCGGTGCCGTGGTGTTCGAGAACGCCTTGTTCCAGTTGATCCAGTATTCGCCACTGACCGAGACAGTGGCCAGGCGTCCCTTCCTGCTGGTGCCACCCTGTATCAACAAGTTCTACATCCTCGATCTGCAGCCGGAAAATTCCTTCGTCCGCTACGCCGTCGAGCAGGGCAATACCGTGTTCATGATCTCCTGGCGCAACGTCAAGGAAGACCTCGGCCAGCTGACCTGGGATGATTACATCGAACAAGGCGTGCTCACCGCCCTGCGGACGGTCAACCGGATTTGCGGCAGCGAGCAGTCCAACGTGCTCGGCTTCTGCGTCGGCGGCACGTTGCTTGCCTCGGCCCTGGCCGTGGCCTGTGCTCGTGGCGAGAATCCGGCCGCCTCGCTGACCCTGCTCACCACCTTGCTCGATTTCTCCGATGCCGGCGAGCTCGGCTGTCTGGTCGATGAGGCGTCGGTGGCGACGCGCGAAGCGACCATCGGCAAGGGCGGCCTGCTGCGCGGCAGTGAACTGGCCAGCGTGTTCTCGGCGTTGCGCGCCAACGATCTGATCTGGAATTATGTTGTCGGCAATTATCTGAAGGGCAACAAGCCGCCGGCCTTCGATCTGCTCTACTGGAATTCCGACGCGACCAATCTGCCTGGCCCCTTCCTCGCCTGGTATCTGCGCAACATGTACCTGGAAAACAACCTGCGCGTGCCGGGCAAGCTCGAGATGTGCGGCGTCAAGGCCGATCTCGGCCGCATCGACATGCCGGCTTTCCTGTTTGCCAGCCGCGAGGATCACATCGTGCCCTGGCAGACCTCCTATCTCGGCCGGCGCCTGCTGGGCAGCCAGACGACCTTCGTTCTCGGCGCCTCCGGACATATTGCCGGGCCGATCAATCCGGCCTCCAAGAACAAGCGCAGCTATTGGCTGAGCGACAGCGATTCGGCGGTTGCCGACAACTGGCTGGCCGCATCGACCGAAGTCAAGGGTAGCTGGTGGCCGCATTGGACGGCCTGGCTCAAGCAGTACGCCGATGGCGAAATGCCGGCGCGGGGGCGTCTTGGCAGCGCCGACTTTCCGCCGATCGAACCGGCGCCAGGGCGGTATGTGAAGGAGAAGGCATAGCAAGGAAATGTGATCGATCGGTCGCAGATTGCACCTCGGCCGTTGATTGGGGCGAGCGAAGGGGGAGCGTTCAAGGCGGCAGCCCCGCCCATGGCGCCAATTTTTCATCTCAGACGGAGTAGCAAAAATGACGAAAAAAGTAGCTTTGGTAACGGGAGCAATGGGTGGCCTTGGCACGGCGATCTGTCAGGCGTTTGCGCAGGCCGGGCACAAGGTGGTGGCGGCCTATCATCCCGAGTACGACAAAAAGGACGAGTGGCTCAAGGAGATGGCGGCGGCCGGATTTCAGGATATTGTTTGCGTCGCCGGTGACATTTCCGTTTTCGGGGACTGCCAGCGCATGGTGGCCGAGGCTGAAACACAAGCTGGACAAGTGGATATTCTGGTGAATAACGCCGGGATTACCCGTGACAAGTTTTTCGCCAAGATGGAACAGGATCAATGGAATGCGGTGATCAACACCAATCTCAACAGTCTGTTCAACATGACCAAGCAGGTTTCCGCCAAGATGGCTGAACGCGGCTGGGGCCGCATCATCAACATTTCCTCGGTCAATGGCGTCAAGGGCCAGGCCGGGCAAACCAATTATTCGGCCGCCAAGGCCGGCGTGATCGGCTTCACCAAGGCGCTGGCGCAGGAGATGGCGACCAAGGGCGTGACGGTCAATGCCATCGCCCCGGGCTACATCGCCACCAAGATGGTGATGGCGATCCGCGAAGACGTGCTCAACAGTATCATCGATACGGTGCCCATGAAGCGGCTCGGCAAGCCCGAGGAAATCGGCGGCCTGTGCAACTACCTGGCATCGGATGTCGCCGGCTACATGACCGGGGCGACGCTGAACATGAATGGCGGCCTGTACTACCAGTAAATCGTTTGTCGATTGAGCCCAACGCCGATCCCTGTTTTCAGGGGTCGGCGACCACCGATCGGGACGCAAGCATGCAACCTTGGAGGAGAACGCAATGGCCGAACAGAGCCGATTGATCAAAAAATACCCGAATCGCCGTTTGTACGACACGCGCACCAGTACCTACATCACCCTGCCCGATGTAAAGAACCTGGTACTCGAGCACGAAAATTTTCAGGTCGTCGATGCCAAGTCCGGCGAAGACCTGACCCGGGCCATCCTGTTGCAGATCATTCTCGAGGAAGAAGCCGGTGGCGCGCCGATGTTCTCTTCCGACCTGCTCTCGCAGATGATCCGTTTCTACGGTAGCACCATGCAGGGCATGATGGGCCGTTATCTCGACAACAACATGACGGCCTTCCTCGAGATGCAGGCCAAGCTCAAGGAGCAGGCGAAGACGATTTATGGCGACAAGCTGGGCGGCAACCAGGATCTATGGACCCAGTTCCTCAGTTTCCAGGGGCCGGCAATGCAGCGGATGATGGGAGCCTATGTCGATCAAACCCAGAAAGTCTTTCAGCAGATGCAGGAGAGCCTGAAAGAACAGACACGCAAGATTTTTCCCGATGAATCCGCAACCAGCCCGGCCGAGGTCACCGAGCCGTCGAGCCCCGCGAAACGGAAGAAATAACCCATAGTGACGAAGCACATCCGCGACACGCCGACCGTCGGCTTCGTTTCGCTCGGCTGCCCCAAGGCGGCGTCCGATGCCGAACTGATCCTGACCCGCCTGCGCGGCGAAGGCTATGCCATCTCGGGGCAATACGATGGCGCCGATCTGGTGGTGGTCAACACCTGCGGCTTTATCGATGCGGCGGTCGAGGAATCGCTCGACGCGATCGGCGAAGCACTCGCTGAAAACGGCCGGGTGATCGTTACCGGCTGCCTCGGCGCGAAGAAGGATGCCGCCGGCAACGACATCGTGAAGAGCGTGCATCCGAAGGTGCTGGCGGTGACCGGGCCGCACGCGACGCAGGAAGTGATGGAGGCCGTGCATGCGCATCTGCCGCCACCGGCCGGGCATGATCCCTTCGTCGATCTGGTGCCGCCGCAGGGTATTCGGCTGACGCCCGATCATTACGCCTACCTGAAGGTTTCCGAAGGCTGCAACCATCGTTGCAGTTTCTGCATCATCCCCAGCCTGCGCGGCGATCTGGTCTCGCGGCCGCTCGGCGAAGTGCTGCGCGAGGCCGAGCTTCTCGCCGCCGCCGGGGTCAAGGAATTGCTGGTGATCTCGCAGGACACCAGCGCCTATGGCGTCGATGTCAAATACCGCAGCGGTTTCATCAAAGGCCGGCCGGTGAAGACCCGGCTGTACGAGTTGTGTGAAGAGCTCGGCAAACTCGGGCTGTGGGTTCGCCTGCATTACGTCTATCCCTATCCCAGCGTCGATGACCTGATCCCGCTCATGGCCGCAGGCAAGCTGCTGCCTTATCTCGATATTCCCTTCCAGCACGCCAGCTCGCGCATCCTGAAACTCATGAAGCGGCCGGCCTCGAGCGAGAAGGTGCTCGACCGCATCGCCGCCTGGCGCCGTGCCGTGCCCGAGCTGACCATCCGCTCGACCTTCATCACCGGCTTTCCCGGCGAGACCGAGACCGAGTTCAACGAACTGCTGGATTTTCTCGACGAAGCCCAGCTCGACCGGGTCGGCGCCTTCGCCTATTCGCCGGTCGAGGGCGCCGCAGCCAACGCCCTGCCCGGCGCCCTGCCCGAAGCCAAGCGCGAGGAACGCAAGATGCTGCTGATGCGGCATCAGGAGGACATCTCGACGCAACGGCTGGAACGCAAGATCGGCCAGCGCATCCAGGTGCTGGTCGATGAGATCGACGAGGAGGGCGCGATCGCCCGTTCACAGGGCGATGCGCCGGAGATCGACGGGCTGGTCTACATCACCGACGGCCATGAGCTCGAGATCGGCGAATTCGCCGAGGTCACCGTCATCGATTGCGACGTCCATGACCTCTATGCCACACGGGCATGAGCGGTTTGCTCGACAGTCTTTGCCGTATCACCAGCGCCGACTTTTTGCTCACGGCTGACGCCGACGTCGCGCCTTACTGCACCGACTGGCGCGGCCGTTATTCCGGCCGGCCGCTGGCCGTCGCCCTGCCAGCCGATACCGCGGCCGTCGCCGCCATCGTCGGCGTCTGTGCCGCGGCGGAGGTGGCCATCGTGCCGCAGGGCGGCAATACCGGACTGGTCGGCGGCGCGACGCCGCGCGGCGGCGAGGTGCTGCTCAGTCTCAAGCGTCTGAACCGGATTCGCACCCTCGATAGCGACAACTTGACCCTGATCGCCGAGGCCGGCTGCACCTTGCAGGCCGTGCAGGACGCGGCGGCCGGAATCGACCGACTGTTCCCGCTCTCGCTTGCCGCCGAAGGCAGCGCCACCCTCGGCGGCAATCTGTCGACCAATGCCGGCGGTGTGCAGGTGTTGCGCTATGGCACGGCGCGCGAGCTGACCCTGGGGCTCGAAGTCGTGCTGCCCGATGGTCGCGTCTGGGATGGCCTGCGCACCCTGCGCAAGGACAATACCGGCTACGATCTCAAACAGCTGTTCATCGGCGCCGAAGGCACGCTGGGCCTCATCACGGCGGCCAGCGTGAAACTTTTTCCACGGCCGCGCCAGAACGTGACGCTCTGGCTCGCGGTGCCCGATCCCCTCGCGGCTGTGCGCCTGCTCGGTGTGCTGCGCGCTGCCGTGGGCGATGCGATCACCGCTTTCGAGCTCATCGACCGCAACGCGCTCGCGCTGGTGCTCGAACACATTCCCGGCGCCCGCAACCCCTTGCCGGAGGCTCATGCCTGGCAGGTGCTGGTCGAACTTTCGCTGTTCGAAGCCACGGCGATGGAAGGCCTGCTCGAACGGCTGATGCCGCTCCTTGCTTCGTCCGGAGTCCTGGCGTCCGTGCTGGCGACCAGCGAAGCGCAACGCCGTGCGTTCTGGGCCCTGCGCGAAAACATTTCGCTGGCGCAAAAGACCGAGGGCGTCTCGATCAAGCACGACATCGCGCTGCCGATCTCGGCCATCGCCGAATTCATCGCCGCCGCCGGCGCCGCGCTGCATGCGGCCTTTCCCGGCATCCGCATCGTCTGTTTCGGACACCTCGGCGATGGCAACCTGCATTACAACCTGTCCCAGGCCGATGCCGCAGCGAACCCCAAATTCATCGCCAGAACCGCCGAGGCCAATCGCCTCGTGCATGATCGGGTGCACCGGCTGGGCGGCTCGATTTCGGCCGAACATGGCCTCGGGCAGCTGAAGCGGGACGAGGTTCTGCGCTACAAGAGTGAAGTCGAGATCGACCTGATGCGCCGGGTGAAGCGGGCGCTCGACCCGCAAGGCATCATGAATCCCGGCAAAGTCCTGTAAAAATTTCTGCGAACAGGTTTACAGGCGGCCGGGTGCTGCCTATAATGCGCGCTCTCTTGTGGGGGTATAGCTCAGCTGGGAGAGCGCTTGCATGGCATGCAAGAGGTCCGCGGTTCGATCCCGCGTACCTCCACCAAGGACGAAGTTCCCATCGTCTAGAGGCCTAGGACATTACCCTTTCACGGTAAGTACCGGGGTTCGAATCCCCGTGGGAACGCCAGCTTCAGTAAAACGGACACCTCACCAGGTGTCCGTTTTTTTTACGGGTCGAGCCCGACCGAAACCACGTCGCCGCAGGCGAAGGCCAGCTGCATCCAGGCGTCATGCGGCAGGCGCCGGGCATGGCCGACGATGACTTTCATCACGCCGGCATGGGTCATCAGTGCCGCGGTTGCGATCCCCGCCGCGCGCAGTTCGGCCAGGAAATCCAGCACGCGATCTTTCAAGGTGGCGACCGATTCGCCCTCCGGTGGCGCGAAGCCCAGCGGGTCGGCGGCCCAGGCGTCGAGCGAGGCGCGGTCGATGGCATCCCACGATTGCATTTCCCAGGCGCCAAAATCCATCTCGCGCAGCCGCGCATCGGCCACCGCTTGCGGCTGAAGCTGCCGCGCCGGCAGCAGGCAGCGTTGCAGGGGACTGGTAAACAACGGAACCGCCGGCGGCAGTTGCGCGGCGAGCTGGCCGACCCACGGCCGGGGGTCTTCGGCCAGAACGAGATCCGTGGCGCCATAGCACAGGCCCGCGGCGACCCGTGGCGGCGGGTGGCGGATCAGGAAAAGTTGCATAACAGACCGAGATAGAACGCCAGCTCGGTCAGTTGCTGCGTCGCGCCGAGGCAATCGCCGGTGTAGCCGCCGATGCGCTTGACGAAATAGCGTGCCAGGAGCAGCGTGACGAGGATGACGGCGAGCAGGGCGACGAGTACCTCGCCCGCCGGCAGCAGCAGGCAGGGCGCCAGCCCGCACACCGCGGCGATCGCCAGCTCGTGCGGCGCCAGGCGCACGGCCAGCGGTTTGGCACGGGAGGAAGCATCGTCGCGCACGTAGTCGAGCACGAAAATCAGCGTGGTCGAGGCCAGGCGCGAGATGGCGTGCGCGGCGACGAGCGCCAGCGCGAGCAGCGGCGGCTCGAAGGTGGCGTCGATCTCGACCAGCGCGTTCCACTTGGCCAGCAGCAACAGCAGGACGCCGATCACGGCGTAGCTGCCGACCCGCGAATCCTTCATGATGGCCAGCACCTGCGCCTTCTCCCAGCCGCCGCCGAAGCCGTCGCAGACATCGGCGAAGCCGTCCTCGTGAAAGGCGCCGGTGACCCACACGCTGGCGGCCATGCCGAGCAGCACCGCGAGCGAGATCGGCAAGACGAGGGCCGCCGCCTCGGTGACCCCCGCGGCCAGCGCGCCGACCAGAATGCCGACCAACGGGAAGTAGCGCGCGGCATGATTGAGCTGCGCTTGATCGTGGCCGACCCAGGCCGGCACCGGCAGCCGCGTGAAAAAGCGCAGCGCGGCGAAGAAGTAGACGAGCTCGCGCCGCATCAGAGTTTTTCGGCAACCCCCGCCGATTCGAAGCTCGCCATTTCATTCACGAACGCACAAGCGGCGCGCAGCAGGGGCAGGGCCAGCGCCGCGCCGGTGCCTTCGCCCAGCCGCAGATCGAGGTCGAGCAGGGGCGAGGCGCCGAGCCAGTCGAGCTGCAGGCGGTGGCCGCTTTCCTGCGAGCGGTGCGAGAACACGGCGTAGTCGAGCAGGGTCGGGGCGAGGCGGTGAGCGACGAGGAAGGCGCTGGTGACGATGAAGCCATCGATCAAGAGCACCATGCCGGCCTCGGCCGCCGCGAGCATGGCGCCGGCGAGCATGGCGATCTCGAAGCCGCCGAAGCGGGCGAGGACGCGCAGGGCGTCCTCGCCCGCTTCGGCTACGCCAATACGAGGGCTCCCCTTCCCGGCCTTCCCCTCGCGGAGGGGAAGGTGACTGATCGGTGGCCGTTCCGGCCAAGCCGTTAGCGCCTGTTCGAGCAGGGCGCGTTTGCGCACCAGCCCCGCATCGTCGAGTCCGGTGCCGCGGCCGACCACCTCGGCGAGCGGCAGGCCGCTCAGGCAGTGGGTGAGCAGCGAGGCCGAGGCGGTGTTGCCGATGCCCATCTCGCCAAAGCCCAGCGTGTTGCAGCCGCTGGCGGCGATTCCCCGCACCAGCTCGGCGCCGCTGGCCAGCGCCTGCCGGCATTGGGCCTCGCTCATCGCCGGGTCTTCGAGATAATTCGCCGTGCCGCCAGCGCCGACTTTTTTGTCGACCAGGTTCTCGCGCGGGCCGAACTCGTGGGCCACGCCGGCATCGACGACGACCAGCCGGGCATCGTTCTGGCGGGCGAAAACATTGATCGCCGCGCCCCCGGCGAGAAAGTTTTCCACCATCTGCCAGGTCACTTCCTGCGGATAGGCCGAAACGCCGGCCTTGGCCGCGCCATGATCGCCGGCGCAGACGAGGATGTGCGGCGCGCGGATCGACGGGCTCAGGCTCTTCTGGATCAGGCCGAGTTGCAGGGCGAGGCTCTCCAGCCGGCCGAGCGCGCCCAGCGGCTTGGTCTTGCCGTCGATCCGGGTTTTGAGGGCGGGGGCGAGGCTCCGGTCGAGCGGGGGAATGGTCATCATGTGGGTATTGGAGCGGACAAAGCACGGATTATCGATGCTCGCCGGGCCCGATGCAATCGGCGAGCCGGGCGATAATCCTTGAAACCTCGGTTGACCGCTTATCCATCCTTGACCCGCCGCATGAATACCGGCCTTTGTGCCGTCGAGGCGATTCACCCGCTGGCTGACAGCGCTACACGGCCGCTGGCACGTCCGGTCGGGCGTCCGGCTTTGTCGCTTCTCCTTGCAGGCATGAGCCTGTCGCGTCGTCGCTTCGCGCCGGCCATCCCGCCCAAACGCACCATCAGCCGCGTCCAACCGAGGTTTCAAGGATAATGCGGCCATGATCGAACTGATACTCGGTGGCGCCCGTTCGGGCAAGAGCGCGCTCGCGGAACGGCGCGCACGGGAAGCGCAGGAGGCGGGCCGCGCCGTGACCTATATCGCCACCGCCCAGGCGCTGGATGACGAGATGGCGCAGCGCATCGCTCATCATCAGCGGCGGCGGCCAGCGAACTGGCGCTTGATCGAGGAACCGCGGCATCTGGCGGCGAGCCTGGCGCGGGAAGCGGGCGAAGGGCGTTGTCTGCTGGTCGATTGCCTGACCCTCTGGCTCAGCAACCTGCTGCTCGCCGATGCCGAGGGCAAGGTGCTGGCCGCGGAGACGGCAAACCTGATCGAGACCCTGCCGCGGCTGCCGGGGCGGGTGATCCTGGTCAGCAACGAAGTGGGCCTCGGCATCGTGCCGCTGGGCGAGATCAACCGCCGCTTCGTCGATGAAGCCGGCCGCCTGCATCAGCGCATCGCCACCGTGGCCCGGCGGGTGACCTTCGTCGCCGCGGGCTTGCCGCTGGAACTCAAGGGCTGATCCGGGTTGATCGATCAAAGTCCAGGCAGGGCGAGGGCGCGCTTAAGCTTATCCCAGTCGAGCGCCGTTTCCACCGCGTCGGCCAGGCGGTCGAGGTCGGCTTCGCGGCGGGCGGTGAAATCGACGGCGGCGGCATCTTCGGCGCCGGCCCAGGCGAGCAGGGCGGCGAGCGCCGCGGGATGGTCGAACAGGCCATGGCAATAGGTGCCGAGGATCGCGCCGTCGGCGCTCAGGGCGCCGTCATGGCGGCCGTCGGTGAGCTGCACGGCAGGGCGTTCGAGCACCCCGCCGGTGGTCGCGCCCATGTGGATTTCATAGCCGCCGATCGGGATGATCGGCGCTTCACCAGCGCCGAGTTTTAGCCAGCCGGTGACGTTCTTCAACTGTTTTTCGGCTTCCAGCGTGGTTTCGCAATCGAGCAGACCCAGACCTTCGAGGCTGCCCGCCTGGCCTTCCAGCCCGAGCGGGTCGTGCAGCGCGCGGCCGAGCATCTGGTAGCCGCCGCAGAGGCCGACCAGCTTGCCGCCATAACGCAGGTGGCGGGTGATGGCGTTGTCATGGCCCTGCGCGCGCAGCCAGGCAAGATCGGCCTGCACCGCCTTCGAGCCGGGGAGGACGATCAGGTCGCACGGCGGAATGCCTTGGCCGGGGCCGACCCAGCGGAAGTCCACCTCGGGGTGCAGGCGCAGCGGATCGAGATCGTTGGCGTTGGAGATGCGCGGAAAGGCGAGCGCGGCGACGCTGAGCTTGGTCTCGCCGCTTCGCTCGCTGTGGTGGGCGAGCGCATCCTCGGCATCGAGGAACAGGCCGTGCAGGTAGGGCAGCACGCCGAACACGGGCTTGCCGGTGCGCGCTTCGAGCCAGTCGAGGCCCGGTTCGAGCAGTGCGATGTCGCCGCGAAAGCGGTTGATGACGAAGCCCTTGACCCGCGCCCGTTCCGTCGGCGAGAGCAGTTCCAGGGTGCCGACCAGATGCGCGAAGACGCCGCCGCGGTCGATGTCGGCGACGAGGATCACCGGCACTTCCGGAAAACCGGCGGCTTCGGCCGCCTCGGCAAAGCCCATGTTGGCGATGTCGCGCTCGCGCAGGTTGATTTCCGCCGGACTCCCCGCGCCTTCGACGACCAGGCAGTCGAATTCCCCGGCGAGTCGTTGCCAGCTTTGCATCACGGCGCTCATCGCGATGCGCTTGTACTCGTGGTAGGCGCGGGCATCGAGCGTATCCACCGCGTGGCCATGGATGATGACCTGGGCGCGGCGGTCGCTGGTGGGCTTGAGCAGCACCGGGTTGAAGTCGATCCGCGGCGGGAGCCTTGCCGCCTGCGCCTGCAAGGCCTGGGCGCGGCCGATTTCACCGCCATCGACGGTGACCGCGGAATTCAAGGCCATGTTCTGCGGCTTGAAGGGCGCGACGCGCACCCCGCGGCGGGCGAGGATGCGGCACAACGCGGCGACCAGCGTGGTTTTGCCGGCATCGGAGGTGCAGCCCTGCACCATCAGGGAGGCTGCGCTCACCCGTAGAATCCTGTTTTCCTCATTCGCGGATTATCCCATGCCCCTTGCTTCACTTGCCCCGCTCGCCCTGCCCGCGCAGCTTGCCGGTGCCTTGCTGCTCGATCGCGTCCTCGGTGAGCCGCGCCGCTTTCATCCGCTGGTCGGCTTCGGTCATCTCGCTGACGCGATGGAGCGCCTTTGGCGCGCGGGAGCGCCGGGCATGCCGGTCGGCAACCGGCTGCGCGGACTTCTTGCCTGGATGCTGATCGTCGTTCCCTTCGTCGCGCTGGCTGCGTGGCTTTCCCACCCGGTGCTCGATGTGCTGCTGCTCTATCTCGCGCTCGGTGGGCAGAGCTTGGCCGGGCATGGCCGGCGGGTGGCCGCCGATCTCGCCGCAGGTGATCTCGCCGCTGCGCGACTGCATGTCGGCTGGATGGTCTCGCGCGATGTCTCTTCGCTCGACGAGGAAGGCATCGCCCGCGCCACCACCGAGTCGGTGCTGGAAAATGGCCTCGACGCGGTGTTCGGTGCGCTGTTCTGGTTTTGTCTCTTTGGCGGGGCGGGCGCGGTGCTGTTCCGGCTGGTCAACACGCTCGATGCGATGTGGGGCTACAAGGACGACCGGCGCCTCTATTTCGGCTGGGCGGCGGCGCGACTCGACGATCTCTTGGGCTTCGTTCCGGCGCGGCTGACCGCGCTCACCTATGCGCTGCTCGGCGATACGCGCACGGCGCTGGCCTGCTGGCGCGTGCAGGCGGGCGCGTGGGCCAGTCCGAACGCCGGGCCGGTGATGGCCGCCGGGGCGGGGGCGCTGCGCGTGCAACTGGGCGGTGCGGCGATGTATCACGGCCGCTGTGAGGCGCGACCAAAACTCGGCGCTGGCGATACGGCGGCCGCCGCTGATATCGTGCGCGCCGTGGCGCTCGTCGAGCGTGGGCAATGGCTGTGGCTGGGCGGGGTTGCGCTGGGCAGCCTGCTGATCCGGGGGATGGCGCATGGTTGAGCACGGCGGACGTCTGCGGCAGGCTAGCCGCGACCATGACATTCCAATCGACGACTGGCTCGATCTGTCGACCGGCATCGCGCCCTGGCCCTATCCCGTGCCGACGATTCCGCCCGCCTGCTGGCAACGCCTGCCGGAAGATGACGATGGCTTGATCGAGGCGGCACGGGACTATTACGGCGCGCGGCATCCGTTGCCGGTGAATGGCTCGCAGGCCGCCATCCTCGCCTTGCCGCGACTGTTCGCGCCCGCGCCGGTGGCGCTCCTGGCGCCAAGCTACGGCGAATATCTGCCGGCCTGGCAGGCCGCCGGGCATCGCGTGCAGCCTTGCGCGGGGGATGTCGTGCTCGCGCAGGGGGTGATGCAGGTCGGGCATCTGATGCTCGCCAACCCGAACAATCCCGATGGCCGGCGTTTCGCCCCCGAGGCCCTGCTTGCCGCCGCCGCGCGTCTTGCCCGGCATGACGGCTGGCTGATCGTCGATGAAGCCTTCGCCGATGCCGAAGACGGCCTGTCGCTGGCGGGCGTGGCCGGCACGCCCGGGGCGAAAAATGTCATCGTTCTGCGCTCGCTGGGCAAGTTCTTTGGCCTGGCCGGGGCGCGGGTGGGTTTTTGCCTTGGCCAGCCCGAGCTTCTGGCGCGGCTTGCCGAACTGCTCGGCCCCTGGCCGCTGGCGCATCCCGCGCGTTTCGCCGCAAAACTCGGCCTTGGCGATACGGCGTGGCAGGCGGCGCAAAAGCGCCGGCTGCGCGACGCCGCCGCACGGCTGGCGGCGTTGCTCGCGGCGCATGGGTTCGCGCCGGTCGGCGGCACGGCGCTGTTTCGCTTCGTGGCGACGCCCGATGCCGCTAGAATGCACGACTTCCTGGCTCGTCGCGGCATCCTCGTGCGCCATTTCGCCGAGCTTTCCGCGCTGCGTTTCGGCCTGCCGGGCGATGAGGCCGCGTGGTCGCGGCTTGCCGCCGCGCTCGATGAATGGAGAAAGCGATGAAACGAATCCTGCGCGTGGCGGCCCTTTGCCTTGCCGCGCTGGCCATGCTCGATGGCGTCGGCGCGCACGCCGAAGTCGTGGTGGCGGATGCCAGTGGCGCGAGCCTCCGCCTGCCGGCCCCGGCGCGGCGCATCGTCAGCCTGGCGCCGCATCTGACCGAGCTGCTCTATGCCGCGGGCGCGGGTGAAAAGCTGGTCGGCGCGGTCGATTACAGCGACTTTCCGCCGGCGGCGAAAAACCTGCCGCGCGTCGGCGGCTACTCGCGGCCGGATCTCGAAGCCATCGCCGCCCTGCAGCCCGATCTGGTGGTCGCCTGGCAAAGCGGCAATCCGCCGGCGGCGCTCGACAGGCTCAGGGCGCTCGGCATTCCGGTCTATGTTTCGCAGCCCGATCGCATCGCCGATGTCGCCATCGAACTTGAGCGCCTGGGACACCTGACCGGCAGCGAAGCGGTAGCCAACGCCGCCGCGGCGCGCTTTCGCCAGCGGCTGGCCAGCCTCGACCGGCGCTACCGGCAGCGGCCCGTGGTCGCCGTGTTCTACCAAATCTGGAAGCAGCCGCTGATGACCATCAACGACCGGCAGATCATCAGCGACGCGATCCGGCTCTGCGGCGGGCGCAACGTCTTCGGTCGCCTGCCGGTGCTGGCGCCGACGGTGACGGTGGAGGCGGTGCTTGCCGGGAATCCGGAGGTCATCGTTGCCTCCGGGATGGGCGACGAGCGCCCGGAATGGCTCGATGACTGGCGGCGCTGGACGCAGCTCACGGCGGTCAGGCGCAACAACCTGTTCTTCATTCCGCCGCAGGAAATCCAGCGCCATACCCCGCGGCTGCTCGATGGCGCGGAAAAGCTTTGCCAGGCGCTGGAGATGGCGCGCGAGCGGCGATCATCGGCTCGTTCAGGAGGAAACTGATGGCGAACAACGCTTCCCGGCCGCGCCGCCTGCCGCAGCGCATCGCCTGCCTGTCCACCGAGGCGGTCGAGGTGCTCTACGCGCTGGGCGAGGAAGCGCGCATCGCCGGCATTTCCGGCTTCACCGTGCATCCGCCGCGGGCGCGCAAGGAAAAGTCGAAGATCAGCGGTTTCTCCTCAGCGCACAGCGAGCGGATCCTGGCCGTGCGCCCCGATCTGGTGCTGGCCTTTTCCGACATGCAGGGCGAGATCTGCCGCGAGCTGGTGCAGGCCGGACTCGAAGTGCATCACTTCAATCAGCGGAGCATCGAAGGCATCTTCGCGATGATCGAAACCATCGGCCGCCTGGTGGCCGCGGAAGAAAAGGCGCGGGCGCTGGTTGCCGGGCTCGAAGCGCAAATCGAGGCCGTGCGCAGCGAGGCATCCAGCCTGCCACGGCGGCCGCGGGTGTATTTCGAGGAGTGGGACGAACCGATGATCTGCGGCATCCAGTGGGCCTCGGAACTGATCGGGATCGCCGGTGGCTGTGACGTCTGCGCCGATCTCGCCGTGGCGCCGGGCGCCGGCGCGCGGGTCATCGAAAAGTCGGCGCTGGCGGCACGCCGGCCGGAGATGGTGATTGCCTCGTGGTGCGGCAAGAAGTTCCGCGCCGAGCGCTTCGTCGAACGCTTCGCCGGACTCGACCTGCCGGCCATCGCCAGCGGCGACCTGTACGAGATCAAGTCGTCCGACATCCTCTCGCCCGGCCCGGCGGCGATCCGCCACGGCCTGCCGCAACTGGCGGCGATCATCCGCCGCTGGGCGGAGCGGCGAACGATTCAGTGATGTGTCATTCCGGACGGCCCCGGACTTGATCCGGGGCCGTCCGGAATGACACTCGCATCCCTCCGTCATTCCCGCGAAAGCGGGAATCCAGGCGGTGGCTCCGCGAGGCACCGAGGTTCACTTCTGGATTCCGGGTCAGGCCCGGAATGACGGCGCGCCGGTCAAGCCCGAAATGACGGTATTTTCCGAGTTGCCCGCGATCATGGGCAGCGTTCAATAGGCCGTTGGCGTCGGCCGGGCATCGGCTGGCCACTGGTTTTCGAAGATGACTTCGGCCAGCGGCAGGCGGCGGCCCCAGCCGAGAGTTTCGAGTACCGGTCGGGCGGGAAATTCGGCGACGCGGCCGAGGCAGAGGATGGCAACGGGTTTGGCGCCTTCCGGCATGGCGCAGAGTTGCGCTACGGCATGCGGCTCGAAAAACGAGACCCAGCCCAGGCCGATGCCTTCGGCGCGGGCGGCCAGCCACATGTTCTGGATCGCGCAGGCGGCGGAGGCGAGTGCCATTTCGGGCAGCAGCCGCTTGCCGAAAATATGCTTTTCGCATTGATCCATCAGGGCCACGACGATGACCTCGGCGCAGCTGGCGAGACCGTGGATCTTCAGTTCGAGCAGCTCGGCGGCGCGCGAGGGCAAGGCGGCCGCCGTGGCCCGGCGTTCCGCTTCGACCAATTCGATCAGCCGTTGGCGCAACTCCGGCGCGGTGATGCGGATCAGTCGCCAGGGCTGCATGTAGCCGACCGAGGGCGCGGCGTGGGCGGTCTCGAGGATGCGCTCGAGCGCGCCTTCCGGCAGCGGGCCGGTGAGGAATTCGCGGCTGTCGCGCCGGGTGTGGATGGCGTGATAGACCGCCTCGCGCGCGGCGGCATCGAAGGCATGGACGTTTTCTTCGCTCATGACATGAGGATTATGGCAAAAACAGCGCGGCGGTGGCGGCCGGGTTGGAGGGGAAATAGAAATGTACGTAGGAGGCGGTCAGCCGTCCCTGACGATAGACCGCCTCGCCCTGGCTGATGCCGCCGAGCGGCCGCTGGCGGTGGGCATGGACGAGCGGGACAAGCGGCGTTACGGTCTGCGAATAGTGGAAGGTGTGTCCGCGCAGGACGCCTTCCGGCAGCGCGGCTTCCTGCCCGCCCAGGGCGGCGAGACGGGGCTGCATGGCGACGCGGCCGGGCAGCAGGCAGGCCATGGCGTGTGTCGCGCCGTCGCCGTCGGTGAGCGTGTCGAACAGCGTCATCATGCCGCCGCATTCGGCGAGCAATGGCTTGCCGGCCGCGACATGGGCGGCAAGTCCGGCGAAGAACTCGCGCCGGGCGGAAAGTATCGCGGCGTGGAGTTCGGGATAACCGCCGGGCAGCCAGAGCGCATCGCAGGCGGGCAGCGCCTCGCCCGCCAGCGGCGAGAAAAAGACCAGCCGTGCGCCCAGGGTTTCCAGAAGTTCGAGGTTGGCCGGGTAGAGGAAGCAGAAGGCGGCATCGCGGGCGATGGCGAGGGTTCGGCCGGCGAGCAGCGCGGGCAGGGCAGGCAGTTCGTGAAAAGTCGGTGATGGTGACGACCTGAAGGTAGTGCAGAGCAAGGCGAATTCGGCAGCGGAAAGTTCGGCGAGCGGCGTTTTTTCCAGATGATCGGCCAGGCGCTCGAGCCGCGCCATGAGGTCGCTGATCTCGCCCGCCTGATGCAGGCCCAGGTGGCGCTCCGGCAGGCTGGCGGCCTCGTCGCGGGGAATCGCGCCGCACCAGCGGAGATTCGCGGGCAGGCTTTCGGCCAGCATCTCGGCATGGCCCGGGCTGGCGACACGATTGGCCAGCACGCCGTAAAACGGCAGTTCCGGCTGATAGGTGGCAAGGCCATGCGCGATCGCGCCGAAGGTCTGCGCCATGGCGCCGGCATCGATCACCGCCAGCACCGGCAGGTCGAAACGGCGGGCGAGATCGGCGGCCGAGGGCGTGCCGTCGAAGAGGCCCATCACGCCCTCGACCAGCACCACATCGGCCTCTTGCGCCGCCCGCGCCAGCCGCCAGGCGGCATCCTCCTCGCCGCACATCCAGAGGTCGAGGTTCTCGCAGGGATGGCCGGAGGCCACGGCATGAATCATCGGGTCGAGAAAATCCGGCCCGCATTTGAAGACCCTGACCCGCTTCCCCTGCCGCGCGTAAAGCCGCGCCAGCCCGGCGACGATGCTGGTCTTGCCCTGGCCGGAGGCGGGCGCGGCGATGAGCAGGGAAATCGCCATGCTCAGAACTCGATTCCCGGCATGGCCTTGAGGCCGGCGGTGAAGGCGTGCTTGAGGAGATGCATGTCGGTCACCGTGTCGGCGGCGGCGATCAGTTTTTCCGGCGCGGCGCGGCCGGTGACGATGACGTGCTGCATCCGCGGCCGCGCTTCGAGGTCGCACAGCACCTCGTCGAGATCGAGCCAGCCGTACTTGAAGGCGTAGGTCAGCTCGTCGAGGATGACGAGCCGGAGACTTTCGTCCTCCAGAAAAAGTCGGCTCTGGCGCCACGCCGCCCGGGCGGCCTGCGCGTCCCTGTCCTTGTCCTGGGTCTCCCAGGTGAAGCCTTCGCCCATCACATACCAGGCGACATCGGGCTGGCGGCGGAAGAAGCTTTCCTCGCCGGTGTCCGAACGGCTCTTGACGAACTGCACGACCCCGGCGTTGAAACCATGTCCGAGCGCGCGGGCGAGCACGCCGAAGGCGGCGGAGGATTTACCCTTGCCGGTGCCGGTATTGACCAGCAGCAGGCCGCGCTCGCTGCTTGCCGTGGCGATTTTTTCGTCGATGATGCGTTTTTTCCGCTGCATGCGAAGGATATGTTTCTCGTCAGCCATGTCGACCTCAGGTGGGAACGAACCAGCGCGTCGCGCCGTCGCGCAATTCGCGCAAAGGATAGCCGTAAAGACGGCTCAGGTTGTCGCTGGTGATGATCTCGCGGCTCGCTCCGCTCAACCATTCACCCGCGCCGAAAAGCAGCAGGGCATGGTCGCAATAGCGCACGGCAAAGCCGGGGTCGTGGAGCACGGCGATCAGCGCGGCATCATGCGCGGTTTTCGCGCGGAACAGTTCCATCACGGCGACCTGGTGCGCGAGATCGAGATGGGTGAGCGGTTCGTCGAGCAAAAAGAGCTTCGGCTCCTGGGTCAGCAACTGGGCGATCGCCAGACGCTGCCGCTCGCCGCCGGAAAGGCTGTGTACCTCGCGCTCGGCCAGCCCGGCCAGGCCCAGCGCGGTCAGGGCGTGGTGCGCGATGGCGCGGTCGGCGGCGGACTCCCAGTCCCAGCGACCCAGATGCGGATGGCGGCCAACGAGCGCGGTCTCCAGCACCGTCGAGGGAAACGGGTCGCTTTGCTGTTGGGCGAGCAGGCCGCGGAAACAGGCGAGCGATTTCGGCGCGCTGGGCTGGAAAGTCGGCGCTGGCGCGACGGCAAGTGTCGACTCGCCAAGCGTCAATTCGCCGGTATCGGCCGCGCGCAAGCCGGCGAGCGTGGTGAGCAGCGTCGATTTGCCGACCCCGTTTTTGCCCAGGATGGCCCAGCGCTGGCCGGGTTCGACGGCGAGATCAAGTTGCCGGCAGACGTCGACCTCGCCGATGCGGACGGCGAGCCCCCGGGCATACAGCAGCGGCTTCATGCCGGCTTCTCCCGGCCGAGCAGATAAAGAAAGACCGGCACGCCGAGCAGCGCGGTGAGCACCCCGACAGGCAACTGCTGCGGGGCGAGCAGCGTGCGGGCGAGGGTGTCGGCCAGCACCAGCAGGCTGCCGCCGGCGAGCACGGTGGCGGGCAGCAGCAGCCGCTGATCGTTGCCCCAGCCGAGCCGCATCAGCGCGAGGCGGGTCAGATGCGGCACGATGAGACCGATGAAGCCGATGCTGCCGGCGTTGGTCACCGCGGTGGCGGTGGCCAGCGCAGCGAGAAAATAGATCCCGCGCCTGACCTGCTCGACCGGCACGCCGAGCGCCTGGGCCAGTCGATCGCCGCGCGCCAGCACATTCAGTTCGCGAGCGAAGGGCAGCGCCAGCAGCAGGGCCAGGGCGAGAATCGCCAGCGCCGGCCGTGGTTCGCTGATCTGCCCGGCATCGCCCATCAACCAGAAGAGCATGCCGCGCAACTGCGCCTCGGGCGCGATGGAGAGCATCAACGCCACCGCCGCGCCGCAGCCGGCGGCGACGATTACGCCGGTGAGGAGCAGCCGGGTGCGGGTCCAGCTGCTGTCGCCGTGCGCGAGGCCAAAGACCAGCAGCATCGCGGCGAAGGCCCCGCCAAAGGCCGCCAGATCGACCCAGACCAGCGCCGCGCCGGCGAGCATGGCCAGCAGCGCCCCCACCGCCGCCCCACCGGAAATGCCAAGCACATAGGGGTCGGCGAGGGGATTGCGCAACAGCACCTGCATCAGCGCGCCGGCGAGGGCCAGCAGGCCGCCGACGGCAAAGGCGCCGAGCGCGCGCGGCAGACGCAGGCCGCGGATCAC
>PHCV01000021.1 GCA_002842395.1 Betaproteobacteria bacterium HGW-Betaproteobacteria-11
TCAAACCAGGCCAGCGGCCTGCAGTTCGGCCCATTCGCTGTCGGTGAACAGGCGTGAGCGGGTATGGAAAGCCTTGCCGGTGTTGCCTTCGAGCGAGAAGGTGCCGCCCGAGCCGTCGATGACGTCGATGATCAGTTGCGTGTGCTTCCAGTACTCGTACTGTGAAGCGCTGATATAGAAGGGGACGTCGCCGATGTTGCCGAGATGGACATCGTAGGGGCCGATGGTCAGGTCGGTGGGCAGGTAGCAGTTGGCGGCACTGTTGTCGCAACAGCCGCCGGACTGGTGGAACATCAGCTGCGGGCCGTAGCGTTCCTTGAGCAGGGCGATCAGCTCCAGCGTCGCCGGCGTGGCGATGACGCGGTCGACCATGGTGTTCTCCCGAATGGTGCCGGTGGAAAAAGACGGGGGCGGTTGCCCGCCCCCGGAAGTGCCCGCAAATCTGGGCCAGTGGAGGGATGCAAGAAGATGGCGCGACAGGGGAGGAGGACGGTCGCGCCGGCGTCCTATTAGAAGAAGCCCAACTTCTGTTCGGCGTAGCTGACCAGCAGATTCTTGGTCTGCTGGTAGTGGTCGAGCATGACCTTGTGGGTCTCGCGCCCGATGCCGGATTCCTTGTAACCGCCGAAAGCGGCGTGGGCCGGATAGGCGTGGTAGCAGTTGGTCCACACGCGGCCGGCCTGGATGGCGCGACCCATGCGGTAGGCGACGTTGCCGTTGCGGCTCCAGACACCGGCGCCAAGGCCGTACAGCGTGTCGTTGGCGATGGCCAGGGCATCCGCTTCGTCCTTGAAGGTGGTCACGGCGAGCACCGGCCCGAAGATTTCTTCCTGGAAGATGCGCATCTTGTTGTGACCCTTGAACAGGGTCGGCTTGATGTAGAAGCCGCCTTCGATGTCGCCGCCGAGATGGGCGCGTTCGCCGCCGATCAGCAGCTGGGCGCCTTCCTGCTTGCCGAGATCAAGGTAGGACTGGATCTTGGTCATCTGTTCCTGCGAGCACTGGGCACCCATCATCGTCTCGGTGTCGAGCGGGCTGCCCATCTTGATGGCGGCAACGCGCTTCAGCACACGTTCCATGAACTTGTCGTAAATCGATTCCTGGATCAGGGCGCGCGACGGGCAGGTACAAACTTCGCCCGAGTTGAAGGCGAACAGCACCATGCCTTCGATGGCCTTGTCGAGGAAGCCGTCATCCTTGTCCATGACATCGGCGAAGAAGACGTTGGGCGACTTGCCACCCAGTTCCAGCGTCGCCGGAATCAGGTTGTTGGCGGCGGCTTGAGCAATGACGCGGCCGGTCGAGGTGGAGCCGGTGAAGGCGATCTTGGCGATGCGCTTGCTGGTGGCGAGCGGCATGCCGGCTTCGCGGCCGAAACCATTGACGATATTGAGGACGCCCGGCGGCAACAGGTCGGCGATCAGTTCCATCAGGATCAGGATGGAGATCGGGGTCGACTCGGCCGGCTTCAAGATCACGCAGTTGCCGGCACCCAGGGCCGGCGCCAGCTTCCAGGCGGCCATCAGGATCGGGAAGTTCCAGGGGATGATCTGGCCGACGACGCCGAGCGGCTCATGGATGTGATAAGCCATGGTGTTCTCGTCGATTTCCGAGATGCCGCCTTCCTGCGAACGCAGGCAACCGGCAAAGTAGCGGAAATGGTCGATGGCCAGCGGGATGTCGGCGTTCAGGGTTTCGCGGATCGGCTTGCCGTTGTCGACGGTCTCGGCATAGGCCAGCAGTTCCAGGTTGGCTTCGAGGCGGTCGGCAATCTTCAGCAGGATGTTGGAGCGCGTTGTCGCATCAGCCTTGCCCCATTTCGCGAAGGCGGCGTGAGCGGCGTCGAGGGCCAGTTCGATGTCTTCGGCGGTGGAACGGGCAGCCATCGTGTATGGCTTGCCGTTGATCGGCGTCACCACACTGAAGTACTCACCCTTGACCGGGGCAGTCCATTGACCGTTGATGAAATTGTCGTACTTGGCCTTGTAGGCAATCTTGGCGCCGGCGGTGCCGGGAGCAGCGTAGAGCATGTTTGTCTCCTGATT
>PHCV01000022.1 GCA_002842395.1 Betaproteobacteria bacterium HGW-Betaproteobacteria-11
AACCTTGGCATAATCGCCGATCAGCGCCTCGGTGGTGGTGTTGAAAACATAGATGCCCGCACCGGCGCCGACACCTGCGGTGCCGCCAGCGGCGCCAGCAACGCTGAACAGATCGCCATCTTCCGTCGCCACAGCGGTAATCGAGATCGGACCGCTTGCGTTGATTTCAGCGCGGTTCGCGGTTGATGTGCCATCCCCCAACGCCGCGCGCGTGGTGTTGTTGACCACTACAACCGTGGCCGCAGCGCCGATGCCAGCCGTGCCGCCAACGCCAACCCCCGCCGCAAGGGCGAACACGTCAAAATCGTTGGTGGCGCCCAGCGACACGGCACCGGCGCCCGAAATCGTGACGCGTGCGCCCCGCTGCATCAGCGCTTCGACGGTGTTTTCAGAGGTGATCACCCCCGCCACACCCGATACGCCTGCCGACGAGGCCGCCGAGGCCGAGGCGGCATAGCTGCGGATGTCCTGCTTGGCCGAAGCGGTGTTCGAGAATGACCCCGCCGAGGTGATGCGGGCGTTCTGGCCCAGCCTGCTGACGGTTTCGCCCTCGCTGACGATCACCGTGGCCGAAACCCCCACCGCCGCGCTCGAGGTGCTGGCCGAAAGCGCGCCCGAAAGCGCCTTGGCGACAAAGTCGGCGCTCGACGAAAGCGAGGCGGCGCCGGTTCCGACGTTCACGGTGGTATTGTTGCCAACCGCTGCCGTGAGCTTGTCGGAGAACACCATCACCCCGAACGAACCCTGAACAGCCACGCCCGAGCCGCCCGCGCCGCCAATAGCCTCAACGTAGTAGTTTGAGTTGCCGAGAAGTTTTCCGGTCGCAAGGTCGGCAAGGCTATCGGCAAACGCATCAAGATCATCAAGGCTGCCAAAGCTGAAATCGGGGCCCGCGTCGATCTTGCGATTGATCGCAGAAATCGACAGCGCCGACCCGGTCAGGGTGCTGTCCGCACCAACGCTCGCCTCATAATCCTTGTCAGCCACGACCACCGCGATCGAGCCGCCCACCGCGATGCCGCTGGTTGAAACCGACCCCGCCAGCGCTTTGGCCGAAAGGTGGCTTTCGTTATCCACCGCCAGCGACATCGCGCCGCCGCTTGTCACGGTAACATTGCTGCCGATCTTCGCTTCGGTCGTGCCGGTCGAAATCGCCACCGCGATTGAACCGGCAACGGCCACGTTCTTGCCCGAGGCCCCGGCAATGCCCAAAGCCGTCAGTTTCGACCGGTAAGGCCCATCGGCGTTTTCGCGCGATGTGGCGGCAATGGAAATGCCGCTTGCGTGCACGATAACCGCATTGTTGGCGATGCTCGCGGTCGTGGTGTTGTTGAGAATGGCAAGCCCGACACCGACGCCAATGCCAACCTTGCTGTTGGGGTTGGTGGCGGCGCCAATGCCCGAGGCAGTCATGCCGACGGTATTGGTGGCACCAATGGCAATTGCCCCCGCCACGTTGACCGTGACGCCCTCAAGCCGCGCGGTAACCACATCCTGCGCCGCGGCAATACCCGCCGCCGCGGCGATGGTAACCTTCGCGCCATCGCTCTTGCCGTCCTGGTCGCGCTGGCTGTCCTTGGTCTTGTCAAGCGAATCCGCGGTGGTCGAGGTGCCGCCGGTCTTGTCGTTCTTCTTTTCGTCGCTTTCGCTGAAATCGCCGCCACCGGCGGTTGCGGTGGCGTTCGCGTCATAGCTGCGCTCGGCGCTGGCGGTAAGGGTCAGCGACCCCGCGGTGATCGACCGCGCCAGGGTGGCCGTGGTCACCGAGGTGTTCTTCAGCGCGCCGCCCGAGGCGCCATTGCCAAGAATGACCGCCGCCGAGGCGCCGACGCCAACCTTGTCGGATTTGTTCTCGCCGGTCGAGGTTGCGGTGTTCTTGCCAGTATTGGTGGCAATCACGCTGACCGCGCCCGCGCCCATGCTCAGCGCATTGCCGGTGCCGATCCGGGCAACCGTGGTCTGGTTGAGCAGCGCCAGCGCCACCGAGGCATCTACCGCAATGCCGCCTGCCGCCCCGGCCGAAGC
>PHCV01000008.1 GCA_002842395.1 Betaproteobacteria bacterium HGW-Betaproteobacteria-11
GACGGGCGAAGCCTGATCCGGAATCCAGGCCGAGATCACCACGAAGCACACCGAGGCACACCTGGATTCCGGGTCAAGCCCGGAATGACGCCTCTCCTCCGTCATCCCGGCTCCCTTCCCGTCATTCCCGCGAACGCGGGAATCCAGGCAGTGGTCGAGGCGAGACACCGAGGTTCATTCCTGGATTCCGGGTCAAGCCCGGAATGACGGTGGAATTACCCGGCTTGCCTGGCTGAAAATCGGCGTGCCACCAGCGCCAGCGCTTTGCTTGCTTTGCACTACCTTCGGGTCGCCTACGGGAACTTTTTGCCGGGATCGTCAGCGCGCCAGCAGCGGCCACTGCGCCGGCCATTGCGCCAGCGGGTCGTCCTTGAAGCCGCTCTTGACGAAGCGCTGCCAGCGGCCTAGCGTGTAGCACAGCAGCACATCGGCATGGGCGCCGAAGTCGTGACCGGCGGCCAGCGCCCCCTGCGCCGCGGCCACCTTGAGGCATTGCTTGAGGGTGGCTTCGATGCGTCCCTGCAACTGGTTGATGCGCGACTGCAGGCGCGGATTTTCATGCACCAGCGCATCGCCCACCAGGACGCGGGTCAGCCCGCGGTTTTTCTGGGCGAAGCGGAGCAGCGAGGCGACGATCATCTCGGCCTGCTTCAGGCCCGATTCCTCCTGCGCCTCGATCTGCGCGATCACCGCGAAGACGCCGCCCTCGATGAACTCGATCAGTCCCTCGTACATCTGCGCCTTGCTGGCGAAATGCCGGTAGAGCGCGGCTTCCGAGACCTCGAGCTGTTTGGCCAGCAGCGCCGTGGTGACTTTCTCCGCCGCCGGACGTTCGAGCATCGCGGCGATGGTTTGCAGGATCAGCAGCTTCTTTTCGCCGGCCTTGGCGCTGCGCGTTTCGCTCATCGCGGTTTCCCCTTTTATTTTGATTTGATCAACGTGCCGACGCCTTCGTCGGTAAAGATTTCCAGCAGCAAGGCGTGCTCCACCCGACCGTCGATGATGTGCACGCTTTTCACTCCGCTTCTGGCCGCATCCAGCGCCGAGCCGATCTTCGGCAGCATGCCGCCGGAAAGCGTGCCGTCCTCGACCATGGCGTCGATCTGCCGCGGGGTGAGGCCGGTCAGCAGCTTGCCGTCCTTGTCCAGTACACCCGGCGTGTTGGTGAGCAGGATCAGTTTTTCCGCCTTGAGCACTTCGGCGATCTTGCCGGCGACGACATCGGCGTTGATGTTGTAGGTCTCGCCCGCGCTGCCGACGCCGATCGGGGCGATCACCGGAATGAAGGCGCCGCCGTCGAGCAGCGCGATCAGGCTCGGGTCGATGGAGACGATGTCGCCGACCTGCCCGATGTCGAGCAGGTCGCCCGGGCTTTCCCGGTTCTCCATCAGCAATTTTTTGGCGCGGATGAAGTTGCCGTCCTTGCCGGTCAGCCCCACGGCCTTGCCGCCCTGCTGGTTGATCAGATTGACGATTTCCTTGTTCACCTGGCCGCCGAGCACCATCTCGACCACGTCCATGGTCTCGGCATCGGTGACGCGCATGCCCTGCACGAATTCGCCCTTCTTGCCGACGCGCTCGAGCAGGCGCTCGATCTGCGGCCCGCCGCCGTGCACCACCACCGGGTTGAGGCCGACCAGCTTGAGCAGGACGACATCGCGGGCGAAGCATTGCTTGAGGTGCTCGTCGGTCATGGCGTTGCCGCCATACTTGATGACGATGGTGCGGCCGTGGAAACGCTTGATGTAGGGCAGGGCTTCGGCCAGCACGGTGGCCTTGATTCCGGGAGCGAGTCGATCGGTCATGAGCGTCTGGAATGCGAGTGGTAACTCTCGGCATTCTAACGACGTACACGAAAAACGGGAGCCACTCCCAGAACGGCCCCGATCACCGGCGCCAGCGAAAAACTCGGCGCCGGGAACACGCCGAACACGTCGAACACAGCGGGAAACCGGCGGGCCGCACCTCGGCGCCGGATTTGATCCGGGGACCGGAATATCCGGCCTTTACACTGTGTCGCCGTGTCGCCGTGATCGCCGTGGTGCAACGGATGCTTTTGGGATTACTGGATGGCCAGCCGCTTTTCAAGTGGCGTACCATGACATCCATGACTGCCGACGACATCGCCGCCCTCCTCCCCGAACTGCGGCCGCGCCTGGTGCGCTTCGCCCTGCTGCAACTGCGCGAAGCGGCGGCGGCCGAGGATGCCGTGCAGGACGCGCTGCTGGCCGCCACCGTGCATGCCGCTCAGTTCCAGGGCAGCGCGGCGGCGGCCACCTGGATCTTCGGCATCCTGAAAAACAAGATCATCGACGAGTTCCGCCGCAAAAGCCGCCTGCCCCTGGCCGAGCTCGACGTCGAGCAGGAACAGGGACTGGAGGAAATGGTGGAAGATCAATTCGACCAACGCGGCCACTGGGCCGCCACGCCGGCCGCCTGGATGAATCCCGAGGCTTCGCTGGAACAGAAGCGTTTCTGGGAAGTTTTCGATCTCTGTCTGACGGCGCTGCCGGCCAAACCGGCCCGGGTGTTCGGCATGCGCGAGCTCCTGGGCATGGAGACCGAAGAAATTTGTAAGGAACTCGGTCTCTCGTCGTCGAACTGCTGGGTGCTCTTGCACCGGGCCCGACTGGGGCTGCGCGATTGCCTGTCCCGCCGCTGGTTTGGAGAACACTGAATGCTGTCCTGTCGTGAAGAAACGGAATTGCTGTCGCAGGCCCTGGATCGTCCGCTGACGTTCGGCGAGCGTTTCGGGCTGGTTATGCATCTGATATTCTGTTCCGGCTGTCGCGCGACCGAAAGGCATCTGGCGTTTCTGCGAACGGCCACCCGGGTCTGGCGAGAGCCTCATGTTTCACAACCCGTCGTTTCACCCTCCAACCACGATCAAGGAGAACCACCATGAAACACAGCAAAACCCTGTCGCTTGCCGTCGGTGCCGCGTTCACGGCCCTCGCCTTCACCCCCGCCGCCTTCGCTGCCGGCAATCCATTCGCCATGCAAAAGCTCGACAGCGGCTACCAGCTCGCCGGGAACGATGCCACCAAGACCGATGGCAAGTGCGGCGCCAGCATGGGCGAAAAGAAGAAGGAGGGCAAATGTGGCGAAGGCAAGTGCGGCGCCGACATGAAAAAGAAGCAGGCGATGCATGACGGCAAGTGCGGCGCCAGCATGGACGAAAAGAAGAAAGAGGGCAAATGTGGCGAAGGCAAGTGCGGCGCCGGCAAGAAGGCCGTCGCGCCCCAGGCCGAAGAAAAGAAATAAGCCTGCGGCCGTGAAATCCACCGCGATTTCAGGGGCCGGCCTCGGCTTCAGGCGGGAGCTGCTTCCCGACCTGAAGGCCGGGGTGCCGTCCGCGGTCAGTTTCTTCGAACTCGCTCCGGAAAACTGGGCTGGCCTGGGCGGTCGTTCGGCGAAGGAGCTACGGGCCTTCACCGAACGCTTTCCCTTCGTCTGCCATGGTCTCTCGCTCGACCTGGGCGGCTCGCGTCCACTCGACGAAGCCCTGCTCCAGCAGATCGGAAGATTCATGCGGCAGCATGGCATCACCCTGTATACCGAGCATCTGTCCTGGTGCGGTGACGATGGTCACCTCTATGACCTGCTGCCGATTCCCT
The DNA here is from genome assembly GCA_002842395.1 of Betaproteobacteria bacterium HGW-Betaproteobacteria-11. Lineage (GTDB taxonomy): Bacteria > Pseudomonadota > Gammaproteobacteria > Burkholderiales > Rhodocyclaceae > Rugosibacter. The sequence continues at coordinate 3,618 of PHCV01000008.1, forward strand.
TCACCCACGATGCGGTACGCTGGGTGGCCGGGCGCATTCGCCGGACGCAGGAGATCCTCGAAATGCGGATCGGCATCGAGAACGCCTCCTACTATCTCGTGCCGCCAGGCGCGGAAATGAGCGAGACCGAATTCATCCGCGCCGTGGTCGAGGAAGCCGACTGCCTGCTACATCTGGACGTGAACAACCTTTACGTCAATTCCCGCAACTTCGGCTTCGATCCGCTCGCCTTCATGACGGCATTGCCGCTGGAGCGTACCTGCTACGTGCACATGGCCGGCCATTACGTCGAGCCTGATGGCCTGTTGATCGACACCCATGGCGCCGAGGTCATTGATCCGGTATGGCGACTGCTCGACGCCGTCTATGCCCGACTCGGCCCCCTGCCGACCTGTCTCGAACGTGATTTCAATTTTCCGCCACTTCCCGCGCTGGCGCAGGAGGTGACGCGCATCGCCGACGCCCAGCAGCGGTGCCCGCTGGTGCGCAAGGCGGCCTGATGCTGGCCTTCCAGGAATTCCAGCGCGAACTCGGTCGCCACATCCGCGACCCGCGCCGAACAAAACGACCTGCCGGCGTGCCGGCGCGGCGCATGGCGGTATACAACGACCTGCTGTTCGACAACCTGAGAGGTTTCCTCGATGCCTGCTTTCCGCTCTCGCGCCAGTTGCTCGGCGAACGACGCTGGTTTTCCCTGGTGCGGGCCTTTTTCCGCGAGGCACGTTGCGGGGCGCCATATTTCCGCGAAATTCCGCACGAATTTCTCGACTGGCTGGCCCGCACCGAAACCCTGCGCGGGTCATTGCCGCCTTGGCTGCATGAGCTTGCCCATTACGAGTGGGTGGAACTGGCGCTCGACGTGATGGACGGCGACCCCCCGGCCCACAATCCGCACGGCGACCTGCTCGATGGCTTGCCCGTATTCGCGCCGGCCGTGCTGAATCTGACCTACACCTGGCCGGTGCATCGCATCGGCGCCGCATGGCGGCCAAGAAAGCCGGCGGCGACCCATCTGCTGGTTTTTCGCGATACCGAGGATGCCGTGCAATTCATCGTCCTCAACCCACTCTCCTCGCGCCTGATTGCCTTGTTGCAGGCCGGCCCGTGTAGCGGCCGGCAGGCCTGCCTCGCGCTCGCCGGAGAAATCGCCCACCCTCACCCCGAATCCCTCGCCATTCATGGCGCCCAACTAATCGCCGGGCTCCGCGCCACGGGCGCCCTGCTAGGAACCGTCCCCGCATGAAGAATCTGCTTCGCTCCCTCTTCGACCTGCTCGACAAACTCGGTCAGTGGATCGGCTTCCTCGGTCTGCGCCTGCTCCTGGGCTGGGAATTCCTCGATTCCGGCCTGGAAAAATTCCATGGCGAGAACTGGTTCGGCGATGTCGCCGACAAGTTCCCCTGGCCGTTCAGTCTGCTTCCGGTCGATGTCAGCTGGCAACTGGCGATCTGGTTCGAAATCGTCGGCGGCATCGCCCTGGTGATCGGCCTCGGCACCCGTTTCTTCGCCACCTCGCTGTTCATTCTCACCGTGGTCGCCATCGCCGTCGCCCACTGGCCGGCCGAGTGGCAGACCTTGCGCGAACTGGCCCAGGGCTACGTGATCAGCGACGACGGCCACGGCAACTTCAAGCTGCCGCTGCTCTTCCTCGTCATGCTCGTGCCGCTGATCCTCTCCGGCCCGGGGAAGCTCTCGCTCGATGCCTGGCTCGCACGCCGTTTCTTCGGCAAACCGCGGAGCTGAGGAATATCCGGCGATTCGCGCATCTGGTAAGCTAAGGCTGTCCGTAGTGGCGGCCGCCGCCGGCTGGCCGGATTCGCGGACTATCTCGTTCGTCATTCAAGGAGAATCGCCATGAACAAGATTTTTTCACTTCTCGCCAGCGCCATTCTTGCGGTCGCGGTCAGCTCCGCGGCCTTTGCCACCGAACATGAACCTGCCGCCGATGCCGCCAAGGAAATGAAATGCGGCGCCAGCATGGGCAAGGAAGGCATGAAGGGCGGCGGAATGGGCGCGAACAAAGCTCAGTGCAAAAGCGAGGGCGAAGGCTGCGACTGCAAGTGCCCATGCATGGAGAAGATGAAAGGAATGAAGTGCGGCATGGAAATGAAATGCGGCGCCAAAATGAAGGACCCGAAAACAGGCGCCATGAAGTGTGGCGCGGAAATGAAGTGCGGCGCCAAAATGAAGTCGGCCACCCCCGCTGAAGCCGGCAAGTAAGCTACCGGCTTTGGTCGCGGACACAAACCCCGCGCTGGCGGAACCGCGCGGTCGGTCCCCCGCCAGCGCGGCGTGCCCGCGCTGCGGCGCCGCTTTCCATTGCGGCGTGGTGGATAGCACCACGCCCTGCTGGTGCACCGCCCTGCCACCGGTTGCGCCCCCCGAGCCGCAACGTGCGGGTTGCTTCTGTCCGGACTGTCTGCGCCAGTTGCCGGGCTCGGCATCACCCCGCGAGAGACGCCCGACACAGTGAACCCGCTTGCCTCACCTGCCGCGACCGCAGAACTCGCCGCCTGGCGCTCGGCGCTGGTCTCGCGCCGCCGCTTCCTGCTTGCCGCCGCCGGCGGTTCGCTGACCGCCCTGTTCCCGCTCGCCGCACCGGGAAAAGTCAGGCGGGGCGATCCCTGGATGGTCATCGCTGCCGTGCAGGACATGCTCTTCCCTGCCGAAGCCGATGCGCCAGGCGCGCAGGAGATCCACGCCCTCGCCTATCTGCGCGGCGTGCTGGCCGAGCCGCGCCATGACCGCGAGGAAGGCCGGTTGGTGCTCAAGGGCGCCGGCTGGCTCGACGATCTGAGCCGGCAGCGGCAACGTGCCGGCTTTCTCGCGCTGGCGGAAGACAGGCGCGAGCAACTGCTGCATGAAATCGCCGCCAGCGAACAGGGCGAACACTGGCTGGCGACGCTGCTGTTCTACCTCTGCGAGGCCCTGCTGACCGACCCGGTCTATGGCGGCAACCCGAATGGCATCGGCTGGGCCTGGCTCGGCCACACGCCGGGCTTTCCGCGCCCGACCACCGACAAACGCCTCAAGGGTTGGTCATGAACGATTACGACGTTTGCATCACCGGCAGTGGCGCCGGCGGCGGCGCGGTGGCCTGGCGGCTGACGCAGGCCGGCTTTCGCGTGCTGGTGCTGGAAAAGGGGCCGTGGTTCACCGAGGCCGACTACTTCAAGGACGAGCTGGCCTGTTGCCGTCGCAGCGTCTACACCCCCGATCTGCGCGACGAGCCGCAGGTGGTCGAAGAACTCGACGGCGACGACTGGGAAGCCACCCCCACCAGCGAAGCGGATTACGATTTCTGGAACGGCAATGTGGTCGGCGGTTCGAGCAATTTCATGTCCGGTTTCTTCCATCGCCTGAAGCCGGTCGACTTTCGCCTGCGTTCCGAGTTCGGCCCGATCACCGGCGCCAACGTGGTGGACTGGCCGATCGGCTACGCCGACCTGGAACCCTACTATGCCGAGGCCGAACATGTCATCGGCATCTCCGGCAAGGTGGTGCCGCACCGTTTTCTCGAACCGCGCTCGACGCCCGACTTTCCCTATCCGCCGACGCTCGAACATCCGGTCTCGCGCTGGATCGACGAGGCCTGCGCGCAGCTCGGCTTCCAGTCGCTGCCCCTGCCGCGCGCAGTGCTTTCGCAGCCGAAGGGCAAGCGGCGCAGTTGCGAATATGCCGGCTACTGCGGCAGCTATGGCTGCGCCACCGGCGCCAAGGGCAGTGCGCGCGCCGCGCTGCTCGACGAGGCGGTAGCCAGCGGCCGCTGCGAGGTGCGTCCGCACAGCCAGGTGCTGCGCCTCGCCAGCGATGCCAGGGGCCGCGTCACTGGCGCGGTCTACCGCGATCAAGCCGGAAAACAGCACACCGCCACCGCCCGCCTCTACGTCGTCGCCTGCCAGGCCGTGGAAACTTCCCGCCTGCTGCTGCTCTCCCGTGGGCCGCGCCATCCGCAGGGACTGGGCAACCGCTTCGGCCAGGTCGGCCGTAACCTGCTGTTCTCCGGCGGCGGCATCAGTCATGGCGTGTTCCGCCATGCCGAACTCGATGCCGAACGCGCCGCGCAGGTGCGTGCCGTCGGTCCCTTCGTCAATCGCACCCTGCACGACTGGTATGTGATCGACGATCCGCAGCTCGGCCGCATCAAGGGCGGGGTGATGGATTTCCTCTTCCATCATCCCAACGTGGTCTCGCGCGCCACGGCGCTGACCCGCGACGACAACGGCAAACTGGTCTGGGGCACGGCCTTGAAGCGGCGCATGGAAGAAAAGATTCGCGGCGAGCGGCGCATCGACTGCGAGGTCTTCGTGGACTGGCTGCCGACCGAGAATTGCTTCGTCAGCCTGGATCCGACGCTACGCGACAAATGGGGCCAGCCGGTGGCGCGGGTGCGCGTCGGCGCGCATCCGCACGATCTCGTCGCCGGCCAGCATCTGGCGGAAAAGGGCCGCCAGGTGCTGGCCGCGATCGGCGCCAGGGATACGGTGGCCAGCGTCTCGCCCGCGCCGCCGACCAACCTGATGGCGGGTGGCTGCCGCTTCGGCAACGACCCGAAGAGTTCGGTGCTCGATGCCGACTGCCGGGTGCATGGGGCCGAGAACCTGTTCGTCGCCGACGGCAGCTTCATGCCCACCGGCGGCAGCGTGCCCTACACCTGGACCATCTATGCCAACGCGCTGCGCGTCGGCGACAAAATCGCCGCGCAACTCGGTCATCCGCTCGTAACATCGACGGCGTAAAAACTCGGCGCTGGTGGCACGGCGCACACCATGCGGCGCCATGGATCGCCAGCAACGGGCCCGGCGAATCCCCTGGCCGGCAGCCTTCCCATTCATCACCGAGTGGGAGACAATCCGGATTCGATCCACGGCAGTCGGGCCGGCTTTCGGAGAGGCCAGGACATGCCGCGGATTCCTCGAACACCGCGCCAGGAGCGATCCCCATGGAAATCCAGAAGAATCATTCGGCATATCTGGATCCCATCCTCGAGCGGCATGCCCATCGAGCGACGGATCTTTTGCAGATTCTGCGCGCGGCGCAGGAGCATTTTGGCTGGCTGCATCCCGAGGCGATCGATCACCTGACCCGGCGACTGGGGGTTCCGCGCGCCAAGATTGAGGGCATGGCAAGCTTTTATGCCTTCCTCCATCTGCAACCCGCCGGCAGATACCGTGTGCTGTTCTCCGACAACATCACCGACCGGATGCTGGGCAGCGCGGCACTCCGGGAGCGCATGTGCCGCAACTTGTGGATCGAACCGGGCAAGGTTTCCGAGGATGGGCTGGTAAGCGTGGACACCACCTCCTGCACCGGCATGTGCGATCAGGGGCCGGCACTGCTGGTCAATGGCATGGCCGTCACCCGGCTCGACGCGCAGCGCGTGGATGCGATCTGCGATCTGATACGCAACCAGGCGCCCCTCGCCGCATGGCCGACCGAGTACTTCCGGGTCGTCGATAACATTCGTCGCAGCGACCTTTTGCTGAACCCCGGCTTCATACCCGGAGCGGCGCTGACGGCTGCCCGGCAACGCGGCGGGCAGGGCCTGCTGCACGAGATCAAGGCATCCGGTCTGCGCGGCCGGGGCGGGGCTGGCTTCGCCACCGCCGCCAAGTGGGAGGCGTGCCGCGACGCGGCGGGCGAGGCGCATTACGTGGTGTGCAACGCCGATGAGGGCGAGCCTGGCACCTTCAAGGATCGCGTGTTGCTCGCCCGTCATGCCGACGAGGTATTCGAGGGCATGACCTTGTGTGCCTACGTCATCGGCGCGCGCAAGGGCCTGCTCTATCTGCGCGGCGAATATCGCTATCTGCTCGATCACCTTGACAGGATGCTGGCGCGCCGGCGGGAAAACCATCTGTTGGGCGCCTCCATCCTCGGCCAGCCCGGATTCGATTTCGACATCGAAATCCACGTCGGGGCCGGCGCCTACATCTGCGGCGAAGAATCCGCCCTGATCGAGTCACTGGAAGGCAAGCGCGGAACACCGCGCAACCGCCCGCCGTATCCGGTCACCCATGGTTACCTCGATCAGCCGACGGCGGTGAACAATGTCGAAACCTTTGTCGCCACCTGTCACATCGCCCTGGCCGGTGGCGCATGGTATGCCGGCATCGGCGCCGCGCAGTCGAGCGGCACCAAACTCCTCTCGGTGTCGGGCGATTGCGCCCGGCCCGGCATCTACGAATATCCTTTTGGCATTTCAGTGCGGCAGGTGCTGGATGATTGCGGGGCGGCCGACACCCAGGCCGTGCAGGTCGGCGGGCCTTCCGGCACGACGTTGGCCACCCATGAATTCGACCGCCTCATCGCCTTCGAGGATGTGCCGACCGCAGGCGCCTTCATGGTGTTCGACATCCGTCGTGACATGTTCGAGGTGGCGCGTAACTTCGTGCATTTCTTCGCCCATGAGAGCTGTGGTTTTTGTACGCCGTGTCGTGTCGGCACCTCCTTGTTGCGCAATTTGATGGACAAGCTGCACAATGGCCAGGGCTCGCCCCATGACTTCCATGAGATCGAGAAGCTCGACCGGATTTTGTTGTCCGCCAGTCACTGCGGCCTCGGTCATACGGCCTGCAACCCGGTACTGGACACCATTGCCAAGTTCCGCCCGGCCTACGAACTGCGACTGCAGCAGCGGAGGTTTGTGCCCGCATTCGACCTGGACCGGTCGCTGCAGACTGCGCGCCAGATGACCGGCCGCGATGATGGCGCCACCCACTTGCATGATGAAGGCAGCGTTCGATGAGCAAAACATTCACCCTCGATGACAAACGGATTCCGTTCGAGGATGGTCAAACCATCCTGCAGGCGGCTCTGGCAGCGAGCGTTTACATTCCGCATCTGTGTTACCACCCCGACCTCGAACCGCATGGTTCATGCAAGCTGTGCACGGTCAAGGTCGGCGGTCGGCAGACGGCCGCGTGCACCCTGCGGGCAGCGGAGGGAATGGCGGTGGAAAGCGATACCGGGGAAATCAACGCACAGCGCCTGGCCCTGGTGCAAATGCTGTTCGTCGAGGGCAACCATTTCTGTCCATCGTGCGAGCAGAGTGGTGACTGCCGGTTGCAGGCGACGGCCTATCAGCTTGGCATGCTGTCGCCCCATTTCGACCACTTTTTCCCCAACCGTCCGGTGGACGCGAGTCACCCCGACTTCCTGCTGGATTTCAACCGCTGCATCCTGTGCTCGTTGTGCGTACGGGCGAGCCGCGAGGTGGATGGCAAGAATGTATTCGCGCTCGCCGGGCGCGGTCTCAAGACGCATCTCATCGTCAATGCCCCCTCCGGCAAGCTGGGCGATACCGATTTCGGCGGCGCGGACAAGGCGGCGCATGTCTGTCCGGTGGGAGTGATCCTCCCCAAACGCCGGGGCTTTGCGGTACCGATCGGCGAACGCACTTTCGACAAGTCGTCGATCGCCGATTACGTCGCGAGCCGACATGGCAAGAGGGGGGGCGAAAAGTGACGGCGCACGACGCAACCCGCCCGGCTCCTCCCCCGGCAGGCGCGCCCGAGCGCAAGCCGAAGCTGGCGACGGTGTCGCTCGCTGGCTGCTTCGGTTGCCACATGTCATTCCTCGACATCGACGAACGGCTGTTCACCCTGATCGAACACGTCACCTTCGACCGCTCGCCCTTCACCGACAAGAAGGAGGTGGGCGAATGTGACATCGGGCTGATCGAAGGCGGTGTGTGCAACGCCGAAAACGTGCAGATCCTGCGCGAGTTTCGCCAGCATTGCAAAATACTGGTGGCGCTGGGCGCCTGCGCGATCAACGGCGGCCTGCCCGCCCAGCGCAATTCGATTCCGTTATCCTCCCTGCTGCAAGCGGTTTACTATTCCAGTCCCCGCCTGCCTCACGGCGGCATCCCCGACGATGCGGAACTGCCGCTGCTGCTCGACAAGGTGCATCCCATCCACGAAGTGGTGAAAGTGGATTATTTCATTCCCGGTTGCCCGCCCTCGGCCGATGCCATCTGGAGCGTGCTGCGCGACCTGCTGGCAGGGCGAGCGCCCGTGCTGGGCCACGGCATGCTGCACTACGATTGAGGCCCTCATGAACTCCCCGCTCGAAACTGCCGAACATCCCGAGAATCTGCGCCGCGTGGCCATCGATCCGGTCTCGCGCGTGGAGGGCCATGGCAAGGTCACCCTCCTGCTCGATGAGCAGAACCGGATACACCAGGTACGTCTACACATCGTCGAATTTCGCGGCTTCGAAAAATTCATAGAGGGCCGCCCCTATTGGGAGGTGCCGGTGATGGTGCAGCGTCTGTGCGGTATCTGCCCGGTATCCCATCATCTGGCGGCAGCCAAGGCTTTCGACCACGTGCTCGGCGTCACGCAACTCACGCCCGCTGCCGAGCAGATACGGCGGCTCATGCATTATGGGCAGATTCTGCAGTCACACGCGCTGCACTTCTTCTACCTGAGCTCGCCCGATCTGCTGTTCGGTTTCGACTCCGACCTTACCCGGCGCAGCATCGTCGGCGTTGCGGAAAAGCATCCGGAGATCGCCCGTCAGGGCGTGCTGTTGCGCAAGTTTGGCCAAGAGGTGATCCGCATCACCGCCGGCAAGCGGATCCACGGCACCGGGGCCATCCCGGGCGGGGTCAACAAGGCGGTGACGGTGGCGGAACGCGACCAGCTGCTCGAGGATATCGACCAGATGATCGCCTGGAGCCGCGATGCAGTACATCTGGCAAGAAAGCTCCATGAAACCGATCCGGCGCTGTACGACGGCTTCGGCCTGTGCCGCTCCAACCTGCTGTCGCTGGTGGGGCGAGATGGAGCGCTCGATCTCTATCACGGCGCCCTGCGGGCAAGGAATGCGGCCGGCGCCCTCATTTTTGACCAGGTCGATTACCAGCACTACCGCAGCCACCTCGAGGAGGAAGTGAAACCCTGGAGTTACAACAAGTTCCCCTTCCTCAAGGTGCTGGGCAGCGAACACGGCTGGTACAAGGTGGGCCCGCTGGCACGCCTGCAGAATTGCGATTTCATCCCGACTCCCCTCGCCGAGGCCGAACGGCGGGCGTTCCGTGACTATGCCGGCGGCGCGGTCAGGCATGCACCGCTGGCGTATCACTGGGCGCGCATGATCGAGATGCTGTTCGCTGCCGAGACCATCAAGGCACTACTGCACGATGATGCCATCCTGGGTGGCGAGCTCCTGGCTTGCGGCGAACGTCAGCGCGAAGGCGTGGGCGTCATCGAGGCGCCACGTGGTACGCTGATCCACCACTATCAGGTAGGTGACGACGATCTCGTGGTCATGTGCAATCTGATCGTTTCCACTACCAACAACAACCAGGCCATGAACGAAGCCGTGCGCCAGGTGGCGTTGCGTTATCTGGACGGCCATGAGGTGACCGAGAGCCTGCTCAACCACATCGAAGTCGCCATCCGTGCGTTTGACCCCTGTCTGTCGTGTGCGACGCATGCCCTGGGACAAATGCCATTGCAAGTCGAGCTGCTCGATGCGCAGGGCAGCCTGCGGAGCCGCCTTGCCAAAACCGCCGATGGGGCGATTGCGTGATGACGAAGCCCGTTCTGGTAATGGCCATCGGCAACGAAAGCCGCGGCGATGACGCGCTGGGGCCGCTCTTGGCGCGCCGTTTAACGGCGTGGCTCGATGGCACGGAATGCAGTGAAGCGGTCGAGGTGATCGAGGAATTCCAGTTACAGGTGGAACATGCGCTGGACCTCCAGGGTCGCACACTCGTCCTGTTCGTCGATGCAGGAGAGGGGTTGCCTGCGCCCTTCCGTTTTTACGAGGCCGCCCCCCGCCGGCCGGCCGGACACACGACACATGCCCTCGTCCCGGAAGCTCTGCTGGGAATCTACACGACAGTGCAGAATGCATCACCGCCGCCGGCATTCGTGCTGTGCATCGCCGGGATGTCGTTCGAACTGGGTGAGCCACTCTCTCCGCCTGGGCAACGGCATCTGGAAGAGGCGTTCGCATTCTGCCGGCAGCTTCTTCAGGCGCCGGCGGGACATGCGTGGCACGAACAGGCGAGGGCCGCCAGCGACGGGATGACGAGGGGGCAGACAAGCGGGGAGATTGCGGCATGATGGACAGGCGAAAATGGGTACGCGGGACGGCCATCGCGTCGGCGGCAACGCCGGCTCTGGCCTGGGCGCATGCGGGTGTGGGCGCGATCGGCGGCTTTGGGGCCGGATTCGTCCTGGCAACGGCGCTGCTGCACGGGCTGGGCCTGGGCACCGCCTTGCTCTTCCGGCAACGGCTGAGGCGCCTGGCCGGTGTTGCGATCGCCTTGAGCGGAATTTATTTTGCCTATGCATGAAATGTCGTTGGCGGAAAACGTGTTGCAGATCATCGAACAAGCCGCCCAGGAACAGGGCTTCGGCCGGGTCAGGACGGTCGTGCTGGAGATCGGCCAACTGGCCGCGGTAGAACCCGAAGCCATGCGTTTTTGCTTCGCGGCCGTCATGGCGGGCAGCATCGCCGAGGGAGCGGCGCTGGAGATGGTGACCGCGCCCGGCGCAGGCTGGTGCCTGCAGTGTGCCGCCAGCGTACCGCTCACCGAGCAGCCCGGCGCATGTCCGCGCTGTGGCGGCTTTCGCGTACGGGTCACCGGCGGCGCCGAACTGCGGGTGAAAGAACTGCTGGTCGAATGATTCCGGGATGTCCGGAAAACGAAAAGGAGAACACCCATGTGCACGACATGTGGCTGCAATGCAGGCGAGGTGAAGCTGGACGGGCAGACCGTGCATGACCATGCGGGGTCCGATGGCCGGGTGTATCGGCATGCGCACGCGGATGCGCATGACCACTCGCATCCTCATCCGCACGGCCTGCTGCATCTTGGCCGGGGGGAAACCCATGCGCATGCTCCCGGCCTGTCACCGGCGAGGGTGGTGCGAATCGAACGCGACATCCTCGCCAGGAACAACGGCCATGCCGCGGAAAACCGCGGTTTGCTGCAAGCCCGCGGCATTCTCGGCCTGAACCTGGTTTCCAGCCCCGGTTCGGGCAAGACCACGCTGCTGGTACGCACCCTGCGGGCACTGCCAGCGCATACACCGGTGGCCGTGATCGAAGGTGACCAGCAAACCGCCAACGATGCCGAGCGCATTCGCGCGACGGGTACCCCCGCCATCCAGATCAATACCGGCAAGGGGTGCCACCTCGATGCGCAGATGGTGGGGCAGGCGCTCCAGCGACTCGTCCTCCCCGAAGGCGGGCTGCTGTTCATCGAAAACGTCGGCAATCTGGTCTGTCCGGCGGCTTTCGATCTGGGGGAAGCCGCCAAGGTGGTGATTCTTTCCGTCACCGAAGGCGAAGACAAACCGCTCAAATACCCGGACATGTTCCGCGCCGCGCGACTGCTGCTGCTCAACAAGTGCGACTTGTTGCCCCACCTCGACTTCGATGTGGCACTGGCCATCGAAAATGCCCTGCGCATCAACCCGGAGCTTGCCATCATCCGCGTTTCCGCGGTCAGCGGCGAAGGGCTGGATGACTGGCTGGGCTGGCTTGCCCGTGAGCGCGCCAGCCTGACGGCCCGCCAGAATACGAGCGTGATCGAGGCCGCATGAACGCGCCTGCGCAGTCCGCCGCCTTGCCTGCCCACGTCATTCGACTGGCAGGCTCGGGGCCGAGCGTGCTGGCGCTGGGCGGATGGTTCAAGAACACTATCTGCCTCACCCGTGGAGATACCGCCCATCTCTCGCCGCTGGTGGGCGATCTGGCCAGCCCCGAAGCCTGCCTGGCATTGGAAACGACCGTTGCCCAACTGTGTGACACGCTATCCGTCAGCCCGGAGCTGATCGCGCATGATCTGCATCCGGATTTCCACAGCACCCGCCTGGCATTCGAACTGGCCGCGCGACATGGGATTGCCACCCTTGCCGTGCAGCATCATCACGCGCACATTGCCGCGGTTTGCGCCGAGCATGGGGTGAGCGGCCCCGTCATCGGCCTCGCGCTCGATGGCGTGGGGCTGGGCACCGATGGCATGGCCTGGGGAGGCGAGCTGCTGAAGGTGGACGCGCCAGGCGCCGAGCGGCTGGGCCACCTGCGCCCGTTGCGGCTGCCCGGCGCCGACCGTGCCGCCCGGGAGCCGTGGCGGATGGCTGCCGCTGCGCTGCATGAACTGGGGCAGCATGACGAAATCGCGGCGCGCTTTTCCACCCAGCCGGCAGCAGCCACCGTGGCCGCCATGCTGCAACGCGATCTGAACTGCCCTCCGACCTCGAGCATGGGCCGCTTGTTCGATGCCGCCGCCGGGTTGCTCGGCCTTTGCCCCGTACAGCGATTCGAGGGCGAGGCGGCGATCTTGCTGCAACAGCTGGCAGAGGCTCACGGCACGGTGCCGCCTTTGGCCGCGGGCTATGCATTGCAGGCGGGCGTGCTGGATTTTCTGCCGTTGCTGGCGGTGCTGGCCAAGGAATCCGAGCCAGCTCGCGGTGCCGCCCTGTTTCATGCCACCGTGGCTCTCGGGCTGGCAACGTGGGCGCTCGAGGCCCTGACACGACATCCCGTCGACCTCGTGGTCTGCGGTGGTGGCTGCTTCCTGAACCGGCTGTTGTTGCAGCAGCTGACCAGTCATCTGCAATCTCGCGGCGTCCGCGTACTGACCGCGCGACAACTCTCGCCCGGTGATGGCGGCCTATCGCTCGGGCAGGCATGGGTTGCCATCCAACACTCAAGGAGTTCATGAGATGTGCCTTGCCCTTCCCGCCCGTGTCGAGGAATTGCTCGACGCCGAAAATGCCATCGTCAACCTCGGCGGCGTGCGCCGGAACATCTCTCTGGCGCTGGTGGACGCTATCGCGGTTGGCGACTATGTGATCGTGCACGTCGGGTTTGCGCTGCAAAAACTTGACGAGGAAGAGGCCGCGCGCACGCTGGCGCTGTTTGCCGAGCTTGGCCAGGCGCAAGGTGGCGCACCGGAAGCCGGCGCCCAATGAAATATGTGGACGAATTCCGCGACGGCAGGCTGGCCAGTCAGCTTGCCGCCAGCATCGCCCGCGAAGCCGATCCTTCCCGCAGTTATCGCCTGATGGAATTCTGCGGCGGGCACACGCACGCCATTTCGCGCCATGGCCTCGCCGACCTGCTGCCGGGCAACGTACGGATGATTCACGGCCCCGGCTGCCCGGTGTGCGTGCTGCCGATCGGGCGCATCGACCAGGCCATCCGACTGGCGCTGGAACGGCAGGTGCTGCTTTGCACTTATGCCGATACCCTGCGTGTGCCTGCCTCCGGCCGGCTCTCGCTGCTCAAGGTCAAGGCCCGGGGCGCCGACGTGCGCATGGTCTACTCGATCGCCGAGGCGCTCGGACTGGCACAGCGCCACCCGCAACGGCAGGTGGTGTTTCTCGCCATCGGTTTCGAAACCACCACCCCGCCCACGGCCGTGGCCGTGAAGCAGGCGCGTGCCCTGAAGCTCAAAAATTTTTCGGTGCTGTGCAACCATGTACTGACCCCCGCGGCCATGCATGCCATTCTCGATACGCCCAGTGGTACGCGACTGGATGGTTTTGTCGGTCCAGCGCATGTTTCCACCGTCATCGGCAGCCGGCCCTACGAGCCGTTTGCCCGTGACTACCGCAAACCTGTCGTCATCGCCGGATTTGAGCCGCTGGACGTGATGCAGGCGATCCTGATGCTCATCCGCCAGATCAACGCCGGGTGCGCACGCGTGGAAAACGAATTCATCCGCGCCGTAACGCCTGATGGCAACCGCAAGGCACAAGCCCTCATGGACGAGGTATTCGAATTGCGCGACCATTTCGAGTGGCGCGGCCTGGGCACGATCGCACACAGCGCGCTCAAGCCGCGCCCGGCCTACGCCGCGCATGACGCCGAAGCACGCTTCGGCCTGGAATACCGTCCCGTGTCCGACAGCAAGGCTTGCGAATGCGGCGCCATCCTGCGCGGCGAGAAACGTCCGGCGCAGTGCGGGATTTTCGGCACGGTCTGCACGCCGGACAACCCGATCGGTTCCTGCATGGTTTCTGCGGAGGGTGCGTGCGCCGCGCATTACAACTATGGCCGCTTTCGCGAGCCATCCACCGGCACCCATGCACCCGCACTGGAGGATTCCGCTTGAAGACTCTTGCCGTTCGCGCGCTCGACCTCGTGCAGGGTCGTGTGGATATGAGCCATGGCAGCGGTGGGCGGGCCATGGCGCAGCTGATCGAGGAACTGTTCACCGCGGAGCTGGAAAACGAATATCTGGCACAAGGCAACGATGGCGTTCTGCTGCCCCGGCCCAATGGGCGGCTGGTGATGTCCACCGACAGTCACGTAGTCTCGCCGCTGTTCTTTCCTGGCGGCGATATCGGCAGCCTGTCGGTGCATGGCACCATCAACGATGTCGCCGTCATGGGGGCGAAACCGCTTTACCTGGCGGCTGCGTTCATTCTCGAAGAAGGTTTTGCACTGGCCGATCTCAAGCGCATCGTCGGCTCCATGGCCCGGGCTGCGCGCGAAGCCGCGGTGACCATCGTCACCGGAGATACCAAGGTCGTCGAGCGCGGCAAGGGTGATGGCCTGTTCATCACCACCACCGGCGTCGGCATCCTGCCCGAAGGACTCACGCTGGGCGGCGACCTGGCGCGGCCGGGCGACAAGATCCTGCTCTCGGGCACGCTCGGCGACCATGGCATGGCCATCCTGTCGCGGCGCGAGGGCCTCGCATTCGATGCGCCGATCGTCTCGGACAGTGCCGCGCTGCATGATCTGATCGCCACCATGCTGACCTCGGACGCCCGCATCAAAACCCTGCGCGATCCGACACGCGGCGGCCTGGCCGCCACGCTCAACGAGATCGCCCGCCAGTCGGCGGTCGGCATGCTGCTACAGGAAGGCAAGCTCCCGATGAATCCGACGGTTGAAGCCGCCTGCGAGTTTCTGGGTCTGGATCCGCTCTACGTCGCCAATGAAGGCAAGCTCGTCGCCATTTGCGCGGCGGAAGACGCCGACCGGCTCCTCGCCGCGATGCGGGCGCACCCGCTGGGGCGGCGTTCCGCCATCGTCGGCGAAGTGCTGGAGGATGCCCATGGCTTCGTGCAGATGGCCACGAAACTGGGGGGCCGCCGCATCGTCGATTGGCTCTCCGGTGAACAGCTGCCGAGAATTTGCTGACCGGCGCTTGTCGCTGCGACCCGGCCCCGCGAGCGCGACGCGCCGCTGCCGCAAAAACTCGGCGCTGGCGATACGGCGCACACCACGCCGCACGCCGCTCGGACGCTGCGCTTCAGACGTGTTTGTGTGTTTCGTAAATCAGCATCACCTGCGGCAACACCCGCTCGAAGGCGGTGACAACTTCCGGATCGAAGTGTTTGCCGCTCTCCCGCCGTAGCGTCTCCAGCGCCTGCATCACCGGCCAGGCTTCCTTGTAGGGACGGCGCGAGGTAAGCGCGTCGAACACGTCGGCCACGGCGATGATCCGCGCCGCCAGGGGAATCCCCTCCCCCGCCAGTCCGCGCGGATAACCGCTGCCGTCGAACTTTTCGTGATGGCCTTCGGCGATCTCGATGGCGACGGTGAAGATGCGATAGCCCAGTTCATTGACCTGGGCTTCGCAGCGGCGCAGCACTTCGCCGCCGATCAGCGGGTGGCGCTGCATCGCGGCGAACTCATCGGCATCGAGCCTGCCCGGCTTGAGCAAAATACTGTCGGCGATCCCGACCTTGCCGATGTCATGCATCGGCGCAAAGCGCAGAATGTCGCGCACATAGGCCGGATCGATCCGCTCGCGATAGCGTTCCGTGCGGCCCAGCTCCTCGGCGATCAGCGCGGAATAGCGTGCCATGCGCAGCAAATGGTCGCCCGTCTCCGGATCGCGGCTTTCCGCCAGCTTGGCCAGCCCGCTCACCGCCGCGACGACCAGGCCCTCCAGCACCAGCGTGCGGTCGAGCACCGGACTGACCTGGCCGGAAATGTTGCCGATGAACTCCAGCCGGTTTTCATCGTAGGCCTCTGCCGCGAAGGCGGCGAAGGCCAGCATGCCGCCCCCCTGCTTGCTGTGCGGCAACGGCGCCAGGGCGAAGCTGCGCAGGCCGGCGGCGGCCAGCGCGGCGGGCAAACCGGCGAGCCTGGCCGGATCGCAGGCCAGCGGGTGGCAGGCCTCGAGCAGGCCGGCCGGGCAATCCCCGATCCGCAACCCGACCGTCGCATCGAATGCGCCAAGCCCGGGCGCGGCGGCATAACGCTCGAGCTGCCAGCGCTCGGGTTCGGCCGCCGCAGGGGTGAGCACCCCGATCCAATCGACCGGGACGAAGCGCTGGAACTCCTCGCGCACGAACTGCAGCGTCTGCTCCAGCGTGGTGCCGCGGTTGATCCGCGCGGCAAAGCGGAACATCGCCGCGAGCCGCTCGGCCAGGGCGTTGAAGGCGGCCACCAGATCGCCGATTTCGTTCCGGATTTCGACCGGCACCGGATGGCTGAAGTCGCCTTGGGCGACCCGCGCGAAACCTTCCTGCGCGCTGGACAGCGGGCGCAGGACGCGCACGACGAGGGCATACAGCAGGAACAGGAAGGCCGCCAGAGCGACCATGCCGACCGCCCACAGGAAGATACGCACCCGCTCCAGCCTGGCTTCCATCATCGCCTGCAGCGATGCGGCGAACTGCATCGCCGCCTGATCGATCTCCCTGCCGTTGGCGGCGACGAATTCGGCGGCCGCCGTGAGCCGCGGCCCGTCCTCGTCCATGCCCAGCGTCTGCCGCAAACCGCCGCGAAAGCTTTTCCAGGTCGCGGCCAGATGCGTCAGATCGTCGCTCGAACGCCGATCCAGTGCGCAACCGGGAGCCAGCGCCGTATCCGTCGCGGTCGGATCGTTGCAGGCCAGAAAGCCCTGCACGATCTGCTCGTACTGTTCGAGCTGCCGGTGCAGCAGCGGATAGTAAAGAGTCAGGTCGCGGCCATATTTTTCGTAGTCGTCCGGCCGGTGCATCAGATAGCGTTGCGACTGCTCGACCAGCGCGTGCGAGAGCGTTTGCAGGTGGTGGGCGGAATTTTGCAGCCGATAATCGTTGCGCCGCAGGTTCAGCTCGTAACTGGTGTAGCCGATGGCGGCGATCAGCAGGGCGAACAGCAGCCCCAGCGCGGCGGCCAGTTGCAGCTTGAGACTCCGGGTGGGGGGGATAGGCATCGTAGGACTCCGGGCGTTGACTTTACGCCAGGCCGGGAAAAGTCGGCGTTGGTGGCACGGCGAACGCTCGCGCTCGCCCTTGCGCATTGGACGCGCGGCGTCGGCGAGCCTTACGGTTTTACCGTGCGTGGCGCGGCAAGCCGTTGCGGCAGGGCCAGGATCGCCTCGCGGTTGCTGGCCGAAAAACACTCGGCCGCGGCGGCCTGCCAGGGCAGCCAGCGATACCCCAGGTGCTCGTCGGGCGCCACGCGCACCGCGGTCCCCGACGGCACGCAGAAGCTGAAGACGTGCTCGCTGTTGTGCGTCACGCCGGGCGCATAGCGGTCGCGCCACTCGGCATAGATTTCATAATGGTTGGTGCGATGCCAGTCGATCAAGTCATGTGCGCCGGCGGCGATGCCGGTTTCTTCGGCAACTTCGCGCCGCGCCGTCTCGATGAGCGACTCGTCGCCTTCCTGGCTGCCGGTCACCGACTGCCAGAACCCGGGATGCCGGGCACGTTCGAGGAGCAGGATGTCGAGCGCCGGCGTATGGATCACCACCAGCACCGAGACGGGTTTCTTGAACCCGTTCACTGCGGCTGGGCGATCACCGGCAGCCAGGCGATGCCGTCGGCCTGCATGTCGGCCAGGCACCAGAACGGCACACCCTGCTCGCGCCATTCGTTGGCGACGTTCTGGAACACTTGCATCAAGGTGACGAAGTCAGCCTCGGCGCGGGCATGGAGCCCATCGCAATGCTCGAGGATGACGACATAACCTTCCGCCGGCCGCCAGCCCATGTCGAGCAGGCAGTCGGCGAGGGCATCCCAGTTATGGCCGAACCATTCGGGAAAACCGAGGCGGCGGCCGATGGCCTCGAGCGCCTCGTCGCGATTCCGGGCGCCACGCAGATCGACGTGCTGCACCAGGCAGCCGGCCGCTTCGGCGCCGGCGATCAGCTCGGCGATCCCGCCCTGCGGCAGGTGATGGACGCCGGCACGCTCGGCGGAAGCGAACAGGGCTCGATAGTGATCGACGCTCATCGCTGGATTTCCCGGAAGCTCTGGTAATGGTCGTCAGTGTAATAGAAGACCGCGGGGGGCTTGCCGCCGCTGATGATGCGCCGCGCGCCGCGATCCTTGCGGCCCGGCGTCGGTACCGTGTATTCATGGTAATAACCGCGCGGCCGGTACGGCAGGCGGCGTTCGAAATTATTGAAAACGACACCGTCGCGGCGATGGGGGAATGGGCCATCGCGATCGATCAGGCGCAACGTCGCGCGGACTTGCGGCGACAGGACGTCGACACCGACCGGCTCGCCGGCCAGCGCGGGCAGCAGCATCCCGCAAGTGAACAGCAGGGCCAGCCAGCGCAGCAACCTGACGCCCGCCACCCGGCCCCGTGCCATCAGCCGACCTGAACCTGGGTTTCCACTTTCTGCCGCAGACGGATATGCAATTCGCGCAACTGCTTTTCATCCACGTCGGAGGGCGCGTCGGTGAGCAGGCACTGCGCGCGCTGCGTCTTGGGAAAGGCGATCACGTCGCGGATCGAATCGGCGCCGGCCATCATGGTGACGATCCGATCGAGGCCGAAGGCGAGGCCGCCATGCGGTGGCGCGCCGTACCTGAGTGCGTCGAGCAGGAAGCCGAACTTGGCCCGCTGCTCTTCCGGGCCGATCCCCAGCGCGGCGAACACGCGCTCCTGCACTTCGGCGCGATGGATACGCACCGAACCG
Organism: Betaproteobacteria bacterium HGW-Betaproteobacteria-11; assembly: GCA_002842395.1. Taxonomy (GTDB): domain Bacteria; phylum Pseudomonadota; class Gammaproteobacteria; order Burkholderiales; family Rhodocyclaceae; genus Rugosibacter. The sequence goes on from PHCV01000008.1 coordinate 22,471, forward strand.
CCGCCCATTTCCCAGCCGTTCAATGCCAGGTCGTAGGCCTTGGCCAGGCAGGCGCCGGGATCGCTGGCCATGAGTTCCTCGTGGCCATCCTTCGGGCTGGTGAAGGGGTGGTGGCAGGCATTCCAGCGCTGGTTTTCGTCGTCGTACTCGAACATCGGGAAATCGACCACCCACAACGGCCGCCAGGCTTCGCCGTCGAGATAGCCTTTCTCGTGGCCGATCTTCACGCGCAGGGCGCCCAGTGCGTCGTTGACGATTTTGGTCTTGTCGGCGCCGAAGAAAATCAGGTCGCCCGACTGGGCGCCGGTGCGCGCGATGATGGCGGCCAGCGCCTTTTCGTGCAGGTTCTTGACGATCGGCGATTGCAGGCCTTCTTCGTTCAGCCTGGTTACGTCATTGACCTTGATGTAGGCCAGCCCCTTGGCGCCATAGATCTTGACGAACTCGGCATAACCGTCGATCTCGCCGCGGCTGAGCGCCTTCTCGCCGCTGCCGCCGCCGGGAATGCGCAACGCCGCCACCCGCCCGCCCGAGCTGGCGGGGCCGGAAAAGACCTTGAAGGCGACGTCGGTGACAACCTCGGTGACCTCGGTCAGCTCGAGCGTGACGCGCAGATCGGGCTTGTCCGAGCCGTAGCGGCGCATGGCCTCGGCATGGGTCATGCGCGGGAAGGGATCGGGCAGGTCGACGTTCAACGCGCTCCTGAACACGCTGCGGAGCATGGCTTCCATCAGGGCGGTGATCTGCTCTTCGGTGAGGAAGGAGGTTTCGATATCGACCTGGGTGAATTCCGGCTGCCGGTCGGCGCGCAGGTCTTCGTCACGGAAGCATTTGGTGATCTGGTAATAGCGATCGTAACCGGCCACCATCAAGAGCTGCTTGAACAGCTGCGGCGATTGCGGCAGGGCGAAAAACTGGCCGGGATGGACGCGGGAGGGCACCAGGTAGTCACGCGCGCCTTCCGGAGTGGACTTGGTCAGCATCGGGGTTTCGATATCGATGAAACCCTGCTCGTCGAGAAAGCGGCGGAAGGCCATCGCCACCTTGTAACGCAGCATCAGGTTCTTCTGCATCTGCGGCCGGCGCAGATCGATCACCCGATGGGTCAGGCGCACGGTCTCCGACAGATGCTCGTCGTCGAGCTGAAAGGGCGGCGTCAGCGCGGTGTTGAGCACTTCCAGCTCGTGGCAAAGAATCTCGATCTCGCCGGTCGGCAGATTGAAATTCTCGGTGCCGGCGGGACGCCGCCGCACGCGGCCGGTGACGCGCAGCACATATTCGTTGCGGACTTCCTCGGCCACCTTGAACATCTCCGGACGATCCGGGTCGCAGACGATCTGCGCCATGCCCTCGCGGTCGCGGAGATCGATGAAGATGACGCCGCCATGGTCGCGCCGGCGGTGGTTCCAGCCGCAAAGGGTGACGATCCGATCGACATGGGAGGCATTGACCTGGCCGCAATAATGAGTACGCATAAAAAGTTCCGGACTGAGATGAATTGCGCCGCTGCGACTGGCGGGCGGTTATTGATTCTGGGCGCGCCCGAGCGGGTTTCTCATCGGCGGAGCGACGACCCCCATGGAGACGATGTATTTCAGGGCATCATCGACGCTCATGTCGAGTTCGATGACTTCGCTGCGCTTGACGAAAAAGAAAAACCCATTGACCGGGCTCGGCGTGGTCGGGATGAACACGCCGACGTGCTCGTCCGGCAGCATGTCGGCCACGTCCCGTGCCGGATTGCTGGTCTGGAAGGCCACGGCCCAGGCTTCCGGATGCGGATAACGGACCAGCAACACCTTGCGGAAGGCTTCGCCATTCCCGGAAAACAAGGTGTCGCTGACCTGCTTGACGCTGTAATAGATCGATTTCACCACCGGGATGCGCGCCAGCACCGCTTCCCAGAACCGCAGCAACCTCTGGCCGACGATGTTGGCGGTCACCAGGCCGGTGAGAAAAACCACCAGCAGGGTGAGTACGGCGCCGATGCCCGGCACATAGACGCCGAACAGCTTCTCCGGCTGCAACGATTGCGGCAACAGCAGCAACGACTGATCCATCGCCCGCACGATGGCCGTCAGCACCCAAACGGTAATCGCCAGGGGCACCCAGATCAGCAGGCCGGTGATGAAGTATTTCTTCAATCTGAATACTTTCGCAAGGTCAGTACGCCAAAAGCGATCCGCTGCGCATCAGTTGCAGGCGCAGGGTGCCGTTCCACCCTGACAGGGGGGTGTCGCCGCGGCATCGACGGCCGCGGGCTTTTCGGCGGGTTTGCTGCCACTGCCCTTGAAATCGGTGGCATACCAGCCACCACCCTTGAGCTGGAAGCCGGGGGCGGTCAGCTGCTTGGCGAAGCTGGCTTGGTGGCACTCTGGACACGCGGTCAACAACGGGTCGCTGACCTTCTGCAAGACATCCTTCTCGAAACCGCAAGCGGCGCAGCGATAGGCGTAGATCGGCATGGAACTCTCCACTCTTGCTGGATAACAGTTAATTATAGCCGAAGCCCCTGACGGTCATGGCCTCGGCGACGGACTGAGGTGGCAGGGTATTTGCAGGCGACCAGGGCAATTTCAAGCGCCAAGCAGCAGCCGGGTGAGCGGCTTGCCCCAGAGCAGGGCGATCAGGCCGGCAATCGCCAGATAAGGGCCAAACGGAATCGGGACATTGCGGCCGTGGCGGGCGAAGATCATCAGGCCAATGCCAATGACCGCGCCGACCAGCGAGGAAAGCAGGATCGTCAGCGGCAACATCTGCCAGCCCAGCCAGGCCCCCAGCGCCGCCAGCAGCTTGAAGTCACCATAACCCATGCCCTCCTTGCCGGTCACCAGCTTGAAGCCCCAATACACCAGCCAGAGCGAAAAATAACCGGCCATGGCGCCGATCACGGCGCTGGCGATGTCGGTGAACACGCCGAACAGGTTGAATCCGAGGCCAAGCCAAAGTAGCGGCAGTGTGATGTCATCGGGGAGCAATTGCGTGTCGCAATCGATTCCGGTCAATGCCACCAGCGCGGCAATGAATCCCATTGCCGCCAACCCCGCGGCACCAAAACCGAAATGAAGGGCGGCCAGGACGAAGAGTCCGGCCGTGGCGCCCTCAACCAGCGGGTAGCGCGGTGAAATCGGCGCTCCACAGCCCTTGCAGCGTCCGCACAGGACCAGCCAGCTGATGACGGGAATGTTCTCCAGGGCGGAGATCGGATGAGCGCACTGCGGACAGCGGGAACGCGGCCGCGACAGAGTCAGCGGCTCGGCCTGCGGCGCCGCTTCGCCGCGCAGCTCGGCGCACTGGGCCGCCCACTCGCGCTCCAGCATCAGCGGCAGGCGGTATATGACGACATTGAGGAAGCTGCCGACCAGTAGCCCGAGGATTCCGGCGCACAGCGCGAACAGCGCCGGATCGGCGAGCAGACTGAGCATCGCGGGAATTAACCGACCACCGAACCGAGCTTGAAGATCGGCAGGTACATGGCCACCACCAGGCCGCCGATGAGGCCACCGAGAAAGACCATGATGATCGGTTCCATCAAGCTGGAGAGCGCATCCACGGCATCATCGACTTCCGCCTCGAAAAAATCCGCGACCTTGCCCAGCATGCTGTCGAGCTGGCCGGATTCTTCGCCGATGGCCACCATCTGCGTCACCATCGGCGGAAAGACCTCTGCATTCTGCATCGCCACCGTCAGGCTGGAGCCGGTACTGACCTCGTTCTGGATCTGCCGCGTGGCCTGGGCATAGACATAGTTGCCAGCCGCGCCACCGACCGAGTCCAGAGCCTCGACCAGCGGCACGCCGGCGGCGAACATGGTGGACAGGGTGCGTGTCCAGCGGGCAACCGCCGACTTGCGGATCAGGTCGCCGAATACCGGCAGCTTGAGGGCGTACTTGTCGACGGCGATCTGCAGGGCGCGCGAGCGTTTGTAAGTCTTGGCGATCCCGTAGATGGCCGCGAACAGGCCGCCAAAAATGATATGCCAGTTGGCGACGAAGCCGTCCGAAATCGCGATGACCACCAGAGTCGGCCCTGGCAGGTCGCCGCCGAAGCTCTGGAACACATTCTTGAACGCCGGCACCACGAAAATCATGATCACCGCGGTGATGACGAAGGCAACCACCAGGATCGAGATCGGGTAGAACATCGCGCCTTTGAGCTTGGACTTGATGGCCTGGATTTTTTCCTTGTAGGACGCCAGGCGGTCGAGCAGGGTATCGAGAATACCGGCCTGCTCGCCGGCCTCGACCAGATTGCAGAACAGGGCATCGAAATACAGCGGATATTTGCGAAAGGCCGTGGCCAGACTGGAGCCGGTCTCGACATCGGTCTTGATCGCCGTCAGCAGCCTGGCCAAAGCCGGATTGTTGGTACCCTTGCCGACGATATCGAAGGCCTGCAGCAACGGCACGCCTGACTTGACCATGGTCGCCAGCTGGCGGGTGAATAGGGTGATGTCCTTTTCCGTGACCTTGCCGCCGGAACCGAGCTTCTTCTTCCTGATCTTGCTGACCAGCACGCCCTGACGGCGCAGGGCGGCCTGCACCACGGCGGCGCTGGGCGCCAGCATTTCGCCGCGCACCGGCTTGCCCGCCTTGTTCTTGCCTTCCCAGAGGAAGCCGGAATCCTTCGGGGCATCCGTCCTCTGCGCCTTGCCTGCTGTGGCCATCCGCTCCTCCTGCGTGGTTGAGCGCCATTCTACCGCCCAAAGCTATGCCAAGAGTATCACGCGTCCGCCGGGCCTCCAAGGAGAATAGGGCGGTGAATCCGTACCATCTTGATCTTGCGATCCTGGGTCTGCACGATCTCCATCGGCACACCGGCGATCCGCAGCCCGACTCCGGCCTCGGGAATGTCCTGCAGGTACTCGACAATCAGGCCATTAAGGGTACGCGGGCCATCGAGCGGCAGTTCGAGTCCAAGCTGGCGATTGAGCTCGCGCAGACTCACCGCGCCATCGACCAGGGTGGCGTCCATCTCATCCCAGGCCAGACGAAGCCCCCGGTCGATCTGCCGGGTAGTAAATTTGCCGACCAGTTCCTCGATGATGTCTTCCAGCGTCAGCAGCCCCTGCAGCTCGCCATATTCATCGACCACCAGACCGAGACGCTGCCGGTTTTCGCGGAAATACTGCAGCTGAGTGTAAATCGGTGTCGCCGCCGGAATGAAATAGGGTTCAACCAGCCGCTCGCGCAACGCCTCGCGGTCGATTTTCCCGCTCAACGCTTCGGCCAACAGGTGCCGCAGATGCAATACGCCGATGACGTTGCCAGGATCGTTTTCCACCACCACCACCCGGGTGTGATAACTGGTCGCCAGTTGCGCCATGATTCCGTCGATCGGCCCGGCCAGGTCGATGGCCTCGATCTCGCCGCGCGGGGTCATGATGTCGGTCACCGCGACATGCTCCAGTTCGAACAGGTTGAGCAGGATGGAACGGTGCTGGCCGGGAATCAGGCGCCCGGATTCGAGGACCACGGCGCGCAGCTCTTCGGCGGACAAATGCGCGGCATCCTGTCCGGGCCTGGGCTGCAGGCGCAACAAGCGGCTCAGCGGACGGACGAACAGATTGACCAGCCAGACCACCGGATAGGCCACGCGCAGCAGCGGCGTCAGCACGTAACTGATGCGTAGCGACAGCCAGTCGGGATAGGTCGCACCGGCCACCTTCGGCGTGATTTCGGAAAACACCAGCAGGCAGAAGGTGACGAACAGCGCACCGGCCTCCAACGCCCATTTTTCCTCGCCGAAGAGCGTCAGCGCGATGTTCGCGGCGATCATCGCCGCCAGCGAATTGATCAGGGTGTTGCCGAGCAGGATGACACCAAGCAACTGGTCGGTCTTGTCGAGCAGCGCCACGGCCAGGCGGGCACCGTGGTGCCCGCCCTTGGCCAGATGACGCAGGCGAATGCGGTTGGAAGCCATCATCGCCGTTTCCGCCATGGAGAAAAAGGCGGAGAGCAGCAGGAGCACGCCAAAGGTGGCGAGCTGGGTGCCCAGCGACAACTCGTCCATCAGCCGCGGCCGAGGATGACCTCGAGTACGAAACGGCTGCCGACGTAGGCCAGCAACAGGGAAAGAAAGCCGGCCAGGGTCCAGCGCAGGGCAAGACGGCCGCGCCAGCCATGGCGGCGCCGCCCGTAGAGCAGGGCGGCGAAGATCAGCCAGGAGATGAAGGCGAACAGGGTCTTGTGGTTAAAGCTCATGGCCCTGCCGAACAGGCTTTCGGAGAAAAACACGCCGGAGACCAGCGTCAGCGTGAGCAGGACGAAGGCGACATGCAGCAGGCGGAACAACAGAGTCTCCATGGTCAGCAGCGGCGGCAGTCCAGCGAGCAGCGGCGAAAGGCGCCCACGGTGCAGCCCCGTTTCCGCCACCATCATCAGCAACGCATGCAGCGCGGCCAGGGTGAACAGGCTGTAGGCCAGCATGGCTACCAGAAAATGCAGACGGAATGCGATCGATCCGGCATTGGCCAGCAGATGCGGATCGGCAAACAGGCTGGGCAGCAACGCTGCCAGCCCGGCGGCCGGCAGACCGAGAATCAGCAGTCCATCCATGCGGGCGTAGAAACTTTCGATCCAGTACAGCGCCATGGCCAGCCAGAACATCACGGAAAGGGCGATGGCAAACCCGAAGCGCATCCCCTCGGCGTCGAAGATCGTCAGCCACAGGCCGATGGCATGGGCTGCGATGGCTGCCAGCAGCAGGCCTCGTTCGACCGGCCCGAGCCCGACCACGGCGAAAGCGGGCTGGGTGAGCAACGGACCGCGCCAGCGGGTGTTCCAAAAGTATGCGGCCAAGCCCAAATACAGGGCGGCGGCCGGCAGATGCATTAAGATTGGGGGCATTTCCAAAGTCTACACCAAGCTACCCTAGCCTCCATCACCATGCTCGATAACCTCACCCAACGCCTCGGTCGCGTCGTCAAGACCCTGCGCGGCCAGTCCCGCCTGACCGAAGACAACATTGCCGACATGCTGCGCGAAGTGCGCATGGCCCTGCTCGAAGCCGATGTCGCCCTGCCCGTGGTCAAGGAATTCATCGCCCGGGTCAAGGAGAAGGCGCTCGGTCAGGACGTCGCCGGCTCGCTGACGCCGGGCCAGGCGCTGGTCGGCGTGGTGCACCGCGAGCTGACCGAACTGATGGGCGGCGCCGGTGCCGGACTCAACCTGGCTACCCAGCCGCCGGCCATCATCCTCATGGCCGGCCTGCAGGGCGCCGGCAAAACCACCACCACCGCCAAGCTCGGCAAATGGCTGAAGGAGCGGCAGAAGAAAAAAGTGCTGACGGTCAGTTGCGACGTCTATCGGCCGGCCGCCATCGAACAGCTCAAGGCCGTCGCGGCGCAAGCCGGGATCGATTTCTTTCCGTCCTCGCCCGGCCAGAAACCGGCTGACATCGCCGCTGCCGCGCTCGATCATGCCCGGCAGCACTTGTACGATGTGATCTTCGTCGACACCGCCGGCCGCCTGGCGATCGACGCGGCCATGATGGACGAAATCCGTGTACTGCACGCCCAGTTGCAGCCCATCGAAACCCTCTTCGTGGTCGATGCCATGCTTGGCCAGGACGCGGTGAATACGGCCCGGGCCTTCGGCGAAGCGCTACCGCTGACCGGCATCGTCCTCACTAAGCTCGATGGCGATGCGCGGGGCGGGGCGGCGCTCTCGGTGCGCCAGGTCACCGGCAAGCCGATCAAGTTCGCCGGTATCGGCGAAAAACTCGACGGCCTCGAGGAATTCCATCCCGAACGGATGGCCAGCCGCATCCTCGGCATGGGCGACATCCTCAGCCTGGTCGAACAGGCTCACCGCGGCGTCGATCAGGACAAGGCGCAGGCGCTGGTCAAAAAAATGAAGTCGGGCAAGGGCTTCGACCTGAACGACTTCAAGGAACAGCTGGGCCAGATGAAGAACATGGGCGGCATGAGCGCCATCATCGACAAGCTGCCGGCACAACTCGGCGCCAAGCTGAACCAGGCGGCGCAACAGGCCGGCAGCGGGATGGAGGACAAGTCGGTGCGCCGCCTCGAAGGCATCATCAACTCGATGACGCCGGCCGAGCGCGCCCGGCCCGAGATCATCAAGGCCACCCGCAAGCGCCGGATTGCCGCCGGCGCCGGAGTTCAGGTGCAGGAAGTCAATCGCCTGCTGACCCAGTTCGAACAAACGCAAAAGATGATGAAGCAGTTTTCCAGGGGCGGCATGCAGAAGATGATGCGGGGCATGAAGGGGATGCTGCCCGGCATGCGCTAGGGCGCTCGCCGTGCCGCCAGCGCCGACTCTTGCCGTCGTCATTCCCGCGAAAGCGGGAATCCAGTGGTAGCGTTGATTTGCCAGGGCGAACTCCGGGCACGGCCGCAGGGGGGAAAGCTTGAAAGTCGGCGCTGGTGCTACGGCGACGAAGTCCGCCAGGGACTACCCTGGCCCGATGGTACGCACCCCCCAGCTCCACTGCCGCTCCCAGGCCGCGCGCACCATGTTCGGATACTCCGGCTGGCCGAGGCTGCCGTTGTAGCGGCCCAGCGCGCGGTAGAGGTCGCCATGCTCGATGTCCAGGTAATGGCGCAGGATGGTGCAGCCGAAGCGCAGGTTGGTACGCAGATGAAACAGGTTGCTCTCGGACGTGCCGATCAGCCTGACCCAGAACGGCATCACCTGCATGTAGCCGCGCGCGCCCGAAGACGATACGGCGTATTTGTGAAAACCGCTCTCCACCTGGATCAGGCCGAGCACCATCTGCGGATCGAGACCGGCCCGCTTGGCTTCGTAATACACGGTTTTCAGGAATTCGAGACGCGCTTGGCGATCCGGCATCCGGCTTGCCATGCGCCGCGACATTTCGGTCAGCCAGTCGATTTTTTCCTGTAGCGAGGGAAACTGCGGCTCGGGCGCGGCGCGATCGGCAATCGTCGCATGCAGGGCGGCCTGCACACTGTCGGCCAGCGGCTCGTACTGCTGCGCGCCGGCCAAGGCGTTGCCGGCCAGCAGGCCGGGCAGAAAGCCGGCGAGCAGCCGCAGCGTCTTCAGCCGCATGTCCTCTGCCTGATGAACGCGGCCATCTCGCCCACCGCCACCGGCGTCGCGGCGGCATCCCGCCGCCCCTTGTATTCGAGCTGACCATCCTTCAGGCCGCGCTCGCCAACCACCACGCGGTGCGGCACGCCGATCAGTTCCCAGTCGGCGAACATCGAGCCCGGCCGCTCGTCGCGGTCGTCGAGCATCACGTCGATGCCGGCATCGGCCAGTTCGGCATAAAGCGCTTCGGCTACCTCGCGCACCACCGGCGACTTGCCCAGTCCCAGCGGCACGATCACCACCTCGAACGGCGCAATCGCCGCGGGAAAGCAGATACCACGCTCGTCATGGCCCTGCTCGATGGCCGCACCGACGATGCGCGAGACGCCGATGCCATAGCAGCCCATCTCCATCACATGCGATTTGCCCTGCTCGTCGAGAAAGGTGCAGCCGAGCGCGGCGGCGTATTTTGTGCGCAGCTGGAAGATGTGGCCGACCTCGATGCCGCGGCAGATTTCGAGCGTCCCCCGGCCATCGGGCGAGGGATCGCCGACCACCACGTTGCGGATGTCGGCCACCTCGCCCGGAGCGGGCAGGTCGCGACCGAAGTTGACGCCGGCCAGATGAAACCCTTCTTCGTTCGCGCCGCAGACGAAGTTTTCCAGGGCCACCACGCTGCGATCGGCGACCACCCGGCAGGGTTTGCCCACCGGTCCGATGTAGCCGGGTTTGCAGCCGAGCGCGGCGACGATCTCGTCCTCGCGGGCGAAGCGGAAGGTGCCGATCAGTTTCTGCGTCTTGATCTCGTTCAACTCGTGATCGCCGCGCAGGAGCAGAAGGACGAATTCACCGAGTTCACCCTGACCGCCGTCATCGCCTTCGCCCGCGGCCGGTTGCCTCATCAGAGCCACCGCCTTGACCATTTGCGTCAGCGGCACGCCGAGGAACTCGGCCACCTCGGGACAGCGGGTGAGGCCGGGCGTGGCCCTCTTTTCCAGCGGAATCGGCGTCTCGCCAACGCCAGCGCCTTGCTTGCTTTGCACGACCTTCGGGTCGCCTACGGGAACTTTTTTGGGCGGTGCGAGCGCCTCGGCCAGCTCGATGTTGGCGGCGTAGTCCGAGTCCGGGCAGAAGGCGATGGCGTCCTCGCCCGAATCGGCGAGGACATGGAATTCATGCGAACCGGTGCCGCCGATCGAGCCGGTATCCGCGGCGACGGCGCGAAATCCCAGTCCCAGGCGGGTGAAAATCCGCGTGTAGGTGTCGTACATCAAGCGGTATTCGCGCTCCAGATCGGCGTAGGACGTGTGGAACGAATAGCCGTCCTTCATCAGGAACTCGCGCCCGCGCATGACGCCGAAGCGCGGCCGGATCTCGTCGCGAAACTTGCTCTGGATTTGATAGAAATGCTTCGGCAACTGCCGGTAGCTGCGCACCTCGCGGCGCACGATGTCAGTAATCACTTCCTCGTGCGTCGGCCCGATGACGAAGTCGCGCTGATGGCGATCCTTGAAACGCAGCAGCTCCGGGCCATAACCGGGGCCACGTCCCGATTCTTCCCACAGCTCGAACGGCTGCACCGCCGGCATCAACAGCTCGATCGCGCCGGCACGATCCATCTCCTCGCGCACGATGCGCTCGACCTTGCGCAGCACGCGCAGGCCCATCGGCAGCCAGGTGTAGATACCGCCGGCCAGGCGACGGATCAGCCCGGCGCGGAGCATCAGCTGGTGGCTGACGATCTCGGCGTCGGAAGGAGCTTCTTTCAGGGTGCTGATGAAAAAACGGGAGGCGCGCATGGCAACGAGTAAAAGAGAAAAAATCATTTTACCTGCGCCGGCAGGGCAAGCCGCAACCCGGCGCAGATTCCGGCGCACGCCGCCGGCCGACGTGACGGGCTTTCCAGTTGGCCTCGATTGTGAAAGAATGAACGCCAACCAATCACTGGAATTTGCATCATGCTCGATCGTGAAGGCTTTCGCCCCAACGTCGGCATCATCCTGACCAACAGTCGCAACGAGGTTTTTTGGGGCAAACGTATCCGCCAGCATTCCTGGCAGTTTCCGCAAGGCGGCATCGACAAGGGCGAAACGCCGGAACAGGCCATGTTCCGCGAGCTCCATGAAGAAGTCGGCTTGAAGCCCGAACATGTGCGGATTCTCGGCCGCACTCGCGACTGGATGCGTTACGAGGTGCCGCAACACTGGATTCGCCGCGACTGGCGAGGAACCTACCGGGGCCAGAAACAGATCTGGTTCCTGTTGCGGCTGATCGGCCGCGACAGCGACGTCTGCCTGCGCGCCGGGCCGAAACCGGAGTTCGATGCCTGGCGCTGGAGCGATTATTGGATTCCGCTTGCCAGCGTCATCGAGTTCAAGCGCAACGTGTATGAATCGGCGCTGACCGAACTGGCCAATCTGCTTTTTCCCGGCAGTCCGGCGCGCTCGCCCTACGCGGAGCCCCAGACGGAAGAATCGAGCGAATGAAAGCCTCCATCATCGCGCTGGGCCTGGGTCTTGCCCTCACCAGCCTGGCGGCCGTTGCCGCATCGGGCGGAAGTTACGGCATGATGGGTGAGGGAAACCAGGATAACGACTACACCGCGGAAGAAACCGCCCCCTGGCAGGAACTCGAGGCCGCACCGCCACCCTATCCCAAAGCCGGGAACCTGCGCGAGATCTACGTCGGCCCGCTCACGCCCAACACCTTCCTGATCGACGCCAGCACGCTCAGTGTCGGCAGCGACGGCGTGGTGCGCTATGTGCTGGTGGTACGTACCTCCGGCGGCGCTGAAAATGTCAGTTTCGAAGGCATGCGCTGCAGCGAGCGCAGTTGGCGCCTGTATGCCACCGGCACCCGCGACGGGCAATGGAGCAAGGCGCGCATCAGCGAATGGCGGCCGATCGAGAACAAGCCCATCAACCGCCATCACGCCGCCCTGAGCCGCGATTACTTCTGCCCCAACGTCAACCCGATTCTCGACGCCGACGAAGGGCGCAATGCGCTGCGCCTGGGCCAGCATCCGGCCGCCAAATAATCACCAGGAGTTCCCCATGCTCGACCAGTTGATCCCCGAATTCGACAAGGCGCTGCGCGCCCTGTTCGCCCCGGCGCCGACCCGCCGCCGGATGCCGGGCGAAGACCTGCCCGAAGCCGAACTCTCTGCGGCGGAAAAACGCCATGTCGCTGCCCTGATGCGGATCGACCATTGCGGCGAGATTTGCGCCCAGGCGCTGTACCAAGGCCAGGCGCTGACCTCGCGCAACCCCGACGTCAAGCGGGCGCTGGAACAGGCGGCCTGGGAAGAGACCGAACATCTCAACTGGACCGAGCGCCGTATCGCCGAACTCGGCGGCCGCAAGAGCCTGCTCAATCCGCTGTGGTACGCCGGCTCGCTGGCCCTCGGCGTGCTCGCCGGAAAATTCGGCGATGACTGGAATCTCGGTTTCCTCGCCGAAACCGAGCGCCAGGTCGAAGGCCATCTCGAAAGCCACAAGGCGCAACTGCCGCCGCAGGATAAAAAATCCTGGGAAGTGCTCGAGCAGATGAAAACCGATGAAATCCGCCACGCCGAAACGGCCATTCACTACGGCGCCCGCGAATTGCCGTCGCCGATCAAAATGGCGATGAAGTTCTCGTCGCGGCTGATGACGAAAACCGCGTATTACATCTGAATCACCGGCGACTCGGAGGTTGTAAAAAATTTCGTCGCGAGCGGGCCGATGGCAAGGCGCCCGGAGCGCAGCGACCGAGACATATCAAGTCGATAGGCGAGGGAGCGAGCACCGCGCAACGCAGCCAGCGGGCCGCGCAGCAGAAATTTTCACAACCGCTCAGGCCTCGATTATTTCGCAGGTATGCACCATCTCGGCCGTCTTGCCGAGCATGATCGAAGCCGAGCAGTATTTTTCCGCCGAGAGGTGTACCGCCCGCTCCACGGCTTCCGGCTTCAATCCTTTGCCGCTGACGATGTAGTGGAACCGGATCCGGGTGAAGACCTTGGGATCGGTTTCCGCGCGATCGGCGGAAAGGCGCACTTCACAACCGCTCACCTGCTGCCGTCCACGCTTGAGGATCAACACGACGTCGAACGCCGTGCACCCGCCCACTCCGGCCAGCAGGAGTTCCATCGGCCGCGGCGCAAGATTGCGCCCGCCAGCCTCCGGCGCCCCGTCCATCGCCACCAGGTGCCCGCTGCCGGTCTCGGCAACGAAACTCATTCCCTCATGCAAGCGTACCGTGCATTCCATGCTCGCTCCCTTTCGCAAAGGTGCAATTCTAGCTGCGGAAACCACCACCCCAGACAGCCGCCCGCACTGTTGAAAGCGTCCTGCGTCGTTAACGTGAAAATCACTCATTTGGCATCATGTCAAGTTTCGCGCGGCTTTGCACTTCCTGCGGTCGAAGCGAGCGAATCAGGAGCCCCCCGTGAGGGGGCGAAGGGGGGGGCGGGAGTGAAGTAGCCGCCGGGGGCAAGTCCGACTCGGAAATCCGTGCGCTGGTGGCCAAGCTCGAAACCGCGCGCAAAGTTGCTGCCTGAATCCAGATTCGGCGATGAACATGAAAAGTCGGCGCCAATCGCGCAATTGATGCGGTTTTTCTCCGCTCATCCGGCATTTGCCGTTACATTCTCTTCTTGACCATCGTCGAGCTCGCTGCATATACTCTTTTCAACAACACCCGCCACGCCTCTGCTTGCAAGCGCACCCCGGCGGGTTTTTTATTGCCCATGAAATTCACCAAGCCTGCCATTCCGCTGGATGACCAGATCGCGCTGCTGCGCAGTCGCGGGCTGACGATTGCCGACGAGGGGCGCGCGCGGCACTACCTGCGCTTTGTCGGCTACTACCGGCTGGCGGGTTATGCGCTGCCGTATCAGGTGAATTACAACGCCGATGGCTCCCATCGCTTCCTCGACGGCGTGAGCTTCGAGGACATCCTTGACCTTTACGTGTTCGACCGCAAGCTGCGGCTGGCGGTGATGGATGCCGTGGAGCGCATCGAGGTGGCTTTCCGCGCCCAGTTCTCGCAGGGCATGAGCGAACTGCACGGGCCGCACTGGTTCATGGATGCCGCCCATTTCGTGCCCAGCTACCCCACGGAAAGTTCATCGACCGCATCAAGGACGACATTGGCCACGACACGGCGCGGGCGGCGATGCGTCAGACCTTCATCAAGCACTACTACGACAAGTATGGTGACCCGGAACTACCGCCGTCGTGGATGGTGTTCGAAGTGCTGTCCTTCGGAACGGTGCCGTGCTGGCTTCATGGCTGCACGCGCTGTCCTACCTGCGCAATCTGGCCGCCCACCATCAGCGCCTATGGAATCGCACCTACACCATCAAGCCGATCCAGGCCAAGCAATACGCCGCCGATTTGCAGGACACCACGCGCTTCTATGCCCAGGCCGTGATGGCCGAGGTGCTGCTGAAGGTGGTTTCGCCCGATACCCATTGGGGCCAACGGCTTGCCGATCTGCTCGCCGAGCATCCCAAGGTGCGGGCAGATCGCCTTGGCTTCCCGGCCGACTGGCGTAATCGCCCGCTCTGGCAGCCGTAGCGGTGCAATAGTCGCCGTGTCGCCAGCGCCGACTTTTCGCGGCAGGCCGTAAAATCCGCTGCGTCTCGCTCGGCAACCCTTGCCACTACATGCGTTAAGCCAGAATCCTTGTGTAATTCCTGTGTCATCGGGCATGAAAAATTACACAAAACGTTGGAACCGGGAAGAAAGTCGGTGCAGACATGGCCAAGGTGGAATCACCGAAAATCAAACACCCGCATCATGAAAGTTTGACAGTTGATGCGAAGGCCAGTAGGATTCGCGCCCTTCTTGCAGGGTGTTGAATCAACTTTCGATACTCTTTCAGGCCGGGTCGGTAGCTCAGTCGGTAGAGCAGCGGACTTTTAATCCGTTGGTCGCGAGTTCGAGTCTCGCCCGACCCACCATTTCAGGCGATGTGCACCAATGCTCATGGCTGCGGGTTGCCCCGCCCCCGTCCTCACCCCTCACGGGGGAGGTGACCGGCCGGATCGCTGCGAGCGCAGCAAGTGCAAAGCCGTTCGATGTTCGACCCGGCATTCAATTTTGATCTTTCACGCTATAATTCGGCGCTTGGGTTGTTAGCTCAGTTGGTAGAGCAGCGGACTCTTAATCCGTAGGTCGAGTGTTCGAGCCACTCACAACCCACCAGGTTTCATGCGGCTCCCAGCGATGGGAGCCGTTTTTCATGGTGGCGCAGCCTCCTGTCGGTCAGTCCCGACACGCCACCGCAACGCCGTACATCGGGCACAATGACGCCATGCTCACCGTTTCCGACCTTGCCTGCGCACGCGGCGAACACCGCCTGTTCGCGGGCGTTTCGTTCAGCCTCGCGGTCGGCGAATGGCTCCACGTCCAGGGCGAGAACGGCGCCGGCAAGACCACGCTGCTACGCACGCTGGTCGGCCTTGCCCCGGCAGAAACAGGGACGATCCGCTGGCGCGGCGCGGCGGTGCCTGCGGCCGAATTCCATCGCGAGCTGATCTACCTCGGTCATCATGCGGCGGTGAAGGAAGAGCTCACCCCGCTGGAAAACCTGCACTTCGCCGCGGCGCTCGATGGCGTGCCGCTCACCGAGCCCGCGGCGCTCGCCGCCCTGCGCCGGCTCGGCCTGCGCGGCCGCGAAGAGCTGCCGGTGCGGGTGCTCTCGGCCGGGCAGAAGCGGCGCGTGCTGCTCGCCCGCCTGCTCACCCGGCCAGCCACCCTGTGGGTACTCGATGAAGCCTTCAACGCGCTCGACGCCCGCGCCGTGGAGCTACTCGGCGAACTGATCGGCGAACATCTGGCCGCGGGCGGCCTGGCGGTACTCACCAGTCACCAGAGCCTGCCGTTGCCGGGCGGGCGGAGCCTGGTTCTGTGAACGTCTTTTTCGCCAGTATCCGCCGCGACCTGCTGCTCGCCTTGCGGCGCAAGAGCGAGGTGGCGACCAGCCTGTTTTTCTTCGTCATCGTGGTCAGCCTGTTTCCGCTGGGCATCGGCCCCGAGCCCGTGCTGCTCAAGAAAATCGCCCCCGGCGTGCTCTGGGTGGCGGCCCTGCTGGCCACGCTGCTCGGCCTGCCGCGCCTGTTCGCCGCCGACCATCAGGATGGCACGCTGGAACAGATGGCCCTCTCGCCGGCGCCCTTCGGGCTGTTGATTGCTGGCAAAATAGCGGCCCACTGGCTGCTCTGCGGCCTGCCGCTGGTGCTGCTGGCGCCGCTGCTCGGTTTGCAGTTCGCGCTCGATGCCTCGACCCTGTGGGTGCTGATGCTGGCGCTGCTGCTGGGTACGCCGCTGCTCTCGCTGATCGGCGCGATCGGCGCGGCGCTGACCCTGGGGGTACGCGGCGGCGGCGCACTGCTGGCGCTGCTGGTACTGCCGCTGTACATTCCGGCGCTGATCTTCGGCGCCGGCGCGGTCGAAGCGCAGAGCGCCGGGCTCGATGCCGGCGGGCATTTCGCGCTGCTCGCCGCGCTCCTGGCGCTGGCGGTATTTTTTGCGCCCTGGGCGACCACGGCGGCCTTGAAGATTGCTCTGGAGTAACGCCGTGCCATTCATCGAATCACCGTTTCGCCGTCCCGCCAGCGCCGAGTTTTTCTTATGAACCTGATGCAGTGGTTTCGCTTCGCCAGTCCGCAAAGCTTCTATCCGCTCGCCGGAAGGATGATCCCGTGGTTCTGGGCGCTGGCGGCTGCGTTCGGTCTCGCCGGCCTCTACATCGGTTTCTTCGTCGCCCCGACCGATGCCCAGCAGGGCGAGGGCTACCGCATCATCTTCATCCACGTGCCGGCGTCCTGGATGTCGATGTTCATCTACCTGGTGATGGCTTTCTGGGCCGGGTTGGGCCTCGCGCTCGGCACCCGGCTCTCGGCCATGATGGCGCAGGCTCTGGCGCCGACCGGCGCGCTGATGGCGGCGCTTTCGCTATGGACCGGCGCGCTGTGGGGCAAGCCGATGTGGGGCGCCTGGTGGGTCTGGGATGCGCGGCTCACCTCCGAGCTGATCCTGCTCTTCCTCTACATCGGCTTCATCGCCCTGCAGGCGGCAATCGACGATCCGCGCCGTGCCGACAAGGCCGGCGCGATCCTGGCGCTGGTCGGCGTGGTCAATGTGCCGATCATCTATTTCTCGGTCAAATGGTGGAACACCCTGCATCAGGGCTCGACCATCAACCTGACGCGGGCGCCGTCGATGGCGCAGACCATGCTGCTCGGCATGCTGCTGATGGCGCTGGCCTTCTGGATGTATTCGATCGCCGCGGCGCTGACCCGCGCGCGGGCCATCATGCTCGAACGCGAACGGCATACCGAATGGGTGAAGCATGCAGTGGACTAGCGCCGCCGAGTTTTTCGCCATGGGCGGCTATGGCCTCTACGTCTGGGGCAGTTTCGGCGTCTGCGCGCTGACGCTGGCGATTGAACCTTTGCTTGCCAGGCGCCGTCTGAAGGCCATTCGGCAAAGCATCCGCCGCGAGCGCCTCGCCGACCAACTCGATAACGAATCCCGATGAAACCACGTCACAAACGCATCGCCCTGATTGCCGGCGGGCTCGCCTCGCTCGGGGTTGCCGCCGTCTTCGTGCTCAAGGCGCTGGACAGCAACATCGCGCTGTACATCACGCCGTCGGCCGTCATCGCCGGCGAAGCGCCGCAGGGCAAGGCTTTTCGCGTCGGCGGGCTGGTCAAGCCGGGCTCGGTCGAACGCCGGGGCATGACCACGCATTTCATCGTCACCGACACGGTGAAGGACATCCCCGTCACCTACACCGGCATCCTTCCCGATCTGTTCCGCGACGGCAAGGGCGCCGTCGTCCAGGGCCGGCTCGGCGCCGACGGCAGCTTGATCGCCAGCGAAGTCCTCGCCAAACACGACGAGAATTACATGCCGCCGGAGGCCAAGCACGCCATCGACCAGGCGCAGCGGGCACAAAACGGCGGGGTAACGAAATGATCCCCGAACTCGGCCAGCTGGCCCTGATCCTCGCCTTTGCCGTCGCCCTGATCCAGGCCAGTCTGCCGCTGATCGGCGCCCAGCGCCGGCAGGCGGCGTGGATCGCGCTGGCGCGGCCGGCGGCGCAAACGCAATTCCTGCTCGTCGCCTTTGCCTTCGCCTGCCTGGCCAGGAGTTTTCTCGTCAGCGACTTCTCGGTGCTCTACGTCGCCCAGCACTCCAACACGCAGTTGCCGACGGTGTATCGCTTCGCCGCCGTCTGGGGCGGACACGAGGGCTCGCTGCTGCTCTGGATGCTGATGCTCTCCGGCTGGGGCCTGGCCGTCGCCGGCTTCTCCCGCCCGCTGCCGGACGGCATGGTGGCGCGGGTGCTCGCCGTGCTCGGCATGGTGGCCAGCGGGCTCCTCGCCTTCATCCTGTTCACCTCCAATCCTTTCGAGCGGCTGCTGCCGGCGGCCGCCGAGGGGCGCGATCTCAACCCGCTGCTGCAAGACCCGGGGCTGGTGTTCCATCCGCCGCTGCTCTACATGGGCTATGTCGGTTTTTCGGTGGTGTTCGCCTTCGCCATCGCCGCGCTGATCTCGGGCCGGCTCGACGCCGCCTGGGCGCGCTGGTCGCGGCCATGGACCACGGCGGCCTGGTGCTTCCTCACCCTCGGCATCGCACTCGGCAGCTGGTGGGCGTATTACGAGCTCGGCTGGGGCGGCTGGTGGTTCTGGGATCCGGTGGAAAATGCTTCCTTCATGCCCTGGCTGGTGGGCACGGCGCTGATCCATTCCCTCGCCGTCACCGAAAAGCGCGGCGCCTTCAAGAACTGGACGGTACTGCTCGCCATCAGTGCCTTCTCGCTCTCCCTGCTCGGCACCTTCCTCGTCCGTTCCGGGGTGCTGACCTCGGTGCATGCCTTCGCCACCGACCCGCGCCGCGGCGTCTTCATCCTGATCCTGCTGGCGCTGGTGGTCGGCGCCTCGCTCACCCTGTTCGCCTGGCGCGCGCCCAAGGTCGGCCTCGGCGGCCAGTTCGCCCTGCTCTCGCGCGAAACCCTGCTGCTGATCAACAACGTCCTCCTGGTGGTGGCCGCCGCCAGTGTGCTGCTCGGCACGCTCTACCCGCTCATCATCGATGCCCTCGGCCTGGGCAAGCTCTCGGTCGGGCCGCCTTATTTCAACGCGGTGTTCGTGCCGGTGATGGTGCCGCTCCTGCTGCTGATGGCGGTGGGGCCGCTGGCGCGCTGGAAACATGCCACCGCCAGAGAGATCGCCCGCCGCCTGCGGCTGGCCGCCGGCCTGGCGCTGGCCGCCGGCCTGATCCTGCCCCGGCTGATGGGCGCATGGACGCCGCTCACCGCGCTCGGCTGCCTGCTGGCCGTGTGGATCACCGCCAGCACAGTGTTCCAGATCGCCGAGCGGCTGGGCCGCGGCGCCAGCACCGCGGCAAACCTGCCCGCCCGCTTGCAGGCAATCCCGGCCTCCTTCTGGGGCATGCACCTGGCGCATTTCGGGATCGCCGTGTTCGTCCTCGGCGTGACCCTGGTCGGCGGCTATCAGGAAGAAAAGGATGTGCGCATGGCGCCGGGCGATACCGTCACCGCCGGCGGCTATACCTTCCGCCTGGTCGAGCTTTCCACCGCGCCGGGGCCGAATTACACCGCCACCGTCGGCCACTTCGAGGTCAGCCGCGACGGCCGGCAGGTGACCACGTTACGGCCGGAGAAACGACAATATTTCTCCTCGACCATGCCGATGACCGAGACGGCGATCGAGGGCGGCCTGACCCGCGACCTCTACGTCTCGCTCGGCGAACCGCTCGACGCGCCGGGTGAAAACACGGGAGCCTGGAGCGTGCGCGTCTATGTCAAACCCTTCGTCGACTGGATCTGGAGCGGCTGCCTGTTGATGGCGCTGGGCGGACTCACCGCCATGCTCGACCGCCGTTACCGGCTGCGTCATAAGGTCACCGAGACCGCCATCACTGACGGAGTGTCCGCATGAAACGTTTCCTGATTCCGCTCGGCGTGTTCATCGCCCTGTTGATCTTCCTTGCCGTTGGCCTCACGCGCGACCCGAGCGACGTGCCCTCGCCGCTGATCGGCAAGCCGGCGCCGGTCTTCAGCCTGCCGCGGCTGGACGATCCGGCGCGGCAGTTTTCGACCGCCGAGCTGAAAGGCCGCGTCTGGCTGCTCAACGTCTGGGCCTCGTGGTGCGTCTCCTGCCGCGAGGAACACCCGCTGCTGGTCGAGTTCGCCAAAACCAGCACCGTGCCCATCGTCGGCCTCGACTACAAGGACGGCAACGAAGACGGCAAGGCCTGGCTCGCCCGGCTGGGCAATCCTTACACGCTCGCCGTGGTGGACGCCGATGGCCGGGTCGGCATCGATTACGGCGTCTATGGCGTGCCGGAAACCTATGTCATCGACAAGAACGGTGTGATCCGCCTCAAGCACACCGGCCCAATTACCCGTGAGGCGCTGGAAAAAGAAATCAAGCCGCTGCTCGCGGAACTAGCCAGATGAAGGCTTGGCGTTTTCTTCTCGTCCTCCTCGCCGTCGGCTTTTCCGGCCTCGCGCCGGCGAAGGAAGCGGTGCCGCTGGCGGCCGATGAAGCCGTCGAGAAGCGCCTCTTGGCGATCAGCGAAGAACTGCGCTGCCTGGTCTGCCAGAACGAGACCCTGGCCGCCTCGCGCGCCGATCTGGCGCAGGATCTGCGCCGCGAGATCCGGCAGATGATCCACGAGGGCAAGAACGACAAGGAAATCATCGACTTCATGGTCGCCCGCTACGGCGATTTCGTTCTCTACCGGCCGCCGCTGAAACCCGCCACCTGGCTGCTTTGGGGCGGGCCTTTCGTCCTCCTCGGCGGCGGGCTGTGGGCGCTGATTGCCTTCCTCCGCCGGCAGAAATTGCAAGCGGCCCCGCCGCTTTCCGCCGCCGACCACGCCCGTGCCAGGGCGCTGCTCGAAGCGACCGACCCCACCGATACCCCATGACCCCTTTCCTGCTTGCCGCCGCGGCGCTGGTGCTCGCCGCCCTGGTCCTCTTGTTGCGTCCCTGGTGGCCCGCGCGCCGCCGGCAGCGGCGTACCGCCAGCGCCGAGTTTTTGGCGAGCCACAAGACAAGCCTCCTCAACGCCCGCATCCACCGCGACCGGCTGGCCGAACTCGAACGCGATCATGCCAACGGCCTGTTGAGCGCGACGGACTTCGCCGGTGCGCGCGAGGAACTCGAACGCCAGCTGCTCGCGGACACCGCCGATGAAACGGGTGAAGCCGCCGTAGCGGCGCCGGAAAGCGGCCGCCGCGCCCGGCTGCCCATCCTCCTTGCCCTGCTCCTGCCGCTCCTCGCCGTCGGCCTCTACGCCCTGCTCGGCACGCCGGGCGCGCTGGCGCCCCAAGCGGATCGCGCACAGAGCGCCGATAGCGAAATGGAAGCCCTGGTCACCCAGCTGGCGCAGAAGATGGAAGAGCATCCGGACGACCCCAAGGGCTGGGTGATGCTGGCCCGCTCCTACAAGGCACTCGGCCGCTGGGACGATGCGGAACGGGCGCTGGCCCGTATCCCGCAGGTGGTGAACCAGGATGCCGGACTGCTTGCCGATCTGGCCGAAGTGCTGGCGCAAAAAGCCGGCCGCTTCGAAGGCCGCCCGCGCGAGCTGCTCGGACAGGCCCTGCGCCTCGATCCCGAGGCGCCCCAGGCCTTGCTCCTGTCCGGGGTCGATGCCTTCGAGAACAAGCGTTATGCCGACGCCATTACCCTCTGGCAACGACTGCTGAAACACACCGAGCCCGGCTCGGAAAACGCGCAGATGATCGAAGCCGGCATCGCCCGCGCCCGCGAGCGGCTCGGCGAAAGCGGCGCGCAAAAACTCGGCGCTGGCGACACGCCGAAACCCGCGGCGCCCGATGCCCAAAGCCTGGCCAAAACCGCCGTGCAGGGCCGCGTCGAACTCGCGCCCGCCCTGCGCGCCAAAACGCAGCCGGGCGACACGGTGTTCGTCTTCGCCCGCGCCATCAATGGCCCGCGCATGCCGCTGGCCGTCAAGCGGGTCACGGTCGCCGAGCTGCCGCTCGACTTCACACTCGACGACAGCCTGGCCATGCAACCCGGCCACGGCATCTCCAGCACCGCCGAGCTACGCATCGAAGCCCGCGTCTCCCGCTCCGGCCAGGCGCTACCCAGCCCCGGCGACCTCACCGGCGCGAGCCCGGTGATCAAGCCCGGCGCCCGCGGCGTGCGGGTGCTGATCGACACGCAGACGCCGTAACCGGCAACCTGCGGCGGCCCGGCGCGCGCTCGGGGAAACGCAGGGCCGCCCCGGGTTTTCTTGCCCCTTGAGGGGAGAACCGGGCTGAGCGAGGCTTTCGGGGTGGGCTCAATAATGCGGCGGAATCTCCGCGCGCGGATCGGACGGTGCGGCGGCGCCGTCCGCGCCATCGGCAGGCTGCGTCAGCCGATAGACCTCGCGCAACTGCGCCTGCAGCAGATCGATCTGCTGTTGCTGGCGAAACACCGTGCGGTTGAGCTGATCGAGCGCATCTTCGAGCAACCCCAGCCGGAGTTCCATTTCCTCCCGAGACATCATCGCTGCTCCCTTGCGTAATCCGATCGAGCGGGCATTGTAAGCGCCCGGCGGCCGCGGCTCGGGCCGCACGACGCGCCGGTGCCGTGCCACATGAATGCGCCCCGCCAGTAACAAAGTCAGCGCTCAAGCCGACGGGTTTGGGGTGAAAACCGAATGCCTGGCGAAACGGAAAACATGCGTTGACACATATATTCTCCATGCCGTATGTTTCGTCCATGGACGCCCAACGTATTTTCGATGCCGTGACCGACGCCACCCGGCGGCGCATTCTCGCCTTGCTGGTGGCCGGAGGCGAGCTCTGTGTCTGCGAGTTGATCTTCGCCTTGCGGCAGAGCCAGCCCAAGGTCTCGCGCCACCTCGGGGTGCTCAAGGAGCTCGGTCTGGTGCTGCCGCGCCGTGAAGGAACCTGGATGTTCTATCGCCTGCGGGACGACCTCCCGCGCTGGGTCACGGATCTGCTCGCGGCCCTGGCCTACGGCGCGGTACCCGAACTCGCCGCCGATCGCCCACGGCTCGCGACCATGCCCGGCTATCCGCGACGTTGCCTTGCCACAAACGGCCGAACCCCGGCGCACGCCGCCACGCACATCGAAGGCGCAGACAGGCCATGACCGCGGATGCGGTGACAGCTCTTCCGGCTAAGCAACGCCCCATCCGCGTCCTGATCCTGTGCACCGGCAATTCGGCGCGCAGCATCCTCGCCGAAGGGCTGTTCAACACTCTCGGCGCCGGCCGCATCGTTGCCCATTCCGCCGGCAGCCGGCCGAGCGGCGCGGTCAATCCCGTGGCGCTGGAGACCCTCGCCCGGCACGGCATCCGCCTGCCCGATGCCCGCAGCAAATCGTGGGACGAGTTCGCCGCGCCGGGCGCGCCGGCTTTCGATTTCATCTTCACCGTCTGCGCCAACGCGGCCGGCGAGGCCTGTCCGCTCTGGCCCGGACAACCGGCCACCGCGCACTGGGGAATTCCCGACCCGGCGCACGTCGAACCGCTGGCGGCGCGCCGTGCCGCCTTCGGGGACGCCTACCTCCGGCTCGAACGCCGCATCCGCGCTTTCCTCGCCCTGCCGCTGGAGACGATGACAGGCGCGGAAGCCAAGGCGGCGGCACAACGGATTCACGTGGAGATGGAGCAATGAGCGTGCAATGCGAAGTCACGGCGAAGACGGCTGCCGACGTCCCGCTGTCGTTTTTCGAGCGTTACCTGACGCTCTGGGTTTTTCTCTGCATCGTCAGCGGCATCGGCCTCGGTCAGTTCGTTCCAGGGCCGTTCCAGTGGCTGGGGCGTCTCGAATATGCAAATGTCAATCTGCCGGTGGGCCTGCTGATCTGGGTGATGATCATCCCGATGCTGGTCAAGGTCGATTTCGGCGCGCTGCACGAAGTGAAGAGCCATGCGAAGGGCATCGCCGTCACCCTGGTGGTGAACTGGCTGGTCAAGCCGTTCTCGATGGCCCTGCTCGGCTGGCTGTTCATCCGTCATCTCTTTGCGCCGCTGCTCCCGGCCGCACAGATCGACAGTTACATCGCCGGCCTCATCCTGCTCGCCGCCGCGCCGTGCACCGCGATGGTCTTCGTCTGGAGCCGGCTCTCCAACGGCGATCCGCTGTTCACGCTGTCGCAGGTGGCCCTGAACGACACCATCATGGTCTTTGCCTTCGCCCCGATCGTCGGCCTGCTGCTCGGTCTTTCGGCGATCACCGTGCCCTGGGCCACGCTGGTGACCTCGGTGGTGCTCTACATCGTGATCCCGCTGGGATTGGCGCAATGGTGGCGCGCCTCGCTGCTGGCCAGGGGCCGGGCGCATTTCGACGCCACGATGGAGCGGATCGGCCCCTGGTCGATCGGCGCGTTGCTGGCGACACTGATTCTGCTCTTCGCCTTCCAGGGCAAGGCGATCATCGAACAGCCGCTGGTCATCGCGCTGCTCGCCGTACCGATCCTGATCCAGGTGCTGTTCAACTCGGCGCTGGCCTATTGGCTCAACCGCCTGGCCGGCGAAAAGCACAACGTGGCCTGCCCGTCGGCACTGATCGGCGCCTCGAATTTCTTCGAACTGGCGGTGGCCGCGGCGATTTCCCTGTTCGGCTTCGAATCGGGCGCGGCGCTGGCCACCGTGGTCGGTGTGCTGATCGAAGTGCCGCTGATGCTGCTGGTGGTGAATATCGTCAATCGCAGCAAGCGCTGGTACGAAAGCGGCACCATGGCGTAGACTCGACGCCACCGAAACAGACCAATACCCTCCGTCGATGAAACTTTCCTTTCATGGCGCGGCACGCGGCGTCACCGGATCGTGCTATTTGCTCGAATGCGCCGGGCGGCGCATCCTCATCGACTGCGGCCTATATCAGGGCGGGCGCGAGTTGGAAGAGGAAAACGCGGCGCCCTTCGGCTTCGATGCCCAAACCATCGATTTCGTCCTCCTCACCCATGCCCATCTCGACCATTGCGGCCGCCTGCCGCTGCTCGCCAAGCGGGGCTTTGCCGGCGAGATCATCACCACCGCGGCGAGCCGCGAACTGGCGCGCATCGTCCTGCTCGACGCCGCCTACCTGCAGGAGGAAGATGCCCGCTGGCGGGCGAAGAAACTCGCCCGCCGCGGCAAGGGGGAGGCCATCCTCCCGCTCTACGACCGGCTCGATGCCCTCAACAGCCTGGAATTCTTCGGTCGTACCGCGTGTTACGGCCAGGCGCTGGAGCTGGCGCCGGGAATTGTCGCCACCTTCATCGACGCCGGCCATATCCTCGGCTCGGCCAGCGTCGTTCTCGACCTCGCGGAGGCGGGGCAATCCCGTCGCGTGGTGTTCTCGGGCGACATCGGCAATGCCGGCCGGCCGCTCTTGCGCGACCCGGTGCCGCCACCCGCCTGCGATGTCGTGGTCATGGAAACCACCTATGGCGATCGCCTGCACAAGCCGCTGGCGCCGTCGATCGAGGAACTCTACCAGGCCATCGAGGACACCTTTCGCCGGGGCGGCAACATCATCATTCCCACCTTCGCCCTGGAGCGTGCCCAGGAAATCCTTTACTACCTGCGCGAGGGCGTCCATTCCGGCCGGCTGCGCGCCAGCCTGCAAGTCTTCCTCGATTCGCCGATGGCGATTTCGGCCACCGAGGTGTTTCGCCGCCATCCCGAATGCTTCGACGGCGAAGCGACCGACGCCTTTGCCCGCGGCGAGGATCCCTTCGCCCTGCCCGGCCTGCATTTCACCCGCGAGAGCAGCGAGTCGATGGCGCTCAACACCATCAGCGGCGGCGCGGTGATCCTCGCCGGCTCGGGCATGGCCAGCGGCGGTCGGGTGCGCCATCACCTCAAGCACAACCTCTGGCGCGAAAATTCGAGCGTCATCTTCGTCGGCTTCGCCGCCGAGGGCACCCTCGCCCGGCGCATCATCGATGGCGCCAAGAGCGTGACCCTGTTCGGCGAGGAAATTCCGGTGCGGGCGCACATCTACACCATCAACGGCTTTTCCGCCCACGCCGACCGCGACGAGCTGCTCGCCTGGCAGCGGCACACGCAGGCGGCGCGCACCTTCCTCGTCCATGGCGAGGCGGCGGTGATGGAAAGCTTCGCGGCACGCCTCGCCGCGACCCGGGTCGAGCGCCCGCAGCCGGAAGAAGTTTACACTTTGTAAAAATCGGCTTCGCCCCCACGTAAGGCAACAGGCATTCACCAGGGAACGCGCGATGGAATTCAAGGATTACTACAGGATCATGGGGGTGAGCCGCGAGGCCAGCGCCGAGGAGATCAAGCGCGCCTATCGGCAGCTGGCCCGCAAATACCACCCCGACGTCAGCAAGGAAGCCGATGCCGAGGCCCGCTTCAAGGAGGTCGGCGAGGCCTACGAGGTGCTCAAGGACCCGGAGAAACGCGCCGCCTACGACCGCCTCGGCACGAACTGGAAGGCCGGCCAGGACTTCCGTCCACCGCCGGACTGGAACGAGGGTTTCGAGTTTTCCGGCGGCGGCTTCACCGCCGGCGATGCTGCCGATTACAGCGATTTCTTCGAGCAGTTGTTCGGTCGCGCCGGCCACGCCCGCGCTCACGGCGGCGGCGCGGGCTTCCATGCCCACGGCAGCGACCGCCAGGCGAAGATCCTGATCGATCTCGAGGATGCCTATCGAGGCACGACCCGCACCCTCACCCTGCGCCATCCGGAGATGGATGCGCAGGGCCAGGTCATTCTCCGCGAGCAGGCGCTGAATGTCGCCATCCCGCGCGGCGTGCGCGGCGGGCAGCACATCCGCCTGGCCGGCCAGGGCGCGCCGGGCAGCGGCCTGGGCAAGCCGGGCGACCTGTTCCTCGAAGTCGAATTCCGCCCGCATCCGCTGTATCGGGTGGTCGGCCGCGATGTTTACCTCGACCTGCCGCTCGCGCCGTGGGAGGCCGCCCTGGGGGCGAAGGTGAAGGTGCCCACGCCCGACGGGCCGGTGGAGATGAAAATTCCGCCCGGATCAAGCGCCGGCGCCAAGCTGCGGCTGAAAGGGCGCGGCATTCCGGCCGCCACCCCCGGCGATTTTTATGTCATCCTGCAAATCGCCCTGCCGCCGGCCACGGATGACGCGGCGCATGCCTTCTACGGACGGATGGCCGAGCAGTTCAAAACCTTCAATCCACGTTCCCGGCTGGGAGTCTGACCATGAGCGAGCACGCGCTAACCATCGCCTTGCAGGGCAGTCTTCTGGAAGAGCAGACGCCCTTGTCGCTGGCCGAACTGTGCCGCGCCTGTTCCGTGCAGACTGAATGGGTCATGGCACTGGTGGCCGAAGGCGTGCTCGATCCGGCCGGCACGGAGCCCGGCCATTGGCGTTTCACCAGCCTCCATCTGCACCGCGCCGGTATCGCCCGCCGCCTGCAACACGATCTGGACATCAACCTCCCCGGCATCGCGCTGGCCCTGCAACTGCTCGATGAAATCGAGGACTTGCAGTCGCGCCTGCACAGCACCGGCCAATACTGAACTTCAACCGCGCGGAAGGCCATCCCATGGAAAATCCGACCGATAACCCCAGTCTCGAAAACCACGTCCGCCAGGCCGTCGCCGAAGGCCACAATCTCCGGCAAGCCGTGCACCGCCTGACGCTGGAGGCCGTGAGCGCGCACTTTGCTCGACCACCCTGCTGCGCAGGGGCTTCATCAGAGCGTTGCTTGCTCGACCGCCTTGTAGCGCAGTGACTTCATCAGCGTCGGCTTTTCAGGGAAAATCGCCATGACCAATCGCAACCTCGGCTTCATCATCAAGGATCAGAACCCGCTGATCCTCTCCGCGCACATCAGCGTGCAACACGCCTGCCAGCACATGTGGTCGCGCCGGGTCGGCGCCGTGCTGATCACCGATGACAAAGGGTTGCTGACGGGGATTTTCACCGGGCGCGACGCCGTGCGCACTCTCGGCGAAGACCGCGAGCCGAGGTCCACTCCGCTGGCCGCGGTGATGACGGCCAAGCCCGACACCATCGACCCCGAGGCGACGGCGATCGATGCCCTGCGCATGATGAGCGATGGCGGCTATCGCCATCTGCCGATCGTCGTCGAGGGAAAGATTCTGGGCATCGTCTCGCGCGGCGATTTCCGCGGCCTCGAGCTCGATCGCCTGGAAGAAGAAACCGGGCTGTGGGAAAAACTCGGCTGAACACTTCGACGCTCTGCTCCGCCACATCGAGATGAACTCGTCCCTGCCGCGCGGCGTGTTCGCGCTTGGCCTGGTCAGCCTGTTCATGGATCTCTCGTCGGAGATGATCCACAGCCTGCTACCGGTGTTCCTGGTCACCGTGCTCGGCGCTTCGGCCCTCGCGGTGGGGCTGATCGAGGGCATCGCCGAGGCCACGGCGGCCATCGTCAAGGTCTTCTCGGGCATCGTCTCGGACTGGGTGGGTCGGCGCAAACCCCTGCTGCTGCTCGGCTATGGCCTGGCGGCACTGACCAAGCCGCTGTTCCCGCTGGCCGGCGGCATCGGCGCGGTGCTCACCGCACGCTTTCTCGACCGCGTCGGCAAGGGCATCCGCGGCGCCCCGCGCGATGCGCTGATCGCCGACATCACGCCCGAATCCCGGCGCGGCGCGGCCTATGGTTTGCGCCAGGCGCTCGACACGGTCGGCGCCTTCGCCGGGCCGCTGGTGGCGATGGGCCTGATGGTGGCCACCGGCGACAACTTTCGCCAGGTGTTCTGGGTCGCGGTGATTCCGGCCTTGGTCTGCGTGCTGCTGATCGTCTTCGGCGTACAGGAAGCCGAGGCCACGCGGCCCGCCCGCCAGGCCCGCTTCCCCATCACGCGGGTCAATCTGCGCCGGCTCTCGCGGCGCTTCTGGCAGGTGGTGGCCTTCGCCATGATGCTGACCCTGGCACGCTTTTCCGAAGCCTTTCTGCTGCTGCGGGCGGAGGATGTCGGCCTTGCCGCGCGCTGGGTACCGCTGATGCTGATCGTGATGAACGTGGTCTATGCGGTCAGCGCCTACCCGTTCGGCCGGCTGTTCGACGATGGCCATCGACGGCGCCTACTGGCCCTGGGCATCGGTCTCTTGATCGTTGCCGACCTGATCCTTGCCCGGGCCGCCAGTCCCTGGGCGGTCGCTCTTGGCTCGGCGCTGTGGGGCCTGCACATGGGCGCGACCCAGGGACTGCTGGCCGCGCTGGTGGCCGAGACTGCGCCGGCCGACCTGCGCGGCACCGCGTTCGGCGTCTTCAATCTGGGCAGCGGCGTGGCGCTGCTCGCCGCCAGCGTGATTGCCGGCGGCCTGTGGAGCGCTTTCGGTCCCGGCCTGACCTTCTACGCCGGCGCCGCCTTCGCGTTCATCGCCGGAGCCGGGCTGGTCGCGGCGAGGCGCTGAGCGCGCTATTTTCCCGCAGCGTCCCAGCGCCGGCGCAGCCGTTCGAGTTCCGCCCGGTAGGTTGTGCCGTCACCATAATCGAAGAACGCCGCCTGCCGTTGGTGCTGCAAGGCGGCCTTCCTGGCATGCTTGATCGGGCACCAGTACTGCTCGGTGCGGGCCACGATCTCGCGCGCCCAGGCAATCAGGCCGTTGCCATAGGAACAGTACAGGCAATTGAATTTCTCGATGACGTTGAGATAGGGCAGCAGGGTGCGGTCATAGACGAAATAGTCGGAGCGTTTCACGCGCGGGATGCCATATACCGGAAAGCATGCCCATTGGTAAAGGCTGACCGCCAGGTCGAGCAGCAGCAGGGGAAAGAAGACGCCATAGATCACCGGCGCGGTGAGCAGAAACAGGATCGGCGCATCGATCAGGGTTCGCCAGCTGCTGCGCCGCATGCCGTGCAAAAGTTTGGCCGCCTCGCCCTCGAAGCGGGCGCGATGGCCTTCCAGCCGGTAATGCAGTCGCTCGCGCTGGACGGCGAGATCGGCTTCCAGCGTCTGTTCCAGCTCGTGGATCCGTGCCAGCAACTCGTCGAGTCGAGGGTTGTTCATTGCCTGTCTCCCGGATTCCGCTACGGCGACCACCGCAACCCGGCACGGGTCGCCGTATCGTCAGCGCCGACTTCTTTTCGCGGCAGCCGGGGCGTCAATTCACGTCGTAGTAATACGCCTTGACGGGCACCTGCGTCACTTGCTCGCGGATGACTTCTTCCGCTGTGCGCGGCGGCTTGTCCCACCACAGGGCGCGGCCCTTCTGCTGTTCCAGCCGCTCCTCGGGGTGGGCTTCCATCCACTCGTGGATGAATCGGGTGTGTTCGGATTCGTAGCCTGACATGGGGTGTTTCCTTTCTAGTCTTGAGGATTGATATGGCGGGCGACGCGCAGCACTTCCGGCACCCGGCGCAAGGCGCGCAACACACGCGCCAGATGAATGCGGTCGCTGACCTGCAAGGTGAAGTAGACGGCCGGCGTGTCGCTGCGATCGTCATCCATGCGGATGTTGACGATATTCGATTCCGTGCCGGCAATCTCGGTGGCCAGCCGGGCCAGCACACCGCGCGCATTTTTCGCCGTGACCCGGATATCGACCTCGAACAGCCGGTCGATGCCGGGCTCCCATTCGACATCGACCCAGTTGCCGCGCTCGCTGCGCAGCTTGGCGATGGCCGGGCAGTCATGGGTATGCACGACCAGACCCTGCCCCTTGCGAATCAGGCCGATGATCGGGTCGCCCGGAATCGGCCGGCAACAACTACCCAGTTGCACGGCGATGCCCTCGCTGCCGTGAATCAGGATCGGCTGCGGACGATGCCGCCCATTCTTCGCCGAGCCGCCGGCCGCCGGCGTTTCCCGACCTTCGGTCAGACGCCGCGCAACGATCGCCGGCAGGCGCTTGCCGAGGCCGATATCGGCCAGCACGGCGCGGCGCGAACGGGCGCCGGATTCGCGCTTGAAACGATCCCAGGCGGTTGCCAAAATATCGCCCAGGGCAAATCCCAGGTCGCGCAAGGCGTAGGCCAGCAGGCGTTCGCCCAGTCCGACCGATTCCTCGTTCTGTTGGGTCTTGAAGAAATGCCGAATACGCGAACGGGCCCGTGCGCTCTTCACATACCCCAGCCAGGCCGGGTTGGGGGTCGCCGTCGGCGCCGCGATGATCTCGACCCGGTCGCCGTTCTTCAGCTCGGTGCGTAGCGGCATGGTCTCGAAATTGATCCGGCAGGCGATGCAGCGATCGCCGATGTCGGTATGTACGGCATAGGCGAAATCGACCGCGGTGGCCCCGCGCGGCAGGGCGAAAATCTTGCCCTTGGGGCTGAAGGCATAGACTTCGCCCGGAAAAAGATCAAGCTTGACGTGCTCGAGAAATTCAGTCGAATCGCCCGAGGTGGCCTGCAGGTCGATCAGCGATTGCAGCCACTGGTGGGTCTTTTGCTGTAACTCGTCGATCGCCTGGGCATCCTTGTACAACCAGTGCGAGGCGACGCCCGACTCGGCGACATGATGCATCGCCGCCGTGCGGATCTGGATTTCGACCGGCGTGCCGTAGGGGCCGATCAGGGTCGTGTGCAGCGACTGGTAGCCATTGGCCTTGGGAATGGCGATGTAATCCTTGAACTTGCCGGGTACC
The DNA here is from genome assembly GCA_002842395.1 of Betaproteobacteria bacterium HGW-Betaproteobacteria-11. Lineage (GTDB taxonomy): Bacteria > Pseudomonadota > Gammaproteobacteria > Burkholderiales > Rhodocyclaceae > Rugosibacter. Next base: position 54,036 of record PHCV01000008.1, read on the forward strand.
GGCTGATAGAGCGCGTGCAGCGCACCGAGCGCCAGATAGCAGGCCGGCCGGTCCTTGACGATGATGCGGAAGCCGTAGATGTCCAGCACCTGGGAAAATGACAGCTGCTTCTCGCGCATCTTGCGGTAAATGCCATACAGATGTTTCTCGCGGCCGACCACCTCGGCCTCGATGCCCGCCGCCGGCAATGCCACGCGAATCGCCTCGAGCACCTTGGTCACCACCTCGCGCCGGTTGCCGCGGGCCTTCTTTACCGCTTTTTCCAGCACGCGGTAACGCAGCGGGTAGACATGACGGAAACTGAGTTCCTGCAATTCGCGATAGAGCGCATTGAGCCCCAGCCGGTTGGCGATCGGCGCATAGATCTCGAGCGTTTCGCGGGCGATGCGACGACGCTTTTCCGGCCTCACCGAACCCAGGGTGCGCATGTTGTGCTGCCGGTCGGCCAGCTTGATGAGGATGACGCGAACATCGCGCGCCATCGCCAGCATCATCTTGCGGAAATTTTCCGCCTGCGCCTCTTCGAAGCTCTGATGCTCGATGCGGTCGAGCTTGGAGACGCCATCGACCAGTTCCGCCGTGACCTTGCCGAAACGCTGGGCGATCTGCTCCTTCCCGATGCCGCTGTCTTCCATGACATCGTGGAGCAGGGCGGCGCGCAGCGCCTGGACATCGAGCCGCCAGTCGGCGAGGGATTCGGCCACCGCCAGCGGATGCGAAATGTAGTGCTCGCCGCTGGCACGCAGCTGACCATGATGCGCCGCGCTGGCAAAGGCATAGGCCTCGCCGACGCTAGCCACTTCGGCCGGCGTCATGTAGGTCGACAACTTGGTCACCAGGCGCTCGAGATCGTCGGCCAGATCGACCGGTGCATGCATGTCGAGCGGAATGATGCCCGGCTCGTCGGCCGGGCCGGGCAAATTACGGGGTGAGACGAAGGACGTCACGTTTCACCCCGCGGACATCGCTTACGACTCGCTACGGGTCAGGATATCCACGCCGACCTTGCCTGCCGAAATTTCCCGCAGCGCGATCACCGTCGCCTTGTGGTGCAGGGGATCGACCTGCGGCGTGCTGCCCGCCAGCAACTGGCGCGCCCGATAGGCGGCCGCCAGCGTCAGATCGAAACGGTTGGGAATGGTTTTGATAGCGTCTTCAACAGTCACACGAGCCATGAGATTTCAATCCTGGTCAAAAAAGCGGAAAACGTCGGGGAAGCGGGCACGCTGGCAGGGAAAGTGCAAACGCGAAGCGCGGACGGCCGCCTTGAGATCTTCCAGCGCTTCCGCCAACACATTGTTGATTATAACAAAGTCGAACTCGGCCACGTGCCGCATCTCGCCCAGGGCGGCGGCCAGACGCCGGTTGATGACATCATCGCTATCGGTGCCGCGCTGGCGCAGGCGCCGCTCCAGCTCGCCGAGCGACGGCGGCAGAATGAAAATGCCGACCGCATCGGGAAACTGACGCCGCACCTGTTGCGCGCCCTGCCAGTCGATTTCGAGCAGCACATCGGCGCCGGCGTTGATGCGCTCTTCCAGCCAGGCCCGCGAGGTGCCGTAGAAGTTGCCATGCACCTCGGCCCATTCGGCGAACTCGCCGGCGCCGCGCATGGCGAGAAAGCGCTGCACGTCGATGAAGTGATATTCCCGGCCATCGGCCTCGTCCGCGCGCGGCGGCCGCGTGGTGTAGGAAACCGAATGCACGACCTGCCGGTCGTCCGCCAACAGGCGGCCGACCAGCGTCGTCTTGCCCGCGCCGGAAGGGGCGGCGATGATGAACAGCGTACCGGTGGTCATGATTCTGGCTAAAAACCCTGATGTTTCAAGTGTAGCAGGTGGAGGCGGCGTATCGCCAGCGCCGGATTTTCGTTCATAACGGCCGGGAGCCCCGACACAGGCGGGTGCGACAATTTGCCGCATTCCAAAAATGCAGGGCTGTTTGTAACATCCCGGGCTGGACGGATATCAAGAACCACTTCAAGCGAGGAGAATACACGCCATGAAAACAAAATTGACGCGTCACCCGGTCCGCACCGCCCGGGGGCTGCTCGCCGCCATCGGTCTCGTCGCATTCCAGGCCCAGGCCTCCTGCGGCTCGGCCTTCTGCTCGGTCGATACCCACTGGGATGCGCAGGGGCTGACGCACGGCGAAGGATTGAGTCTCGATCTGCATTATTCCTGGGCCAAGGCCGACCGCCTGCGCGCCGGCAGCCAGCGGATCAGCGCCGAAGCGCCCAGCGCCAGCGGCGAGGAACTGGAAAACAAGCGCACCATCAACCAGTTGCTCTCCGCCAATTTCGAGTATGCGATCAATCCGCGCTGGAATCTCGCCGTCGACATTCCCCTGGTGATCCGCGACCATGCCCATACCCTGGATTCGACCGCCGGCACACCGATCGACCAGTCGGCCAAATTCAGCCAGCTGGGCGACATTCGCGTGGTCGGCAAGTACAAGTTCGACAGCGGCAATCCGTTCGCCGGTTACGGCCTGCGTTTCGGCCTGAAGCTGCCGACCGGAGCGATCGACAGGATCATGTCGCCGGCCGACCCGGCCGACCCGGCCACCCCCTACAAGCTTGAACGCGGCGCCCAGCCGGGTAGCGGCAGCACCGACCTGATCCTCGGCGCCTACCGTTACAGCAGCACGCCGGGCAGCGCCTGGAGCTGGTTCGCCAGCGGCGAGATGCAATCGGCCTTTCGTACCCGCGACCATTACCGGCCGGGGAACAGCGTCACCCTCACGCTCGGCGGCGGCTATACCCTCTCCCCCGCCGCCACCCTGCTGCTGCAGGTGAACGCGCTGCATCGCGGACGCGATGGCGGCGACAATGCCAATCCGGCCTCCGGCGGCCGCTTCCTCAACCTCTCGCCCGGCCTGTCCTACACGCTAACGCACCAGACCCAGGTCTATGGTTTCATCCAGATGCCGCTGCACCAGTATGCCAATACCGACCCGGCGACCCCCGGTTCCGGCCAGCTGACCGTGCCCTGGTCGCTGGCGCTCGGCCTGCATCATCATTTCTGACGCGCTGCTCCATCCCGCGCTCCCCTCCGCCCGCGATCACGGCCAGGAGGATGGAGCAGGGCAAGCCGGCCGGAAAGGAAAGTAATGCCACACACAATCCATTCACCCGCGGCTTCGGCCACCACTGCCCCAGTCGAAAGATCGGCCAAACGGGGCGAGCTGATCCACTACGTCGGTGATAGCGGCCCCGTCTGGCGTGTCGTCGACGGGGTCGTCCGCCTTGACCTGCATGGTGTGGAAGGAACAACCTTCGCCAGCCTGGCCCTGCCCGGCGACATGGTCGGGCTTGAATCCATGGCCTTCGGTCATTACGGTTTCACCGCCCGCGCACTGACCCCCTGCGTGCTGACGCCACGAACCAGCGCGGATCCCGCGCCGCTGCATCTGATGGCGGCGTCGACACGGCGCGCGGCGCAAATGGTGGCGCTCCGCCACGGCCGGGCCAGCGACCGCGTGCGCCGCCTGATCGACCTGCTGACCGACCACGGGGCCCATCCGCTGGCCGGCGAGCGCCGCCGGCTGCCGCGCCTGGCTGACATCGCCGAGATCACCGGGCTTACCGTCGAAACGGTGTGCCGCATCAGCGCCGACCTCGACAGTGCAGGCGGCCTGCCCCATCGCAGCCAGGGCAGGCCGTCGTCGGTGCCGCTCGTTTCGTCGCTTTTCCCCACTACCTGACCCATGCGCGGTTCTTCCTTCGACTTCTCGCCGCACGAGGGCCGCTGGCCGGGCATCGTCTTCGTCGTCCTGCTCCACGCTGCCGCGCTCTGGGGTCTGTGGCAATACAGGATCATCCCCACGCCGCAGGAAATAGCCGTGACCCTGTTCGTCAATTTCATCGCCCCGCCGGCGCCGAAAACCGGAGAGTCACCCAGTCCATCGCCACCCAAGCCGCGCCCGGTGGACAAACCGCGCGAACCGCATCCGCATCTGGTGGCGCAAACCCCGCTTGTGGCGCCAACCGATTACGTCGCTCCGCCGATGCCCGAGCCAGCACCACCCACATTAGCCGCGCCCGCCGTCGCCGCACCGATGCAGCTCGGCGCCGAGTTATCGCTGGCCTGCCCGCTACGCACGCCGCCGGCCTACCCGCCGTTCTCGCGGCGGCTGGGCGAAACCGGCGTGGTCGTGGTGCGGGTCGAGCTCGACGAGCAGGGCCGGGTCGCCATGGCCCGGATCAAGACCTCGAGCGGTCATGCCCGCCTCGACGAAGCGGCGCTGACCGCGGTCAAGACCTGGCAATGCCGTCCTGCCACGCATAACGGCCAGCCGGTGCGCGCCATCGCTTTGCAGCCTTTCAATTTCATTCTCCAAGGTAACTGACTCATGGAACACGGACTCGGCTTCGCCCACTTCATCGCCAATACCGATGGCATCGGCCATCTGGTGCTCGGCATCCTGCTCTCGCTATCGCTGGCAAGCTGGTACCTGATCGCCACCCGCAGCCTGGCCTTCTTCCAGGCCAAGCGCCGCGCCACCGAATTCCTCGACCGGTTCTGGAACGCCAAATCGCTGGGCGAGGTCGAGACCCTGCTCGCCGGCCAGCCAGTCGACAATGCCTTCGCCGAACTCGCCCGCCAGACGCTGCAGGCCAAGCGTGAGCTCGAGGCCGGCGGCGCGCAGAAACTGACCGCCGCCGGAGGCCTCAACGAGTATCTGACGCGCGTCCTGCGCAACGGCCTCGATCTCGAATCGGCGCGCAGCGAATTCGGTCTCACCATCCTCGCCACCGCCGGTTCGGCTTCGCCCTATGTCGGCCTGTTCGGCACCGTCTGGGGCATCTACCACGCCCTGGTGCAGATCGGCATGAGCGGCCAGGGCACGCTGGACAAGGTCGCCGGCCCGGTCGGCGAGGCGCTGATCATGACCGCGCTCGGCCTCGCCGTGGCGATTCCCGCCGTGCTCGCCTATAACGCCTTCAGCCGGCGCAACCGGATGTGGCTGGCGCGGCTCGACGCCTTCGCCCACGACCTGCTCACCCTCGCCACCCTCGGCGCCCACGCGCCGCACTGAAAGGAGTCCGCCCATGGCCATCGGAAACTTCAGCAACCGCCCGCATCAGGCGCCGCTGGCGGAAATGAACGTGGTGCCGCTGGTCGATGTCATGCTGGTGCTATTGGTGATCTTCATCGTCACCACGCCACTGCTGACCCATGCGGTGAAAATCGACCTGCCCAAGGCCTCGTCGAGCGCCAACATCACCCAGCCCGAGCACATCGAATTCGGCATCCGTGCAAGCGGCGAACTGTTCTGGGCCGGTGAAGCCGTGGCCCTCGCGCAGCTGCCGGCGCGTTTCGCCGCCGCCGCGAAGATGCAGCCGCAACCCGAACTGCATATTCGCGCCGACCGCCATGTCGAATACGAAAAGGTGGCCCAGGTCATGTCGCTCGCCGCCAAGGCCGGCCTGGTGCGCATCGGCTTCGTCACCGATCCGTCGCAAACTCCCTGAGCCAGAAACTCGGCGCTGGCGACACGGCGCGGTAACACACGGCTTGGTCACCCCAAAAAAAAAGGCCACCGCGGGAAGCGGCAGCCGGAAGGTAGTGCAAGGGGTTACTGCATGGCGAATGATGCACGGCTCTTCAAACGAAAACAATGCGGCAAATTGTCGCACCCGTTTGATTAAACAGTATTTTCTGTCCTCCCGGTCCAGCCTCCGCTTGCCGCCGGGCCTTACCCCGGGGGCTCTGCCCCCGGCAGCGAGCAAACCAGGAACCCCCCGCGAGGGGGCGAAGGGGGGGCGGGCGGGAGTAAGGGGGGCGGGAGTTCAAGAATGGGCTGACTTTCAAATTCCGGCCCCGTCGTCGTTCCGCCCCCCCCCCCCCGTCGTTCCGGGCTTGACCCGGAACCCAGGAGTATCCCTCGGTGCTGCGCAGTGACCACCGTCTGGATTCCGGGTCGCACTGCGTTTGCCCGGAATGACGGAAGATGCCTCATGCTGCGGGTGATGTTTCCCGCATCATGAAAGTCAGCCAACCCCTGTCGCGCTCTGCAGGCAGGCTTCGGGATGACTGGCGACCAGTTCGACCACGGCGCCGTCCACTTCGTTCTCCGCCTGCATCTTGCGCAGCAGATCGAGAATCTCCGGCACCGGCATCGGCGTCCGGTACGGGCGTCGCTGGGCGAGCGCCTGAAAAATGTCGGCTACCTTGATCAGGCGCGCTTCGAGAGGAATCTCCCTGGCCGCGAGGTGGAACGGATAGCCGCCGCCACTCATCGATTCATGGTGTTCCGCGGCCCATAACGCGATCTCTTCGAAGCCGTCAATCCGCCGCAGGATCTGGTAGCTCGCAAAGCTGTGTCTTTTCATGATCGCCCGCTCGGCCGGCGTATACGCTCCCGGGCTTTCCAGCACCTCGTCCGGCACCTGGAGTTTGCCGATGTCATGCACCAGCCCGGCGATTTCGATCTTCTCCAGATGCTCTCCGGAGAATCCGCTCAGTTGCCCGAGCAGCCGCGCCAGCCGGGCGACACCGAGCGAATGCTCGGCCGTGAAATGGGACTTCGCATCGACGATGCTGGCGATGAGCAGGGCGAACTGTTTCAATTCCGTCAGCGTGCCGGGCCGCGATTCGCTGCCCCGCTCCATGTCGTCGACATACTGCGGGATGTAGGCCGGATCAAGAACCAGCCAGAAGGCTTCCGGCGCCGAGGCGGCGAGAAAGGCATCGACCAGTTCGGGCGCAAAAATCCCGCCGCGATGACACTCGATCTGCTGGCGGACCTCGTCGACATGCAGCAGCAGGGAATCGTCCGCATAGTAATGTCCGGCCAACGCGTCCACGCGATCGACCAGATGAATCAGGTTGGCCCGGCGGGCAGTCGCCGGATCGACAGCGAACGCCGTCATTTCTTCCCAGGCGGTATGGTGGTAGCGGACGATCGACGCCAGATGGGCCAGCGGGGCAAAGTGGCGCAGCAGATCGTAACCTTTCTCGCAATGCCGATTCGCGTCTTCCCAGGCGAACTGATCGACGAGCTTGCGATGATCCCGGGTGGACGATACGCCACAGTCATGGAGGAGGCCGGCATCGAACAACAGCCGCTGGGTCGTCGCATCCCAGGCGAGGGTCCTGGCGCATTCGACGGCCATGATTGCCACCCGCCGGCCATGAAAAACATCGGTCACGCCGACCAGGTCGACGGCATGTGAAATGGTGAGCAACATCTGTCGGATATCGATCTGCATCAGGGTCTCCCGCGTCCCCCGCCGGGGCCGGTCAATCCTACTCCAGGTTCTGCACCTGCTCGCGCATCTGCTCGATCAGCAGCTTGAGCTCCAGCGCGATCGCCGTAACCTGCGCGGAGACGGATTTCGAGGCCAGGGTATTGGCCTCGCGGTTGAGTTCCTGCATCAGGAAATCCAGGCGCTTGCCAAGCGCACCGCCTTTTTTCAGTACGCGCCCGACCTCGTCGAGATGGGTTTCCAGCCGGGCGATTTCCTCGGCGACGTCGATCTTGGCGGCAAACACGCCGACTTCCTGGCGGATGCGCTCCTCGTCGAGTTCAGCCACCGCCTCGCGCAGCTTGGTGGAAAGTCGTTCGCGATAATTCTCCAGCGCGACCGGCAGCAGCGGCCGGGCTGCCGCCACCTGCTCGCGCATGCGCGTGACACAGTCGACAAGTACGGCGGCCAGCTTGGCGCCTTCGCGCTCACGACTGGCGACGAACTCATCGAGCAACGTGGTGAACAGCTCCAGCGCCGCGCTCTGCACTGTCTCTGCGGCGAGCGTGTCGTCACCGAGCACGCCAGGCCAGCGCAGCGCCTCGGCCACGGTCAGCGGTGCGGCCTGCGGCAGGACGGCGCGCACGGCGGCCTCAAGCCGGCCGAGCTCGGCCAGCAGCAGCGGGCTCGGTTGCCGCTCGCGCCGCGCACCTTCCGCCGTCGGCTGCGCCAGCAAATAGCCGCGGCATTCGATCTTGCCGCGCTTGATTCGCTCGGCAATCCTTTCGCGCAACGGCATCTCGAGAAACCGCAACTCCTCGCCGAGGCGGAAACCGAGGTCGAGGTAACGCGAATTGACGCTTTTGAGTTCGAGACTCAGTACCGCACTGCCAAGATCACGGCTGGCAGAGGCATAGCCGGTCATGCTGTGGATCATCCTTGAACCCTCGCGGAGAAAATTCGCAGTGTCGCCACCGCCCGACTATTTACATGGCGCCGTCAAGCGGCGAGAATCGGCGCAGTATATCAACACGACCATGACCACTCCCGCACCCTCTCCGCTTCCGGCTGGCACCCTGCTGGAAGGCTACCGCATCGATCGTCAGATTTCCTGCGGCGGGTTTTCCATCGTCTATCTCGCCCATGCCGCCGACGGATTGCCGGTGGCGATCAAGGAATACCTGCCGCAAACGCTGGCCCGGCGGGCCGCCGATGGCCTCCGCGTCGAAGCCATCGAAACCGGCGCCGCGGAATTTTCCCGTGGGCTCGCCTGTTTCTTCGAGGAAGCGCGGGCCCTGAGCCTGCTCCATCACCCACATGTGGTGCATGTGCTGAATTTTTTCCGCGCCAACGATACGGCCTACATGGTGATGGAACTGGAACGCGGCCGCACCCTGCGCGAGCACGTCCGCCTGCACCGGGGACGGATTGCCGAGCCAACATTCCGTACGCTGTATGACGCGTTGCTCGATGGCCTGGAAGCCGTGCATCAGCACGGCCTGCTGCATCTCGACATCAAGCCGGCCAACATCTGGCTGCGCTGCGACCTGGCCCCGGTGCTGCTCGATTTCGGCGCCGCGCGCTTTGCCGTCGATCTCGGCCCGCCGGCGCCGCGCGCGATGTACACACCGGGCTATGCGGCGCCCGAGCAATACCATGGCCAGTACACCCTGGGGCCGTGGAGCGACATCTACGCCATCGGCGCCTGCATGTACGCCACGCTGACCAAGCGCGCGCCGCAGGATGCCGAAGCGCGGCTGACCGACGACCAGCTGATTCCGGCACGGCAGCGCTTTGCCGACCGTTATTCGCCACGGCTGCTGGTCGTCATCGACGAATGCCTGCGCCTCGACCCCAAGCGCCGGCCACCCGGCGCCTTGGCGCTCAAGGAAATGCTCGCCCACGCCACGAGCGGCGGCTGGCCAGGCTGGCTGCGCGGTCTGCGCAACCGTCTGCAACCCTGAACTTCCAACTTCCGCTCCCTTCACACGAGAACGCCATGCCACAAATTTCATCCGTCATCACCCGTGACGCTCGCCATGCCGACCAGTTGCGTCCCCTTAAAATCACTCGTCATTACACCTGCCACGCGGAGGGCAGCGTGCTGGTCGAGTTCGGCGCAACGAAGGTGCTGTGCACCGCCAGCGTCGAAGAGGGCGTGCCGCCCTTCCTGCGCGGCAAGGGCAGCGGCTGGGTCACCGCCGAATACGGCATGCTGCCGCGTTCGACCCATACCCGCAGCGCGCGCGAGGCGGCCAAGGGCAAGCAATCCGGCCGCACCCAGGAGATCCAGCGTCTGATCGGCCGCAGCCTGCGCGCGGTGACCGATCTGGCCGCGCTCGGCGAACGGCAGGTCACCCTCGATTGCGACGTGCTGCAGGCCGACGGCGGCACCCGTTGCGCCGCGATCAGCGGCGCCTGCGTCGCCCTCCACGACGCACTGGCCACGCTGGTCGCTGCGGGCCAGCTCGCCAGCCACCCGCTGCGCGAACTGGTCGCCGCCGTCTCGGTCGGCATCGTCGGCGGCGAGCCGCGACTCGATCTCGATTACGCCGAGGATTCGGCCTGCGACACCGACATGAACGTGGTGCTGACCGAGCGCGGCGGCCTGATCGAAGTGCAGGGCACCGCCGAAGGCGCGCCCTTCTCGCGCGCCGAACTCGACACCCTGCTGACCCTCGCCACGCAAGGCATCGGCGACATCATCGCCGCGCAAAAGTCGGCGCTGATGATACGGTGAGCATGCAGAAACTCGTCCTCGCTTCGAACAACGCGGGCAAGCTCGCCGAGTTCGGTGCGCTGCTCGCTCCCCGGGGTTTCGAGCTGCTGCCACAATCGGCCTTTGGCATCGCCGAGGCCGAGGAGCCACACCCAACCTTCGTCGAAAATGCCCTGGCCAAGGCGCGTCACGCCGCGCGGCTGACCGGCCTGCCGGCGCTGGCTGACGATTCCGGGCTGGTGGTGCCGGCGCTGGGCGGCGCGCCGGGGGTGCATTCGGCGCGCTATGCCGGCGAGCCGAAAGCGGATGCGCGCAACAACGAAAAACTGCTCGCCGGGCTCCTCGCTATCGCCGACCGCCGCGCCCATTATGTCGCCGTGCTGGTGCTGATGCGTTCCGCCCTCGACCCCCAGCCGCTGATCGCGGAGGGCTGCTGGCAAGGCGAAATCGCCCGTGCCGCACGGGGCGCAGGCGGCTTCGGTTACGACCCGCTGTTCTGGCTGCCGGCGCTGGGCAAGACCGCGGCCGAGCTCAGCACCGAGGAAAAGAATCGCCGTTCGCATCGCGGCCAGGCACTCGCCCGCTTGCTCGAACGGCTGCAAGCCGACCCGCGCGAACGATGCAGCGGCGCGTGATCCCCATCTTCGGCGTGCCGCCAGCGCCGACTTTTCTGGCTGGACAGGACAGCGGACTGCAGGCGCCGCCACCGCTCGCGCTCTATGTGCATTGGCCGTGGTGCGTAAAGAAATGTCCTTATTGCGACTTCAATTCGCATGAAGCAAAAAGCACCGACGACGAAGCGGCCTATCTCGCCGCGCTGATCGCCGACCTCGAAGCCGCGCTGCCGCAAATCTGGGGCCGCCCGGTCGCCAGCGTATTCATCGGCGGCGGCACGCCGAGCCTGATGCGGATCGAAACCGCCCACGCCCTGCTCGATGCAATCCGCATGCGCCTGCCGCTGCAACCAGGGGCGGAGATCACCCTCGAAGCCAATCCCGGCACGCTCGATGCCGCGCGCTTTGCCGGCTTTCGCGCCGCCGGGGTCAATCGCCTCTCGCTCGGCATCCAGAGTTTCGACGACGCCAAACTCGCCGCGCTCGGCCGCATCCACGACGCGCGCCAGGCGCTGGCGGCCAGCGAGCTCGCACAACGCCATTTCGAGCGCGTCAATCTCGATCTGATGTACGCGCTGCCCGGCCAGACGCTGGCCGAGGCCGAGGCCGACATCGCCCGCGCCATCGCCAGCGGGGTCGAACACATTTCCGCCTACCACCTGACGCTCGAACCGAACACGCCGTTCCATCACGCCCCGCCCGCATTGCCCGACGACGAGTTGTCCGCCGACATGCAGGAGATGGTCGAGGCGCGGCTTGCCGCCGCGGGCTTCGCGCACTACGAGACCTCGGCCTTCGCCCGGCAGGACGCACGTTGCCGGCACAACCTGAATTACTGGAACTTCGGCGATTATCTCGGCATCGGCGCCGGCGCCCATGGCAAATTGTCGAACCATGAAAGCATCTGGCGCGAGGCGCGCCATCGCCACCCGCGCGCCTATCTGGAAGGCGCGGCACGCGGCAACTTCATCAGCACCCGGCAGGCCATCGCGCCCGCCGACCTGCCCGGCGAATTCATGATGAATGCGTTACGCCTCACCGAGGGTTTCCCGCTGCGGCTGTTCACCGAACGCACCGGCCTTGCGCTGGTTACCATCGAAAAGTCGGCGCTGGCGGCACGCCGCGAAGGCTGGCTGGAGACCCGCGAAGGCTGGCTCGCGCCGACGCCGCAGGGGCGCCGCTTCCTCAACCGGCTACTGCTCGAGTTTCTGGCCTGAGCGAGACAGCCCCCACGCTCACTGCCCCCAAGGGGAGAGCTTCGCAAAGCCCACCTCCCTCCCCTTCAAGGGGAGGGTTGGGGTGGGGATGGGGTAAAACGCACACGAACAAGCCCGGCTTCAGCGCGCCGGAACCCCATCCCCCTCCTGGCCTCCCCCTTGAAGGGGGAGGAAATGATGCTGCCAGCATTCATGCGATTGCCCTGGCGGTACTGACCCCAAACAGGATCGCGCAATCCGGCGTATCGTCAACCCGGTCGGGTTTATCAAAGACCTCCACCGAGGAGAATGCGATGCGCCACCTCAAAACCTGCGTCCTGCTGCTGACCGCGGCCCTGCTGATCGTTCCGGCGATCGATGCCCTGGCGGCAACCCCCGGCGCGATGCCGACCTTCCCGCCCGCCGGCAAGCCGCCGCTGGCGCCGCCGCCGGTCACCGATCTCAGCCGGGCCTACGAGTTCCGCACCCGCTTGTCGGGCGATCCATCCTGTCAGCACTTCGCTACGCAAGCGGATGCGCTGTTTCTCGATGGCCAGGCCGATGAGCAGGGCAAGATCGAGCGCCTCAAGGCGCTCGAAGCCCGCGCGCGCGTCAGCGGCTGCCTGACACCGTCGCCGGCCGGTTATTGAGCGGCAGGGTCGCCGGCCCGGCGAAAGATCACGTCCCACACCCCGTGCCCGAGGCGCAGGCCGCGAGTCTCGAACTTGGTCTGTGGCCGATAGTCCGGGCGTGGCGCAAAACCCTCGGCGGTATTGACCAGAAGCGGTTCGGCAGCGAGAACGGCGAGCATCTGTTCGGCATAGTCCTGCCAGTCGGTGGCGCAGTGCAGATAGCCGCCGGGCACGAGCCGCTCGGCCAGCAGGCGAACGAAGGGCGGCTGGATCAGGCGGCGCTTCTGCTGGCGTTTCTTCGGCCACGGATCGGGAAAGAAGACATGGATGCCGGCCAGGCTCGCCGGCGGCAGCATGTCGCGCGCCACGTCCACCGCGTCATGCTGGATCACCCGCAGATTGGTCAGCTCGCGGCTGACGATTTCCTTGAGCAGGCTGCCGACGCCGGGCGTATGCACCTCGATGCCCAGATAATCGTTTTCCGGATGGGCGGCAGCGATGGCGGCCGTGGTCTCGCCCATGCCGCAGCCGATCTCGAGGATCTTCGGCACGGCGCGGCCGAAGATGGCCGCCAAGTCGAGTAGCGCCGGCTGGTAGGCAAGGCCGAAGCGCGGCATGCCTTCCTCATGGAAACGCAACTGCGCGCTTGAAACCCGGCCCTGGCGCAAGACGAAACTGCGGATGTGAGCGGCACGGTGTGCGTCGTCCGCCGTACCGGGGGGCGGATGGTCGGGATCGGTCATGGCCGTGGAGGGGGCTGAAAAATTTCCGTGGGGGTGCTGGGTGCGGGCGTGCCTTGCACGCCCGGGATTCCGCTTCGCGGGCCGGCAACGACGGCGGCATCCGCCGCTGACGTTCCGCTGGCGGGCAAAGACTCATCCGGCAGGACTTGCGTGTCCGCCGCTGGCGCCGGGGCCGGGGTCGGGGCTGGTGCTGCGGGCGTCGGGGCCGGCGCGGTCGCCGCGGACGGCGCATCGAAACGGCTCGGATCGGCGAGCAAGGCGCTCAAGTCGTAGCGCGGCTTGTCGAGTACCTGGGGCAGCGTGACGCAGGCCACCTCGAGGCTGAATTCACCGAGTGCGGCGCCGATGTCCTGCTTGAGGCCGAGCGCCCTGACTAGGTCGGGCCATTGCGCTTCCTCCGCGTGCGGGCCGAAATAATAGCGGGCCAGATCGTGCACCACGGTTTCGATCGTCGCCGCCTGCTTCGCATGCCAGGCGGCGTAGGCCTCCTCGATCGCACCGGCCTGCGCCGGCAGGTCGAGACAGGCGGCAGCGAGCAGCGAGACACCGTGGGCGAGGCCGAAGATGCGCTGGCGGGCAAGGATGTCCCGCTTTTCGAAGGCATAGCCCTGCCGCCCCGGCAACAGGGCGAGCGGTGCGGGTACGGACTCGGCGCTCGCCTGCGGCAAAGTGGCCGCCGGCCCGGCGGCGGCTGCTCCGCCAGCGTCGGGCAGGGGTTGCGCCGCGTCGGCAGCGGGACGCGCCGCAGACTCGACGGATTCGGCAGGCTCGGCAGCCAACAGCGGGCCGGCCATGGCCACGCAGGCAAGCCCGAGCAGCGTGGCGCGGACGAGTTTCACAATGTCTGCGCCGGGCCGCCGACCAGGCCAGCGGTGGGCGAACTGGGGCTGGCCGCATAGAACTTGCGCGCCATGCGCCCGGCGAGAAACGCCTCGCGCCCCGCCTCGACGGCCTTTTTCATGGCGCTGGCCATCAGCAGCGGATTTTGCGCGGCGGCGATGGCGGTGTTCATCAGCACGCCGTCGCAACCGAGCTCCATGGCGATTGCCGCGTCCGAAGCGGTGCCGACGCCGGCATCGACCAGCACCGGCAGCTTGGCCTGATCGATGATCAGGCGCAGGTTCCACGGATTGAGGATGCCCATGCCGGAGCCGATCAGTGATGCCAAAGGCATGATGGCGACGCAGCCGATGTCTTCCAGCATGCGCGCCTGCACCGGATCGTCGGTGCAATAGACCATCACCTGAAAACCTTCCTGCACCAGGGTTTGCGCGGCCTTCAGGGTTTCCAGCATGTTGGGGAAGAGCGTCCGCGGATCGCCGAGGACTTCGAGCTTGACCAGCGCGTGACCGTCGAGCAGTTCGCGCGCCAGACGCAGGGTACGCACCGCCTCCTCCGCCGTATAGCAGCCGGCGGTGTTGGGCAGAAGCGTAAAGCGCTCGGGCGGGAGCACTTCGAGCAGCGAAGGCTGGCCCGGATCCTGGCCAAGGTTGACCCGGCGGATCGCCACCGTGACGATCTCGGCGCCGGAGGCTTCGATCGCCGTCCGGGTTTGTGCGAAATCCTGGTACTTGCCGGTGCCGACCAACAGGCGCGAGGTGTAGGACTTGCCGGCGATGACGAGCGGGTCTGGGATCATGGTCTGTATGAAATGAAATGAGCTAACGTGCAGGAACCACAGTCACACCCCGTGATATCGAGCGCAGCGAGCAAGCTGCCTCCCCCGCCCCGGGGCGGGGCTGGGGGGGTGGGGACGTTAAGGGGGTTTGAGCCACCGGAGCCCCGATCGCATCTTTCCTCGTCTGTAATGGCAGGGTCGTTCATGCAATGAACCGTTCAGCCGCCGCCAACGGCGACGACGATTTCAATATGGTCGCCACTGGCCAGCCAGGTTGCGGCATGGCGGCTTCTGGGCACGATCTCGCCGTTGCGTTCCACCGCCAGCCGCTTGCCGGTCAGTTCGCGGGCGGCAAGCAGGTCGGCGATGGTGAGCGACGAGGGGAAGCGCTGCGCTTCGCCGTTGATGACAACTTCCATGGCCGAATTTTAGCGAGCTCATTTCGCATCGTGTCAAATATCGAGCGGTTTTGCACTTCCTGCGGTCGGCTTTGCACTTCCTGCGGTCGTAGCGAGCCAATCGGGAACCCCCCGTGAGGGGGCGAAGGGGGGCGGGTGTGTTTGAGAATGGGCTGACTTTCATGAGGCGGGGTGATGTTTCCCGCAGCATGAAAGTCGTAGCCTATTTCAGCAACCGGCGGCGGGTCAGCGCCAGGGCGACGGCGAAGGCCAGCACGGCCACCGCGCCGAGGGCGAAGAGGTGTAGCCCGATGGCCCCGGGCAGCTGTCCGCCCATCAGCGGCCGCGCCAGCGCCACGGCATGGGTCAGCGGCAGCCAGGCGGCGACTGCCTGCACCGCGGGCGGCAGCTGCTGCGCGGGGAAGAACACACCGCAAAGCAGAATCATCGGCGTGATGAAGAGGGTGAAGTAGTACATGAAAAAGTCATACGAGGGCGCCAGCGCGGTGGCGATCAGGCCCAGCGCGGCAAAGCACAGACCGGAGAGGAAAATCACCGGCAGCACCCACAGCGCCAGTGGCGAGGCGATCAGACCGAGCAGCGCGACCACCAGCAAAATGGCCGCGCCGGAGAGTGTCGCCTTGGAGGCCGCCCACAGCCATTCGCCAGCCAGCACGTCGTCGAGCGAAACCGGCGCATTCATGATCGCTTCCCAGGTACGCTGCACGTGCATCCGCGAGAAGCCCGAATACAGCGCCTCGAAAGAGGCCGCGTTCATGGTCGAGGCACAGACCGTCCCCGCCGCCAGGAAAGCGATGTAGGAGCCTCCCGCCACCTGCGGCAAGAGGCTGCCGAGGCCATAGCCGAGACCGAACAGATAAATCAGCGGATCGGCCAGGTTGCCCAGCAGCGAGGGAATCGCCAGCTTTCTCCAGACCAGGAAATTGCGCCGCCAGACGGCGAGCGAGCGCAGCGAGAGATCGGGGCAGGCCAGTTTCATCATGGTTGCCTCAATCCCTGAGCTCGCGCCCGGTCAGCTTGAGGAACACGTCTTCGAGATTCGCCGGCCGGTGCAGGGTGCGCAACGCGGGCCATGCGGCAAGATGGGCCAACAGCGGGGCGGCATCCTCGACGTAACAGAAGGCGGTTTCGCCGCTGACTTCGACACGTCGTGAAAACACATGCGCCTCACGCTCGGCCCAACCCGGTGCGTCTTCGCCGTAGACCTCGATCACTTGCGACTCGATGTGTTCCCGGATCAGCTCGCGTGGCTCCCCTTCGGCCACCCGGTGTCCGTCGTCGATAATCGCCAGCCGCTGACAGAGGCGTTCGGCTTCGTCCATGAAATGCGTCGTCAGCAGGATCGTCTTGCCTTGCGTCAGCAGGGCCTTCAGGCGTTCCCAGATCAGGTGGCGGGCCTGCGGATCGAGGCCGGTGGTCGGTTCGTCGAGGATCAGCAGCTGCGGATCATTGACCAGGGCGCGGGCCAGCGTCAGCCGCCGTTTCATGCCGCCGGAGAGGATGCGCAGATTGGCTTTTTCCTTGCCCGCAAGGCCGGCGAATTCGAGCAGGGCGGGAATCCTGGGGGCGAGCTCGGCGTCACGCAGGCCAAAGTAGCGGCCATAGACCAGCAGATTCTCGGCCACGGTGAAGTCCGGATCGAGATTATCGAACTGCGGCACGACGCCGACCTGCATGCGCGCCTCGCGGGCCCGTTGCGGCACCGGCAGGCCGAGGAGTTCGATGACACCTTCATCCGGCGCGGTGAGCCCCAGGCAGCAGCGCAGCGTGGTGGTCTTGCCGGCGCCGTTGGGCCCGAGCAGCCCGTAGCATTCGCCGCGGCGCAGGGCAAAACTCAGGCCGGCGACGACTTCCCTTTGGCCATAGGATTTACGCAGCGCATGAACCCGCAGGGGCACCCCGGCGTCCACGCTCAGGACGGCCACGCGCGCTGCACGACGTCGCGCAGGATATGCAGCTTGCGATGGAAGAAATGATCCGCGCCCGGCACGACGACGACGGGCAGCTCGAGCGGCTCTGCCCAGGCCAGGACATTGGCCAGCGGCACGGTGGTATCGAGGTTGCCGTGAATCACCAGGGTGCCCGGCGCGACGGTCTCGGTTTCGTAATGGCGGGCGCCCTCGACATGGCCGGCGGCGGTGCCGACCAGCACCAGCCAGCGCGCCGGCTGGCCACCGGCCGCCAGGCGTTTCGCCAGCCGGGTGACGACGTAGGCGCCGAAGGAAAACCCGGCGAGATAGACCGGCAGCACGCCCGCGGGATCGAAACGAGCGCGCGCCCAGGCCAGGATGCAGTGCAGGTCGTCGGTCTCGCCAATGCCCTCGTCATGCACGCCACTTGAGCCGGCCACTCCGCGAAAGGCCGGGCGCAGGCTGATGCAGCCGTGGCCGGTGAAGGTGCGCGCCAGGGTGGTGACCACCTTGTTGTCCGGCGTGCCGCCGAACAACGGGTGCGGGTGGCCGATCAGAACGATGCCGGTCGGCTGCGCCGGCACTTCGAGCGCAACCTCGAGCTTGCCGCCCGGTCCATCGATGAGCACCCGCTCGCGCCGGATCATGAGGCGACCGCGAGCCGCTCGACGATCCGCCCGGCCGTCAGGTGTTCGGCGATGATCTCGTCGATATCCTCGGCATCGACGTAGGTGTACCAGACCGCCGCGGGGTAAACCACGATCAGCGGCCCCAGCTCGCAACGGCCAAGGCAGCCGGCCTTGTTGATCCGCACGCGACTGGCGAGCGGCTCGCCGAGGGCTTTCACGCGCTCCTTGGCATAGGCCCACAGATCGCCAGCGCCGTGGCTGTTGCAACACGGCTCGCCGGCCTCGCGCTGGTTGGTGCAGAAAAAAACGTGGTGCGCGAAATGGCTCATGGCTTGGCTTCCGGAAAAGCGGCGATTATGCCGCGAAGCGTGGCTTCGGGCAGAGAATCAGCCCGCCGTCGCCAGCCGGGCGATGGCCGCGCGCCCGGAGATCAAATGATCGTGCATGCGCCGCGCGGCCAGGTCGGCATCGCGGGCCCGCAGTGCGGCGAGAATCTCGCGGTGCTCAATGAGCGATTGCGCGATGCGGCCTTCGAGCCGCAGGGAATCGCGCCGGGTGAGCTTGATCACTTGCCGCGCATCGTCGAGCAACTGGGCCAGATAGCGATTGCCGGCAATTTCCTGCAGCGCGGAGTGGAAGCGCCCATTGACCTCGAAGAAACGGTCGGCATCGCCGGCCGCGGCATGGCGCTCGAGTTCGGCATGCAGCGCCTCGAGCCGCGCAAAGTCGGCGCTGGTGGCACGGCGAGCGGCCTCGAACGCGACCTGGCCCTCGAGCAGCGCCATGACCGGGAAGACCTCGTCGAGATCGCGCTCGGAAACCTCGGTCACGTAGCAGCCGCGGCGCGGCTTGAGCACCACCAGCCCTTCGGCGGCCAGTACCTTCAATGCCTCGCGCAGCGGCGTGCGACTGATGCCATACTCCTGCGCCAGCACCTGCTCGTCGATCCAGCTACCGGGCGCCAGGTCGTGGGCGAAGATGCGCGTGCGCAGACGTTCCGCCACCTGCTCGTAGAGGGCCGGCGTGCCGAGGTTTTGCGTGGGGCGGGAGGCGGGCTGTCTTGCGTTCATAATTATGGATGCAGTATTATATGCGGTCTTCTGGATGTCAACAGCGCCGGCCGATGATCGGTCGACGACACCTGCTACGGAAAGGCTGGAACCATGAGCACCGCACACGACGATTACCCGAAAGTCGACATTCCTTCGCTCGACGCCTGGGCCAGGGCCGCTACCAAGTCGGCGCCCGCCGGCGATGTTTCGCGGCTGAACTGGGTGACGCCGGAAGGGCTGACCGTCAAGCCGCTCTACACCCGGGCCGATAGCGAAAACCTGCCCTACGCCGACACGCTGCCCGGCTTTGCGCCTTACCTGCGCGGGCCCCAGGCCACCATGTACGCGGTGCGGCCGTGGACCATCCGCCAGTACGCCGGATTTTCCACCGCCGAAGCGTCGAATGCCTTCTATCGCAAGGCGCTGGCGGCCGGCGGCCAGGGCGTGTCGGTGGCCTTCGACCTGGCCACGCACCGCGGCTACGACTCCGACCATCCGCGGGTCACCGGCGATGTCGGCAAGGCCGGCGTGGCGATCGACTCGGTGGAGGACATGAAGATCCTGTTCGACGGCATCCCGCTCGACCAGGTTTCGGTTTCGATGACCATGAACGGCGCCGTGCTGCCGATCCTCGCCGGCTATGTGGTCGCCGCCGAGGAGCAGGGTGTCTCCGAGGACAAGCTCGCGGGCACCATCCAGAACGATATCCTCAAGGAGTTCATGGTCAGGAACACCTATATCTATCCGCCCGAGCCGTCGATGAAGATCATCGCCGACATCATCGGTTACACGGCGAAACGGATGCCGAAGTTCAACTCCATCTCGATCTCCGGCTACCACATGCAGGAAGCCGGGGCGACGCAGGCGCTGGAACTCGCCTTCACCCTGGCCGATGGCCGCGAGTACGTGAAGACGGCGCTGGCCTCGG
This sequence comes from Betaproteobacteria bacterium HGW-Betaproteobacteria-11, assembly GCA_002842395.1. GTDB lineage: Bacteria > Pseudomonadota > Gammaproteobacteria > Burkholderiales > Rhodocyclaceae > Rugosibacter. Next base: position 73,688 of record PHCV01000008.1, read on the forward strand.
GCATGGACGTGGATGACTTCGCCGGACGGCTGAGTTTTTTCTGGGCCATCGGCATGAACTTCTATCTCGAGATCGCCAAGATGCGCGCCGCCCGCCTGCTCTGGTGGCGGATCATGGACGAGTTCAAGCCGAAGAATCCCAAGTCCTCGATGCTGCGCACCCATTGCCAGACCTCGGGCTGGTCGCTCACCGAGCAGGACCCCTACAACAATATCGTGCGCACCACGGTCGAGGCGATGGCCGCCGTGTTCGGCGGCACCCAGTCGCTGCACACCAACTCGCTCGACGAAGCCATCGCCCTGCCGACCGAATTCTCCTCGCGCATCGCGCGCAACACCCAACTCATCATCCAGGAAGAAACCCACATCACCAGCGTCATCGACCCCTGGGCCGGGAGCTACATGATGGAAAAGCTGACCCAGGACATCGCCGACGAAGCCTGGCGCATCATCACCGAAGTGGAAGAGATGGGCGGCATGACGCAGGCGGTGCAAAGCGGCTGGGCCAAGTTGCAGATCGAGAAATGCGCGGCCGAGAAGCAGGCGCGCATCGATTCCGGCAAGGACGTGATCGTCGGCGTCAATAAATACAAACTGAAGGAAGAAGCGCCGATCGACATTCTCGACGTCGACAACCATGCCGTGCGCGATGGCCAGATTGCCCGCCTCGAACGGATTCGCGCCAGCCGCGATACGGTCGCGGTCAAGGCCGCGCTGCACGCACTCAGCGAGGCCGCGCGCGGCGGCGAGGGCAATCTGCTCGACCTGGCGATCCGCGCCACCCGCCTGCGCGCCACCGTGGGCGAGATTTCGGATGCGCTCGAAGCTGTCTGGGGTCGCCATCGCGCCACCAACCAGACCGTCTCCGGCGTTTATAGTGCGGCCTTCGGCTCGGGCGAGGAGGATGCAACGATGCAGGAGATTCGCAGTGAAGTGGAGCAGTTCGCCGCCAGCGCCGGCCGCCGGCCGCGAATCATGATCGTCAAGCTCGGCCAGGACGGCCATGATCGCGGCGCCAAGGTCGTTGCCACGGCCTTTGCCGACCTCGGTTTCGATGTCGATGTCGGCCCGCTGTTCCAGACGCCCGAAGAAGCGGCGCGGCAGGCGATCGAGAACGACGTCCATGCCATCGGCGTATCGACGCTGGCCGCCGGGCACAAGACGCTGGTGCCCCAACTGATCGAGGCGCTGAAGCAGCAGGGCGCGGACGACATCGTGGTCTTCGTCGGCGGCGTGATCCCGGCGCAGGATTACGCGCAACTTTATGCCGCCGGCGCCAGCGGCATCTTCGGTCCGGGCACGCCCATCCCGCAATCAGCCCGCGAAGTGCTGCGCGCCATCGTGGCCCGGCACAAGGCCTGATTTCCAGTGCGCACGGCTGCCGGGAACCCGACGCTCGCCCGCCAGTTGCGCGACGGCAATCGCCGCGCGCTGGCCAAGGCGATCACCCTGGTGGAATCCACCCGCGGCGAACATCAGGCGCAGGCCCAGGAGTTGCTGAACGAGCTGCTGCCGCATACCGGCCAGTCGATCCGCATCGGCATTTCCGGCGTTCCCGGAGTCGGCAAATCCACCTTCATCGAAGCGCTGGGTCTGTATCTGATCGAGCGCGGCCATCGCCTCGCCGTGCTGGCGGTCGACCCCTCATCGACGGTCTCCGGCGGCTCGATCCTCGGCGACAAGACGCGCATGGAACTGCTCTGCCAGCAGGATGCGGCCTTCATCCGCCCTTCGCCCACGGCGGGCAGTCTCGGCGGCGTGGCGGAAAAAACCCGCGAGGCGATGTTGCTCTGCGAGGCCGCCGGCTTCGATGTGATCATCGTCGAGACGGTCGGCGTCGGTCAGTCGGAAACGACAGTGGCCGGCATGACCGACATTTTCGTGCTGCTGCAACTGCCCAATGCCGGCGACGACCTGCAGGCGATCAAGAAGGGCATCGTCGAGCTGGCCGACCTGATCGTCTTCAACAAGGCCGACCTCGATCCGGTGGCGGCGCAAAAAGCCGCTCAGCAGATGCGCGGAGCGCTGGCCATGCTGCGCCCCGCATCGAAACACTGGCAACCGCCGGTGCTCACCCTCTCGGCGGAGAAAAAACAGGGCATCGTCGAGTTCTGGCAGACGATCGAGCGCTTCCGCGAGGGGATGACCGCGTCCGGCGATCTCGCCAGCCGGCGCCAGCGGCAGGCGCTCGACTGGATGTGGCAGCAGATCGACTCGACGCTGCACCAGCGTTTTCGCAACCATCCCCAGGTGCGCGCCGCCCTGCCCGGACTGACCCAGGCGGTTGCCGCCGGCGCCCTGTCGCCGGCGCTGGCCGCCCGGCGGCTGCTCACGCTTTTCACATGAAGAATTTCTCGGGAGGCAATCGATATGCATGACATCATCCATCAACTGGACGCCAAGCGCGAGCGAGCCGCCTTGGGCGGCGGACAAAAGCGCATCGACGCCCACCACGCCAAGGGCAAGCTGACGGCGCGCGAACGCATCGAGCTCCTGCTCGACGACGGCACCTTCGAAGAGTGGGACATGTTCAAGGAACATCGCTGCGTCGATTTCGGCATGGCCGACAACAAGGTGCCCGGCGATGGCGTGGTCACCGGCTACGGCACCATCAACGGCCGCATGGTGTTCGTTTTCTCGCAGGACTTCACCGTCTTCGGCGGCGCGCTCTCCGAAGCCCATGCCGAGAAGATCTGCAAGATCATGGACAAGGCGATGCAGGTCGGCGCCCCGGTGATCGGCCTCAACGACTCGGGCGGCGCGCGCATCCAGGAAGGCGTCGCCGCGCTCGGCGGCTATGCCGACGTGTTCCAGCGCAATGTCATGGCCTCCGGAGTGATTCCGCAGATTTCGATGATCATGGGCCCCTGCGCCGGCGGCGCGGTATACAGTCCGGCGATGACCGACTTCATCTTCATGGTCAAGGACTCATCCTACATGTTCGTCACCGGGCCCGAGGTGGTGAAAACCGTGACCCACGAGGAAGTGACCGCCGAGGAACTGGGCGGCGCGGTGACCCACACCAGCAAGTCGGGGGTGGCCGACCTGGCCTTCGAGAACGATGTCGATGCATTGCTGATGCTGCGCCGTTTCTTCAACTACCTGCCGCTCAACAACAGGGAAAAGCCGCCGCTGCGGCCGACCCCCGATCCGGCCGAGCGGCTCGATCATTCGCTCGACACGCTGGTGCCGGACAACGCCAACAAACCATACGACATCAAGGAGCTGATCTTCAAGATCGTCGATGACACCGACTTCTTCGAACTGCAACCCGATCATGCGAAGAACATCGTGATCGGCCTGGCCCGCATGGAAGGCCAGACCGTGGGCATCGTCGCCAACCAGCCGATGGTGCTGGCCGGCTGTCTCGACATCAAGTCCTCGATCAAGGCCGGGCGTTTCGTGCGCTTTTGCGATGCGTTCAACATCCCCATCATCACCCTGGTCGACGTACCCGGCTTCATGCCCGGCACGGCGCAGGAATATGGCGGCATCATCAAGCATGGCGCCAAGCTGCTGTATGCCTACGCCGAATGCACCGTGCCCAAGGTCACCTTGATCACCCGCAAGGCCTACGGCGGCGCCTACGACGTGATGGCCTCGAAGCACCTGCGCGGCGACGTCAACTTCGCCTGGCCCTCGGCCGAGATCGCGGTGATGGGCCCGAAAGGCGCGGTGGAAATCATCTTCCGCGAAGAAAAGAACGATCCCGTCAAGGTCGCCGAACGCGAGGCCGAGTACAAGGCCAAGTTCGCCAATCCCTTCGTCGCCGGCGCGCGTGGCTTCATCGACGACGTGATCATGCCGCACGAGACGAGAAAACGCATCTGCCGCAGCCTGGCGATGCTGAAAAACAAGAAAATCGAAAATCCGTGGCGCAAGCACGGCAACATTCCGCTCTGACCCGCGTGAAGGACTAAACAGACATGTTCAAGAAAATTCTGATTGCCAACAGGGGAGAGATCGCCTGCCGCGTCATCAAGACCGCCCGCAAGATGGGCATCCAGACCGTTGCCGTGTATTCCGAAGCCGACCAGGATGCGCTGCATGTGGAACTCGCCGACGAAGCCATCTGCATCGGCCCGCCGCCGTCGAAGGAATCTTATCTGGTAATGGACAAGATCATCGCCGCCTGCAAAGAGACCGGCGCCGAGGCGGTGCACCCCGGCTACGGCTTCCTTTCCGAGAACGAGGAATTCTCTCGCCGGCTGGAAGAAAACGGCATCGTCTTCATCGGCCCCAAGCATTATTCGGTGGCCAGGATGGGCGACAAGATCGAGTCGAAAAAACTGGCCATGGCGGCCAAGGTCAACACCATTCCGGGTTACAACAACGCCATCGATTCGCCGGAACAGGCGGTCGAAATCGCCCGCGGCATTGGCTACCCGGTGATGATCAAGGCTTCCGCTGGCGGTGGCGGCAAGGGGCTGCGCGTTGCTTACGGCGACAAGGAAGCGCATGAAGGTTTCGCCTCCTGCAAGACCGAAGCGAAAAATGCCTTTGGCGACGATCGGGTCTTCATCGAGAAGTTCGTCGAGGAGCCGCGGCACATCGAGATTCAGGTACTCGGCGATGCGCACGGCAACTGCATCTATCTGCACGAACGCGAATGCTCGATCCAGCGCCGCCACCAGAAGGTAATCGAAGAGGCGCCCTCGCCCTTCCTCGACGCCGCCACCCGCCGTGCCATGGGCGAACAGGCCGTGGCCCTGGCCCGCGCGGTGGATTACCAGTCAGCCGGGACGGTGGAGTTCGTCGTCGGCAAGGACAAGAGCTTCTACTTCCTCGAAATGAACACGCGCCTGCAGGTCGAACATCCGGTCACCGAGTACATCACCGGCCTCGATCTGGTCGAGCAGATGATCCGCGTCGCCGCCGGGGAAAAGCTCGCCTTCACCCAGGATGAGCTGCACATCAACGGCTGGGCAATGGAATGCCGGATCAATGCCGAGGATCCCTTCCGCGGTTTTCTGCCCTCCACCGGCCGGCTGGTCAAATACATGCCGCCAGCGGAAACCATCAGCGGCAATGCCGGCGTGCGTGTCGACACCGGCATCTATGAAGGCGGCGAAATCTCGATGTATTACGACTCGATGATCGCCAAGCTGATCGTCCACGCCGCCACCCGCGAGCAGGCGATCGCCCGCATGCGCGAGGCCCTCAACCAGTTCGTGATTCGCGGCGTGGCTTCCAACATCGCCTTCCAGGCGGCGCTGATGCGGCATCCACGCTTCATCTCGGGCGACTTCAATACCGGCCTGATCGCCGAGGAATATCCCGATGGCTTCAATGCCGAGGATGTGCCGCACGACGATCCGGCCATGCTGGTCGCCGTTGCCGCGGCCATGCATCGCCAATACCTGGCCCGCAACGCCACCATCAGCGGCCAGCTCCCCGGCCACGAGTTCGTCCCCGGCGAGGACTTCGTCGTCCTCATGGGCGCCGGCCAGCATCAGGCCAGGGTGCTTGCCGCCGCGGGCGGCTGGGATGTCAGCTTCGCCGGCAAGACCTACCGGCTCCGCTCGGACTGGCAATTCGGCAATCCGCTGTATGTCGGCACGCTCAATGGCACCCCGCTGTGCATGCAGGTCGAACGCCGCGGGTTGATCTACCGTCTGTTCCACTGGGGCATGCAGGCCGACATCCGGGTGATGAGCGCGCACGCCGCCGCACTGCTGGCGCTGATGCCGCTCAAGGCCGCGCCGGACATGTCGAAGTTCCTGCTCTCGCCGATGCCTGGCCTGCTGACGCAGATCGCGGTGGTACCAGGGCAGGAGGTCAAGGCTGGCGAGATTCTGGCCAAGATCGAGGCCATGAAAATGGAAAATGTGCTCAAGGCCGAGCGCGACTGCGTGGTCGACAAACTGCTGGCCAACCCCGGCGAGAGCCTGGCGGTCGATCAACCGATCATTGCCTTCGGCTGACTTTCATGGATTCCTGCTTCGCCCACCGCGAAGCGGAGTCCCGGGTGTGTCGAGACCGCGGGAATGACGCAGTCGGGCTTGTGCAACGTTTCCTTGCCGACAGTAGCGGCCCCGGCCCCTGACAACGACAACTATTGACTACAACTAAATTCGGGACTAAGTTTGGGTTCGGTACAATTAAGGAGGTCCCGATGCAGTCCATCACCAACATCAAGTCCATTTCGTACCTGAAGAGCCACGCGGCGCAGATTTCTGAAGATCTGGAAATGAACGGCAATCCGTTTGTCATCACTCAGAATGGTGAGGCCAGCATGGTGATTGAGGGCGTCAAGCAGTTTCAGGAAAAGGAAGCGCTTATCGCCGCTCTGAAAATCATCGCCTTGGGCGAGAAGGACCGCCTACAAGGGAAAGGTATTTCCGCCACCGAATCACGGGCGCAACTGCTGGCTGCTCGCCAAATCTGCAAATAATGGCGGTCATCGTTCTTCCCGATGCACAGGCTGACTTGCTTTCGCTACAGGACTACATGCTCGACAAATGGGGCGAAGTCGCATGGCTGAAAGCAGAGGACGAGATTTTTGACAAGCTGGAGAAAGTTGACACAGGCGTTTTCAACGGAACGCCCGTCCACGAGCTGGCATCGGTTGGCATCCAGGACTACCTGAACGTCTATACCTCGCACCACAAATTAGTTTACCGACGAATCGGCAACGATACCTATGTGTACCTCATTGCTGGGCATAGGCAGGACTACCCCACGATTCTGGCGAAACGGTTGTTAAGCAGGTGACTGTTTAATTGGTAAATCAAGTGATGGTGCTCGTGCAGGGCATAGATACGTGAGCACCACTCAACGCCACATCAGCTCGAACGATCAAGTCTTTAAACCTGTTAATCAAGCTACGGCAGGAACACACTCGTCAAGAATTTCTTTGATTTTCGTGTCTGGTAGTGCCGCCAAGAGCTTTACGCCACCTTGCAGATTCAAATTTTTCATAAAGCTCACGGGGCCGATTGCCGTTTCACCAACGCCGACTTTTTGCACCGCCGTATTGCTTCGCGTGCTCACCCCCAGCCCACGGGCCGGGCCTGTTGCGGGCAGGGCAGGCAAAACACGCGGCGGTCCTCCAGCCGCACCGCCGTCAGCGTGCCGCCCCACAGGCAACCGGTGTCGATCGCCAGCAGGTTCGGCGCTTCGTGAAAACCCAGCGCCGACCAGTGGCCGCAGACGATGGCGTGATCGGCGCTGACCCGTCCGGGCACGGCGAACCACGGCAGGCAGTCCGCCGGGCCGGACTGTGGCGGGCCCTTGGCGCCTGCGGCACGCAACTCCATGGCGCCACTCGCCGTCACGAAACGCATCCGCGTCATGGCATTGACGATCACCCGCAGGCGTTCCCATCCCGTCAGCCCGTCGTGCCAGGCGGCCGGCTCCGAGCCCCACATATGGGCAAGGAAGTCGCGGTAGTCGGGCGCCGCGAGCGCCGCCGAGACTTCGGCGGCGAGCGAGGCCGCCTGCGCCACCGGCCAGGCCGGTAGCAGTCCGGCATGCACCATCACCCAACCATCCTCGACATGAAACAACGGCTGGGCCCTGAGCCAGGCAAGCAGTTCGTCACGATCGGGCGCGGCGAGCACCGCCTCCAGGGTGTCTTCCTTGTTGGCACGGCCGAAGCCCTCGCTCAGCATCAGCAGATGCAGGTCGTGGTTGCCGAGCACCACGGTCGCCGTCCCGCCCAGCGCCTTGACCAAGCGCAGCACTTCCAGCGACTGCGGCCCGCGATTGACCAGATCGCCGACGAACCACAGCCGATCGTTCGCCGGATCGAAGGGCAGCGCCTCGATCAGCCGCTTGAGCGGATCGAAACAGCCCTGCACATCGCCGATTGCATAAGTTGCCATGCGGGAAGTTTAGCCGAAGGCCCGCCGGAGCATCCCGTTCGGCGTCCCGCCGGCGCCGAGTTTTTGCTTGCCCCAAATTTTTCGTGATTTTTTGCCTTTGGGCACGGACACTGATCCCTGTAATTGACAGATTCTTTCAAACTTGTTAAAAGGCCCTGACAGCAAACTAAAAATCAAATCATTCCTGGGGGGAGAAAAATGTACCGATCGATCCTGAAAACCGCCGCTGGCGTATTGTGTGCCGTATTTGTGCTGTTCATGCCGTCCGCATCGGCCGCCACCGCCACCACCACTTTCCCGGTCACCGCAACAGTCGGCAGCAGTTGTTCCGTAGTAGCCGCCAATCTCGACTTCGGCACCTATGACCCGCTGGCGTTGCTGGCTGCCACGGCAACGACGACAGTTACTGTCCAATGTACCCTGCTCACCGCCTCCATCGGCCTGGATGCGGGTACCGGCGCAGGCGCCACCGTGGCGACGCGCAAGATGACCAAGGCTGCCGACACCCTCGCCTATTCGCTTTACCAGGATGTCGCCCACCTCCTGGTGTGGGGTAACACCATCGGCACCGACACGGTGGGCGGGGTGGGTACTGGACTTGCCGTTCCCCACACGGTCTATGGCCAGATTCCGGCCGGACAGAACGTGAACACCGGCGTCTATAACGACACCATCACCGTTTCGGTCGATTTCTAACCGGCCATGCCGCCGCGCGGCGCTGTCATGGCTCGCCTTCTCCTCTGGCTGGGGGTTGTGCTGTGCGCTCTGCCGGCATCGGCGGGCAGCCTCGGCATTCATCCGTTGCGGGTCGACCTTTCCGCCGCCAGACCGACCGCCGCCATCACGTTGAACAACACCGGCGGGACGGCCATGGTGGTGCAGTTGCAGCTGATGAAATGGACGGCCAGCGGGGAAGACGACCACTATGAGGCAAACGCCGAGATCCTGGTGACGCCTCCCATTTTCACCATTGCCCCCGGGGTTGCACAAATCGTCCGTCTGGGATTGAGCAGTGACATCAGCGCGGAGGACGAAACCGCCTATCGCCTGTTCATCGAAGAAGTTCCGCCACCGTCGAAACCAGGCTATCAGGGCTTGCGGGTTGCCCTCCGGCTGGGTCTGCCGGTATTCGTCGCACCGGCGCAGGAAGCCCGGCCGCGAATCGAGTGGACGGCAAGCAAGGCAAGCGCGAGGTTGATCACCCTGCGGGCCCGCAATGACGGCAATGCCCATGCCCGAATCCTGACCCTTGCCCTGCGCGCACCGGGCGAGAACCGCAACCTGGCCGCCCAGACCACGGCGCGATACCTCCTGCCGGGGCAGACCCGGCAATGGCAGATTCCCCTCGACAAACCCTGGCAGGGCCGACAGATTCATCTCTCCGTCACCACCGATCAGGGCGTCAGCGATGCCGATCTTGCATTGCAGAGTCCATAGACGGTCCGCACTGGGGATTCTGATGGGCAGTCTCCTTCTGGCGACAAGCATTCCGGGCAGGGCCGGAGAGGGGGCCAGCGGCTCGCCGGGCGGCCCTGCGGCCAGGATGGCCGTAGCGGAGCAGGCATTCATGGAAATATGGCTGGCGATCCGCATCAACGACAGTGACCTGGCCACCCCGGCACGGCTGGTACGCGACAGTAGCGGCCGGCTCTTCGCCACTGCCGGCGACCTCGCGCGCTGGCGGATCCGCCTACCCGCACAGCCGCCAGTGACTCTGCGCGGTAACGACTACTTTTCGCTCGAGTCCGTGCACGGACTCGTCTACCATATCGACGAGCGCGAGCAGATTCTGGTACTTGATGGCCAACCGGGAGCCTTCACCGCCACCACGCTCGGTCCCCGGCGTGCCGCCTACGTTCCGCTCGCCGCGCCCTCCGTCGGCGGCTTTTTCAACTACGACCTGCTGGCCAACACGCAAAACGGCAGACGCGCGCTCGACGGACTGCTCGAATTCGGGATCTTCAACCGTTTCGGCTTTGGCACCTCGACTTTTCTCGGCCATGGCGGCGATGGCCAGCACCGCCTGCTCCGGCTGGATACGGCATGGACCCAGGACGACCCGGAGAATCTGACCAGCCTGAACCTCGGGGATGGCATCAGCCACACCGGGGCCTGGGGCCGCGCGGTGCGTTTCGGCGGTGTGCAATGGGGCACCAATTTTGCGACCCAACCCGATTTTGTGCCCTTCCCGCTACCGACCGTCAAGGGCGAGGCCGCCCTGCCCTCTACGGTCGACCTGTATGTCGATAACGCCCTGCGCCTGAGCCAGAACGTCCCTTACGGCCCCTTCGAGATTCCCCGCGCGCCGGTAGTCACCGGCGACGGCCAGGTCCGCCTAGTGGTGCGTGACCTGCTGGGGCGGGAAACGGTGCTCACCCAACCCTATTATGTCAGCGCCCGTTTGCTGCAGGCCGGGTTGCGCGACTACGCCTACGAGACCGGCTTCATCCGCAACAAGTACGCCAGCGAGAATAGTAATTACGGCGATTTTTTCGCCGCCGGCACTCACCGCGTCGGCCTGAGCGATCGCCTGACGGGTGAAGTGCGTGGCGAATTGCTGGCGAAACAGCAGACCCTCGGTCTCGCCGCCAGCTACCTGATCCCGGCGCTCGGCGTGGCTTCCGCGGCAACGGCGATCAGCCATAGCGGCGAGGGAAACGGAAGCTACCTGTCGCTGGGTATCGAACATCAGGGCCGGCTGGCAAGTTTCGGCCTGGAAACGCGCCAGGCAACGCCACGCTTTGCGCAACTGGGGGGCTGGCCGAGCTATGATGCACCACGCAGCGTCCATCTCGCCCGCGCAAGTTTTGCCATGGGCCGCGGCGGATCGGCCTTCGTCAGCTATGTGGCGCAGACAAACCATGTCGCCGCCGATACGAAGTTCGTGACCGCCGGCTACAGCGTCGGGGTCATGGACCATGCCTATCTATCCCTATTCGGACTGCGCTCCCTCGGCGACGATCACGCCTACAGTATCGGAGTCAATCTCACCTATGCGCTGGGAGGACGGACAACCGCCAGCGCCAACTGGAATCGCGACGCCAAGACGAGTTCGTCGTCGGTGCAGCTTCAACAGAGCCTGCCGCAAGGCAGCGGGATGGGTTATCGGCTGCTGGCCGGTGGCGGGGCCAACGCGCGGAGCGAAGCCAGCCTGTTCCTGCAAAACGATCTCGGCGCCTATACCCTGGAAGCTTCGCGGCTGTCCGGCACGACCAGTTACCGCGCCGGGGTCAGCGGCGGTGTCGCCATCCTTGACGGGCATGCTTATCTGGCCCGCCGGCTCGACGACAGCTTTGCCGTGGTACAGGTGGGAGACTACGACGACGTCGACGTCTATCTCGACAACCAGCCGGTGTCCCGCACCCGGGGCGGCTACGCCCTGGTGACCCGGTTGCGCCCGTATCAAAGCAATACCATCACCATCCGTCCGGAGAGTCTGCCGCTGGATGCCGAGATCACCACCTTGCGTCTCAATCTGTCACTCTCGCGCCGCAGCGCCACCCTGGTCAGGTTCCCGGTCAAGGCCGCGCGCGGCGCACTGCTCAGGATCGTCATGGACGATGGCAAGCCACTGCCCGCAGGTGCCTGGATCACGATTGCCGGCAGCACCGACGAATTTCCCGTGGCGCGGCGCGGCGAAGCCTATGTCAAGGGCCTGTCCAGGAAAACCGTGGTGCAGGCTCACTGGAAGGACCAAAGCTGCGAGATCGAGGTCACCCTGCCGCAGAATCCAGGCCCGTTGCCGATACTCGGGCCGCTGCCCTGTCACGGAGTGCAACCGTGAAACGGAAACTCAAAATCCTGCCTGGCCTGCTGGCCGCGCTCTCGCTGTCGTGGTCCGCTTCCGTGCACGCCCTGGCAGATTGCACCGTGTCGGCCAGTCCGACAAGTTTCGGTATCTACAGCCCGTTCAGCATCTCCCCCCTCGACGGAACCGGTAACGTCCAGGTGAGCTGTACCCTGCTTGACGTGGTCAGTCTCCTCGTCAGTTACGACATTCTGCTCAGTCCCGGATCGAGCGGTACGTTCGCCAACCGGACCATGATCGGCGGCGGCTACAACCTGAACTACAATCTTTACACGACTGCCGGCCGCAGCTCGATCTGGGGCGACGGCAGCGGTGGCACATCGATCGTCAGCGATGGCTATCTGCTCGGTTTGCTGACGACCGTGCGCAACTACACCGTCTATGGCCGAGTCATGGCCTTGCAGAATGTGCCGCCGGGGCCTTACAGCGATACGATCGTGGTCACGGTCAATTATTGATGCAGGAGGCGGCGCCCGCGCACCATCGAGACAGGCAGCCGAGACCCAGGATGAGCAAACGATTCCTGATTCAACTACTCGCCGCGACAGCATTGTTCGCAACGGTACAGATTTGCCATTCCGATCCGGCTCCCGACCTGACCGGAATGAGCCTCGATGCGCTGTTGCGGGTCGAACTGCCTCCGCTCTCGTCCTCGTCGGCGATCGTGGTTTCGGCCACCGCGGTCGAGTCGTGCAGCGTGGAAACGAGCGATCTCGCCTTCGGCGCCTACGATCCATTGACGCCGGTGGCGACCGATGCTCTCTCGGGGGTGGTGGTCACCTGCACGCCGGGCGTGGTCTATGACGTGGGGCTCAACGCCGGCGCCGGCGCCGGCGCCACGACCGCGGCACGGCGGATGACCCTGGGCGAGAAGAACCTGATTTATTCCCTCTATCGGGATACTGCGCGTTCCCTGCCCTGGGGCGATCAGGTCGGCGTCGACTCGGTCGCCGGGGTCGGCAGCGGGGTGCCGGTAAACCACAAGATCTACGGCAGAATCCCTGCCCGACAGACCATTCGCAGTGGCCATTATGGCGATACCGTCGTTGTCACTGTCTATTACTAGCCGCCTGGCCGAACCGGCAGGGTTCGCCGCGCCGGTTGCCGGAGGATGGCAAGGTGCCTGCAGTTGCCTGCGTCTGCGGTTTCTGCCCGGGCTACTCGGCATGGCGCGCCTGGTCGGCTGCGCGGTGCTGCTTGCCTTTACGCTACCGGCCGCCACCATGGCGACTTATGGCGCTGGCGGCCAGGATGCGGTAACCGCCGAGTACCAGCTCAAGGCGGCATTTCTCTACAACTTCGCCAAATTCGTGGAATGGCCGGCGGAAACCGGAAGATCTGCCGACAGTTTCACCTTCTGCATCGGTGGCGAAGAACCGTTCAGGATCATCGGCCCGTATCTTGCCGGAAAAAAGGTGCATGGCCGGGTGATCATCGTCCGCGCCGTGGAAACTTCCGCCGGAACGTCGGGATGCCATCTGCTCTTCGTCGGCGCGGCATCGATCCATCTGCAAAATGCTCTGCGTCGGATCAGTGGGCCGGTACTGACCGTCGGCGAATCGACGGATTTCATCATTAGTGGCGGAATGATCAACCTGGCCAGGGAAAACAATCGCTTGCGCTTCGAAATCTCGCGCAGCGCCGGCGAGCGCGGCGGCCTGAAATTCAGTTCCCAGCTGCTCAAGCTGGCAACCCCGAGGGGCAGCAACCCAGGGGATCCATGACTCATGCGCTCCCTGCGGGACATTTCCATACGCAGCAAGCTGACACTGATCATCATGTTGACCTGTGGCGTTGCCCTGCTACTGGGCGTGGTCGCGCTTGCGGCGCGCTATGCGGTAGCCGCTCAGGACAGTCTCGTCCGGCACATGACGATACTTACCGAAATGGCAGCGAAAAACTCGACCTCGGCGCTCGCCTTCAACGATGCGGAATGGGCCGGCAAGACCCTGGCCGCGCTGACTGTCGACCCGGCGGTTATCCGTGCCGACATCCTCGATGCACGGGGAAAGCCGTTTGCCGGCTTCAGTACGCCGCGGGGATCAGGCAAAAAGACCGGCCCGGCCAACGAATATCTGGATCCGCCCACAGCCGAAAGCAGCTCGCGACATTACGGCCTGTTGCTGCTGACCGACACCCTGCGCATCTCCCGTCCGATTGTTCTCGATGGCGAACAGATCGGCACGATAATCGTCCAGGCCAATCTTGAGCAATTGCGCAGCGACCTGCTGTTGGATACGTTTGTCATTGCTTTGGTCGTGATGGCGGCGGGTCTGGTCGCCCTGCTCTTCGCCTCGCGCCTACAGAAAATCGTATCCGAGCCAATCCGCCGCCTAGCCATGACGATGAAACAGGTTTCGCTGGTTAAAGATTATTCCCGGCGGGTCAGCGGAACCGGCAATGACGAGCTGGGATCACTAATCTGCGGGTTCAACGAAATGCTCGACCAGATTCAGTCGCGTGACGAGGCCCTGCAGCACAGCCGCGAGCAACTCATGGCGGCACAATATATCGCCGAGCTCGGCAACTGGGAGTGGGATATTGGCACCAACCGCATCCATCTCTCCAGCGAAGCCTGTAACGTGCTGACGTGGAGCGTGGGCGCAGATGCGGTGAGCTTCGACGCCTTCCTCGAACGCGTGCATGAGGCAGACCGGGAATGGGTAAGCGATGCGCTGGTCGCAGCCGCGTCGAAGGGCCTTGCACTCGACATCGAACACCGCATCCTGACCGACGACGGCACGCTGCGCCATGTCCACCAGCGCGGGAAGGTCTATGCCAAGGCGAACAACCAGCCAGCCCGCTTCATCGCCACCGTGCAGAATATCTCGGCCAGGGTCAAGGTCGAGGAAGACCTGCGGGTCGCCGCGAAGGCGCTCGAGAATACCGTCGATTCGGTCATGGTCATGAATCCGGAGCGACAGATCGTGTGGGTCAACACGGCATTCACGCTGATGACCGGTTACGCCCGCGAGGACATCCTCGGTCAATCGCCCGACCTGCTCAACTCCGACCGGCATCCGGACGTGTTCTACACGGACATATGGAACCAGGTCGACGCGGCGAGCCAGTGGCAGGGCGAGATCTGGAGCCGGCGCAGGAATGGCGAGATCTATCCCCAGCGGCTCAGCATCAGCCAGATCAGGGACGCCGCGGGCCGGGTCACCCATTTCGTCTCCGTCGGCAACGATATTTCCCAGTACAAGCAATACGAGACCCGGCTGGAGTTTCTCGCCCATCACGATACGCTGACCCAGCTGGCCAATCGCGGCCAGTTCGAGACCCGACTGCGGGAAGCGGTGGAGCGGGCCGCCCGCCATGGCACGGCAGGGGGAGTGATGTTCATCGACCTGGATCACTTCAAGGCGGTCAATGATTCCTTCGGTCACGCCGTGGGTGACCAGTTGCTGCGCGCGGCAGCCGCCAGAATCAGGCAGTGCATACGCGAAAGCGACATCGTCGCCCGGCTCGGCGGCGACGAGTTCGCCATCATTCTCGACGGGCTCGCCACCACTCCGGTCGCCACCAAGATTGCCGAAAATCTGGTTGCCGCGCTGGCCAAGCCGTTCACTATCGACGGACACAAATTGTCGATCTCGGCCAGCATCGGCGTCAGCTGCTATCCGGCCGATGGCCTCGATGCCGATACCCTGCTGCTGAACGCCGATCTGGCGATGTACCGGATCAAGGAAGAAGGACGCAACGGCTATCGTTTTTATTCGTCTGAAATGAAGCAGGGCGCTGTCGAAAAATCGGTTGCCGCGGAACACCCGCAATAAATTATCCGGCCACGACCTGCACCGGCTACGCTCGCCGTACCGCCAGCGCCGACTTTTTGAGCCTCGCCGCTGGCCGCGAATTTGACCCCGCTCAAGTACAGCCCCGGGGAAAATGAGCGACAATCATGCCTTCTTGAAAATTATGGATTGATGATGGAACAGCCTGCCCATGCCCAGCCTGCGTTTGATCCGGATGTCCTCAACGCGCGCCTGCCGCGGCTGATCACCTACCTCGGCGAGGGTCTGGTCGAGCGTGCCACGGCGGCGCGGCTGGCGCTGCTCGCCGCGCTGGCCGGCGAACATCTGCTGCTGATCGGCCCGCCGGGGACGGCCAAAAGCGAGATCGCGCGCCGGCTGCACCATGTATTTCGCGACGCCGCCTATTTCGAACGCCTGCTGACGCGCTTTTCGGTGCCGGAAGAACTGTTCGGCCCGCTCTCCATCGCCGCCCTCGAAGAAGATCGTTACGAACGGCAGACCGCCGGTTTCCTGCCGCAAGCCTCGATCGCCTTCATCGACGAGGTGTTCAAGGCCAACAGCGCGATTCTCAACGCCCTGCTCACCCTGCTCAACGAGCGCGAGTTCGACAATGGCGCGGTGCGCCTGGCCTGCCCGCTGATCTCGGTGATCGGCGCCAGCAACGAAGTGCCGCAGGACGAGGCACTGGCCGCGTTTCATGACCGCTTTCTGCTGCGCCTGGCGATCGAGCCGGTCAGCGATGACGGATTTCGCGAATTGCTGCAACTGGCGAGCGTCGCTACCAGAGCTCTGGCCACGGCGGAGCAGATCGGCCGCGACGAGCTGTGCCAGTTCATCGCCGCGATCGATGAGGTGGCCCTGCCGAACGACCTCGTCGATCTGTTGACCCAGTTGCGCAGCCACCTGCAGGCGCAGCAGATTCGCGTCTCGGATCGGCGCTGGCACAAAATCGTGCGCCTGCTCAAGACTTCCGCGCTGTCCAACGGGCGGCCGAGCGTCAACCTGTGGGATGTCTGGCTGACCCAGTTCTGCGCCACGGAAAACCCGGCGCAGGCCGGAGTCGTCGGCGAGTGGTTCGCGCGTACCGTCGGTGCCGCCGGATCGACGCGGCCGCAACGCTTCACCCGCGTGGTCGAAGGCTTCGAGGCGCAATACGAACTCGAACGCGACAGCAACGACCTCAACTACGATGAAGCAGGCGTCCTGCGACCGAACGACCAGGCCAGCGAAACGAAAAGCACTTCGATGATGCCGCGCCTGTCGTCCTTCCTGCGCTCCAACCGCTACGGCGCCACCCATATCGCGGCCCGCGTCGCACAGACCCGGGCGATCATCGTCGAGGTCGATGCCTTCCTCGTCCAGCTCGATGCCCTGGAACACGAACTACAGCACGAGGTTCCCCGCCACCTGTGGCTCGCTCCCGAGTTCGTGACCCAGGCCAGGACTCATCTCGCCGCCAGCCGTGCGGAAATTCTCGGCTTGCGCCAGCGTCTGGCCAGCGTCGCTGCCGGATTTGCCGCCTTGCCCCGGTTGAAGCAGGACAATGGCATCATCCCTGAACCCTTGCCTGTCGAATAAATCGTCATGTCCAGCGCCCGGCGCTTCGACCCCGATGCCCTCGAAGCGCCCCTGGCGGCGCTCGACGATCTGCCGCGCGGGCTCTGGCTGCCGGGCATCATCAACAGCTTGGGGGCCTTGCCCTGCCGGCTCGATGCACTGCAAGACTGGCGCATGCAACTTCTCTCCGGCGAGTCGCCCATGGTGGATTGGGAAACCGGCCTGGCGCTACCCTTGCTGCGCCATGAAATCGACATGCTCAAGCTGCCGGAGCTGTGCGCCGGCCGCGCGGAACTGGTCGAACAGGTATTGCGCACCCTGCTCTGGCATCTGGACCGGCTGATCGACTACCGCGAGACAATGGACGAAGCGACCGCGGCGCATGCCGTGGCCGCCGGCTTTCGCGACGAGTGGGAACCGATCGCGGAAGAGTTGCAGGAAGTGCTGCGCATCTTCGCCGACCTGGGCGATGTGTTCAAGTTCGACCGCTGGGATCAGACCCGCGGCCTCCTGCATTCGGCCGCCTGGCAGGAACTGGTGCGCGTGCGTGCCCAGCTCGAACAGCTCGACGAACTGCGGCAGATGATCCGCCGTCTCGGTCGCGCCCGCCAGACCGAGGAATTCGACCAGCAACCGGCGCCGGCGGCAATCGTCATGGAGCAAGTCACCACCGCCGTCACCGAATGGCGTGAAACCCATGTTCCCGATCTGCCGGCAGAAACCCGCGGCATCGAACGCTCCGATCGCGTCAGCCGCATGCTGCCGAGCGAAGCCCAGTTGTTGCCGCACCCCCGCCTGCGCCTGATCTGGTTCGCCCGCCACGCCGAACGCACGCTGCTGACCTACGAGGATAACGACATCCTGCGCGAGCCGATCAGTGTCGAGCGGGAAACCTGGCAGCCGATGACCAAACCCCAAGCCCAGCGCCGGCTGGAGATGGGGCCGCTGGTGATCTGCGTGGATACCTCCGGCTCGATGCGTGGCGGTCCCGAGACGGTGGCCAAGGCGCTGGTGCTGGAAACCATGCGCGTCGCCCACGCCCAGCGGCGGGCCTGCTATGTCTATTGCTTCAGCGGCCCGCAGGAGATCATCGAGCACGAGTTGCCGCTCGATGGCGACGGCCTGGTCAGCCTGCTCGATTTCATGTCACAGGGATTCAACGGCGGCACCGACATCACCGAACCGCTGGAGCGCGCGCTGGCCCGGATCGAAACCGAGACCTGGCAGTTCGCCGATCTGCTGATCGCCACCGACGGCGAATTCGGCGCCACCGCCGCCCTCGTGCACCGCCTGGAGGCGGCGAAAACTGCTCAGGGCCTGCGCGTGCAGGGCGTACTCATCGCCGACCGCGAGACCATCGGCCTGCGCGAAATCGCCGACGACGTCTACCAGGTCGGCCAGTGGCGCCGCTTCAGCGATGCCGACGCCTCGGTCAGCCATGACCGGAACATGACGATGAAATACTTTCCCGGCGCGCTGCGCTACGACAAGAGTCTCGAAGTGGTGGGGGCGGAAACGGCCGCGTTACTGGTGCGCGCCGGCGCCCATCGCGAAGAACCGGGCAGCAAGGAAAATCCGGCAGAACCGAAGGAACCCGGTTAACGTGAAATTCACTCATTTGGCATCCCGTCAAGCTTCGAGCGGCTTTGCACTTCCTTCGGTCGCAGCGAGCCGATCAGGAACCCCCCGCGAGGGGGGCGAAGGGGGGCGGGAGTGAAGGGGGGGCGGGAGTTTGCGAATGGGCTGACTTTCATGATGCGGGAAACATCACCCCGTAGCGTGAAAGTCAGGTTCCGGCGACACCCCGGCGGAGGACGGGGCGATCTTTCAGCACACCGCGCAATCGACGCCACACCTGCCAGCCGATCAATGCCCGCCGCGACCAGCGCAGGAGACGTCGCGGCCGCGCCAGCAGGAAACCGGCCCCCAGGGCAAGCGGAATCTGCGGGTGAGCGCGCAGCCAGCGGACGCCGTCGACCACGTGATCCGCTCCGGCGAAAAACGGCGCAAAGGCAGCGCCATGGCGGGAGAATTCGTCGCGCAACTGCGTGCTGGATAACTGCAAGCGCTGCTTTTTCAGCGCCAGTTCGAAGACTCGGGAATTCATCATGACGCGGCATCCTCGCCATTCGACTTGGCGAAGTCACGCGCGGCCAGCACGGTACGGTCGCTCTCCAGTTCGGCCAGGCTGGCGGCAAACAGCTTCGAGCCAGAGCGCGCCAGGCGCGAAACCATCGACAGGGCATAAAACCCGGCGCCGAGAAACAGCGCCGAAAACACGCCCAGCGCCAATAGCCGGTTGTTGTCCCAAAGCAGCACGGTGACCAGCACGGCGAGGAATACCACGCCAGCGGCCAGACCGATGAAGGCGACCGCAGCCCACACCAGCAGGGCCAGCAGCCGCTCACGCTCCTCGGCAAGCTCGACCCCCAGCAGCTCGATCCGGTTCTTCAGCAGCGCCGTAGCGCTGCCCAGCAAGCCTTTCAACGACGCGAACAGTCCGGCTTGCGTGACGGACTCAGCCATGGTCGGCGACGATCAACGACGGCCGATCAGTAACCCGAGCAGGAAGCCGACGCCGGTCGCGACGCCGACCGCGCGCCAGGGATTGTCCTGTACGTAGTCGTCGGCCACGCGGCACGACTGCTTGGCTTTCTCCACCACCGCGGTTTCCGCCTCGGTCAGCTTGATTTTCAGGCCGGCGATGCGGTCCGAGGTCTTGGCGCGCAATTCGGCAATCTTGTCGCCCGCCTGCCCTGCCGTGGCCTTGAGCAGCTCTTCGGCATCGGCGATGACGAGACGGGTATCGGCAATCAGTTTTTCCCTGGTGACATCGGTCATGGTGTTCTCCTTGAAATACGAATCGAAAGGCTACCGGCTTTTGCCGGATACTGCAATGAGATAAGACATTCAAATTTCATCGCTACGGCCAATCATAGTCCACACAGAGCGGCGCATGGTCGGAAAACCGCGGCTCGCGGTACACCACGGCCTGCCGCGCCGTGGCCGCAATGCCGGGCGTGGCGATCTGGTAGTCGATGCGCCAGCCGACATTCTTTGCCCGTGCCTGGCCACGATGCGACCACCAGGTATAGCCTTCGCCGGTCGCCTCGGGATACAGCCGGCGATAGACATCGACCCAGCCCAACGCGGCGAACACGTCACTCAGCCAGGCCCGTTCCTCGGGCAGAAAGCCGGAATTCTTCTGGTTCGCCTTCCAGTTCTTGAGGTCGATCTCGCGGTGCGCAATGTTCCAGTCGCCGCAGAGGACGATCTCGCGGCCGCTGACGCGGGCCTCCTCGGCCAGCTTTTGCAGCAGCGGATAAAACTGCGCGAGAAAACGGAACTTCGCCGCCTGCCGCTCCGGCGAGCTCGAACCCGAGGGCAGGTAGAGCGAGACTACCGAGAGACGGCCGAAGTCAGCCTGGATGAAGCGCCCCTCGGCATCGAACTCGGCATTGCCGAAGCCCTCGAGCACCCGATCGGGCAGCTGCCGGCTGAAGATGCCGACGCCGCTGTAACCCTTTTTTTGGGCATGGTGAAACCGGGCGTGAGAAAAAGTCGGCGCTGGCGGCACGGCGGGAACCTCGCCGGCCTGGGCTTTCAGTTCCTGCACGCAGACGATGTCGGCCTGCTGCGTGGCCAGCCAGTCGAAGATGCCCTTGCTGGCCGCCGAGCGTATGCCGTTGAGATTGAGGGAAACAATGCGCAGCATGGACTCTCCGTGGGGCGATGTACAATGAGCCGATGACGAACGTGATGACCCCCTTCGACCGCAGCCGCGAGTTTATCGCCTTCGCCTGCGCGCGTGGCGTCCTCCGTTTCGGCGAATTCAAGACCAAGGCCGGGCGGCTCTCGCCTTACTTTTTCAACGCCGGCCTGTTCAACGATGGCGCCGCGCTCGCCGCGCTCTGCGACTTCTATGCCTCCCGCATCCTTGCCGAGGAACTCGGTTTCGACATGATCTTCGGTCCGGCCTACAAGGGCATCCCGTTGGCCGCCGGCACCGCGATGACGCTCGCCGGCCGCGGCTACAACCGCCCCTTTGCCTACAACCGCAAGGAAGCCAAGGACCACGGCGAAGGCGGCAGCCTGATCGGTGCACCGCTCGCCGGGCGGGTGCTGATCATCGACGACGTGATTTCAGCCGGCACTTCGGTGGGCGAATCGGTGGAGCTGATTCGCGCTGCCGGCGCCACGCCTGCCGCGGTGGTAATCGCCCTCGATCGCCAGGAACGCGGCACGGGCGAGTTGTCGGCGGTGCAGGAAGTCGAGCGGAATTATGGTCTGCCGGTGCTGGCCATCGCCAGCCTGGCCGATCTGATCGCCTACCTCGACGGTCAGCCCGAACTGGTTCGCCATCTCGACGCCGTGCGTGACTATCGGGTACGCTATGGCTGTACGTAGTTTTTAAGGAGAACGTCATGCGCCTGAAGTCCATCTTGCTGTTTTCATCCCTGCTCTGCCTGGCGGGTAGCGTGTCGGCCCAGCAGGCGCGGATTTTCTGTTGCGACGATGCGAAAGGGCGCAGGGTATGCGGTGATTTCGTGCCGCCCGAATGCGCCGACCGCGCCTACGAAGAACGCGATGGCGCCGGCCGCGTCTCGAAAAAATATGAAGCGCCGCTGACCGCCGAGCAGAAGGTGCGCCGGGCCGCCGAACTGGCGCGAGCGGAAGAAGAAAAACGCAAGGCGGTGGAAGAACGCCGTCGCGCCCTGGCGCTGGTGTCGAACTACGCCAGCGTCGAGGAAATCGACAAGGCGCGTGACCGGGCACTGGCCGAGGTGGAGAAAAACCTGAAGCAGGCCCAGGCGCGCCTCGACGAAGCCATGGCCAAGAAGAAAAAGCTCGATGCCGAAAAAGACTTCTACAAGAAGAAGCCGCTACCGGATCAGTTGAAGACCCTGACCCACGACAATGACAGCGAACTGCGCTCGCAACAGGCCGCCGTCGCCGAGCGCAGCAAGGAGCTCGAAGACGTCCGCACCCGGTTTGCCGCCGAGAAGAAAACCTATATCGAACTCACCGGCAAGAAAGACACGGCGGAAGGAGCGGCGGCGCCCGCAACCGGCGCGGCCACGCCGGCGGCAACTTCGGCCGCGGCACCGGCACCGGCACCGGCACCGAAAAAGTAATCAGCCGCCGAGCTTCTTCCGTAGCAGGTCGCCCACCTGTTGCGGGTTGGCCTTGCCCTTGCTGGCCTTCATCACCTGGCCGACCAGGGCGTTGAAGGCCTTTTCCTTGCCGGCGCGAAATTCCTCGACCGACTTCGGGTTGGCGGCGAGCACGTCGTCGATCAGCGGCTCGAGGGCGCTCGTGTCGGTGACTTGCGTGAGGCCCCGCGCCTCGATCAGCGCATCGGCGCTCTTGCCTTCGCCCTGCCAGAGCGCATCGAACACTTCGCGGCCGATCTTGTGCGAAATCGTGCCGTCGGCGATGCATCGCACGAGGCCGGCCAATAAAGTCGGCGCCAGCGGCACGGCGCCGATCTCCAGCCCTTCCTTGTTGAGCCGCGCCGCAACCTCGCCCATCACCCAGTTGGCGCAGAGCTTGGCCGCCAAGACTTCGGTTGAGGGATATTGCGGAGAAGTGAGAATGCCAATTCCACCCGCTAGAAACGCCTTGCGTGTATCTCGATAGTAATCTGCAATTTCACGCGATGCTGTCAGCGCCGCGGCATCATAGACCGACAGGCCAAACTCGGTTTCGAAACGCTGCTTCATCTTCTGCGGCAACTCAGGCATGCCGGCCGCGATTTCGGCGATCCAGGCATCGCCGATCTCCAGCGGCAGCAGGTCGGGGTCGGGGAAGTAGCGGTAATCGTGAGCGTCTTCCTTGCTGCGCATGGCGCGCGTTTCGCCCGTGTCGGGATCGAACAGCACGGTGGCCTGGCGGATCTTGCGGCCTTCCTCGATCTCGTTGATCTGCCACTGGATCTCGTAGTCGATCGCCTGCTGCATGAAACGGAAGGAGTTGAGGTTCTTGATCTCGCGGCGGGTGCCCAGCGGCGCGCCGGGACGCCGCACCGAAACATTGGCGTCGCAGCGGAAACTGCCTTCCTGCATGTTGCCGTCGCAGATGCCGATCCATGTGACGAGCGAGTGCAGCGCCTTGGCGTAGGCCACCGCTTCGGCGCTGGAGCGCATGTCGGGCTCGGAGACGATTTCGAGCAGGGGCGTGCCGGCACGATTCAGATCGATTCCCGTCTTGCCATGGAAATCCTCGTGCAGCGACTTGCCGGCATCCTCTTCCAGATGGGCGCGGGTGAGATGGACGAACTTCTCCGCCTCGCCAACCCGGATCGTCAGCCCGCCGCCGGAAACCACGGGGATTTCGAACTGGCTGATCTGATAGCCCTTGGGCAGGTCGGGATAGAAATAATTCTTGCGGGCGAACACCGAACGCGGCGCGATGCGGGCGCCGACGGCGAGGCCGAACTTGATCGCGCAGACCACCACCTCGCGGTTCAAGACCGGCAGCACGCCGGGCAGGGCGATATCCACCGCGCAAGCCTGGCGGTTGGGTTCGGCGCCAAAGGCCGTCGCCGCACCGGAGAAAATCTTCGACCGGGTCTTGAGCTGGGCATGGGTTTCCAGGCCGATCACCACTTCCCATTGAGTACTCATGGCACATCCTTCATGAACATTGGCCTTTGCGATTATCGACCAGGATTGGCCACAGGTAATCGACGGCATCGCCGCTGCATTCGGTGCGGCAGTCGCGGAAGGCGACGGTGACCCGCCGGCCCTGCTCCCACAGATTCACCTGGCATGAGGTTGCGCGCGAAGTCAGCAATATCGGCGAGTTGCCGCTCTGACGAAAATCGTCGAGCCGAAATTGGCAGCGGCCGCGCTTGGGAATATCGACTTCGGCAACGAAGCGGTTGACCGTCGCGGCCTTGACCTCGAGTTCGAGACTGCCGCGATATCCCGTCTCGTCGCGGAAGGCGCAGTCGGCATGGGCATTCAGCGCGCGCGTCTCGATCGGCTGCAAATGATGACTGGCCAGGCGCCGGCGGGCGAGCGCAGAAAGCCTGGCCGCCGGCGCGTTCGCCCCGGCTCCGGCAGAAGCGGTCGGGGCATCCGACGGGAGCGGCGCCGTGGCACAGGCCGCCAGCCACAGCGGCAGGAGCAGGCCGAACCGGCGCATCAGACAGCCAGCGCCTCCACGGCCGCCGACCGGCGCCGATGCCAGTCGGTGGCCTGCTGGTAACGATGCGCCACGCCGAACATCTTCGCCTCGGCGAACCACGGGCCGATGATCTGCAGGCCCACCGGCATATCGTGCTTGCCGAAACCGCAGGGAATCGACATACCCGGCAGGCCGGCCAGATTGGTGGCGATGGTGTAGATGTCGGACAGATACATCTGCACCGGGTCCGCGCTCTTGGCGCCGAATTCGAAGGCCACCGAAGGCGTCGTCGGCCCCATGATCACGTCGCACTCCTTGAATGCCGCCAAAAAGTCGGCGGCGATGAGACGGCGAATCTTCTGCGCCTGGAGGTAGTAGGCATCGTAGTAGCCATGCGAAAGCACATAGGTGCCGATCAGGATGCGGCGCTTGACCTCGGCGCCGAAACCCTGCGCCCGCGACTTGGCGTACATGTCGTCGAGATCGCCATAGTCCGCTGCGCGGTAGCCATAGCGCACCCCGTCGAAGCGCGACAGATTGGAGCTGGCCTCGGCCGGGGCGATGACGTAATACGCCGGCACGGAGAGCGCGGCATTGGGCAGGTTGACGTCCACCGTGACGGCGCCGAGCCGGCGATATTCGGCCAGCGCCGCTTCCACCGCGGCCCGCACGTCGGGCTCCATGCCGGCGCCGAAAAATTCGCGCGGCAGACCGATCTTCAGGCCCGCGAACGGCTGTTCGAGCGCGCGCGCGTAGTCCTCGTCCGGTCGCTCGAGCGAAGTCGAATCGCGCGGATCGAACCCGGCCATGGCATTCATCAGCCAGGCGCAGTCCGCGGCCGATTTCGCCATCGGCCCGGCCTGGTCGAGTGAAGAAGCGAAGGCGATCATGCCGTAGCGCGAGACCACGCCATAGGTGGGCTTGAGGCCGGTCAGCCCGCACAGCGCGGCC